>CAVWPU010000031.1:0-548298 GCA_963756955.1 uncultured Alphaproteobacteria bacterium
CGGCTGAAAATTGCGCCGCAGCGCAGGAAATTGCCGGCAGTACCGGAGATCGTGGCGCCGCACGCCGGGCATGAGGTCATTCTGCCAATGATACGCCGTTGGCTTTCCGACCCTCCTCAGCCTTCAGCCGCCGGCCCGCCTATAGCTGGAATCCTTAAGCCAAGAGGCGCCCATCTGAGGATCGCATAGGAAAAAGTCTCGTGAGACGCGTGGTCGACGCTAAGCAGCGGGAACCGTTTCTCGCTGCTCAAAACCGGTCCACCGGTTGGGCAAACACATAGCCGACGCCACGCTCCGTCAGGATGATTTGAGGCGTGCTCGGATCCTGCTCCAGCTTGCGCCGAAGGCGAAGAATCTGGACATCGATGCTGCGGTCGAAGACATCGTCATGCACTCGGGTGGCCTGCAGCAGATGCTCCCGGCTCAGCGGGCGTTGTGGAGCGTCCAGAAAGGCGACAAGCAACGCATATTCCCCTTTCGTCAGCGGAACCGGCGAGCCATGCGTGTCGGTTAGACGCCGTATGCGCCGGTCGAGCCGCCAGCCGGAAAAGCGATATCCGCCGCGTTCTAGGTCGCGTGAAGGCGAGGCGCGGCTCCTGTCAAGCCTTCGAATGATCGCGCGCACTCGCGCGAGAAGCTCACGCAGGTTAAAGGGCTTCGTGACATAATCGTCGGCGCCAGCTCGAGACCGACTACCCGGTCGATTCATCCCGCCGGTGGCCGGTGACGATGATCACTGGCACGTCAAAACTCGACCTGAGCTCTCGCAGCGCGTCGAGTCCATCGTCGAGTCCAAGCCGAAGATCTAGGATAACGACATCCACATCCTGCCCGCTAAGTTGGCGGAGCATCTCCTTCCGACCGGGCGCTAGCAGCGTCTGGATGTTATTCTCGACGAAGTAGTCGAAGATCATGGTTTGCAGCGTGGGATCGTCGTCGACCACGAGGACCGTGGCCTGACGATCGCCAGCGCCTGACAACCGCGTGTTGCTTGGTGCTGTTTTGCTGTCTGAGAGGAGCTGATCGGTCAATCGGTCGATCTCGCGCATGGAAGCAGATGGAACGTGCCGTGTCGCAAGCCGTCCCGCGTCGTCCGAGGCGGTAGTTCGGCGGCGCCTCTAATGAAGCCGCGGACGCCCTCCTGCCATCCAGGGCGCGTCTTTGGCTAATGTCGAAGGCGAGAGCCGGAGCATAGATCAGCGCGTCCGTTTGGCTCAGCAGCTCGGGCAGATGTCGATCAAGTGATCGAGCCCAATGTTATCTTGCTCGATCCTCTTCGTCAAAGCGTCGTCGCCGGGGCGGGTCTGTCTAGCCAGCGGCTCCTGGCTATCGGCTAGGCGGCCGATGGCTTATGAAAGCCTGCGCGTAAGCGTTTTTTTGCGCCTGGGCAGGGTGTACAGCGGCGGTCGAAGCGAGCAGCACAATCACTCCAAAAATAATCGAGCGCACGGGTCCAGCTCCTTTCATTTGAACCGCTCGGATTAGACATCCCTGCGATTTGTCTTTTTTGCAGACAGCCGACTTATTGAAGCTTTGCTTCACAAGTGTCTCTGAGGAGGATGCTTGTCTGGAGCTACGGAAGGATTTCAAAGGCCAGGTATTGCGTTACGTTCGCAACAATCGGTTCGCCGGCGGGTCCCCAAGCGGATTCGACGACGCTTCGCACAAGATGGCCGAGCGTCCCCCTCGAGAGCGCACGCCATCGGCATCTGGATGTTATTGTCGGTGAGATCGCGGTCGTCCGATGACAGCTGTCTGTTACACCCGGACGGTATGTCGGGGAGCTAGATATGGGTTGCCACGCGGGCTTCGGGCTACAGCCTGCGACTGACGACAAGTCTTCTGCGCGCTAGACGCATCATGGCGCGCCTGATCCTGGTCGTTCTAACCCTTTGCGCGGCAGGATGGGCGATTGCCCAAGCCCCGGAGCCTCAACCTCGCCCCGACCAAGAGCCGATTACGCCCATTCCACCCGTCCCAGCCCAAGACCCCCGGCAGGTCGCGCTCGGCGACCGCTTGTTCCACGACACACGGCTTTCGCGTGACAACACGCGCAGCTGCAATTCGTGTCATGACACATCGACCAACGGCGCGAGCGGAAGAAACGACGCGAACGTCCTCCTGAACTCATCTTCTGACGCGGTCTCATTAAACACGCCTACCGTGTTTAATTCCGCGCTGAACTTCCGCCTGAATTGGGAAGGCGACCTCCGCACGCTGGAAGACCAAGCGATCCAAACCTTCAACAAATCCCAGAATATGGGATCGGACGTCGAGGCAGCATTGCACAAACTGCGAGCCGACCAGGATATGGTTCGTCAGTTTAGCGAAGCCTTCGGCCGCGAGCCGGATGTCCCAGGGCTCGTCGGCGCCATTGCGGCCTATGAGCGGACCCTCCTTACACCCGGGAGCCGGTTTGATCGATGGCTCGAGGGCGACGTCTACGCGATAAACGCTGAGGAGTTCGCTGGGTACCAGTTGTTCAAGTCGCTCGGCTGCGTCTCTTGCCATCAAGGGGTCAACGTCGGCGGCAACATGTACCAGCGCCATGGCGTGTTTCACCCGCTTGCCTCTCCCAAGCCAGAGATCGTTCGTGTCCCGAGCCTACGGAATGTCGCGGTCACGCCACCCTATTTTCACGACGGAAGCGCGGCGACGCTGTCGAAAGCGGTTCAGGCGATGGGTTATGCGCAACTTGACCGAAGGTTGACCGATGACCAAACGAAGGCCATCGTCGCCTTCCTGAACACTCTGACCGGGACCTATCTCGGCAAGCCCGTCACATCGGCGGCCGAATTGCGGCAAAGCGATGCGCCCAAGTGAAATCGCCGCTGGCGTGGGTGTGGTTTGCCTGCTCCTCACCCTCCTAACCTGGTTGTTGATGCGCGGCATCGCGACCGACGCGGCAGTCTATTCGACGACGCTGCAAATCTTCGACGACTTCGCCCTCGCCGAGGCTTCGCTGGATCGCGACGTGCTGCAGGCTCGGGCGGGATTGCTCACGAACTATGACCCGCTCGTGCGTTCGTCGGAGCGGATAGCCGCCGCGGAGACAGAACTTCGCGCGCAGGCCGCGTCAGAGGGGCTAGACACTGGGCCGCTCGATCGCCTCGCCGCTGCAACCAAAATTGAAGAGAATTTGACCGAACGTTTTAAGAGCGACAACGCGCTCTTGCGCAACTCGCTGTCCTACATCAGCCTTCTAAGCGCAAGTCCTGGATTCAATGATCGGGATGTTCGCCTAAGGAGGCTGGCCAGGGACATTCTCCTACTCACTCTCAATTCCTCGGCGCGCTCCCAACAGGCCGTGGACGAGGGCCTTCTCGAACTTGCCGTGCAGCCCCCGGCCGAGGCGGATCAGGAAACTGCCCAGGCTTTGATTTCTCACACTCACCTCCTCGAAGTTCTTCGTCCCTCGGTCGACGATACCGTTAAGGGGCTGCTCGCCGTTCAGACGAGACAGCCTCTGGAGGAGACGCGCGCGCAATTCGCGCGCTTCCACATAGCCTCGGAAGCCTCGGCGCAACGGTTCCGCCTGCTCCTCTATGCAACGTCCATTCTACTTGCTCTCGCGCTGATCGATCTCGGAAGACGGCTCAGAGCCCGAGCGGTGGCGTTGCGAAAGCGGGCGGCGTTCGAGCACCTGATCGCGGAACAATCCGCGCGCCTCATCAATTGTCCGCCTAGCGAGACCAAGCGGAGGCTTGAGCAGGCCTTGGCGGAATTTGGAAGAACAATCGAGGCTGATCGCGTCTATGTTGTGCTGGGCGAACACCCTATCCGGACTTTTGCTTGGTCCGAGGACCATGCGCCTTATCCCGTTGGCTGGCCAGGGTCGGCACTCTCCCTGCCGGATGACTTCAAGCAGGTCGGACTGGAAACAATCGTCGCGCCGGACGTCGCGCGCCTTCCACCCGGCAGCGCTAGGAAGACGCTGGATGCCTTCGGCGTCCGCGCCTGGGCTTGCGTTGTTTTGCGGCGACCGAGCTGGGAGCGCGGCATCCTGGGATTCGACAGGCTTCAGCCCGCGCGAGGGGCTTACTTCCCGCTGGAGGCGGTGCGGCTCGCCGGAGACGCGCTCGCCGATGCGCTCGTACGCGAGATCGGCGAGCGCGAAAAGGCCAAACTGACGGCGCGGCTCGAGCGGGCGCTCCGCTTGCAGATCGTGGGCCAGCTGACAAGCGGCGTCGCCCACAACTTCAATAACATCGTCTCCGCGATCGTTGGCTACTCCGAAATGGCCAGTGCTGAGGTGGAGCCGGGCAGCAAGGCGGCGCGACGCATTGCCGAGATCGAGAAGGCCGCTGAACGCGGGCGAGACTTGGTCGATAGCATCCTGACTTTCGGACGTAGGTCGGATGACCGTTACGCGCTTCTCTCGATCACTGAATTGCTGAGCGAGACCGCATCGCTCCTGCGAGCATCGCTGCCGTCGAGCATTGAGTTGGTCGTCGCGGACGCGCCCGAAGGTCTTGCGGTGTTCGGCGAGCGTGCGCAGTTGCAGCAGGTTATCGTCAACCTGTGCAGGAATGCGGCGCAAGCAATGGGCGAATCTGGACGCATCGATGTCTCAGTGAATACGCAGCGTCTCACGACCGGGCGAATCTTCAGCAGCGGAGAACTGGAGCCGGGTTCCTATGCTTGCATCGCCGTCAGCGATGCTGGCCCCGGCTTTGGAGAAGACGTCGCGAAGCGGCTGTTCGAGCCCTTTTTCACGACGCGGCCCGGCGGAACCGGGCTCGGCCTCGCAACGGTCCGCAAGATCGTTCGAGACCACGACGGCGCAGTCGACGTCGCCAGTACGCCAGGAGAGGGCAGCCGCTTCGAGGTCTGGCTGCCCGCCGCCAAGACTGAAGCCCAAACGACGCCGAGACCGAACCCAGTCGCGCCGCCGCGGCTCGGCCAGGGCGAAACCGTGCTGATCGTTCACGATGATCGCGACACTCTGCTTGGCGATGAGGAGATCCTAGCCGCACTCGGATACGAACCCATAGGTTTCGATCGTCCGGCTGACGCCATCGCTGCGGTCCGTGCCGAGCCGACCCGTTTTGACGGCATCGTCATCAGCATCGCGTCAGTTCGAGGAGCCCTCGAACTTGCGCATACTCTTCACAGCATCAGTCCGGTTCAGCCGATCCTCCTCGCGAGATCCTCGCTCGACATCGGCGCGGACGCGCTCGTTCGGGCAGGCGTTGCTGATCTGGTTCGCCGGCCGCTTGTCGGCGCCGAACTTGCCTCCGTGCTTACCCGCTGCCTTGCCGCGGCGAAGACATCGGTCGCGCAACACATCGCTATCTAGGGCTGGAACACGGCAGCCGAGCGGATGCTTGAGGGCCGTCTCGCCGTCGGCCGCCGCGTTACAGATGTAACGCAACATCCGATCTCTGAAATTCTTTCGTAGCGGGCCTCGTCCACCGTGCTGACCGCTCGCGCGGCCTACGACGCGCGGACTTTGCGCCGGAGGGCAAGCGTCCTGAGGAGACTCGGGACGCTCGGCTCGTCGGCAATCAGAGGACCGATCCAATGAATATTCTCTTCGCTTCGACGCCTGCGACAGGCCATATTAATCCGCTGCTTGCGATCACACGTATCCTGCTCGCCGAAGGCCACGAGATCACTTTTCTGACCGGCAGCGCGTTCCGAGACCGCATCGAAAACGCCGGAGCAAAATTCCTTTCGCTTCAAGGGCGCGCAGATTTCGACGGCCGGGATTTTCTCGCGGTGGCTCCCGAACTGAAGCACATCCCGCCGGGACTCGAATGGTTCCGAGTTGCCATCGAACGGATCTTCGTCGATTCCCTTCCGGCCCAGCACCAAGGGCTGCTGCAGGCGCTGGAGGAATGTCATGCCGACGTGATCGTTGGCGACGACATGTTCTTTGGCGTGCTGCCGATGCTGCTCGGACCGAGAACCAAGCGACCTCCCATCGTTCTTTGCGGCACGTCATTTCTACATTGGGCGCGGGAAGACGGCGCGCCGAACTTCCTTGGCCTGCCGCCTGCCACGACAGAGGAGCGGCGCCGTCAATATGCGGAGATCGCACGAGAGTATGACCAGGCCGTCGATCAGCCGTCGCTACTGTGTCTAAACAAGGCGCTGGACAACCTGGACGTCGGCCCAGTGTCGGTGCCGCTCTTCCATTCTGTCGTCGAACTGGCCGACGCCTACATGCAATTGTCGGTGCCGCGCTTCGAGTTCCCGCGCCAGATTCCACGCTCGGTGCATTTCGTCGGCACGCCTCCGATCATCCCAGGTCAAGCTCCGCTGCCGCCCTGGGCGAAGGACCTCGATGGTTCACGCAAGGTCGTGCTGGTGACACAGGGGACGGTGGCCAATCACAATTTCGGGTTATTGGTCGCTCCGACGCTCGCCGCATTGGCTAACGAGCCTGACGTGTTGGTGGTCGCGACGACCGGGGGGCGTCCGGTCGAGGCCGTTCCTGTCGCCGTCCCCTCCAACGCGCGGATTGCGAGCTTTCTGCCGTTCGAATGGTTGCTCCCCCGCGTTGACGTCCTCGTCACCAACGGCGGATATGGCAGCGTCAACCAGGCCATGAGCTTTGGAATTCCGCTTGTGACCGCCGGGATGACCGAGGACAAAGCCGACGTCAACGCACGCGTGGCGTGGTCCGGCGTCGGTCTCAATCTCGCGACCAATGAGCCGACGCAGGAAGCGCTGCGCGCCGCCGTCCGCACCGTGCTCGATCGACCCGCGTTCCGAATGCGCGCGTCGCAAATGGCTGACGAGTTTGCCCGCATCGACACGCAATCGGAGATCCGGTCGATCATCAAGCAGGTGGTCGTCAATCAAAAGCTCGATCGATTGGCGGAGACGATGGCGCCAAGCGGGGCGCGTCGCACCGGTCGCCAGCGCTGATCTGAGGTAGCCAATCGCGGAGGAGGGGAAGTCACTTCCTCTCCTCCAAAGAAAACACCGAAAACAGAAATTTGAGACCATGAAAATTCGACCCGGCTCATTCGGCTTCACGCTTCTGCTCGGCTGTCTCGCGGCCGTGCCCTATTCCGGCATCGATATCAATCTGCCGGCGCTCGCGGCGACTGGCGCAACGCTTGGCGTCAGCCCCTCAGAAGTCGGCCTGACGATGAGCGTCTACATGCTCAGCCTCGCCGCGGCGCCTCTTATTTATGGACCCGTCTCCGACTGTTTTGGGCGCAGACCCGTCGTCATGTTCGGTGTCGCTCTGTTTGTGGCCGCGAGCCTCGCCTGCGCGGTCGCTCAGTCTTTGCCGGAGCTAATGATCTGCCGCTTCCTCCAGGGCGTCGGCGCCGCCAGCACGGTGATGACCCTCGCCATCATTCGCGATCTATTCAACGAAGCGACTGCGCGCGCCAAAATTGCCAAAGTCGTAGTCGCTATCAATGTGGCGACCGTGATTGCGCCGACCGCCGGCGCCGCGCTGTTGACGATCGGCGGCTGGCGGCTGATCTACGCGATGCAAGCCGTGATCGGCAGCCTTCTTTTGTCGGGCGTGCTGCTCGGACTTGCCGAGAGCGCAAAGCTCGATCTCGGCAATCGCCTGGCGCCGGGGCTTGTGATCCGAAACTACGTGCGAGCGCTAACCCATCCACTTTCGCTCGCGTACATCCTGGTCGGTGCAGCAAGCAGCGCCACGGTGTTTGCCTATGTCACAGGATCCTCGCTGTTCTTCGTTGGCGTAAAGGGATTGCGGCCCGACCAGTATGGCCTGATCTTCAGCGCCTGCTCGGCGGCGGTGATGAGCGGCGCGCTGCTCGATGGCTGCCTGGGTCGCCGCGGCATATCAGCCGCTCGGGTGCTGACGATTGGTCTCACGCTCTCAGCAGCCGCGGCAGCCATTCTGCTCGCGGTGACACTGGCCGGGTGGTCGCAGCTGGCCATCATCGCCGTCCTCTTGATGGCGGTCGCGCTCGCTTTCGGCATGACCATGCCCAGCATCATGAATGCAACAATGCAGCCCCTGCCAGACATCACGGGCGCCGTCGGCGCGCTGGCTGGAAGTCTTCAGATGGCGGCCGGCGCGGCGTCGAGCGGGTTGGTCGCGGCATTGTTTGATGGGCGGTCAGCGCTCTCGATGGCGGTGGTGATGGCTGCGTGCTCACTGCTCGCGTTGATCGCTTATTGCCTACTCGCCCGCCCCGCCGAGCGCCGCGCTCATTCGCAAGAGAAGACGCCCGGGGCAACCAAAAATCATCGCCCACTCGTTGGATTACGGCGTCTCACGGTAAAAGCTCACTAACAGGCCGCGCTTGGGCTGCTAGCGAGCGGTCACGCTTAGTCACTCGTCCGAAGGCTCGGGATCTCCGACCGGTGCGAGAGCGCGCTTGCGAGCGCCTCGGGCTTCCGGTTTCACGTGTTGGTCGAGCACAGCTTGATAAAGTTTGTCGGCGCGAAAGGGCGTCTCGCAAAGTCTCGCGCCCGTCGCATCTCGGATCGCGTTGCCGAGCGCGGCGGCGATTGGGTTGTAGGGGCTCTCGCTCATTGATTTCGCGCCAAGCGGGCCGATGCGGTCGAAAGTCTTTGCGAAATGAACCTCGGTGATCGGCATGTCCGCAAGGTCGGAATGTGATAGCCGCGAAAGGTCGGATTTGTGACCTCGCCCGAACCGTCGATCATCAGCTCCTCGTAGAGCGCGGCGCCGATCGCCTGGGCGACGCCGCCTTCAACCTGGCCGCGGCACTGCATCGGATTGATGACCGTGCCGGCGTCCGCGGCGTGGATGGAGCGGAGGATGCGGATTTCGCCGTAGCGACGATGCACGGCGACTTCGAACCCCTGCACATTGAACGCGACGGAGCGCGGCGTGCCCCGAGCCTTGCCGACGCCCGGAGAGCTCGACTCCGGCGAGCTTCGCCTTGGCCGCCAAGCTCCCGAAGGCCGATTTGCGCATCCAGCGGCTCGAACGCAGCCGTCGCCCAGGGCGCAAGCCGATCGAGGCGCGCTCATGCACGACGCCGCGAAATCGAGGATCGCGCGCCGCCAAGTCTTCCGCGGCGTCACGGGTCGCCGACGCCCGCGACGACCGTGCCGGTGCTGCCGTAAGCGCCGGTGTCGTGCGCTATGAGCTCGGTGTCCGACTGCTGGATATGAATGCGCTCGACCGTCGTGTTCAGGACCGAGGCGGCGATCTGACCGTGCACGGTCGTGGTGCCGTTGCCGAACTCGGCCGTCCCGACCTTGAGTTCGAAGGCGCCATCCTCGGTCAGGCGTATCCGGCACTCGGCGCGATGACCGCGCGGCGGGATCGTATCGATCATGCCTGCGGCGACGCCGCGCCCGACGAGCCAGTCCTCCGAGAGGTCGGCGTCGGCGCCCGAGTTCAGGGCGTGTTCCACGAGGTCGAGACACTGATCGAGCCCGTAACTGCCATATTCGACGTCGTGCTGATCCTCTTCGGTTGAGACCATGGGATCGCCCGGCTTGACGACATTCATCCGCCGAAAGGCGAAGGGGTCCATCCCGATCTGTCGCGCGACCTCGTCCATGGCCGATTCGATCGCGAAGTTCGTCTGGCTCAGGCCATAGCCGCGGAAGGCGCCGCTGGGCATCTGGTTGGTGTAGACCGCATAGCTGTCGATTTTCTTGTTGGGGCATCGGTAGAGCGCGACCAACTCCCCCGAACCATGAAACATGACGCCCGGACCATGATTGCCGTAGGCGCCGGTATTCGAGAGCATCCGCATGGAGATCGCGGTCAAGCGGCCGTCGCGTCGGGCGCCGACCTTGATGGCGATGCGCATGGGGTGGCGGCTTGTCGAGGCCGAGAACTGCTCCGAACGGGTATATTCCAGCTTGACCGGCCGTCCCGTTTTCAACACCGCCAGCGTAACGATGTCCTCGGTGATCATCTCCTGCTTGCCGCCGAAGCCGCCGCCGACGCGCTCTGCGAAGACACGAATTTTGTCGCGTGGAAGGTCGTAGAGCGCACAAAGCGCGTCGCGCGTAAGAAAGGGCGTCTGAGAGCTGGTGCGGAGGTGCAGCTTGCCGTCGCCGTCGAGCCAGCCGATCGCCCCATGGGTCTCGAGATGCGCATGCTGAACGCGCTGGCTTACGTACACGCCTTCGTGGATCGCCTCCGCTTCGGCAAAACCCTGCTCGACATCGCCGACGTGGCCGTGAAGCTCGGCCACGATGTTGCGTTGCGGATTGGCGATACGAGCGGACGCTGGCTTATCGTGAACGACCGGCGCGCCCGGCTTCATCGCGTCCTCCGGGATCGAAAACCGCCGGCAGGATTTCATACTCGACCTTGATGAGCCCGCACGCGGCTTCGGCCACAGCTTCGCTCTCGGCGACCACGGCGGCCACGCGTTGCCCGACATGTCGAATGACGCGATCGAGGACGAGCGTGTCGTCCGGGTCGTCGGTGGACGTTTCGTGGCGGGCGGTCGAGAAATGGCGGGAAGGCGCATCCGCGTAGGTCAGAACAGCCGCGACGCCGGGAAGCGCCATCGCATCCGTCGCATCGATGCTCAGGATACGCGCCGAAGCGTGCGGCGAGCGCAAAATCTTCATGTGCAGGAGGCCAGCCAATTCGCCCGTCGGCTGCGCATCCATGGTGTAGCGAACGCGCCCGGTCACGACACCGAGACCAGCGGGCGCGGGGAGATTGCGACCGCTCGCTTGTCCAGCCTCAGCGCTTTGCACGTGGCGCTTGCCCGAGATCGCGTCCGCGATGGCTCGATAGCCCGTGCAGCGGCACAGGTTGCCTTTGAGCGCCGCAGGCAAATTCCGTAGCTGACCCTGATCGAGGGCGACCGCGGTCATGATCAGCCCGGCCGTGCAGAAGCCGCATTGAAAGCCCTGAGCGTGCAGAAACGCCGTTTGCATGGGATGGGGCTCGTCCGGCGAACCCAATCCCTCGATCGTCGTGATCTCGATTCCTTCGGCTCGATAGGCGGGAACGAGGCAGCTGTGGACCGGCTTGCCGTCCAAATGAACGGTGCACGCCCCGCAGTCTCCTGCGTCGCAGCCTTTCTTTACCCCGAGGCATCCAAGCTCGCGCAGAAAGGTGCGCAAGCACTGCCCCGGCCGCGGCGTCGCTTCATGCGTCTCGCCGTTGATCAGAAAGCTCACGGGCGGCGGCCCGAGAGTTCCTGCCGGATCTCCTCCGCGAATTCGAAGGTCATGTGGCGGCGCCAGTCCGGGCGACCATGCACATCGTCATAATAGAGGGAATCGGGGATCGTCTCCGCGAGCCGAGATCGAAGAGTTTCCTGGTCCGGCAAGGTCGCGAACGCGAGTTGGACCGGTCGACGCGTCGACGCGGTGACCGTAAGCGTGAAGTCGTCAGCGGGCGGAGCTTGCGCCGATCAGAAGAACGCCAGACCGCCCGAGCGCAGTCAGGGACGCCCGCCGGAATGCGGCGCGCTTCTTCAACGCGTCCGCCGGCAATTCGATGCTTCGCAGAACCTCGCCGGGGAGAAGGGCGTTCGACTGCGGACCGGTCACGAAATCCACCACGGGGGTTCGGCGCTCGTCGCCCTCGCGCGTCCAGATCACGCAGAGTCCGTCCAGGGCCGCGGTTAAGGAGATCATCGGGCCGGCCGGCAGCGCGAGACAGATGTTGCCGCCGACGGTCGCCATGTTCCAGATCTTGAATGAAGCGAGAAACGCCGCGCAACATTGTCCGATCAGCGTCGCGGCCGTCCATTCGGGCGGCGCTTCGCAAGCGTCCAGCGTTGCGACCTTGCACGTCGCGGCGATGGAAAGTCCTCGCTCGCTGATGACAAGCGGCTCCCAACCCAAGTCGGTGAGGTCGAACAGTCGTCGCAAGTGGGGTTGCGGCTCCGAGAACAGAGACGTTCCCCCGGCCAGCCACGCGTCGCCGTCTGCATAGCTCGTGAGTTCGCCCCGATGGCGGGGCCTCTCAACAGAGACGATCGTATTGAGGTCCAATGCTTAGCCCTGGTCGCGAGCGGTGAGCGGGACTCCCTAATCCCTGTCTTCAGTTGTCGAAGCAAATTATGCGCCATGGACGTTGTTCTTGAAAGTTCAAGATTTAGGAGCGGAGGGCCTCAGCCTTCGTGGCCCCCCGGGGGGCGCGATAGATCACCGGCTTGCTCATGCTGCCGAGGATCAGCGCGCCGTCCGGCGCTACGCTCTCGGGGTGAGATTGGGGAAGGGCGTCAGCCAAGCGGACGCGGTCCCCCCGTCAGTTCGCCGCGTGACCAACCGCCCAGACATAGGCGGCGACGGCTGCGACATCTTGGTCCGAGAGTTCGGCGCCGCCTTTTGGCGGCATAACGCCGGTGTAGTTTCTCGGCCTGGGCACCCCGGTTGTGATTGTCTTCGTGATCGCCGGCAGGCTTCCGTCGCCCCAGACCCAGACGCCGTTGCTGAGGCTGGGTCCGACCGAGGTGCCGCCCGCGTCCGATCCGTGGCAACCGCTGCAAGTGCCGTTGGCCGCTTCGCCGTGGAAGATGCGGTCGCCGAGCGCGACCTGCTGTCCGGTCGCGCCGGGCGGCGGGCGCAGCGCCTTGGACGGCGCAGGCGCAGTGGCGGCAACGGCAGCCGGCTGCGGCGCCGCCGCGATTTGCGCCGTACTTGGATCGCCCTTGTAGGTGACCCGCCAGATCCGCCCATGCACGTCGTCGGAAATATAGAGCGCCCCGTCGGGTCCCATCGCGAGGCCCGTGGGTCGAAAGGCGGCCCGACCCGGATCAACGTGGGCGCCGGCGAACCCGCTGGCGAAGATCACGTAATCGCCCGACTTCTTGCCGTCCGCCATTGGCTGAAAGACGACGTCATAGCCGCCTTGTGGCAGCGGCGCGCGGTTCCACGACCCGTGGAAGGCGACGAACGCGCCGCCGCGATAGGGCTCAGGAAACTGAGCGCCGGTATAAATCAGGAGGTCGTTCGGAGCCCAATGGCCGGGAAACGCGGCGACGGGAGCCTGTTTGCTGTCGCAAACGCCGGTCGTCTTGCCGCCGTCGCCGCCATATTCCGGCGCGAGCACAAGCTTGCCTTGGTTTTGGTCGTAATAGCATTCCGGCCAGCCAAAATCGGCGCCCTGATGAAGCTGAACCACTTCCTCGGCGGGCAGGTCGGCGCCCTGCTCGATGGTGTAAAGCTTCGGCCAGTTTTGCGACAATTGGTCACGCCCGTGCTGGGTGACAAAGAGCCGTCCCGCGGCGTCGAACGCGAACCCCTCACCGTTGCGGATGCCGGTGGCGAAGCGTTCGGCTGGCGAGAAAACCTGGCCGGTCTTGCCGGCGTCATAGCGCCACGTCCCGGCTCGCGTCTCGAGCTCAGTGCAGGGCTGAATGCCAGGCGAGGCCAGCGTACGGTTATCCGATTGGCAGGAATTGGTGGCCGAGCCTGAATCGACAAAAAGCTCGCCCTTGGCGTCGATGACGAAAGGGTGCATCGGGTGGTCGCCGGTGAGCGGCATGCCCGAGACGATCACGTCGGGCGCGCCGCTCGGCGCGACTTCGCCAGGCTTGCGCGCGTAGCGGACAATCTTGTCCCTTTCCTCGGCATAAATCGCATTGTCATGGAAAGCGACGCCCGTGCCGCCTGCGGCGCCCTCCGCCTGGGTCGCGCCGAACCGCTTGATGACATTGGCCCGGCCCGATCCGTCGGTATCCTGCAACGCCAAGAGGAAGCCGCCAGTCGGGGGCTTATCGTTGTGATAATACCGGCCGCTCCAACTGTTTGCGTAGACAATCCCGTCAGGGGCGACGACGAGATGGCGGATGTGCCCGAGATTGTCAGCGAATATCGTCGCGCAAAACCCAGGGGATAATGTGATGCCCGTGTCCCCGCCTGGGCACCCCGGGGCGCTCCCAGCAGCGGACGTCGCGGTGTTTGCAAGCCAGGCGCCGGACACGACCATCGCGGCGACGACAAAAGCCGAGATCGTAGAGGCGCGGCCAATCTCGTTGGCGATCCGATTCATTTTGGCGCAAGCCTTGTCCTCGAGGGACCCGGGGGGGCTGCTTGTCTTCAAAGCGAGGAGGCGCTGTCGACAAGTAGGAAAAGCGCTTACCGGGGGGCGCTCATAGTGGAAACCTCCGCAGTGCAGAAATCAAATCACGATCGGTTCAAGAGTGGCGCTACCGAAAGCGGCGTCTTACGAGGACTACATTCACTGAGAGACGATCTGGGCTATGCTCATGCGGTAACTAAAGATCAGGTGAAAGGGCCCTCGCATTTCGACATGCTCGGCGCCTGCGGAAGCGCCTGACCCATTGGAGCGCGCTCGAGAGCGCCTTGCGACGTCGGCGGGTTGGCGTCAGCGCCAGCCAAGCGCCGGGGCGACGTGGGTCAGGATCGCCTCTATGACATGCGAATTGTAGGCTACGCCGAGTTGGTTCGGGACGGTCAGAAGCAGCGTGTCTGCTTCCGCGATCGCCTCGTCTGCCTTGAGTTGCTTGACCAGAGCGTCTGGCTCGGCGGCGTAGCTGCGACCGAAGATGGCGCGTGTCTTCTCATCGATAAAACCGACCTGGTCTTGCTCTTCACCCCCGCGGCCGAAGTAGGCTCGGTCGCGATCGTCCACCAGCGCGAAGATGCTGCGGCTGACAGACACGCGAGGTTCGCGCGCATGCCCCGCCTCTTTCCAGGCGGCGCGGAAGGCCCGGATCTGGGCGGCCTGCTGGACATGGAACGGCTCGCCGGTCTCATCGTCCTTGAGTGTCGAGCTTTGCAGATTCACCCCGAGTTTTGCCGCCCAGACGGCGGTGGCGTTGGAGCCCGCGCCCCACCAGATCCGATCGCGCAGGCCATCTGAATGCGGCTCGACCCGCAGCAGGCCCGGTGGGTTGGGGAACATCGGCCGCGGGTTGGGTTGAGCGAAGCCCTCACCGCGCAACAGGTCGAGGAACACCTGCGCATGGCCCCGGCCCATGTCCGCGTCGCTCTGGCTTTCGGCCGGGCGATAGCCGAAATAGCGCCACCCGTCGATCACCTGCTCGGGGGAGCCCCGGCTGATCCCAAGCTGCAGACGTCCTCCAGCGATGAGGTCCGCCGCCCCCGCATCCTCAACCATGTAGAACGGGTTCTCGTAGCGCATGTCGATAACCGCCGTGCCGATTTCGATCCGGCTGGTCTTGGCGCCGACGGCCGCCAACAGAGGGAACGGCGAAGCGAGCTGGCGGGCAAAATGGTGAATGCGGAAATAGGCCCCGTCCGCGCCCAAGGCCTCCGCCGCGACGGCGAGATCAATGGATTGCAGCAGCGCGTCGGCTGCCGAGCGCGTCTGCGATTGCGGCGAAGGCGTCCAGTGCCCGAACGATAGGAAACCAATCTTCTTCATATGTTTTCGCGGCACGCCATTGAACTGCACCCTGTCCTTGAAATATTGCTTAAGCTGGGGACGGTCGGCCAACTCTCCAAGACCTAGAAGCCTCAAGGGCTTCGCTTTACGTCGGATCTTACGCTCAGCGCCTCGACCAGTCGCACGCGGAGCGAGAACTGGTCGGCCATCGAGCCGCTGGCCGCTTACGCTCAAACGAACTCGAAGGATCTAGCTGAGATGCTTCAGGAGCCAGTCTGGCTCACCGAAAGCGCCCGACTTCGAGGCGCAGGCGGTTCCATGCCAAAGTCCGGAGGCCATGCGCGAGGCAGGAACGCCGGGTTGAAACTCGCCGTCCACGCTGAGCCGGGCCGCCTTCAGCGTGCGACAAACGGCGGCGAAGGTCTCACCGCCGACCACGGTCAGCGCGCCGAGCGGCGTAAGGTGGCCCGCGAGTCTCTCGACGCCGCGAGCGATCCGTTCAATCGCCTCCATCTCGCTCAATCCCGGCGGCAGTCCGGGCAGAACGATGCAGCGTCCGCATGTTTCCAACCTTGATTGGACTCGCCCCGTGAAACTCGGCTCCGCCGCCAGCTGGGCGAACCACTCAGGCCGCGCCGAGGCGACAACCTCGACCTGGCGAAGTGAAACGGGGTGACGTGAACCGACAATGACGAGATGGGGCAGGCCCAAGGGCTGGGCGATCACCGGCGGGCGTTGCGCCAGCGCTCTCGCGAGACCAGCCGCGCCGCACCAGAGCGAAGCGGGCTCGTGCGCATAACGGTGCGCGATCGCGTCAAGATCGGCGTCGCTTTCGGCGTCCTGCAGGATAATATCGCAGTTACGGCTGTGAAGAGAGACGCCGTGGCGTTGAAGCTCCGCGGCGATATCCTTGATTAAGACGGGCTCGCCGCCCACCTGCGCCCGCACCTGCAGGCCGCCCCGCGTCAGCCGCCCTTGAGCCGGAAACGCAGGCGCCAGCACGATCCGGCGAAACGCGCCAGACCTGACGATTTCAGCGAGCTGCGACGCCCAATGCCCGCGCAGGAGACTATCGATCTTCTTGAACGCAAGATCAGCGCCCAGGAAGCAACGGATGGTCTCGCGCGTAAGGGTGACAGCCGTCTGCTCGTCGCGATCACGGCAGGAGAGGTCCAAGACATAGGAGCCTTCCGGCGTGGCGATCGTATGGTTCAAGAGAACTGGCAGCGGACCAATGCGGCCAGTAAACTGAGCGGCGGTGTCGAGCGCTCCCGTCAAGTCGTCCGCAATCAGGCGTAAGGTCGTCATGCGACAGCTTGCGCTGCCCCTCCCTTGGAGGGAACGACCTTCACCTCGAGGCCGAGATCTCGGACGCGCGCGACCTCGGCGGGATCAGCGCGGTCGTCGGTTATCAGCTCGTGGATCGCGGTCAGCTCACAAATTTTGCAGAACGCAGCCGTGCCAAACTTCGAAGCATCCGCGAGGAGAACGATCCTGCGCGCGGCCGAGATCATCGCCCGCTTCATCGCCGCAGCCTCAAGCGAGGTCTCGCTCAACGTCAGACCGCTGATCGCGTGAGTCCCAATGAAGGCGACATCGACGCTCAGATCGCCAAGAAAGCTCTCGCCTGGCTCGCCAAGCACGGTCAGGGAACCCGGGCGCACGGCGCCGCCCAGACAAAGGACGCGAATTCTGCTCGAGGCAGACAGCGTCTGGCCGATGCCGAGGTCGTTGGTGACCGCGGTCAGCACGATGTCGCGCTCGACGCTCGCGCGAGCAGCTGCAAGCACGGTCGAGCTGCTATCGAATATGACGCTGGCGCCCGAACGAAGCGTCGCGGCCGCCGCGAGCCCGATCGATTCCTTTTCCGGTCGGTCGAACTCAGCCGTGATCGCGGCCTCGGGTTCGAAGGTGGATTGAAGCTGCTTCTGGATCAGCGCGCCGCCATGCGAGCGCTCGAGGTAACCGCGCTCTTCCAAGTGCTCGAGATCGCGGCGAACCGTCGACAGCGAGATGCCGGTCGACTCCGACAATTCCTGGATCGAGGCTGCGCCGCGTTTGCGAATGTGCTCCAGCATGAACGCCCGGCGCTGCGCGGGTATGAGTTCTGGACGGCGTGGGGAAGCCATGGCGTTTCTGTCAGGTCGAGCGTTTCGTGCGATGGATCGCGAGCATGATAAGGATAATCGCGCCGAACACGATCTGCCTTACCGCGTCCTGAACCTGCATGAGCGAGAGGACTGAGGACAGGAGCGTGATAAAAATGGCGCCGACGAAGGTTCCGGCATAGGAGCCGCTGCCGCCAAGGATCGACGTGCCGCCGAGCACCACGGCGGCGATGACCGGCATCAGATAGCTGTCGCCCATGCCTTGGTAGGCCTGGTTGGCGTAGCCGACCAGCAGCAACCCGCCGAGGCTCGACATGCAGCCCGCGAGCGCGAAGACGCCGACGATGACGCGCTCGACCGGGGCGCCCGCGAGGAACAGGGCGCGCGGCGATTGGCCAAGCGCGTAGATATAAGTTCCAAACACGGTCCGCTTCAGCACGAAGATCGCCGCCGCCCCAATCGCCAGCCACAGCAGGAATGCGTTGGGAACTCCGAGCGTGCGGCCGTGCGCCAGGAAAACGGCGAGCGTCGGCGGCGCGCCGTGCGGCTTGAAGCCGCCAGTGTAGAAGACTGTCAGGCCGAGCAACATCGCGTTGACTGCGAGCGTCCACACCATCGCGGGAATGCGAAAGATCGCGACGCCGAGCCCATTCACCGCGCCGATGAGCGAGACCGCCGATCAGGCCGGCGGGGATGGCGAGCGCCTCCAGCGCCGCATTGCCGTGATCCGGCGAGGGACGTCGCGAGAATGGCCGCGCTGGTGATGGTCAGCGGCACGGAGAGGTCGATCTGGCCGAGCAGGATCACCAGCATGGCGCCGGTCGCGAGCACGCCGACGATCGACGCGATCTGGAGTTGCTGCAGGAGGTAGCCGAGCGATAGCACGCCCGGCGAGACGATTCCTGCGCCGATCACCACCGCGACGCAGGCGAGGATCACCAAAAGAACCGAGCGGTCGATTGTCCATGCCTCGCGTTTCAAAGGGCCCGTGCGGGAGAGGATAGCCGCCATCAGGCGAATCGCTCGAGCCGGGACCGGACGCGCAGCATGCCGAGCGCGCCGAGCGCGATTGCGATCGGCGAGGATCGCGCCTTCGAAGAAAGGTTGCGCCAACGGCGGCAGGCCGGAGAAGAACATCAGGCCCGATATCGTCTTGAGGATGAAAGCGCCGAGAGCGGCGCCAAGCGGCGAGCCGACGCCCCCTGAGAGCGCGACGCCGCCGATCACGACCGCGGCGATCGAGTTCAGCGTATAGGGCGGCCCGATATTCGGGTCGCCCGTCAAGGTGACCATGCTGACATAAAGCCCCGCCAACGCGGAGAAGAGGCCCGCGAGACCGTAGGCCGACAGCGTCACGAGCGGCACGCGGATGCCGGTCATGACCGCGGCGTCGCGCGAAGAGCCGATGGCGTAGAGGCTCATGCCGAACCGCGTCCGCCGCAGCGGCGACATTATAAGCAGGAGCGCCAGCGCGATGAGGATGAGCGACGCCGGGACGCCATGCACGTCGTAGGTAAGCGCGTCTGACAGGCTATCATTGATCTCGCCGCCCGGGGTCGGCCGCAAGAGCAGGGCGAGCCCGGAATAGATGCTGCCCAGAGCCAGTGTCGCGACGATTGGCGGCACGCCGATCGCGACGCACCGCGGCGCCATTCGCGAGGCCGCAGGCGACTCCGACCGCGAGCACGAGCGCGACGCCCGCCCGCGACCTGCAAGCGGCGAGCCGGAGACGACATAGGACGCGACGACGTTGGTCAGCGCAATGACCGGGCCGACCGACAGGTCGATGCCGCGCACGAGCACGACGAAGAACTGCGCGATCGCGGCGAGCGCGAGCAGCGTTCCTTGATTCGCCCAGATCGTCAGCACATAGACCGACAGCCCGCGCGGATGGATGCGCGATATAGAGCGCGAACAGCGATCGCCAGCAGCAAGCCTGCGATGGCGGTCCGCGAAAGACGCAGGTTTATCTCTGGCCTTCACTGCGCCGCGATCTCCGGAATGGGCGTTCAGCGCGGCCGCGATCAGCGCGTCGGGCGTGATCTCGGCTCCGCTCATCTCGCGAATGACCCGGCCCCGGTAAAAGACATAGACCCGGTGGCAGAGATGGATCAGCTCTTCGTAATCGGTCGATTGCAGGACGATCGCAAGGCCTTCAGCCGCCAGCTCCTGCAAGAGGACGTAGATCTGCGCCTTGGTGCGAACATCGATGCCGCGCGTCGGATCCATGAGCAAGAGACAACGGGGACTGAGCGCGAGCCATTTCGCCAGCACCGTCTTCTGCTGGTTGCCGCCCGACAGGGTCTTCACCGGATCGTCGAGGCGGCCGAACGTCAGCGCGAGGCGCTCGATCAGCCGGGCGATCGCGCCGTCCGTCCCGTCGGACGCCTGCATAAGGCCGAACGGCTTTCGGCTGAGCGCGGCGAGGCGGAGATTGTCCGCGATCGACATGTCGAGGATCAGGCCTTCGGTCTTGCGGTCTTCGGGCACGAGCGCGATGTCGACGCCCGGCGCCTTGGCGCGGCCCGGCGTGACGCCAGAGAACGGCCGGCCATCGAGAGTGATCGCGCCTTCGAGATGGCGCAGCACGCCGAAGATGGCGTGCATCGACATGCTGCTGGCCCTGGCCGTCAAGCCCGCCGAGCCCGACGATCTCGCCCGGCCGCACGTCAAGGTCGACGCCGTCGAGCGAGGGCTCCCAGCGCAAGCCCCGGCAGGAGAGGAGCGGCTGTCACGGAAGGGCAGGCGGCGGGGCGCGCGGCGGAAACAGCTCCGTCAGCGGCTGGCCGATCATCAGCCCGATCATCGCATCGCGACTCCGTGCGCCCGCGGCGAAGGTCTCGACATGCCGGCCATTGCGGAAAACGGAGATGCGGTCGGCGACGGCGTCGATCTCGTACATGCGATGCGAGATGAAGAGGACCGCGCACCCGTCGTCGCGCAGACGCCGGATGACCTCGAAACACCTTCTCGACCCGCTCGGCGGTGAGCGCCGAGGTCGCCTCGTCGAGGATCAGCAGGCGCGGCTTGCGATGGATCGGCCTTGGCGATCTCGACGAGCTGCCGGTCGGCGAGCGGAAGGTCGGCGATCGGCGGCCGAGAGCGGGAATATGATCGCCGCCGATGCTATCGAGCGCCGCACGCGCCGCCCGCCGCGGCCGCACGGCCGATGAACGCAAGGCTCGGGCCCGCCGTCGCCGAGCAGGAGATTGTCGCCGACCGTCAGATGCGGCATCAAGCGACAATTCCTGGAACATGCAGACGATGCCGAGGGCGGCCGCGTCGCGCGGCGAGGCGAAGCGCTCGCGGCGCGCCGTCGACCGCGATCGACCCGGCGTCCGGCGCGATCACGCCGGCCAGCAGCTTCATCAGCGTCGACTTGCCGGCGCCGTTCTCGCCAAGGATGGCGTGAACGATTCCAGGGTCGATCGTCAGCGAAACGTCGGCCAGCGCCGGAACCGCGCCATAGCTTTTCGATACGTCCGTCAATTGGACGAGCGGGGCCATGGCGCGGTCCTGAAGCGCGCTCAGCCGTTGTTCGACGGCGTTCTGACCCATCAGTTCCTGCGGCGTAAAGACCGGGAAGCACTGCGGATAGCCGGTCGTCGTGTAGAAGTTGGGCGGCAGGTCGGGGAAATAGTCCTTGCCCTCGACGAGATCGGCGTTGTTCTTGTGCGGGATCGGCAGGAAGACCTTCTGCGGCAACGCGTTGCCTTGCAGGAGCACGATGGCGGCTTCGAGCGCCAAGGCCGACATGGCGGGCGCTTGCGCGGCCGTCACGCCGGGATATTTGCCTTTGGCGGCGAGTTCGCGCGTGCCGTTGCCGGCGTCGACGCCGATCGGTACAATCGGATGGTTGGCGGCCTGCATGGCGTGCAGCGCGCCGATCGCGCCTTCCTGCACCATCACGCCGTCGAACTTGCCGTTGGTTGCGATCGCGTCGGCCGTGCCTTTCTCGGCTGTGCCCGCGTCCCAGTTCCCGACGACCTGTACGACCTTCAGGCCCTTGTACTTGTCGAGCACCGAGCGCATGCCCTCGTGGTTGTCGCGATCGACGCTGTTGCCGGGAAGCCCGGAGATCTCGAGCACCTGGCCGGTGACGTCGCCTTTGGCGGCTTTGATGCCGTCGACGACCGCCTGCGCCTTCATCCGGCCGAGCTCGAACTGGTCCTCGTTGACCTGCACGATCTTGTCGGAATCGAGCACGTTGTCGAACGTGACCAGCACCGTTCCCGCGCGCTCCGCGCGTTTCACCACGGCGTCGAATGCGGTCGGATTGACTGCGTTGATGACCACAGCGTCATAGCCGGCCGCGATGTAATTATCGATCGCGGCGATCTGCGCCGCGGAATCGTTGCCGACCGAGATCACCTTGAAGTCGGCAAGTTGCTTCGCGTTGTCCGGCCGGGCGCCCCAGGCCTTGGCGGACTGGATCGCGGTGATTCGCCAGTCGTTTCCGACATAGCCATTGACGAGCGCGATTTTATAAGGCCCCTTTTTCGCCGGATATTGAATCGTCTTCTTGTTATCGGAGGCGGGGCTGAAGCATTCCGGCTTAAACGTATCCGCGGCGAAAGCGAAGCCGGACGCCCAGAATTGACGCGGCCAAAAGCGCCGCCGCGAACGTCTTTCTCGATGCCATGAACTCCTCCCTGTTTAAGGCGCGCGGATGGAGGCGCGGGCGTTCTGATCGCGCAGGCGCCTTGTTCTGGAAGAAAATGGGAGTTTACGCGCGCTGTCAAGCCAGGAAGGCTGGGGTGTGGCGGAAAAAGGCAGCAAGATAACACTCAATGAGAGATTATGAATGATTCTGACTTTTCAGACCTCAAGCGATGCGCTAGACAGTTCGCGGCAATGAGAGGGAGGACAGTGACCCGTCCGAGGATTGCGGTAACGTCGGGCGACCCCGCCGGCATCGGCCCCGAGATTGTGGCGCGGGCGGCGGCGGGCTTGCGCCGCCGGGTCGCGAATGGCGAGTTCTCTCTCCTCCTCGTGGGCGGGCACGCGACTCATCGAGCGGTTCTGGATCAACTTGGTTTGGACGATCCTGCGACGCTGATCGGGGTCGCGGAATCTTCCGGAGACTCGCCGCCGATCGGGTTCATCGACATTGACGCCGCGCAAGTCCACGTTCCGCCGGGTCAATCGACGGCGGAGGGCGGTCGGATCGCTTATGATGCGATCGCCACGGCCGTACGCCTTGCGCTTGATGGCGCGGCCGACGCCATCTGCACGGGGCCGATCAGCAAGGAGGCGCTCAACTTCGCCGGCCATCACTATAGCGGTCACACGGAACTGCTGGCCGATCTGACTGGCGCGCGCGACAGCGTCATGTTGCTGGTCCACGGCGGCATGCGCGTGAGCCACGTCACCACCCACACCGCCCTCGAGGACGTGCCGAGGCGCGTGACGCCGGAGCGAGTGAGCCGCGTTGTGGAGCTGACAGATGAGGCCCTCAAAGCGCTTGACGTTCCGCGCCGCCGGATCGCGATCGCGGCGCTCAATCCGCATGCAGGGGAGGGCGGTCTCTTCGGTCGGCAGGACATCGATGTCGTGGAGCCGACCATCCGTCGCCTACGCGAGCAGGGCTACGACGTCTATGGGCCCGTGCCGGGCGACACGGTGTTCGTGAAGTTGCGTGCGGAGCAATTCGACGCCGTGGTCGCCATGTATCACGACCAGGGCCACATCCCGGTTAAGCTGCTCGGCTTCTCCGTTGATCATAAGACTGGCCGATGGGAGGCTTTGAGCGGCGTCAACGTCACGCTCGGCCTTCCCATCATCCGGACTTCGGTCGACCATGGCACGGCCTTCGATATTGCGGGGCGCGGAATCGCGAGTGAGACAAGCCTGATCGAGGCGATCGAGCTCGCTGTCACGCTCTCGCGTGCGCGCCAAACCGCGAGGGCCTAGAGCGCCTTGCTTTTGGATGGAGGCGGCCAGGCGGGCACGGCTCCGGCGGCAATCGCTTGCAGAAAATCAGAAATAAGGCTAAGCTTGCCTGATGAGCAATCCATCCCTTCGCCATGCGAAATCGTCGGCTAGCCGTTCGATGGCCGTTTTGCGACGACAACAGCTCGGGTAAAAATGCACTCCTGAGAATCGCGTGTAACCCATTGATAAGTCTCGATTCGGACGAGAGATTCCAAGGAAATCCAAGGAAATCCAATACCTTGAAAAAGGGGATTCAGCCTCGAAACGGGACCTTCCTAGAAAACCCAAACCGGGCGGACGAACGGCGTCGCGCCCGCCGCCGAGAAGGAGCCCAACCGAGGCCATCCAAGGCGGAGCGGTCTAGAGGGCTCGGCGAAGCGCTGGCCAAGCGGCGGTTGCGGTCGGCCCGCTCTCATTTCGGCGGCGGGAAGGCCAGAACCTCGCCGGTGTAAGTCTCCACCACCTCGCTGAACGGCTCGCCGTCCGGCGTCGACAGCACCGCGCGATGCTCGAGCACGTGATCGGGTATCGCAAGCGCGCCGGCTTCCGGCGAAGCGGCCGCGGCGCCCATCTCCCAGCCCTTCGGCAGCGGTCGCCACAGCAGGTCCGCAGACAGCGTATGGCGGCGGAAATGAAGCGCGGCCACGGCCTTGCCGAACGGCGTGTCGGTGGTCTCGAGCGTATGATTCATCTCGGGCGTGAGCCGCGCCGGGACGTACCAATTGTCGGCCTCGGAGAGCACGCGGTCGCCGCACTTGAGCCGAACACGACGATAGCCGAGCGGCTCGTCGGACTTGACGTCGAGCGCCGCGCGCACCTCGGCGCTCGCCGGCTTGTCGGCGTCCGCTCACCCGCTCGGCGACGATGCGCGCCGGATCGGCAAGCCGATGATCGGCGCACCAGCGTTCGATGGTCAGCGTCGCGCTGTCATGGGCGAGAAGATCGGCGTTGAGCGTCTCGATCAGCGCCAGCGCTTCGAGCCGGCCGGCGAAACTGTCGGGCCAGGGCGCCGGCTCGGCGGCGGAAGCGACGGCTGGCGAGAGCAGCAACGAGGAGCGCCGCAGCCAGACCGCGCAGCGCCATCATGCCTGTTCGGCCTCGGCCGTCAGTTCGAACCACGCCTTTTCCGTTGCGACGATCGCGCGCTCGAGCTCGGCCCGCTTCGCCGCCAAATCCGCGATCTTCACCGCATCGCCGCCGCGCGTGCTCGCCTGCGTCAGCGCGTCGTCGACCCGGCGCAGGAGATCCTGGAAGCGGTTCATCTTGTCCTCGAGCGCGGCGATCTCCCGCTTGATCGGCTGAGGCTCGCGCTTCGGCTTCTGCCGAGGACGGCTGCGCCTCGAACTCGCGCTTGCGCCTTTGTTGCGGTTCGGCGCCGCTCAGCACAAACCGGCTGTAGTCAGCGAGATCGCCCTCGAACGGTTTGACCGTTCCGTTCGCCGCCAGCCACAGCCGATCGACGGTTGCTTCCAGCAGACGCCTGTCGTGCGAAACCAGAATGCAGGCGCCTTCATAGTCGTTGATCGCCTCGATCAATTCGCCGCGACTGTCGATATCGAGATGGTTGGTCGGCTCGTCGAGGATGAGGAGCTGCGGCCCGTCGAAGGCGGCGAGACCCATCATCAGGCGCGCCTTCTCGCCGCCGGACAGGGAATCGACTTTGGTGTCGGCCCGCGCGCCGGAGAAGCCGATCATCGCCGCGCGGCCGCGGATTTTGGATACAGCCTCCCCGCGCATGCGCTCTGCGACATGGTCGTAGACGCTGCCGCCGGGCTCGAGCTCGTCGATCTGATGCTGGGCGAAATAGCCAACCTGAAGCTTGTTCGCGCGCGTCATCTTGCCGCGCCATGGGCTCGAGCCGCCCGGCGATGAGCTTGGCGAAGGTCGACTTGCCGTTGCCGTTCTGGCCGAGAAGACCGATGCGGTCGTCGTCGGCCAGCGAGAGGTCGATGCGCTCGATGACCGCGCGCCCGTCGTAGCCGGCGCTGACCTTGTCCATGGTCACGATCGGCGGGCTCAGGCGCTTGGCGACCGGCGGCCACTTGAACGGCTGCACATTGTCGTCGACGACCGCCGCGATCGGCTCCATCTTGGCCAGCATCTTGAGCCGCGACTGGGCCTGCACCGCTTTCGACGCCTTGGCGCGAAAGCGGTCGACGAAGGCCTGCAGATGGGCGCGCTTCTCCTCCTGCTTCTTGGCCGCCTTGCCGGCAAGGATTTGCTGCTCGCGGCGCTGGCGCTCGAAGCTCGTGTAGCCGCCGCTCCATAAGGTCAGCTTGCCGCGGTCGAGGTGGAGGATCTGTTGCGCGACATCATCCAGCAGATCGCGGTCATGGCTGATGACGAGAATGGTCGCCGGGCAAGTCTTGAGATAGTCGGTGAGCCACAGCACGCCTTCGAGGTCGAGATAGTTGGTCGGCTCGTCGAGCAGCAGGAGATCGGGCTGTGAGAACAGCACCGCAGCCAACGCCACGCGCATCCGCCAGCCGCCGGAGAATTCGCCGAGCGACCGCGCTTGCGCGGCCTCATCGAAGCCGAGCCCTTTGAGGATCCGCGCCGCCCGCGCCGGGGCGTTATGCGCTTCAATGTCGACGAGGCGTGTGTGAATCTCGGCAATACGCTCCGGGTCGCTTGCGGTCTCCGCTTCGGCCGTCAGCGCCTCGCGCTCGACGTCGGCGGAGAGCACGAAGTCGACGAGACTTTCCTCGCCGGCCGGCGCTTCCTGCTCGACGCTTCCGACCCGCGCGCCTTTGGGAATGATGACCGCGCCGCCCTCGGGCGCAAGCTCGCCGCGAATGAGGCGGAAGAGTGTTGTCTTGCCAGCGCCGTTGCGCCCGACGAGCCCGACATGCGCGCCCGAGGCCAGCGCGGCGCTCGCGTTGTCGATCAGGAGACGCTCGCCGAGGCGGTATGTGAGGGCGCTGATGTGCAGCATGGGCGGGCTTTTCGCGCGGCGCGCGCGCTCTGGCAAGGCCGAGCGGCCAACGCCGCTAATTGCGAGGGCAAGCCGCCCGCGTTCATTCAGGCTGGCAAGTCTTTTTCGATCTGCCGAACATTGTCCATGAAGGCCTTGGCGGCGGGCGAATGCGTCCGGCCGCGTTTGGAGATGAAACCATAGTTGAGGGTCAGCCATGGCAATTCGATCGGCAGCAGCACACAATCGCCATCGTCAATTTCGCGCTTCAATTGAAATGGCAATGCAGCCCCAATCCCCTGACCGGCGAGAACGATCTGTTTGGCCGCCGCAAAGTTGCCAATCAGGATTCTCGGCAGGAATCGTTTCTTGGCCTCGTCAAACACGCCGAAGGGCAAATCGCCCTTAGGGAGAAATGGTCGCATCCGGTCGGTGATTGTCGGCCCCACCCAGGGAAAGGCGCAAAGGTCCTCGAGCGTCACGATGTTGCGCCCAGCCAGGGGATGCCCGGCGGCGCAGAACACGCTCAACCGAGATGTTCGGACCGCCTCTGTTTCCAGTTCCGGGTTTTGTGCGGCCTCAGAGAGGTCGGCGAAGCCGAGGTCGACGCGCCCGTTCAGCACCTGGTTGACGATCTTTGTCCAGTTGAAGAGCTTCAACTCGACAAAAAGCCGGGGATGCTGCGCGGAAAGCATGCCGATCGACCGCTGTCCCGAGATTTCGGCGGGATAGGGCCCCGCAGAGACACTGAACTCGCCGATTTCCACGCCCTTCGCCAAATCGATCTCGCGGAGGAGATCAGCGAAGCCTTTGATCACCGGCTCGCCATGATCCAGCATGAGCTCGCCAAACACCGTCGGGGTCACACCCTGTCGGTCAAAGAGGGGCACGCCAAGAGCATCTTCCAAATGTTTCAGGCTTCGTGTCAGAGCCGGTTGCGACACCCCGAGAGCTGCTGCGGCGCGTCCAAAGTGCCGATGGGTGGCGAGAGCCTTGACCATTTCGAACTGGCGAACGGAGTGCATGATACCTTTCGGTTATCGGGGGTTATCATAAATGGTATTGGACACTGTTAACTTCATAACATAACAGCACCGCCGGGAAATGCATCCCCGCAAAAGTTGCCGGGTGAACATTTGGAGGGGCTGGGATGGGCTGGAAGACGACTGCGTTGATGACGCTTGGGCTGAGCGTTTTGCCCTTCACCCTGCAAGCCCAGGCTCAAAGTGCCGAAAAGCCCAACATCCTCGTCATCATGGGCGACGACGTCGGCTACTGGAACATCAGCGCCTATAACCGCGGCATGATGGGTTATCGCACGCCCAATATCGACCGCATCGCCAAGGAAGGCGCGCTTTTCACCGATTATTACGCTCAGCAGTCCTGCACGGCGGGACGCGCGGCCTTCATCACCGGCCAGAGCCCGATCCGGACCGGCCTTCTGAAGGTCGGTCTCCCGTCAGCCAAGGAAGGGCTGTCCGATAAGGATCCGACGCTCGCCGAACTTCTGAAGCCGCAAGGCTACGTGACCGGCCAGTTCGGCAAGAATCATCTCGGCGACCGCAACGAATTCCTGCCGACCGTGCATGGCTTCGACGAGTTCTTCGGCAACCTCTACCACCTGAACGCGGAAGAAGAGCCGGAGAACCCGGACTATCCGAAGAACCCGGAATTCAAGGCGCGTTTCGGCCCGCGCGGCGTGATGAAGTGCATCGCGACCGACACAGAGACCCCCGGCGACGATCCCCGCTTTGGGCCGTGGGGCAAGCAGAAATGCGAGGACACCGGCCCGCTGACGAAAAAGCGCATGGAGACCGTCGACGAGGAATTCCTCGGCGCTTCGCTCAATTTCATGGAGCGGGCGCACGACGCCAAGAAGCCGTTCTTCGTCTGGTTCAATTCGACCCGCATGCATATTTTCACGCATCTCAAGCCGGAATCGCAGGGCGTGACGGGTCTTGGCGTCTATCCGGACGGCATGGTCGAGCATGACGGCCAGGTCGGGCAGCTACTGAAGAAGCTCGACGACCTCGGGATCGCCAAGAACACCATCGTCATCTACACGACCGACAACGGCGCGGAAGCGTTCTCGTGGCCGGACGGCGGAACGACGCCCTTCCGCAGCGAGAAGAACTCGAACTGGGAGGGCGGTTACCGCGTGCCGGCATTCATCCGCTGGCCCGATGTCGTGAGGCCGCAGACCGAAGTGAACGGCATCTTCTCGTCCGAGGACTGGGTTCCGACCCTGATGGCTGCGGCTGGAGAACCGGACATCACGGCCAAGCTCTTGAACGGCTACGACGCCAACGGAAAGACCTTCAAGGTCCATCTCGACGGCTACGACCAGCATGATCTGCTCAGCGGCGGCGACGACAAGCGCCGGGAGTTCTTCTACTGGACTGATGACGGCGACCTTGCAGGCCTGCGTTACGATCAATGGAAGGTGGTGTTCCTCGAGCAGGAACACGAGGGCCTCAAGGTGTGGCAATACCCGCTCACACCGCTGCGCGCGCCGCTCCTCTTCAACCTCCGCTCCGATCCGTTCGAGAAGGCCCGCGTCGAATCGGGTGAGTGGGAGAAATGGTATATCGAACGCATGTTCGTCATGGCGCCCGCGCAGGCGATTGTGGCGAAGGAGTTGCAAACGCTCCGGGACTTCCCCCCGCGTCAGAAGCCCGGAAGCTTTTCGGTCGGCGACGCGCTCGAGAAGCTCCAGAACGCCGGGCAGAACAGCGACAACTGAGGCAAGCGGTTGGGGGCGTCGCGGGCCGGCGGGTCGCGGTGCGCCCCACGGCCGTCCCGGCGGTCGATCAACTCAAGATCGGCCGCGCGACTGGCGCTTGAATTCGTAGCCGATAAGAGAAGAAACTGAACTGAATAGATTGTTGGAATTCGGAGGCGCGCTGTGTTCGGGGACAACAGGTTCATTCAATTGATCGCGGTCGCCGGGCTTTCGTTTGCTCTGTGCGTAGGACCGCCCTCAGCGTCTCGCGCAGACGACGACGCCGCGCCTTCCGCTGCCGCTGCGGACGCGAAGGCCGCAGCCAAGGAGGCCGAGCCGGTCACCACCAAAGACCCTCAGATCGCGCTCGACGATCTCGATCTTTTGCTCGAGCCGATGACCAAAGAGGAAACGGAGACCGAAGCCAAGGGTTGGTATTCCCTCTTGAGGGCGAAGGAGCGCGAGATCAGCGTGGCTGAACTCGATGTTCGCCGCAAGAATCGCGAAATCGCCCAGCTGGAGAAACAGAAGGCGGCCGCGGCCGATCTGGCGAAAGCCACCGAGGAGGTCAAAGCCGCCACGTCCGACAAGGACAAAGAGGCGGCCAATCAGCATCTGGCGGAAGCGCAGAAAACCCTGGCCGAGACGGTCAAAACCGCGACCAAGGAGACCGCCAAAGAGGACAAGAAGGCGGAGGCGACCACCGCCGCCATGGCCAAACAAGCCGATGCGGCCCCTCCGCCTGCCGCTGCGGTTGATTCCAGCGCGCCAACTGGGGGCGCAAAAGTCATCGCGGCGGCGAGCGACAAGGACATCCTGCAAAAGGCGGCCGCAGCCGCAGAGAAGAAATCCGAGGGCACGGGCGATACCGCGAAGGTCGAGAAGGTCGTCGCAGCGACTGAGAAGGAGGCCGCGGCCGCGGATCAAATCAAAAGCCTAGCCGAATCGACTCCGGCGGCCGCTGGATCGGCGGTGGCGGCGAACGCAGCCGCCGCGCCCGGAGCGGCGAGCGCCGCGGTCGCCGATACGTCGAAGAAAGCCGAGAAGCTGGCCGAAAAGGCCGACGAAGCGACCGCCGCGAAAACCGACGTCAAGGTGCAGCTCGTCGATTACAGCACGCAATTGATGAGCGAGCGCACGGCGCTGACCGACCGTCTGAAACTCGTCCTCGACAAGTTCGAAGCCAAAGGCGGCGACGGTAAGCTGTATCGCATGTACATCGCCTCGATCGGCGGCATCAAAATCGACGTCACGGATCGAACCGCAACTTTGGCGAGAATTTCAGGCTGGCTAACCTCTGAGGAGGGCGGGCTCAGGCTGGCGCGCGATCTCGGGATCTTTCTGGCCTATATCCTCGGTTCGGTCATCGTCGCCCGGATCGTGCGGATGATCCTGCGCCGTGTCATGAGGGGGGACCACGTGACGTCGCATCTCTTGCGCGACTTCATCGTCTCGTCCTCCGGACGTGTCATTGTCGCGGTCGGTTTCTTGCTCGCGCTGTCCGCGCTCGAGGTGAACCTCGCGCCCCTGCTCGCGGTGATTGGCGCCGCGGGCTTCGTTGTCGCCTTTGCGCTGCAGGGCACGCTGAGCAATTTCGCCAGCGGTCTCCTCATCATGGTGTTCAAGCCGTTCGACGATGGCGACGAAGTCGAAGTCGGCGGCGGCATCAAGGGCAAGGTGACCAACGTCAACATCTTCAACACATACATCCGCACGGATGATGGGCAGGTGAAGATCGTACCCAACGACAACATCTGGAAGAACGTCATTGTCAACCAAACGACCGGAGTCGTGAAGGCTCCGTCGACGGTCGAAGCGAACCCGCCCGAGGCGACCTCCAAAGCGACGTGAGGCGACGGCTCAGCAGGACAGTTGTTCGTCGGCCGAGGCTGGGGCGGCCGACGACATCGGACGCTCCTGAGAATTGGATCAGGTCGCGTCCGTGTGGGGCGGGAGTGCGCAACCTCCGAGCGCAGTTCCGCCCCATTTGATTCAAGCGTTGTCCCGCACTATCGCGATCCTCGTTCGACGCGAGCGTGCTTGGAGCGCTGCGAGCTTGATTGCGACACGGACGCTTCTTTCGCGGCCGCGTGTGCGCCGACGAACCAGGACGGGGCTGAGCGCCGCCGGCATCGGCCGGGCCGATTGCTTGGCGCCGAAGGCGTGCGGATCATCGTCAATGGGCGCGCGCAAGCCCCGATCGATACGGCCGTCTGTGAGATATGACCGGGGCGGCGCTCAAGGCGCGGGTGGAGCGAGTTTCGATCCTGCGGCAGGCTCGCCTTGGCTGCGATCCGCGCAGTCAAGGCGAGCCCTTCGCTTAAGCCTTGTTCGGAACGTCCAGCATAGCGCCGGTCCGGAACAGCAAGCCGGCGGCGCCGGCGCCGATGAGCGGGGCGATGATGAACAGCCAGAGTTGCGCGACTGCCCCCGGGTTCGAACCGATTCCGATGAGCGCCGGACCGATCGAGCGAGCCGGATTGACTGAGGTGCCGGTGATGTTGATGCCAACCAGATGGATGACCACCAGCGTCAGCCCGATGGCGAGGCCGGCGAAGCCGGTCGGCGCGATCGGGTGCGTGACGCCAAGAATGCACACCAGAAAAAGGAACGTCGCCACCACTTCGAATACGAAGGCGGAGACCATATTGTATTCGCCGAGATAGCCCGCGCCCCAGCCGTTCTGGCCAAGACCGCCGTTCCAGCCCTGCGCCTTGCCGGACAGGATGAGGTAGAGCACCGCCGCCCCGACGATGGCGCCCAAAACCTGGGCGATCCAATAGCCGATCATGTCAGCGACGCTCAAGCGGCCCGCGACATAGACGCCGAAGCTCACCGCCGGATTGACGTGGCACCCGGAGATCGGTCCGATGCCATAGGCCATGGCGACAATGGCGAAGCCGAAGGCGCTCGCTATGCCGAGAAGATCGACCGCCGTCGCCCCCGACCCCATGCCGCCAACGACCGCCGCCCCGCAGCCAAAGAACACGAGCGCGAAGGTTCCGATAAATTCTGCAATCTGCTTATTCACGACTTTCCCCTCCAGTCCCATACCATGGCGCGGCTTATAGCTAGGTCTGGAACCTGCGAAAAGAGCGATCAGCTCGCGACAAAGGCTCCAGCGCCCTCCCTGGGCCGTTGCTTTCGCGTGGTCCACGGATATATATGCGACGCTTTTTTCATGACCCCTCGATGAACGGCGCGGCTTTCGCGTCGCCGGAGCCACTGTCCCCGTGCTGATCACCGCCGCCTATGCACAAGCCAGCAGCGGCTCGCCCCTTGCGAGCGACACGCTGGTTCAGCTCGTGCCAATCGTGGCCATGATCGCGATTGTCTATTTCGTTTTGTGGCGGCCACAGCAGCGGCGGGCCAAAGAACAGCGCGAGATGGTGCAGGCGGCGCGGCGCGGGGACGTCGTCGTCACCACTGGCGGTCTGATCGGCAAGGTCACCAAGTCGGTCGACGACAACGAGGTCGAGTTCGAGCTCGCGCCCAACGTGCGGGTGCGCCTGGCCCGATCCGGCATCGCCGAAGTGCGCGCCAAGGGCGAACCGGTCAAGGACGCGACACCCCCAGCCAAGTCATTGCCCGCCAAGAAGGACTCGCCCAACCCCTAAGGGTGGACGCGCCCGACTTCGGGCGCGATTTGGGACTCTTCATAGATAGAAGGTCTGATGCTTCGTTTCGCGAACTGGAGATTAGCCTCGGTCCTGGCGCTCGTAGCTGCCGCGGTTCTGGTGATCCTGCCCAGCTTTATGCCCTCTCAGGCGGTCGATGCGCTCGCTGCTCGATTCCCGAGCTTCATTCCGATGCGCCAAATCGTCCTTGGCCTCGATCTGCAAGGCGGGGCCTATCTGTTGATGGAGGTCGACACCCCGTCGGTGATCAAGAGCCAGGTCGAGGCTCTGCGTGACGACGTTCGGCAGAAACTGCGTGAGGGCAAGATCGCGATTTCCGGCGGTATTGCGACTGAGCCGCGCGCGGTCTTGGTTCGTATCGCCGATCCGGTCGAACGCGCAAAGGCGCTCGAGCTCTTGCAATCGCTTAGCCAACCGATCGGAGGCGCGCTCGCGGGAGGCAACGGCCGCACCCTTGACGTGACTCAAAGCGCCGACGGGGTGCGACTGGCGCTTACCGATGCGGCGGTCGCCGACAAGGTGCGGCACGCGGTCGGGCAATCGATCGAAGTGTTGAATCGGCGCATCAACGCGATGGGCACCAAAGAGACCGTCATCCAGCAGCAGGGCCCGAACCGCGTGCTGATCGAGGCGCCGGGCAGCCAGGACACGACGGTGCTCAAGAACATGATCGGCCAGACGGCGAAGCTCGAGTTTCGTCTTGTCGCAGATCCCGGCGATCCGCCCAACGAGTCCGAGACGCTGCCGATGCAGAAGGGCGGCGGGACGATCCAGGTGCAGAAACGGGTCATGGTCGACGGCGAGGACCTGGTCGACGCGCAGCAGAGCTTCGACCAGCAGAGCGGCGAGCCGGACGTCAGCTTCCGCTTCAATCTGCGCGGCGGGCAGAGGTTCGGCCAGGTCACGTCTGCGAATGTCGGCCGTCCTTTCGCCATCGTGCTCGACGGCAAAGTGATTTCGGCGCCGGTGATCCGTTCGCCGATCACCGGGGGGACCGGCCAGATCACCGGCAATTTCAGTCTCGAAGAGGCCTCGAGCCTCGCGATCCTGTTGCGCGCCGGCGCGCTGCCGGCCAAGCTCACCGTCATCGAGGAGCGCACCGTCGGACCGGGACTCGGCCAGGATTCGATCGACGCCGGGAAACGCGCAGCTTATGTCGGGGCGCTGCTCGTCGTCGTCTATATGATCGCGACCTACGGCATTTTCGGCGTGTTCGCCGATCTCGCGCTCGCGGTGCATATTCTCTTCATCTTCGCCTCGATGGTCCTGCTCGGCGCGACGCTGACGCTGCCCGGCATCGCCGGCATCGTCTTCACCATTGGCATGGCGGTCGATTCGAACGTTCTCATTTACGAGCGCATTCGCGAAGAAGCCCATCTTGGCCGCTCGGTTGTTTCCGCGCTCGACGCCGGTTTCCGCCGCGCCTTCGCGACCATCGTGGATTCCAACGTCACCATGTTCGTCGCGGCGCTTATCCTTTATCTGTTCGGCTCAGGAGCGGTGCGCGGCTTCGCCGTCTCGCTGGGTTTGGGCATTCTGACGTCGGTCATCACCGCCGTAACCATGACGCGCATGATGATCGCGCTCTGGTATCACCGCGCGCGGCCGAAGACGCTGCCGATATGATCGAGGCGACGCGCATATGAAACTTCTTCGGCTCGCGCCCGAGAACACCAAATTCGGCTTCATGCGGTTCCGCCGCGTGAGCTATCCGCTGTCGGCGCTGCTGTCGATCATCTCGGTGCTCATGTTCCTGTTCGTGGGCATGAATTTCGGCATCGACTTTGCGGGCGGTACGCAAGTCGACATGCGCGCCAAGAGCGGCAACGCCGATGTCGCCCGGATTCGCTCCAAGGGCGAGGGACTTGGCGTCGGCCCCGTCGAAGTGCAGCGGGTCGGCGCCGAATCGGACGTGCTGCTGCGGCTTGGCGTTCAACCTGGCGGCGACGCCGGCCAGCAGACGGCGATCGCCAAGCTCAAGGACGCCTTCGGCGCCGACTACGAGTTCCGCAGCGTCGATTCGGTCGGGCCAACCGTCTCATCCGAGCTCGTCCAGCGCGGAACGCTCGGCGTGGTCGTCGCCATCCTCGCGGTCCTGACCTATTTATGGTTCCGCTTCGAGTGGCAATTCGCGGTCGGCGCGATCATCGGCACGATGCACGATCTGCTTCTGACCGTCGGCTTCTTCTGCGTCACCCAGCTCGAGTTCAACCAGACCTCGATCGCCGCGATTCTCACTATCGTGGGCTACTCGCTCAACGAGACGGTAGTGGTGCTCGACCGCATTCGCGAAGTGATGCGCAAATACAAGCGCCTGTCGACGTCCGAGATCATCGACATGTCGATCAACGCCGTGCTGCCGCGCACGATTATGACGGCGACGACCGTCTTTCTCGCCCTGCTGGCGCTGTTCTTCCTCGGCGGCCACGTCATCCGCTCGTTCTCGGCGGCGATGATCTGGGGCATTTTCGTCGCCACCTATTCATCGATCTTCATCTGCTCGCCAATGCTCATTTACATGGGCGTGCGCGCCGACACCTTCGACAAGATGCGGGAAAAGGAAAACGCCGGCGCGGATGTGAAGGACGTGAAGGCCAAGGAGAAGGCGTGAGCGAGGCGCCGCTGCGGCCCGCATTCGCGCCCGGCAGTCATTCGATCGCCGCTTACGGGCAAGGCGCCTTCGCCTTCGCCGGAATGTCGCACCCTGGCTCGATCCTGGCGACGCCGAACGGCGTGCGGCCGATTGACGCGGCGAGCGCCGATGATCTCGACCCTGCCGCGCTCGCGCCTCTTATGAGCGAATGCGCCAAGAACCCCAGTTCGATCGAGTTTTTCATCATCGGGACGGGCGAGCGGCTGGCGCCGATCCCGAAAGCCGTGCGCGCCATGCTTAGCCAAGCCGGCCTGCGCTTCGAGGCGATGGCGACCGGTCCGGCATTGCGTGTCTATAATGTCATGCAATCGGAAGGCCGCCGCGTCGCGGCGGCGCTGATCGCCGCGCCGTGACCGAGCGCCGTCCGCCGGGCGCGGGCCCGCTTGCGGACGCTGCCGAGCATTGCGCCGCCCTTGCCCGCGCTCACGCCCGCGATCAGTGGCTTGGCGCACTCTATGCAAGCGCCAACGCGCGTGGCGCGCTCTTCGCCTTAGCGAGTTTCGATTATGAAATCCGTCATGCGCTGCGGCGCGCGCGCGATCCCAATCTGGCGGCTATCCGCCTTGCCTGGTGGCGCGAGGTTGTCACCGGGGAACGGCGCGACGAAGCTGCCGGCAATCCGGTTGCGCTCGCGCTTCGCGCGGCGATCGACGCCTACGCGCTGCCTCGGGCGTGGCTCGAGGCGATGCTGGACGCGCGCCTGCAGGCAATCGCGCCGCAAGACGATTTCAACCATGTGGCTTTTCGGGCCTTCGCCGAAGAGAGCGAGGGCGCGCGCCTGCGCTTGGCGTCACGGATCGCCGCAGGAGGACAGGATCTCGATCCCGCGGAGGCGCATGCGCCCGCGGGCATGGCGTTGGCGCTGACCCGCCTGCTCAAGGAACTGCCGTTCAAGGCCGGATCGGCGCCAACGCTCATTCCCGCCGACGTCGCCGACCGTCACGGCGCAAGCGCGGCCGATTTCAACGCACGCCGCGTGAGCCCAGGCGTTCTCGCCGCTTGCGCCCAGCTGCGAAGTTTGGCGCGCGATGAACTCGCCGAGGCCGAGCGTCGATTGAAGCGCTCAGGCCCCGCGATCCTGCCGGCCTTTATTCCACTGGCGCCCTTGCGGCTCGACCTCGACCGACTTGACCGCAGCGCGGATCGCCCGTTCGACGCCGTGGCTGAGGTCTCGCCGCTGCGCCGGCAATGGGCGATCTGGCGCTGGGCGCGAGGGCGGTGACGGCGGCGAGGGTGCGGACCGCGCCCGACCTTCTAAGGCCAACCTTACAGGTACCGCGCGCCAGCCTCAGCCGCGAAGCGGCTAGGCTCCCCCTCCCAAACGATCCGGCCATGTTCAAGCACGTAGACGCGGTCCGCGTGAGGCAGGGCGAAGGTGACGTTCTGCTCGCCAAGCAGAACGGTGATCTCGGTCGTCTGCCGAAGGCGTTCGATCGCCTTCGAAATCTGCTCCATGATGACGGGGGCGAGGCCCAGTGTCGGCTCGTCGAGGATCAGAAGATCGGGCTTCATCATGAGCGCGCGCGCGATGGTCAGCATTTGCTGTTCGCCGCCCGACAAGGTCGCCGCGGTCTGGCTCTGCCGCTGCTTTGAGGATTGGAAACAGGTTGAACAGCCACTCCCGGCGCTCGGCGCGCTCTTTGTCGGCGAGTCCATGGCCGCCCATCTCGAGATTCTCGCCGACCGTCATCAGGCCGAACAGTTCGCGTCCCTCGGGCGACTGTACGATCCCTTCGCGCGCGACCATTGCCGCCGTCCTGCCTCGCAGCGATCGACCTTGCCGGCGGATGTCGCCCGCATAAGGGACGAGGCCCGAGACAGCGTTGAACAGGGTCGTTTTGCCGGCCCCGTTCAGTCCGACGATGGCGACGAATTCCCCATGATGCACGTGCAGCGAGACGGTTTCGAGCGCCTGCGCCTTGTCATAGACGACGCTGAGATTGTCGATTTCGAGAAACGGCGTTTGGGCGTCGTCGAACGCGGATTCCGGACGCGCCGCCGTCTCGATCGCTCCACCGAGATAGACCTTGCGCACGGTCTCATCCGCCATCACCTCCGCAACCGTGCCCTCGGCGATCTTCTCCCCAACATTCATCGCGTAGACGCGGTCGACGAGCGCCGACATGCTTTTCACGTTGTGATCGACGATGAGCACCGCCCGCCCGTCGTTGCGCATTTCGGTGATGAGCTTGGCGAAGGACGCCGTCTCGCGCGCGGTCAGGCCCGCGAAGGGCTCGTCGATCAGCACGACCTGCGGATCGCGGGCGATCGCCTTGGCGATCTCGATTTTGCGTAAGTCTGCGAACGGCAGCGTCGCCGGGCGCCGGTCAAGCACAGCGGTCAGCCCGACACGCTCGGCGATCGCGCGGGCCCGCGCTTCGGCTGCGGCGTGGGGAAGGAGATCCAACAATCGATCAGGCAAGAGCCCGAGCAGGATATTCTCGAGCACGGTCTGCCGATGCAGCGGGCGGGAATGCTGGAAAACCATGCCGACGCCGAGCCGGGCGATCCGGTGGGGCGGCCAACCCGCAACCTCCTGGCCGTCGATTCGGACCGATCCCGCATCGGGGCGCTCGACGCCGAGGATCGACTTCATCACCGTGGACTTGCCCGATCCGTTCGGTCCGATCAGCCCAAGAATCTCTCCCGCACGAACCGAGAAGCTGATGTCCTTAACCGCCGTGAGGCCGCCGAATTGCTTCTGGAGGCTGTTGACCTCAAGCCTTGTCGCGCCGACGCTCATGTCGCCTCCCGCGCGCCCTTGACCATGCCAAGCAGCCCGGCCGGGAAAAAGAGAACGACGACGAGCGCGACTGCCGAGACGATGAAGGTCGAAAGATCGCCGAGCGGCCTTAAAGTTTCCCCAAGCGCCACTAGAAACACCGCGCCAAGAACGGCGCCGAGGATGGTGCGCCGTCCGCCGAGCACCGCGCCGATGATCACCTGCACCCCGACCGTGACGTCGATGAAGGTGCCGACGGACGCGGTGCCGAGGTAGAACGCCATCAACGCGCCGGCGAGCCCGGAGAAAAACGCGCTGACGAGGAACGCCGCCAGCTTATGCTTGGTGACGTTGAACCCGAGCGCGCCGGCCTGCACTGGATCCTGCCCGCTGGCCTGCAGAATGAGCCCGACCGGCGAGCGCGTGAGCCCATAAAGGATCGCGCCGCTGACCGCCATGAAGCCAAGCGCGATCCAGTAATTGGCCTTGTCGTTGATCGAAATGACGTCAGGGATCGTGAGGCCAATTTCTCCACCGGTCAGGCCGGCAGCGACCACCACGAAGTTCTGCAACATGAGGACGGCGACAAGCGTCGTGAGGCCGAAATAGGGACCGCGCACGCGCAGCGCCGGCAACGCAAGCACAAGCCCGCCAATCATCGCGGCCAGAACGCCGGCGGCGATACAGAGCGCGATCGGCGGCTGATAAAGATTGTCAAGGATGCCGGCCGTATAGGCGCCAAGTCCGATCAGGAATGAGGGGCCGAAGTTCACTTCGTTGGCGAAGCCGAACAACAGGTCCCAGGCCATCGAGAACACGCCGAAATAATAAGCGATGGTGAGCAGCCCCAACACATAGCCAGAGACGTAGAGCGGCAGCGTCGCGGCGAGAAGGATGACGATCAGGCTGATCAGGACCGGCGGAGAAAACAGCGCGCGGACAGCCATGATCTAGCGCCTGCCCATCAAACCGCGCGGCCGCACATACATGACCGCAACCAGGAGCAGGAGGGCAGGGATGGCGCGATAGGCCGGCGAAATGAGATAGGCGGTCAGCGTCTCGAGATAGCCGACGACGTAAGCGGCGATCAGCGAGCCCGAGACGCTGCCAAGTCCTCCTAAAACGACGATCGAGAATGCGCTCGCCGTCAATGGCCCGGCGCTATAGGAGGAGACGCCGAGGAACATGCCGAGCAGCACGCCGGCGACGCCGGCGAGCACGCCGTAGATCGCCCATACTCCGACATAGACAGTCGAGAGCTCAATTCCGACAAGGGTCACTCCGCGCGGATTCATCGACGCGGCGAGGACTGCCCTGCCGGCCAGCGTGCGGTTCACGAACAGCCACAGCGCTCCGATCGCCGCCCAGCAGACAAGAGCGGTGAAAATCTCGTTCGCGGGCGTGCGCACGCCGAGGATCCTGACCACGCCGTCGACGATCGGCAATACGGTCTTGGCGTTGTTGGTGTAGAGATAGGCGATCGCCTCCTGGATCATGATGCCCCAGAGGAGGGTCGCGGTCAGGATGAAGATTTCCTTCTCCTCCTCGCGCACGGCGCGCGACAATTGCAGCCGCCGGACGATGAGATAGTAGGTGGCAAGCGACAGCAGGAGCGCCACGAGAATGCCGAAGATAGCGGCGACATAGGCGCCTGCTCCGAAATTCCCCGAGGCCGCCCAGGCCGCGACTGCGGCCGCAACCATGATCGCGCCGTGCGAGAGGTTAAGCACCCCGGTGACGCCGAAAATCAGGGTGAAGCCGGTCGCGCCCAAGGCGTAAAGCGAGGAGATCGCGAAGCCGTCGATCAGGATCTGCCAGAACAGCATCGACGGCCCCACAGCCTCCAGCGCTTGAGTTGGATGGCGACGGATAAACCCGATGTCAATTGCCGCCGGATGCGATCTTGACAAAGGGGGGGAATACCAGCTTGCCATTGGCGAGAGCAGCAGGCCACATATTGACCTGCTTGCCGTCCTGCCATTGCAGCGCGAGCCCGGTGATGAAGCCAGGACCGGTTTTCAATCCATGGACGTGCGGATCGTCCTTCGGCAGGAACTGAATCCGGCCGATCGTGCCGATGTAGTCGGTTTTCTCCATTGCATCGACGAGCTTGTCGCTATCGAGGCTTCCGGCGCGCTTGATGGCGTCGACGATCATGTAGACATCATCATAAGCGGTGTAGCCGGCATAGGAGGGCGTGTTTCCGTATCTTTTCGTGAACGCGTCGACGAAGGGCAGCGTCTTGGGCGTGACGGCGACCCCTGGGCCAGAAACGCCTTGGTAGATCACGCCTTCGGCTGCGCCATTGGTGTCCTTCCAGAAGGTCGAGTTGGTCGCCTGATTCGCGACGCCGAACATCGGAATCGGAACCTGCTGGCTCTTCCATTGCACGGTCGGCTGGGGGCCGACATGCGAGATGCCGGTGATGATCACATCCGGCTTTTGGCCCTCGATCTTGTTGAAGATCGGCGTGAAGTCAGTGGTGTCGGGCGAGAAGCGGATGTGATCGAGGACTTTGAGCCCAATCTTCGGCAGGCACGTCTCCAGAGCTGCGTCGTAGGGCGTCGTCCAGGCGGCGTCCTCGCTCATGATCACCGCCGTCTTCATTTTGAGGCCATCGACCAGCATGTCCTTGCCGGTCTCGCAGACAAACCCCGCTATGGCGCTGGAGCTCAGGTAGCTGTGGAAGGTGTATTTGTTGTGATCATAGTCCTTGGCGATGTTCTGGGTGATGAGGTCTGAACCCGCTCCAGGCGTAATGAAGAGAGTTTTGAGGCGCCCGGCCCAGGGTTCGAGCGCGAGGACTGCTTCGCTGAGGTAGCTGCCGATCACCGCGTTGACGTGGTCGTCATTGACGGCGCGCTGGAAGGCCCGCACAGACTCGGCCGAGGAGGAATGGTTATCATAGGAGACGAGCTCGATCTTGCGACCGTCGACGCCGCCCTTGGCGTTAATCTCGTCGGCGGCGATCTGCGCCCCCTGCGGGATAGAAGACCCGCTGACCGCTTGGACCTCCGCGATCACGCCGATCTTGATCGGCGCGTTGTCATCGGCGAAAGCCGGTGAGCTGAGGACGAGCGAGAGACCGACCCAGGCTGCGCCGAGAGCGCCATCAAGCACCGTTGCGCGCGGAGCCGCTTCGTATGACCTCAATTCATCCTCCCTGAACGCCTTGACTCCGCCTGGTCTAACCCCGGCGTCGCGGCATGGCGGAGCGAAGCTGTGCCGTGTTTGGCGTCGTTACGCAAGGCGCTTCCGCGTCTCGAACGAGGAAGGGGACCGACAGCGAAAGCATGGACCCCGATCAGGATCGACCAGAAATAGCTTCGGCGGTCCGGCCGCCTCTAGCGCTCAATGAATGGCGGTGGGGATCCGCCCGTCCGTCAATTACCGCCCGAGGCGATCTTGACGAAGGACGGAAATTCCAGCTTGCCCTTGGCGAGCGCGGCGGGCCACATGTTCACCTGCTTGCCATCCTGCCATTGCAGCATCAGGCCGGTGATGAGGCCCTCGCCGGTCTTCAGGCCGTGCACATGCGGATCGCCTTTCGGCAGGAACTGAACTCGGCCGATCGTGCCGACATAGTCGGTCTTCTCCATTGCATCCACAAGCTTGTCGCCGTCGCTGCTTCCCGCGCGCTTGATTGCGTCGGCGATGATGTAAACATCATCGTAGGCCGTATAGCCGGCGTAAGAAGGCATATTGCCATACTTCTTGTTAAACGCATCGACGAACGGCAGCGTCTTGGGGGTGACCGCGACGCCCGGACCGGAGACGCCCTGATAGATCACGCCTTCGGTCGCGCCATTGGTGTCCTTCCAGAATGTGGAGTTGGTCGCTTGCGAGGCGATGCCGAACATCGGGATTGGCACCTGCTGGCTCTTCCATTGCACGGTCGGCTGCGTGCCCACGTGCGACACGCCGGTGATAATCACGTCGGGCTTTGAGGTTTCGATTTTGTTGAAGATCGGAGTGAAATCGGTGGTGTCGGGCGAGAACCGGATGTGGTCCAGGACTTGAAGCCCGATCTTCGGCAGGCAGGCCTCGTAGCCGGCGTCGAGGGGCCCGGTCCAGGCGGCGTCCTCGCTCATGATCACGGCCGTCTTCATCTTGAGGCCGTCGACAAGCATGTCCTTGGCGGCGTCGCACACAAGGGCCGCCAATGCGCCCGACGTCAGGTAGCCGTGGAACGTGTATTTGTTGTGCTCGTAGTCCTTGGCGATGTTTTGCGTGATGACGTCGGAGGCGGCGCCGGGGGTAATCAAGACGGTCTTGAGGCGTCCCGCCCACGGTTCGAGCGCCAGCACGACCTCGCTTATATAACTGCCGATCACCGCATTGACGTGATCCTCGTTGACCGTGCGCTGGAATGCGCGCACCGCTTCAGCCGAGGATGAATGGTCGTCGTAGGAGACGATCTCGATCTTGCGCCCGTCGACGCCCCCCTTGGCGTTGATCTCGTCGGCGGCGATCTGCGCCGCTTGTGGGATCGAGGACCCCGCGACCGCTTGGGCCTCTGCGATGACGCCGATCTTGATTGGAGCCGGATCGTCGGCCGAAGCCGGAGCGCAGATCGCGAATGTGAGAGCGGCCGAAGCGGCTCCGAGCAGAACGAGTGAGCGCGACGCAGTTTCGTACGGCGCCATTTTATCCTCCCTGAACCTTGACTAGTCGGTTGGCGTCCATGCAGCCCCTGGCGATAACGCTGCCGTGTTCGGTCTTGTGATGCAAGCGAATTTCTTGCCAAGCGCTGGAAGCTCCGCAGCCAAAGCTTAGCCGCGCCTGTAGCCACAGGCGAGCCGGGCCGCCCGCTTTGAAATTGATCATAAGGGCATATTAATTATGTACAAATCAATCGGGCTTCGTCGCGGCGAGTTGCAGAAAAATGAACCTAAGTGACTGAAAAGATTGAGCCGCGCGCAGAAACGTACACTGGGCCTTCACGTACAATTCCCCTTGGCCTTAAGCCGCGGCAAATGGCGCCTGTTGGCGCCCCGCCTCCGCCCAACGCGCCAGATCCTGCTGAGCTCGCGCCGAGAGCGCGCGCTTGCGGGCGAGACCACGCTCCGGTCCCGGTAGGCGCTTTCCGGCCGGGTCGAATCTCGGTTCGGCGATGGCAGGAAAAAGACCGAAATTAACGTTCATCGGCTGGAACGACCGTGGGCCGGCGCCGGTCGATTCGATGTGCCCGCCAGTGATGTGGTTGAGAAGCGCGCCGATTGCGGTGGTCGGCGGCGGCGGCTCAAGCGGAAGGCCCAGCCTTTCGGCGGCGGCGAGACGGCCGGCAATGAGGCCGACGGCGGCGCTTTCGACATAGCCCTCGCAGCCGGTGATCTGGCCGGCGAAGCGCAGGCGCGGGCTCGCCTTCAGGCGGAGGTGGGCGTCGAGCAGTCGAGGCGAATTCAGGTAGGTGTTGCGGTGCATGCCTCCAAGCCGGGCGAATTCCGCCCCTTCCAGCCCTGGAATCATGCGGAATATGCGTGCTTGCTCGCCATATTTGAGCTTGGTCTGGAATCCCACAATATTGAAAAGGGCGCCAAGCGCATTGTCCTGCCTGAGCTGGACCACGGCGTAGGGCTTGACCGTGGGGTTGTGGGCGTTGGTGAGGCCGAATGGCTTCATCGGGCCGTGGCGCAGGGTCTCGCGTCCGCGCTCGGCCATCACTTCGATCGGCAGGCAGCCGTCGAAATAGGGCGTGCTCTCGAATTCGCGGAACTCGGTCTGTTCCGCCGCGAGGAGCGCGTCGATGAACCCCTCGTATTGGTCGCGGCTCATCGGGCAGTTGACATAAGCCTCGGCGTTCCCGCCTGGGCCGACCTTGTCGTAGCGCGACTGCATCCACGCCACGTCCATATTGATCGAATGACGGTGGACGATTGGGGCGATCGCATCGAAGAATGCGAGCGCGTCCTCGCCCGTCAATCCCCCGATCGCGTTCGCCAGCGCTGGGGACGTGAGCGGGCCTGTCGCAATGATCACATTCTCCCAGTCCTCCCGGGGCAGTCCAGTGATCTCGCCGCGCTCCACAGTAATAAGAGGATGACCAAGAATCGCGGCTTCGACAGCTTGGGAGAAGCCGTCACGGTCGACGGCCAGAGCGCCACCCGCCGGCACTTGATGCGCGTCGGCGCTGCGCAGGACGATGGAATTGAGCGATCGCATCTCGCGATGCAGGATCCCGACCGCATTGGTCGAGGAGTCGTCAGACCGGAACGAATTCGAGCAGACTAGCTCAGCCAAATGGCTGGTGCGGTGCGCGGCCGTCGTTCGGATTGGCCGCATTTCGTGCAGAATCACCGGAACCCTGGAACTCGCCGCTTGCCATGCCGCCTCCGAGCCGGCCAGTCCTCCGCCGATGATGTGAATTTGACGCATTGCGGCTTGTCACAAAGCCTCACGCCGTCGTCAACGCGTTTTCTGAGGACAGCTCGTGGTTCGGCGCCTCTTTGGGGGCCGACGCGCCGGGTGAGCGGCGCGTCTCGGCTTTGTCAGGCTTCGCAATCAGGCCGAAGCCTTGCCCACGACCGAACGGCGCACGATATATTCGATGTCGCCGCGGCGGATGCCGATGTCGTCCAGCTCGCGGTCAGAAAGCTGCGACAACTCGCGCACTGCGTCGCGATATTTGCGCCAGGCGGAGAGCTTCTCCGTAATCGTCTTAAGGGACGTCATAACTTACTCCTCTTCCGGCAGGCCTTCACCTACTGCACTGCAAGATAATCTCCCTCAGCCGTCAGCGGTAGGCGTGAGATGGGAAGCTCAGGTATGCGATTTATGCATTGCCTAGTCTGGGCCCGCAGCTAGAGCCTGTGCGGATATGGGCAGATTCGTGCGGATAAGGACGAAGGGGGCCTCACGGGATCGAAGATTTTCTTACCCCCGATGTTTATCACAGTTGTTAATACGAATTTACATATGTGATGAAAGCATGACGGGATGAATGCTGCAACGCACATGACAGTAGAGTTCCTCTCCAGCCGCAATCGCAGTTCTCACGCTATACTGAGGCTAATCGCTGCAGCCGACGCTTGATTTCGGAGGCGTGAGCAGCGAGACAATCGAAGCTGCGGGCTTTCCGCGCTGCCAAGGAGCGTGAAATGGAGAACCTAATAGCCCGCGTCGCAACCGCTGCGGAGATCAGTCCGGACGTGGCCCGCAAGGCGGTCGCGCTGATCGGCGATTTCATCCAGCGCGAGGCGCCTGAGGAAGCGGTCAAGGAGTTGTTTCAAAAGGCGCCGGCCTTTCCGTCCATCATCGCCTCGAGCACGCAGACCGGCGGCGAGGGCATGGGGGGAGGCCTGAAGGGGCTAATGGGGGTGGCTGCCGGGGCGATGGGCGGAGGCGGGCTCATGGCGCTCGGCTCGGAATTGTTGAGCCTTGGCCTTGGCATGGAGCAGATCCAAACGGTGGGAAAAGAAGTCTTCGCCTATGCGCGCGAAACCGCCGGCGACCAAGTCGTTGGCGAGATCTCCGCATCGATTCCCGGGCTGTCTCAGTTCATCTAGCGGGGGTCGGTGTGGGCGCTGTCGCTAACCTCTTTCCCACACATACTGAAGCCGATTGGCGCAAAGCCGCTGAAGCGGCGCTCAACGGCGCGAACCTTGAAACGCTTCTCTCCAAGACCGCGGATGGCGTCAGGATCGAACCGGTCTATCAGCCGGCGGCAGGCCAAGTGGCTATTCGGCGAGAGGGCCCCTGGCGAATCATTGCACGTCTCGATCATCCCAGCGCGGATGAAGCCAACGCCCAGGCGCTCGACGACCTCGGTAACGGAGCAGACGGCCTACAGATCGTGTCGTCCGGCGCGGTCGGCGCTTACGGCTTTGGCCTCAGACGTTTCGATTCCGCCTCTCTTCACAAGGCTTTTGACGGAGTGCGTTTCGACGCAGGGGCGAACTTCGAACTTGATCTTGGGCCCGACGGCCCCGATCAGGCGCTTCGCGTTCGCCGCACTGATTGAACGCTCGGGAGCAAGGCCCGAGGATTGTCCGGTCGCGTTTGGGCTCGACCCTTTTGCGGCTTCGGCGCGCGGACCATTCCCAGCCGACTGGGGCGCTCAAGCGAGGCGCCATGTCGAGACCGCGCTCGCGTTGCGAAGCCAGGGTTTCCGAGGGCCCTTCCTTGTCGCTGACGCACGCGCCGTCCATGCAGCTGGCGGCAGCCCGTCGCAAGAGCTTGCCTTTGCGCTTGCGGGCGCAGTCACCTTATTGCGGCTGCTTGAAGAGGCGGGTGCGCCGCCTGCTCAAGCCCGCGCGCTGGTCGCGTTCCGGCTCGCAGCCGACGCGGACGAATTGGCGACATTGTCGAAATTCCGCGCATTGCGCGTCGCCTGGTCGCACGTCGAGGAAGCATGCGGCCTCGAGCCTCGCGCGGCTCATGTTCAGGCGGAGAGCGCCTGGCGCATGATGACGGCGCGCGACCCATACGTGAATGTGATGCGCGGCGCGGCCGCGGCGTTTTCAGCTGGCCTCGGCGGCGCTGACAGCGTCAGCGTTCTGCCGCACACTTTGGCGGCCGGCCTTCCCGACGGCCTCGCGCGGCGTCTCGCCCGCAACGCGCAGCTCATTCTTTTGCGCGAATCGAACCTCGGATTTGTGGCCGATCCCGCTGCCGGCGCGGGGGCCTTCGAGGCGATGACCCACGCGCTTTGCGACAAGGCCTGGCGGCTCTTTCAGGAGATCGAGCGTCAGGGCGGCCTGCCCTCGGCGCTCGCGAGCGGCGGGTTTCAGCGTGAGGTCGCCGCCAGCGCGGCGGCGCTGGTTCGCGACGCCGCGCGTCTCAAGGCGCCGATCACCGGCGTGAGCGCCCATGCCGATCTCGCCGAGCCGCCGGTCGAGCTTGCGGTTGGCGCGCCTGAACGCGAGACGTTGGCGCAGGGTCGAGGGCGCGATGGCGCCGATTCGGCTGGCAGAGCCGTTCGAACGTTTGCGCGATTGTTCCGACGCCTTCCTTCGGCCGCGACTGGCGCGCGGCCGAAGGTTTATCTCGCCGCACTGGGGCCTGAGGCAAAGCATCGCCGCCGGGTGCAATTCATGCGCGAGTGGCTCGAAATTGGCGGTTTCGAGGCTGTCTACGATGGCGAGACCACGACGGCTGAGGAGGCGGTCGCACGCGCTAAAAGAGAGCGGCGGTCCTGCTCGTCTGCCTATGCGGGAGCGACGACGCATATGCCGAACAGGCGGAAGCCTTCGCGCAGCGCGTTCAAGGCTTCGGGCGTGAAAGGCGTCGCGCTCGCTGGCCGGCCTGGCGAATTCGAGGCGGGCATGGCGCGCCGCGGGCGTCGACGACTTCATTTTCGCCGGCGGCGACGCCGTCGCGATGCTGCGAGAGCCTCTATCGCCGCATCGGAGTCGCGCCGACAGCTTCGGGAATTGTGACCTCATGAGCTCACATCCCCGATTTCTCGCGCATTTCATTCGCGCCTTCCTCGAAGCCGATCGACTCGGGAGGCAAGCGAATCTGGACGACGCCCGAAGGCATTGAAGTCAAGTCGCTCTACGGACCGCGCGATCGCGACGGCCTCGATCTTTCGAGTGAGTGGCCCGGCCTTCCGCCCTTTCTGCGCGGGCCCTATCCGACCATGTATCTCACCCAGCCCTGGACGGTGCGGCAATATGCCGGCTTCTCGACCGCCGAGGAATCGAACGCCTTTTACCGCGCCAATCTCGCCGGAGGCCAGAAGGGCCTCTCCGTCGCCTTCGATCTCGCGACGCATCGCGGTTACGATTCGGACCATCCGCGCGTCGCCGGCGACGTCGGCATGGCCGGCGTCGCGATCGATTCGATCTATGACATGCGCACTTTGTTTTCCGGCATCCCGCTCAATTCGATGAGCGTGTCGATGACGATGAACGGCGCCGTGCTGCCGGTGATGGCGTTGTTCATTGTCGCCGCCGAGGAGCAGGGCGTCCCGATGGCGGCTCTCTCGGGAACCATTCAGAACGATATTCTGAAGGAGTTCATGGTCCGCAACACTTACATCTATCCGCCCGCCGCCTCGATGCGGATCGTCGCCGATATTTTTGCTTTCACCGCCGCGAACATGCCGAAATTCAATTCGATTTCGATCTCCGGCTATCACATGCAGGAGGCGGGCGCGACGCAGGATCTCGAACTCGCCTACACGCTTGCCGATGGCCTCGAATATGTCCGCGCCGGCGTCGCCGCCGGAATGAGCGTCGACGCGTTTGCTCCGCGGCTGTCGTTCTTCTGGGCGGTGGGCATGAATTTTTTCATGGAGGTCGCCAAGCTGCGCGCTGCGCGCAAGCTATGGGCCGGCATCGTCAAGGGCTTCGGCCCGAAATCGGACAAATCGCTCGCGTTGCGGGCGCATTGCCAGACTTCCGGCTGGTCGTTGACCGCTCAGGACCCTTTCAACAATATCGTGCGCACGCAAATCGAGGCGATGGCCGCCACGCAGGGGCATACGCAGTCGCTGCACACCAACGCGCTCGATGAGGCGCTGGCGCTGCCGACGCCGTTCTCCGCGCGGATCGCCCGCAACACTCAGCTTTTTCTCATCGAGGAGACCGGAACGACGAGGGTCATCGACGCCTGGGGAGGCTCTTACTATGTGGAGCGCCTCACCGCCGACCTCGCCGCGCGGGCGCAAGGCCACATCGATGAGATCGAGAGCCTCGGCGGGATGGCGAAGGCGATCGAGAGCGGCCTGCCGAAGCGCCGCATCGAAGAGGCGGCTGCGCGCACGCAGGCGCGCATCGATTCCGGCCGCCAGACCGTGATCGGCGTTAACGCCTACGCGCCGACGATCGAGCGCGATCTTAACGTGCTGAAAGTCGACGCCGCGGCGGTGCGCGCGCGTCAAGTCGAGAAGCTGAAGCGCCTGCGCGCCGAGCGGGACGAGGCGGCGACGCAGGCCGCGCTGGCGGCGCTCACCGAAGGCGCGCGAGGCCGGGCCAATCTGTTGCAACTGTCCGTCGAGGCGGCGCGGGCGAAGGCCACAGTCGGAGAGATCTCGCTGGCCCTCGAGAAGGCGTTCGGCCGTCACGTTGCGGAAGTCCGCGCCATCTCCGGCGTCTATCTGGCCGAGTCGGGACCAGGCGCGCAGGCTAACGACCGTGTGATCGCGATGACCCGCGCGTTCGCCGAGAACGAAGGTCACGCTCCGCGAATACTGGTCGCCAAGATGGGTCAGGATGGCCACGATCGCGGGCAGAAGATCATCGCCTCGGCTTTCGCGGATCTCGGATTCGACGTCGAAATTGGCCCGCTGTTTGCGACGCCGGAGGAGGTGGCGGCGCGTGCGGCCAAGGGGCAGGTTCACATCGTAGGCGTCTCGTCGCTTGCCGCCGGCCACCTTGCGCTCGTGCCGGCCTTGAAGAGAGCGCTTGGCAAGCTTGGGCTTGACGATACGATGATCGTCGTCGGCGGCGTCATCCCTGCGCAAGACTTCGCAGCTTTGCGCGAGGCCGGCGCGGACGCGATTTTCCCGCCCGGCACCGTGATCGCCGAGGCCGCGCAAGCTCTGCTTGAGCGGCTCAACGAACGACTTGGTTACCGCCAGCGCGCGCCTGCGTGAGGCAAGCGCGGCTCGCTCATCAGCGTTATCTCGCGGCTCAAGAGACGGCCCAGTCCCAAATTGGGCGCGCGCCTACGCGCACGGCCGTCTATCGCATTTGATGCCGTTACGCGCTCTGCTCCAAATCGGGACGATTGCCGCCTTACGTCAACGGCGCCGCGTTTGCCCCCGCCTGTTCCAGTTGTCGCCGACGAAGAGGCAGCAGGCGTCACGATGGACCCGCTTATTGATGAGATCGTACGAAGGTCGATCCGCCACGCGCGGTTGATGCTGAAGGAAGGCTCGCGCAATTGGCCTGTGGCGCGCTTGGCGTTGCGGAAGATTCTCGCCGATCTGGAGTTGAGAGCGCCGGACCATCCAAGCCTGCCGAAGCTTCGCGCCTTCATCGCCTCTAACGACCGCGACATGGATGCGCGAGCGACAATAGGTTCGTCGAGAAGGTCTTCAAAATGTCGCGAGCGTCAGAAGGCGTTGATGAGTTGCGGATCGCTTGACTTGTCGCCAAGGAGTGCTGAAGATTTATGCATTCATCAGGCAAACAGCATCGCCGCACTGCCAATTTCTCTCGCTGATGTAGCGTTGATCGGTAGGAAGGGATTGAGCGCGAGCCAAGGAAGCCGGCCGCCATGCGCCCGGCGCGAGACTATTGCGTTCTCGCGCTTGGCGGGGAGGGGGGAATTGATGGCGGCGGCCGCGAATGCGCGGAGCGCGCGAACACGAAAATTCATTACGCGTCGCGGCGTCGAGCTGCAATTCACCGAACTTGGTTTCGGCGGAGCGCCGCTCGGCAATCTCTATCGCCCCATGACAGAGAGAGAAGCGCGTGGACTGCTGGAGGCCGTCTGGGCGGCAGGCTGTCGATATTTCGACACCGCGCCGCTCTACGGACTGGGACTTTCCGAGACCCGACTGAACGGGCTTTTGCGGCCGAAACCGCGTAGCTCCTATTTGATTTCCACCAACGTCGGCCGGCTGCTCGATCTCTGTGAGCCGCAGAAACGTTCAAGGCAGGGTGCTTTCTTTGAGACGCCATCGCGGCGGGAGCGCTTTGACTATTCCTATGACGGCGTGATGCGTTCGCTCGAGTTCTCGCTCGAACGTCTTGGTCTCGACCATGTGGATATCGTTTACGGCCACGACGTTGACGTCACAACGCATGGAAGCAAGGAAGCTGCCGACGCGCGCATCAAGGAATTCATGAACGGGGGCTATCGCGCTCTCGATCAATTGCGAGCGTCCGGAGCTGTCAAAGCAATCGGGGCTGGGGTTAACGAATGGGAGATCGGCGAGAGACTGGCGCGTGCTGGCGACTTCGACGTTTTTCTACTCGCCGGGCGCTATACCCTTCTCGAGCAGGGGGCGCTGACAAGCTTCTTGCCGCTGTGTGAGGAGAAAAAGATCGCCGTCGTGATCGGCGGTCCTTTCAACTCTGGCATACTCGCGACCGGCGTAAAGGCTGACGCTCACTACAATTATGGTCCCGCGCCTGATGAGGTGAAGGATCGGGTGCGACGAATTCAGCTCATATGCAAGAGTTTCAAAGTCGGGTTGCCGGAAGCCGCGCTTCGTTTTCCGCTCGCTCATCCCGCGGTCGTCAGCGTCATACCCGGCGCGCAGCGTGCGAGCGAAGTCAAACGGAATGCCGCGATGATGAGAGCGAAGCTGCCGGCCGCGTTCTGGCGAGCCCTTAAAACAGACAATCTATTGCGCCAGGACGCGCCAACGCCGCGCTGAGCGACGATTCTCGTCCGGCGCTCAAAAGAGGCCGTCGATCTCGCCATTAACGACACGAATCCTCTCAGCAGCGGGGATGCGCGGCAATCCTGGCATGGTGCGGATGTCCCCCATCAGCACGACGACAAAGCCAGCGCCCGCCCGCAGGCGAACGTCTTGGATCCTTGGAACGTGCCCGCTTGGCGCGCCCATGAGGGAAGGATCATCCGAGAAAGAATATTGGGTCTTGGCAACGCATATCGGAAGTCCGCCCCAGCCCGCTGCCTCGAGCTCGGCGAATTTCGCTCGCACTGAGGCTTCTGCCGCGATATCGGCGGCGCCATAAATCTCCTGCGCGATTGTTCGCGTCTTGTCCCATAAACTCATTTCGTCGGGATACAGCGTTCGAAATTTCGCTTCGCCAGCGTCCGCAAGAGCCGCCACGGCATGGGCGAGACCTTCGGCGCCGGCGCCGCCCCGCGCCCAATGATCGCACACCACGGTCTTGGCCGCGAACTCGCGGGCCACAGCGTTCTCGACAAATGCGAGTTCCGCCTTCGTGTCGCTGTCGAATCGATTTATCGCGACGACGACCGGCATTCCGAACTTTCGCAAATTGGCGATATGGCGGGCCAGGTTTGCGAGTCCGGCCTCGAGCGCCGGAAGGTTCTCCGCGCTCAGCGCGTCCTTGGCGACGCCGCCGTGCATTTTGAGCGCCCGCACCGTAGCGACGAGCACGGTGGCCGCCGGCTTCAATCCGGTCTTGCGGCACTTAATGTCGAAGAACTTCTCGGCGCCGAGATCGGCGCCGAAGCCTGCCTCGGTCACGACGTAGTCAGCGAGTTTGAGGGCTGCTTGCGTCGCCATCACTGAATTGCAGCCGTGGGCGATGTTTGCGAACGGGCCTCCATGTACGAGCGCGGGCGAACCTTCCAGCGTTTGCACGAGATTGGGTTTGAGCGCCTCCTTGAGCAGCGCAGTCATCGCGCCAGCCGCCTTGAGATCGGACGTGACGATCGATCGCTTGTCTCGGCCCGAGCCAACCACCATGCGACCGAGCCGCTCCTCGAGTTCCTCCAGGCTGGATGCGAGGCAGAAGGCGGCCATCACCTCCGAGGCGACCGTAATGTCGAAACCGTCCTCGCGCAGGAAGCCGTTGCCCGCGCCAAGGCCGACGACCGTCTCGCGAAGCGCGCGATCATTCATATCGAGCACTCGCCGCCAGGCGATGCGTCTCTGATCGAGACCGAGCGCGTTGCCCCAATACATGTGATTGTCGATCATCGCCGCAAGCAGATTGTGCGCCGATGTGATGGCGTGAAAATCGCCGGTGAAATGGAGGTTGATCTCGTCCATCGGCGCGACCTGGGCGTATCCGCCGCCAGTCGCGCCGCCCTTCACGCCGAAGCAGGGTCCGAGCGAAGGCTCGCGCAGACAGATGATCGTATTGCTGGCCGATGCGATTGAACGCATCGCCGAGGCCGATGGTGGTCGTCGTCTTGCCCTCGCCTGCCGGGGTCGGGTTGATCGCGGTCACGAGAATGAGCTTACCGTCAGGGCGGTTCGAGAGACTCTTGAAGAAAGTCGTACTCAAGCTTGGCGATGAATCGGCCGATATGGGTGCAGGGCGGACTCCGGGGCGCCGATCTTCGCAGCGATCTCCGCGATCGGTTTCAGGCGCGCCGCGCGCGCAATTTCGATGTCAGACCGCATAGAACCGATGCTTCTCCTGGACCCGCAGCTGGCCGCTGCAGACGTCAGTGCAACGAATCCTCTGCTCCGCATCTTTTGGCAAGCGCAATCGTGGCGACGCGGACGGCCCGAGACTATAATCTAGGCCTCCGTCGTCACCGCACTGGGCTGCGGCCTGCTCCGCGCGCAAGGGATGAGCCATGACGGCGGGCGCTCGTTGTTGGTCGGGGGCGCGCTTGCACCGCGTCTGGGCAGCGGCTGCCCAGCGAGACCTTCGGCGCTGAATACGAGGCCTATCGGTCCCGCATCGGACGCCTCTTGCCCCACGTCGAAGGACTGGGGTGTCGGTTGCCTCGGCGCGAGGCCTTCCATAAAGCTCCCTCGCGCTCGCCGCCCGATGGAAACACTCCCATGATCCGCTCCGCTTTGATGACCGTGATGACCAGCGCTGCGATCAAGGCCGGGCGCGGGCTCAAGCGCGATTTCGGCGAGGTCAGCGAACTGCAGGTGTCGATGAAGGGACCGGGCGACTTTGTCAGTCTTGCCGACAAGCGCGCTGAGAAGACCCTCTATGACGAGCTCGCCAAGGCGCGTCCGGGCTATGGCTTCGTCATGGAGGAGAGCGGACGCGTCGAGGGGACCGACCAGAGCCACACCTGGCATATCGATCCGCTCGACGCGACGACCAACTTCCTGCACGCCATTCCGTTGTTCGCGATCTCGATCGCGCTGGAGCGCGAGGGGCAGATTGTCGCCGGCGTCATCTACAATCCGGCCAACGACGACATGTACGTAACCGAGAAGGGTCAGGGAGCGTTCGGCGGCAATCGCCGGCTGCGGGTGGCGGGGCGCAGCGACTTGTCGCAGGCGATCTTCGGCTGCGGCATTCCCCATCTTGGCAAGGCGGCGCAGCAACCTCGATTCAAGGCGGAGCTTGCGGCGGTCATGCCGCATATCGTCAATGTGCGGCGGATGGGCTGCGCGGCGCTCGATCTGGCTTATGTCGCCGCCGGCCGCTTCGACGCTTTCTGGGAGCGAGGGCTGAATTCCTGGGACATCGCAGCCGGCTCGCTCCTGATCCGCGAGGCCGGCGGCTTCGTGACCGGCGCCGACGGCGAGGCCAATTTCCTTGAGACCGGCTCGATCTGCTGCGGCAACGAAATCATGCATCGCGAGCTGCTCGCGCTCTTGCGCAGTGCCGCTTAGCGGCGCCCAGATGCGCCATTGGCGACGGGAACTCGCCGCGCGCGATCTGCGACAAAGGCTGGCGTCTGCGTCGCGAAAACGCGTTCTTTGCCGGCAAAACACAGCCAATGCGCGCGACGGCGACCATCGGAACGAGGGGCTGTAAAGCGCCGCTTTCCTTCCGCCAATCGAGTGATTTCAACGCTTTGCGGCGGATTTTCCTTCCGGGGCGACGCTCATCGTGAGCTGCGGACGGAATCCTCTACAAGGCTTCCGGCGCGCGTCTCTTCGTGCGCGGGAAGCGCAAGCGGCGGCTGCGCCCTTGGCAGGCGCCGCGCCGGCGCCGGCGGATCGGCGAAATCCGGGAAGGCGAGCCCGTGATAGCGGTCGAGTTCGCGGACGATTTTCACCACCCGATCGACCGCCTCGAGGTTCTGGTTCGCCATCGCGCTATAGGCGACGAGCAGCGCCTCGTTGAGGCGGCTCACCTGAAGCGCGACGAACTCGGTTGGCGAGCGGGGCGCCCGCTTGGCCAAAATTTCCTGAACGCGCTGTCGGATGCGGCGCTCGGTGAGGCCCTCGCGCGCGGCGATTTCGGGGATCGAGACGCCGGCGTTGAGCTGGGCGATGATTTTCTGCTCGCGCTTGGCTTTGCTTAAGGGAGCGGCCGCGCGCGGGGAGGACTTGCGCTCACGCTTTTCAGTTTTGGGCGAGTCGGACATGGGGCCTCGGCTTTGACGGCAATCTGGCATCATAGCCGATATTTCTATAAAATGGAATATATTTATATATTTTTGATTTTCCAGTCTAGAGCGACACCTTCGCCCGCGCCGCCAGTTCGCCGACAATGCCGCGGCGGAACGCCAGCACGCAGGCGACGAACACGACGCCCTGAATCACGGTCACCCATTCGCCGAACTGGGCGAGATAGTTCTGCATCGCGACGACGATGAGCGCGCCGACGACCGGGCCGTAGAACGTGCCCATGCCGCCGACCAAGCGTCATCAGCACGACTTCGCCCGAGGTTGAGAACGAGACGTCGGTCAGCGACGCGTTCTGGACGACCAGCGCCTTGGTCGCGCCGGCGAGGCCTGCGATCACCGCCGACAGGACGAAGGCCGCGAGCTTGTATTGCAGCGCGCGATAGCCGAGCGAGACGGCGCGCGGCTCGTTTTCGCGGATCGCCTTGAGAATCTCGCCGAACGGCGAATTGACCGCGCGCTGGACGACAAGAAAGCCAAACAGAAAGACCGCCGCGACGAAGCAGTAGAGGATCCAGGGATTGGACGAGATCGATGAAGCCGAGCGCCCGTCCCTGCGGCACCGCCTGGATGCCGTCCTCGCCATGGGTGAACGGCGCCTCGACGCAGAAGAAGAACACCATCTGGGAAAAGGCGACGGTGACCATCGCGAAGTAGATGCCGGCGCTGCGAATGGCGAGCGCTCCGGTGACGAAGCCGAGCGACGGCGGAGGCGGCGACGCCGACCGCGATCGCCGAGACCGGCTCCAAGCCCCCACACTTTGGCGGCATGGGCGCAGACGTAGCTGGCGAGCCCGAAGAACATCGCGTGCCCAAGCGAGAGCAGGTTGGCGTAGCCGATCAAGAAGATTGAACGCGCAGGCGAACAGCGCGAAGCACATCGCCTGCATGACGAAGAACGGATAGGCGAAGAAGGGCGCGATCACGATCAGGGCGACCATGATCGCGAAGGCGATCGCGTTGACGCGACGATCCTGGCTCGTCATGTCCGCCGCGGCGACGGAGGCTTCGAGCGCCATGTCAGGCCGCCCGTCCAAACAGGCCGGTCGGCCGGATCAGGAGGACGATCGCCATGATGACGAACACCACCGTGTTCGACGCCTCCGGGTAGAACACCTTCGTCAGCCCCTCGACGACGCCGAGCACGAAGCCGGTCACGATCGAGCCGAGGATCGATCCCATGCCGCCGATCACCACGACCGCGAAGACGACGGCGATGATGTCCGCGCCCATGCCCGGACGGACCTGATTGATCGGCGCGGCGAGCACGCCGGCGAACGCCGCAAGCGCCACGCCGAAGCCGTAAGTGAGCGTGACCATGCGCGGCACGTTGATGCCGAAGGCGCGCACCATGGTCGGGTTTTCGGTCGCCGCGCGCAAATAGGCGCCGAGCTTGGTCTTCTCGATGATGAGCCAGGTCGCGAAGCACACCACGGCCGAGGCGAGGATCACCCAGCCGCGATAGACGGGCAGGAACATGAAGCCAAGATTGTAGGCGCCCGCCGAGCTGTTTCGGGATCGCGTAGGGCATGCCCGAGGCGCCGAAATAGTTCTGAAACAGCCCCTGAATGATGAGCGCGAGGCCGAAGGTGAGAAGCAGGCTGTAGAGCGGATCGAAGCCGGCGAGCCGCTTGAGGAACAGGCGCTCGACGACCGCCCCGATCGCGCCGACAATCAGCGGCGCGAGGATGAGCGCCCACCAATAATTGAGGCCCGTATAGTGAAGCAGGAAATAGGCGGCGAAGGCCCCCATCATGTAGAACGCGCCGTGGGCGAAATTGACGATCGTCAGCATGCCGAAAATGACCGCGAGCCCGAGGCTCAACAGCGCATAGAAAGAGCCGTTGATGAGGCCGATCAGCAACTGGCCATAGAGCTGCGGCATGCTGATCGCGTGGCCGAACACGTTCACGGTCGGACCCCATCGTTCGACAGGCGTCATCATACCCCCAGCGCCTCGTGCAGGCTGTCCATCCTGCCCCTCCAACTCCGAGCTGGCGAAGGCGTCGATGATCCGGCCGTGCTCCATGACAAAAAAACGGTCGGCCAAGGTCGAGGCGAAGCGGAAATTCTGCTCGACCAGCAGAATCGTGAACCCCTCCCGCTTGAGCTCGGCGATGGTGCGGCCGATCTGCTGGATGATGACCGGCGCGAGGCCCTCGGTCGGTTCGTCGAGCATCAGAAATCGCGCGCCGGTCCGCAAGATGCGCGCAATGGCCAGCATCTGCTGCTCGCCGCCGGACAGCTTGCCGCCGCCGCTCGACAGCCGCTCGCGCAAGTTGGGAAAGAGCGTGAAGATGCGCTCCACGCTCATCGCGCCCGCCTTGGCGATCGGAGGCGGCAGAAACAGATTCTCCTTGACCGAGAGCGAGGCGAATATGGCCCGCTCCTCGGGACAGAACGCGACGCCATGCCGGGCGATGCGGTCGATCGAGAGGCCGATGAGCTCCTTGCCGTCGAACACGATCGAACCCATTCGCTTGCGGACGATGCCCATGATCGCCTTCAGCGTCGTCGTCTTGCCGGCTCCGTTTCGTCCGAGCAGCGTCACGACCTCGCCCTCCCGCACGTCGAGATCGACGCCGTGCAGAATGTGCGATTCGTTGTACCAGGCCTGCAGGCCCTTGACGCTGAGCACCGTCGTTCCGCTCGCGGCCGGCGTTTGGGCGACAGCCGCCTCAGCCATGCCCCACCCCGAGATAGGCCTGCTTCACCTCTTCGTTCTCCGACACCTCGCGATAGTCGCCCTCGGCCAGCACGCGGCCGCGCGTCAGCACGGTGATGCGATGCGAGAGATTGGCGACCACCTGAAGATTGTGCTCGACCATCAGGATCGTGCGGTTCGCCGACACGCGGCGGATGAGATCGGCCGTGCGGTCGATGTCCTCGTGGCCCATGCCCGCCATCGGCTCATCGAGCAGCATCATCTCGGGGTCGATCGCAAGCGTCGTCGCCAGTTCGAGGGCCCGCTTGCGGCCATAGGAGATCTCGCCCGCCTTCGAATGGGCGAAGGCTCGCGAGCCCAACATCGTGCAGCAGCGCCAGGGCCCGTTCGTTGAGCGGCTTGAGCGCGCGCCTTCGAGCGCCAGAAGTCGAAGGAATCGCCGCGCTTTCGCTGCAGCGCGATGCGAATGTTCTCGAACGCGGTCAGGTGAGGGAACACCGCCGAAATCTGGAACGAGCGGACGAGCCCCAGCCGCGCGACGTCGGCCGGCTTGAGATTGGTGATGTCGCGCCCGTTGAACGTGATCCGTCCGCCGGTCGGCGCGATGAATTTCGACAGCATGTTGAAGCAGGTGGTCTTGCCCGCGCCGTTCGGTCCGATAAGCGCGTGAATCGTCCCGCGCTTAACGCGGAGGGAAACATCGCTGACCGCGCGGAAATCGCCGAAGCTCTTGCTGAGGCCTTCCGTGACGAGAACATCGTCCATGCTCATTCTCGCCGGTCGGCCGAGCGCATGCGCTTCCCCCCAATGAATGCCGAAGCCAATCAAGCCGCTGGCGAGCCGCGCTTGTAAAGCTCAAAAAGGCGTCAGCGCGGCCAGTCCGACTCGCAAGCGCCGACGGTTTAGCCTCGCGCCCGCCTCGATGGCTACCCGTCTCCGTCCTTCGATTGTGCAGCCGGCGCTCCCAGTCGAGCGCCTGGCGCACGATCTCGTCGAGATTGTCGCGGGTCGGCTTCCAGCCGAGCACGCTCTTCGCCCGGTCGGCTTTGGCGACGATGGCCGCTGGATCGCCCGGCCGCCGCCCGGAGACCACGACGGGAAAATCGACCCCCGACACCCGTTTGACGACCTCGACGACCTCTTTGACCGTCTCCCCGTGCCCATAGCCGCAATTGCAGACGACGCTCGCGCCGCCTGCGCGCAAATAAGCGAGCGCGCTCAAATGCGCGTCGATGAGGTCGGTGACCTGGATATAGTCGCGCACGCAGGTGCCGTCGCGGGTCGGATAGTCCTCGCCGAATACCTCGATCTTCGAATGGAGCCCGAGCGCCGTCTGGACGGCGCGCTTGATGAGATGGGTGGCGTTGGGCGTCGACTGGCCGAGGCGGCCCTTGGGATCGGCGCCGGCGACATTGAAATAGCGCAGCGCGACGTAGCGAAAATCGTACGCGCGGGACGCGTCCTCGAGCATCCACTCGACCATCAGCTTGGACCGGCCATAAGGAGAAATCGGCGCAAGCGGCGTCTCCTCCGAGACCGGCTCGGCGCCGGTTTCGCCATAAACCGCCGCGGTCGAGGAAAAGATGAACGTCTTCACCCCGCCGTTGACCGCCGCCTCGATCAGCGCGCGCGCGTTCGAAACGTTGTTGAGGTAGTAGCCGAGCGGATCGCGGACCGACTCCGGCACGACGATCTTGGCGGCGAAATGGGCGATCGCGTCGATCGCGTGCTCCTTGATCAGGCGCGCGACCAGGTCCGTGTCGCCCGTGTCGCCGACGACCAGCTTCGCGCCCTCAGGCACGCCCCAGGCGAAGCCGGTCGAGAGATTGTCGAGAACGACGACCGTCTCGCCGGCGTCGAGCAGGCCGAGAGCCATGTGGCCGCCGATATAGCCGGCGCCTCCGGTGACCAGAACGCTCATGAGAAAGCCCCCTCTTCGATCTTCCCGCCACGACTCAACTCGGAAAAAGCCGCATGGAACGGCCCGGCCGGAACTGATAGTCGGATATCAGGATTTGGCTGGGCTCGCCTCCCCTGCCGCCCTCTCAATCGACCGAGGAACTAGAACATTCATGGACAAACCCATCCGCAAAGCCGTGCTGCCCGTCGCCGGTCTCGGCACGCGGTTTCTGCCGGCGACCAAGGCGATCCCGAAGGAGATGCTGACCGTCGTCGACCGGCCGATTCTCCAGCACGTGGTGGACGAAGCGCGCGAGGCGGGGATCGAGCATTTCATCTTCGTCACCGGCCGCAACAAAGGCGTGATCGAGGATCATTTCGACGCGGCCTACGAGCTCGAGGACACCCTCAAACGGCGCGGGAAAAAGGCCGAATATGACGCGCTCATGGCCGACCTCCCGGCGGCCGGCGCGACCAGCTTCACCCGCCAGCAGGCGCCGCTCGGCCTCGGCCACGCCGTCTGGTGCGCGCGCGAAATCGTCGGCGAGGAGCCCTTCGCGGTCCTGCTGCCGGATATGGTCACGAGGGCCGGATCCAAGGGCGGCCGCTGCCTTGCCCAGTGCGTCGCGGCCTACGAGAAGCACGGCGGCAATATCATCGCGGTCGAAGAGGTTCCTCCGGCCGAAACCCATCAATATGGCGATCGTCGGCGTCGGCGCCGACCACGGCGCGACCTTCGAGATCACCAAGATGGTCGAAAAGCCGAAGCAGGGGACGGCGCCTTCCAATCTCATCATTTCGGGGCGCTACATTCTTCAGCCGGAGATTTTCAAGATCCTGGAGACGGTCGAGAAAGGCGCGGGCGGCGAAATCCAGCTGACGGACGGCATGATCCAACTCGCTCGCGCCCAGTCCTTCCACGGCGCGCGCTTCGACGGGCGAACCTACGATTGCGGCTCAAAGCTCGGATTCCTCAGCGCCAACCTCGCCTTCGCGCTCGACCGAAGCGACATTGCGCCAGGGCTCAAGGAGGAACTGCGCCGGCTGGGCTTCACCAGCAAGGGCGGCTGATCTCAACGCAATGACCGCACGTTCTCTTCGCCGCTGCATAACGATCGAAGACCTGCGAGCTGCGGCTCGGCGTCGACTGCCCGGGCTCGTTTTCGACTTCATCGACGGCGGCTCGCGCGACGAACAAACCCTATCGGACAACCGGCGGGCGTTTGACGCCTGGCGCTTGATGCCGCGCGTCGGCGTCGATGTCAGCCGGCGGCGACTGGGCACGACGCTCATGGGGAAGCCCATCGCCATGCCCTTGGTCCTAGCGCCGACAGGATTGACGGGGCTTTTTCGGCCGCGCGGTGAGATGCTGGCTTGCCGGGCCGCGACCGCCGCGGGCATTCCGTATTGCCTGTCGACCAACTCGATCGCCTCCATTGAGGCCGTGGCCGCGGACGTCCCGGACAGTGATCGCTGGTTTCAACTTTATCCGCTGCGCGATCGTGATCTCATGGACGACATGCTCCGGCGCGCGGCTGAAAACGGCTATAAAACGCTCTGCTTTACTGTCGACCTTGCGATACAAGGGCGGCGGGAGCGCGACATCCGCAATGGCTTCACATTGCCGCTGCGGCCAACCCTCTGGACGGCGCTCGACGTCATTCAGCGGCCGGCTTGGCTTTACGGCCTCGCCCGCAATCCGGTCGCGTTCGGCAATTTTGCGCCCGACGTGAAGGGCGGCGGAACGACAATCGCCCAGCACGTCGCGACCCTTTTCGATCCCTCCGCGGACTGGGCCCTGATCGCCCAAATTCGAAGGCGCTGGAACGGGCCCTTCGTCGTCAAGGGCGTGCTCCACCCTGAGGATGCCCGGGCCGCGGTGCAGGCAGGCGCTGAGGCGGTGATCGTCTCGAACCATGGCGGACGTCAGCTCGACAGCGCGCTCGGCGCCTGCGCGGCCTTGCCTGGCGTTGTCGCGGCGATTGGCGGCGAAGCCGATATCATCCTCGACGGCGGCGTCCGGCGCGGGACCGACATCCTGAAAGCGCTGGCGCTCGGCGCTCGCGCCTGCATGATCGGTCGGCCTTTCCTCTGGGGCTTGGCGGCGGCCGGCGAGGAGGGAGTGCGACACGCAATCGACATTCTGGCCGCCGAACTTGACGAGGCCATGGCCCTGGCCGGCGTGTCCGATCTCGCCCGCGTCACGCCAGATCTCGTCCGGGCGCGGGTTCATTGAACGGGAGTGAATCTTGACTGTTTCTGTCCACTCGATCCCCCCGAGTGACGTGACCGACGCCGAGATGGAACGCTGGCGCGATGTACCCGTCGCCGTTGCGGTCGATATGGGCCGCGCCAAGGGCCAGATCGATCCGGCGATCCGGCCGCTCCGACCCGCCGGCCAGCAGCCGCGCCTGTTCGGGCGCGCTGTCACGGCCTTATGTGAACCGCCTGACTTCGGGGCGGTTCTCCTGGCCATCGACTATATCAATGCCGGGGACGTCTTGGTCATCGCGGCTCGGGGTCGCGCCGAAACGGCGATGATCGGCGAGATTTTGAGCGGACAGGCGCGGCGGCGCGGAGCGGTGGGCGTCATTTGCGACGGCGCGATCCGCGATGTTGGGACGCTGGCGCAATGGGCGGATTTCTCCGGTCTTCACGCGCCATATCACGCCGCGGGGACCCTGGTCCGCCGAGCGCGGCGCTGTAAACGCGCCGGTTGTTTTCGGCGGGCGGATTGTTTGCCCCGGCGATCTTCTTATCGGCGACGACGACGGCCTTGTGGCGCTCGACCGGGAGTCGATCCGGAGCCTCATCGCCGACGCGGAAGCCAAGCTGCGCCTCGAGGCCGAATGGCAGGCGAGCCTCGCGGCCGGCCGGTCGATGGTCGAGACCTTCGGACTTGCCGAGCCGGCGCAAGTCGGAAAGCCAACCCACGCCGTCCCCTGATCGTCCCGTTTTCCAATCGCGCTTGCGAATGGTAAACAGCGTCCGATGATTCAAGAGCAGACCAGCGCCGTTCTCTCGGCGCTCCGCACCATCGCCACCGAGCGCAACGGCCTTGCGGCGCTCGAGGAGGCGATCCGGGTGGCGGGCGAGGGCGGACTTGGGGCCGCGTTCTCGGAAGCGGTCAAGACGATCTCGGCCGCGTCTGGCCGGGTCATCGTGACGGGAATCGGCAAATCCGGACATATCGCGCGCAAGATCGCGGCCACCCTCGCTTCCACAGGCGAGCCCGCCTTCTTCGTCCATCCGGCAGAGGCCAGCCACGGCGACCTCGGCATGGTGCAGAGCGGCGACGTCGTGCTCGCGATCTCCTGGTCGGGCGAGACGGCGGAACTGGCGGCGATCGTGACGTTCGCCAAACGCTACGCCATACCCTTGATCGCCATGACGGCTGAGGCCGACAGCACGCTCGGCCGCGAGGCGGACGTCTGCCTGACGATGCCGAGCGCGCCGGAGGCCTGCCCCAACGGGCTCGCGCCGACCACCTCGACGACGATGCAGCTCGTGCTGGGCGATGCGCTGGCGATCGCGCTGCTCGAGGGCCGCGGCTTCACCGCGCTCGATTTCCGCGCGCTTCATCCGGGCGGCAAGCTCGGGGCTAAGCTCGCGCATGTGCGAGAAGTGATGCACACCGGCGACCGCGTGCCGCGCATCGAGGCCAGCGCCCGGATGGCGGAGGCGATCGTCGAAATGACGTCGAAGGGCTTCGGCTGCGTCGCAATCTTCGACGACAGCGGCCAGCTCGCCGGCATCATCACCGACGGCGACCTGCGCCGTCACCTGAAGCCGGAGTTCTCCCTCGACACGCCGGTCAGCGCGATCATGACCCGGCGCCCGCGCACGATCGCGCCTGACGCGCTGGTCGCCGAGGCGCTCGAACTGATCAGCCACAAGATTCAGGCGCTTCTGGTCGTCGAGCGCGGCCAAGTGGTTGGAATCGTGAACTTTCACGATCTCATGCGCATCGGGGCGTTTTGACAGGGGCCCGCGCGGGGCCCTGGAATTTCCGTTTTCGCGCCGTGTTCATTTTTGCGCGCGACTCAGCCTTTTCAGGCGCTTAGGCTTCTTTTTCTGCAACTGGAATCGCTAATAATACCAAAACTACAAGTATTTATTGCAGGAGGCGGTCGATGGCGGACAAGACCAGCCAAATCGGCGAGATCGTTGAGGTCATGCTCAACACATGGGACTTGCCGGCCGATTGCAACGAGGGCGAGCTCTTCACTTACGCCGAAACGCTCTATGACCGGATCGCAGCCGGCGAGAGCAGGGACGAGCTCTACGCCTATCTTTCAGAGGTGCAGGCCGACCACCTCGAAATGCCAAAGTCGGACGCGTTCAAGGCGATTGTCGATCGCGCGGTCGAGCTCTCGAAACCCCAGACTTGAGCGTCATCGCCTGTTTGCCCCTGTGGCGCACAGCTTGCGCTGTGACGGCGATCACAGTCCAATTCCAACCTCCTAATCATCGTCCCTCGTGGGGTTTCCGAAGTCGTCTCCCGCCGTCCGGTGGGCGAGGTCCGTATTTTTGCACATAGACAACCCGACGCGGTCCTGCTTACTCTTGTTCCTCACGAAAAGATGAACAGTAGACGGGCGCGTGGGCGCTCGGTGATCTATATTACTGTATGAATTTGGAGATCTTGCGATGTCCGCAATGTTTTCAGTCGCAGCCCCGGAGGGGCTTCGACCCGATCCGGACGAAAATTCCGCGCCGATTGCGACGCTCGATCCAACCGATCTCGTCAGCGTCGATAAGACGCTCGACCCGTGGACCAAGGTCACGCTGACCAAGGCCGGTCTTCCGCTGTCGGGGTGGCTCATTTCGGCGGACCTCATTCCGGTCCAGCAGGCGACCGTCAGGCTGTTCGACGAACCGCTCGGCAACCTCCTGCAGACGCTGACGGGGCGCATCGACGTCCTCGCGAAAGTCGCAACTTGGGCCAAGGTCAAGGTCACGCCGCCGGACGGATCGGCGCCATCGGTCGGCTGGACGCGAGGACGTCGCCGCCGCGCCCGTCGTGACCGAGCCCAGCAAGCCTGCTGGACCGCCCGCGAGCGGTCCGGGGAGCGCCGCCAGCCCCGGCAGGGGACGATCTCGTGCTCGGGCCGAACGACCGCTATCGCGACGCGCTCCTGCAAGCCCAGTCGATCACCGGCATCGACGCCGCTGCGCTCGCGGCGCTCATTGACGCCGAAGCCGCCAAAATCGGCGGCGGAGCGGACGCTGGCGTCTGGGACGCGAAGTCGAGCAACTCCGGCACGAGCGCCGGCCGGGCTGACGCAGTTCCTCGAGGCCACCTGGTGCGACATGGCCTGCCGTCCGGGAAAGGTGCTCAACAAGGCGGCCCGCCAGAACAATATGGTGACCAGCAACAATCAGGTCGTGGGCAATATGAGAAAGGGACTGCTCGCCCTGCGGTTCGACCCGACGATGTCGATCGTCACCGCCGCGGAATACGGCGCCGACAACCTGAACGCCCTCATCAAAGACAAGCTGGTCGAATCCGACATCGGGGACGATGACCGAGCCTGGCACATCTATCTCGCCCATCACGAGGGTCTCGCGGGCGCGGAGCATTTCCTGCGTAACGACGAGACAATTCCGTTCAGCAAGTTGGTCGAACAGGTGGGGACGGCGCGCGCGAACCAGCTCGTGCTCGCCGCGGGCGGGGACGTCACCATCGCCTACCGCAAATGGCTCACCGACTTCATGGAGCAGAAGATCCAGCCGTCGCGCTTCCGCATGAGCAAAGCGCCGACCGGCAAAGTCATCGCTCCGACCGCGCGGGCGCTTGGGCAAATTTCAGGGGCCGGCGATCGCCTTCGATACGCTGGCCGGCGAAAGGCCGGATCTTGTTCTTGAAACCCAGCAGATCCTGTCGGACCTCGGCTATCTCGATCCGCCGCCCGATGGTTTCATGGGTCCGACGACCCGCTGGGCGATCGCCGAGTTTTGCAAGCTGAACGGGCTCTCCTCGACCGACGGCTTCACCAAAGACATTGCCGCAGCGCTGTTAAGCCCGCGTCAGCTCCTTCCCGAAATCCGCCCGAGCGGCCAATGGATCGATCGCGTAGTCGCCTACATGCAGAAGAAGAATTATTTCATCTGCCGCCATCCCGACGGTAAGAACATCGTCTACGTCGAAGGCGTCGACGCGGATGGAACCCTCAATCCCCAAACGCCGAACGTGTTCGAGGACCTGAGGATCGTTTTCTCGATCGGACCAGACGGCAAGCCGCTCATTCAGCCTTGGATTGCGACAACAGAGCCTGGCAAGCCGTATACGATGAATCCCACCAATCCAAAGGGCGCGGCCCGCATCGCGCTTGGTCAGTACAAGTCCTGGGCCGTCGGAACGCATGTCGGGGCCTTCGGGCCTCGATGCGCACGAGGCGCTGATCCAGTGCGCGCCGATCGACATCTATCGCGACAGCAACAAGGACTTCAAACGCGAAGGGGCGACTTACACCGGCATTTTCGGCATCAATCAGCACTGGGGCTACGACCAGCCGAAGGATGACGTGGGCACGGCGAGCGCCGGCTGCCTGGTTGGCGAGAAGAGAGACGGTCATCGCGCCTTCATGGCGGTGATCAAGTCGGATCCGCGCTACCTCGCCAACAACGGCTACAAGTTCATGACCGCCGTCATCCCCGGCCACGAAGCGCTCGCGCCCGTCGCCTGAGCGGCAGCCAAACCCCGCCGCGCCACGAGACGCGGCGCAGCCTAACGCAACACAAAATAAGAAACTGATCCCTTCGGCATGCGGGGCTCAGCGGCCCGGCATTGTTTCGGACCGGGATCGGCGTCCTTGGCGCGCGTCGGCGCCCGCCATGACGATACGCCAATCTCAACAGGCTCCGGGCAAATGTTATCGGTGTAAATACTGATCAATATGTGGTGATCAAAGTTAACATGAGATTTGTCAAAGGATTGTCATCGACAAGATGCTGAACTGTCATGCGTCCTGCCTATCCTGCCCTTCATCATCTCACTCGGTCAGGGAGGCAGCTGATGACCAATTCTTTCGCGGTATTTTATAAGTCTCGCTTGTTGAAGTCGATTTCGGTTCTGGCCGTTGCAAGCGTGGCGTCGGTCAGCGGCGCGCACGCCCAGGCGGCTAACGTAACGCCCTCCAACGTCAACGTGCTCAATCTGCTGTCGCCGTTCCTGGGCCTCAATGCGACGCCCACCGGCAGAACCACCCTGACCGACAACCTTTCTCAGGCGATCAGCATCAACAACAATTCCACGACGTCTCTTCGAGAGATGGCCTATAGCGACAAGAACCTGCTTGGGCGCGGCCTCAAACTCCGTCACGGGGCTTAGCACGTCCACGGGCCCCTTCTTCGGCGTCGCAGCGAATCTCGCGGGTGGGCTGCCCGACCAGCCAGCGGCGACGGGCGGCGTCCCGGGGCATCAACCCGTCGGGGGGTACGGCGCGACGCTCGGCGCGATCTACGATCAGGGCGTCAACGCCTACGCCAATGGCGATCATTCCATGCTGCCGAACACGGTCAACCTGCTCTCGACAGCTTACAGCAGTTTCACCAGTTCCGACCTGGGCTCGGCGAAATTCTATTTCGCCAACGGCACGACCAACGGAACGACGAAGACGGTTGCGCCCGCCGGATACACTTTGCCGACGTTCAACGGGCTGCCGAACACCACCAACAATGTCTATGACACCGCATATGGGGTGAGCAACACCGACCCCACTCAAAATAAATACGGCAGTTCGAGGCCGGTGCAGGTTCGGCCGCCGACCGGTCCAGCTCCCCACATCGATCTCTTCGATCCGACCGCCATCAACGGCCTCACGACCAATCCGTCGTTCCCCAGCGGGCACACCACCTACGCCTATACGGATTCGATCCTCCTGGGCATGCTGACGCCTGAACTCTATCAGAGCTCGCTATCGCGCGGCGCCGAATACGCCAACAGCCGCATCGTGCTCGGCGTGCACTATCCGCTCGACATCATCGCCAGCCGGTCGCTCGCCAGCTACGACCTTGCGCAGGCGTTCACCAATCCGGCCTACATCAACAATTCCGCGACGACCGGGACGGCGATCGATCTGCCAAGCTTGTTCACCGCAGCCGCGCCGGAACTCAACTCTTATCTCTCGGCCGGCTGCGGCGCGTCGGTCGCGAGCTGCGCGGCGAGCCAAGTCAATCCCTATGCGACATCCGCGTCCAACGCGGCGGATTACGCGTCGAAGCTCACCTACGGCCTGCCGACATTGACCCTGAAGCAGGCCCCGCAGGAAGCGGCGCCGTCCGGAGGGCCTGACGCGTCCATCCTGCTCGCCACCATTTACGGCGGCAGTAGCGCCACGGCGAAGGCGCTCGCCAACGCCGCGAATGGCGGCACGGGCGGCTTCGGACTGGACGGCAGCCTGTCCACCGCCACGATCAATCAGATCCTCGTCAACACCGAGACCAATGCGCTTGCCGCGTTCTACGGCACTTCGTTGAGCTACTGGTCGCGCATCAATCTTTACGCCGCAGCCGGCTACTTTGGGGATCTGACCGGCGCGCTCACGCTCGCCTCGACCGATATTGTCAAGACGGACGTGACGATCGACGCGGGCGGCAAGCTCGGCGGGACGGGCACGATCGCCGGAAACGTCGCCAATGCCGGCGGCGCGATCAAGCCTGGCGATGCGCCGGGCGTCCTGACCATCACCGGCGACCTCACCGACACAGCGCCGAGCGCGCTCGACATCGAGCTCGGGGGAACAACGCCCGGAACCGGGTACAGCCAGCTCATCGTCGACGGGTCGGCGTCGCTCTTGGGCGCTCTCGACCTTAGTCTGGTGGACGGCTTTGCTCTCGCCAGCGGCCAGACGTTCGACATTGTCGGAACCGGGGACGGATTGACCAACGGCCTCACGTTCCTGTCGCTCGACGGCGGGGCCTGCGCGGCCGAGGGCGGCGACACCTTTAAGTGTTGGGGAGGCGGGTCGTTCTTCGACCTTTTCACATTGGCGGTTGTTCCCGGCACGGTGGTCGGAGGTCTGAGCCCCGAAGACCTCGTGCTGAGCGTCATCGACGACGCCCGTGCCCGAGCCTTCGACCTGGGCGATGATGCTGGCCGGCTTCGCTGGACTGGGCGCCCTCGCCTACCGGGCTTCGCGGAAGACTGCGGCGGCGTAAGCGACGGCCTGACGGCTCCCCTCTGCTGTGGCCGGCCAAACGACGGGCGTTCTTCGGAACGCCCTATTTGGAGCGGGGTCGGTGTGAGAGTTTCGCGGGCGTGAAGTGCGGCCCGGCGCGGCGAATCGCCCCCGTCCACCGGGCATGACCCGCCACCTTCTTTCGGAAAGAGAAAAGAGAGGGCCTCAGGCCGGACCGGGATCGGCCGCGTCCGTAAGGGTCGTGAGGAAATAGGGCTCGACGGGGCCTGTCATCTTGATGACGAGCGGCTGACCCCGGCGGTCGAGCGCCTTGCCTGCCGCCGCCCGGATCCAACCCTCGCTGACGCTGTATTCTTCCACATCGCGCCGCTCGACCCCGCGAAAGCGCACGCCGATCCCACGGGCCAGCACAGCTTCGTCGTAGAACGGACTCGAGGGGTCGACGCTGAGCCGGTCGGGCGGAACGTCGGTCATTGCGGAAGCAGCGACTTATGAGGATGCGCGGCGGACCAGGCGTTCAGCCGGCGAGCGCCTTGACCCGCTTGGTCAGGCGCGAAATTTTGCGCGAGGCGGCGTTCTTGTGGACGATGCCTTTTTGCGCCGCGCGGGCGAGCCTCGGCTCGGCCTCGCTCAGCGCCTCGGCGGCGACTTTCGGATCCTTGGAGGCGATCGCCTCCTCGACCTTGCGGACGTAGGTGCGCATCTCCGTGCGGCGCGACTTGTTCACGGCCGTGCGGCGAATGGTCTGGCGAGCCGCCTTCTGGGCCGATTTCGTGTTGGCCATCGATCTTCGTTCCCTGGAGCGCGCATTGAGCGTCGCTCAAAAATAAACGGGCCGGGTTTTAAGGCCCAGCCTTGAACGGGGGCTTATAGGCTGGTCAGCCGCAGGGCGTCAACCGCCCTTCGCCGATTTCAATCGTTCGACGACGATCGGGCCGCGCCCTGCCGATTGCTCGAACTCGAGCGCCGGACTCCAAGAAGCCAGTCCATAGCATGAGGCTATTGAAAGTATAGCGATAGGCCAATTCCTATCCGGAGCGAATATAGGTAACAACGTCCGGTCACATCGATCCAAATCGGCTTGAAGCCGACCACGAACTCATGATCGGAACATAGAAATGAAGGATATCTCGCGCCTGGGCGCTGATCGAACTCGCCGCGCTCTGTTTTGCAGGACTACTTAGCGTTGGCTTGCCAGTTATCACATCGGCGGCGGTCATTAATCGTGGCCTAGAAGGTCCGCCGCTGTCTGAAATCCGTCCGGCTCCGAAGTCTATCTACCCGGATCAGCAGGTTATCACTGCGCAGCCCTCGCCTTCTGAAGTCGATCCGGCCTTTCTGGGGCCCGTGCTCTTGATGAAGTCAGCCATCGTCGACCTCGAGGCTGGCACAGCGACTCTGCCTCTGCGGAAGGGACGGCTGGAGTTGGGCGAATTGGTCTGGTCGATCATGACCGACACAACCGATCCGAACCTCGCCAATCTTCACGGCGTCGACTACTCCCCCAAGCTTGCCTACGCGGTGACGGGCAAGGCCGCGCGCCAGGCTCGGATCGACAAAGACGGCATCATCGTTTTCAAGTCCGGAAAAGTTGATTTCTCGCCTGTGCGCAGCATCACGCCTGGCGAGGCGCCGAACTTCTTCCCGCCGAAGGCTGCTCAGCCCGGATCGGTGGGCGACGCGGACTACTCGCCCCTTGTGCAATTCGCGAATGGCAAGGACGCGCTGTTCAACATGCCGATGGTGGCGTTCAATGTCTCGGAAGACGATCTCAATAAGATGTGCGACGGCGCCGTCGACCATGCGAAGGTCGAGGATAAGGTCGTAAAGATTTGTCCTCGCGACGGCACCGTCACGCTCGAACTGACGCTCGGGTACACCTTCGGAAAGCCGATCTTTTATCTGTCAACGGAGGCCAACGATCCGGTCGTCGCCACGCTTGAAGGGGCGACATATACGCCCGCTCTCAAAGACGTGCCCTTCGCGCTCGAGGACGCTTCGCCAGGGGAGGCCGCCGAGCGCATCTATGTGTTCGTAAACGGACCCATGGGCGTGGATAACCCGTTCCGTCAAGGCATCGACAGCGCCCTTTCGGACAAGGGCACCCATGGACCTCTCAACGTTCTCGGCGGCATTCCGACGATCAATCTGGACTACAGCCCCTTGTGGCGGCTGTTTCCGGTCAGATGGACGGACGCTGCTATCGAAAAAGGCTACCGCACCAAGATGACGGACGCGATCGCCATTGAGGACGCTGGCGAACGCGGCATCATCGAGAGCATCGCGGGAGGCAAGCCGAAGGCGGTCGGATTCATCGTCAACTGCCCCGTCGTCTATCGCATCAACTGACACTGAGTCCGAGACAAGCGCCGGGTTTGTCGACCCGGCGCTTGCGTCGCCACGCCGGGAGTTAGAACAATGAACAGGCCTTTCATGGCAGCCACGCTTTTCGTTTGCGCCGCAGCGCTCGCTCCATCGCTCAGCAAGGCAGGGCAGCCCGCCCAACTGATGGCGGGCAATCCCTCGGGGCCGAATGTGGCGTTCTCCTTCCACGTCAACGGACTTCGCATCGAGACGCATCAGATCGGAAATCCAGGCGCCAAACTGTCCATTTGGGTCGATCGCAGCCGAGAGAAGCTTTTTTCCCGCATCCTGACCGCGGACGACTGCAAGTTCGGGGGCGACGGCGCGCAGTGCCGGCTCATTTTCCCCCGAAGCGGCCCTGACTATCGGCGTTTTGCTTTCGCCTTCCGGCGCGGCAGAACAGCCCATGTCGAGGTCCAGAACGCAGCGGTGATGCAGATGAGCCAGGATCTTTCGTTGGCCGGCTTCACCCGCAAGCTTGGATCGGGGACTTAGAGGATCCTTGACGCCCCGGGCTTAGCCCGTTCGCGACGCGTCGTCGCGCCGCGAACGAGTGTCAGCGCTCCGCACCCTGGGACTCACGCTCGAATGTAACGGCGGCGAGGGCGCGTTCATTGGCCCACGGACTTCGCATCGCTTCGCGGACCAAAGCGCCGACCGCTGGAGAATGCGGCCGCCCGCGGACCGTGACCAGGCTGACCTCGCGCCAGATTTCAGGGTCAACCAAGGGTTTCGCGACCACCTGCTCGTGAACGACCGAGCCTGCCGGCATGAATGCGTACCCGACGCCAGCCGCGGCCAGCGCCAGGATCCAGTCGTCGCGATCGCTCCAATAGACGGTATGCGGATGGCTGTCATTTTGTTCGAGACTTTGCCCAAAGACCTCCGAGACCTCGCAATTGATCCGCCGCAAATATTCCTGCTCATTGAGATCAGTGACCCGCACGGCTTCCAAGTTTGCGAACCTGTGAGCAAACCCGATGGCAATGACGAACCGCTCGCGAAAAAGCGGCAGGTAGTGCAGGTGCGGTTCGCGCGCCTGATCCGGACCCGCGAGGATCGCCGCCTCAAGTTCCCCTGTCCGAAGCCGACGATCGAGCGCTTCGGGTGTGGCGTCGATGACCTCAAGGTGAACGCCAGGGTGCCGGGCGCGGACGCCGATCAGAAGTTGGACGAGGTCGCTAGGCGCGACCGTGCACATCACGCCGAGTTTCAGCCGGGCCCGGCTCAAGTCCTTGAGCCCGCGGGCGCCCAGGCTCGCCGCCTTGGCCTCATCCAGGATCTGGTCGAGATGAGGCTTTACGATCTGTCCCAATTCGGAAAGGTGGGTGCGATTCCGCTCGCGGTGGAAAAGAGCCCCGCCAAATTCTTCTTCCAACAGTCGGATCGAGCGCGTCAGCGAAGGTTGCGACACGTTGCAGCGCTGCGCGGCTCGGGTGAAATTGAGTTCCTCGCAGAGCGCGCGGAAATAGACCACTTGCTGCATTTCCATGGTGGGGTCCTAACGCCGCCTCCTCGGCGACCCAGCCAGCCCTGAGCGCCGTCGTGGAGCGGGAGATATAGGGCGCGGCGCCAGCGAGTCCCATAGGTTGTTGTTTTGCTAGGCCGCGCCCATGAGCTCGCCGATTCGCCGTGTCGTCTTCAGGCCAGAACCCGTCAGCACGACTACGGATGTCTCGGTGGATCGAATGATTCCGCGCTCCAAGAGCTTTGTGAACGCCGCGGCGGCGAGGGCTGACGTCGGCTCCGCATAGAGGCCGATGCGGCCGAGTTCGAACAGAGCCGCCTCGATCTCAGCTTCCGACACGGCGACGGTCGCGCCGCCAGAGCGTCGCAGCGCCGCCAGCACTTCGCGAGCTCGCACAGGCTTCGCGATCGACGCGCCTTCCGCGATCGTCGGGCGGACCTCGACCGGGGTCGAGATCGTCAGACCCGGCCACGAAGCTTGCGTGAAGCGGCGCGCAATTCTCAGGCTGCGCGGCGAACAGCCGCGGAAGGCGCGCGATCTCGCCGCGGCGGAGAAGCTCGCTGAAGCCGATATCGCAACCTAAGATGTTGCTGCCCGCGCCCGTGGGGATGATGACATTGTCGGGCGCTTGAACCCGAGATCCTCCCAAAGCTCATAGGCCAGCGTCTTCGTCCCCTGCAGGAAGAACGGTTGCCAGTTGTGGCCGGCGTAGAAGATCGTCGGCGGCCTGGCGCACCGCGGCGTCGCTGACATCCTGGCGGGTTCCAGCAATGAGCTCGATCTCGGCGCCGTAAGCGCGCGCCTGCACCGTCTTGTCCGGCGATGTCGAGGCGGGAACGAGGATCTTCGCCGCAAGGCCGCCGGCCGCTGCATAAGCCGCGATCGCCGCCCCGCCGTTGCCGGAACTGTCTTCCAGAACGCGCGTCACGCCCTGGCTGCGGAGGATCGAGAGCATGACCGAGGCGCCCCGGTCCTTGAAGCTGCCGGTCGGCGAAAACCACTCGAGCTTGAAGAGGGCAGGGGCGCCGCGCCACCGGCGGGAGACGAGCGGCGTGCATCCTTCGCCCATCGTGATCGGATCGGGAACGGCGACCGGCAACGCAGCAGCGTAGCGCCAGAGCGACCGCTCCGTCCGTGTTGATCATGTCGCGCCCGATTCCGGCGAGCGCCGTAATCATGAGCGGCGCGCCGGCGTCGGAACGCCATCGCGGTTCCGAGATTGGATATTTCTGGCCGGTTGCGGGATCGACATAGGCCGGCGCGTCTTCCGGCGGCTTCACGTCATTCGACATCGGCCAATCATGGCGCCTAGGAGAGGGATCTCGCAAACGGCCGAGGGGCTAGCTTTGCCCCAGCGGCGCGGTTGGGCCGCGAAACGCGAATTTCGCCGTCCGCTTGTCCGCGAACGCCGCCCGCCCTTCGGCGAAATCGGGACCGAAGGCCGCAGCCTCCGTCAAGGCGCGATAGGCCGGCGTCTCCTGGCTCATACCGGCGGCGATGGCGTCCACGGCGCGCTTGCAGCCGCGGACCGAGGTCTGACTGAGTTCGGCCATTCCGCGGGCGTAGCCGAGCACGGTCTCCTGCAGCGCCGCCTCGATCCGCCGGTCGATCAGGCCGATCGCCAACGCTTCGTCGGTCTCGATCCTGCGGGCGGTGAACAGGAGATCCTTCGCCCGCGATGGGCCGACGAGATCGACCAGCCGGCGCGTCTCGGCGTGGCCGTAGACGAGGCCAAGCTTGGCGGGGGTGATGGCAAGGTGGGCATCGGCGGCGCAGAACCTGAGATCGCAGGCGAGCGCCAGGCCAAGCCCCGCGCCGATGGCCACGCCGCGGATAACGGCGATGGTCGGGCGATCGAGATCCATCAGCGCCTTGAGGCCGTCCTGCATCGCGTCGCCAAAGTCCCGCGTCGCCGCAGGGTCGCTGTAGATGTCGCCGAGCTCGGCGATGTCGGCGCCGGCGCTGAAATGCGCCCCCTCGCCCTCGACAAGCGTCACCAGCAGGTCTTCGCGCGCCTCGATCGCGGCGCGGATCGCCGGCAGCGCGCGCCACATCGCCCGCGTAATAGCGTTGCGGCGGTCGGGACGGTTGAGAACGACGCGGGCGAACGGCGGCTCGAAAAGCAGGGATATTTCGGTCATGAGGGCCTCGCGACGGCAGGCGGAGCTCTCCGTCCCTAACACTTTTCCGGGCCATGATGGACGGCGACCGTCCATCGCTGAAGCATCGGCTCGATGCAGTCTTGATTGGCGGCTTGTTCAAGGCTATTTAAGCTCGATGAAAAGAGCCAGTATTACCAAGACCAAGAACGGGTTGAGCGCGTTGATCGACGGCTTGAAGGGCGGCGAGGCGGTCCTGATTGTCGATCGGGGCCGTCCGGTCGCGCGCCTGGAGCCGATCATCGGCGGCGACGAGGGCGGCCCGGGGGGACGATTGGCGCGGCTCGTTCGAGACGGCGTACTGCGGCCCCGCCGAACCGTCGCGCCAGCTGCCGTTTTCACCTCTCCGCCGCCGAACTCCGGAGCGTCGGCTGTTGGCGTGCTCATTGACGAGCGCCGGGACGGGCGGTGAAATTCTGGGACGCCTCGGCGATCGTGCCGCTGCTGGTGGCGGAGAGCACGACACGATCCCTGCAGGCGCTGGCCAGTCGAGATTCCGATCTGCTTGTGTGGTGGGGATCGCAGGTGGAATGTGCTTCAGCGCTCGCCCGACTTGAGCGCGGCGCTTTGCTAGATGGGAAAGGGGCCGCCTTGGCCTTCGATCGGCTGAAACAGCTGGCCAACGGGTGGCACGAGATCGAACCCAGCGAGATCATTCGAGAGAACGCGGTGAGGTTTCTTCGCGTTCATCCACTAAGGGCGGCCGACGCCCTGCAGCTTTCGGCTGCTTTCATCGCCGCCGAACGCCGTCCTTCGTCGCTCGAGGTTGTCACGCTCGACGACCGTCTTGCCGATGCAGCGCGGAAGGAAGGCTTTCGAGTTGATCGACGTTTCGACGACCTGAGCTGATCTGTCCATCTAGACGAAGTGGCTCGTCGGGTGCGCGGCTGGAGCAAAGGCCGGTCCTGGCGTAGCGTTGCGCCGGCTACGGCCTAAGCGGAGCGTCAGACAGGATGACGGACGGCGAAAACTATCCGCGCGACATGATCGGCTACGGGCGCACGCCGCCGTTCGCCGACTGGCCGAAACAGGCGCGCATCGCGGTTCAGTTCGTCATCAATTACGAGGAGGGCGGCGAAAACAACATCCTGCATGGCGACGCCGCGTCCGAAGCGTTCTTGTCCGAGATCGTCGGCGCCGCGCCCTGGCCGGGCATGCGCCACATGAACATGGAGTCGATCTACGAATATGGCTCGCGCGCCGGCTTCTGGCGCCTGCACCGCCTGTTCACCGAGCGCTCGGTTCCCGTCACCGTCTATGCGGTGGCGACGGCGATGGCGCGCAATCGCGAGGCGGTCGCGGCGATGAACGAGGCGGGCTGGGAAATCGCCACCCACGGCCTCAAATGGATCGATTATCGCGACACGCCGCCCGAGATCGAGGCGCTCCACATCGCCGAGGCCGTGCGCATTCACACCGAGGTCGCCGGCGCCCGCCCGCTCGGCTTCTATCAGGGCCGCTCGTCGATCAACACGATCCGGCTCGGCATGGAGGAGGGCGGGTTCGTCTATTGCGCCGACACCTATGCCGACGATCTGCCTTACTGGCTCGAAGGGCCGCGCGGCCCGCAGCTCATGACGCCCTACACGCTCGACGCCAACGACATGCGCTTCGCCACCCCGCAGGGTTTCAACACCGGCGATCAGTTCTACGCCTATCTCAAGGATTCGTTCGACGCGCTCTACGCCGAAGGCGACGTCGCGCCGAAGATGCTGTCGATCGGCCTGCATTGCCGCCTGGTCGGCCGGCCCGGACGCGCGCTCGCGCTCGCGCGATTCCTCGACTACGCGCTTGAGCCACGATCGCGTCTGGATTCCGACCCGGCTCGACATCGCCCGCCACTGGATCGCCAAGCACCCGCCGCCGGGCGGCTGGAAGCCGTCCGCAGCTCACCCGCACGCTGTTCGTCGAGCGCTTCGGCGGCGTTTACGAGCATTCGCCATGGATCGCGGCGGCGGCTTATGACGCTGGTCTGCGACCGGCGCCGACACGGCGGAAGGGCTTGGCGAAGGCGCTCGCCGCCGCGGCGGCGAAGGGGACGACAGAGCAGAAGCGCGCGCTGATCGAAGCCCACCCGGATCTGGCCGGCAAGCTCGCGCTGGCGAAGACGCTGACCGCGGAATTCGACGCGCGAGCAGGCGAGCGCCGGGCTTGACCGGCTGACGCCCGACGAACTGCGCCAGTTCAGCGAGCTCAACGACGCCTATCGCACGAGGTTCGGCTTTCCCTTCATCATGGCGGTCAAGGGCAAGAGCACAGCCGACATTCTCGCCGCCTTCCGCAAGCGTCTCGCCAACGACGCCGACGCCGAGACGAAGACCGCGCTCGCCGAGATCGACCGGATCGCCGCGCTCAGGCTCAAGGACATCCTGCCTTGAGCGCGGCCGCTCGCGTCATTCGCGGCCGCGTCCTTTCGTTCACCGACGATCCCGCCGTAGAGCGGCTCGCGCGCCTACTCGCTCATCGACGACGGCGCCGTTCTCGTTGCGGGCGGGTCTGATCGAGGCGGTCGGCGAAGCGCGCGACATCCTGGCCCGCGCGCCGCCAGGCGCGGTCGTCGATGATCACGCGGGCTGTCTCATCACCTCCGGTTTCATCGACGCCCACGTCCACTATCCGCAGACCCAGGTGATCGGCTCCTACGGCGCGCAACTGCTCGACTGGCTCGTACAATTACACCTTCGTCGAAGAGCAGAAATTCGCCGATCCCGCGCATTGCGCGCGCGTCGCCGAGTTCTTCCTCGACGAATTGTTCCGCTCAGGCACGACGACCGCGATGGTCTATTGCACGGTGCATCCGCAATCCGTCGAGGCGTTCTTCGCCGCGGCCGAACAGCGCGGCGCCGCGGATGATCGCCGGCAAGGTGATGATGGACCGCGACACGCCGGACGGCGCTCAGGGACACGGCGCAGCGCGGCTATGACGAGAGCAAGGCGCTGATCGAGCGCTGGCGCGGCCGCGGCCGGCTCGACTACGCGATCACCCCGCGCTTCGCGGTCACCTCGACGCAAGCGCAACTCGACGCCGCCGGCGCCTTGGCGCGCGAATTTCCGGACTGCTACGTCCAGACCCACGCCAACGAAAACAAGGCGGAGATCGCGCGCGTCGCCGCGCTGTTTCCCGAGGCGCAGAGCTATATCGACGTCTATGCGCGGGCGGGCTTACTCGGGCCGCGCTCGGTCTTCGGCCATTGCATCCATTTGCAGGACAGCGAGGTCGCCGCAGCTCGCGGAAAGCCGCTCGGTCGCCGCATTCTGCCCGACGTCGAATCTTTTCCTCGGCTCCGGCCTGTTCGATCAGGCGCGGCTCACGCGGGCGGGGGTGCGGATCGCGCTTGCGACCGACGTCGGCGGCGGCACGAGCTATTCGATGCTGCGCACGGCGGCCGAGGGCTACAAGGTGCTGCAGCTCAACGGCCAGTCGTGGCCGGCGCTCGACGCGTTTTATCGCATGACGCTCGGCAACGCCCGGGCGCTCAGCCTCGATGACCGCATCGGCTCGATCGAAGCCGGCAAGGAGGCCGATCTCGTCGCGCTCGATCCGCGCGCGACGCCTGCGCTCGCGCATCGGATGGAGACGGCCGGCGGCAATCTCGAGGTCGAGCTTTTCGCCCTCATGACCCTCGGCGACGATCGCGCGGTGCGCCAGACCTATGTCGCGGGCGAGCCGCGAAAGGACGCGACGGCCCGCTTAGAGACCGCGCGCGGGCTGCGGTCGCCCAGGGCAATCGGGTTCGACGTTTCTCGCGCTCAGAGGGTGACTGGCCCGCTGTGCGAGCGCCAGCCGTTCATGCCCTCGGCGAAGTGCCTGACGTCCTCGCGGCCGACCGCCCGCGCCCTGTTCAGCGCATTGCGCGACCGCGCGCCCGCCTGACAGATGAGCACGACCGGTTTTCCTTTCGGCAGCTCCTCGGGATCGAACGAAGACATCGGCATGATTGAGAGCGTTTGGAACATGGCCGGTGGCGAATTCGTGCGGCTCGCGAACGTCCACCACCGTCCAGGCGTTGGTTCCAATCGCCTCTTCCAGATCGCCAAAACTGACAATGTCCGGATCAGAGCCGGCGCCAAAGCGTGAAAACATGTTCCAGGACATTCGATGTCCTCCAGGGTCACGCGAGCCGCCCTCTGCGCGCGCCCGCGAATTCCGCTTCCATATGACCTGCCATGCGCGGATTATCGAGTGATTGCGATCGGTCCGCCCTCGATGAGCAGGATCGCGCCCGCGCCCCTCGAGACTCCTCGACATTTCGCCTCGCGTCTGCAGCCGGTCAAGGCGTGATCTCGATATTCAATTAGTCGTGACTGGGCGAACGACCACAATCTGCGTACCTCAACAGATTTGTCAGACATATTTCCATCGACAATTTCAAAAAGACAAGGTTTTCGGTCAAATTCGCTTGACCGAAGCCGCCGAAGCCGACAACCTGAATCGATCATGCGGATTCGCCCCTTCTCGACACCGGGCCGTTTCTGGCGAGGGAATCTTCACGCCCACTCGAACCTCTCCGACGGCGCTTTGAACCCTGTGGACGTCGTCGGGGCCTATCAAGCGCGCGGGCTACGATTTCCTGCAAGTGTCCGATCATTTTCTCGGCCGGTTCGATTGGCCGATCGCCGACACCCGCAAGCTGCGCTCCAACACTTTCACCACCCTGATCGGCGCCGAAGTTCACGCCATGGCGACGAGCGCCGGCGAATATTGGCATATTGTCGCGACCGGGCTGCCGTTCGATTTTCCGCCCGCCGAGCCGGACGAGAGCGCGCCGCAGCTGGCGGAGCGGGCGCGGGAGGCGGGCGCCTTCGTCGCCATCGCCCATCCCTCGTGGTCGCAACTGACGATCGAGGACGGGCGTTCGCTCAGCGCCGCGCATGCGGTCGAGGTCTACAATCACACCTGCGCGGTCCTGACCGATCGGGGCGACGGGTTCTACCTCCTCGACCAGCTCTGCAACGAGGACCGGCGGCTGACGGCGGTCGCCGGCGACGACGCGCATTTCCACAATGGCGACCTCGACGCCTTCGGCGGCTACGTCATGGTCAAGTCCGAAACGCTCGAGCCCGAGTCGCTGCTCGGCGCCTTGAAGGCCGGCGAATTCTATTCGAGCCAGGGCCCGCGCATTTACGACGTCGAGGTCACTCGCAACGAGGTGCGGGTCGAGTGCTCTCCGGTCCACACCATCGCGCTCGTCACCAGCGCTTCGCCGGCGCTGAGCCGCGTCGGACGCGGGCTCACCGCAGGCGACGATCGAATTCGCCGAAGTCGCGAAATGGGCCTGGCGCGACGCCGCCGCAGGTCAAATGGTTCCGCATCGTCGCCATTGACGGCCCGCGACGGCGCGCCTGGACCAACCCGATCTGGGTCGACGCGCTCAACTGACGCGAGGCGGCTGAGCCTCCGAGGCGCGCGGGCCGTTGCGGCCTCCCTTGCGCTGCGGCGCTCGCGCCCATACATCCGGCGCTTGCCCGAAAGCGATCAGGACTAGCACCCGATGACTGACGAGATGGCCGCCCGCTCGCCCGGATGGCACGCGACGACCATCCTGATGGTGCGCAAGGGCGGCAAGGTCGTCATCGGCGGCGACGGCCAGGTCAGCATGGGCCAGACGGTCGTCAAATCCAACGCCCGCAAGGTTCGCCGGCTCGCCAAGGGCGACGTCATCGCGGGCTTCGCCGGCGCGACCGCCGACGCCTTCACGCTGTTCGAACGGCTCGAGGCCAAGCTCGAGCAATATCCCGGCCAGCTCGCGCGCGCTTGCGTCGAACTGGCCAAGGACTGGCGCACCGACCGCTATCTGCGCCGGCTCGAGGCGATGCTCATCGTCGCCGACAAGAGCACGGGCTTCACGCTGTCGGGCTCGGGCGACGTGCTGGAGCCCGAGGAGGACGAGTTCGGCTCGGCGATGGCGATCGGCTCGGGCGGCAATTATGCGCTCGCCGCCGCGCGCGCGCTCATGCCGATGCCACTCGACGCCGACGAGATCGTGCGCCGCTCGATGCGCATCGCCGCCGAAATCTGCGTCTACACCAACTCCAATCTGATCGTCGAAAGCCTCTGAACCTCATGTCGGATCTCTCGCCTCGCGAAATCGTCTCCGAACTCGACCGCTATATCGTCGGTCAGGGCGGACGCCAAGCGCGCCGTCGCCATCGCGCTGCGCAACCGGTGGCGCCGCCTGCGGCTTGACCTCGCCGATGCGCGAGGAGGTGATGCCGAAGAACATCCTGATGATCGGCCCGACCGGCTGCGGCAAGACCGAGATCGCGCGCCGCCTCGCCAAGCTCGCCGGCGCGCCGTTTCTCAAGGTCGAGGCGACGAAATTCACCGAGGTCGGCTATGTCGGGCGCGACGTCGAGCAGATCGTCCGCGATCTGGTCGAGGTCGCCATCGCGCTGGTCAAGAGCCGCAAGCGCAAGGACATCGAGGCCAAGGCGGAGCTGGAGGCGGAAGAGCGGGTGCTCGACGCGCTCGTCGGCGCGACCTCATCCGCCGCCACCCGCGACGCCTTTCGCCGCAAGCTGCGCGCGGGCGAACTCAACGACAAGGAGATCGAGGTCGAGTTGCCGCAGAGCGGCTCCGGCATGCCGATGTTCGAACTGCCGAACATGCCCGGCGCTTCGATCGGCGCGATCAATATCGCCGACATTTTCGGCAAGAGCCAGCGCACGAAGGCCAAGCGCATGACGGTGACGGAAGCGCACGAGCCGCTGGTCGCCGCCGAGGCGGACAAGCTGCTCGATCAGGACGCGATCGTTCGCGACGCGTTGGCCGAGGTCGAGAGCAACGGCATCGTTTTCCTCGACGAGATCGACAAGATCTGCGCCCGCGAGGGCCGCGGCGGCGCCGACGTCTCGCGCGAGGGCGTGCAGCGCGATCTTCTGCCGCTGATCGAGGGCACGACGGTCGCCACCAAGCACGGCGCGATCAAGACCGACCACATCCTGTTCGTCGCTTCCGGCGCCTTCCACATCGCCAAGCCCTCCGACCTGCTGCCCGAGCTGCAGGGCCGCCTGCCGATCCGGGTCGAGCTCAATTCGCTGACCGAGGACGATTTCAAGCGCATCCTCACCGACACCGAGGCGAGCCTGATCAAGCAATATGTGGCGCTGATGCAGACCGAGGGCCTCGACCTCGAATTCACCGACGATGCGGTGGCGGCGATCGCCCGCATCGCCGCCAAGGTCAACGGATCGGTCGAGAACATCGGCGCGCGCCGGCTGCAGACGGTGATGGAGCGCGTGCTCGACGAGGTGAGCTTCACCGCCGCCGACCGATCTGGCGAAAAAGTTCGCATCGACGCCGATTTCGTCGAGCGGCACGTCGGCGACCTCGCCGGCGAACGCGGATCTGAGCCGGTTCATCTTGTGATAGGCTTCGCGCCGAACCGTTCGGGGCCCGCACGCATGACCTCGCTCGTTCTGACCTTCGTTGGCGACGACCGGCCGGGGCTCGTCAACGCAATTTCCGAAAAGGTCGCAGACTGCGGCGGGACCTGGCTCGAGAGCCGGTCGGTCCGTCTCGCGGGCAAATTTGCCGGCGTGGTGCTCGTCAGCGTCCGCGACGAAAGGCTCATTCCGCTCGAATCGGCGCTGGCGAAGCTTGCGCCCTCAGGGCTTGCGCGTCTCGATCGAACGCGGCGCGGCGGCAGAGGCCGAAAAACCAAGGCGCGTTGTCACGCTGGAGATCGTCGGCAACGAGCGGCCGGGCATCGTGCGCGACGTGACGCAGGCGCTTACCCACCTCGGCGTCAATATCGAAGAGTTCGCGAGCGGCCTCGAGGGCGAGCCATTCACCGGCGTCGAGATGTTCCGTGCGACGGCGCGGCTCGGCGTCCCCGATGGGCTCAAGAATGACGAACTGCGCAAGGCGCTGGAACGGCTTGCGGCGGAGATCATGGTCGATCTTACCGTGGGTGAGGGCGAGCGAGCTCCCTGACCGGCGACCTCCTCGCTCTTGCGCGCCCCGGTCGGCATTGCCATAAGGGCCGCCCTGCAATTCCCTGCCCTGAACGGAAGACGATGGCGAAGTTTCCCGAACGCGTGTTTTCAGGCGTTCAGCCGACGGGCAATCTGCATCTCGGCAATTATCTCGGCGCGATCAAGCGCTTCGTCGAGATGCAGAAGACGCCATCCATGTATCTATTGCGTCGTCGATCTGCATGCGATGACGATGCCGCACGATCCTGAGCAGCTTGCCCGCACCACGCGCGAGGTGACGGCTGCATTTCTCGCCTGCGGCATCGATCCGAAGGCCAACATCGTCTTCAACCAGAGCCGGGTTGGCGAGCATTCGGAGCTCGCCTGGGTCCTCGATTGCGTCGCGCGGCTTGGCTGGCTCAACCGCATGACCCAGTTCAAGGAGAAAGCGGGCAAGGACCGGGAGAATGCGTCGGTCGGCCTTTACAACTATCCGGTGCTGATGGCCGCCGACATTCTCGTCTATCGTGCGACTCATGTTCCGGTCGGCGACGATCAGAAGCAGCATTTGGAGCTGGCGCGCGACATCGCGCAGAAATTCAACAACGATTTCGCCGCCTCGATCGCCGCCCACGGCCACGGCGATGCTTATTTTCCGCTGCCCGAACCCTTGATCCAGGGGCCGGCGACGCGCGTCATGAGCCTGCGCGACGGCGCGAAGAAAATGTCGAAGTCCGACACGTCAGAAAACGCTTATATCGCGCTCACCGACGATGCGGACACGATCGCGCAGAAGATTCGCCGGGCCAAGACCGACCCCGAGCCGCTGCCGAGCGAGGTCGCGGGTCTCGCGGGGCGCCCCGAAGCCGACAATCTGGTCGGCATCTTCGCCGCCTTGAGCGACGAGACGAAGGCCGACGTTCTCAAGCGTTTCGGCGGCGGCCAATTTTCGGCCTTCAAGACCGCGCTCGCCGAACTGACGATCGAGAAGCTCGCCCCGATTCGCGCCGAGATGCTGCGCCTTGCGTCCGATCCGCGCCTTTACCGACGCTGTGCTGGCTGATGGGGCGGACAAGGCGCGGGCCATCGCGCGGCCGAATATGGACGCGATCAAGGACATCCTTGGGCCTCTGCGTTAGCGCCGGAACATCTGAAACAAAGTTAAACAACGGTTGAGCAGGGCGGTGGCGACCAAAGCCGCCAAGCGCCAGATCTTGTGCTCCCCTTGACCCGTCGCTACGAGCCCTAGGGCCGTGGCCCGTTGTGTGGGCTTCGCGCCTCCCGGGCCAATGGTTAACGACTTTGCGGCAAACATTTCGTAATCCTAATGAGGGACTGATTCGGACCTTCTTGGCGGAGGGAAAGGGTCGGCGGATGACCTGGGGCGCGCGAGACATCGCCGTCAGGCTCTCGAGGAGGCGATTCGTTGCGGGGATTCAGGGGGGCGAAGCGCTCCGGAATCGGCGAACGGACGCGAAGGCTCGACCGGGCGGTCGCGGCCTGGGCGCCGTGCTGGCCTCGCAGGTTACCTGCTTGCGGGCGCGCTGGCCTGCGCGCAGGACCTCTCGCAGTCGGCTGGACGCGCCGGCGCGGTCGCGTTCAACCTGGCGTCGGTTCAGGCCAATGTCGTCGGCCTCGTCATTCTGTCGCTGATGCTGCTGGCGACCATCACCGCGGTCCTTCATCTGATCGGCCGCCGGATCTGGACGCGCCGCGTTCTCGAGCTCGAGACGGAACTTGCGCGAACCAACGCCAAACTCGACCGCGCGGCGCTGATGCTGCGCAGCGAGCCGCAAATTCTCGATCTCGTGGGACCGTCTGGACGCGGAGCCGACGATCGAGGGCGATTTTGCCCTCGTCGCCGATTCGCCGCTGTCGTCTCGCGTGCTCGCGTTCGCTCGTGGCTCAATCCGGCTCAGGCGGCCAAGGATCGAGGAGGCGACGGAGCGACTCTTGAACCGAGGCGAAGCCTTCGCCGCCGCCGTGGTGAGCCTGCGCGGGCCGCCATCTCGAGCTCGACGGGCGCCCGGTGTCCGGCAGCGCCGTGATGCGCATCCGCGACGTCTCGGGCGAGCGCCTTCAATTGGCGCAATTGCGCGATTCATTCGCTGAAGCCGAGGGCGCTCTCGACGGCCTGCGCCGGCGCGCTCGAAACCGCGGACATGCCGGCATGGACACGCGACGCGATGGGCGGATCGTCTGGTGCAACGACGCCTACGCCCGCGCCGTCGACGCGCCTGACGAGCAGGCTGCGATCGACGGGGGCGGCGAAATTTTCGATCCCGCGGTGCGCCGCGAAGCGCACGGCCGCGGTCAAGGAGACCGGCGCCTGGAAGCGCCGTGCGTCGGCGGTCGTTGGCGGCGAGCGCCGAACCTTCGACGCGGTCGAGGCGCGCACACAGGTCGGCTCCGCCGGGGTCGCTCGCGACGTTTCCGAAATCGTGGCGCTCAAAGCGGAAATGGAGCGCAACGAGGACGACTATTCGCGCATGATCGATCGGCTGTCGACGGCGGTTGCGATCTTCGACAAATCCAAGAAGCTGACTCTCTACAATGCCGCCTATTGCCAGATCTGGTCGCTCGAGCCGGCCTTCCTCGATCAAGGGCCGAGCGACGGCGAAATCCTCGATCGGCTGCGCGCCAAGCGTCAGCTGCCCGAACAGGTCGACTTCCGCGCCTGGAAGGCGCAGCAACTGAGCGCTTATCAGGCGATCGAGCCGAGCGAATCCGTATGGCATCTGCCCGATGGCCGCGCTCTGCGCGTCGTCACCAGCCCCAATCCGAAAGGCGGCGTCACCTATCTCTATGACGACGCGACCCAGAGCTACGCGCTCGCCTCCCAGGTCACTGCGCTGACCCACGTGCAGGGCGAGACGCTCGACGCGCTCAAGGAAGGGGTCGCGGCGTTCGGAGCCGACGGGCGCATGAAGCTGTTCAACCCGGCCTTCGCGGAACTCTGGCGCATCGATCCGGCTATCCTGAGCGATCGCCCGCACATCGACGAGATCGCGCGCGCTTGCAAGCCGCTGTGCAGCGACCCCGGAGCTGTTCGATGAGCTCAAGGCCGTGATCGTCGATCTTCCCGACCATCGCAAGAGCCGGACGGCGCGGATCGAGCGCACAGACGGGCTCATCCTCGATTGCGCCGCCCTGCCGTTGCCGGACGGAGCGACGCTCATGACGTCGCTCGACGTGACCGCGGGCGTCAACATCGAGCGCGCGCTGACCGATCGCAATCAGGCGCTCATCGCGGCCGAAAAGCTGCGCAACGATTTCGTCAACCACGTCTCCTACGAGCTGCGCACGCCGCTCACCAACATCATCGGCTTCACCCAGCTTCTGGCGGGCGGAGGCGTCGGCCCGCTCAATCCGAAGCAGCTCGAATATGCCGGATTCATCACCGATTCGTCGCATGCGCTGCTCGCCATCATCGACGACATTCTCGATCTGGCCTCGATGGACGCCGGGGCGCTGGAGCTCAGGCTCGAGGACGTCGACGTCGCCGAGGCGATGAAGGCCGCGGCGGCGGGCGTGCAGGATCGCTTGAGCGAGGCGGCGATCGAATTGCGCATCGTCATGACCGACGGGGTCGGATCGCTCCACGCAGACGGGCGGCGGGTGCGCCAGGTCTTGTTCAATCTTCTCTCCAACGCGATCAACTATTCGGAGGCGGGCCAGACCGTCACGCTGGCGGCGATGCGGCGCGGGGCGGAGATCGTGTTCAAGGTCAGCGATCGCGGACGCGGCATTCCGCCCGAGATGATCGATCGCGTATTCGAGCGGTTCGAGACCTTCCCCAACGGCTCCCGGCATCGCGGCCCCGGCCTCGGCCTGTCGATCGTCAGAGCGATGGTCGAACTGCATCAGGGCCGGGTCCTGATCGACACGGCGCCGCGGGAGGGCACGACAGTCACCTGCATCTTTCCCGTCGACCCAGTAGGACGCGTCGGCGGCGAGCCCGCAACTCATGGCGCCGCCTAAGACGCAAGCGGCCCAGCAGAGGACGTATGAGCGGTCTCGCCGGCGTCAGAGAAGAAGCGGGCGTTTGGAGCTTCGACGCGCCGGACGAGGCGACGACTCTTGGCCATCGCTGCGGCGCAGGCGGCCTGGCTCGAGCCTGGCGATTTCGTCGCCCTGACCGGCGATCTCGGCGCCGGCAAGACCGCTTTCGCCCGCGGCCTCATCCGCGCTCTCGCCGAGGCGCCGGAGCTCGAGGCGCCGAGCCCGACCTTCACCTTGATGCAGGTCTACGACGCTCCGCGCGGGCCGGTGGTCCACGCCGATTTCTACCGGCTGCGCGGCCCAACGGAACTCGCCAATCTCGGCTGGGACGAGGCGATCGACGGCGCGATCGCGATCGTCGAGTGGCCGGAGAAGGTCGCGCAGGCGCTGCCCGCCGACCGGCTCGAGGTCGACATCCGCTTTGACCCGAAGCGCGGTCCCGATTTTCGCCTGCTGACGTTGCAGGGGTTCGGCGCGATCAGGCCGCGCTTGTCGCTGGCGCTTGGCGTCGCGAGGCTGCTCGAGCGCGCCGGCTGGACCGACGCGAGCCGCGAATTCCTGCAGGGCGACGCGTCCATTCGCGCCTACGAGCGGCTGACCAAGCCAACCGGCGAGACCGCGATCCTGATGATTTCCCCGCCCCGGCCGGACGGGCCCATCATCCGCTTCGGCAAGCCCTACGCGGCCATCGCCAAGCTGTCGCCCGACATCCGCGCTTTCATCGCCATGGCCGAGGGCTTGCGCGGCCTCGGCTATTCGGCGCCGGCTCTCATCGACTACAGCGTCGACCAGGGCCTTGCGCTGCATCGAGGACTTCGGCTCGACGATCATCGCTCAAAACGGCGTTCCGGACGGCGCGCGTTATGCGCCGGCGATCGCGCTTCTCGCCGATCTGCACGGACGCGAACTGCCGCCGAGCCTTGTCGGCCGGCGACGAGCCTTACGAACCGCCGGTCTACGACATCGAAGCGATGCTGGTCGAAGTCGAGCTCGTCATCGACTGGTACGCGCCGGCGATCGCCCGGGTGACGCCGCCATCGGGCGCGCGCATGCAGTTTCTGGCGCATCTGGCGCGAGCTCCTGGCGCCGATCCTCGCGGAGCCCACCACCTGGACGCTGCGCGACTATCATTCGCCCAATCTGCACTGGCTCGCGGACCGGCAGGGCCTCAAGCGCATCGGCCTCATCGATTTTCAGGACGCGGTGATCGGGCCGCCGGCCTATGATGTCGTTTCGCTGTTGCAGGACGCGCGCGTCGACGTGCCCGAGGATCTCGAGATGCGTCTCGCCGCCCTCTACATGCGCCGCAGGGCGGCCGCCGATCCCGCCTTCGACACCCAGCGCTTCGCCGCCGCCTATGCCGCGATGGGCGCCCAGCGCGCGACCAAGATCCTCGGCCTCTTCGCCCGGCTCGACAAGCGCGATCACAAGCCTGAGTACTTGCGCCACCTGCCGCGGATCGAGCGCTATCTGGCGCGCAATCTCGCCCATCCGTTGCTTCAGCCGCTCGCGGTCTGGTATCGGAACCACTTGCCGCGGGCGCTGGGCCCACCGCCGGTCGACTTCCGACCCTGACGACCTGATCGCTGAGGCCCGATGAGCCCGCCCGTTCCGAAGACGGCCATGGTGTTCGCCGCCGGACTGGGCACGCGCATGCGGCCGATCACCGAGACGCTGCCGAAGCCGCTCGTCAAGGTCCACGGCCGGACGCTCATCGATTATTGCCTTGACCGCCTGGCGGAGAACGGCGTCGAGCGGGCGATCGTCAACGTGCATTGGCTCGCCGACCAGATCGAGGCGCATCTCGCCAACCGCCAGGCGCCGAAAGATCATCATCTCGGACGAGCGGGCCGAGCTGCTCGATCAGGGCGGCGGGATCAAGCGCGCGCTGCCGCTGATCGGCGACGATCCGTTCCTGATCTGCAACACCGACGCGTTCTGGATCGAGGGGCCGCGCTCGAACATTGCGCGCCTCGCCGCGGAGTTTCGATCCGGAGACGATGGACATCCTGCTGCTGGTCGCGGCCGGCGCCGGGGCGGTCGGCGTCGACTGGCCCGGCGATTTCGGCATGACCCACGACGGGCGGCTTGAGCCGCGCGAGCCGCGCCACGTCGCGCCCTTCGTCTATACCGGCGTCGGGATCGTCAAGCCGCAGCTGTTCGCAAGCGAGACGGCGGAGGTGTTTCGCCTCGCGCCGTTCTTTCACGCCGCCGCGGCGAAGGGCCGGCTTTACGGCGTTCGCCTCGATGGCCTTTGGGTGCATGTCGGGCGGCCGGAGAGCATCGCGGAAGCGGAGACGGCGATCGACCGCTCGACCCTGTGAGCGCGAAGCGGCGCCCTGTTTCCCAAATCGAGGGAATTGTCTTATGCGGTCGCCGCTGTTCGGCCGCATGAGCCGGACGGCGGCCCGCTGAGGGTTTGAGACCATGAAACTGCCGAACCAGATCGGCCCCATCCATTTCGTCGGCATCGGCGGCATCGGCATGTCGGGCATCGCCGAGGTGCTGCTCAACCTTGGCCATCAGGTTCAGGGCTCGGACCAGAGCGACAACGCCAACGTCAAGCGCCTGCGCGAGCAGGGCGCGACCGTGTTCGTCGGCCACGACAAGGCCAATCTCGGCGCGGCCGCGGTGGTCGTCATTTCGTCCGCGGTCAAGCGCGACAATCCCGAAGTCGTCGAGGCGCGGGCGCGGCGCATTCCCGTCGTTCGCCGCGCCGAAATGCTGGCCGAGCTGATGCGGCTCAAGCAATGCGTGGCGGTGGCCGGCACGCATGGCAAGACCACGACGACGTCGCTGGTGGCGACGCTGCTCGACGCCGCCGGGCTTGATCCGACCGTGATCAACGGCGGCATCATCAACGCCTACGGCACCAACGCGCGGCTCGGCGCCGGCGACTGGATGGTGGTCGAGGCCGACGAGAGCGACGGCACGTTCCTCAAGCTCCCCGCCGACATCGCCGTCGTCACCAACATCGACCCCGAGCACCTCGACCACTTCAAGACCTTCGACGCCATCAAGGACGCCTTTCTGGCGCTGATCGGAAACCTGCCGTTCTATGGCTTCGCCGTCATGTGCCTCGATCATCCGACCGTGCAGGAACTCGTCGGCCAGGTCGAGGACCGGCGGATTCTGACCTACGGCGAGAATCCGCAGGCCGACGTGCGCCTGATGGACGTCAATCTCGCCGGCGGCGTCACGCGATTTTCGGTGCTGATCCGGGATCGGGCGACGGGCCGCGCCACCTTCATCGACGATCTCGCGCTGCCGATGCCCGGCCGGCACAACGCGCTCAACGCCACCGCGGCGATCGCGGTCGCCCACGAGCTCGGCGCGCCGATCGACGTCATCCGCAAGGCGATCGCCGGATTCGGCGGCGTGCGCCGGCGCTTCACCCGCACGGGGACATGGAACGGCGTCGCCATCTACGACGACTACGGCCACCATCCGGTCGAAATCGCCGCGGTGCTGAGAGCCGCGCGGGCGGCGACCGAAGGCAAGGTGATCGCAGTCGTGCAGCCGCATCGCTTCACCCGGCTCGCCTCGCTGTTCGACGCCTTCGCCACCTGTTTCAACGACGCCGACACCGTGATCGTCGCCGATGTCTATCGCGGCCGGCGAAGCGCCGATCGAGGGCGTCGACAAGGCGGCGCTGGCGACCGCGATCGCCGCCCACGGCCATCGTCACGCGCTGATGCTGCCCTCGCCCGACAAACTGGCGGGCATGGTGCATTCGCTGGCGAAGCCGGGCGACTATGTCATTTGCCTCGGCGCCGGGTCGATCACGCAATGGGCCTATGCGCTGCCCGGCGAACTCGCCGCGCTCGACAAGGCCTGACGCTTCGCCGATGCCTGGCCTGGTCGATGAAATCAAGGCGCGGGCGCCCAAGCTGCGCGGACGCCTCACAGCCAACGCGCCGATCGCCGAGGCGACCTGGTTTCGGGTCGGCGGTCCGGCTGAGGCGCTGTTTTCCCCGGCCGACGAGGACGATCTCGCCTACGTCCTCGTCGGCTCTCCCGCGCGAGATCCCGGTCACGACCATCGGCCTCGGCTCGAACCTCATCGTGCGCGACGGCGGCGTCGCCGGGCTCGTCATCCGGCTCGGCGGCCGGGCCTTCGGCGCGGTCGAGGTCATGGACGGCTCGCGCGTCGTCGCCGGAGCGGCGGCGCCGGACCAGTACGTCGCCAAGGCCGCCGCGATCGCCGGCGTCGACGGCTTGGCGTTCCTGCGCGGCGTGCCCGGCTCGATCGGCGGGGCTCTTGTCATGAACGCCGGCGCGCATGGCGGCGAGATCAAGGACGTGCTGATCGAGGCGCGCGGCATCGACCGGACGGGCGCGAAGCGCGTGTTTTCGAACGCGGAGATGGGCTTTTCCTATCGCCACAGCTTGGCGCCGCGATGACGTCGTCTTCACCGGCGCCATGTTTCAGGGCCGCCCGGGCGAGCCCGAAGGCGATCGAAGCCGAGATGGAGCGCATCACCCGCGCGCGCGAAGCCTCGCAGCCGATCCGCGAGAAGACCGGCGGCTCGACGTTCAAGAACCCGCCGGGGATGAAGGCGTGGGAATTGATCGACAAGGCGGGATGCCGGGGTTTGACGCCTCGGCGGCGCCCAGGTGTCGACCATGCACTGCAACTTTCTCATCAATCTTGGCGCACGCGACCGCCGCCGATCTCGAAGCGCTCGGCGAGGAGGTCAGGCGCCGGGTTCTCGAGACGAGCGGGGTTGCGCTCGAGTGGGAAATCAAGCGCATCGGCGACGCGCTCAGATCGGATTCGGTAAGGTCCCGCCGCGCCCCTATGCCGCGCTTGGCGTCGCCCTGGCGAAAGGCACACAGAGCAAAGCGCCGATGGTCAAAACAGCGATCAGGATCCAGGCCTCGTTGATCGCCTGAACGAGCGCAGCTTTTTCGACGAGCGACTGCACCATCGCGAGCGCTGAGCCCTCGAGCGGGCCCTTCGGGCGGTTCATGAACATGTCGAGGGGTATGCCGACAAACTTCGCTGTGTCGACGTCACCGGCCTCCAGCTTCTTCGTGAATGCCATCCCCAGCTCGGGCGAGCGCGTGTAGATCACAGTGTCGATCATGGCGAGCCCGATGGCGCCGCCAAGATTGCGCATCAGATTGAAAAGGCCGCTCGCGTCAGGGCACGCGGCTCGGCGCGAGCTGGCCAAGCGCGAGCCGTGTCGGCGGGAAGCAGACAGAACATGATCGCCAGTCCGCGAATGACCTGCGGCCAAAACATAGCGTTGAAATCGGTTTCCGGCGTCTGCAATCCGCTCAAGCCCAGGCCGACGCCAAACAGCCCAAATCCAAGCGACGTCAGCAGGCGCGCATCGACTCGCTGCTCGAGCGCAACAGCGATCGGCGCGGTCATGAGCTGCGTCACGCCCGTGACCAGCATGATCGCGCCGATCTCCAAGGCGTTATGGCCTCTGACGAACGCCAGAAACACGGGCATGAGATAGACGGAGCCGAACAGGCCGATGCCCAGAACGAAGCTCAGAACGCAGCCGATCGCGAAACTTCGGTCCGCGAAGGTCTTGAGACTGACGATCGGGCGCGATGCGCCGAGCGTCCTTCTGACAAAGCTGACTGCACTTGCAAGGCTGAGCGCCAGAAGGCCCGCGACCAAGCCGGAGGTCCAGCCGCGCGTCGGCGCTTCCTTGAGCGCGACTTCGAGCGCAGCGAGCCCAATCGCCAACAGGGCCAATGACAGCACGTCGAGCCGGCGCGCCTCGCCGAGCCGCATCGGCTCTTTCGGCAGCAGGAAGCCGGCGACGATCGCGGAAATGATCCCAGGCGCGACATTGATCAGGAACAGCCAGTGCCAGGAATAGGTCTCGGTGATCCAGCCGCCGACGATCGGTCCGACGGTCGGCGCAAGCACCGCCAACACGCCAGCGAATGTGGTTGCAAGGCCCTGACGCGCGATCGGGAAGAGCAGAAACACAGCTGCAAAAACAGCCGGAATCAGCGTGCCCCCGGAAAAGCCCTGCAAGACTCGCCAAGCGATGAGGACCGGGAAATTGCCGCTCACGGCGCATCCCACCGAAGCAACTGTAAAGAAGGAAATGGAGAGCACGAACAGCCAGCACATGCTGAGCAGGCGCGTGAGGAAGCCAGTCAACGGGATCGCCACGACTTCCGCGAGAGATACGCGGTCTGCACCCAACTCATCTGATCCGGCGGAATGTCGAGGGCGCTCTGGATCGTCGGCAAGGACGTCGCCACGACCTGCACGTCGAGGATCGCCATGAACATGCCGACGCACATCATCGCAAACCCGATCGACGTCGAGACGGACGAGGCGACCGGAATATTGTGCTTAATCGTGTTTGCCATGGCCCGACCCGATCAGTGCGGCATTTTCCGCACGGATCCGGATCGATAAGCAAGATCGCATTGGCTGCGGAGAAGATGAGCGCAATCCAGGGCAGCCCAAGGCAAAGGGGCAGGACGGCGATCTCTCCAACGACGACGAGATAGTTTGGATGCGAGACAATGCGATAAGGGCCGTCTGACACGAGCGGCGAGCCCGGAAGGACGATGATGCGCGTGGTCCAACGACGGGCCAAGCGTCATGAGAAGTCCAGACCCGCAGAACCTGGAGCGACAGAAAGACCGCGAGCCACATTGGATTGATCAAGCGCGTCGCGCCGAAAATCCACAGACAGGCTAGCCAGAGCGCGTGCATCGCCACTATCACTGGATAGTGCTGCGGAGCGACCTCGACGGCGCCCTTTGCCATGAGCGCAGCCGTATTGCGGCGGGCGAGGTAGAGTTCCGCAATCCGTTCCGCGGTGACCAAGCCAAGAAGCAAAACGGCAGGAGTCACGCGGCTCTCTTCAGGGAAACACAACTTGCGGTGAAACCAGGCCCCATCGCGGTCAGCAATGTGCGCGAAGGCAGGCCGGCGCTGAATGATACGGTCCAGCACGAACAGCACGGTCGGCGCTGACATGTTGCCATAGTCCGCGAGGACCGCGCGTTCGTGGTCGAGAGAACCCTGTTCCAGCGACAGCGCGCGCTCGAGGGCTGCAATGACCTTCGCGCCGCCTGGATGACAGGCGAAGCGATCGACATCTTCGAGAGCCAATCCGCCGCGGGCCAAAATGCCGGCGATCGCCGGGGCAATGTGCTGTTGCGCGAAGGGCGGGATCGCGCGGTCAAAGATGACGCCGAAGCCCTGCGGATCGATTCTCCAGCCCATGATGTCGAGCGTGTCAGGCCAGGTGTGCTGGCCGCTCATCTCAACGGCGGCGGCCCCGCCATCGTACGCCCTAATGACGCAAGCCGCCGCGCCGTCCCCGAACAGCGCCGTGGCGACGATATTCGCCTTGGTCAATTCATCGAGCCGGAAGGCCAGCGTGCAAACCTCGACCGCGACGAGCAACACAATGCTGCCTGGACGTGAGCAGGCGAGGCGGGAAGCAATCGAGAACCCCGAGACGCCGCCGGCGCAACCAAGGCCGAAGACGGGAACCCGCTCGACATCGGCGCGAAACCCCATGCGCCCGGCGGCTCTTGCTTCCAGACTGGGCGTCGCAATTCCGGTCGACGAGATCGTGACAATGGTGTCGACCTGGGCAGCATTAAGTCCGGCGGCGTCCAGAGCGCGGTTCGCCGCGTCGACGAAGAGCTGGCATGCGCCCTCCAGATAGGCGGCTGTGCGCTCCGGCCAGCCCAGTGGCGTCAGGTACCAATCGATGGGTCGCACCGCATGGCGTTGGCGAATTCCAGAGCTCTTGAAAACTCGCGCCATGCGCTCGAAATCGTCATAGCGCCCGGCGAAGCCTCGGTTCGAGGCCGACGCGACGTCGGACTGATGCAGGACGTAAGGCGGGACCGCAGTAGCCAGCGAAACAAGCTTGGCAGGCTGGCTCATAGACACTCCAATGGCGACCGCGCGCCCTAGACGAGAACAACGGCGGGCTCTGATTTATTCGCGGTGAATTTGGCTACTCCATGGAATTGATCAACCATCGGCTTGGGTGCGCTCACAATATTGTGAAGCGAACATGCGGAATACTCTCTCGCCTCAGCCTATTCAGCGTTGCCGGAGAGGATGCGGGCTAAGCAACTCTCGAGGCGTCAGACCTTCGACACAGCCATCCAGAATCGGGGCTGCGCGTGGGCCTCGCGGCGGTGGCCGAAGGCGCAACCACAATTAGCGGCAAAGGTGAAGACAGGCGCTTGCTAACGCTGAAACGCTTGTCGCTGCTCGACGGGGGAATGAGCCGAACTTGGACGATGCCTTGCGTGTCCGGCTGGATGTCGGTTGTGTCGCCGTCCACACCGGTGACACCCCATTATTCGGGTACGATCTCCTCGCTATCTTCTCGTTATCGAATCCCTCGGCCCAAAGCCTCGTTCCGTCGGGTAGCTGAAACTGGCTCATCCAACGTCCCGTTTCTGCGGGATGATTCCAATCGACTGATGTGATGGGAAATCGCTTTTTGCCCTCCTGGGGCGGCCGTCGCCGGAGAGGCCGCTTCCCCGGCCTATGCGCTCGTGAATTGCGGCTGGCGTTGCGCTTGAGCCGTCTGCAAATTCGCCTGCCTCACCCGCTCGGCCTCCTCGTCGAACAGGAAGGTGAGGAACACATAGCGCCGCCCGCGCGTCACGGGCGAGACCTGGTGCAGGATCGAAGCGGAGAACACGACCGCCGTTCCGGGCGCGGCCTTGAAGGTCCGGGGACTGTACTCGGGAAACGAAATCTCGCCGCCGTCGAAATCCGCGTTGAGATTGATCGAGACCGCGAACCGGCGATGCGCGACCGACGATGCCCGTGTCGTCGCGATGGGGACCGAAATGGCCGCCCGTCTCGGCGTCGTAGCGCGCAACAAGGTCGCGCTCGATCCGTGTCGGCCGCATCTGAAACGCCTTCCTGATCTCCGGGACAGATCCTTCGCCCGATGCGCGCTCGGAGACTGGCGATGAGGCCCGGGTCGGTCAGATGAAAATCGCGCCGGCGTTTCCAGCTGTCGTCGAAGTTCTCGACCGAGCGTCCGGCTATGTCCTGCATGAAGCCGCTGTCCTTCCCTCCGGCGCGCTCGAAGCAGTCGACGAGATGGGCGCAGAGTTCCGGCTCGAAGACATGCGCCAGGGCGAGGAATCGGCGCCGGCGGAGAGGGCGCCGAAAGCCTCAGTTCGGCTGGCGGCAATCGACTCACATGCGCCAGCACCCGATCGGCCTCATCCAGAGGCGCGACGTCGACGACGCGCAGCATCGGGTCGAGGATGAACCAAGGATCGGTCGACGCCGAAAGCGCGCGCCATCTCGGCGCCGTCCCAAAGGAACACGATGGAGGGAAATCGGCCTTCGAGCGCGATCTCCGGCCCTGAACCGGATTCGGCGACGACGGCGAAGAAGGCGGCCTTGCCGTCGTCGACTAGGCGTCGGTTGGCTGCGAATGCGCAGGAGCGTGGCCTCGGCCGTAGGGTCGGCGGCCGATCCGAGGAAGGCGAGCGCGATGGCGCGGCCCGGGAAAGGGATCGAAGGCCAACCGATGGCGGCCCGAATTGAGGAGGAAGGCGCTGTCGCCGCGGTTGCGCGCCGGGCTTGAGCGCAAAGTCGAGTTCTGCTCCGGCATTTCGATTTCCCGTCGATAGCGCCGCAGGCTCGCTCCGCAATCGGGCGCGTGCGACGCTAGGCGGGAAAACTTAATGCTTGTGGACAATCCGAGTCTCGCGCGTCCGCTGCCTTTCGGCGCCATCCGATTCGCTGGGGTTAACGCATCGTTAAGCCCTTGGACTTAATCGTGCTTTAACTGTGCGTCTTTGCGCAAAGTTCAGGGAATCGGCGGGCGATGAAGCCACTCGCGGTCATCGGGCACGGACCGGCGGACCGAGCAGGCGGCGCGCCTCAGGTGCGAATCACGGCCGTTCGCGTGTCGCATGATCGGCTGGCCGCCGCCCAAGCGTATCGCCTCTGCGCTTCCCAAGCGTTCGGCGGAAAATGACGCAAAAGACTCAAGAGGCGACTCGTACGCCATCCCGTCGGGGATTCTTAAACCGAATATTTACTATAAAGCCCACAACTTCGCGCTGGGGCCTATTGGCTCCGGGTTGTCGCGGCCGGAACGCGCGACTCTATCTCCCGGACGGCGGGCGATGAAGGCGACGCTCATTCTCTCTGCGCTGGAACGTGCCCGCCGCACGCTTGGCCTCTCTTTCGAGTGACGGCCGGCGCCCGGATGGTGGAGGACGGGTCGTGCGAAGGTTGAGCGCAATGCTCGGATGGGGACAGGCGGCGCGGCCGGCGCTGGCCGCGGTCGCGCCCGAAGCGCCGCCGCCCAAGGTGCTGCTCCGCGCCGAGCGGGCGGCGAAGGCGTCGCTGCAGCTGGCGCGTTCGGCTGGACCGTCCCGCGCCGCACAAGCTCGATATCGCGCTGACGCTCTTCGTTCTCCTCGGCGCGGCGCTTCTGGGCGCCGAGACGGGCGGCCAGCTCGACGGGGTCATGGCGCAAACGAGCCACGCCGGCGATTGGGTCGCGCGCTCGCTCGGCCTTGGCGTCGCCGTGGTCACGGTCTCCGGCGCGACGCACATGAGCGAGTCCAGGATCCTCGCGATCGCGGGCATCGACGCGAGCCGATCCTTGCCGTTTTTCGACGTGGCCGAGGCGAAGGCGCGGCTCGAGGCCGATCCGCTCGTCAAACAGGCGAGCGTGCGCAAGCTTTACCCCAACCAGGTCGTCATCGAGATCGTCGAGCGCACGCCCTACGCCGTCTGGCAGAAGGACGGAGACGTGCAGCGCAATCGCCGCCGACGGCGCGCCGATCGACGAGGTCAGTCGACGGCCGCTACGCCGATCTGCCGTTCGTCGTCGGCGAAGGCGCGAACGGGCGCGTGCGCGAATATGTCGGCCTGCTCGACGCGATGGACGAATTGAAGCCGCGCGTCGAGGCGGGCGTCCTGGTCGGCCAGCGGCGGTGGAATTTGCGGCTGAAGTCGGGCGTCGACGTCAAGCTGCCGGAAGACAATCCTCAAGCCGCGATCGCCGAGCTTCTCACCCTTCAACGCCAGTCCCGGATCCTGGAAAAGGACGCGCTGGCGCTCGATTTCCGGGTTCCGGGCCGGGTGTTCGTGCGGTTGACCGAAGATGCGGCCGACCGCCTGGGCGGAAGCTCACGCGGCCAAGAAGGGCGCCCAGCCATGAGCCTGAGATCGCTCGCCCCCCGCATGCGCCAGATCCCGGCGCGCAAGAGCGCCATTCTCTCGGTGCTCGACGTCGGCGCTTCCAAGATCGTCTGCCTGATCGCGCGCCTGACGCCGATGGAGCCGTCCGAGGCGCTGCGCGGGCGCACCCATCGCTGCAAGGTGCTCGGCATCGGCCATCAGCGCTCGAACGGCGTCAAGGGCGGCGCGGTGGTCGATCTTCATGCGGCGGAGCATGCCGTGCGCCTGGCCGTCGACGCAGCCGAGCGCATGGCGGGCGTCGAGGTCGGCGGCGTCATCGTCAACATGTCCGGCGGACGGCTCGCCTCGCGCCGCCACGGCGCGGACGCGAAGCTGCGCGGCAAGACCGTCGCCGAGCACGACATCCACCACGTGCTCGAAGCGGCGGCCGCCGTGAACGCCGAGCCCGGGCGGACGATCCTGCATGCGCTTCCGACCGCCTTCCGGCTCGACGCGACGAAGGACGTGCGCGATCCCAAGGGCATGGTCGGCCACGAACTCGGCGTCGATCTTCATTTCGCCACCTGCGATTCGGCGGCCGCGCGCAACCTGATGCTGGTCATCGAACGCTGCCATTTGCGGGTCGAGGCGATGGTGGCGACGCCTTACGCCGCCGGGCTTCTCGACGCTGGTCGACGACGAGGCGGAGCTCGGCGCCGCGGTGGTCGATTTCGGCGGCGGCTCGACGACGGTCGGCGTGTTCTCCGGCGGGCGGCTCATCCATGTCGACGCGGTCGCTCTCGGCGGCATCCACGTGACGAGGGACGTCGCGCGCGGGCTCAACGTTTCGGTCAGCGACGCCGAGCGCCTGAAGACCTTGTACGGCGCCTGCATCGCCTCGGCCTCCGACGACCGCGAAACCATCACCGTCCACCGGCTCGGCGACGACCAGGATCATCCGAGCCATCTGTCGAAGTCGGAGCTCGTGCGAATCATCCGTCCGCGGGTGGAGGAGATCCTCGAACTCGTGCGCGACCGGCTCAAGGCGTCGGGTTACGCCGCTCAGGCCGGCCGCAGGCTGGTGATGACCGGAGGCGCCTGCCAGCTGACCGGCCTGCCGGAACTGGCGCGCACGACCCTTTCCAGCCAGGCCCGCGTCGGGCGGCCGCTCGGGATCGAAGGGCTGCCGGAATCCGGCAAGAGCCCGTCCTTCGCCGCCGCGGTCGGCCTCATGGTCTATCCGCAGATGGCGGGCCTCGAATATTTCGAAATCACGCGCTCGCATGCCGCGTCATCATCATGGCGAAGGCGGGCTATGCGACGCGGGTCGGACGGTGGCTGAAGGAGAGTTTTTAAGGCGCGTAAGAGGCGCTCGCCGGAGGCAAGGGCGTGGGTGAAGGGAAACACGCATTCCAATCGGCGCCGGCGGGCGTCCAACCAATGAGGCAAGCATGTCGATCAATCTGAAAGCGCCGGAACTCAGGGAATTGAAGCCCCGCATCATGGTGTGCGGCGTCGGCGGCGCCGGCGGCAACGCGGTCAACAACATGATCGTGTCCGGCCTCTCGGGCGTCGATTTCATCGTCGCCAACACCGACGCGCAGGCGCTGACCTCGTCGCGCGCCGAGCGCATCATCCAGATGGGCCTTCAGGTGACCGAGGGCCTCGGCGCCGGCTCCAAGCCCGAGGTCGGCAAGGCCGCCGCGGAGGAGGCGCTCGAGGAGATCCGCGATCACCTCGCCGGCGCCCATATGGTGTTCGTCACCGCCGGCATGGGCGGCGGCACCGGCACGGGCGCGGCGCCCGTCATCGCCAGGGCCGCGCGCGAACTCGGCATTCTCACCGTCGGCGTCGTCACCAAGCCGTTCCATTTCGAGGGCGGCCGGCGCATGAAGATCGCCGAGAACGGGATCTCCGACCTGCAGAAGGCGGTCGACACGCTGATCATCATTCCGAACCAGAACCTGTTCCGCGTCGCCAACGAAAAGACGACCTTCGCCGACGCGTTCGCCATGGCCGACCAGGTTCTCTACTCAGGCGTCGCCTGCATCACGGACCTGATGGTGAAGGAAGGACTTATTAACCTTGATTTCGCCGACGTGCGCTCGATCATGAGCGAAATGGGCAAGGCGATGATGGGCACCGGCGAAGCGGCGGGCGACAAGCGCGCGGTGCTGGCCGCCGAAGCGGCGATCGCCAATCCGCTGCTCGACGAGACCTCGATGCGCGGCGCGCGCGGCCTCTTGATCTCGATCACCGGCGGCAACGATCTCACGCTGTACGAAGTCGACGAGGCGGCGAGCCGCATTCGCCAGGAGGTCGACGAGGAGGCCAACATCATCCTCGGCGCGACCTTCGATTCGGCGCTCGACGGCGTGGTGCGCGTCTCGGTCGTCGCCACCGGCATCGATCAGGAGGCGATCGGACAGATCGAGCAGGTCAACGCCCAGCCGAGGGTCGGACGCCTTCTCGCGGCGCGCGAGCCTTCTCGCCCCGCTCGGCTCGTCCCGCGCTCACTCAGGCCGACGCGCCCGCGACGGCCGCGGCGTTCGGCCAGGAGGACGCTGCTGCGACCAGTCGCGGCGTTCCCCGACCCGATCGAGCCCCGCCAGGAAACGGATGAATATGCGTCAGGAGGAGTTCATTCCGCCTGCGGCGGAGCAGCCAGTGTCTCGGGCGCCGCGCATGCCGCAGATCGAGGACCTGCCGCAACTGGCGCAGAACCAGCTGCGCGCGATGCGCGAGGCGACAAAACGCTATCCCCGCGCCTGAAACGCGCCGCCGGTCGCTCCTGGAGAAGCTCGCTGCGTTCGGCATCACGCGCCACGATGGAGAGGCCGCCCTCCGCACCGGCTCCCGTTGCGCCCCCGGCGCCGGTGACGCCAGCTTCAGCGGCCTCAGGCTTTGGCTCCGGTCGAGCCCATCCGGCCTCCTCAGCCGCGACCCGCAGTCGGCGCGTCCCCAGGTCGCTCTGGACCCGCACGGCCGGGCCGTTGCCCGTCCCCCGGTTCGAAGACGACCATCTCGACATCCCGGCTTTTTTGCGCCGGCAGCAAAACTGATTCGGCCGATTGTGGAGCCTCGGCCTCGCGGCCGGGGCCGGTCCGAGCTCGCGGCCGCAGCTCACAGTTAAACATCGGTTAAATTACTAAAGCATTGAAAAAATTCAGACAATGTTAGCATAGGCGTTGTAACTTTTGTTCACTAAAGGTGATTTGTCCCCGGTGCGCCGCGCCCCTAGTCTGGCTTTTCAGGAGCTGTCGCCGGGACTTTTTGGCGGCGGCGGGCGGACGGCGATCGGCAGCTTTGGGCAGCGATGCGGTGTGGAGCGTAAGCGCTCTGCATCGCGGCCGACGACGCAAACCAGGGCCGGGCGCAAGTCCGGGTGCAGTTGAAGATGCGGTTTGGGTTCCAGACGACACTGCGCGACCGCGTCGCCATCCAAGGCGTCGGCGTACATTCAGCGGCGCCTGCTCAAGTTATCCTTCATCCCGCCCGCGTCGACACCGGCGTCACGTTCCTCCGCACCGGATTGCCGGGCGGACGCGAGCGCCTGCTCGAGGCCAAGCGGGCCAATGTAACGCAGACCTCGCTTTGCACCACGCTCGGCGACGCCTCCGGCGCCAGCATCTCGCACCGTCGAGCATCTTCTGGCCGCCCTTTCGGGTCTCCGGATCGACAATGTCCTGGTCGAGATCGACGGGCCGGAAGCGCCGATCATGGACGGCTCCGCCGCCGATTTTGTCCGGGCGATCGATTCGGTCGGCGTCGCCCAGCAGGCCCGCTCGCGCCGCCATCTCAAGATCGTCAAGCCGGTCCGGGTGGATCACGACGGGCGGCTTCGCCGAGTTCCTGCCGGCCGAAAGCGGGTTCCGCCTGGATCGTCGAGATCGACTTCAAATCGCCGGCGATCGGCCGCCAGCGCCGGGTGTTCGATCTTGATCCCGACGACTTTCCGGCGCGAGATCGCCCGCGCCCGCACTTTCGGGTTCGTCAGCGACGTTCAGGCTTTGTGGCAGGCGGGCTATGCGCTCGGCTCTTCGCTCGAGAATTCGGTCGCCATCGAAGGCGACGCCATCCTCAATCCGGAGGGGTTGCGCTACCGCCGACGAGTTCGTGCGCCACAAGGCGCTCGACGCGGTCGGCGATCTGTCGCTCGCCGGGCGCCCGATCATCGGCCTTTACCGAACCTATCGTCCGGGACATAAGCTCAACGCGCTGGCGCTCGAGGCGCTGTTCGAGCGTCGCTCGGCCTATGAGTTTCTCGAGGCGCAGTCTGCGCCAGTTGCAATCCGGGCGCGGGTTGGCGGCGCGCATGTGCCCGCCGGAGCCGCGGCGTTCGCCGCCGCCGATTGATCGCCGCCGGCTCGACCGCGGCTATTTCCTCGCTTTCTCTGCCCCGACCCGTCGCTGACCGCCGTTCGCGCTTGGCCGAAAATCTGGCGCGCGCGCCGCGAGTGCGCTAATGAGCCGCTTCGCCGGCGAACGGCGTCAATGGCGCTCCGCCGCCCGCAACCGACCGAGTTTTTGAAGCATGGCCGACGTCGACTCTGACGCCCTCTCGTTCAACGCCCGGAAGCGACTGACGCGCCGCGGTATCGCCGCTGTCGCGTTCATCGCCATCGCGCTGTCCGGCTCGGGCTGCTCGATGATCGACCAGTTCAATCCGTTCGGCGGCGAGAAATACAAGATGGAGGTCACGCCGGACGTTCCGGCGAGCAAGACCTACGACCAGGGCCTCGAGAAACTCGCCAATGGCTCGCCCGCTGAGGCGGCGAAGAAGTTCACCGACCTCGGCAAGCAGTACCCAAGCTCGGATTGGGCGCGCAAGGGCCTCTTGATGACGACCTACGCCAACTATCAGGCCGGCGACTACACCAGCCGCCGAAACCTCGGCCGAGCGCTATCTCAAGGACTACCCGAACTCGCCGGAAGCGGACTACATCCTGTACTTGCAGGCGAATTCGTACTACATGCAAATACCGGATATCTCGCGCGACCAGGAAAAGACGGCGAAAGCGCTCGAGACGTTCCAGGCGGTCGTGCAGAAATATCCGAAGTCGGAATACGCCGACGACGCGAAATACAAGATCCACGGTCACCCAGGATCAACTGGCCGGCAAGGAAATGTCGATCGGGCGCTTCTACCTCAATCGCCGCAACTACACCGCCGCGATCAACCGCTTTCCGAAACGTGCTTCAATATTACCAGACGACGCGTCATGCCGCCGAGGCGCTCTATCGCCTGGTCGAGGCCTATCTGGGCCTCGGGATCACCGAGGAAGCGCAGACCGCGGCCGCTGTGCTCGGGCACAATTTCCCGGACAGCGAGTGGTACCATGACGCCTATGACCTTCTGAAGGGCAAGGGGCTGTCGCCCCATGATTTTGGCGGCTCGTGGATTTCGACGATCTGGCATACGGTCGTCCCGTCCTGATCAGGCCGCTTGATGCTTTCGCGCCTCTCCATTCGCGATGTGGTGCTGATCGATCAGTTGGATCTCGAATTCTCGCCTGGGCTGACGATCCTCACCGGCGAGACCGGCGCGGGGAAATCCATTCTTCTGGACGCGCTGTCGCTCGCGCTCGGCGCGCGCGGCGACGGCGGCCTCGTGCGCCACGGCCAGGCGCAAGGCCAGGTGACGGCGACATTCGAATTGGCGGAGGGACACGCCGCCCACGCGCTGCTCGAGGGGCAGGACATCGAAATCGGCGACGAACTGATCCTGAGGCGGGTCCAACTCGCCGACGGACGCACCCGCGCCTATGTCAACGATCGGAGCGTCAGCGCCCAGGCGCTGCGCTCGCTGGCGTCGGCGCTGGTCGAGATCCATGGCCAGCACGACGAGCGCGCGCTGACCGATCCCGTCGACCCATCGCGCGCTGGTCGACGCCTACGGCGGGCTCGAGCCGCTGGCGGCGGCGACCGAGCGCGCTCACGTCGCCCTGCGCGAAGGCCGAGCGCGCGCTCGAGGCCGAGCGCGCGCGGGTCGCCGCGGCGGAGGCGGAGGCGGAATTCGCCGCTCATGCGCACGACGAGCTCAGCAAACTCGCCGTCCAGCCGAACGAGGAAGAGACGCTCGCCGCGCGCCGGCAGGCGATGATGCAGGGCGAGAAGGTCGCAGCCGACATCCGCGACGCGCGCGATCATCTGACCGGCGAAGCCGCGATCCTGCCGCTGCTGCTTTCCCTGTCGCGCCGGCTGCAGCGCCGCCTGCCAGCAGGCGCCGGAGCTGCTCGAGCCGAGCGTGAAGGCGCTCGACGAAGCGATCGACGCGATCGAGCGCGCCACTCGCGAGGTCGAGGACGCGCTCGAGGCCAGCGCTTTCGATCCCCACGAGCTCGAGCGTTGCGAGGAGCGCCTGTTCGCGCTGCGAGCGATGGGCCGCAAACACAACGTTCCGATCGAAAATCTGCCTGCGCTCGCGCAAGAAATTCGCGGACGACCTTGCGGCTCTCGCCGCCGGCCGCAGCGAGGTCGGCCGCCTTGAGGCGAAGGTGAAGAACGCCGCTGAGGCTTACGCCGTGGCGGCGAGCGCGCTTAGCGCTGCGCGCGAGAAGAGCGCGCGCGAACTGGAGACGGCGGTGGGGGCGGAACTGGCGCCGCTCAAGCTCGAGCGGGCCGAGTTCACCGTCGATCTGAAGCGCGACGACGCGCTGATTTCGCCGAGCGGCTACGACCGGGCGGAATTCTTCGTCCGCACCAATCCCGGGTCGCGGCCCGGCCCGTTGATGAAAGTGGCGTCGGGCGGGGAGCTCGCGAGGTTCCTGCTCGCGATCAAGGTGCGACTGGCCGAGCGCGGCACCGCGCCGACGCTGGTCTTCGACGAGATCGACACCGGCGTCGGCGGCGCCGTCGCCGACGCGATGGGCCAGCGTCTGGCGCGGCTTGCGGCGCGGGCCCAGGTGCTGGCGGTGACGCATGCGCCCCAAGTGGCCGCGCGGGCGCAGAACCACTATCGGATCGTCAAAAGCGATGTCGGCGGAGGCGATCGGGTCGCGACCGGCGTTTCGCGCCTCGGCCCGGCCGAGCGGCGAGAGGAAATCGCCCGCATGCTCGCTGGGGCGGAAATCACCCGCGAGGCGCGCGCCGCGGCCGGACAGCCTGATCGAAAAGGCCGAACGGCGGCAGGACAATGGAGCATATCGACGCTTGCCTCGCCGTCGGCCTTGGCCCTATCAAGCCGAAGCCGCGCGTCGCGAATCGCGGCGCCAGCCGACTAAGGACCCGGCATGAGCCCGGATGAAGCCCGAGCGAGACGCGAGGAACTCCGGCAGGTTCGCCTCGCTGCCTCGCTCAGGGAGAATTTGAAGCGCCGCAAGGCGCAGAGCCGGGCGCGAGCAGGTCGAGGCGCCGACGTCGGACGCGCCGACGGCGCGCCGGCGAGCCGAGAAACTGACGCGGGAGTCGCCGGGCGGCGACCTTCCTTTGATCGAGTGGATTTCGGGCCAGAGGGACAGGGATGGATCGCATACAAATTCGCGGCGGCGCGACCCTCAACGGCGCGATTCCGATTTCGGGCGCGAAGAACGCCGCGCTGCCGCTGATGATCGCGTCGCTGCTCACCGATCAGACGCTGACCCTGGAAAATCTGCCGCGTCTCGCCGACGTCGCCCAGCTCGCCCACATCCTTGGCAATCATGGCGTCGACTATTCGGTCGACGGCAAGCGCGTCGGCGAGGACGCCGGCACCGGCCAGACCGCGCATTTGCGCGCCCGCACCATCGTCGACACGACCGCGCCCTTATGAAATGGTGGCGAAGATGCGCGCGAGCTTCTGGGTGATCGCGCCGCTGCTCGCCCGCATGGGCGCGGCGCGCGTATCGCTGCCGGGCGGCTGCGCGATCGGCACCCGGCCGGTCGACCTGCTGCTGATGGCGCTGGAGAAGCTCGGCGCCCAGATCGAGATCGACGCCGGCTACGCCGTCGCCAAGGCGCCGAAGGGCCTGTACGGGAGCGGAGATCGAGTTTCCCAAGGTGACGGTCGGGGGAACGCACATCGCGATCATGGCGGCGTCGACCGCGCACGGGGCGACGCTGATCCGCAACGCGGCCTGCGAACCGGAGGTCGCCGATCTCGCGGCCTGCCTCAACAAGATGGGCGCGCGTATCCGCGGCGCGGGCACATCGACGATCGAAATTGACGGCGTCGCCCGCCTCAACGGCGCGCATCATCGCGTTCTGCCCGACCGCATCGAAGCGGGAACCTATGCGACAGCGGTGGCGATGACCGGCGGCGACGTCGTGCTCGAGGGCGTGAGCGAGGACCTTCTTGGAAGAGGCCCTCGACGCGCTTACCCAGGCCGGCGCGACGGTGAGCAGCGACAATCGCGGCGTGCGCGTCAAGCGCAATGGCGCCGGCATCAGCGCGGTCGACATCTCGACGGCGCCGTTCCCGGGTTTCCCGACCGATCTGCAGGCGCAGTTCATGGCGCTGATGACGCGCGCGAAAGGCGTCTCGCGCATCAAGGAGACCATCTTCGAGAACCGTTTCATGCACGTGCAGGAGCTCGCCCGCCTCGGCGCGCACATCAAGCTCGACGGCGACACGGCTGTCGTCAGCGGCGTCAAGCGTCTGCGCGGCGCGCCGGTGATGGCGACCGACCTGCGCGCCTCGGTTTCGCTCGTCATCGCCGGTCTTGCGGCGGAAGGGGAGACGATCGTCAATCGCGTCTATCACCTCGACCGCGGCTTCGAGCGGCTGGAAGAGAAGCTCGGCGCCTGCGGCGCCGACATCACGCGGCTCGCGAGCTAGGCGATGGCGGCTCGCGCGACAGGCGCTCAAGCTGGTCGCGCTCGACCGGGAGGGCCTGGGCGTCATTTCCGCGCATGTGCAGAACACTTGCGTCAAGCGTCCGACATGACCTGGCTGCCGCGGCAGCGCCGCTTTCTCGTCGCCGGCATGCGCTACGACTGGGTCGGCGCGAAGAGCGGGCCCGAGGAGCGCGTCTCGAGCGTGCTCAGGTTCGATCGCGTTTTGAAAGTTTCGCATCTAGGCCTCGACAGAGATCGACTCGGACGCGACGCTCAATCTCTGGCGGTGACGTTCGAGAAGACGGATCCGCCGGCCGGCATCATCATCCTCGCCTTCGCCGACGGCGCGCTGGTGCGTCTTGACGTCGAGTGCGTCGAGGTCGAGCTCCGCGACATGGGCCACCGCGTTCCCGCGGAGGCCTGCCCCGGCCACGCCTTGGCCGACACGTCGGCCGTCTGAGAGCAAGCTCAGGGTTGGAGAGTTCCGCTAGCCATGGCCATGGCGCTCGATATGCAGTCGGCGGATTTCGAGCAGCGCTTTGCAGCGCTGCTCGCCGCCAAGCGCGAGTCGTCGGCCGACGTCGACGCTGACGGTCGCCGACATCATCGACGATGTGCGCCAGCGCGGCGATGTGGCGCTCGCCGAATTGTCGCTGCGCTTCGACCGCGTCGATATCGGCAGGATCGGACTGAAGATCGAGCGCCGCCGAGATCGAGGCGGCGATCGCCGCCTGCGACGGCACTGCGCTCGAAGCGCTCAAGCTCGCGCACGCCCGGGTGATGGATTTTCACCTGCGCCAGAAGCCGGCCGACCTCTTCTTCACCGATCCGCTCGGGGTTCAGCTCGGCTGGCGGTGGCGGCCGATCGACGCGGTCGGCCTCTATGTTCCCGGCGGGCGCGGCGAGCTATCCCTCCTCGGTGGTCATGAACGCCGTGCCGGCCAAGGTTGCGGGCTGCCGCCGCCTCGCGATGGTCATGCCGACGCCGGACGGCCACATCAATCCGCTGGTGCTCGCCGCGGCGCGGATCGCCGGCGTGGACGAGATCTACCGGGTCGGCGGCGCGCAGGCGATCGCCGCGCTCGCCTACGGCACGGAGACGATCGCCCCGGTCGACAAGATCGTCGGCCCCGGCAACGCCTATGTCGCGGCGGCCAAGCGGCGGGTGTTCGGCGTCGTCGGCATCGACATGATCGCGGGGCCCAGCGAGGTCGTCGTCCTCGCCGACAGAAGCGCCGATCCGCGCTTTGTCGCCGCCGATCTTCTGGCGCAGGCCGAGCACGACGAGGCGGCGCAGTCGATCCTCATCACCGACGACGCGGGCCTCGCGCGCGCGGTCGAAGCGGAAGTGGAGCGCCAGCTCGAGAGCCTGCCGCGCGCCAAGATCGCCGGCGCAAGCTGGCGCGACAACGGCGCCGTCATCCTCTGCCCGTCGCTTGAGGCCGCGCATGCCGCTCGTCGACCGACTCGCGCCGGAGCATCTCGAGATCATGGCGGATGACGCCGAGGCGCTCAGCGACAAAATCACCAACGCCGGCGCGATCTTCCTCGGGGCGCACACGCCCGAGGCGATCGGCGACTATGTCGGCGGCTCGAACCACGTCCTGCCGACCGCGCGCTCGGCGCGCTTCTCGTCGGGCCTCGGCGTGCTCGACTTCATGAAGCGCACGTCGCTGCTCAAATGCGACGCGCGCTCGCTCGAAGCTCTGGGCCCGGCGGCGATTGACGCTCGGCGAAGCCGAGGGGCTCGAGGCGCACGCGCGCTCGGTCGCGCTGCGGCTTCGCGCGAATCAGCCCATGAGCCCGCAAACCGGCCAAGAGCCGCAATCGTCTCGCCGAGGTGGTCCTGGACGAGGCGACGATCCCGCGCGGCGCGAGCCGATGTCGATCACGAGCGCGCGGTGGCGATCTTCGACCTGATCGAGGAGAACTCGTTCGGCGTTCCAGGTCGCGACGATGGGCCCTATGTGCTGAAGATCTCGCAGGAAGAATCGAAGCTGACCTTCGACGTCAGAACCGCGAATGGCGAGACCGCGGCCACGATCGTCGTGTCGATGACGCCGTTCCGGCCGCTGCTCAAGGACTATTTCCTCGTCTGCGAGACCTATTATTCGGCGATCCGCACCGCGAGCCCGCGCCAGATCGAGGCGATCGACCGCGAACGCACGAAGCTGCACAACGAAGGCGCTGAGCTCATGGCCCAGCGCCTGCCGGCACGATCGAGATCGACCAGGCGACGGCGCGGCGCCTGTTCGCGCTGGTTTCGGCGTTGCGCTGGCGGGTGTGAGCGCGACGTATCGGCCCGGGCGGAGGTCCGATAGCATCGACACGTCGGCCGCCGTCATGTAAGCACTCTTTACATGAGTTGGGGCAAGGACAAACCCGGCGATCGCGATCCGCCGCGCGGTTATCATCACGGTAATCTGCGTGAAGCGCTGATTCGCGCCGCGTTGGAGCTGATCGCGAGCAAGGGGACGGCTGGGTTCACCTTCGCCGAGGCTGCCCGCTTTGCCGGCGTCAGCCCGGCGGCGCCCTATCGTCATTTCCGCGACCGCGATGAGCTCATGGCGAGCGTCGCTTTGCGAGGTTTCGAGCAGTTCGAGGCGGCGTTGGCGCGCGCCTGGGATGGCGGGCGCCCGGACACTTTCACGGCGTTGGATCGGCTCGGCAACGCCTATCTCGAATTTGCGCGCGCCCAACCGGCGTTCTACTCGGCCATGTTCGAAGGCGGCGTCCCAATCGGAGCCAATCCCGCGCTGCGGGGGGCCAGTGAGCGGGCTTTCGCGGTGTTGCGCAGCGCCGCCGATGCGATTTGGGCCGCAATGCCGGCGACCGGGCGCCCGCCCGCCTCGATGGTCGCGCTGCATATCTGGGCGATGGCGCATGGCGTGGCTTCGCTTTTTGGACGTGGCGATGATGCACGACGCGCGCTGCCCATGACTCGCCGCGGAACTCCTGGAGGCCCATGTGCTGGTTTATTTGCGCGGTCTCGGGGTGAACGGGGCGTCATGAGGTTGGGCCTCAGCGCGCCAACGGGTTTGGAACGCGAACCCCGTCGCGCCGCGGCCCTGTTCCAAGCGCAGCCAGCGCTTCCACAGTGACTTGACAAACGGCGCTGGCGCGAAGTAAATGTTCATTACATTAACACACGAGGACGCGCCATGCCTATCATTCTTACGGTTTTGGGGTTCCTGTGGTGGTGGCCGATTGGTCTGCTGCTTCTTGGCCTCTTTCTCGGGCGAGGAAAGTTCGGCTGGCGGCGTCAGGTCATGTACGCGGGAGATGCGCCAATGTTCAATCGCGAACGGGACAGGGATCGCTGGGATCGCAAGTTGACCCGCTTGCAGGAAAAGATGGAAGTGATGCGCGCGAAGGCCGATCGTTTCAGAAGCGCGCGGCGACTGGTTCAGCCCGTCGACGAGCGGGAACCGCGCCTTTGACGAATATCGTTCGGAGACGCTGAAGCGCCTTGAGGACGAGCAGCGCGAGTTCAAGGATTTCCTCGCCCGACTGCGCTTTGCTAGGGACCGTGCTGAGTTCGATCAGTTCATGGCCGAGCGCCGCGGGCCCCTGTCCGAGCCGTATTCCCCCGAGGCACCGGCCGAACTCGCGCAACTGATCGCCCCCACCTGAGCGGCTCGTCCGCTCCCCGACGCAGCAGGCGCCCATTGTTGAAAATGGACGCTTGCCTTTGCTTGGCCGCTGTCGGCCCGGATAGGAGAGGGGCGGCGTCCGTATAGCTCAGGATTTTTCCAGGGATCGCAGAGATGCCGGCTCGCTAAGACAGGTCGTGCAGGTCCTTCTGCGTCGGTTCGCTTACGCGGAAGTCGGAAAAAACGACCGTCAGTCCTGCTCGCTCTGGTGTGCAACAGATCGGACCCACGCAATAGGTCTTGGCGGCCGGGAACGGGCATAATCGCATCAGCGGCCAGACTCGTCCGTCGGCGGATATCTGAAGCCGCAGAACGCCGCCTTTGACGGTTACCCGCATTCTGAAGTCGGTCGGATCCTCATTGTAAGCGGCCGCGGCCCAGTCCAACTCGCCAAGCGTAAGCACGCTGCTCGCCATCGGCTTGCCGTCGGAGAGTTCGATGCCGGCCTTGATCCACTCCCTATTGGAAAGGCGCACCATCAGCCCCGCCTGATCGTAAAGCTCTCGATATTTCGCCTGGATACGCATCTCCGCGGTAAAGTCGCCCCTGGTCTCAAAGCCGAAGAAGTGACCGGTGTCGCGCGTGAACCCGTAGTAGGTCTCTCGCCAGAAGTCGGTTGATTGGTCCGTGGTTACGGTGAGGGTTTCAGCGTCGCGTCGCCAAACCGCGGGCTCATTCAGCCAAACGCATTGCGCGAAGGTTACCGCTTCACCGGGCGCAGGAATTTGGCCTCCGGGCCGGTCATGACCCGGTCGACGCGTTGATCGCTCGATGAGAAACGGGCGAGGCTCCCAGTCGACTTACGGGAGGCCGGTAGAGATTCATTCGCCGCTTTCCTCGAGCCGCTGGGAATGAGTGGGGTACCTCAATGCCGGCTTTGAACCAATCTCTCCGGACGATCGGACAGGAGGGATTGTGAAAAAAGCAGAAGTTCGAGACGCTCCGTTAGCACGTGAGGGCTGAAGAGGATGTCGGCTGAGACGCCTCGACATAGCAAGCGCGACTTCATCCTCGCCAACACGCGCCTTTTGGCCCCGCCGCTGACGCCCGAGATCAGGCTCAGACTCGCGGATGAAGCCGTGCCGATCTGGCAGAAGACGGAGGAGGAACTCGGCGCTCTGGGTCTGCCGCCGCCCTTCTGGGCCTTCGCATGGGCTGGCGGGCAGGCGCTCGCGCGCTACGCGCTCGACAATCCGGCGCTCCTCAGGGACAAGCGTGCGCTCGATTTCGCCTCCGGTTCGGGGCTTGTCGCGATCGCCGCCGCCAAGGCCGGCGCTGCTCGGGTCGACGCCTCCGACATCGACGCTTTCGCCATCGCGGCAATCGAGATCAACGCCGCCGAGAACGGCGTCGCCGTCGCGCCGCGCCTCGAAAGCCTGATCGGCGCCGACGAGGGCTGGGAGGTCGTGCTCGCGGGCGATATCGCCTACGAAAAGGACTTTGCAGGCGCGGCGATCGACTGGCTTGCGTCGCTGACACGCCGCGGGGCGACGGTTCTTATCGGCGACCCACGCCGGTCCTATCTTCCGCTCGACCGGTTGGAGTGCGTGATCGAATATTCCGTGCCGGTAACGCGCGAACTTGAAGATTCCGAGATCAAGCGAACTGGGGTATTTTGCTTTCGGTGAACCAGGCTCTTCTCAATAGAGGGTTCCCGAATGACTGGAACGATCTTACGAAGGCTCGCGTTCCCTGTGCAAACACGCTATGGAGTTCTCTCATGCGCGCTTCACACATCGCTCTCGTCGCCGCCATTTTGGCGATCCCCTCGGTCGCCTATTCGCAGGCCGATGGACCGGTTGGGGGCAAGGTCGGGGCGGATCTCAGCACGACCACAGTGCAGCCCGCCGCTCCCGTGAACGGGCGGCCCTACGGAGGCGCCTCGACGCCGGGCCCCGGCGCCGGCGCTTCGGGCTCGGTGATGTCCGGCCAGGTCGTGCCGCAAGATGTGCAGGTTACGCCGCGAGCCGGAGGACAGGGCACGGCCATCATCAACGGCCACCGTGTCCTCGTCGACCCGAACTCGAACCGGGTGTTGCACGTCTTCAACTAGCGGCTCGACCATAACCTTGGATGCGCACGTTAAGAGCGCGGCCGCCGCCCCGCCTCAGAAAAGCCCGTCGGCCCTGCTCTGGATCTTCAGCGCCGAGTTGATTGGCGCCCGACAAGCTCGCCATGATGCGCTTGCCTTGGCCGCCCGACTCATGTTGCTCGGTTCGCCCCGTCGCGAGTATGTTATTGTTCGAATGTATGAGCGCGCGTTGATCGCTCGCAGACCGTTGGATCGTCGATTCGCATGAGCCAGGACCTTCATTCAGACTTGGAACCCTCACTCAATCGGGACTCGTCTACCGACATCGTCTATCCCTCGACGATACCGTTTATCATCGTGCATCTCACCTGTTTCGCGGCGATCTGGACCGGCGTTACGGCGGAGGCGATCGCGATCGGCATTGGCCTTTACTGGCTCCGGATCTTCGCCATCGGGGCGGGCTACCATCGCTACTTTTCCCACCGGGCTTATGAGACGAGCCGGGCTTTCCAGTTCGTTCTCGCCGTGCTCGCGCAATCGACGTCGCAGAAGAGCGTCTTGTGGTGGGCGGCCAACCATCGCGACCACCACCTCCATTCCGACACCGAGCTGCGACGTCCACTCGCCGCGCCACACGGGATTCATCTACAGTCATGTCGGCTGGATCTTCTCCCGCGGCCAAGACACGATGAACGTCAATCGGATCGCGGATTTCGCCAAGTTTCCCGAGTTGATGTGGCTCCACCGCTACGAACAGGTTCCAGCTTTCGTGCTGGCCGTCATCTGCTTCGCCGTCGCCGGCTGGCCGGGCCTCATCGTCGGCTTTTTCTGGAGCACCGTCGCCGTCTATCACGGGACCTTCTGCATCAACTCGCTTGCCCATCTCGTTGGAAAGCGGCGCTACATCACCGGCGATGATTCCCGCAACAATTGGCTGCTCGCCATCATCACCATGGGCGAGGGCTGGCACAACAATCATCATGCCTACCAGAGCAGCGCGCGCCAGGGGTTCCGCTGGTGGGAATATGACCCGACCTTCTATCTCCTGACGCTGCTCGAACGCCTTGGGCTGGTGTGGAATTTGAAGCGTCCGACCGCTGAGGTCATGCAAAACCAGCACCGGCTCGGAAGCCGCGTCGTCAGTCGCGCCGCCTCGCAGGTCGCCGAAAGCTTCTACCCGGAGCGGATCGCGGCCGCGGTCGCGGCCGCGCTCGGAAACAGCGGCTTGGCGGATCTGCGCGCTCGCCTTTCCCAGGCGCAGCCGTTCGCGCCGATGGAAGTCTTCAGCGAGTTCAACCTTCCCCACATTCCGACCAAAGCGGAGATTGTGGGCCGCGCTCGCGCGCTGCTCGCCAACTCGCCCTCGATGGAGGATATCGCCGCCAGGGCGCATGAGTTGCTTCTGGAGGCGATCGGCGCGCGGCTCGCGACCCTCGCAGCGCAAACGACTCACTGATCGCGGCCGTCTCCGGTCCGGCGGCCGCCGAGCCAGACGGTGGTGTTTCTCGGATCGAAAATCACTTCGCCGAACAGTCCGAGGAAAGACGCGCCAAGTTGCGCCGCGGGCTCAGGCATGTCCGCGATGCCTCCGCAAGTGTTGGCGGACTTCACGATCAGATGGAACTCCCCGGTTTCGACGATTTGTCGCCCCACTTCGTTTTCAATGCTGAGCGGGCGGTCTTTGACGCGGTAGACAGGCCAGTGCTCACGTCCGTCGCATGTCCAAATGTCGATGTCTTCGACCCGGTCGAGCTTGGCGCCGTTTGAGACAAGCCGGTCGAACAAAGCCTGGTTGATGTCGATCGAGCGGGAATAGACGAAATCCTCGTAGCCGGTGTCGATCTGCGCCCAAACCCGAACATCCCCGAGGCGCAAGAAAACCACCGGAACATTGGGGAGGCGAGCGCCGCCCTTGGAAGGGTCGGAGGAAAAAAAGCCGTTCTGAGCGACAGGGATGAAACCACGCGCGACAAGCGCCTCGGGCTGACAGGTCTCGGCGCTGAGGAACGCCGTGCTGTCCGTAATCTGGACGGTGAACTGGGATAGGAGATCGTCGCCGATGACCCCGAGCTGTCCTTTTCCTGGCTGAAGCAGCAAATAATAGCGGGCGAGGTGAAAATCGGCCCTTTCAATGCCCGGAAGGGAAATCGCCGCCGTTCTGGTCGATCCATCCGCACCCGAAAACACCCCCGCAGATAACGAGCTTCGTGTTGCGCCATAATCCAGCAGGAAGGGGCCGGTCACGCCGTCAGCGGTCAGCTCGACGTAAGGGGCTGCGCCGTCGGGAACGCTGATCCTGGCATAGGGGCGCCCGCCGCAGAGAGCGCCACGATCGGTTTCCTTAATGTCCATGCTAAAGCTGAAAATAGGAACCCCGATGGCCACGAGTGAGAGTGAGAGAATCCTGACGAGGGTCATCCGCTTCGATAGGATCGGTTCTGGGTGCGCTGTCAACGGCGCGGGCGTATCGATCTGTGGCTAAAAACGGCGCCTGTGGGCCTTGGTTCTCGCAGGCTAAGGGGGGCGGGCTATGTCTCAAAAAGCGTCCTCGATCAATTACCGGCTTGGAAGCCTCTATTCGGTCGTCACCGCTTTCCTCTATGCGACGCAGGAGCCGTTTTCCTTCCCGGCGGCCAAGCATCTCAACACCTTGCAGTTCGTGGCTCTGACCCAGGTTTCCCTCCTCGTATCCCTCCCGTTGTTGATGAGCCGGGCAAAAAGCCGCCGAGATTTCGCAGCCTTGCTGCGAAAGCCGATCAACTACGGCTATCTGGCCGTCATCTTCGCCATCGGGCTGACCGGCCTCCTCTTGTATAACTTTGGTCTCAGCAACGCTCACCCAATCATCATCTCCGCAATTCTGAACCTTTCGCCGTTCTGGGCCGCGCTGGTGGCGCTCGTGCTGGCCGGTGTTCCAATCCCGATCTCGCGGGCGACATTTTTTGGCTGTTTCGCCGGCGCGTTCATCGGCGCGATGGCGGTCGCCTGGAGCCAGCTCGGCGACAAGGGCGCGTCAAACATCAGCCAGCTCACGGACAGTTTCGTTCACGGCAGCTGGCTCTATGCGATTCCCGTGCCATTGGCCTCGGCGCTCGGCGGAACGCTGGTCGGCAAATGGTTCGGCGCTTATGACGAATCCGCGGCGATCGCGGCCAATTTTCTCACCGCGAATGTCATCCTGATTCCTGGCTGCCTCGCCCTTCTGTACTGGCGCAACGAGCTCAATTTCGATCAGCTCGGACCAATCTTGCTCATGATCTTTGGCACGATCGTCGCCGCCTCGTTCGGCCGCGTCATGTATCAGGTCGCGCTGACTGTCACCGGCGGGGACAATGGCTTTGTCACCATGTTTCTGAATCTGGTCCCCGCGCTGACCGCTTTCATATCGCTCGGGCTGTCGCACTGGGTGGCCGACCTGCACTTTGTCATCGACCTCACCTTTTTCCTAGGTTCGGGCTTGATCGCCGCGTCGCTGGTGCTGTTTTCGCTGAAATCGTGGCGGCAACCCGCCCGAGCCTGACCGCCGTTTGGGCCCAGCGATCGGACGGTTTAGCAACCGCGTTTGCGCCAGGCTGCTGCTATGGCGCCACGAAATCATCTCTCTCTGGGCTCAGGTGCGAGCGATGATCCGTATCGCCCTTTCTGACGCGGCCTACGACGCCATCGCCGCGACGCTGGCGAAAGGTCCAGCGCGATGGCCCATGCAGTGCGACGGGGATCGGGGCTTCATCCAGGTCGAGGCTGCTGTGGTTGACCGCATGCGGGCGATGCGGCGCCCTGGCGTGACAGCGCCGTCATTGTCGAGACTTGGGGCGTCTGAGGCGAAGTTGGGCTGGCGGGTAAAGGCTTCGCCGAGTTCGCGCCCTCGGCGCAAGGCTCGCGGGAGGTCCCTGTCTCAGTCGATGTGAAACACTTCCTCCGCCATGGCCCACCAGTCGCCTTCGTTGCGGGTGGCGAGCGGCGCCTGCATCGGGTTCGTGAATCGCCCACCATTCCTGCGTCTTCGGATCGGCGGCCATCTTGGCTGAATCCGCCGCCCAATCTTCTCCATGATACTCAAAATAGCCGAACAGGAGGTTCTCGGGCTCTCGGAGAAAAATCGTATAGTTGCGCATGTTGCAGTCGGAGATTTTTGCGAGCACCTCGGGCCACACGGCGGCGTGCGTCTTCTTGTACTCTTCTATCCGCTCCGGTTTGATGCCGATCACCATGCCCATACGCTTCATCGCTTCCTCCAATTTGCTTGTTTGAACCCGGCCAAGCTCTTGGCCCGCCCTTTGTCGAGACCCCACTCGAACTCGATGCCGCGCTGCCGGGCGAGGGCCATAGTCTGTCTTGAGACGATCGAACGGGTCCAGGGGCTTCGAGGGAAGCGCCGGTCTGCTCTCTACATGAGCGCGTTGAGTTGCCGAGCCAAGGGTTTGGCGGCTTCCGCAAGTCGGCGGCCCCATCGGTCGAGAAACCCATTCTGGCGCTCCGCCAGAAGATATTCGGCCCGCCAGCGCCATTCGTCGCGGTCCTTGCGCAGGGCTTCGTGATCTTCCGCCAGGCCAGCGAACAAGGCTTTCATGGTCTCAAGCTCAGCCTCGACAGCGCGCACGCGCGTGAAGAGCGAGGGTTGCGGCTTGGGCTCGGGCGGCGCCGTTGCGTCCGACATGGCTGGATCATGGCGCCGAAAGGTTATCGGACCCTAAATTCGGTGATTCGGCGGGCTGACCGATCGAGCTTTGGTAAATTTCGAGGTCATCAACGGTTAAAGGTGAGTTCTTCAACCCCATAAGTCGGGCGTTCTCGAGCGCGATTGTCGATTGTTTGAGGCCTCCACAACGGAAATATCGGAAAGGCGCGACGGGATGTTTGTCTGAATGCTCGGTTGCGCCAACCAACTCAGCAACAGCTGTTGCTAATTCAGCTGAAATGTATGGTGCTGCAAGAGAGGATTGAACTCTCGACCTCTCCCTTACCAAGGGAGTGCTCTACCACTGAGCTACTGCAGCATCCGAAGCGCGTCAGAATAGCGCGGGGCTTCCTGCCACAGCATCGAGGGCGTGGCAAGGCGGCCGGAGGGGTCTTGCCCGGCCGGCGGGTTTCCAGCCGTTTCATCCGGGCAAGGGCGCGGCGCAGGATTGGACGGGTCTCGGATGAATATAGTTAGGGGCCGCCGAACAATGAGCGACAATTTCGGTTTGCTGGCATCGGGCTAGCGTTCATGTGTGTTTATGACCGGTCTCGCGACGGTTTGCATCGGCCTCTGAATGCGACCGGGAGGCTTCCGCGCTCGACGCTCGCGCCGTCATGGGGCCGGTAGGAGGTAGTTCTTTAGCAAATAGGTCATGCCCCAACTTCAGGATTTATCGGTATCGCCCCGGATGTCGACACTGTGGACGAACGACACTCTCCGAGCCGCGACGTCAGCCATATAGACGTTCAGGTTGAGGATCAGATCCGACACTTTCTGAACGACAATCCATGCGACGGAGTCGGCGCCCAACTGCTTGCCGTAATCGAACTCGCAGCCGCCGCAGGCTCCGATCTCCGGACCGGCGGCCATTTTTGCTCCCGTGTCGTCGGGGATCGATACGAATGTATATCGGCCGGAAGCCGCCAGCCTCGCTTTGAAAAGGGCCTCAATTGCCGCAAGGCGCCTCCGCTCCGCGTCGGTCGTCGGCTCGAGATCCGCGTGGTCGTTAAGGAACTGGACATTGAGCAAGGCGACGCTCTTGACCGGATCGCCTGTCGCCGCCGCCGAACCCGGGCCGATGGTTATCGTTCCGAGAACCATGAAGGCCGCAATCATCAGTGCGACGAGCGGCGTCCAACAGACCACGAGCAAGCCTTCGCGCCCGTCAGTTCGGCGACCACAGCGAGCATGGGCTGCGATCTCACCCGCCTTGGCTCCGCAAATCGGCATCGCTTCGTCCCTTCAAAGCAGAGCGTTCAGAAACAGCGCACTTCGCCCTCCGCCTGAGCGCGGCGCAATCGGGCCAAAGCGTCGCGCGCGATCGTAGCGCCGCGGAACTCGGCGCCGATTTGCCCGGGTTCTTGATTCATCGAGGCGACTGTGGCCGCGGCGACATAGGCGTCGTAGGGAAGCAGGGAGGCGATAACGTCGATCGAACACGAGCATTGCTCGAGCGCCTGTTGCGTATCGCCATTGGTCTTCATGCACGCAAAGACATATTCGGCGCGGGCGGATGTCGGATAGTCGTTGGTCGGGCTGGGGGCGGCAATGACTGCCGTCGTGCTCGCGAGAGCCGCCGCTGTCACCAGACCTAAGGCAATGCTCGTCAAGCGCATGATCGACTCTCCCTGAGCGACCCGGGACTCGGCCGACGTGGTCCCTCGTTTGCGCCAAGCAACGCGACCGCGACCGCTGGCGCGCAGTGCGAAGCTTCTTCGGGCGCCGTGATGAGTGAAGAAAATCCGAGACAAGGCCGCCGCAAGCGTCGCGCGACTTCTTCCGCGAGGCCTTCCCCCACGCCCGCCGCGATCACAGGCGCACCAACCGCCACGTCATCGCGCGACAGGCGCAGCGAGGCCGCGTCGGCAATCTGACGTATTTGCGCTTCCGCGAACCAACCGGCAAGTCCGGTCCATTCCGAATCGGCGCCTTCGTCGGCTTCCCGTCCGATCATCCGCGCGAGACGCGCGCGCGAAGCCTCGACGGTCTTCTCCCGACCGTCGGCGGTCGACATTTTGTCCGCACCCTCGGGCAAGTCGCCAAGGATGCGATGAACGTCGGCGCTGCTGGCGAAATATTCGTTCATGAGTGGAGTCCACGCGCCCCGAAACGGCGCCCGGGACGCCAACGACATAACGAAACTGCGCGTCATTCCGGTATAGACGAGTTCGCCCGCGCCGAGCCGTTCCGCGTCGCTATAACCGAGGGCCGCGACTTGGCCGGCGACGATCGGAATGAGATCGGCCGTCGTCGAGCCAATGTCGATAAACAGTCCGTCCCGAAGCCGGAGCGCAACCAGCGCGGCGCTCGCATGCCAATTGGCCGACGCGATGTCGGCGGCGCGCCCAGCGGCTTGGCCAAGCTCGACGAAGCCCGCGCGACCCGCATAGATGAACGGAATTGAAGGAGCGAGGTGATCCGCCGCGATTGCGGCAAGACCGGCGACACCCTCGCGGCGTGAGGGAAAAGCGTCGCAGAGTTCGCCGGTCATGGTGATCACGTGACGGTCAGCTTGGCCGAGCTGAGCGCAGAGGACGTCGAAGGCGAAATTCAAGCTGTCCAGTCCAAGCCAAAGCGGGGTCGCCGCCTGCACCACCGCTTCGACGCGACCGTCCTTGACGCGCGCCGCTTTCAAATGCGCGCCCCCTATATCCCACCCGATGACGACGCTCACTGTTCCTCCCAAATTTCCAAGGCGACGCTAGATCCTAGCCAGACGGAGGGTCAAGCAAGTCGCCATCGACAGCGAGTCGCTTCCATCTTTATTATGGACGTTTCGGGCGCGGATAGGGTCGAGAGACAGGGCAATAGTGATGCCGACGATTGCGGTCTTGGCGCCGTCGAGACTCGCGCGATGATTGAATGGATATTTCCGCTCGCTCGCCGAGCCGGAGGCGCGCGTTTCCGGCGTCCCAGCCTCCTTTGAGCGGCGCGACCAGTTCGGCGGCGGCCCTCGCCATTGTGAAGTTGGGCGGCAGCCACGCAACCGGACCGCATCTCAAGGATTGGCTCAGGGCGATCGCGGCCGAGGCTGGATCGATCGCCATTGTGCCGGGCGGCGGCCCCTTTGCTGACGCGGTGCGAACAGCACAGGCCTCGATGGGCTATGACGATCGCGCCGCGCATCTTATGGCGCTGATGGCGATGGCGCAGTTCGGCCGCGCGCTCGAGAGCCTCAATCCTGCCTTGAGGCTGGCCGTGTCGCGCTTAGCGATTTTGCGCGCCCTGAAAGACAACAAGGTTCCGGTCTGGTCGCCCGAACGGATGACGTGCGCAGCGGGGCTGCCGGAAACCTGGGACCTAACCTCTGACAGCCTCGCCGCGTGGCTGGCGGGGGCGCTCGGCGCGAGCCGTTTGCTGCTTATCAAGCATGGCCATTTCGACACTAAAACCGTCGATGCTCATGACCTCGCCGCGCGCGGCGTCGTGGATCCGTTGTTCCCGCGCTATCTCAAGGCGAGCGGCGCTCGGGCTTGGCTCGCGGGACCAACCGACAGCCTGCAGACTCGCCGAAGGGTTGCGGCGCCCCGTCTTTCCTGAGATCGTAGACACGACTTGAAAAACGACCGCCGGCAGCACAATGACGAAACGCCAAACGCCGCGCTGGGGATGGGCGCTCACGGGATCCGGTCATTTCCTCAAGGAAAGCCTGGCCCTGATCCATGCGCTCGAACATGTCGATCTTTTCCTCAGCAAGGCGGGATCCGAAGTCTTGCGCATGTACAAGCAGGATCTCGACCTGCCTCCGTCCGTGCGTATCTACCGCGACACGTCGGCGAGTTCGGTGACTGTCGGACAGTTCTACTACGGAATCTACCACACGTTGATCGTCGCTCCCGCGACTTCGAACGCAGTCGCCAAATTCGTCTACGGGATCTCCGACGACTTCATCAGCAATGTCTTCGCCCAGGCCGGAAAATGCCGCGTCTCGACCATTGTCTTCGCTTGCGACACGGCGCCAGAACTTGAAACCGAAGCGCCGAAAGGCATGGTGAAGGTCTATCCGCGCGCAATTGATTTGGAGAACCGTGAGCGCCTGGGACGTTTTGCCGGCGTGACGACGGTCGACTCGATCGCCGAGCTTCAAGAAGCCATCGCGCAACGCCGAAGCAAAGTCGCGGCATGAGTGATCGCATTCTGTTCTTGACCGGCCGCCTCGCTGAGGAGCGTCTCGAAAAAGTGTTGCGGGCGATGGAGCCGACTGCATTCGACTGGTCTGTCTTCAACGTGGGCGTCAAGGTTGCCGCGCTGATGACCGAGCCCATCCTCATGCGCAGGCTGCCGCGCCCGATTGAAGCCAACCGTGTGGTCGTCCCGGGCCGCTGCCGCGCTGACCTCACGCGCTTGGCTCAGGAATTTGGCGTTCCATTCCAGCGGGGCCCCGATGAATTGAAAGACCTGCCGATGTTTTTCGGCAAGGCCGGCCCGGCTCTCGATTTGTCGCGCCATGCGCTGCGCATCTTCGCCGAGATCGTCGATGCGTCGCAGCTGAGCCTCGAGGCGGTCCTCGCTCGCGCTGAAGTCCTGCGCGTTGAGGGCGCCGACGTCATCGATCTCGGCTGCCTGCCGGATACCCCATTCCCCCATCTCGAAGATGCCGTGCGAGAATTGAAGGCGAGGGGATTGTCTGTCAGCGTCGATTCTGCCGACCCGGAAGAGCTGCGCCGCGGCGGAATGGCCGGCGCCGATTATCTCCTCAGCCTTACCGAAGGGCAATCTCGCGATCGCGGATGAAACCGGCGCACGACCGGTGTTGATTCCGGCCCAGCATGGCGATCTCGCCTCGCTTTATCGCGCAGCTGAAGCCGCACAGAAGCGCGGGCTTAGCTTTATCCTCGATCCGGTCATCGATCCGATCCACTTCGGCTTTGCCGAGTCGCTCTCACGCTATCGTGAAGTGCGCGCGCGCTTGCCCGACGCGGAAATGCTCATGGGCACCGGGAACCTGACGGAATTGACCGACGCCGATTCCGTCGGCGTCACGGCCTTGCTGCTCGGAATCTGCTCGGAGCTCGCGATCGCCAACGTGCTCGCCGTTCATGTCAGCCCGCACACGCGCCGCACGATTCAAGAGCATGACGCCGCGCGCCGCATCATGTGTGCCGCGGCGGCGGACCACAGCCTGCCGAGAGGCTATGGGCGGGCGTTGTTGCAGGTCCACGACCAAAGGCCGTTTCCCTACGCGAGCGCCGAGATCGCTGAGATTTCGGCGCAAGTGAAAGACGACAACTACCGGATCGAGGCGGCTGAGGACGGAATTCACGTCTACAACCGCGCTGGCCATTTTGTTGCTCAGGATGCGTTTGCGCTGTTCGACAAACTCGGGGTCGAAACCGACGGCGCTCACGCCTTCTATCTTGGGGCCGAGTTGACGAAGGCCGAGATCGCTTTTCAGCTTAGGAAAACGCTACGCGCAGGATGAGCCGCTCGATTGGGGCTGCGCGGTCGATCGGCGCAGCGAGGACAGGACACGCTTAAGCGAAGCGGGCCACACGCTGCGTTCGCGCGTCGCCAACGAGTGATGCAATGCCGCTGATCCGCGAGGCGGTCGTCATCACGGTCAACGCGCTCGGGGAGCCCCATATCGCACCTTTAGGGCTCATCGCCGAAGGCCAGGGCTGGATCCTGGCGCCGTTTCACCCCTCAACGACACTCGACAATCTGCGCCAGGCGCCGTTCGCGGTCGCCAACTTCACCGATGACGTGCGCATCTTCGCCGGATGCCTCACCGGGCGCCGCGACTGGCCCCTGACCCCCGCCACTGTTGTCGGCGGCGCCGCGTCTGACGTCGACCTTGTCGCATCTCGAACTCGTTGTCATCGAGGTGCGCGAACATGCAACTCGGCCCCGTTTCGTGTGCCGCGTCGCGCATCAAGCCTCGCACGCGCCGTTCCAAGGCTTCAATCGCGCGCAAGCGGCGGTTATCGAGGGCGCGGTGCTGGTGAGCCGCTTGCACATGCTGCCGCGCGCCGAAGTCGAAGCGGAACTGGCCCGCCTCGATGTCACCGTCGGCAAGACGGCTGGACCCTCGGAAACCGAGGCCTGGACCTGGCTCAAGGACAAGGCGGCGCAGGTCTTCGCCGCCGGCATGGCGCGTTGACCGCGACAGGAGCAAATCGCATGTTGGCAAACATTGCATTGGTGAAATCAGAATTATGTGCTATAAAGTCGTGCTGGCCTTACGGAACGGCCTAGCGATTGTTTCGAGAGAACGATGGCCGGTCGCGTCGGCAATTTCGGAGTGAAACACAACCTGGGCGCGAGGCGGAAACCGGCGGAATTTTTTTTGTTTTCATCGCTCATAACTCCTTGAAAAAGCTCGATCAGAAAAAATAAACGCAAGTAAAAGAAAGCCAATTTACTAACGTTTATGCTCGTTTATAGCCGTTTTGCTTGCATTTGTTTTCCATGAGGCTCGACCGGAGGTTGTGGCGTCCAATGCGGCGCTCGGCTTAGGCGCGGGCGGGCGCTTGCCGAGCGTAAGACGAGCCTCCTTCTCCATCCCAAGCCTCGGAGTTCAGCCCTTTGCAGGTTATCCCGGTCATTGACCTCATGCATGGCCAGGCCGTCCGCGCGCAGATGGGTGATCGCGCGCGGTATCGGCCCCTCGAATCGCCGCTTTCGCCAACCAGCGACCCGGCCGATGTCGTTCGTGGCCTGCTGTCGGTCTATCCCTTCACAACGCTTTATGTCGCCGATCTCGACGCGATCGAGGGCCACGGCGACAATGTCCGAGCGCTGCGCCGCATCCGCAAAGGGTTTCCAACGTTGGAAATGTGGGTCGATAGCGGGGCCGCCGAAGCCAGCGCGATCGAGGCTCTGGTCGGCGCCAATCTTGGGACGCCGGTTATTGGCAGCGAATCGCAGCATGACGCCAAGCTGATTGGGCGGCACCAGGGCTCGACGCGCATCGTGCTCTCGCTCGATTTTCGCGGCGATGCGTTTCAAGGCCCGCCGGATATCTTGGCGGAGCCCGCGCTTTGGCCGCAGCGCGTCATCGTCATGACTCTTGCGCGGGTCGGCAGCGGCGCCGGCCCGGATCTCGAGCGGCTTGCCTCGATTCAATCGATAGCCGGCGGGCGCGAAGTTTATGCCGCGGGAGGCGTCCGCAACGCGGCTGATCTCCGGGCGCTCAAAGAGGCAGGCGCAGCTGGCGCGCTGATTGCCACCGCATTGCATGAGCGGCGAGTGGTCGCCGCCGATTTGCAGGCGATGTGAGGCCTCGCCCGCTAGATCTTCTTACCGTCAGGGCCGAACTGCTTGAGGTAGGCGATGACGTTGGCGATGTCGTCGTCCGACTTCAGGCCAGGAAAAACCATCTTGGTGCCAGGGACCTTAGCTTTCGGATCCTTGAGATATTCCTTGAGGGTCGCTTCATCCCAGGTGATGCCCGAATTCTTGTTGGCGTCGGAATAGTGGTAATCGGGATACGAGCCAGCCTTACGGCCAACGACGCCGTTGAGGACCGGCCCGACCATGTTCTTGGCGCCTTCGCCGATCTGATGACAGATCTTGCACTTGGCGAAGACCTTCTCGCCAGCCGCCGCGTCCTGCGCCGTTGCGGCGCTCAACGAAGCCACGAGGGCGGCTCCGGCTAGCCCAAAACTCAACAGTTTCACGTTCTCCTCCCTGATCTCGATGTCACCAAAGCGGGCCATCACGAAACGGGCCGCCGTCACAGGCTGTGACTTAGCAATTGCTGCAGGCCAGGGATAGGGGCGCGTTCTGCGCTCAAAGCGGGTGTCCAGACGTTAGGGATTTTTTACAACTCGGAGCGACCCCGGCGCATTGGGAGAGATTGCGACGCCAACGAGGTGCGCGAGCATGCGGCCAAGCACAACGCTCCAACGAAGGAGAAACCGCGCGGAGCCGAACACACGGCGCTGTGTCACCGGGACCTTCAGAGCACGTGACGCGGCGCGGGAAGGGTGCTAGTTAGCGTGTTTGTGGGACCCAAATAGCCCACGCGGAGAGAAACTCAAGGAGTTCAATTCATGAACTGGAACGCTCCCGTCGTTGTTGAAGTTTGCGCGGGCATGGAAGTCACAGCATATCTGTCGGCGCAGATGTAAGATAGGCGCCTGTCTCGCCTATACCAGGCGGGCCAACAGAAAGGGCCTATGCGGGCGCGCCCGCCATCTTTGTAGTGCGGAGTCTAGCAATAGTGAGACTCTCCGCTTGCGATGAACGCCTTAGTAGCTGCGCCGAGAAAACATCGCCGAATTCCCATGAAACTCCTGTACGGACGAGGCCAGAGGCCACGGGGCCTTTTCGGAGAGAGTGCGTTGCTGTTGCGCGCGTTAAGTCGGCGGCGACAAGGCTCAGCCTCTTCAAGGCGTCTCGGTGAAGAGGTTTCACCCCGCAAAATGGCTAGGTTCGAAGCAAGACTTGGGCGCAGGTTCCGCGTCGCCTCTCGCCGTCCCATTTGGAAGTCGCTTTGCGCCATTTGCGTCGCAGCCTTCGCCTTGTTCTCGGCGTTGGCCCGGTCCGCCAGCGCAGATCCACTTGCGGTCAAGGTCGGCGTCATCCACGAAGCGCATTCTCGCGAAACGATCTCGATCCTCGATATTCCTCCCGCCGACGATTTCGTCGCCGGCGCGCGCATGGCGATGGACGACAACAACACCACGGGCCGCTTCCTCGACCAGTCTTTCTCGGTCGTCGACGCCAAGCTTGCTCCAGGCGAGGATCCGATCGCGGCGCTGAAGAGCATGCTTGACGACGGCGTGCGCTTGTTCATCGTCGACCTGCCGCCCGCCGAGGTTCTCGCGGTCGCCGACGCGGCGCGCGCCTCTGGCGCGCTCGTGTTCAACGCGGGCGCGCCCGACGATCGCCTGCGCGAGGAGGATTGCCGCGCCAACGTCATCCACGTCGCTCCGACGCGTTCGATGCTGACCGACGGGCTTGCGCAATATCTGATCTGGAAGCAGTGGAAGCGGTGGCTGCTGGTGGTCGGATCGCATCCGGAGGACAAATTGCTCGCCGACGCTTATCGGCGGTCGGCCAAGAAATTCGGCGCGAAAATCGTCGAGGAGCGCGTGTACCAGGACACCGGCGGCGGCCGGCGCTCGGACTCCGGCAGCGTGCAAGTTCAGCGGCAGATGCCGGTCTTCACCCAAAACGCGCCCGACTACGACGTGCTCGTCGCGGCCGACGAAAACGAGGTTTTCGCCGGCTTTCTGCCTTATCGGACCTGGGATGCCCGGCCGGTCGTCGGCTCCGCAGGGTTGCGGCCGGTGAGCTGGGACCCTTCGCACGAATTCTGGGGCGCCGTGCAGTTGCAGAACCGCTTCCAGCGCACGTTCAAGCGCGGCATGAACGCGCGCGACAATCAGGCGTGGGAAGCCATGCGCTTGATCGGCGACGCTGTCGCGCATACCAAATCCGCCGACCCCAAGGCGATGCACGACGATCTTCTGTCGCCCGACTTCACGCTCGGCGCCTTCAAGGGGCAGGGGCTCACCGTGCGCGACTGGAACCAGCAGCTGCGTCAGCCGATCCTGCTCACCGACGGCAGGGGCACGGTCTCGGTTTCGCCCGCAGGAAGGCTTCCTGCATCAGACGTCCGAACTCGACACCCTCGGCTTCGACAGGCCGGAGACCAAATGCAAGCTTCAATGAAACGCGTGGCGCGCTCCGCCGCGCGCTCTGGTCCTTCTGGTCGAGCCTGCGCGCGCTTTCAGGTCCGGCGCAGGCCACGACCGCCTATGTCACCAACGAGAAAGGCAATTCGATCTCGGTCGTCGATCTCGACAAGCTCGAGGTCACGCACACGGTCAAGACCGGCCAGAGGCCGCGCGGCATCGCGCTGAGCAAGGACGACGCGCTGATGTTCGTCGCCTGGGCGACGACGATACGATCGCGGTCATCGACACAAAGACCTTGAAGGAGGTCGGCGAACTGCCGTCAGGTCCCGATCCCGAGCAATTGCGCGTCAGCCCGGATGGGAAGCTCGTCTTCGTCGCCAACGAAAACGACGCGCTCTTGACCGCGATCGACATCGCGACCCGCAAGGTGGTCAGCGAATTTCCGGTCGGCGTCGAGCCCGAGGGAGTGGCGGTCAGTCCCGACGGCTCCATCGTCGTCAACACTTCCGAAACGACCAGCATGGCTCATCTCATCGATTGGCGAAACAAGAAGATGGTGGCTAATATTCTGGTCGACCCCCGCCCGCGCTACGCGGAGTACAACAAGGACGGCTCGGAACTGTGGGTGACCTCCGAGGTCGGCGGAACGGTCAGCGTGATCGATCCCGTCAAGCAGGTCGTGAAGCAGAAGATCACGTTCGAAGTGCCGGGACTTGCGAAGGAGCAGATCCAGCCGGTCGGCATCCGCTTCAGCGCCGACGGCAAGCTGGCGTTCGTCGCGCTGGGTCCCGCCAATCGCGTCGCGGTCATCGACGCTGCGACCAAGCAGGTGGTCAAATATCTGCTAGTCGGCCAGCGCGTCTGGCAATTGGAGCTGACGCCGGATGGCAAGTATCTCCTGACGACCAACGGCGTCTCGAACGACGTCTCGGTCATCGATGTGGCCGCGCTGAAAGTGATCAAATCGATTCCGGTCGGTTCGTTTCCCTGGGGCGTCGCGATCTCGAAGCAATGACGCTAGGTTGCCGAGGCACGCCAAAGACGATGGTCAGCGCGCTCTCGGTCGAGAAAGTGTCGCACGCCTATGGCGCGCGCATCGCGCTGGATGAGGTGAGCTTCGACGTCGCGCCAGCCAGTTTCACCGTGCTGCTGGGCTGAACGGCGCCGGCAAAAGCACGCTGTTCTCGGTGATCACGCATCTCTATGTGAGCCGATCGGGCAGCCGTGCGGATTTTCGGCCGCGACGTCGCGCGCGACAGCGGCGCCGCGCTCGCGCGGCTTGGCGTCGTGTTTCAGCAGCGCACGCTCGATCCCGATCTCAGCGTCGCCCAGAATCTTGCCTACCACGGCGCCTTGCACGGCATCGGCGCGCGTGAGACGCGCGAGCGAGGAGCGATCCAGCTCGCCCGCGTCGGGCTTGCCGACCGGGCAGGCGACAAGGTGCGCTTCCTTTCCGGCGGTCAGATGCGGCGCGTCGAGATCGCGCGCGCGCTGCTGCATCGGCCGCGAATGCTGCTGCTCGACGAGCCGACGGCCGGGCTCGACATCAAGGCGCGCGCCGGAATTCTCGAGGTCGTTCGAGGCCTCGTCGCTGATGAAGGAATAGGCGTCCTTTGGACGACTCATCTCGTCGACGAGATTCGCGACGACGACCACGTCGTCGTGCTGCACAAGGGGCGGGTGCTCGCTGACGGCACGTCGCAGCTCGATCGTCGGCGCGGCGGGCGCTCGTTCGATCGGCGAGGCGTTCACCTCTTTGACCGCGGCGACAAGGAGGGAGCCGAATGGTGAGCGACGCCGTCCTCGACAGCGACCGGCCATTCGGCTGGAGGCAACGCCTGATTTGCCTCTACGGCATCGTATGGCGCGAGAGCCTGCGTTTTCTTCACCAGCGCGAGCGCTTCATTTCCGCGCTGGTGCGCCCGTTGGTCTGGCTGTTCATTTTCGCGGCCGGATTTCGACAAACGCTCGGCGTGTCGATCATGCCGCCCTACGACACCTATGTTCTTTACGAGGTCTACATCACGCCGGGGCTAATCGCGATGATCCAGCTCTTCAACGGCATGCAATCCTCGCTGTCGATGGTCTACGACCGCGAAATGGGCAGCATGCGCATGCTGCTGGTCAGTCCTGCGCCGCGCTGGTTTCTCTTGACGTCGAAGCTGATCGCGGGCGTCGCCGTTTCGATTCTGCAGGTCTATGCCTTTCTTATCATCGCCTATTTCTGGGAGATCGAGCCGCCGACCTGGTGGGGCTATCTGACGGTGCTGCCGGCGCTGGCGCTGTCCGGCCTGATGCTTGGCGCGCTCGGCATGCTGTTGTCGTCGCTGATCAAGCAACTTGAGAATTTCGCCGGCGTGATGAACTTCGTCATTTTCCCGATGTTTTTCGCGTCCTCCGCGCTTTATCCGCTGTGGCGGGTGCAGGAGGGAAGTCCCTGGCTGGCGACCGTCTGCCAGCTGAACCCTTTCACCCATGCGGTCGAACTGATCCGCTTCGCCTTCTACGAACAGGTCGAATTGGCTGGCGCTCGGGGTCGTGGCGGCTGCACGGTGGCGTTCCTCGGCGCCGCGGTGATCGCCTACGATCCAGCGCGTGGCATGCTGATGCGTCGGGGCGGCTGATGCGCGGCAGACCGGGAGCCAGGGAGAATGCCCAGATGATCAGACCCATGTTGGTCGCCGCCCTCGCCTGCGTCGTGAGCGCCTGGCTCGCAGCCAGCGCTGAGGCCGCCGACCCCTTACGCATCGCCATCCAGAAAACCGGAACAGCGTCTTGGGAGATCGAGGTCATCAAGGCGCGTGGGCTCGACAAGGCCGCCAATCTCGATATTGAGACGATCGAGCTTGCTTCGACTGACGCAGCGAAGATCGCCCTGATGGGCGGCGGCGCCGATATGATCGCTGAGGACTGGCTTTGGGCGGCGCGTGAACGAGCGCTCGGCGACAAGCTTCTGTTCACGCCTTATTCGACCGCGCTGGGGGCCGTGATGGCGCCGAAGGATTCGCCGATCCATACGGTCGCCGATCTCGCCGGCCGATCGATTGGCGTCGCCGGCGGACCGCTCGACAAGAGTTGGCTTTTCTTGCGAGCCGTCGGGCTGGGCTCTGGACTCGATCTCGCCAAGGAGGCGCGGCCGTCATATGGCGCGCCGCCGCTCATCGCAGAAAAACTCGCCCAGGGCGAGACCGACGCTGCGCTTGAATACTGGAATTTCGCCGCTGATCTCGAGGGGCGAGGCTTCCGTCGGGCAATTGAGATGTCCGATGTCGAGAAGGCGCTCGGCGCAAGCGCCGCGGTCGCGATGACTGGCTACGTATTCAGCGAGGCTTTCGCGACGTCGCACAAAGATGTCCTGCGGCGTTATTTCACCGCTGCGGCGGAGGCGCGCAAAATCTTGGCCGAAGATCCGAGCGCGTGGGCTCCGATCAAGGCGCGCCTTCACTTGAAGGACGACGCGGCGCTCGCCGTCTATCGCCAGCGCTACCTCGAAGGCGTGCCGAAGCGGAACCATCGCCGAGCAGGCCGCGGACGCGGGCGTGCTCTATCACCGATTGGCGGAGGTCGGCGGAGAGGCGCTGGTGGGCAAGGCCAAGGACCTCGATGCTGGTCTCTTCTACGATCCCTTGACGAGCGAATAGGACGTGATGACGCGTCTCATCTCGCTTGTCGCGCTTGTTTGTGCGTGGCAAATCGCCGCGCATTTCGCCAACCCGCGGCTGCTTCCAGGCCCAATGGCGGTGCTCGCGACGATGAGATCCGAGGCCGCATCTGGTGCGCTGTTCACGGCCCTTGCCGCCACGCTTGTCCGCGTCGTGGCGGCGTTCTTGCTCGCGATGGCGATTGGGTCCGCGATTGGATACGCCATGGGGCGCAACGCGCTGTTCGATCGCGCCGCCGACCCGTGGATCATCGTGCTCTTGAACCTACCGGCGCTGGTCATCATTGTTCTTGCTTACATCTGGGTAGGCCTCAACGAAGCCGCGGCGATCGGCGCGGTCGCGCTCAACAAGCTGCCAGTCACGGTCGTCACCATACGCGAGGGGGTGCGCGCGCTCGACATCAAGCTCGATGAGATGGCGCAAGTGTTCCGCTTTTCGCCGGTGAAGCGGCTTACCCATGTCGTCGCGCCGCAGCTCGCGCCCTATTTCGCCGCAGCCACCCGTGGCGGCCTGTCGCTCGTATGGAAGATCGTGCTGGTGGTCGAACTGATGGGCCGGCCGAACGGCGTCGGCTTCGAAATCAATACCGCCTTTCAGCTGTTCGACGTCCCGCTTCTGCTCGCCTATGCGCTGCCCTTTACGGCGATCATGCTCATTATCGAAACGCTTGCGGTGCAACCCTTTGAACGTCATGTCTCCCGTTGGCGACCGCGCGCGGCTTGAAGCGCGCGTCGCTGAAAAGTCCTTCCGCACGGCGTCGGGACAGGACGTGCCGGTCATCGCCAACCTTTCGTTCGCTCTTGAGGAAGGCGAGACCGGCGCCCTGATCGGGCCGTCCGGGTGCGGCAAGTCGACGCTGATGCGCATTCTCGCCGGCCTCGATCGCCATTTCGAAGGCTCGGTCCACGTTCCCGCGCAGGGCCGAGTGAGCATGGTGTTTCAGGAGCCGCGGCTCCTGCCGTGGCGCAGCGTCGAAGACAACGTGCGCCTCGCCGCCCCCGACGCGAGCGAGGCCGAGGTCGCTGCTTTGTTCGCCGCGCTCGGCCTCTCGGCGCACCGCACGCACTTTCCCGGCGAGCTTTCGCTCGGCCTCGCGCGGCGCGCAGCGCTGGCGCGCGCGTTCGCCGTTCGTCCGACCTTGCTCCTGCTCGACGAGCCCTTCGTTTCGCTCGATGCGCCGCTCGCCCGGCAGCTGCAGCGCGATCTCGCTCAGCTTGTCGAAAGCCGCGGCATGATCACCGTGCTCGTCACCCACGACGTCGATGAGGCGATCGCGCTCGCCGATCGCATTTTCGTGCTCTCCCCGCGTCCTTCGCATGTGATCGGCGAGATCCAGATCATGAGCGCCGCGCGCGGCCATGAGCGACGAGGAGCGCAAAAGGGTCGCGGCTCGGATCGAGGCCCTGCGGTCTGCGGGTTGAGTTCGGCTCCGCCCAGCGGGGCCAGTTAGCGAGTCCGTTTTGAGCGATTTCAAAGGCTTCCGACGCGATTAGCGAGTCGTCGCCGGCCCATGACGGCAAAATCTCGGGCGCGATGCCCGAAAGAACCGCTCGCAAAAATCGTCAGCGATTTCTGAAAAAGAGTATATCAGGGTCCACGCGGCTTGGCAAGAAATTGTCGATTTTTCGTGCTCAGTTCGAGCATGGAGCCCGCCGCGCAGAGAGAGCCCAGAGGCGGGGGCCGGTGTCATTTATCGTCATATTTGATGTAGGCGAACCGCTGATCGCCAGTCGGCGTTCCCTCGAGCGCGCCGCCCTCTTTGCCGGGACGCCACGATACGAACTCCTCGATCTTGCGCGCCAGTTCGAAGTCCTTGTCGGTGATCCCCTTGGCGCTGTGGTTTTGCAATTTGACTTCGACCCACGCATAGGACGCGGCGATATCAGGATGATGCCAGGCGGCCTCGGCGAGGTGGCCGACCGCGTTGATCACCATCAGCGTGCCCTTCCAGCCGGAGGTGCGAAACCTGCGCCTGATCCAGCCGTTTTCGTAACGCCAATGGGGAAGCTCGCGTTTGAGCCGCGCCTCGATCTCGTCCGGTTCGTAAACACGCTCTTTTGACTCTTCGCTCATAGCGTTCCTCCGATCACTTTCACGCGACGCGCTCCAATCGCCCGTCACTTCACGAGCGCACAGCCGCCTTGATCGAGCGGCCGGAAGGCGGCCTCGGCCGGAATCGTCTCGATCAGATCATAGACATCATATCGGCTCTTCGATTGCGCGGGCGCCTTCACCTTGAAAACATACATCGCATGCGTGGCGCGCCCGTCGGCGCGGACGACGACGTGGCCAAAGAGGGGATCGTCGATCGGCGATGTCTTCATTTCGGCGACTGCCTTGTCGCCTTCAATGGTTCCCGCTCTCTTGGCGGCGCGCAAGTAAGCCAGCGTCGCCGAATAGGCCGCGGCCTGATCTTCGGTCGGCATTTTGCCGCCCATCCGCTCGGCGAAGCGCGTCGCGAAGGCTCGTGTCGCGTCGTTGAGATCCCAATAGAAGGCTTCCGACAGGATAAGGCCCTGCGCCGCGCTCAATCCGAGCCCATCGATATCGGTGATCTGCAGGAAGAGCGCCGCGAGCCGCCCGTCTGGTCCGACGACGTGAAACTCGGCCGCCTGACGGATGGCGTTGATCGCGTCGGCGCCGGTGTCGGCGAGCGCGATCACTTTGGCGCCCGAAGCTTGCGCCTGCAAAAGATACGAGCCGAAATCGGTCGCGCCAAGCGGGTGCGACACCGAGCCGAGCACCGAGCCTCCCGCCTTGACGATCGCCTCCGTCGCGTCGCGCTGCAGAGCCTTGCCGAGCGCATAGTCGAAGCTGATGAAATACCAGCTCGAGCCGCCCATTTTGGTGATGGTGCGGCCGACTGCGTTTCCGAGCGCCCAGGTGTCGAGCGCCCATTGGACCGTGGTCGGCTGACAGAATTTTCCGGTCAGATCGGAGGTCGCGGTCGCGGACGCGAGCATCGCGCGATTCTTCTCGTGCATGAGCGCATTGACCGCGAGACCGACGCCCGAGTTGGCGAGATCGACGATCGCATCGACGCCCTCCTCGTCCACCCAACGCCGTGCGATGGCGACGCCGATGTCGGGCTTGTTCTGATGGTCAGCGAAGATCACCTCGACCTTGAGGCCGCCGGCCTCCTTGGCGAAATCCTCGGCCGCGAGCTGAGCGCCGACCAGCGACCCCTTGCCGACCTGATCGGCGAATGGACCGGAGAAGTCGCTCAACACGCCAATCTTGATCGTGCCGCCCGGAATTTGCGCAGATCCGACCGGGGCCAAGCCGGTAAGCCCCGCGAGGGCGAACGACGCGGCCAAGAGCGACCGCGTGAACCTATTGGGCATGGGGGATCCTCCTCATTGATTGGTATCCGAAAGCATAGACTGGAGGGCGCCGGACTGCTTGATGCTATGACGAGATCGTGACAATCGCTGAAGGTTTGCCCCTTGCGCTCAAAATTCGATCAGGATAATCTCCTCTTGGTTTTGGCTGCACGAGCGTCGGGGAACGGGAGCCTCGGCGCACTTTTCGGAGGCAAGGCGAATCCCCGCGGGCCAATGTGCTCGTTTCGCCGTGTCGTGACACGCTGCCGACGCCGTCCCACTGAGACTATTGCTACGAAGTTGCTTTGACCTATGACGGGTTACAAGGCGCTTACTATAAGTCCAACCGGGAGGAAACAATGCGCAAACTCTTGCTTGCAAGCTGCTTAGGAGCCGCGGCGCTCTTTACCGCCGGATACGCCGTCGCGAACGAAGAACTGACGAAACTGGCCGCGGACCCGAACCAATGGGTGATGCCCGCTGGAAACTTCGCCGCCACGCGGTATTCAGAGCTCAAACAGATCAACGCCGAAAACGTCCATCGGCTTGCGCCGGCCTGGACCTTCTCGACTGGCGTATTGCGCGGCCACGAAGGCGCGCCGCTCGTCATGGGCGATGTGATGTTCCTTCATGCGCCATTCCCGAACACCGTTTTCGCGCTCGACCTCAACAACGACGGCAAGATCCTCTGGAAGTATGAGCCCAAGCAGGACCCCAACGTCATCCCGGTGATGTGCTGCGACACGGTCAACCGCGGTTTGTCCTACGCCGACGGCAAGATCTTCCTCCATCAGGCGGACACCACTCTCGTCGCGCTCGACGCGAAGACCGGCGCAGTCGTTTGGTCGGTGAAAGATGGCGACGCCTCGAAGGGTCAAACCGGGACTGACGCTCCTTTCGTTTTCAAGGACAAGGTCCTCGTCGGTGTTTCGGGCGGCGAGTTCGGCGTTCGCGGCTGGGTCAGCGCCTACAATATCAAGGACGGCAAGTTGGACTGGCGCGGCTTCTCCGAGGGCCCCGATAGCGACACGTTGATCGACCCGGAAAAGACGACGAGCCTGGGCAAGCCGGTCGGACCGGATTCCAGCATCAAGACTTGGCAGGGCGACCAATGGAAGATCGGCGGAGGCGCCACTTGGGGCTGGTACGCCTTCGATCCCGCCCTCAATCTGATGTATTACGGGTCGGGAAATCCCTCGACCTGGAACCCGGCGCAACGGCCCGGCGACAACAAGTGGTCGATGAGCATCTGGGCGCGCGACGTCGATACCGGCAAGGTGAAGTGGATCTACCAGATGACGCCCCACGACGAGTGGGATTATGACGGCGTCAACGAGATGATCCTCACCGATCAGAAGGTCGACGGCCAGGATCGCAAGCTCCTGACGCATTTTGATCGTAACGGCTTCGGCTACACGCTCGATCGCGTCACACGGCGAGCTGCTGGTCGCCGACAAGTTCGATCCAAAGGTGAACTGGGCGACCAGCATCAACATGGACAAGGCTTCGCCTGACTATGGACGTCCGGTCCGCGTCAAGGCGATGTCCACAGAAGCCAATGGCGAGGACGTCAACTCCAAGGGCATCTGCCCAGCGGCGTTGGGCTCCAAGGATGAGCAGCCCGCGGCCTATTCGCCTCAGACGGAGCTCTTCTACGTGCCGACCAACCACGTCTGCATGGATTACGAGCCGTTCAAGGTGAGCTACACCGCAGGCCAGCCCTACGTCGGCGCGACGCTGTCGATGTATCCGCCTGCGGGCGATAGCAACATGGGCAACTTCATCGCCTGGGACGGCAAGACCGGCAAGATCGTCTGGTCGGATCCCGAGCAATTCTCGGTCTGGTCGGGCGCTCTTGCGACCGCTGGCGGCGTCGTCTTCTACGGGACGCTGGAAGGCTATCTGAAAGCGGTCGACGCCAAGACCGGCAAGGAGCTCTACAAGTTCAAGAACTCCGTCGGGCATCATCGGCAACGTCATGACCTATGAGCACGGCGGTCGCCAGTATGTGGCGGTCTTGTCTGGCGTCGGCGGTTGGGCGGGCATCGGCCTCGCGGCCGGCCTGACCAAGCCGACCGATGGTTTGGGCGCGGTCGGCGGTTATGCCGCGCTGTCGAACTACACGGCTCTCGGCGGCGCGCTCACCGTGTTCGCTCTCCCGAAAGATTGAGCGGTCGACTGACCCTGCGGGAATAGCGGGGCCCGGCGCGTGGAACAAAACACGCGCCGGGCCCTTTCTTTGATCCAGACCGTTTGAGAAAGCAACGTGACGACTTTAAAACTGATGCTTGGGCTTGGCTTCGCGCTCGCCTTGGGCGCTCCTCTCGTCGCCCGCGCCGATCCGCCCGGAGACCCGGCCGCAGTCGGCAGCGAGCACGGCAAGTACCGCGATAAGAACGGCGACCCGACCTTCAAAGTGTCCGCGGATGGGACCGTCGACTGGTACACATACTCGGGTTTTCGCCGTTATCACTCGGAGTGCCATGTCTGCCACGGCCCCGATGGAGAGGGGTCTTCCTACGCGCCGGCGCTTGCGGATTCGCTCAAGACGATCGGCTATGCCGAGTTCTTCGGAATTGTCGTTGGCGGCAAGCAGGATCTCGGGGCCGGCCAGGAAAAGGTGATGCCGGCGTTCGCCGAGAATAAGAACGTGATGTGCTATCTCGACGACATTTACATTTATCTGCGCGCGCGCTCTCAAGACGCGATTCCGCGCGGGAGGCCCGCCAAGCATGAAGATAAGCCGCCTGAGTTCGAAGCGGCCGAAACGAAATGCATGGGCGAATAAAGCGATGGCGAGCGCGACAAGAGCGATCGGCGCCGCGATTTTCGCGCTGGTCGGGTTGGCCTTTCCCGGCGGCGCAGGCGCGCAGGATGCGCAGAGGGCTCGATTGAACTGGTCGACCCGCATGTGTTTCGAGCCTGCGCAGACCCGCGCGATCTTCCTTTCTCCAATGAGGCGGGCGAGGGTTTCGAAAACAAGATCGCCGAACTTTTCGCGCGCAAGCTCGGCAAGTCTCTCGCCTACACGTTCTATCCCGACGCGACGGGGTTCATCCGCAACACGCTGAACGCCCATCGCTGCGACGTCGTTCTGGGGATTGCTCAAGGCGCCGACATCGTTCAGCCGACCAACCCTTATTATCGAACGAGCTACGTCGCCGCTTATCACCAGGACGGTCCTCTCAAGGGGCTGGATTCCCTGAGTGATCCACGTTTGAAGACGGCGAAGATTGGCATCGTCGCAGGCACGCCGCCGGCGACCATCTTGGCGGCAAACGGATTGCTCGGACGGATCAAATCCTATGCGCTGGTGGTCGATACGCGATTCGATTCGCCGACCCATGAGATGATGGACGATCTGGACCGCGGCGAGATCGACGTTGCGTTGCTCTGGGGTCCGATCGCCGGCTACTACGCGACGAAGGCCAAGACGCCCGACTGCGATTGTCCCGCTCGTGAAAGAGCAGGGAGCCGACACCCGTATGGCTTTTCGGATCGTCATGGGCGTGCGGCATTCCGATCAGAACTGGAAGCGCGCCCTCAATAAGCTGATCTCTGAGAATCAGGCCGAAATTCAAGCGATATTGCGCTCTTACGGGGTCCCGTTGCTGGACGAAAACGACAAGCCGATTTCTCCCTGACGTCAGGCGCCAGTTGGTCGGGCGCTAGAGAGCTTTCTGGACGGCGCGCGCAATCTCGCCGATGCGCTGTTCGATCGCCGTCGGCGCCTCGCAAACGTAAGCGACGGTTTGATGGCGATCATTGAAAATGCGTATGTCCCATTGCAGCCGTTGTTGACTGTCGGCGCCGTTCGGCGCCTGTCCATCACGGTTCTGGTCCGACGCCTTCTCCACGGCATCGTTGTCGGCGCGAATGCGATCGGCGAGCGCGTTCTGCCTGCGGCCAATTCGAGTCAGCCCATCGATGATCTGCGAGCGTTGCTGGGACAAATCGGCGAAGGCCGCGGCGAAAGCGCGCAAGAGCTTGGCGTTCGCGTCCGGCCCGGCCTTCGCCTTGAACTCGCCAATCGCCGCTTCGACATCCGCGATAGGAACGCGCCGTTGCGCCATCTTCAGTTCCAGATCTACGACGTCGCTCTCGTTTCGCCAGCTCTGGGAGTCGAGATCGAGCGGCGGCCCGGCCCAGATCGAGGCGAGGGAAAAAGTCGGCGTCTTGATCTGCTGGCAGGGCCAATCCGGATCGGCCTTTCCTCGAGCTTGAGCGACCGCTTCCGGCGCGAATGAAGTCACCACTGCAATCGCGAGAACAGCGCGCGCCGCAACCTGCATTTGCGTTTCCTCTCCAGCGCGATCATAGGAGTGCGCTTACGGCCAAATCAAGTCGCCGAGCTTCACGGTCGGGCCGTTCGGAGTCGCGTTCGACGTCATGCGAGCGCTCTCGTCACGGGACTTCGGCGACCGCGGAGAAGGGGACGTGACGCAATGACGCGCATGCTCGCCAGTGTCGCCAATTCCGCGGAGGCCGGCGCCGTTCTGCAACTGGGCGCTGACGTCGTCGATCTGAAAGACGCGCGGCGAGGCGCGCTCGGGGCCCTCTCGCCGGAAACCGCGCGCGAGGCGATCGCTGCGGTCGCTGGACGATGCGAGACAAGCGCGGCGCTCGGCGATCCGCCTTACGATGGCGAAGCGTTGCTCGCTGGCGCACGGGCGCTCGCGGCCATGGGCGTCGATTACGTCAAGCTGGCGGTGGACGCTCTCACCCTCGACCGTTTCGGCGATTCCTTGCGTCGGCTGGCGCGCGACGTCCATCTCGTCGGCATGATGTTCGCCGACGAGAAGCCCGACTTCGATCTCGTGCCTCAACTGCTCGGCGCTCGGGTTCAAGGGCGCAATGCTCGACACGCGCGACAAGAGTTCGTGGGCGTCTTATCGCCCATCTTGAGGTGGTGCGGCTTAACGAATTCTGCTCGCAATGCCGCGCGCTCAACTTGATGAGCGGCTTGGCGGGGTCGCTCGAAGCGCCTGACATCCCGCGCCTGTTGCTCGTGCGGCCCGATGTCCTCGGATTCCGAGGCGCGCTTTGTCACGCTCACGATCGGCGCGGCGCGATCGACCCGCACGCCGTCACCCTGATTCGCGATCTGATTCCCCGTGAACGGCCGGACCCCGAGGCGTCGCCCAAGATCGATTGGCGATTGCTCGCGCGCGGGATCATCGGCGGACGCGACAATGAAGGCGAACTCGACCGTATATTCGTGCGTGACTTTGTCATCTTGGCAGAGATCGGCGCCTATGATTTCGAGCGAGGCGTCCGCCAGCGTGTTGTTTTCGATGTCGAGGCGCTCGTGCGGCGAGCCGGGGCGCACCCGGACGACATGCGTTCGATCTTCTCCTACGATATAATCCTCGACGCCATCCGACTTGTGGTCGGACGCGGCCATGTCGATTTTGTCGAGACGCTCGCGGAGGAGGTCGCCGCGGTCTTGTTGCAGCATGCGCGGGTGCGAAGCATTCGGGTCAATCTTCGGAAGCTCGATGTGATCGATGGCCAGGTTGGGATCGAAATCCGCCGCGAGCGCGCCTCAGGGATGACAGACGCGCGGCCGGTTGGCGTCGTCGATCGCGGCACATAGGCGGGCACGGCGAACCCGCTTCACGCGAGCGTGCGTGCGAGTTCGAACGCCTGACGGAAATCAAGGCGCAGCGGGGTCTTGCTCTCGGTCATCTGCTTGAACAGTCCGGACTCGGTTCGATACTTGACGTTGCCGATCGCAAGCGCGCCGACGCCGAGCGCGCCATGTCCGCCGAGCGGCGCGCCGTTGGCGTGCGCGTCCACGCCTTCGATGCCGGAAGGCGGCACCGCATTCACATCAGCGGCGATCAGCAATCTGCCGGCGTGAGCTATCTCGCCGGCGTCGAGCACGCGCACCCCCGCTTTTGATGTGCAAAGCACAATTTCCGCGGCCGCGAGTATCGACGCCTTCATCTGAGGCGTCGATCCGTCGGCGATAGCAATGTTGGCGCCGAACCTGCGATTGACTTCATCGGCATGGCGAGAGGCGCGCTCCATTCCATCGCGCCCGACAAACGTTACCGACGCGCCTTCGAGAGCGGCGATGACACCCGAGGCCGTTCCCACGACGCCGGTTGCGCCGAACACGGAGACCGCGGCGCCGCGAAGCGCGCGACCTTTCTTCTCCAGCAGAATCTTTTCGACCACGGCGATCATCGCGGCTGCGGTGGTGAACGAGCCGGCAGGATCGGCGAACACCGAAATCTCGAATGGCTTGAACAGCGCTTTGCCGGCCGCGTCGAGCATATCGAGAGCGAGAAGCGCGTCCTTGCCGCCAACAAAGACGCCCGTCCGCGCCGCGTCACGGGGCGAGCGCGAGAACATGGCGTCCTGGACGAGGCCGGTCACCTCCTCGAGCGAAACATTGGTATAGGAAGCTGTCGCGTCATAACCGGCGTCGAGCGCCATATTGACGTCGAACGGGCTCATGTGCGCGAGCGGCGTCATCATGTGCAGGATGTTCTTGGCCATCTGTCCTCCCAAACGATTATTGAATTGACGCGTCTTCTTCCTCGTAAATTTCGGCGCCGTGATCCCGCGCACCGCAGACTTTGATCTCCACGCCGAGTTCGTTTTCGGCGCCCAGGCGTCGAGCGATAAATTCCGCATGGTCGGGATCGGACGCGAAGGCGAAGCCGGTCGGCCCCCACGAACTCTGGCCGATCCCATGCGCCCCGAGAGCCTTCAATCGCCCGGCTGCTCTACCGACCGGCGCGCTCGTGAAGCGGCCGCCGCCCTGAGCCGGGGCGAAATGATCGCCTACGATTTTCTGAACCCCGGTGACGCCGTCGCCAAAGGCCTCGAGATCTTTTTCCACCGCGCCGGGCAGGATTTGCATGAGCGTGCGCCGACAAATTTCGCCCGCCGCATCCGCGGTAAAATGCGGCAATTGAGCGAATGCCCGCATCTCCGCCTCCCCATGCGCGCCCTCGACGCGCGGGTCCAAGATCAGGAGAACGCGCCAATCCCGGGGAAAGTTCACCCACGCGACCACCGGAGGAACCTCGGTATCCGAACCTCTGCCCGCGTCGACCGCCAAGCCCCCGCGATCAAACAAGGCAACGCCCACACCTGAACGCGCGCCGCGATCAAGCAGGCGCGCGTCGTCTCGCGAATCGAGCGGCAATCCCGCAGACCGGCGAAACGCCGCCGCGATCGCCAGCGCGAGCTGAGTCCCGGAACCAAGCCCCGCGTGGGCGGGAATGGCGCTCGAGATCGTCAGCTTCTTGCCTGTATCGATGCCTAGACTTTCGGCGACGCGGCGGGCGAGCCGCGCGCCCCGCTCGCGCTCCCCGCCTGAAACTTCAAAGCTCGGCGCTTCGCGAAGCTGAACGCGGGTCTCGAATGCGTCGATCGCGAGACCAATCGATCCGAACTGTCGGCCAAGATCCCCGGAAAGATCGAGAAAACCCAGATGCAGGCGCGCCGCCGTCGTGACCTGAACGCCTTTCAACGTCGCGCCTCTTCTCTACGATCCATCCGCCGTTCATGGCTCGCGCGATTTCATGGGAACATTGCGAAACTTTGCCCACTTTGCCAAGCGCGAAAAGGCGGCCGCCTCAGATCGCCACGTTGCGATGGGCCGTTCAAAATGCCACAGAGGGATGGTCCGGCTCCGCTTGAAGACAGGTGGGTGATGATAGAGCTGATTCTGACGGTGTGCGCGCTCAGCGCGCCCAGTCAATGCGATGAACAGCGGTTGCAGTTCGTTGCGCAAGAGTCGCTGATGCAATGCATGATGCAGGCGCCGCCCTACATCGCTCAGTGGTCTGACGACCATCCGGCGGAGCGCGTCACACGGTGGCGATGCGCTTATCCAGGCGATGAGAAGATCTGATCGACGGTAGGAGTCGCTCAGTCGCTGACTGGCGATCGGGGCGGCGGCATCCACGTGAACGGCTCTGCTATTCTTGCCCCTCCTTGGCCGGCGCGCGTGGCGGGACGAGCGGCGTAAAATTGACGGCCTGATTTTCCTGCCGATCGAGCTGGGGGTCGATGGGGCCGCCGCCGGCTGGATCGCCGCCGCCTGTCGTCGTGATCGTCGATGGCGTAGCTTCGCGCGCAGTGGCTTCCGCATTGCCTCCCTGGCCATTGCCGAAGTCTGCGGTCCGGCCCCCTTGAGGCACCCCGTTGGCGCTCGCCCTGACAGCAGACTCTGTTCTTTCCGCTAGATGGGCGTCGTAGGGCAAACGATAGCCGCGAGGCACGGCGGTCGGATAATTGTCGGCGTCGAGCGCCTCGACCCAGAGGTAGATCGCGCCGGGATCGCCTTCGAGTGAGTGGGGTTCAACGATCCGGGCTCCCAAGAGCTTGAACTTCGGCGGCAAGGGATCGGTCGACGACCAACCGAGCAGGCCGCGCGTCGCAAAAAAACTGACGACGTAAAAGGCGCTCGTCAGCACGATCGCAGCCGCCTTCACGGGCCAAGGAATCCGCGCGAAGACGCAGATGATCAGCAGAAGGGCGCCGAGCAGCGCATAGGCGATCGACAACCAAATGACGTCGGAGGCGAGAGTTCGTCACAGTTTTTTCACGTAACCGGTTTTCGGATCAAGATCGGCGCCGTTGCGGTTAACATTGCGAAAGCTCTCCATCAGCGATTTCTGCCGACGATTGACGTCGATCACCTTGCCTTCGGCGTCAAGCTTGAACCGCACCGCGGTTTTCTCATCGCCAGTGTGATCGACGAAGATAGTATCCTCGAAAACCACCTGCGCGGTCGGATTGAGTTTCTGCACTTTGACCTTCGCCGGCACCGGCGAACTGGTCGTCGCCAGGAAATGGCTGACGTTGACAGTGTACTCCCCAGGGACAATGCCGCGGATCGTGACGATCTCCTCGCGAATCGGCGAAGCGATTTTCTGGTTGTTGACTACGATGAAATCGTTGGCGCCGCCGCGATCGTCGCGGTCAAGCACCATGAAGCCCGCTTCGCGATGGCGATACCATGCGATATTGCCCGCCGGATCCTGCACGAACAGATCGAGATCGTCAGGATGATTGTCAGGCCAATCCATGGTGACGATGAATTCGGCTTTCGAGTCGATCTTTCCATCCTTGGCCTCAGGCGAAATCGCGAGCAGGGCGAGAAAAAAAGAAACGCGACCACCTGCAGCGCCTTGAACAGCATCACGCTGAAATGGATCGAAGGGCTCTTCGCGCGGGTAGAGGCCGAATTCATCGATCATGGGTGAGCGCCAAGATCGTGCGCGCGCTCCAATGCCGGAACGACGCGGGTCTCGGTGAGCGTAACCGCGCGCGAGAACACCTTCGCGGTCGCGGTGTCGAGCATGTAATATTGGATCTTCAGCAGGATGGAGCCAACCAGGCCGGCGAGGGTCGTATACATCGCCACCGCCATCCCGTCGCTCATCAGCCCCATCGAAGATTTCATCATCGACTTGTCGCTCGCGTCGAGCCCCGCGATCGGCGCCAGCATGATGATGAAGCCGATGATCGTACCCAAGAGTCCGAGCTTCATGATCGTGTCGCTGGCGAAGGAGCCGAAGGGGTTGGAGCCTCGCAGCCGATCAGCGAGCGATCTGAGCAGCAGGGTCTGATCGAGCCGCCCTTGTCCTTGCGTGCGAGCTTTGAGGGCGAGATCGCGGATGTGCTCGGCGATAAGACCATCTGGGACCGCCGTCGTAGCATCAGGGGTAACGTCAGTCCCAGACCGAACTCGATGCGGGCCGCGACCCGCCGTCCAGCGTCGCCCTCACGGGATATGACGATCGTGCGCCAAAGACAATGAAGCGACGCCCCAACGTAAATCAGCGCGATCACCGAGGAAAGATAGGTGCGATCCGAAACGATCATCAGCCGAATGAGGCCGTAGCGCCACAGCAGGACCGCAGCGAAAACGGTCGCGCCGGTAAAGATCAGCCAGCGCAAGAGAGGCGCACGATCTGCGGCGGACCACGTGGGCCCATGCTGCGGTGATAGGGCGACCGCGGTCATGCCAATGTTCCTCCGAGAGCGATACGTTAGCTGCTGTTTGAGACGAGGATAGCGGTCGCGTCAACCAGCGCAAGCGGCACGGCGCTCGCTTATGCGCGCGGAAGCAAAATCTCCCCCTTGCCGAGCGCAGCCAGGTCGCCGGCAAGACGCCTCAGCGGCCCGCGGAGCAATCTTGCGAGTGTTGCGCTCGCTTGAGCGATATAGTCGGCCAGGAGCCGCGCCGCGACGAGCTCGTGTTCGCCGCAATCGCCGAATGTCGGCGAGATAAGCGTTGCGCCCCGCCCGAGCAGAATGGTGCCGCGGCCCATCAAATAGCCGGGGAGGGCGTCCGGCTTCGCCCCCGATCGCCAAGGTGCCCGCGATCATTCGGCTGCCGGCGCAGGGGCCCGCGCCGCCCTCGATCAGCATGAGGCCGCGCCTGAGCCGGTCGCCGGCGCGCCCGCCTGCGTCGCCGCGCACATGCAGAAGACCGCCGCTCATACCGACCGTCTCGCCGCTCAACGGGCCACCGAGCCGGTCGCCGGCGTCGCCCTCGATGTCCAGCGTTCCGCCCTTCATCCGAGAACCAGCGAACGGACCCGCATCGCCGCGAATGGTCAAGTGCCCGCCCGACATCAGGCGCCCGGCTTCGACGCCGACCTCCCCTTCGACGCGGATCGAGCCGGAGGCCATGCCCATGCCGACGCGATCGAAACGCTCAGCTCCGCCTTCGATGAGAATTCTATCGGGATCGCCCTCCCGGATGCGGAAAACCTCTCCCGCCGCCACACGCACGCGGGTCGTTTGCAGTTCGATACGTTCGATCTCAGCGACCGTCTTGCCGGCGAGATTTTGCGGGACCAATGGCGACAGATCGAGCCGCTGGTCCGGCGCCTCGCGCAGCGAAAAGGTCAGCGGGCTCACTGGACGAGATCCTTGAGATGATAGTGGTGCCGGCCGAGCTTGCCGCCATAATTGCCCGCGCCGACGCGCAACGCGCCGCGCTCAGGGCCCATTTCGATGATTGCGGCGAGTCCCGCGCGCATGGCCTCAGCAACAGCCTCGCTGGTCAGGCCGTCGATGACGATCTCGAGCACCGAGGCGATCTCGGGAGACAGAACGCTGTCGACCGCGCCTTTCAAGGTCGGGCAATAAGGGTCGTTGGTCGAAGCGCTCGCGCCCTTGTATTTCGACCCAACTTTAGATCCAGAACGCGCAATACCGCCTGGAAACGGCATGATGACATCCGCGACCTTGCGCATCGCTTCCACCGCCGCCTCGGTCGCTGCAAGGGTCTTCTCCGGGCTCTCTCCCATGACAATAAGATTGCCCCCGCCGACCGCCTTTTTGGTGAGATAGGTGGTCGAACTCGCAGACGAACTCTCCGTCCATCACCGGCACGCGCCAGTATCGGCGGGCGCCGAGCCGCTTGGCGATCTGCCAGCCGTCGCCGAAGAATCGAATGGCGTCGCCAAGCTTGAGCTTGTCTTCGCCTGTCTCCAGTCCCGCATAGCAGGCCGAACCCGGGCTCGTGAGCACGCATTGCCCGACGCGATTTTGCAGCTGCTTCTGCAGTTCCGCGGTCGAGACCGCGAACAAAAGCACGCGAACGCCAGGCCGTCCGTCCAGCGTTTGTTGAGGGGACAGAATGCTCTCCACGCTCGCCTCGCAGCCGCATGCGATCACCGAGGTGGCGAAACCCGTCATTGTCGTGGCCGCCTGCGCCGCCCAGCGCTCCGTCGGCGCGGTGATCACGATCGCGGTCGCGCGCATGTCGAAAGCTTCCGCGAACGTGTCGTCGATATCGATGCCGTTGACCTTCACCTCCGGCATGCGACCGTCTCAAACGGTTGCGGCCACGCGATCGCACCCTCCGGCACGCGCATGAAATCGGACGAAAGACCGTAACGCGTGTCGTAGTATTCCGTCATTCGCTGCTTCATTGAGGTCTCGAAGTCCGGCGTCACGTGCAGCGCGCGGCCGTAGCGATATTGCGTCACGACGCCGTCGCGCACCACGAGCTCGCCGTCCTTGTAGACGCGAGCCGCCGCGCGAAACATTTGTGCAATGTCCTTGGCTGGACGATAGAGCGCGATATCGGCGCGCGCGCCTGCGCCGAGATGACCGCGATCGGGCAGGCCCAGCAGCTTGGCGGGCGCTGCTCGCGTCATCGTGGCGATCTCGCTTAAGCTATATTCGCGCGTCAGCGACGGCAGCGTCGTCACCGCCAGCGCGTCGGCCGGCAATCGGGACGCCCATTCGGCTCGCACATCCTTGTCCATCAACAGCGCAAAAATCTCAGGGTATGTGGTGAACGGGGCGCCATTCGGATGATCCGTAGTGAAAAACACCCGCCAAGGGTCGTCGATGAGGAGGAACAGCTCTAGCCCGGCGGCGAATTGCACCGCATTATGAAAGCTGCCGGCCCTATATTCGTAAGGCACGACGCCCGCGCCGTTCGAATCCCCGTCGATGATCGCATATTTCTTGGGCCGGGCCTGACCCCGGGCGGAGAATTGCCGCAGCACGTCGGACGATATGGTCACCGTCTGCCCGAACATCACCTGTCCCACGTCGATGGTGACGTTCTTGGCCGCGTTGACCGCTTCGGCGAGTTGAGGCGCGGCGGAGGAAAAGCCTTGCGGGCCATCTTTGCCGTAGCCGTAGAATTGAAGGTGCGCCAAATGCAGCGGCAGGTCCCCTGCGGCTGCGATTGTCGTGAGCGCGGTCTCGAAGTTCCCGGGCAAGCCCAGATTGTTGCAGTGGACATGCAGGGGGTGAGGCACGCCAGCCTCGTGACACGGCCTCCTGCAGCGCCTTCACGATCGCGCGGCTCGTCACGCCGTAATAAGGAACCACATCGTCAAACGAAAAGCTGCGGATGTTGTCTTTGAACGCCGCGACGCCGCCGGCGTTGACGACTTTGACGCCCAGCGCGCGCGTCGTCTGCATTGTCCAGGCGACGTGATCGCGGAGCGCGCTTGCGCTTTCTCCTGACCGCAAAAGGCCGAGCACGAAATCGTCGTTGCCGAGTATCGTCAGAATCGCCTTGTCGATGATCGGGGTGTCGGCGAGTTCGAGATGCGCGTGCAGGGCATGATGCGGCGACACCGCCGGCTCGACGACCGTCGTGAAACCCATCTCGGCATAGAGCCGCCCCGTCTCGAACGTCGTCCAACCGACCTTGGAGAGCGGTGTCTCAGCGGGACGGCGCGCATGGGCGCGATGATATTCAGGCAGCATGAGGCGGGCGGTGTTCACGTTCGCCCCGGCGATATGCGAATGGATATCGATGCCGCCGGCCATCGCAATAAGCCCGCTTGCATCCACCGTTTCGTCCGCTAGGGCGCCCTCTTGCGGGGCTGCGACGATTGCATCGTCGCGAATCCAAAGATCGCCGATTTCGTCACGGCCGTTGGCGGGATCGACGATATGCGCGCCCTTGATGCGAGTCAGCATGACGGAGCGTCCGCTTCTCCGAGGCGCGCGCCGATGCGTTCGAGCGCCTGAGCGACGCTGGGCGCGTCACTGCGCGCGGAGGCGGTCATCGCGACCAGGGTCCCCGTGTCGGATGAATGCAGGACCGCGTCATGATCGACGGCGGGCCGTCCGACCGTGATGCGAACATTCGGCTCCTCGGCGAATTGGGTTGTGCGCGCGGACAAAGCAATGAAGTTCACCGCGCTCCGCCAAGTCGGCGGGCCGGCTCCGAAGGCGGAGATCCACAACACGCAATCGGTCTCCCCCGTCGCGACAAGCCGTTCAGCGTCAAACCGCCAAGGGTCATGGATCGGGACGCCCTCGAGGAATCCGGTTCGCACAGGCAAGCCGGTCATCCACCCGCAGGCCGCGAGCACGCCTGCGCCATTGTCTGGGGCGGCGAGGGGCAATGTCGAGAAACGCGTGGTCTCATTCAATTCGCGCACCAGCCCATGGAGCATCTCGATTTCGAGCGCTCCGAGACTTTCCGCCGTCCAAACCGCGACGCCGAACCGCGCGCCTTTGATGGTCGTCGCGATCGAATCGATCGCGGACAAAGGCAGTCCGGATTGCGCGGTACGGCGGATCGCGACGGGGCGGTTTTTGACACGCGCGCGCAGCGCCGCAAGATTGACTGCGAGCTTCGCGCCACGCCCTGCTCCCCAGATCTCGACATCGCCCTCGAACCCTCGGATTCTTGCGCCTGTGGCTGGCGCCAACCAAACGATGCGCCGCTTCACGTCCGCGCTTTCCGGCCTGGCTGGCGGCGCCAACAGCCGCTCGTTCAGATGCGGCCAGGCCTCCGTTAAGCCGTCGCCCACGAGCAGCACGACGTCCGCGCGTACATGCGCTTCGCCGGGCGTCGTGAGCATGATTCCGGTTTCGCGCAGGCAGTCGAGATCCCGCAACAAGGCCGCCGAATGCGTATGCTCGACGACGCCGCCGAGCCGTTGCGCGAGCGCGATGGCCGCCCTTGCCCCATCGATATCCGTACCGAGCCCGGCGATGAGCGGTTGTCGGCTTCGCGCCAAAAGTCGAGCCGCCGCCTTGGCCGCGTCGTCCAGCGAAACGGGCGCGCCGTCGATCGATGCTGCGGCCTCAGCGCTGACTGGGTCTTTCAGCGACATACGCTCCGCCCGATTGGTCTCATGTCCACCGAGGATCGACGCCAGCGATTGGAGCCGACCTCGTGCGCCGACGACTTGTCTGGACAAATCTCGCGCCGGCAAGTTCAATCCGATCACGATCGATTGCCGCCCGGCGACGAACAATAACGCACGTAGAGGAAATGCCTAGCCCTTGCCGCCAAGTTCGCCCAGCTTTGCGCCGGCTCGCATGCGCGGCCACGAGACCCGCAGATCGAACTCATAAAACATCGGCGGCGGGATGATTGATCGTCCGACAGTCATTGTTGCGGCTTATTCGGCGCGCGCGCTTGCTTCCTCAGCCGAGCGCGCCGGATTCGCTCCGCTGTCTATCGACGTATTTGGCGACGAGGACACGAGACAAGTGAGTCATGCTTTCGTGAAGCTCGACGGCGGATTGTCCGATGGGCTTGCGTTCGACAAGGTCGTCGGCGCCGTTGAAACGTTAGTCGACGCCCATGATCCGATTGGTCTGGTCTATGGCGCCGGCTTCGAGCATCAGCCCGAGACGATCGCCGCGATCGCCCGCGCAACACGTGTATTCGGCAATGAAGCGGAAACGCTCAAGCGCGCCAAGGATCCACTCGGGCTCGCGCAGGTTTGCGAGGCGAATGGCGTTCGACATCCGCAGATCGCGTTTACGACGCCAGACGAGCCCGAGCTCTGGCTCATGAAGAGGAGGGGCGGCGCCGGAGGCGCACATATCGCCGCGGCCGAAGGTGCGAGCGCCTGGGCGGATGCTTATTTTCAACGTCGCGCTGCCGGAGAGAGCATCTCAGCTTTGTTTCTTGCGAGCGAAAGAAAAACGGAAATTATCGGTCTCAGCATGCAGTGGACTGCGCCAACGCCGCAGTCCCCATTTCGATATGGCGGCGCCGCCGGACCTGTGGAAATTGACACAGAGCAAGCGGGAGAGATCGCCCGCGCCGTCGCTGCAATTGCCTCCGAACTGGATCTCGTCGGTCTGAACAGCGCGGATTTTCTGATTTCAACCGACGCTGTCTGGCTCATAGAGGTCAATCCGCGACCCGGGGCCACTCTGGACGTGTTCGAATCGACCGAGGCGCCATTGTTTGCGCGTCATGTCGCCGCGTGCGAAGGACGTCGCATGCCGGCTTCGTCGAGCTTCGCGTTCAAAGCGGCCGAGACAGTCTATGCTCCTCACGAGGTTGCGGTGTGCGAGGGACTGATTTGGCCGGATTGGGCGGTCGATCGATCGCCGCCGGGAACGCGCTTCTCCGCCGGCGACCCCGTGTGCACGGTGCTTGCGTCCGGCGCGACGGTCGGTTTGGCGCGAGCCTGCGCCAGTGAGCGCGCGCGGAAAATCATCGACCTCGTTCAGGAGGCGGATCATTGAGCGACGCCGAGATCATCAGCGTCAATCGACGCGCCGCCGAACTGACGGCGGCGCTGCAACGCGAGGCCTTGGCGCTAAATCTCGGCGTCGCCCGCGGGCCACGGGGGGAAACCTTGATCGACGCCGGCGCGAAGCAGCGCGGTGGAGTCGAGGCCGGGCTGCGCATTGCAGAAATCTGTCTGGGCGGGCTCGCCGCGGTGCGGCTTATGCCGGATAGCGCTACGCCGCGCTGGCCCTGGACGATCGCCGTCACCTCTCCGCAGCCAGTGATCGCGTGCCTCGGGAGCCAATACGCGGGTTGGAGTCTCACGCACGGCTCCGGAAAGGATGCGTTCTTCGCTCTCGGCTCCGGCCCGGCTCGCGCGCTCGCGCAAAAGGAGGCGGTCTTCAAAGACATCGGCTATCGGGACGAAGCCGATGTCGCCACCCTGGTCATCGAAAGCGGCCGCCCGCCGCCGCCAGAAATTGTGGACAAAGTGTCGAGCGATTGCGGGGTTAAGCCTTCGGCTCTGACCGTGATTTACGCCCCAACGCAAAGCTTGGCCGGGGCCACGCAAGTGGTTGCGAGGGTGTTGGAAGTCGCATTGCATAAGGCGCATGAGCTGAAGTTCCCGCTCGGGCGCATCGTCGACGGCATGGGCGCCGCGCCGCTTAGTCCCCCCCATCCCGATTTCGTCACCGCGATGGGCCGCACCAACGATGCGATCATTTATGGTGGGCGCGCGCAGCTCTACGTCACCGGGCCGGCCGAGGACGCGAAGAGCCTCGCCGAGGCGCTGCCCAGTCGCGCATCGCGCGATTTCGGCGCTCCATTCGCCGAGATTTTCAAGCGTTTCAAGGGCGATTTCTACGCCATCGATCCCATGCTGTTCAGCCCGGCCGAGGTCATCGTCACGGCGATCGAGAGCGGGGAGAGTTTTCACAGCGGCGCGGTGCATCACAAATTGCTCGATGCCTCATTCGCCTGACGCAATGGCGGACCGCGCCGACGGTCGCCTAATCCTCGTCGTCAGCGATCAGCGTGATTGGCACGCGCGCCAAATGGAAGCGGCGTTTGCCGGCGCCGGCGCGCACGTCGCGCGCATCGATCTTGCCGATTGTGAGTTCGACACCCGAAGCATGAGTGGACTGACGTTGCCCGTTTTGGGATCGCAGCTTCCCGACGCCGTGCACGTGCGCACGCTGTCGGCCGGCTCCTTCGAGGCGATCACCAAACGCCTGGGGGTCCTGCACGCGTTGGCGAAACTGCGCGTCGTGGTCTGGAACGACGCGCGGGCTATCGAACGCTGCGTCGACAAGTCGATGACGAGCTTTCTGCTCGCGCGCGCCGGCGTGCCGACGCCGCCGACCTGGACGATGGAATCCGCAGAGGCCGCGCGCGCCCTCGTTGAACGAGAAGCCTCAAGCGGCCCGCTCGTGCTCAAGCCGCTGTTCGGCGCGCAAGGAAAGGGCTTGCGCCTGATTCAACGGCCGGAGGACTTGCCCAGTTCCGACGAGGTCGCGGGCGTTTATTACCTGCAGCGGTTTCAATCGAACGGAAGTGAGGAATTCAGGGATTATCGGCTTTTCGTTCTTCGTGGTCGAGTCATCGCCGCGATGATGCGGCGCGCCTCAACATGGATCACCAACGTCAAGCAAGGCGGCCAACCCGTGGCGATCTCGCCTGATCCGAAGATGGAGCGTCTCGCGATTGCAGCTGCGGAAGCGGTCGGCGCCGAAATCGCTGGCGTCGACGTGCTCATAGGCGCCGACGGCGCGCCGACGGTGCTTGAGGTCAACAGCATGCCCGCATGGAGCGGCCTGCAAAAGGTGAGCCAGTGCAACATCGCCGAGGCGATCGCGTCGGCCTTGTTGGAGACGCTGGGCCGCCGCGAACAGCAATGGCGCGCTCTATGAATGTCCGCGAAGATGCGATTGCCCAGGCCTATATCGACGCGTGCGTCGCCGAACTCGACGCGCCGAAACCTGGCAATGTGCATCGGTTCGCGCCCGGCCATCGCATGGAGGTCGCGGACTTCGTTCGCAGCGCCGAGGCGAGCGCCGCTCCGATTGCGGCAAGGGGAGCGCGAGTCGGAAGCCGCATTCGCGAAGCCGTCGACGCGACTCTCAAGGCGGTCGGTCAAAACACCAATCTGGGTATCATCCTCCTATGCGCGCCGCTCGCCGCCGCCGCGGAATCGCCGGATGTGACTCTGCGCGTGGCGCTGGCGACGGTGCTCGATGGTCTCGACCGGTCCGATGCTCACGACGTCTTCGCCGCCATCGCGGCGGCCAATCCTGGCGGCCTCGGACGCGCGCCTCGGCATGACGTGAAGGCCCCCGTCACCGCGACGCTGCGCGAGGCCATGGCGGAGGCGGTGGATCGGGATCGCATCGCGAGGCAGTACGTCACGACTTATGAAGACATCTTCTCGCTTGGCTTGCCGGCGCTGGCGATCGCCCGCCAACGGGGAAGGGATGCACACTGGTCAACGCTCGCGGTCTTTTTGACATTTCTCGCCGCGCTGCCGGACACACACATCCTGCGCAAATTTGACGCGGCGACCGCCGAAGGCGTTCGCCGTGAGGCGGCGGACTGGCGTGACGCGTTTGCGGCGGCGCGTGATCCGGAGAGGCTCGCCGACGGGTTGCTGACCTGGGACGCGACGCTGAAATCGCGCGGCGTCAACCCCGGAACGAGCGCGGATCTCACTGTGGCGACGCTGTTTGCGTCGAGTCTCTCCGCCATCCGCGGCGACAAATGCGCGCTCGCCATCTTGCCCTTGCGCGCTAACGATGCTTGAGTCCGGCTCACGGGGCGCGCGCGCGCGCCCCGTGACTATCCGGCCAACCGATCCCGCCTCCGCGGGATGCTGACAACAAGGATAGCCAGTCCGCTTTTGCCGCAAAGGCAAGGCGCATGTGTGATTTGGCTTAATCCGAGGGAGGAATTAGCATGGCCAAGATTAACAAGCTTATGGTTGGCGAGTCGCTGGTCGGCGACGGCAATGAAGTCGCGCATATTGATCTCATCATTGGCCCGAGGGGCAGCGCGGCGGAAACCGCCTTTGCTCACTCGCTGACCAACAACAAGGACGGCTTCACAGCCCTCCTCGCGGTGGTGGCGCCTAATCTGGCGGTCAAACCTTCCACGGTCATGTTCAACAAGGTGACGATCAAGGGCGCCAAGCAGGCGGTGCAGATGTTTGGCCCCGCGCAACATGCGGTCGCCAAGGCGGTCGCCGACAGCGTCGCAGACGGGACGATTCCCGCGGCCGAGGCCGACGATGTCTTCATCTGCGTCGGCGTCTTCATCCACTGGGACGCCGCCGACGACAAGAAGATCCACGACTACAACTATCAGGCCGTGAAGGAATCGATCGAGCGGGCTGTTAGCGGCAAACCGACGCCTGCGGAAGTCGTCAATCAACGCGACTCCGCCAAGCATCCGTTCAGTCCTTAGATTCGTCGACAGTCTCGACCGAGCCGAAGCGCGGGAGAATTGTACTCCCGCGCGCTTTCGCTCAGCGTCGCCTCGGCTCAGGTCCCCACGTCGATGGCGATGCGCATCAGGTCCATGGCCGAGCGCGCGCCTAGCTTCTGCTTGAGCTGTGTGCAGTTGTTTGCGATCGTCTTGTAGGAGACGTTGAGAAGGTCGGCGATCTGCGCCATCGTGCGGCCGGCGGCGAGAAGACGCAGGATCTCGAGCTCGCGGGCGCTTAAATTCGAGACCGCGTCGGGGCTGGGGTCGGCGCGCAAAAAGGCGATCCGACGCGCCATCTCTGGGTGGAGGTATCGGCCGCCGCTCGCCACGGCCTTGATTGCGTCAGCAAACAGCGCCGGATCGTCGTTCTTCGCAATATAGCCCTTGGCGCCCGCCTCGATCGCGCGCGCGGCGACGGTTGGATCGTCGTTCATGCTGAAGATGACGAGCCGCGCCTCCGGCTCGCGCTCGAGGATGCGCCGCAGAAGCTCGAGCCCCGAAAATCCTGGAAGATTGATGTCGATGACCCCGACGTCTGGCTTCACATTGAAAAAGGCGGCGAAGCCGGCAGCCCCATCCTGCGCCTCGGCGACCTCGATGTCCGGCTCCCCCTCAAGGAGCGCCCGGCATCCCGAGACGATGATCGGATGGTCGTCAACGATGAGAACCCGCACCCGAAACCTCCCTGGCAAAGCTGCGATCCGCTGAACCTTCCCCTCGCCGCGAAGGGAAATGCAGCACAGCCCCGCTCTTCGCCAGCATTGACAGTCGCTCCGGCAAAATCAACGCTGAAGCGGAAAAAAGGCGTCAAACGGATGTGGCGTTCAATCTCCCTGCGCAATCGGGTGAACCTGATTTTCGCATCGCTGTTCGCCCTCTGGCTGGTGGTCGACGCCATCCATGACGTTTTGCAGGCGAGCGAGAGAGCGCGCGCCGAGACCCAAAGCGCCATGCGGCTGACCAAGGATTTCGTGGCGACGTCGCTCGCCAGTTCGCCTCAGGCGCCGGAACCGGAAGCCGTTGCGGCTCTGGTCGCCAGCCTCCAGCACTTGCGGCACGTGCGGGCGGGGATCGGCGACGCCTCGCTTGCCTCCTCAATTCTCGGGGAGGCGAATAGAGAGTCCGAGGCGCCTCATTGGTTTCGCGCCCTTGTCAGCGCTCCCGCGGAAGTCGCGGTCGTTCCGGTGGCGGTGAAGAATGGCAGGATCGAATCGATCGTTCTGGTCGCCGACCCATCGGACGAGATCGACGAGGTGTGGGACGAAGCGCGGGAGAACGCCGTGGTCGCCGGCCTCATGGCGCTCGTGGCGATCGGCGTGACGAGTCTTTTGGTTGGGCGCGCGATCAGCCCTCTTCGCGTCGCGGGAACAACGCTCGCGAAGCTCGAAGCCGGGGATTATTCGGCGCGTGCGGAAGATCGGGGTCCTCCGGAGATCCGCGACCTCAATGCGAAAATCAACAGTCTCGCGGGGGCCCTGGATGGGCTCAACCGCGCCAATGACGAATTGATGGAGAGGGTTTACGACGCCCACGACGAGCAGCGCCAGCTAATCGCGCACGAGCTGCATGATGAGTTCGGGCCTCATCTTTTCGCCTTGCGCGCGAGCGCCGCGGTGCTGGCGAAAACCATCGGCGATCAGCCAGCCGCACGCGCCGCTGCGAGCGCCATCGAGGCTCAGGTCGGGGAGTTGCAAGGCCAGAACCGGCGCATCCTGGCGGATCTACGCCCGGCCGCGCTCGAGGAGCTTGGGCTCGTCGAAGCGCTCGAGGCGCTTGTCGCGCACTGGCGTCGCGCCGACCCGAAAATGGCGGTCACGCTCGACATAGATCCGCGCGTTCAAGCCTTGGGCGACCGGGCGAGCCTGATGGCCTATCGGTTCGTGCAAGAGGCGTTGACGAACGCGTTTCGCCACGCCGGAGCGACGCGAATCGACGCCTCCTTGAGGTTCGAAGCGGCGGTCGAAGCGGCGAACCTGCGCGATCCGGCGCTGGCCGGACTCGTGGTGCGCGTGGCTGACGACGGCCGCGGGTTGCAGGGGGAGGCTGAAGCCGGGATGGGCCTCGCCGGCATGCGCGATCGGGTCCGGCTTATGGGCGGATCTGTCGACTATCGAGTCGCCGCACGGCGGCGGGGTTGTGGTCGAAGCGCGTTTTGCTTCGGCTAGCGCAGGTTATAAATCAGGAAAAATTCCCGACATAAGTCAGGAATTCCGCCCGGGAAAACATCTAATCATTGAAATTACTTGCGACGCTCTGCGCGGTTATTGTACCCGTGTCGCGGGCGGGCTCAAAGATGCTTGACATCTTGCCACTCCCGGGGGCCAGCTCGCGGCTCCTTAATTACCGGGGAACGCAGTCGAAAAGGGGGCGAGCGAATGGCGACCAAGATTGCCGGACGTATTGCGACGACCGGCGCCGTTCTCGTCGTACTGACAAACTGCTCCCGCGCTGAAACAATCGAACTTCCCACGTTCGACGTCGTCGCGACGACGCCGCTCGGCGGCGGCGAGATCGATGTCGCCAAGTCTCCATTCGCCGTCTGGCAGACGAGCTCGCAGGACATTCAAACCTTCAACGACACGACGCTCCCCGACACGCTGGCTCGACAGGCGCCGGGCGTCACCGTCGGCAACGTCTCGGGCAACGACTTCCAGCCCGACCTCAGCTATCGCGGTTTCGACGCGACCGCTGTCACCGGAACGCCGATCGGCCTCGCGGTCTATCAAAATGGCGTGCGCATCAACGAGGCGTTCGGCGACACGGTCAACTGGGAACTCATTCCGGAAAACGCGATCGACAAGACGGCGATCATCGCCGCAAACCCGATCTTCGGCCTCAACGCCCTTGGCGGCGCGGTCACGATAACGATGAAGAACGGCTTCACCTGGCAGGGGTTCGAAGCCGATCTTCGCGGCGGCTCATTCTATCGCGCGCCAAGAGGAACTTCAGTTCGGCAAGCAGATCGGCAATTACTCGGTCTATGTCGCGGCCACGCAGATCAACGACGGCGGCTGGCGGGTCGACGGCGCCTCGCAGATCACCAATTTCTACGGCGACGTCGGCTACAAGGCGAATGGGTTTGAGTCGCACCTGCAACTCACCGCGGGCGACAGCCAGCTCGGCGCCGCGGCGTTCACGCCGCTCCAGCAACTGCAGAACAATTGGAACAGCGTCTACACCGTTCCCCAGACGACCGAAAACAAGATGGCGATGCTGAGCTTGGACCGGCAGTTACGCCTATTCGACCACGCTGAGCTTCCAGGGCGAGGCCTATTTCCGCGCGTTCAACCAGAAGCATGTCGACGGCAACTCGACCGACGTGATGTCCTGCCCGCCATACTCGTGCCTGAACGGCGAGCCCGGTGCATGACACGTTCGGCAACGTCATTCCCGATCTATCAAACGGCGGGACAGCCGATCTTGGCGAAATCGACCGACAACTGGACCCAGTCGCGCTCTCTCGGCGTCAGCGCGCAGGCCGTCGACACCGCCAAGGTCTTTCGGCCACGACAACACGCTGACCGTCGGCGCGTCGCTCGACTACGGCTGGACGCGATTCACCGGCAACAGTCAGCTTGGCATCGTTCCGGGCTTCATGAACAACTCGCTGCCGGTGATCGGCCTTCCCGTTCATCATCGACGAGCCGGACAGCTTTCTGAACCCGATCGCGGCCAATACGAACAACACCTATGCCGGCGTCTACGCCCTCGACACTTTCAGCGCGACCGACCGCCTGACGTTGACCGGCGGCGGGCGCTTCAATTTCGCCGGGATCAGTCTCGACGGGCACAGAACGACGCTCTCCTCAACGGCTATCTCGAACTTCTTCCACATCAATCCGACCGTCGGCCTCACCTACAAGATCACGCCTGACATCAACTTCTATGCGGGATATGCGATGACCAATCGCACGCCGACGCCGCTCGAGCTTGGTTGCGCCGATCCCAACAACCCCTGCATCATCGACAATTTCCTGTCCTCCGACCCGCCGCTGAAGCAGGTCGTCGGCCAGACTTTCGAGCTGGGCTTCCGCGGGACAGAACGCTTTCAGCCAATTTGGTCTGGGGCCCCAATGGGGCAAGCTGCAATGGTCGGCGGGACTTTTCCGCACCACGCTCACCAACGACATCCTGCCGCTGCAGAGCCCGGCCAACGGTTTCGGCTATTACGCCAATGTCGGAACGACGCTTGCGCCAGGGCGCGGAGGTCAGCGCCAAGTGGACCGGCGACCGCTGGTCGGCTTACGCCAACTACACCTATATCGACGCCGTCTATCTCTCGACCTTCATGGAGCCGTCGCGCGTTCAATCCGTTGGCCGACGCCAACGGGAACATCCCGATCACCAACGGCACGCAGATCGCCGGCATTCCGAAGAACACGGTGAAGGTCGGCGTCGACTATGCCGTGACCGACAAGTGGCAGGTCGGCGCCGACATGGTCGCGGCGTCAGGGCAGGTCATCTTCGGCAACGAGAACGGCGCGCTTCCGCAAGTCCCGGGCTACGCCGTCTTCGGCCTGCACACATCCTACCAAGTTGGCAAGCAAGTTGCAGATCTATGGCTTGCTCCAGAACATCTTCGATCAGCGTTATTATACCTCCGGCGGCCTGTTCGACACACGGGCGTTTCCCAATGCGGCGCCGAACCTGACCAATCCGCAGACCTTGGGCCCGGGCAAGCCATTCGCCATCTACGGGGGGATGCGGATCACGTTGTGATGGTGGCGGCAGCGAACGACGTCTCTTGCAGTTAACTGGTCGTCTGCGTGCGGCAAGCGTCCGGATCACGGCGAAAGCCTGTGCGACAGGTAGCGGCCAAGCCTCCTGCAGCTTTCGCCTCTCGTGATCGTCTCCAGGAGCATCTTGATGAAGTCGACGAATCGTGAAAACCTTGACGCTTGCATCCTTGCTGCGACCGCCTCTGTCTGTCGGCGATGGTCGTGACGAGCGCTTCGCCCGCATTCGCGGCCTCGGCGCTCAAAGCCCTCGACCCCGACAAGGATGGAACGGTCGATCTCAACGAGGCGAAGACCGCGGCGAGCGCCCTGTTCGACAAGCTCGAGAAGGACAACGACGGCACACTCGACCGCAAGGAGCTGCATGGCCGGATTCCCGACGCCGACTGGGCGGTGGCCGACCCCGACAACGACAAGACGATCAGCAAGGACGAATATCTCGCCTATCGTCGAAACCGTCTTCAAGCGAGCCGACACGGACAATGACGGGACGATTGACGCGAAGGAGTTGAAGACGCCGGCCGGCCACGCGCTGGTGCGCTTGCTGCTGAAGTGAGCGGAGACGCAGGCCGTCCTCGCGGCGCTCGAAGCGCTGCCAGCGCCCGTCTTGCGCCTGCAATCCGCGGGGTTGAAACGCGCAGGCCTGACGCGCGAATAGAGCGCGCGGGAGCGAAACGAGGCGTTGGTATGCAGGGTGTGGATCTCTCGCCGGTCGGGCTGTTCCTCGGGGCGAGCCTCGTGGGCAAGGCCGTCATGGCCGTCCTGTTTCTCGCCTCGCTCTGGTGCTGGGTCCTGATCATCGAGGGCGCGGTTTCGGTCGTGCGCCTTGCGCCGCGCGGTTCGCGAGGCGCGCGCCGGCGGCCCGCTCGCGAAATCGCTCGACCGCCGTCGCCGCCGCAGGCGACGAGGAAGCCCGCCGCCGCATTCCGGGCGAGACGGTCGGCGAACTGCAGGTCGCGCATCTCGGACGCGATGGCGCGCGCCGCGCGCGAACTCCTGACGCGCTCGGAGGGCGGGCTTGCCCAATCTCGCCGTCATTTCCTCGGTCGCGCCGTTTGTCGGCCTGTTCGGCACCGTCTGGGGCATCATGTCGAGCTTCGCCGCCATCGGCCAGGCGCAGGACACGTCGCTCGCGACGGTTGCGCCCGGCATCGCCGAATCGCTCGCGGCGACGGCCTATGGCCTCGCGGCGGCGATTCCGGCCTCGATCGGCTATAACCGCATCGGCGCGGCCTACGCGCGGCTCGGACAGGACATGGCCTCGTTCGTCGAGGAGCGCGCGCTGGCGCTGCTCGCCCGTCCAGCCGAAGTCGCGCGCGACGACGCGCCGCGCCGCCGCGCGGAGACGCCCTGATGGCGATGAACCCGCGCAAGCTCGGCGAGGGCCTCTATCAGCCGCTGGCCGACATCAACGTCACGCCGCTCGTCGACGTGATGCTCGTTCTGCTCATCATCTTCATGGTGACGGCGCCGATGCTGGCGACCGGCATCAAGGTCAACCTGCCGAGCGCCAAGACCGCTCAGCCGCTCGACAACAAGCAGCCGGTCGTCGTCGCCGTCGCCAAGGACGGCGCCTTGTCGGTCGGAAAGGACCCGGTGTCGCACGGATGAGCTGGCGGCGAAGGTCAAGGCCAAGCTCGGCGACTCCAATGGCGTCGTTCAGTTGCGCGGCGATCGCGACGCTGCCTATGGCGACGTCGTTTCGGTGATGGACGAACTCGCGGCGAACGGAATCTCCCGCATCGCCATCGTGTCGGGCCCTCGTCGCACCGTTTCGCCGACGCCGGCTGCGCCACGATCGCTGCGCCGAGCCTCAGCAGCGCCAAACGCGCCGGCCCCGTGACCTCCGCGACCCTGGACGGGCGCGTCTTCGAGCCGCCGCCCGTCAGGCCGCCTTGGCTGCGCCCGCTCGTCGTCGCCGTCGTCGATCGCGCTCCACGCTGGCGCGCTCTTCTTCGTCTCTCTGACGCCGAAGACGCTCGAACCGGCGGGAGAGGTGATCGTCGACATTCAGCCGGAGGCTCCGCCCGCGGACAATCCCGCGCCGCCGGCCGAGGAGCCGAAGCCGCCCGAACAATCCGCGCCTCCGCCCGCGCAAGACGCCGCGCCGGCTCCCGCCGAGCCGCCGCCTCCGATCCCCGTCGCCCCGCCGGTCGCCGAGCAGCCTCCCCCGCCCGTGGAGATGCAACCGCCGCCGGTCGCCGAGCAGCCCCCGCCGCCGGAGCAACCTCCGCCTCCGCCGCCGGAACCTCTCGCCGCCGTCGCTGAGCAGCCTCCGCCGCCCGTGGAGGAGCCACCCCCGCCTCCTCCGCCAGAGCAACCGCCGCCGCCTCCGGCCCCGGTCGAGCTTGCGCCGCCTCCTCCGCCCCCGAAGACGGTCGAAGCGCCCCGGCCCAAGCCTCCTCCGCCCCCGCGCGTCGAAGCGCCGAAACCCCAGCCGAAGCCCGCGCCCAAGCCGGCGCCGCGCGCCTCGGCACGCGGCTGAGGCGCAGTCTCGGCCCAGCCGCTGCCGCTCAGGCGTCGCGCGGCGCTTCCTCGGCCAGCGCGCCTTCGAGCGCCGCGGCGAGCGCTGCGTCGCTTTCGGCCTATAGTGGCGAGGTGAGCTCCGCCATCCGCAGCCGCATGTTCTATCCGCCGGCCGCGCGCGCCCGCGGCGCGAAGGGCGTAGTGGGCGTCGAGTTTCACCATCGGCTCGTCGGGGGCGGTGACCTCGTTTGCGATCACCCGCTCCTCCGGCGACAGCGATCTCGACGCCGCGGCGCGCTCCCTGGTGCAGGGCGGCTCGATTTCCCGCCGCCGCCGGGCGGCTCGGCCCATATCGCGACGAGCTTCAACTATGTCCCCCGCTAGCCTCGCCGACTGAGAGCGCTCGTGCTGGGCTCGGGCGCCGGCGGCGGCGTGCCGCAATGGAACTGCGGCTGCCGCGTCTGCCAGCTCGCCTGGAGCGGCGACAGCCGAGTCAAGCCGCGCACCCAGGTCGGCCTCGCGCTCAGCGTCGACGGCGCAAACTGGGTCCTGCTCAACGCCTCGATCGACCTGCGCCAGCAAATCCTGGCGACGCCGGCGCTCCAGCCGAAGGGCGCAGGGCGCCATTCGCCGATCGGCGCCGTCGTCCTGACCAACGCCGAGGTCGATTCCTCGGCCGGCCTTCTGGCGCTGCGCGAGCGCCAGCCGCTCGACGATGTTCGGCACGCAGGCGACCCTGGATGCGATCGGCGCCAATCGGATGTTCGACGTGCGTCGACCGCGACGTCGCGCCGCGCCGCGCCGTCCGTCTCGGCGAGACAATTCGAGCCGCTGCCGGGCATCAAGCTCGAATTGTTCGCCATTCCCGGCAAGGTTCCGCTCTGGCTCGAAGAGGGGAACGTCAGCACCGACGACATCGGCGAAGGCACGGTCTGCGTCGCGGTGGAAGCGGCGGGCAAGAGACTCGTCTATGCGCCCGGCTGCGCCCATGTTACGGAGGACCTCGACGCGCGCATCGCCAATGCGGACGTGTTGTTTTTCGACGGCACCCTGTTCGCCGACGACGAAATGATCGCCAATGGCCTTGGCGACAAAACCGGGAGGCGCATGGGCCACATGCCGGTGTCGGGACCAGGAGGAACGCTCGAGTCGCTGGCGCGCCACGCGCATGTGCGGCGCATCCTCATCCACATCAACAATTCGAACCCGATCCTCATCGAGGGATCGCCTGAAGAGGCGAAGGTGAAAGCGGCTGGCTGGGAGATCGCGTTCGACGGAATGGAGATTGCCTTATGAACGTCCATGCGCCATCGGAACCGATGAGCCCGGAGGCGCTCGAGGCGGCGCTGCGCGCCATCGGCCCCGTGCGCTATCACGACCTGCATCCGTTCCACGGCCTTTTGCACGACGGCAAGCTCAACAAGGGCCAGGTGCAGGCCTGGGCGCTCAACCGCTTCGTCTATCAGTCGGCGATCCCGCGCAAGGACGCGTCCCTGATCGCGCGCTGCGAGGATCGCGAATTGCGCCGCGAATGGCTGCATCGGATCACCGACCATGACGGCTCGGGCGAGGACAAGGGCGGCATCGAGCGCTGGCTCATTCTCACCGACGGGCTCGGGCTCGACCGCGACTATGTGATCTCGCAGGAAGGCGCGCTGCCGGCGACCAAGTTCGCGGTCGAGGCTTATGTGCGTTTCGTGCGCGAGCGGCCGCTGGTCGAGGCGGTGGCGTCCAGCCTGACCGAGCTTTTCGCGCCCTCGCTCCACAAGCGCCGCATCGCCGGGATGCTGGCCAATTACAGCTTCATCGACGAGAAGGTGGTCGCCTATTTCCGCCGCCGCCTCGATCAGGCGCCGAGGGACGCTGAGTTTCGCGCTCGACTACGTGAAGCGCAACGCCCGCACCGTCGAAGAGCAGCGGGGCGCCCTTGCCGCTTTGAAGTTCAAGACCGATGTGTTGTGGGCGCAGCTCGACGCGCTGCATCACGCCTATGTCGACGGCGCGATCCCTCCAGGGGCCTTCCGGCCGGATTGAAGGCGATGGACGAGTTGACAGGCGATCCACGCTCGAGTCGCGGCCGCGTCTCCCCAGGGGCGTGAGGCTCAAACGCGATGAAGCGCGCGGGCGATGGACGCTGCTCGCGCCGGAACGGATCTTCGAGATCGACGACACCGCGGCGACCGTGCTCGAGCTTTGCGACGGCGAGCGCGATCTCGCTGGAATCGTCGCCGAGCTGGCGGCGCGCTATGCCGCGCCGCCGGCGGTGATCGAGAAGGACGTCGTCGCCATGCTGGCCGACCTCAAGACCAAAAGAGTTCTCGAGACATGACCGCTCATATTCCGCCCCCGCCCGCTCCGCCGATCGGGCTTCTGGTCGAACTCACCCATCGTTGTCCGCTCGGCTGTCTCTATTGCTCCAATCCGGTGGCGCTCGAGCGCCCCGGCAATGAGCTTGACGGCGAGACCTGGAAGACGTGTGTTCAGCGAAGCCGCCGCGCTCGGCGCGCTGCACGTGCATCTGACCGGCGGCGAGCCGACGGCGCGGCGCGACATTGTCGATCTCACACGCCACGCTTCGCAAAGCGGACTGTACACGAATCTCATCACTTCGGGCATCGGGGTGAGCGAGAAGCTGGACCGGCGAATTGGTCGGAAGCCGGCCTCGACCATGCGCAGCTTTCCTTCCAGGGCGCGGACAAGGAGACCAACGACCGCCTCGGCCATTACAAAGGCGCGTGGGAGCGCAAGCGCGCGTTCGCCGGCTATGTCACCAAGGCGGGCGTGCCGCTGACGATCAACGCGGTCATCCATCGCTCGAATATTCATCAGGTCGCGCGCGTTCATCGATCTCGCGGTCGAGCTTGGCGCGCGTCGGCTCGAAGTGGCGCATACGCAATATTATGGCTGGGCGCTCGCCAATCGCGCCGCGCTGATGCCGTCGCAGCGAGGAAGTCGACGAATCGATCGCCATCGTGCAGTCGGCGCGCGCGCGCCTGAAGGGCGAACTGGTCATCGACCTGGTGGTCCCCGATTATTACGCGCGCTATCCCAAGCCTTGCGCCGGCGGCTGGGGTCGCGTCGCCATCAACGTGTCGCCGACCGGCAAGGCGCTGCCTTGTCACGCGGCCGAATCCATTCCGGGCCTCGAATTCTGGAACGTGCGCGATCATTCGTTGAGCGACATCTGGCACGCGAACCCCGCGTTCAAAGCCTTCCGCGGCACGGATTGGATGCCCGAACCCTGCCGTTCGTGCGACCGGCGCGAGATCGACTGGGGCGGATGCCGCTGCCAGGCGCTGGCGCTGACCGGGGACGCGCGCAACACCGATCCCGCTTGCTACAAGTCGCCCCATCACGAGCGCATCGCGGAGATGGCTACGGCGGAGGCCGGATCGGGCGACGGGGCGCTGCGCTGGCGGTCGTATAAGACAGACAAGGTCGAGGCCTAGAGCCGCCGCCGTTTCGATCGAATCAAACCGCTTCGGTTTTCGTCATCGCCGGGCTTGACCCGGCCACGACGTATTGACAGCGTCGGCGGAAGGGAACGCTCGGACGCCATTTTACCGTAGCGCCCGGACAAGCCTGCAACGGCGCCTGCAACTGGACTAAACGGGCGAACTTCTTCTTGTCGCCGTGGTTGCAACTGTCCGCAGCCGTTGCTTCTTTTCTCATCCTTGAGCGCCCCTCCGTGCGCGCTTGGCCATGTCGCAAGATCGTCGAGGTGATTCTGAAAATATAAATAAATGTTGTAGTATTGTGAAATTCAGACTATGATCGTGGAGTTGGCTTTTTGGTCGATGCCGACCTTCTCACGCGAGGGTCCGCGACCGACGACGAAAACGGCGAAACGAAAACGCGGTTAAGCCATTGAAAACAAACAAAACCGCGAAATGATTGATTCGGCGCCTATAAGGATTCCAACGACTTACGTCATGCCATGCGAAACGTTTCATTTCGCATCGCGAAATGAGCGTTTCGTTTTGGCCGCTTTTCAGCCTCGTCCTGGCCGAAGCGAAACGGTCCGTCGGCGAAAGTCTTGGTCGGATCGCCAAGCGACTCGCTAATCGTGCCGCAACCCCTTGAAAAAGCTCAATCCGGACTCGTTAACTGCAAAGGGACCCGGCTACTGACACAGCGCCCGCGCGTTGGCCGTCCACTGCCCGAAGCCGCTCGCGACCATGTTGCGGATGACCGAGCAGACGTAAGTCTTCTCTGCCGCCGGATTGCCCGGCCCGGCATTGTAGCGAGCCACGGCAAGCGTCCACGAGCCTTCCTGCGCCTTGAGGGCTTTGAGAAAGTTCGCCGCGTATTCGACGTTGCGCGCCGGGTCGAACATCTCGCTCAACGAATGAAAGTCGGCGCTGTGGAAGTGATGGTTGATCTGCATGCAGCCGATGTCGATGAACTTGGCGCCGCGCTCTTTCGCCTGCGCGAAGCGCGCCATCGCTTCGGCGAGACTTGTCGAATGCACCGCGGCTCCATCGACGTTCATGTCGTAGGGGCTGAGCCCATTTCGGCTGCCTGTCTCCGTGAGTCCGACCGAATAGAGCACGTTGAGCGGGACGCCATGCTGCGCCGAGGCGCGCGTCATCTCCCGCTCGCAAGCGAGCGATGCATCGGCGCGCGTGGGCCCGCTGCTAGAAACTGCGATCGCGACCAGCGCCGCGCCGAGACAAACTCGCATCGTTCGAACCACCCCGCTCGCCAGCGCCGTGCGCCGATCGCTGTTCCCCTCCTGCTGAGCCGCCGTCAGCGGAAGTCCCGTTTCCGTTCGCATTCCCATCGGTGTTGACGCCCATCTGTTTGACAATGAGCGAGTTCGAGCGGCTGGCCGATCGCCGCCATGCGATCGGCGATCGCGTCGCGCGCGCCTTCAATCGAGCCCAGTGTCTGAGAGCTCGCCGCGCGGATAACGACGGAGAGCTTGTCGCCTGAGAGCCGCATCGTCATGGAGACATCCTCTAGGCCGCCCGGCGAAAGATCGACGTCGATCTCCTTGATTGGCGCAGTCGAGGGCGCCGAGCTGACGGCGACCGCGCTCGCGCGGGGCGCGGCGTCCGCGTCCGTGGCCCCCGCCTTCGAGGCGTCGGGTCCGAACGCGGCGCCCGCGACGAACGGCCCCGGCGGCTGCGCGCCAAACGGACCACCCGCCTGCGCCGTCGACGGCGCTGCGAACGTGGTCGAATTGGGCAGCCGACCATCAGTCGCCTTGGCGCTCGATTCCGCTGGCGCGACTGGCGCGGCCGAATTTGCGACTTGCGCGGCCGCGACAGGCTCAGAGCCCTCGAGCTTCTGTCCACTGCGAGCCGTTTCGTGCGGGGCGGCTCTCGCGGAGCCAACTCGACTTGTTGGGTGTGCGCTCGAGCGTGGCGCGATTGGCGCCGGGACCGACGCGGCATCGCCGGCCGGAGCGGCAGCCGCCAAAGCTCCCGCAGGCATGGCCTCAGTCTGCGGGGAGCTCGCAAACAGCTCGCTTTCGCCCGCTCGATCGGATTGAGCTTCAAAGGAAGCTGCGCCCCGAGCAAACGCGGCGTCGATCGGAAACGCTCGGTTCGCGATCACGCCAGCAGAGGCGCCAAAGTGAAAGGCGCGTTCGCCGATCAGGCGCCCGACTGCCGCCGCCTTGGAGCCGGCAGCCGTGGTTGCGCCCCCGGCCTCTGAACTCTGGCCTTTCATAGCGGGTGTCGGGAGCGAACGCGCGTCGTCCGCAGATTGCGGGCGCTCCTTCATCATCGAAGCGGCCCGCAAAGCAAACGGCAACGACGCCAGGGCCGCGCCGTCGTTGGGCAGCCCATGGTGAGCTGGCCGCCCATCTGGAAGGTCTTCCTGAGGCGGCCGGTTGGAGGGATGCGAATGCTCGTCGGCGACCGAAGGGCTCGTTTTCGCGGCCGCGTTGGGAAGCGAGTTGAGCACGGCGGCGAAGGCGAAATGGTCGGCCGGTGGGTGGATGGCGGCGCGAGGCGCGGCGGGCGCGATCGGCGCCGAAGCGGGCGCTGCGGCGGGCGCGGTCATGGCGGGCCTCCATTTTGTGTCGGCGCGAGGCTCGACGTGCGCTGAAGCGCCTCCTGCGCCTGAGCGATCGTCAGCGCAGGCCCCGTGGGCTTTTCTTTGTCGCTGTCGGGTAGGGCGGCGGCGTTTTGGGTATTGAAGACGTTGAGGTCAGGAATGATCCGCAACTCCGCCGCCGCCCGCCGAGCGGCGCCTAGCAGGCTCGCGTCGCTGCGGTCGAGTTCGGATGCGGATAAGGTGCGCAAATCGGCGATGGCGGCCGCGTATCCGTCCGAGAACAATCGACTAGCCGCCAGATAGAGACGGGCGCGCAGGGCTTCAGGGCTGTCCGCCTTCGAGCTTTCCAGAGCCTCGGCGGCGGCCGCTGCGGCGGCGGTGTATCGCGCGTTGACCACCCCGGATTTGGCCAATGTGAGCAGGAACTCCCGCCGGCCATCAGGCGGCAATCCCGCCACCGCGCTCGACAGGAGTTTGTAATTGGCCGGATCGTCGGCGAGACCCAGGCGAGCGACCGCGCCCGCCAGATCGCGCAAGAAATCTGCCGCGTAGAGCGAGGCGGCGAAGCGGGTCACATATTGGCGGGTCAGGAGCGCCAGGCGCGTCACGTCCTTCGCCTCCGCGAGCAGGGCGATCTCGCGCCTGAGCGCTGCTTCCTCGACCAATCCGCCCGGCGCAAGCAGGCGCGACCAATCGAGAAGATCGACCGCCGCCTTGGCATTCCGCTTCGTTTCGAGGACGGAGCGCGCAAAGGCGACCTCGCCTGCGAGCCGCGGGTCAAGCTCGGTCAAATTCGCTTGCCCGAGCAGGCCGATGGCGTCCGTCTCGTGGTTGGTGACATAGGCGAGAGCGCCCCGCGCGAGCGGCCGCTCGGATTTAACAATCGCGTCGCCTTTGAGCAGCGGCGCGACATCGCTCAGCGATCCGCCGCTCAGAATGTAGATAACGAGCGAATCCGCTTCGCGTTTCTTCTTCCAGGTTTCGGGGCTGGCCGCCGCGACCGCCGCGCCGATCGTCTTCAACTGATTAAGCTGAGCTGGATAAGCAGCTTTATCGCCTTGAGCGATCTTGACCTGAATCCGCTGCATGTCGTCGACGAGATCGGAGATCGTCGCCGAATTGGCGAACGCCGCGGAAGGCGCGATGACGGCGAGCATGGCCTGAGCCAATCGACGCCAGGGACGAGTCACGACTTGGCCTCGCGCACGAGAATCTCGATGCGCCGATTTTCGGCGGCGAGCGGATGCGATGAATCCTTCAGACGATGGTCGGCGTAGCCCTCCACCCGCTCGAATCGCTTCTCCGGCAGGCCGCCGCGAATGAGCATGTAATAGGCCATTTGCGCGCGCGCCGAGGAGAGCCGCCAATTGTCGTAGATCGCAGACCGATAGGGGCGAGCGTCGGTGTGCCCACGCACGACGATGGCGCCCGGCAAGCTTTGCAGGCTTGCGGCGATGGCTTCCATCATATGCAAAACGCGGGGCTGTGGCTCGGCGGACCCAATCGCGAACATGGAGAAATTCTGCCGGTCGGTGAGGCTGATCAGGATCCCGTCCTCGGTCGCTTCGACGTCGAGTTGCGGTCCCTGCATCGACTTGGAGTTGCTTGCCAACCGCCTCTTCAAGTCGGCGAGCAGGTTGGATGCGGCGGCCTTGCGCGCCTCAGCGGGATCGGGAGCTGGCGGATTGACCGTCGACGGAGAGGGCGACCCAACGCTCTGAGACTTCGGAGGCGCTTGCCGTCGGCGCGGCCGCGGGCGCGATCGAAGTCGGCGGTGAAGCCGGTTCGTCGCTGGGAGCGGCGACTGCCGGCGGGGCGCCGGGATTTTCAGCGACAACATTCACCGCCTGGTCGCTGCCGAGCGGACGAAACGGATCGCGCAACGCATCGTCGGCGCTCGGGCCCACTTCGCCATAGCCCTTTAGCGTCGCCGAAGGATCAATACGGGGACCGGGCGGCGGCGCGCCGGCGATCTTATCGAGACTCGCGCGAGGATCGCTAAACAATTCCTGCTCCGACATGGTCGGATAAGGTTTCGCGGGGTCGGGAGGCGGCGCCGGCGACGGGGTTGGCGGGCGCGCTTGCTCGTTTTGCTTAGGCGAATTCGGCGGATTTTCGTTAGCCTTTTCCCCGAGGCCTTCCCCGCGTTCTGAAGACGGCTTACCGGCGCTCGGCGCGCCAGTGTCTTCGCCCGGCGCGTAGGCGGCGTCCTTCTCCGGAGCGCCGTGAATGCCCTTCTGCGCCTTCGCCGGCTCCTCGACCTTTACTGGATTAAAGTACCGCGCGATGAGGGTCTTGGTGTTCTTGTCGGTGGCGCTGATGATCCACAGCACGAGAAAAAAGGCCATCATCGCGGTCATGAAATCCGCGAACGCGATCTTCCAAGCGCCGCCGTGATGCTCGTCCTCGTGCGCGCTGCGGCGCTTGACGATGATGATTTCCGGATGCGCCTCGGTCATGGGCGCGGCTTAAGCCTCGAACGAGGCCAGCAACTCAGCCCATGGGCGAAGCTCGGCGACGATCTGCGTTGAATTGGCCTCTACGACGGTTTCCGCATCTTCGTCTTCGACATACTCGACCTTGATCGGCAGATCGACGATCCGTTCGCGCAAGGGGGCGAGCATGCGCTCAGGTCCGCGAATCTTGATCAATTCCTGCGGACGGCCCGCGCTCAGGCGAGCGATCGCCTTGCTCAATTCGTTTACGGCGCGCTTGACGACCTCGCTCCGAAAGAAACGGGATAAGGATGCGGGCGACAGCGGCGCCGATGGTCTGCCTCCATCTGCCGCAGCTCGGACCGAATCGCGTCCTCAAGCTTCGCATATTCTCGGATACGGAGCTCCTCGCGCTGCGTTTCCGCCTGCTCTTGCGCAGCGGCGAGCTCGGCCGCGTGGCGATCCGAAGCCTCGGCGCGCCCCGCGGCAAGGCCTTCCTCCCGACCGCTCGCGTAGGCCTCGGCGAGTTTGACCGAGATGTCCTCGCCCTTGGCTAGCTCGCCTGCAGGCGGCGATTGCCGCGCGCCGGACTCGAGCAAAACCGGCTTTGGGGCCCATGGCGTGCGTCGGGGAGCGTCTTCCGCCCGCGTCTCGACGCCCACGTTCGCCGCGCGATCAAAGACCGGCCTCGAAGCGGGCCCGCTGGTCTGCGGGCTCGGCAGGCTTCTCGGGCGAAACGGCGAGCCCTCGCGCAGCGGCGGCGCCTTTTCTCCGGCCCCGCGCCCGAGGTAGTCGGTAATCGAAAGCGGTTTCATCCGTTCGCTCCTTGACGAATCCATTGTTTGAGGACCGTTGCGGCGTGGTTCTCATCGAATTCGATCATCTTCTGCAGCTTGCGCTCGGGACCATTGTCACGTCGCGCGAGCAGCGCCTCCATGAACTCGTCTCGTGCGGAGTTGGTCTCGATGAGGATGCTTTCGCCGGGCTGTCCGTCGCCGTCTGGCGCTCCCAATGCGGGCGCCTGTCCGGCAGAAGCGCCGCGCCCATCCGTCAACGCGATCGGGCTTTGGGGAGGAGCGAACGCCATCTTCATAGCGGGGCGGAGCCCAAACCAGAGCAGCATCGCCGCCACGGCGATGATCGCGCCGGCGTTGAGGATCGATCCTGTCTGTCGGGCGAAGATCTCGACCAACGAGGGGCCAGGCGCCGGCTCGAGGTCGCGGCTCGAATCGACGAAATCGACGACTGAGATCTTGATCACATCACCCCGTTGTCGGTTGAGGCCGGCGGCCGAGCCGACGAGCTGTTCGATCTCGTGGACCTGGCCTTCGATCGCCTCGGCCGATGGCTTCCCGCCGAGCGAGGCGACGAGGGCGGCGCGATTGATCAGAACGGCCACGGACAGATTCTGAACCACGAAGCCGGCGCTGGTCGTCTGAATCGACTTCGACGAGACTTCGTAGTTTGTCAGTTCCTCGCGCTTCTGCGTCTGGTCGTTCGACTGCTTCGATTCGGCGCCTGTCGGTTTTGGCTTCGGAAGATTGGCCTCGACGCCCGCGGGTTGCTCACCGGCCGCGTTCTGGGAGCTCTGCTGTTCCTTGGTGACGCGCACGGATCTTTCGACGCGCTGGTCAGGATTATAAATCGTCTCGTTCGTTTGTGTTTTGTCGGCGTTGAGTCTGGCGGCGACCGAGATCTGAAAGTTTTGAGCGCTCAGGTAAGGCGTCAGGGTGCGGCTGACGCTCTCACGGATTTGCTGCGACACCTCCTTTTCGAGCCCCAGCAGATTGTCAGGCGACTTCTCGACCGAATCGGCGCCGTAGGCCAGTAGGCTGCCGTCGACATTGAGCACGGTCACATCCTCGACCTTCATTCCGGGTACCGCAGAGGCCACCAGGTGGCGAATCGCCTGGCCGGTGGCGCGATCGTCCCCGCCGTCGGTGCGGATGACCACCGATGAAGAGGAGGGCTGGCGCTCGCGGCGGAAGGAGCCTTCATCGGCGAGGACGATGTGCACCCGCGCGGCCTTGACGGTCCGCATCATCTGGATCGTGCGCGCAAGTTCGCCTTCGAGCGCTCTCAAGCGCGTGACGTCCTGCATGAACGACGTCAGGCCGAGCGAGCCGAGCTTGTCGTACAGTTCGTTGCCGACCGCGCCGCTGCGCGGCAGGCCCTTTTCGGCTAGAATCATTCGGGCGGCGGCCGCCTGACCGGCCGGCGTCAGAATGACCGTGCTCTCGGCGTTGACATCGAAGGGCACTCCCGCCTCGCGCAAGGCGGCGCCGATGGCCGAGATGTCGTCGCGATCGAGCCCCGAATAGAGCGTCTCCATCGTCGGGCGGCTCAGATAATAGCCCGCAAGCCCGGTCATCGCGAATGCGGCGACGCCGATCAAGGCCAACGCAGACAGGCGTCGGAGGCCCAGCCCTTGCAGGTTCGCCCAGAGCCGCTCGATTTGCGGTAGCAAGTTCGTCGCCATCCGGGCCTGAGTGAGGAATTCGCGGCCGCCATCGTGGTTAGCGGAGCTTGCGCCGGCATTGCGCGAGCGGCGCCCAATCTGCGCAAACAGCAAGATTTTGCGTCGATTAACCAGGCATTAGCGGGTTGCGCCTAGTGTCCGCTGGCCAGGGCGAGGACGGCGCGATCAGCGCGCGGCGCTCCGGCTTCACACGACGGTTAGGCTCCGATGCGGGGCCTAAGGGCATGCGGCCGGTCCGTCGTCTCGGTGCGAGTCCGAAATGTCGCCCAATCAGCGTGAACATTTTCGACAGGAGCACTCTCATGAGTTCAATCTTAAACAATCCGGCCGCCCTTAGCGCGCTGCAGTCCCTGCAGATGACGCAGCAGTCGCTTGCGACGGTCCAGAATCAAGTTTCGACCGGCCTCAAGGTCGCGACCGCCGCCGACAATTCGTCCTATTGGTCGATCGCCGCCCAGCTGACCGCTGATAGCGGCGTCGTGTCGGCTTCTAACGATGCGCTGTCGCAAGGGCAGTCCGTCCTCGCGACCGCGAGCTCGGCAATCAACTCGGTCATCACGACCATCAATTCGATTCAAACCGCGCTGACCCAGGCGACTGAACCCGGCGCCAACATCGGCAATATCAACACATCGCTCGCTTCCCTCGGCAAACAGCTGACCGACGCGGTAAACGCAGCCTCGTTCAATGGCCTGAACGTTTTGAACGGAAGCGTCACGGCGCTCAACTTCGTTTCCGGCTACAACGCCAGCGCAACGGGCGGGAGCATCAACACGATCTCCTTCACCACTCAGGCGCTTTACGGTTTGGCCACGGGCGGCGGGTCGACGTCAACGACGAGCCAGTCCACCGTCTCAGACGCCGCTACAATGAGCCAGTTGCAGACCCAGTTTGCCGCCGACACCGCGGATACGACCCCGGTAAGCTACAGCGCTCCCACGGCGACATATGGCAACAACGCAGTCTTTGAGGACACGACCAACCAGGCGCTGACGGTCCAATCGATGGCGTTGGACGGCACTGTTACGACTTCGACTTACACCGCTCTCGACGCCAACGGCAATTCGATCGCTCAGGGCGGGAGCCCCACCTTCGCGACCGCTGCGTCCTACGCTGTGAGCACGACGGTCACGACTCCAAACTCGCAAAACCTGCTCGTGCAAAGCGGAATCGATCTGACCAACCTTAGTGTTACGAGCCCGGCGAACGCGCAAACGTCCCTAAGCGCCACCGACCAGGCCCTAGCGGCGGTCACCAACTACGCCGCGCAGATCGGCGCGACGCAGGATCGCATGACGACAGCGGCCACTTTCAACACCGCGTTGATGACCAACTATTCCGACGGCGTTTCGGGCATGGTCGATGCAAATATGAACACGGCCTCGACCCAGTTGCAGGCGCTCCAGACGCAGGAGCAGCTCGGCATCCAGTCGCTGTCGATCGCCAACCAGAACGCGCAGCTCATCCTGAAACTGTTCCAGTAACAGGGGCCCGCCGGGCGGCGGAATTTGTCCAGCCGCCTCGGCGTCGCCACTCAAGACCAAGAATATTCCCTGGTTCCCCGCGCGCCGTTTGCCCGCCCGCGGCCAGACTGCTTCTCCTCCCACGATTGCGAGCGGGGATCCAAGGTTCGAGCACTGTCGAGCCGCCAGTTTCAACTTTGGCTCGCGCTTGAATCGCGGCGCGGGCACAGCCGATAAAAAGGGGCGCTCTTTCGAGCGCCCCTTGTTGCGACGCTGGTGGGCCCGTCGCCCCTATTTCTCGATGCAATAGCCGAGGAACCGCTTGGAATCGATCGGGTCGAAGCCTAGCCGGTGCTTGAGCTTCTTGCGCAGTTTGCTGATGTGGCTCTCGATCACGTTCTCGTCGACGTTTTCGTCGAACAGCCCGTAGACGGCGTTGAAGATTTGGGTCTTGCTGACCCGCCGGCCACGACAGCGCAGCAGAAATTCGAGAATCCGTCGCTCCCTGCGTGGGAGAGGGAAAGGGCTCGCCGTTCGCCTCGGGCTCACGCCCGTCAAAGTAGACGCGAAGTTCGCCGATCGTCACATTGCCGTTCTCGCCGAACACGCGACGGTTGATCGCCCCGACCCGGGCGACGATCTCGCGGACATGCACTGGCTTGCGCAGGACGTCGTCCGCCCCGGCTGCGAATAGACACAGCGTGTCGTCGAGCGAGTGACGCTCGTTGAGACACAGCAAGCGGCGCGCTCGAGCGCTCGCGGATCAATCTCGAAAGCGATTCGCGCTCATCGCAGTCGCCGATTACAAAAGCTTCGACCGCGTTCATGTCCGCGTCGCTGATCTTGCCGATCCATTCGCGAAACTCGGACGCTTCGATTCCGGCTGACGAAACGCCCTCGCGATCAAAACCGTTGGCGTAGCCGCCGGCCACGATGTTCCGATCGTCGACAATAATATACATACCCCGTGCTCCAGCATACCGAATTGACATGGGAACGCTTTCCGCTACGCCAACGCTCGTACAACACATGCGAAACAAACGCCGTTGTTTTACAATACAACTTCAGGACCTTGCTTTAGTTAAGCAGGCTTGAACATTAACTGATCCCGAAAATCATCCATTTATTGTGACAAATTGAGCCAAGTTATTCTTGACAAATATTTGCCGAAACGGAAAACTACGCCATCCTTGGTTAACAAAATATGTACGAGATTAATATCATCATGTCATACGTAAATGATTAATGAAGCATTAACCCGCCGCCGCTCGGCGGCTGCGTCCCGCGGCGATGCGCGCGATTCGACGTTGGTCGGGATCAAGCGCGAGGATTTGCGGGGCCAACCGGAGGCGGCGCGTAAGCTCGGTCGCAAACTCGCCGGGCGCAACGAGATCGCTTATTGGGTCGTTTCGCCAGAGGCGCGTCCGCCTTACGGCAAGCACGTCGATCAGCGTCGGGTCTTGCGAGAGCGGACGCGTTTGCGTTCCGCCAAGCTGCTCGACGGTTCTTATCGCTTTCTATGTGAGGGCAGAATCTGCGACCGGTCGCCGGACGGTCTCCGTCTCGCGCTTGCGCATGACATCGCGCTCCCGCCGCAGCTCGCGGTCCATATCGATGAAACCTCCGAAGTGCGCGAGGCGAAGATCATCTGGCGGCGCGGGTCGACAATCGGGCTTCGATTGCAAGAAGCCGCTCGGGCTGACGCGCTGCGGCCCTGTGATCGCTATGCGCTCAACGAACGCTATTACGCCATTCCCGGCTAAGCCCGTTCACGTATAACTTTTCTCCTCGACCAGGACCGAGCTCGCGAGCGTGTTAATGGCGCGTTTGATCGCCGCGCGCGTATCGTTTTCACGGTATACGGATCGCGCGAGCGCGACGAAGCCCGGCCCGAAGTCCCCCTCGCTTTCGCATGTGCGAATTGCATCTTCGATCGTCCACAGGCGCGCGTTCACGGCAGCGAGCTCATCGGTCAAGTGATTGATCGACAATGCAGGAGCGCTCTCCTCATGCGCCAGCCGCTCGAGCATCGCCAGTTCTCGACGGACATTGGCGAGTTTTTGTGGCTCCCCAATACGTTCGGCCTTGATGCGCAGGATTGTGATTTTGTCGATCAATTCGCCAAGCGAGCAGGGCGTCGAAATCACGCGTGGATCGCCGCGGCGCATAGAAAGCTGGGCGAGTTCTGCCGCAATGGCTTCGAACACGTCGCGCCAGACGCCCCGCTGCGACTGCCGAAAGAGACGCATAGTCGGATACCAGGGCGAATCGGAGCGTTCGGTCAGCCAGCGCCATTCCGCGTCGCTCTTTAGCGCGACCCAAACCGGAACAGCCAGAGCTCCCGCGAGATGTGCGATCGACGTATCGCAAGTGACGACGAGATCGAGGCAGGTCATCACAGCCGCCGTATCGACGAAGGCGTCGGGGCCGGCGTCGAAATCGGCGCCCAGCGTCTCGACCCGCATCGATGGCGGCAAATTGGAAAGCTGCTCCTCGCCGGCGCCTTTTTGCAGGGAAATGAGTCTGCACGCCCGCGACCTCCGCGAGCGGCGCGAGCGCCGCGAGCGGCATGGAGCGCGCTCGGTCGGCCTCCGGATCAGGGTTGCCTTGCCAGACGACCCCGACCTTGAAGCCTTGGGCGCCGATGCGTCTAAGCCATATTTCGCGCAAGGCCGGCTCGGCCGAGAGATAGGGAACCGCAGCAGGAATCGTGTCGAGGCGCGTGCCGAATGCGTAGGGCAGGCTGCTGATCGCGATCTGCGCGTCGAACTGCTCGCCTTCCGGCGGCGAGTCGGCGAAACGCACTTTGCCTTTTGACGACAGGAGCCGGCGCAGCCGTGGCGGACACACGAAGGTCGCGTCGACGCCGGCCGCGGCCATCAAGGGCAGATAGCGAAAGAACTGGATCGTATCGCCGAGACCGTGATCGTTAAGCACCAGCACGCGCTTGGCCTCGCCTCCGGCCCTCTCCAGGTCGGAAAGCGCGTTCCGAGCGCTTCGGCGAGCGACTTGCCTTTGAGCCAGCGCGCCTCGTAGCCCTCAAGTCCGCGCTCGAAGTCGCCGAGCGTCAGCATGAGGCAGCCCTTGCCCGCAACAGCCTCGCGGCTGCCGAGCGCCGCGGCCGCGTCGAACGCCGACATGGCCTCCGAGAAGCGGCCAAGACTGCGCAACGCCAGAGCCCTGCCCCAATAGCGCCTTGGCGAGGCAAGGTCCCGGCCTGCTCGCCCGGAGATAGGCGTCAAACGCCTCCTCGGTGCGATCGAGCTTCAGAAGCGCGTTGCCGAGATTGATCGCGGCTTCAGGAAAATCAGGGCGCAGCGCAAGCGCGCGCTTCGCCGCTTCGACCGATTCCTCGAGCCGCCCAAGCTCGCGCAGCGCTCCGGCGCGGCTGCACCAGGCGTCAGGATCGTCGGGCGCGAGCGCGTCGCCGCTTCGAACGCGCCAGCGCCTCAGCGAATCGGCCGGCGGCGAACAGGAGCTTGCCGAGATTGACATGGGCGACGACCAGCGAGGCGTCGAGCTCGAGCGCGCGCCGATAGAAGCGCATCGCCGCTCGGGCTTGCCGCATTCGCTCAGCATGTAGCCGCCCATGCAGAGAGCGTCGGCGAAATCGGGCCTGAGGCGCAGCGCCTCGTCCATGAGCCTGATCGCCTCGTCGCGCCGTCGCTCGCGCCACAGCACGACGGCGGCCGGCGTAGAGCGCGTCGGCCCGCGCGGGCTTCATCGCGCTGGCGCGGGTTGTCTGGGGGGCGTCAGGCATGGGGCTGCGCGAAAGCATGCCGCCCGCTTAGAGCGCGGCGCTTGCGCGGACCTTTCTAAGGCAACGCAGGCTTGGCGACGGGCTCAGCCGCCCAGCGTCAGCCTGCGACATGCTCGACATCAGCGCGGTCGAGAAGATTGGCTGTGACGCGCCCGGTGAAGTCGTTGAGCGCGCTGCCCAGCACCGAGCCGTTCGAACTGATGACGCTGGCGAGGACCGAGGCCGCGCCCGATTGTTCGCGAGCTCGAATTGCCCGAATCGACCGTGAGGCCGAGGTCGCGCCGGAGCTCGGCCCGTAGGTGTAGTCGTACATTGCGGTGAACCGTTCGGTCAGCTGGGTGAGCTTGGCCGGGTCTTTCAGGTCGGAGAGCGGCATGAGCTCGGACAGCGTCTGCGGTTGCACGTCGGCTCGCGGCTGTCGGCGGGAGCCCCATGATCGTCGCCGCCACTTCCAAAAGATTGGGATCGGCGAGAATTCCGTATTCGCTGGTGACCGTCGGCGCGACGCGCTGGAAATAGAGCGCAAGCTGGACGCCGACGTCCTGGTCGCCCTGATCGCTCTCCAGCTGCTGCTCGACATAGTCGCTCGTCGTCGTCTGCAACCGCGCTGGTCGATGAAGGGGGACGTTGCGCCGCTGTCGACGAAATTGAAAGCGGCCGCGAACGCCTTCCATTGCGAGTTTGGCAGAGTGTTCGCGAGGCTTTTCGGGTTGGACACGCCGCCTTCCAGCACCTTGGTGATGAGCCCCTTCGCATTGATCTGGTCGCCGAGGCCGTAGGCGTTGAGCGCGTAGGACAGCAGCCGATAGTTGCCGACGAGGTCGCTGATCGACTTCACCGAGCCGATATTGGCCTCGTAATAGGCGGTCGCAGTTTTCACCGCCGGCTCGGCCGCGGTCATCGCCTGATAGCGGGACAGGTTCTGCGAGACGGCGAGAAAGGCGGTTGTCGTGCTGGTCATGGGCGATTCGCGAGGTTGGCTCGAAGCGCGGGTGCGGCCGGCCTGACGCCTCAACTCTAGCGGCCAAGTCCTGCGCCTCGGGTTAACCAGGGATTGCGTCGTCCCGTCGGCGCAGCGTCAGCTGTCGCTTGCGGCGTTGGGTCGAGGCCCGCTGCGGCGATCAGGTCTTCGCCTCGAACGCTCGCCCGAACGCTCGGCGATTGCGTTCGCCAGCGAAGCAACCAAATCGTGGCGCATGAACTGCGCCAGGAGCGCCAGTTCGCTCTCCTCCTCGCGGTGCGTGAGCGCGACGTCTGTCGTCCACGGCCCGCCGTCGGTTGGTTCCCGCAGTCTTCGCATGATCGGCAACCCTGATCCGGAGATTCGCGGGACGCCGAATTGTGCCATTGTTGGAGTTGGGAAATGCGTGACGAATTGTAACAAAATGCAACTACCGCGAGAATTGAGTGGCCTGTGCGTCATTCTGATTGAAGGGCCTCGACAACGTTTTCGACCCAGCGGCGGCTGGCGAGCGCCAAGGCCTGGGAACGCGCCAGCAGCAACAGCGTGACCTCGGGCAAGCGGCGGAAGCCGCTTGTCGGAGGCACGCGTCAAGTCCGTCCGGCGCAAGCCCGTCGATCATCGGCGGTGACGCCAAGTCCAGCGGCTGCGGCGGCCGCGAGCACAGCAAAATTCGAAGACGTGCAGACGATCTCGAATCGCCGTTCCTGGGCGCGCAACGCGCCGATCGCCGCCTCGTGAAACGGCCATCCTTGCGGCGGGAGAACAAGCGGCAGCGGCCGATCGGCTTGTTCGTCGTCGAGCGTCTTGCCGAACCAGCGCAATTGACCTCGCCATTGTTCGATCCGGTCGGCTCGCTCTCGCCCGGTCCCGAGGATGAACGCGACATCAAGCGCGTTCTGACGAAAGGCGGCCGAAAGCGCCTGCGAGCTGTCGACGATGACCTCAAATGTCGTGGGCGACCGGGCGTCGGCGCGCAACTCATTGAGCCGCGGCGCCAGAATCGGCGGCGAATTCGCTCGGCATGCCAATCCGCAGCATGTCGTTCGGATTGTTGCGGCCGAGCTCGTCCAGCATGTCGTCATGCAGCCGCAGCAGGCGCTTTCCATAATCGAAGCAGACTTCTCCCACCGGCGACAATTCGAAGCGCCCGCCTTTCTTGAACAAAGGCGCTTCGACGAGTTCCTCGAGCCGTTTCACCTGAAGGCTGATCGTCGGCTGGGTCCGTCCGAGTTCCTCCGCGGCGCGGGTGAAGCCTCGCGCCTCCACGACGGCGACAAAGGCTCGCAAAATGTCGATGGGAATGCCGCGCACGAGAAGCCTCCCGGATAGGACTCGTTTTGCTATGTGTACAATATTTTTACTTTCCCCATAACCGGCGGACATGCAACCATTCGCGTGTTGCGCGCCGGCACCGTAGCGTCAGTGACGATACGCTATTGGAAATCGCGCTAAGCCCGGCTTTACTTGCGTAGGCCCTGATTGACCGTATCGGCATGGCGGCGGAAATACATGTCAGCAATATTGAACCAATCGAACGAATAAGCTAAGAATAACTCGGCGCCTCGCTCTCCCTCAGACCTCACTTCAGGCGCGAATCAAATAAAAATCTGGTTAACGTATCGTAACTCATTGACAACGATGACATGTCCTGTTTCGAATCAATTTGACTGTGACGATTCGCAGGGCAGGGGCAATCAAAGGCGGGGCGCGATGCAGATCCATATTCTTGAAGAGGCCGGACGGGAGCTGGCGGCGATTGACAACGCGGTCCGGCGCCGCGAGCTCGAAATTCGCTCGCGCGCAATCCGTCGAACCGATCGAGCGGCTTTACATGTTCGCGGGGTGGACGCTCGATGAGACGACGCGGGACCTCGTCGGTCCCGACCGGCCAGCGGGTCGACCTGACGTCGTCGGAGTTCGACCTCTTGATGGCGTTTCTGCGCCATCCGGGCCAGCCGCTGTCGCGCGCCGCGCTTCTTGGCGTGTTGCGCGGGCGCGAATGGACATATTTCGATCGTTCGATCGACACGATGGTCGCGCGACTGCGGAAGAAACTCGACGACGGGTCCGATCGCCCTCCGCTCATTCGCTCGGTGCGGGGCGTCGGCTACGTTTTCTGCGCCGCGGTCGCAAGGCTCGGCGATCAAGACCGATCCCATGGCCGTTTCGCGACCTCGCGCCCAGGTGGGACCGAGCGACGCCCCTCGCCATGAATGCCGCCAAACGGCGTACGATATGTAGCGAGGATCTCGGCAATGTTGGGTGACGCCGTGTCCTGTCTCTTGCGCCGATCCGATTGACGGCCCGCTAAGGCGGCTCTATCCATGGCCGCGCTTCGTATATTTCGCGAGGTCTGGCGTTGCGGCGACGATGATCCGGTTTCACCGCAACGATTTGCCCGCCGAAGCGTCGTTCGGCGAGGCGGTGGCGATCGACACGGAGACGCTTGGGGCTCGCCGTCGGCCGCGATCGGCTCTGCGTCGTGCAATTGTCGCGCGGCGACGGGACGGCCGATATCGTGCAGATCGCCGCCGGCCAGACGAGCGCTCCCAATCTCGAGCGGCTGCTCGCCGATCCGGCGATCGTCAAACTCTTCCATTTCGGCCGTTTCGACATGGGCGGTGATGCAGCATGCGTTCGGGGTCATGGCCGCGCCCGTCTATTGCACCAAGATCGCCTCGAAGATCGCGCGAACCTATACCGACCGGCATGGGCTCAAGGATCTGACGCGCGAGTTGCTGAACGTCGAGATCTCCAAGCAGCAGCAATCGTCCGATTGGGGGGCCGATACGCTGAGCGAGGCGCAACTCGCCTATGCCGCGTCGGACGTGCTGCATCTGCACGCCTTGCGCGAGAAGCTTGACGCCATGCTGAAGCGCGAGGGCCGGGACGGGTTCGCGCGCGCCGCTTTCGCTTATCTCCCGGATCGCGTCCGCCTCGACCTCGCGGGATTCGAGGCCATGGACGTTTTTTCGCACGGCTATCCTTAAGGGCCGTCACGCTGGGTTGCTGCGCCATGTAATCTCAGGCGCCTGCCGCGACCGCCGCCTTCTGCATCGCGACGAGCTGCCTGATGCCGTCGCGCGCCAGAGCCAGCATCCGAATGAGCTCTTCCTCGGAGAATGGCGCGCCTTCCGCCGACCCCTGAACTTCGACCAGGCCGCCGAGGCCCGTCATGACGAAATTCGCGTCGGTGTGGGCGGTCGAAGTCCTCGGCATAGTCGAGATCGATCACCGCTTCGCCGCCGACGATGCCGCAGGATACGGCGGCGACATGATCCTTGAGCGGGCTCTCGCGCAGGATCGAGCGCTGCGCCATCCAATGCAGACAGTCGCGCAGCGCGACCCACGCGCCGGTGATCGAGGCGGTGCGGGTGCCCCCGTCCGCCTGCAGCACGTCGCAATCGATGGTGATCTGCCGCTCGCCGAGGCGCGGCAGATCCACGACCGCCCGCAAAGACCGGCCAATGAGGCGCTGAATCTCCTGGCTGCGGCCGGAAACTTTGCCAGCGGACGACTCGCGCCGCGTGCGGGTCAGCGTCGCGCGCGGCAGCATCGCATATTCGGCCGTCACCCAGCCGCGGCCCTGTCCGCGCAGCCATGGCGGCGGCTTGTCCTCGAGCGAGGCCGCGCACAGGACATGCGTTTCGCCGAAACGGACGAGACACGAACCTTCCGCATAACGCGCCACGCCGCGCTCGAAGCTCACAGGGCGCATTTCATCGGCGGCGCGTTTCGACGGACGCATGGGCGGACCTCCCTTTTTGACGATCCGCTCTAGCGGCAGACGTCTCGCCTGGCAAATTCGCTTGAGGCAAGCGCGCGGCGCCGCTCGCGTTGACCATCGCCGCCCGCAACTCTAGGGTCCCGCCAAAATTCAGGGACCCACAAGAAATCCATGGCTTTCGCCAAAGACGCTGCGCTCGATCCGGCCAGATCGTTTCAGGGTCTCATCCTGACCTTGCAGACCTTCTGGGCCGGCCACGGCTGCGTCATGCTGCAACCCTACGATATGGAGGTCGGCGCCGGCACCTTTCACCCGGCGACGACCTTGCGCTCGCTTGGTCCTAAGCCCTGGAAAGCGGCCTACGTCCAGCCTTCACGCCGCCCCAAGGACGGGCGCTACGGCGAGAACCCCAACCGGCTCCAGCACTATTACCAGTATCAGGTGATCCTGAAGCCTTCGCCTGAGAACTTGCAGGAGCTCTATCTCAATTCGCTCGCCGCGATCGGCGTCGATATGGCGCTGCATGACGTGCGCTTCGTCGAGGACGATTGGGAGAGCCCGACGCTCGGCGCGTGGGGCCTGGGATGGGAATGCTGGTGCGACGGCATGGAAGTGTCGCAGTTCACCTACTTCCAGCAGGTCGCGGGGTTCGAATGCGCGCCGGTGTCCGGCGAATTGACCTATGGCCTCGAGCGGCTCGCGATGTATGTGCAGGGCGTCGACAGCGTCTACGACCTCAACTTCAACGGCGGCGACGGCGCCGAGCGCGTCTCTTACGGCGACGTGTTCCAGCAGGCGGAGCAGGAATATTCCCGCTTCAACTTCGAGCACGCCAACACCGACATCCTGTTCCAGCATTTCAAGGACGCTGAAGCCGAATGCATGGCGCTGCTGGAGCGCGGCGCGTCGGGCGAACGCCACCTGATGGCGCTGCCGGCCTATGATCAGTGCATCAAGGCGAGCCACGTCTTCAACCTGCTCGACGCGCGCGGCGCGATATCGGTCACCGAGCGCCAGAGCTATATCCTGCGAGTGCGCGAACTCGCGCGGGGCTGCGGCGCGGCCTGGCTCAAGACGGCCGGCGGCGGCGCGGCGTATCGGATATGCCCGATCTCCTGCTCGAACTGTTCAGCGAAGAAATCCCCGCCCGCATGCAGCGGCAGGCGGCGGAGGATCTGAAGCGGCTCGTCACCAACGCGCTGGTCGAGCGCAACCTGCTCTACGAGGGCGCGCAGAGCTTCGTCACGCCCCGGCGCCTGACCCTGCATGTCGTCGGCTTGCCCGCCGCTCAGGCTCATTCGCACGAGGAGCGCAAGGGCCCCCGCGTCGGCGCGCCGGACGCGGCGATCCAGGGGTTTCTCAAGAGCGCCGGCCTCAGTCGTATCGAGGACGCGCGCATCGAGACGGACCCGAAGAAGGGCCAGTTCTATGTCGCCGTGATCGAGAAGCCGGGCCGCGACACGAAGGACGCGATCGCCGAGATCATCCCCGCGATCATCCGCGCGTTTCCATGGCCCAAGTCGATGCGCTGGGGGGATTATCAGCCAGCCCAATCCTCAGGTGGCGGCGGATGGGGCGTAGCCGGAGGTTGGAATGTCGGAACCAGCGGGTGGGCTACGTCCGGGAAGAATACAGTCCGCTGGGTGCGCCCGTTGCGAGGAATCGTTTGCACGCTGGCGACCCAGCACGAGACGGCGGAGATCGTCCCTTTCGAGATCGATGGGATCAGGGCCGGCGACGTGACCTGGGGCCACCGCTTCATGGCGCCCGCAGCCGATTCAGGTGCGCCGCTTCGAGGACTATGTCGACGCGCTGCAAAAGGCCAAGGTCGTGCTCGACGCCGACCGGCGCAAGGCGATGATCCTCGCCGATTCCAAGGATCTCGCCTTCGCCCAGGGACTGACGCTGGTCGAGGACGAAGGCCTGCTCGAGGAGGTCGCGGGTCTCGTCGAATGGCCGGTCGTGCTGATGGGCGAGTTCGAGGCGGCGTTCCTCGACCTGCCCGCCGAAGTGATCCGCGCCACCATCCGCGCCAATCAGAAATGCTTCGTGCTGCGCGACGGCGCCGGCAGGCTCGCGAACAAGTTCATCCTCGTCTCGAACCTCGTCGCCACCGACGGCGGCGCGGCGATCGCGGCCGGCAATGGCCGCGTCGTGCGCGCGCGCCTCTCGGACGCCCGCCATTTCTGGCGGACCGATCTCGCCGCCCTGCCGGACGCGAAGGACAAGCGCGCGAAGCCCCTCGACCAGCGGCTCGAGAAACTCAACCACGTCGTCTTTCACGAGAAGCTTGGGACGCAAGGCGAGCGGATCGCGCGCATCGAGGCTCTAGCGCGCGAGCTGGCGCCGAAGGTCGGCGCCGACGCCGAACTCGCGGCGCGCGCGGCTCATCTCGCCAAGGCCGACCTCGCAACCGAGATGGTTGGCGAGTTCCCCGAGCTACAGGGTCTCATGGGCCGCTATTACGCGAGCGCCCAAGGCGAGGACGCGAGCGTCGCCGCGGCGATCGAAGAGCACTACAAACCGCAAGGGCCGAACGACCGAATTCCCACATCGCCTGTCTCGATCGCCGTGGCGCTTGCCGACAAGTTCGACACACTCGTCGGCTTCTGGGCGATCGACGAGAAGCCGACCGGCAGCAAGGACCCTTACGCGCTGCGGCGGGCGGCGCTGGGCGCGATCAGGATCGTGCTTGAAAATGGGCTGAGGGTGCCGATCCGGAGCGCCATTGAACGACAGATGATGGTATTTCTCTCGAACCACGATCTAGTCAATACTATCGGCGATGGTCCCATACGCCAGCTGGTACACGACCAAGTTCGAGAGAGATCGGTTGGAAAAGCTACCGATCTCCTCGCCTTCTTCGCCGACCGCCTAAAAGTCTACCTGCGAGAGAAAGGCGCGCGGCACGATCTTATCGACGCGGTGTTCGCGCTGCCGGGCCAGGACGATCTGCTCATGATCGTCCGCCGGGTCGAGGCGCTCGGAAAATTCCTGGAAACGGAGGACGGCAAGAATCTGCTCGCCGGCTATCGACGCGCCGCCAACATCCTGCGCGCCGAGGAGAAGAAGGATAGCGCCGAGGCTTTCGCTGACAAGCATGAGAAGACCGAGCTTGCGCCGCCGGCGGAAAGATATCTGGCCGACGTGGTCGCCTCCGCCGGCGCGGCCGCCCGCCAGCACGCTGCCGCCGAGGATTTCGAGGGCGCGATGCGGGCGCTGGCCACGCTACGCCCGCCAGTGGACGGGTTCTTCCTCGACGTCACCGTCAACGATCCTGACCCGGGAACGCGACTGAACCGATTGAGATTGCTCAACGAATTGCGCGAGGCCATGCACGCCGTCGCGGACTTCTCCAAGGTCGCGGGATAGACCGCGCCTTTAAGAATCCGCCGGCAGCGCATAAATGGCGGCAGGGCGCTTGGGAGCGCGATTAAGGAAGTTTGAGCCATGGCGCTGAGGGAAGAGAGTCTCGACGGGGCTGCTGGCGGCCACAAGCCGGCGATCACCGACGCTGAGGCCGAGGAGGCGTTTCGCACCATACTCAAGTGGGTTGGCGAGGACGCCAATCGCGACGGCCTGATCGAGACGCCCAATCGCATGGTGCGCGCTTACCGCGAATATTTCGCGGGCTATGACGAAGACCCGCACGAGGTTCTGCACAAGACCTTCAGCGAGGTCGACGGCTATGACGAAATGATCGTCCTGCGCGGCGTCACCTTCGAGAGCCATTGCGAACACCATCTCGCGCCGATCATCGGACGGGTGTGGGTCGGCTACATTCCCGACAAAAGGGTGGTGGGGATATCCAAGCTCGCGCGCGTGGTCGAGATCTTCTCCAAGCGGCTGCAGATTCAGGAGCGCCTTACGGCGCAGATCGCCAATGCCGTCGAGGAGGTGTTGAAGCCCTCGGGAGTCGCGGTGGTCGTCAAGGCGGCGCATCATTGCATGATCGACCGCGGCGTGCGGAAGCGCGGCGCTGACCTCGTCACGAGCCGGATGCTCGGCGTCTTTCGCGATCAGGCGCAGACGCGGGCCGAGTTCTTGTCACTCGTCAATTCGGACAGCCACGAATAAACTTAGCGGCATGATCGGCGCCTATCGGATCGAGGCCTATGTCATCGCCTCCGCGGATGGCATGCTCACGGATGCGAGCGGCGTTCAGCCGGCCTCGTTGCATTTCGAGGCCGACCAGCGACATTTTCAGGACGGCCTGGATCGAGCCGACGTTGTCGTGAACGGGCGCCGATCGCAGGAAGGTGAGAACGCGACCAGCCGGCGTCGGCTGGTCGTGACCCGGCAGGTCGAGGGCATTGGGGCGGACCCAGACAATCCGAAGGCGCGGCTCTGGAATCCCGCGGGGGCGTCGCTGGAGGCCGCCTGCGCCGCGTTAGGCCTGAGTTCGGGGACGGTCGCCGTCATTGGCGGGCCGCAGGTCTTCGCCCTGTTTCTCAAGCTGGGCTACGACTGCTTTCATCTGAGCCGCGCAGTCAACGTACGCCTACCGGGCGGCATGCCGGTTTTTGGCCGCGAAGGATTGGGCGGCGACCCGGATGCGGCGCTTGCCGCCGCTGGCCTTAAGCCCGGACCAACGAGTTGGTTCGGAGAGGGCCTGACCCTCATCGATTGGGAGCGGCCGGAGTAGCCTCCCGGACCGTGCCGGCTTGTCCGAGCCGTCCTAGGGGTCCGACCGTTGGACGCGCCGACGTGATAGCGATCGCTCTTTTGTGCGGGCCACTGGGGAACAATTTAGGCGCTTCCAGTGTTCATCGATTTGCTGTGTCCGGTTCCTCCAGTCACCGACCGGAGGGCCTCCACAGATCTGTCAGTTGTAAGGTCGTTAAAATTCAATCATTAGCTGTAAAGCAGTCGGGTTTCGGAAGTTTTGATTCTCGATCGCTCAGCGCAGCCTGTCGCGCGGGAGATGAAAACATGGCGAACACCGACGTACGCACATGGCGACATTCACAGGTCTTATCACGATCTGCTCCAAGTACAACTAAAAAACCCGATGATGCCGTTAATTTTTCCGATGATGGCTTCGATTTTCCGCCTTTCGCGCATCCGGTTCGCGAACTCATCACCTTCAGCCTATTTGTATCGGGCGTCGTCGCCTTTATAATCTGGGGCGGGTTGAAACTGCTTTAGACTTAGTAGGGCGTCGGGGCGGACGCCATGCGCCTTTGCCGAGTTGGCCGTATGAATCCGGAGATTGGCGCTGCTCTCCCGCCGGCCTGTGACATTGCGGTCGAGCGCGCTCGACGGCTAAATCCGGCGCAATCCCAATCTGGGACTTAAGTTAAGGCAAATCAAAAGCGATTTTGCCTTGTCCTTTGGCTGTGGCCGAACGGCGGCCGACGCCCGGTTCCTCCGATAGGTTACGCCGCAAATCGTTCCGCCTTGAAAGGCGCCGGATCGACGAACGGCGTTTCGCCGGTCATCATGTCGGCCAGAAGCCGGCCGGTAATAGGCCCGAGGGTGAGCCCCAAGTGGTGGTGGCCGAAGTCGAGCCACAAGCCTGGCTTGCCCGGGAACGGTCCTATGATGGGCCGCATGTCCGGCAGGCAGGGACGGCGACCGAGCCAGGGCGCGGCGTCCTTGCGGGCGCCGATTGGGAACAACTCGCGCGCGTAGGGCTCGAGCCTCTCGAGATGCGCCGGGGAAGGTGGATCGTCGCGGCGCGCGAATTCCGCTCCGGTCGTCAGCCTCAAGCCTCGGGCCATCGGCGTGATGAGGTAGCCCCGCTCGAGATCGAGCACCGGGCGCGTGAGGCCCGCGTTGCCCTTGGCCTCGTAATGCATGTGGTACCCGCGCTTGACGAAGAACGGGAGGCGGAGGCCGAAGCGCCGGGCGAGCTCGTCAGACCAGGGTCCGAGAGCGATGACCACGTCGCGGGCGGCAAGCCGGCCCGAATCGGTCGTGACCATCCAGCCGGCGCCCGCCTGCTCGAGACTGCTCGCGTCGCCTCTCTCCATACGGCCGCCGCGCGTGACGAACAGGGCGGCATAGCTCTGGATGAGCGCGCCCGGATCGGGGGTCGACAGAGGCTCGGGATAGTGCACTCCGCCGATCGCCCTTTCGCCTACGTGGGGCTCGAGCGCGACGAGCCCGGCGCGGTCGAGTACAATCGGCTTGACGCCGAACCGCTTGAGCTCCTCGGCTTCGGCATGCGCCATCTCCTGTCCGCGCGCGCTGCGATAGGCCTTGATCCAGCCGCCGGCGCGTAAAAGCTCGGAGGCGCCCGCGTCCTCAGCGAGCTTCAGGTGTTCGGCGGCCGCCGCGAACAGGAGCGGCGCCATGACCTTGCCGGTCGCAGCCTTTCTCGGTTGGGTCGACGCCCGGAAATAGCGCCAGATCGCAGGCGCGATCGACGGTAGCGAACCATGGCGCATATGGGCGCGCGGATCGCGGTTCGCGGCCGCCCGGGCGACCTCGCGGATCGCGCGCGGGAACAGATAGGGGAGGACGCCTTCGGTCTGGACGATGCCGCTGTTGCCGAAGCTCGTCTCGCCGGCTGCTTCAGGCAGACGATCGACCAGCGCGACGCGTTCGGCCGCGCGCCTGAAGCGCAAGCGCCGCCGAGACGCCGACGATTCCGGCGCCAAGCACGATGACATCGACGGTTCGCGAAGGCATGATGCTGCCGCTCTCCTCTGACGGACACGGCGCGACGGAACGGCCGCGTCCTGCTCGATTCTCGACTTCCGTTCCTATAGACCCCGCTCCCAAGGAACAAACAGAAAGCGGCGTTACTGATGATCCCGCGTTATTCCCGCCCCGAGATGACCGCCGTCTGGTCGCCCGAGACGCGCTTCCGCATCTGGTTTGAGATCGAGGCTTACGCGTCAGACGCGATGGCTGAGATCGGCGTGATCCCGAAAGCGGCGGCAAAGGCAATCTGGGAGAAGGGATCAAGGGCCAAATTCGACGTCGCGCGGATCGACGAGATCGAAAAGGTGACCAGGCACGACGTCATCGCGTTCCTCACGCACCTCGCAGAATTCATCGGTCCTGACGCACGCTTCGTCCATCTGGGGCTCACGAGCTCGGATGTGCTCGACACATGCCTCGCCGTGCAACTCCGGCGAGCGAGCGATATCCTCATTGCGGACGTCGACGCGGTGCTTGCGGCGCTCAAACGCCGCGCTTTCGAACACAAGACGACGCCGACCGTCGGTCGGTCACACGGAGTTCATGCCGAGCCCATCACCTTCGGCCTCAAGCTTGCCGTCGCCTATGCCGAGTTTGCTCGCGCCCGGGCCCGGCTTGTCACGGCGCGCGAGGAGATTTCCACTTGCGCAATTTCTGGCGCGGTCGGCACTTTCGCCAACATTGACCCTCGCGTCGAGACCTATGTCGCGGCGAAACTGGACCTGAAACCCGAACCGATTTCGACCCAAGTGATCCCGCGCGATAGGCACGCGGCTTTCTTTGCCACGCTCGGCGTCGTCGCGTCATCGGTCGAGCGACTGGCGACCGAGATCCGGCATCTGCAGCGCACCGAAGTCATGGAAGCGGAGGAGTTCTTCTCCGAGGGCCAGAAGGGCTCGTCCGCCATGCCGCACAAGCGCAATCCGGTGCTGGCGGAAAACCTGACGGGGCTTGCGCGCATGGTGCGCTCCGCGGTTACGCCCGCGCTTGAGGACGTGGCGCTTTGGCACGAGCGCGACATCTCGCATTCTTCGGTCGAACGTATGATTGGTCCCGACGCGACGATCACGCTCGACTTTGCGCTCGCGCGTCTCGCAGGCGTGATCGACAAGCTCGTGGTCTACCCGGAGGCCATGCAGAAAAACCTAGACCGTCTCGGCGGTCTTATCCATTCGCAACGTGTGCTCTTGGCGTTAGCGCAAAAAGGCGTCTCCCGCGAGGAGGCCTACGCGCTCGTCCAGCGCAACGCGATGCCTGTCTGGCGCGGCGAGGGCGAGTTCCTCAAGCTGCTCCAGGCTGACAAGGACGTCGCGAAGGTCTTGAGCGCCCAGGATCTCGCGGCGTTGTTCGATCTCGGGTATCACTTGAAGCATGTGGATACGATCTTCGAACGTGTGTTCGGGGCGGCATGAGCCGCGCGCGCCGCGCGTCATAGCACGAGGTCAATCCCGGTTTCGCGCTTGAACCGCGCCAAGAACTCCTCGTCGCTCTGGGCCGCCTCCGCGATGACTTGTTCGTCCGTCTTGCTTTGGCGGGCCTTGAGTCGCGGCTCCGTGTCGGGACCGGCGAGATAGCGTAGCTGCCAGCTGTCGCCGTCGACGATGTCCCGAACGAGGTCGCCGACCACGGAGGGCGGAACTGGTTTGGCGAGCGCGGCGGCGAACATAGCGCGAAGCCGTCGCCCGTGCGGGTAGAAACTGTGCGTCGGCGGCGGAGGCGCTTTGGTGAAGATCGGCGTCGCGATGACCCCAGGCTCCACGATGACGACGCGCACATTGAAGGCGCGGACCTCCTGGGCGAGGACCTCGCTGAGCGCCTCGAAGGCCCATTTCGACGCGGCGTAGCTCGCCATCGGCGTGCTCGCCAACCGGCCCGCGATCGAGGTGATGTTGACGATGGTCCCCTTGCGCTGCTCGCGCATGCTCGGGACTACCGCCTTGATGCAGCGAAGACCGCCGAAGAAATTGGTTTCCATCACCTGGCGAAACTGATCGATCGTCGTCTCTTCCACGGGGCCGCCGCCGGGGACGCCAGCGTTGTTGACCAGAACGGCGACCGGCCCGTGCCGCGCGGCGACTCCGGTGAAGGCCTCGCGCACGGAGGCGTCGTCGTCAACGTCGAGCCTCGCGAACTGGATTGGAAGGTTTTCTTCCTCGGCGATTTTGCGGATCTCCCCGCTACGGTCCAAATTGCGCATGGCCGCCACAACGGTATGGCCCGCCCGGGCCAGCGCAACAGCCGTCGCAAGCCCGATGCCGCTGTTCGATCCTGTGACCACCGCCAACGCCATGAGCGCCTCCCTCTTGGCCGCGGAGTAACGGCGCGGTGCGGCGATCAGGGCACAAGTTCTTCGGGTGGTCAAATGCGAAGAGATGCTCGAGACGCCAGCGCGGGATCACAGTTCCGGCCCGCGTCTTTCACCGCGGACCCCACCGTCCGCTCCACTCCCTTCCGGCGAGCGGCTCCTCCCTCTGAATACCGCTCCGCTCCTTCAAGAAACGGCGCTCGGCTCCTGTCCGGCTGACGCGGTTTGTGGAAGTGAGCGCGCCTGGCGATAAGGCTGGACACGCGTCAACCTCACGGCCGCCATCACATCCGAATTGGCTCGCGCATCGTCGGCGTAATCCTGCAGACGCAGCAGCGAGAGAGGCGCGCCTCGTCTGCCCTCGTTGGAGCTCCAATCGTCAAACATTAGGAACTTGAGATCGGCTACGCCGCCTGCTTCTTTCACCCATAGCGCCGATGCAATCTGTACGGCGTCATTAAATGACATTCTTCGCGGGTGTTCGTCCTCTCCGGGCACTCCGGCCGACCTCTGCCACCTCGCGTCGCGGAGTCGCGCCACGCGCAGCATGGTGTTTGGATCGGGTGTCACCAACGTCGCTAGCGATCGGATGTATCGCGCCAATTCTTGAAGAGAGCCGAAGCGGCCGGGAACAAACATTGACGGCCTGAGCTCAGCGAACAAGAGGCTGCTGACCCAAACTCGACGTTTCGCAACGGCAGCCTGAGTCAAGATCCTATCGATGTGCTCGTCCGCCTCGCCCGAGGCCCCGCTCGCGTGGCGCAGGAAAACGTTGGTGTGAAAGAAATGATGATCGCTCTCGGATTGACCCGAGCGCGTATGCGTTTGGGGAAATGGGTGCATCTCATGTTCCATTTGTCACTGTCCGGAGCGAGTTCGGGCGCAGGAGCGAGTCGACTGCACCAGCCTCCGACAATGTCCTTAACAAGGACCAACTTCCCGCACTTTTTATCGCAGCCCGATGAACTAGACATGAAATGAAAATGACGTGACGTGAGCTGCATCACACTGCGTACGTGCGATCACGGCGTTGTGTATCGACGAGACAGCGGCCATCAAACTTCGTTGATCGAAGCGCGCTCTACATCAACGGACAGGCGAAGACCCAGCAAGCCGACCGGTCAGGGCTGAGGCCGTCCTTACCCCGAAGGGGTCCCGGCCTCACGTTGGCGGTTCTTCGCCGCGCGATATCCGGCGGCGCGCGCGTCGGCTTCGCACATATACGCGCCCCTTCGGGTGCTCCCGTAATAGCGGGTTCCCGAGTAGTGGTAGATGCGAGACGGCGAGTTGGCCCACACGACAGTGCCCGACGGACATTGAGCCCGCGCCGCAAGCTCGGTGGTGTATTCTCCTGCTCGCGGAGTCGCGGGCGCGCCTGGCGTGGAAGCCGGAGCCGACTGCTGCCACCATGGGAACAGAGAGCCCGACTGAGAGGCGGGCGCGGGGGCCGGGGCGGGAGCGGGAGCGGGAGCAAACCCTCCCGAGGGTGCGAGTGGCGGAGGCTTGCTGGGTTCGGCATTGCCCTAGAAACTGTGGCCGGCTCAGGCCGCCGGTCGTTCCCGCCGCCTTCGCGTCTTTCCATTGGCTCGCACAGAGTTTCATGACGCTTTGGCCGGATCCGACATTCGACGCCGTCGCAGAAGCTGGCGCCGAGGGCTGCGACCATGGGAAAAGCGAGCCTGATTGAGGGGCGGGCGCCGGCGCAGACGCGGGCGTCGAAGCGGGACTGGCCTGGCTCTTACGGCATTGCGCCAGAAACTCTGGCCAGCTCTGGCCGCCGGTCGTTCCCGTTGTCTGAGCTTGTTTCCATTGGCTGGCGCAAGCCTTCATGACGCTTTCGGCGTTCGCCGCGGTTGGACCGCCGACCGCGAACCCAAACGCGACTGTCGCCGCAGCCAGGAAAGAACCGAACGAATTGCCCATATCACTCCCCGAAACCGCACCCCGGAAGAGGCGTGGCGTCACACTATCGTGAGCAGAACCGCTCAGACAAGCACAACCTCCTCTCCTCGCATGTTCTTTCTGCCGCATTAGGTCAGCGCGGCCCTCGCCTTCCGCTCCTTCGGCTCGCTTAGGAAGCGACGGTTTCCCTGACCCGATCGGCAGGAGGGGACGCGAGAACGCGTTCGGGAGTCTCAGCCGGCGCTGCGCGCAGATATTGTCTCGGCCAAGGCGCGATCTGCCCGAGTTCTTGCGCGGCGTGAAGCGGCCAATAGGGATCGCGCAGCATCTCGCGCGCGAGCAGCACCAAATCGGCCTGATCGTTGCGGATAATCTGGTCGGCTTGAGCCGGCGCAGTGATCATGCCGACTGCGGCGGTGGCGATATTCGCCTCCCGCCGGATCCGCTCGGCAAATGGCGTTTGGTACCCAGGGCCAACGGGAATATCCGCCTTTTCGAGATTGCCGCCCGAGGAGCAATCGATCACGTCAACGCCGAGGGCGAGCAGAAGCCGCGCGAGTTCGACCGACTGGTCGATGTCCCATCCCCCTTCTGCCCAGTCGGTCGCCGAGATTCGCACGAATAGCGGGCAACGCTCGGGCAGCGAGCGTCGCACCGCCGCGACGCATTCGCGCAAGAATCGCGTCCGGTTCTCGAACGAGCCGCCGTAGGCGTCGACACGACGATTGCTGAACGGCGATAGGAACTCGTGGATCAGATAGCCGTGAGCGGCGTGAATTTCGATCACGTCGAAACCGGCGGCGGCGGCGCGCTCGGCCGCGAGCGCGAACGCGCTTTGCAAGGCTTTGATTTGGTCAACCGCCAATTCGTTGGGCTTGGCGTAGCTATCGCTAAACGCAACGGGACTCGGAGCGACCGGACGCCACCCCTCGGTCGTTTCGGGAATGGCGCCTTGCCCCGCTCCCGGCCGATAGGTGCTGCCCTTTCGGCCGGCATGCGCAAGCTGGATGCCAGCCCGCGCGCCTTGCGAAGCCATGAAGCGCGCGATCCGCTCGAGCGGCTCGAAATGCCTCTCGCTCCAGACGCCAAGATCCTGCGGCGAAATGCGGCCCTCGGGCGTGACCGCGGCGGCTTCTGTGAACACCAGCGCCGCTCCACCGATCGCGCGAGAGGCAAGGTGCGCGAAATGCCAATCGTTGGCGTAACCATCAACACACGAATATTGACACATGGGAGAAACGCCGATGCGGTTGGTGAAGTCAACATCGCGCATGCGAAGTTTGCTGAAAAGATGCGACATGGTTCGATCGTCTCGGTATGAGAATTGCCGGAAATCAGCTGATGCCGTGCGCGTATGGCTCCACTTGGACCTCGCGATAGCAGGCGCTCGGACGGACCATATCCTTCGACGCTGAACGGTCAAGTCAACTGAGTGGATAGCCGCACGCGACGAAACGACCCCGCGATCCGCTTACTGATAACCAAGCCGATGCGGCAGCCAGAGCGTCAGTTCTGGGACGAACGCGATGACCAAGAGGCACACGAAGAGCAGGCCAAGATAGCCGAGCATCGGCCTGACCGTCGCTTCGATCGGCACGCCTCCTATCAGGCACGCGCCGTAGAGCCCGAGCCCGAGCGGCGGCGCAAACAGACCGATCCCCATCGCGATCACCAGAACCACCCCAAAGTGCAATCCATTGATCCCGATCTGCGCGGCGACAGGGACGAGCAACGGGCCAAAGATGATGAGCGCCGCCGCGCCTTCCAGAATGGAGCCCATGACAATCAGGATCAGGATGGACAAAAGCAGGAACAGCCACGGGCCGGAGCTCTGCGAGAGCGCCACCATCGCTTCAGCGAGAGCATGGGGGACCTGTTGCAGAGTGAGGACAAAAGCGAGCGACTGCGCAGCGGCGACGATGAACAGAACGAGCCCTGAGCGGGTGGCAGCTCTGATGAAACTTCGCGCCGCCGCGCGAGGCCCAAGTTCGCGAAACGCCGCCCCTCCCACCGCCAGCGCGTACAGCGCAGCGAAAGCGGAAATCTCGGTCGCGGTCGCCACGCCAAATCTGAAGCCCGCAAAAATGATCGCCAGTAGCCCGAGCGTAACAATTGCGCCGCGCCACAATTGGCCCAGCGAGGCCGTGGTGAGCTCAGTCTCGTCAGGCAATCGCGCCCCGCCGCCAAGCAGGACGACGGCGCCGATCAGCGCGAGCGCCATAAGACCAGCCGGCAACAGCCCCGCCATGAAAAGCCCGCCGATTGAAAGGTTGGCGACGAAGCCCAGTATGATCAAGTTGATGCAGGGCGGAATGGTCTCGGCCATCACCGCCGAAGCCGCCAGCAACGCCACCGCGCCGCCGGGATTTTGACGCGACCGGCGCGCAGCTGGAATCAGCACCGAGCCGACGGCGGCGACATCGGCCATCTTCGACCCGGAAATGCCGGAGAAGATCACCATCGACAACACCATCACGACGTTGAGGCCGCCTCGCACGCGTCCGACCAGGCGTTCAAGCAGCGCGATCAAACGAACGGACATGCCGTTCGCCTCCATCAAATAGCCGACCAGGATGAAGAACGGGATCGCGAGCAGCACGAAATTGTCGATGCCGCGCGCCATCTGCTGAGCAAAAATGAGGCCGGGCAGGGCGCCTTCGATCCAGATGTAAATGAGCGCGGTGAACGCCAGCGCAAACCCGATCGGAACGCCCCCAATCAGGCTCGCGACGAAACCCAGAAGCATTGGCAGGCCCGAACGCACCGCGCCTGGCCCGATGAACCGCCAGCCATACGACGCTGCGACCAAAACCAGCGCGGAGATGATAGCGAACGCGATGTCGGACGGCTTGCGGCGACAGAATTGGGCAAGCGCGAACAGCGTCATGCAGAGCGCGCCTGCGCCCATCGGGAAAAAGGTCAGTTCCAGCGGCAAGCCGGAGCCGGTCGTCTGGCCGGTGGTGAACCGGCCGAGCGCAATGGCGTACCATGCGACCGCCGCCGCCGCCGTCAAGACAACCAGCGCCGCGATGGCGTCGACGCGCTGGCGGGCTTCAGCCCCAAGTTTTTGTACGAAGAAGGCGACGCCGGCGTTCTCGCTGCGGGCAAGCGCGCTCGCCGCGCCGAAGAAGGCCATCGCGACCATCAGTCCGCGCGCGACATCGTCCGCCCACTCGATCGGCGCGGCCAGCACGTAACGGTAAAATACGGACAGCGACACCACGATCAGGTCCGCCGCCAGCAGGATGGCGGCGATCGCATCGACCAGAACGAGCAGCCCGGCGAGCCCTCTCGGGGCTATCAGGCCGGGGTTGTCCAAAGTCTCGCTCGCGCCTGCGGAGTGGGTCACGCGTCGTCGCTCGAGAACGAAAAATCCCCCGTCATCCAAGAGGCCCCAAGACCGTCCCATCGCATGTCAACAAGGCAGTCAGCCAATCATGCTTTGCTGCTGCGGACGATATCGACGATCGGCTTGGCCTCCGGATGAGTCTTGATGAAGAGGTCGGTCTGCGGCAGCGTCAGCTTCCGGAACGGCTCGCGATCGCAAGCGATGATCTCGACGCCCTTCTGCTTCAACGCCTCGATCGCCTCCTTTTCCGCCTCGAGCCCACGGGCTCTCGTGTCGACCGCCGCTTCCGCCGCCGCAGCCAGGAATTGATCGCGCAGCGGCGCCTCCATTCGAGTGAGCGTGAGCCCGCTGCAGAACACGCCGAGAGCGGAGAAATTGTGTTGGGTCAGCGAATAGAATTTGGCCGTTTCGTAAAACTTGCTCGCCGCGACCGTGGGCGGATCATGTTCAAGCCCGTCGAGCACGCCTGCCTGGAGGGCGGTGTAAATCTCGCCGAACGCCATCGGGGTCGCGGCAGCGCCCATGAGTCTGAGGCATTCGGTGATGATTTTGTTGGGCAGGGTTCGAATGCGCTTGCCGGCTAGGTCCGCAGGCGCGTTGACCGGGGTTTTGCACATCACGCTGCGCGAACCGAAGTTGTACGCCCAGCCGACAATTTGCACGTTGGCGCCGGTTTTCAGCGCCTGCTCGAGAGGTTTGGCCGCGCCCGCGTCAAGCGCCTTGGTTTGCTGCGGGAAGGTTTCGAACAGATAGCCGAGATCGAGCACGCCGATCAAAGGCACGACATTCGCCCAGATCGAAGTCCCGGTGACCATCAGGTCAATGACGCCGAGACTGACCGAATTGACGACATCGATCTCTTGGCCAAGCTGATTGTCAGGAAAGAATTGCACGTCGATCCGATCGGCGAGACCATGGGCCGCGAGACGCTTGACGAGATTGTCATAATAGACCCGCCCGTTGGCGAACTTCGGATTGTTCGGCAGTGAGGACGACAGGCGCATGGTCATCGGCGCGGCCCGCGCGGCGCGTACAACAGCCGGGGCGACGGCCATGCCGACGAGCAGGGACCGACGATTGACGCGATAGGCCTTCATGGCAAATCCTCCGGGCCTCGCCTTCTCGGCGTCATTTCAGGCTTCGGTCACGTTAGTCCGATCAGCTGACAACCCGCAAGGCGTGGGCGAGATCGTATCAGCCGGCGGGTATGGCCGCGCCCGTTTGCGCGTCGAAGAAGTGCAACGGACCCTCAAAACTCAGCGCGATCGCATCCCCTGGGCGGCCATCCAAACGCTGGCGAAGCACGCAAACGATGTCCTGCCCGGCGAACTTGGCGATCAGTTGTGTTTCGTAACCCGTCGGCTCGATGACCACGATCTCCGCAGCCATCGCAAGCGGTCCTCCAAGGCTCATACCCTCGGGCCGGATGCCCATGATGACCTCCGAACCAGGACCAGCGTGAGGTGCGGCCGCGTAAAGCGGGATCGTGACTCCCGACGCGGTGACGAGCGTAGGCGGCTCGCCGCCTTCCAGGCGCCCCGTGATAAAGTTCATAGCTGGCGAACCGATGAAGCCGGCCACGAACACGTTGGCGGGCCGGTCGTAAAGTTCGAGCGGCGAGCCGACCTGCTCGACAACGCCGTCGTGCATGACCACGATCTTGTCAGCCATGGTCATCGCCTCGATTTGGTCGTGCGTTACGTAAAGCGTCGTGGACGCGAGCCGTTGCTGCAGCGATTTGATTTCGGCCCGCATCTGCACGCGCAGCTTCGCATCGAGATTGGACAAAGGCTCGTCGAACAGAAACACCGCCGGATCGCGCACGATCGCCCTTCCCATGGCGACACGCTGTCGCTGGCCGCCCGACAATTGGCGCGGATAGCGCTCGAGCAGCGGCATGAGGCCAAGAATTTCCGCCGCCTTATTGACCTTCTCTGTGATCTCGGCTTTCGGACGCCGTGCGAGTTCGAGCGAGAAGCTCATGTTTTTCGCGACCGTCATTTGCGGATAGAGCGCGTAGTTCTGAAACACCATCGCAATGTCACGTTCTTTCGGCGGCACATCGTTGACGATGCGTCCGTCAATACGAAGCTCGCCGCTGGTGACCAATTCGAGCCCGGCGACCATCCGCAACAAAGTCGACTTGCCGCATCCGGATGGTCCGACAAGAATCACAAACTCGCCGTCCTCGACGCTGATCGAAACGCCATGAATGACCTCAAAACTGCCAAAGCTCTTGCGCACATTGGAGACTTCGACCGAGGCCATTGGCGTTCATCCTGTTGCGGTTGGCGCGGCCCTGCGGGGCGACGTTACGGCCAAGAGCGGCCCCCAACATTCTCGAGGCGCCGAACGAATCGGACTATGCCGGCCGCCCGCCATCACACCACCTGGTTTCGCAACGCGGTTTCGCCGCGAAGCAGGCGTTCGATGTTGTCCACCAGAATGTCAACGACGGTCTGTTCGTAGCGCTCGGTTTCGCCAGCGGTATGGGGCGTAATCAGCACGTTCGGGAGCGCCCAGAAGGGAGATTCGGGCGGCAGCGGCTCCTCGGGAAAACAATCGAGCGCGGCGGCGCGCACCCGCCCTTCGGCGAGCGCATCGAGGAGCGCTGGGTGGTCGACCACCTTGCCGCGCGCAACGTTGATCAACAGCGCCCCGGGGTTGAGCGCGGTCAATGCATCGGCGCCGATCAGGCCCTCGGTTTCGGGCGTCAAAGGGCAGGTCAGCGCCACAACGTCCGCCCGCGCGAGAGCTTGGCGAAGGTCGGCTTGGGCGACGACCTGGTCAGCGACCTCGGGCTCGGGCCTCGCGGTGCGGCGCACGCCGATCACCCGCATGTTGAAGGCGCGCGCCAACGCAGCAAGTCGCGCGCCAATGCGGCCGAGACCAATAATGACTAGCGTCTTGCCGCCGATCTCTTGCTCGCGCAGCGCGCGATCGCCGACCATGCCGCGCCATCGCCGCGCCTGCTGATTGTCACGCGCCTGATGAAGCTGGCGTGTAAGCGCGAGGATGAGCGCCATTGCATGTTCCGCCACAGCGCGTTCGTTGGCGCCCTGAGCGTTGGCCAACCGAACGCCATGCCTGGCGAACAGCGCCTTGTCATACTGATCGGTTCCGGCGCTGAAAGATTGGACGAAGCGGAGGTTCGACGCGCTTGCCAGCAGCGTGTTGCGCCATAGGCCGGATACAACGAGCACATGGGCTTCATGCGCCCGTCGCTGCAGGTCCTCCAGCGTCCGCACTTCAAAGTGCGTCATGCCTGTGCGCCGGGCGGCGAATTCCTCGCCCGCACGATAGGCGGCATGAGCAAAGCCCACAGTCAGAGCGTTGCGGGGCGGGAACGCGGCGTCCTTCAGCATGTCGACGAAAACACCCGTCGAGATGAATTGGCGGCGACGCAAAGATCTAAGGCGTCCGCGCCGGCTGGGACGGCGTCGGGCCGCGCGCCTCTCATTGCCGGGCGCAATGGCGGGCCGTCCGGCGTCATTTCGAGTCCGGATGCAGGATCAACTTCTGGACTCGCCAGTTGAGAAGCTCGGCGACGTAAAGCTCATTCTCTGACGGGCAGGCGATCTCGTGGATCCAGCCGAATTGCTTGAGTTTCTTGCCCGTCTCGCCAAGCACGCCGAGCACCTTCCCATCGAGCGTCATCTTGTAGATGCGGCCGGGAAACGCGTCGGAGCTGTAGAGCACCTGATTGGGGGGAGGGGTGATACAGAGCGCCCAGGGCGCGCCGGGCGCCATGGTCAACGCCGCGCCGTAGTTTGCCAGGCTGCCGTCCGGCGCGCCGGGCTTTGGTCCGATAGCCGGGTGGGCTCGCGCGTAGTCGAACGGAACGCCGATCTGGATGGTTCGAACGAGGTTCCCGTCGCCGTCAAACACCTGAATGCGTCCGTTGCCGCGATCAGCGACGTAGATGTGACCCGCGGCGTCGGCCTGGATGGAATGCAGAACCCGGAACTGTCCAGGCCCCGTGCCGAACTCGCCCCACGACTTAAGCCAATTTCCGTCCGCATCGTATTTGGCGACGCGGGAATTGATGTATCCGTCGCTGATGTAAGAGTTGCCGGCCGCGTCCCAGGCGACATCCGTCACTTGCCTGAACATCCCGTCGACCGGCGGCGCGGGAGGACTGGGATGTTTCCACGGCTCGGCCGCCTCGTCGGACGCTTCCTTCTTGCGGCCGAACACCATCACGACCCGACCGTCGGGATTGAACTTGACGACCATGTCCGAGCCCTTGTCGACGGCCCAGATGTTGTCCTGGGCGTCAATTCGAACAGCATGGGCGAACGACCAAGCATAAAGATTGCGCCCGATCTCGCGCACAAACTTGCCGTCGGCGTCGAATTCCAGCAATTGAGCCGCCGCCGCGCCATAGGCGGGTCCGCTCGTGCCCCCGCGGGAGAACACGAACACGTGGCCTTTCGAATTGACCGCGACCCCGGCCGCTTCCCCGAGATACATGTCGGGCGGCAGCTTGAGAAAGTCCGGGACCGAGTCGAAGGGGATGGTGGGCGCCGACTGCTGGGGCGGGTCTTGCGCCAACGCGGCGGTCGAGACCAGGATCATCGCGAATATGATTTGGCGCAACGCCTGACCCTCCCCCTGATCGCTCGACCCGCGGCGATTGCAATCGCCTAATCGCGGCTCCTCGGCTTGTAGGGCAATACGCCTTTGCTGTCATGGCCGGGGTTGTCCCAGCCATATGAGCGGGCATGGCGTCGACGGTTCGTAGCGTCACAAGCGAGGGACCAACGCCCGACGCGCCGAAGAAATAACCGGTAATAAGCGCAAATAAAAGCAAATAAACGAAAGTAAAATTGCTTTCTTTTACTTACGTTTATTTTTTCGAAATCGAGACTTTTCAATGGGTTACAGCCGATTCAAACAAAAAATTTTCTCCACTCTCGGATCCCACCCGAAGAGCGCCAAAGCCCCCGCACCTCGCCAGGTCCGCCCACCCGAACACAGTAGCAAGTCTTTCTGATTTTGGCAATCTAAAAACAATGCATCGGCTTTTCCGATCGAGGGCGACGCCCCCGTCCGGCCGCGTGTGCGCCCATGAACGAGGGCGCTCAAGCCCAATGGAAGAAGCTCAGGAACTTGTCAGCCTAGGCCGGTCGCGCTAGCGGTCCGGCGAATCAATCTCGGCCGGGCGACGCGCAATGTCCTCCACTGCCATGGTCCTCACATCCTACTCGGCCGCGCCGGGACGCGAATGCGGCGCCTGTACGCTGTGCTGCAAGGTTTACGCGCTGCCCGAATTCGCCAAACCGCCGGGAATCTGGTGCAAGCATTGTGCGCCGGGAAAGGGCTGCGCGGTCCACGACGCTCCGCCCGAGCAGTGCCGACAGTTTTTCTGCCTCTGGATGACGGATGGGACGATGCCGGCCGAGTGGAGGCCGGACCAAGCGCGGTTCGTGCTGTCCATCTATCCGACGAACGGATTCATCTATGGCCAGGTCGATCCCGGGTCGCCGGGGGCGTGGCGCAAGGCGCCCTATTTCGACGGCCTACGCGCGATGGCGAAAACACTGCTCGAGCAGAGGCGCCACGTCATCATGTTCGTTGGCGACCAGGCGACCCTGGTCATGCCCGAGGAGGTTTTGCCGCTTGGAACGATGAAGGCTGAGGATAATTTTCGCATCGAACCGGCCTTCGGGCCGAAAGGGCCGACCTGGCGCGCGACCAAACTATGATGATTTGGGTCAGAGCCCGACCAACGTGTTTCCGCCTCAGTGCGAGAATATCCCGCCTCGCGCAGGCGATGGAGTGCGCTGAATGATTGCTCGTGTTTGTCTTGGGTTTGTGATTTCCGCAGCCCTTATCGTGCCGGCGAGCGCGGAACTGGCCATGACGGGCGCGCCGGTTACGATGCGCGCCGGACCGACCAGCAAGTCCGGAATCGTGCAGCGCATCCCCCAAAGCGCAGAAATCGGCCTGGAGAAATGCGTTGGCCACTGGTGCCGCGCATGGTGGCGCGGCCGATTTGGCTATGTTCCCGAGAACGCCGTCGTGCTCGGACCTCCCCCCGCGACCTTGCCTGGCGATGAAATGCCGCCGCCATTCGTCAATGCGCAGCCGACCTATATCACGCCTCCGGCGTGGCGATGGACAGGCCCCTATATCGGCCTCAACGGGGGTTTCAAGTCTGGCTCCTGGTAGCGCCGACGGTTTCCGAGCTCGAGGCGGGCCTACCCATGAGCGCCGCCGGCTCCTATATGACGGCGTGACCCCTTCCCATCGAGGAGATGAAGCGCGTGACCACGAGCCGCGAGTTGGAGAAAATTCCCGTCACGGTCCTCACCGGCTATCTCGGCGCCGGCAAGACGACGCTGCTCAACCGCATTTTGAGCGAACCCCACGGCAAGCGCTACGCGGTTGTTGTCAACGAGTTTGGCGAGATCGGCATCGACAACGAACTCGTCGTCGGCGCTGACGAAGAAGTGTTCGAGATGAACAACGGATGCATCTGCTGCACCGTGCGCGGCGACCTCATCCGCATCATCGAAGGGCTGATGAAGCGCAAGGGCCGTTTCGACGCGATCATCGTCGAGACGACGGGGCTCGCCGATCCGGCGCCCGTGGCGCAGACTTTTTTTGTTGATGAGGATGTGAAAGAAGCAGCGCGGCTCGACGCCGTGGTGACGGTTGCTGACGCGAAGTGGCTATCCCAGCGCCTGCGCGACGCGCCGGAGGCCAAGAACCAGATCGCCTTCGCCGACGTCATCATCCTCAACAAGACCGATCTCGTCACGCCTGGCGAACTCCGCGAGGTGGAAGCGCGCATCCGCGCCATCAACCCTTACGCGTCGCTGCATCGGACGAAGAAGTGCGACGTCCCGCTCGCCGATGTGCTCGAGCGGCGCGCCTTCGATCTCGACCGCATCCTCGACATCGAACCCGATTTTCTCGTTGTCGACGACCACGACCACCATGACCACGATGGCGAACACCATCATCATGGCCTCAAACACTATCACGACGAGGACATGCAGTCGGTGGCGGTGAGGCTCGATGGCGACGTCGATCCCGCCAAGTTCATGCCCTGGATCAATCAGCTCACCCAGGAGCATGGGCCCAATATCCTGCGCTCCAAGGGTATCGTGGCGATGAAGGGCGACCCCAAGCGCTTTGTATTCCAAGGCGTGCACATGATGCTCGACGGCAACTCGCAGCGCGAGTGGAGGCCGGGCGAGAAGCGGGAGTCGAAGGTGGTCTTCATCGGACGCGATCTGGCGGAAGAGGATATCCGCAGCGGATTCCTCGCCTGCGCGGCTTAGTCGCTCATCGCGTCCCGTGACCGAGGCCCAAGCGACTTCTTCGCTCACCCAGCATGCGCGGCTTTTCGACGCCGGCGCACACGTCGTGGCGGCGGCGTTCGTCGACGGGGCGCCGATGCTTGCCCTGGCCGACGGGGCCGTTTTGATTGGGGAGCCCGACGAGCAGAAGCGCGTCGTCGCTCATCCCGACGCCTCGATTCTCACGGCGACCAGCGACGGCAAGACGCTGCTCACCGGCGGCGACGATGGACGCGTGGTGGCGGTCCGGGCCGACGGAAGATTTGAGGACATCGCCGACGAGAAGGGCAAATGGATCGACGCCCTGGCGTTGCGCGGCAAGGCCTATGCGTGGAGCGCCGGCAAGCAAGTTCGGGCGCGCGATGACAGCGGGCCCGTCAAGAGCTGGAGCGCGCCGACGACCGCGCGCGGCCTTGCTTTCCAGCCCAAGGGCTTTCGCCTCGCGGCGACCCACTACAATGGCGCGACGCTCTGGTTTCCGAAGGTCGAAGGAACGCCTCAGACCCTGGAATGGAAGGGAGCGCATCTTGACGCGACCTTCTCGCCGGATGGCCGTTTCTTCGTCACCTCGATGCAGGAGAACGCGCTGCACGGCTGGCGCCTCGCGGACGCGCGCAACATGCGCATGACCGGATATCCGGGAAAGACGCGTTCGCTCTCCTGGTCGCATGACGGCCAATGGCTCGCGACCTCCGGCGCCGACGCCGCCGTCATCTGGCCGTTCAAGGACAAGGACGGGCCAATGGGCAAGGCCCCGCGCGAGTGCGGCGTGCGCCAGGCGCGCGTGACCCAGGTGGCCTTTCATCCGAAGGCGCTGGTCGTGGCCATCGGCTACGCCGACGGCCTCATTCTGCTGACCCGCCTTGCCGACGCGGCCGAGATTCTGGTGCGCCATCCCGGCGACGGCGCGGTCAGCGCGCTCGGCTGGAGTGCGACCGGCTCGCAGCTCTTGTTCGGTCTCGAACTCGGGGGCGGCCGGCCTTCTGAGCCTGCCCGCCTGACCCGGCTCAGGCCGCTTTCGACGCCCTGTTTGCGTCTGCCCACAAGTTCGCGTGTCCTAACGAGTGCAATGGTTTAATTGCATCTTTGTGCAACTTTTCGCGCGTTCAGCGGATCGCGGTTCCAGCCCAAGCTTCCGGCGAAGGGGGCCGAATTCGTCGCGGACTCCGCGCCTACCGCCAACCCGCCCCCCGTGCTTCCGCTTGCCAGCGGCGCTCGAAACGGAGAAGTCTCCCGCCGCAAGCGACGCCTAAGGATTCCATGCGCGAGGCCTTTATCGGAGTGGACGTCGGCACGCTCAGCGCCAGGGCCGGCGTTTTCGATTCTGTCGGACAGCTGATCGCCAGCGCCCGGCGACCCATCGCGATCTGGCGCGAGCCCGGCGACATCGTCGAGCAATCGTCTGACGACATCTGGGGCGCGGTAGTCGCGGCCGTGCGCGAAGCGGTCCAGGCGTCTGGGCTGCCGCCCGAGGCGTTCCGCGGCATGGGCTTCGACGCAACGTGTTCGTTGGTCGCGCTTGACCGCAATGGGCGTCCCGTGTCGGTGAGCCCGACCGACGCGCCTGAGCGCAACGTGATCGTGTGGATGGATCATCGCGCCGTCGACGACGCTGAGCGGATCAACGCCGGCGCGCACAAGACGCTGCGCTATGTCGGCGGCAAGATCTCGCCGGAGATGCATGCGCCCAAGCTCGCCTGGCTCGCCCGGCGCAAGCCTGAAACAATCGCCAACGCCAGATATTTCGTCGATCTCACCGATTTTCTGTCGTTTTGCGCCACCGGTTCGCTGACCCGCTCGGCCTGCCCGGCGACCTGCAAATTCGCCTATCTCGCGCATGAGAAGCGCTGGCCGGACGAATTCTTCGACAGCATAGGCCTCGGCTTCCTCAAAGACGACAATTACGCTCGCATCGGCGCAGAGCTGGCGCCGCCAGGCGCGCCGCTCGGGCGGGGCTTGACGCCCGAGGCGGCCGCGGCCATGGCGCTCCGGCCCGGGACGCCGGTCGGCGCGGGGCTCGTCGACGCCCACGCCGGGGCCGCGGGCACATTGGGCGCGCGCAGGGCGGAGATGTCGGCCGATCCGCGCCGCCGTCTGGCGCTGATCCTCGGCACCTCGTCGAGCTGCATGGCGCTGTCCGACGAGCCGCGGTTCGTCGACGGGATCTGGGGACCGCATTTCGGCGCCCTGACTGCCGACCAATGGCTCATCGATGGCGGACAGTCGGCGTTCGGCGGAGCGATCGACCATCTGTTGCGGTTGCATCCGGCGTTCGGCGAACTGAAGGCGAGAGCCGGGCCGCACGCGCTCCACGCGCTCGAAAAAGAGATCGTCGCGCGGGCCGGCGGTCTGTCAGAGGCGGCGCTGATCGCCGAGGGTCTGCATGTCCTGCCCGACTTCATCGGCAACCGATCGCCGTCGGTCGACCCGAGTGCGCGCGGCGGCGTGATGGGGATGGATTTGCGCGAAGACTTAGCGAGCTTGCAGGAACTCTATGTGGCCGGGCTCTGCGGCCTCGCCTATGGCCTCTCCGACATTGTCAAAAAGCTGGAGCGGTCCGCTTACGACTTCGATTCGATCATCGTCAGCGGCGGCGCCGCGCGCAGCGAACTGGTCCGCCAGATCATTGCGGACGTGTGCGGCAAGACGGTGCTCTCGCCGGAGAGTCCCGAGCCAGTGCTTCTGGGGTCCGCGATGGTCGGCGCGGTCGCGGCCGGCGCGCAGACGATGGCCTCGGCGATGTCGGCGATGTCCACGCTCGCGACAGGCGCCGCGGCGCCGGCAGGCGGGGCGATCGCGGCGTTCCATGCGCGAAAGGCCCACGCGTGCGAGATGCTGCGCCGAACCGAGCGGGAGATTCGCGAGCTCAATCGCAAGTCTCGCTGGCCTGAATTGGTCATTTTCGATTGTGACGGGGTGCTGGTCGACAGCGAGATCATCGCGCTCGGCGTCATGCGCCGCAGGCTGAGTGAAGCCGGCCTTCGCCTGACCGATCAGGAAACGCGCGAGCGCTTCCTCGGGCGTCGACTCAATTCAGCCATGCTGAGAATCGAAGCCGAATTCGGCGCGCAATTGCCCGAGGCGTTTCCTTTCGACTTTTCGCGCGAGATTCTGTTGGCGTTCGAGCGTGAACTGAAAGGGGTCGAAGGCGTGCGGCAGGCGGTCGAAGGCTTGCGGGCGCGCGTGTGCGTCGCCTCTTCGAGCGCGCCTGAAAGGCTGCGCCATTCGCTTCAATTGGCGGGCTACGAGAACCTGTTCGCGCCCAACATTTTTTCCGCCGCCGAGGTTGCGGAGGGAAAGCCTAGTCCGGATCTTTTCCTGCACGCGGCGCGCGCGATGCGCGCAGCGCCCAAAGACTGCCTGGTGATCGAGGACAGCGTCGCGGGGGTCGTCGCGGGGCGGGCGGCTGGAATGGTTGTGTTCGGATTTGTCGGCGCGAGCCATTTCTCGCCCCCTGACGAGGGAGCAGATTTGACCGCGGCCGGCGCGGAGCTTCTCTTCGACGATATGGCGCGGCTGCCCGATCTCGTCTCCGCTCGGGCGGCCCGAGCGGACGCCTCAGGGCGCGGACTGAGCCGATGGCGCGCAAGTCGGATCACGACGGTTTGCGGCTCGACGAAGCCGCCCGCGCGGGATGGCTCTATTACGTCGCCGGCAACACCCAGGACGAGATCGCGCGCAAGCTCGGCATTTCGCGCCAAGCCGCGCAGCGCCTGGTTTCGCTGGCGATCAGCGAGCGGCTCATCAAGGTCCGGCTCGATCACCCGATCGCCCGCTGCATGGAGCTCGCCGCGGCGCTCAAGCTGCGTTACGACTTGAGGTTCTGCGAAGTCGCCCCGACCGACCCGGCCTCGACGTCGTCGACGCTCGGCATCGCTCAAGTCGCAGCGGCTGAGTTCGAACGTTGGCTGCGCCGCTCGGAGCCCGCGATCATCGGCATCGGCACCGGCCGCACGATGCGCGCCGTCGCCGACCAATTGCCGGCGATGGAATGCCCACAACACAAGCTGGTCGCGATGGTCGGCACCACCAAGACGGATGGTTCGGCTTCGTTCTACGACGTCATCATTCGCGTGTCCGACAGCGTGCGCGCGCCACACTACCCGATGCCCCTGCCCGTCATCGCCCGCTCGGTCGAAGAGCGCGAGCTCCTGACAAGCCTAGCCTCGGTGAGGAGCTTGTTCGACCTCGTCGAACGCACTGATGTCAGCTTTGTCGGGGTTGGCGCGGTCGGCGACTCGGCGGCCTTGGTGCAGGACGGCATCATCACCCGGCAGGAAGCAGAGGCTCTCCGCCAACTGGGCGCGGTCGGCGAGATCACCGGCTGGGCGTTCGATTCCGCTGGAAATGTGCTCACGGAGGGGACGAACCAGCGGGTGGCCTCGGCGCCGTTGCGACGCGCTGACAGTCGTCTCGTGATCGGCGTCGCGATGGGGCCGTCGAGGCGGGCGCCGGTGCGCGGCGCGCTCGCCGGTCGGCTCATTTCCGGCTTGGTCACCGACGAGGCGACCGCCGAGCACTTACTCCAAAGGTGAGTGAAGGCAAAAAAATAGGCCTAATATCAAATGCTTGGGCGTGAATGGCGCGCATTTGCGCGATTCCATGGAAAAATTCGCATTGACTTGGGCGGAAGGTTATGGCGAATATTCGCCCGCATAAGTGGCAAATGCCCGTTCCCAGGCATTGCCGATGGAGGAAATGCTATGAAGGTTCACCTGAAGGGCCTGCTTGGGGCGGTTGCGGTTGCGAGTTTCTCGCTCCCCGCCTTTGCCGACACAACGCTAACAATCGCGACCGTCAACAACGGCGACATGATCCGTATGCAGAAGCTGACGGACGATTTCACCAAGGCCAACCCGGATATCAAGCTCAACTGGGTCACGCTCGAAGAGAACGCGCTGCGGCAGAAGGTGACAACCGACATCGCCACCAAGGGCGGCCAGTTCGACGTGTTGACCATCGGCACCTACGAGGTTCCGATCTGGGGCAAGAAGGGCTGGCTCGTTCCGCTCGACAAGCTCGGCGCGGACTACGACGCCGACGACCTCCTGCCCGCGATCAGGGCCGGCCTGACGGTGAACGGCAAACTCTACGCCGCGCCCTTCTATGGCGAGAGTTCGATGGTCATGTATCGCAAGGATCTGATGGACAAGGCCGGCCTCAAGATGCCGGAGAAGCCGACTTGGGAATTCATCAAGCAGGCCGCCGACAAGATGACGGACAAGGCCGCCGGGATCTACGGCATCTGTCTGCGCGGCAAGGCCGGTTGGGGCGAGAACATGGCGTTCCTGACCGCGACCGCCAATTCGTTCGGCGCCCGCTGGTTCGACGAGAAGTGGAACCCGCAGTTCAACTCGCCGGAGTGGAAAGCGACGCTCGACTATTACGTCCCGCTGATGAAAGCGGACGGGCCTCCCGGCGCCTCGTCGAACGGCTTCAACGAGAACCTCGCGCTGTTCAACGACGGCAAGTGCGGCATGTGGATCGACGCGACCGTCGCGGCGTCTTTCGTGACCGGCAAGGATTCGAAGGTCGCCGACAAGGTCGGCTTCGCGCTCGCTCCCGACAACGGTCTCGGCAAGCGCGGCAACTGGCTGTGGGCGTGGTCGCTGGCGGTGCCGGCGGGTTCGGCCAAGGCCGAGGCGGCGGAGAAGTTCATCTCCTGGGCGACCAGCAAGCATTACTCCGAGCTCGTGGCGTCCAAGGAGGGCATGGCCAACGTTCCTCCGGGCACGCGCAAGTCGCTCTACGCCAACCCGGAATACGCCAAGGTCCCCTTCGCGCAGCCGACGCTGGATTCGATCAATTCGGCCGATCCGCCGCATCCGACCGTGAAGCCCGTGCCCTATATCGGCGTGCAGTTCGTGGCGATCCCCGAATTCCAGGGCATCGCGACCGATGTCGGCCAGGACTTCTCGGCGGCTCTCGCTGGGACGATGACCGTCGATGCAGGCGCTCGCCAAGGCTCAGGCCAGCACCGAGGCGGCGATGAAGAAGGCCGGCTACATCAAGTAGCCTGCGTCCGGCGCGACCCGCGACCAATCCGCCGCGAGATCCGCCGGAGGGACGTTCCTCCCCGTCCCCGCTCCCTCCTCGTTCGCGAGGAGGGAGAAATCGAGAGGCGTTGAGAAGTCAACGTGACGACGCGCATCCTATGAGGCTTGTCGGCGGCGCGCTTCAGTGCGCGCTGGCGGCGGCGAGAATCAAACGGCCGGCGGCCCAAGCGGCGATCGGCGTTCGGCGCGGGAAGGACGACAAGGGATGGCGACGCAGCAAACCACCACGGCGGGCCGCCTTCTGGTCGCGCCCTCGGTCATCCTGCTGTTCCTCTGGATGATCGTGCCGCTGGTGATGACGCTCTATTTTTCGACGCTGCGCTACAATCTGCTCGATCCGGACAACATCAGCTTCGTCGGGCTGCAAAACTACCTCGACTTCCTCTCCGATCCGGACTTTCTCTCGGCGCCTCTATCAACACGCTCGTTCTCGTCGTCTCCGTGCTGGTCATCAGCGTCGTCGGCGGCATTCTGGTCGCGCTGCTGATGGATCAGCCGATCTTCGGCCAGAACATCGTGCGCTTGATGGTGATCGCGCCGTTCTTCGTCATGCCGACCGTCAGCGCGCTGGTCTGGAAGAACATGCTGATGAACCCGGTCTCCGGGCTTTTCGCCTGGATCGCGACCTCGCTTGGCCTGCCCGCGATCGACTGGTTCACCAACTGTCCGATGCTGTCGGTGATCATGATCGTGTCATGGCAATGGCTGCCGTTCGCCAGCCTGATCCTGCTGACCGCGCTGCAGTCGCTCGATGAAGAGCAGAAGGAGGCCGCCGCGCTCGACGGCGCGGGCGCGTTCTCGTTCTTCTTCTACATCGTGCTGCCGCATATCGCGCGCGCGATCACTGTCGTCATCCTGATCGAGACGATCTTCCTGCTCAACGTGTTCGCCGAAATCCGCGTCACCACCAACGGCGGCCCGGGCGTCGCGACCACCAACATTGCCGTTCCTCATCTATGAGCACGCGCTGCTCAACTTCGACGTCGGCGGCGCTTCGGCGGGCGGCATCGTCGCGGTCGTGCTGGCCAATATCGTCGCGATCTTCCTGGTGCGCATCATCGGCAGAAATCTGGAGGCCTGAGCCATGGCGTTGCGACAATCAATCGGCAAGCGCGTCGGCATGACGATCGCTCGCCTGGGTCGTCGCGTTTCCTGATCTTCTTCCCGATCCTGTGGACGTTCCTGACCAGCTTCAAGACCGAGCTCGACGCCTTCGCGATGCCGCCGAAGTTCCTGTTCTTCCATTGGACGACCGAGAACTACGCTCGAGGTGCAGTCGCGCTCGAACTATCTGCGTTTCGCCTGCAATTCGATCGTGCTCTCGGTCGGCGCCAACATCGTCGGCCTGATCATCGCCATTCCCGGCCGCCTGGTCGATGGCGTTCGCGCCGACCAAGCGCACCAAGGACCTGCTGATGTGGATGCTGTCGACCAAGATGATGCCGGCCGTCGGCGTGTTCGTGCCGATCTATTTGCTCTTCCGCAATCTGCATCTGCTCGACAACCGCTCGGGCATCGGCTTCCTGCTGATGATGATCAATCTGCCGATCCTGGTCTGGATGCTCTACACCTACTTCAAGGAAATCCCGGTCGACATTCTCGAGGCCGCGCGCATGGACGGCGCGTCGCTGATCAACGAGATCATCTACGTGCTGACGCCGATGGCCGTGCCGGGCATCGCCTCGACCATGCTGCTCGCGATCATCCTGTCCTGGAACGAAGCGTTCTGGACGCTCAATCTGACGACCTCGAACGCCGCGCCGCTGACCGGTCTTCATCGCCTCCTACTCGGCGCCCGAGGGCGCTGTTCTGGGCGAAGCTGTCCGCCGCCTCGACGCTGGCGATCGCGCCGATCCTCATTCTTGGCTGGTTCTCGCAGAAGCAACTGGTGCGCGGCCTGACCTTCGGCGCGGTGAAATGATTCGGATTCAAGGAAAGCACGCCATGGGCAGCATCCAACTGAAGTCACGTCCGCAAGGCGTTCGGCGCCGTCAGCGTCATCAACGGCGTCGATCTCAAGATCGAGAACGGCGAGTTCGCGGTGTTCGTCGGACCGTCGGGCTGCGGCAAGTCGACGCTGCTGCGGCTGATCGCCGGGCTCGAGGACGTCACCTCCGGCCAGGTGCTGATCGACGGCAAGGACATGACGAATGTCGGTCCCGCGCAGCGCGGACTCGCGATGGTGTTCCAGTCCTATGCGCTCTATCCGCATATGAGCGTGCGCGGCAACATCGCCTTCGCGCTCAAGATGGCCGGACAGAGCGCCGAGGTCATCGATCAGAAGGTGCGCAAGGCGGCCGACGACCCTGAACCTGACCGATTATCTCGATCGCAAGCCGCGTCAGCTGTCCGGCGGCCAGCGCCAGCGCGTCGCCATCGGCCGCGCGATCGTGCGCGAGCCGAAGGCGTTCCTGTTCGACGAGCCGCTGTCCAATCTCGACGCATCGCTGCGCGTGCAGATGCGGGTCGAGATCGGCGAGCTTCACGAGGCCCTCAAGACGACCATGATCTATGTGACCCACGATCAGGTCGAGGCGATGACCATGGCCGACAAGATCGTGGTGCTCGATCGCGGCTCGGTCGCGCAGGTCGGCTCGCCCCTCGAGCTTTACAACAGGCCCAATGGCCTGTTTGTCGCGGGCTTCATCGGCTCGCCGACGATGAACCTGATCAAGGGCGCGCCCGCGGTGAAGCGAGGCGCAGAGACGATCGGCATCCGGCCCGAGCATGTCGACGTATCGACCACTGCGGGCGAGTGGCCGGCGAAGGTGCGCCTTACGGAGCACCTTGGCTCCGACACTTTCGTGCACGCCGAGGGCGATGGCCTTGGGCAGATGACCTTGCGCTTGGAAGGCGAGGCGGCGCTGACGCCCGGCCAGAGCATTTACGTCACGCCGCGCGAGGCGCACCTGCATCGTTTCGACAAGGACGGCAGGAGAATGAACTGACCGCGGGCGAGCGGCGAACGCGTCCGTTCTGGGCTTTGCTTTGATGAGTGGATTCGGATCATGAGCGTCAAACTCTCGACGGCGACGCTGGCGCGCTTGCCTTCCGGCGTTGCGGCTCCGAAGTATCGACGCTCAGACCTCACCGCAGGCATCGTTCATATCGGCGTCGGCAATTTTCACCGGGCGCATCAGGCGGTCTATCTCGATGATCTGTTCAACGCCGGCCGTGATCGCGACTGGGCGATCATTGGGTCGGGGGTGCGTGATCCCGACGTTGCGGTTCGTGAGAAGCTCAAGGAGCAGGACTGGCTGACGACGGTCGTCGAGCAAGAGGCGGAAACGACCAATATCCGCGTCACGGGGGCGATGATCGATTTTATCAGGCCCTATGATGTGGCGGCATTATTGGACGCGCTCTCGGAGCCGCGCATTCGCATCGTCTCTCTGACCGTCACCGAGGGGGGCTACTACATTTCTCCGGCCACGCAACATTTCGATCCGGCCCATCCCGACATCGTCTACGACGCGCAGCATGCGGAAGCGCCGAAGACCGCCTTCGGGCTGATCGCCGCCGGGCTCAAGCGCCGCCGCGCCGCCGGCGTTGCGCCGTTCACGGTGATGTCCTGCGACAACATCCCTGGCAATGGTCACGTCACCGAGAACGCCGTTGCGGGTCTAGCGGAGCCTGCCGATCCTGAATTCGCGCGCTGGATTCGCGCTAACGTCGCCTTTCCCAATTCCATGGTCGACCGCATCACGCCGGCGACGACCGACCGCGAACGCGCATTCTTAAGCGACAAATACGGCCTCGAAGACAATTGGCCGGTCTTCTGTGAACAGTTCCGGCAGTGGGTGGTGGAGGATAAGTTCCCGGCTGGCCGGCCGGCGTTGGAAACCGTCGGGGTGACGTTTACGTCTGACGTCGCGCCCTACGAGCACATGAAGATCCGAATCCTCAACGGCGGCCACGCCGCGATCGCCTATCCCGCCGGCCTTCTCGACATCCATTTCGTCCACGAGGCGATGGCGGACGAGCAGATCCGCGCCTTCCTCGAAACACTGACCAAACGCGAGATCCAGCCCGTCGTCCCACCCCCGCCAAACACCAATCTCGACGACTATCGTGCGTTGATCGCGCGCCGTTTCGCCAACCCGAAGATTGGCGACACGATCCAACGCCTCTGCCTTGACGGCTCGAATCGTCAACCAAAGTTCATCCTTCCGACGGTTTCCGATCGCTTGAAATCGGGTGCGTCGATCAAAGGCCTCGCGCTGGTGTCGGCCTTGTGGTGCCGCTATTGCTATGGCGAGAGCGAGAGCGGCAAGCCAATCCCGCCGAACGATCCAAACTGGGACCGCCTTCAGCAGGCGGCGAAGCCTGCGCGCGACAACCCGCAGGCCTTCCTCGAATTGCATCACATCTTCGGCGATCTGGCGCACAATCCAAGCTATGTTCGCGCGTTTTCGGAGGCGCTTTCGGCTCTATGGACACGCGGCGTTCGATCGACTCTGGCCGACTATTTGTCGGGGAAGCCATGAGCGGAAGGGCGCCGACCCTTATGCGAGCCAGCGGACCGACGACAATGTCGACAGCGGCGACTGGATGACCTGAAGACGCCGCCGTGGAGGCTTCGCGCTTATGTATTTGGATCGCTTCAATCTCAAGGGTCGCGTCGGGGTCGTGACCGGCGGCGGGCAGGGGATCGGCCTCGCCTGCGTGGAAGCGCTGTCGGAGGCGGGGGCCCAAGTTTACATCGCCGACAGAAATCTGAAGACGGCGAAGGACTCGCAAGCGGCGATGAAAGCCAAGGGCTACGCCGCCGAGATCATCGAGATGGAAGTCACCGATTCGAAGCAGGTCGACGCCGCTGCGGCGCGGGTGATGTCGGAGAAGGGCCGCGTCGACATCCTCGTTTGCAACGCCGGCATCGCGAGATCCCAAACCCCAGCGGAAGATGTCACCGACGAGCACTGGCTCAACGTTATCGACGTCAACCTCAACGGGCTCTTCTGGTGCTGCCGCGCGTTCGGCAAGCCGATGCTGGCGGCCGGACGCGGGTCGATTGTCAACATCGGCTCGATGTCCGGGATCATCGTCAACAAACCGCAGCAGCAGGCCTATTACAACGCTTCAAAAGCGGCCGTGCATCATCTGACGAAATCGCTTGCGGCGGAGTGGGGAGCGCGTGGCGTGCGGGTCAACGCCGTCGCGCCGACCTATATCAATACGCCGCTCACCGCTCACGCGAAGACCAACGAGGCGATGATGGGCGCCTGGATCGACGGCACGCCCATGGCGCGCATGGGCGAGCCGGATGAGATCGCAGCTCTCGTCATGTTTCTCGCCTCGGACGCCGCAAGTTTGCTGACTGGGTCGATCGTGCTGGCGGACGGCGGCTATACGTGCTGGTAAAGCCCTGGCGGCGTCGGTAGGGGGTAGGGGCGACATGGACCTGGGACTCAAGGGGAAGGTTGCCGTCATCACCGGCGGAAGCGTCGGCATTGGCCTCGCGATCGCCGAGGGCCTCGCGGCCGAAGGCGTCGATCTCGTCCTTGCGGCGCGCGGCGTGCAACGGGTTCGCGGAGAGGCCGACCGCATCGCCAAATCCTTCGGCGTCAAGGCCGAAGGGGTGGCGTGTGACGTCGCCACACGCCAGGGGACGGACGATTTGATCGCCGACGTCAAGCGGCTCTTCGGCGGCGCCGACATTCTCATCAACAACGCCGGCACCGGCAGCAACGAGACCGTGATGGGCGCGCCGGACGAGAAATGGCAGGCCTACTGGGACCTGCACGTGATGGCGGCGGTGAGACTCGCGCGCGGCCTCGCGCCGCTGATGAAAGAGCGCGGCGGCGGCGTCATTCTGCACAACGCCTCGATCTGCGCCGCTCAGCCGCTGTGGTACGAGCCGATCTACAACGTGACCAAGGCGGCGCTGATGATGTTCTCGAAAACGCTTTCGACCGAGCTCATCAGCGACAACATCCGCGTCGATTGCGTCAACCCCGGTCTCATCCTGACGCCGGATTGGATCAAGACCGCAAAGCAACTCACCGCCGACAAAGGCGGCGATTGGCAGGCCTATCTCGACAGCGTCGCGCGCGAACATGCGCCGATCAAGCGTTTTGCGACGCCCGAGGAACTGGCCAATTTCTTTGTGTTCCTTTGCTCGGAACGGGCAAGCTATTCCGTCGGCTCAACGTACTTCGTCGACGGAGGAATGTTGAAGTCAATCTGACACGGATTCAATGACGACTTTGCGCCAAGTCTCCCCGCCGCGCCTTTGTCGGTTGAACCTCCTGAACCTCCGCCAAGCGGATCAGATTGGTGACGCCGACGACGCCTGGAACGCTGCGCGCGTCAGACTCGGCGCAGGTCTTTTGATAGGGCAGATCCACCATTCCGGAAACGGTCACCCAGCCGTCCTCAACGTCAACATTGAGCCGGTCACGGGGAACCGCCAGATCCCAATAGAGCGCGTTCAAAACGCTCAGTCGCACGTCTTCGCTCTGCAGTCGCATCTCGACCTCCCGGCGCCGAGGGTCATTGAGATTTGTTAACGCGCGAGGCTCGAGGAACTCGTTACCGCGCGTCGTGAGCCGGATCCCTTGACGCTCATCAAACGATAGCAAGCCAGTTGAGCGGAATTTTGACTGGGTCGCCGATTGAAGAGGCCAAACACGCCTAGTCAGATCTGCGGCCGCGGTTCGGACTCGGCCTGCAGGAACACGCCATCGTCGACATCCATGGCGTTGCCGCGCCAGACGACGTTGCGGCCCGACCACCCCCGCGCCCACAGGAACGGCAGCAGGGCGTCGCGCACGAGCCAGGCCGCGGGACTTCGCCAAGACAACGGCCAACCGGCCGCGAAGGCCATGAGGGCCTCCGCTCCATACCAGAACGCGGCGATCACCGCGACGCCGATGATCGGATCCACTCCGAAGTCCGGGGCGGCGACCGCGGCGGCGACGAAGGTGAGAAGGCTGGTCGTCAGGATCTCGGGAGCGAAAAAAAACGGAAAGGTCGCGCGCCTCAGCCGCGCCCAGCGAAGCTGCCGCGACCAAACGTCGCGCAGACGTCGCCGGCCGAGCGGCTGCTGGAACGGCCGGTCGACGAGATGGGCGTTCAGCCCTTGCGCCCGAATGAGCTTGGTCGCCGCCGCGTCTTCCGCGATTTCGGCCCCCAAAGCTTCAATGCTTCCGCCCGCTTCCATTATCTCCCGACGCCACAGCATTGTCTTGCCCTGGGCGAAGCCGTAGCCGCAGGATTTGCCGGCATACTGCCAACGCGCCTGATAGGTGTTGAGAAAAGCGCACTCGATCTCGGCCGCGAAAGACTCGGGTCGGGAGCCAATCGGTGGGGCGCAGACGATGCCGGTGTCGGGGCGCCAGCGCGCGAGCAACCGTTGAATGTAGTCGCTTGGCATCAACACATTGGAATCGGCGATGATCACCCAATCGTAGCGAGCCGCCTTCCACCCCTTGACGACATTGTTGAGCTTGGGGTTGGCGCTGATCCGGTCATCGCCGACCAGGAGACGCGCCGGCCGGCCCGGGATTGGCCGCGATCTCGCCGCGAACCAGCGGGGCGATCGGATCGTCGCCGTCGGCTAAGCAGAAGATGATCTCGTAGCTTGGATAGTCGAGCGCAAAAATCGACCGCAGCGTCTCGCGCGAAAACGTCTCGACGCCGCACAAAGGCTGGACGATTGTGACGTTCTCGGCGTCCGTAGGCGGCGCCAATGGAGGTCCAGACCGCCGCCTGCACCGACGGGTGGCCAGCACGACGCTCAGGCCATGCAACGCCGCGCTGGTAGCGCAAATCCCCGCCGCCAGGGCGCCTATAGTCATGGGTCGAGACTACCCGAATCACAAGGCCTTGTCACACCATATTGCGGCGCCGTCGCGACGCTTCTATGAAGGCTGATGGACCTGCTTCCGGTCGTCCGGTTCGCGCCTTCGCCGACCGGGCGCATCCACATCGGCAACGCCCGCACCGCCCTGCTCAACTGGCTGTTCGCCCGCCGGCGCGGCGGGAAATTCATCCTGCGCTTTGACGACACGGATCTCGAGCGATCGAAGGCGGAATACGCCGACGCCATCGAGACGGATCTGGCCTGGCTTGGAATTCGCCCAGACCTCGTGCGCCGCCAATCGGAGCGGATCGCCGCCTACGATGCTGCAGCCGCCAAGCTCAAGGATCTGGGCCGGCTTTACCCTGCCTATGAGACGGCGGAGGAACTCGACCGTCGCCGCAAAAGGCAGCAGGCGCGCGGCCTCCCGCCGATCTACGATCGCGCCGCCTTGCGCCTGTCGGCGGACGAGCGCGCCGCTCTGGAAGCCGCAGGCCGAAAACCGCATTGGCGTTTCCGCCTCGAACCGACGACCGTGCGCTGGGACGACATGGTGCGCGGCGACAGCCATATCGATTGCGCCTCGCTCTCCGATCCCGTTTTGCGCCGAGAGGATGGAAGCTATCTCTACACGCTGCCCTCGGTGGTCGATGACATCGATTTCGGCGTGACGCACGTCATTCGCGGCGAGGATCACGTCACCAATACCGCGGTTCAGATCCAGATTTTCGAAGCCCTCGCCGGCGCCGCGCCAAGCTTTGGCCATCACAACCTCCTCACCGACGCGGGCGGCGGGGGGCTGTCGAAGCGCTCCGGCGCGCTGTCGATCACAGCGTTGCGCACGAAAGGAATCGAGTCGCTCGCCGTCGCGGCGCTTGCGGTGCTGGTGGGCTCGGCCGAGGCTGTCCGTCCGGTCGGCTCGCTCGACGAACTGGCGGACCTTATCGACCTTTCGCAGCTCTCCCACGGCGCGGCGCGGTTTGACGAAGCCGAGCTCGAGGCGCTTTCGGCGCGCACGCTGCATCGATCGCCATACGCGGCGGTCGCCGACCGGCTGGCTGCGCTCGGCGTCGCCGGACCGAACGCCGAGGCCCTGTGGCTGGCCGTCCGGGGCAACCTTTCGCATCTCGACGATGTGGCGATCTGGCGGCAGGTCGCGGAGGGCGAGGTCACGCCGATCGTCGAGGATCGTCGACTACCTCAAGGCTAGCCGCCTCCTGCGCCCCCGAAGGCCCATGGGACCAGTCGACCTGGGGCGCGTGGACGATGCGGCTGAAGGAGGTCACGGGCCGCAAGGGGCGCGCGCTCTTTCACCCTTTGCGCCTGGCCTTGACCGGCCAGGAGGCGGGGCCGGAACTCGCTGTTCTCCTGCCGCTGATTGGCCGCCCTAGAGCGCTGGCCCGACTATCCGCACCGACCGCTTGACTCCGTCGGGTCCGATCGCCTCCACCGTGCGGCCCTGATTCACACTGAAGCTCTTGGCGCTCTGCAAGTCGTCGCCAGCTATGCCGGAGGTCTCGCGGCTGACTGTGGCGGCCGCGGCGCTGAGCTTCGTATCGGCGCCGTTGGCGTCCAGGACCGGCGCGGTCGCGGTGTCGGACGAGGGCGGCGCGCCGGGCGTTCCGTCTAGCCCGTGGCGGGCGCGGCGCCTGGTCCGGCGACCACAGACGCGGCCGGCTTGCCCTTCGAATCCGAAGTGGGCTTGGCCTTCGGATCGATGATCGGCCGCGCCATCTCCGCCGATTTCTCCGGCGTCACCAGAATGTCGTGCTTCTCGTGGCCATACCGCGCTTCCGCGTCGGCGAGCGCTTCAGCCCAGCTTTGCCCCTTGCGTCGGCAGGAGCAGCTCGGATCGTAAGTCTTCTCGAATTTACCGGCGTTGGGTAAATTTGCATAAGGCTCGCCCGTCGCCGAGGCGGCCTCGTCGACGGTTCCGCCGAACGGGAACGAATACAGGGCCATGTCGGCGTTGGGGCACAAGGCTCTGCAAACGTCCTCCAGGCTGTCCGCCCGGCTTCCGGCGCCCGAATAGGAAACGGGGAAGAAGCTGCCGTCGCAGGTCCGCACGCATACCGCATACGAGCCGGAATGCGCCTGGACGGGTCCTTTGTCGCCCGAAGGGCCCGACTGGTGCGGTTCGATCGCCGTGGTCTTCGAATTGGGCGTCCGTCTGCGGCTGATCATCGGACGGCGCGCCGAGTCTGGCTATGCCGCCGAACAGAGCCTCGAACACATTGCTGGGCCCTGACGGCTGGGCGTGAAGGCATTCGGCGTTGTAGCGGGCGACCAGATCGCCGGCCCCGCCGCCCGCGCGCGCCTGCAGGTCGGCAAGATTGGCTTGCATACGCGCAATTTGGCCATTGAGGTCGCCGCATTGTGGCGGCGGATCTGAGCCGAACATCAGAAACTTATGGTTCTCGCAGCCAAGCGAGCGCGCATAGGCGCTCGTGCGCGAAAGTTCGGCGCGTTGACGCTCGACGGCGGCCTGGGAGCCGCTCGACCCGCGGCGAGCGGCGATCGCCTGCTGCAAACGAGCGCATTCGCCGGCGTTCTGCGCCAGCCGCAATGTCGCTGCTGAAAGCGACAATCGAAGCCGTGAGTGCGGCCAGGGCGCCGATCGACGCCAGAAATCCGCCCTGTCCGAAAGCGCTTCGCATGCGTGTCTTCGCCGCCGTCATCTCGTCAATCGTCCTCGACCATCGAGAGCCTGGAACTCTCAACGCCGCCGTCGAAAGTCGAACCGGCGCGTTTAGAAACCGACATCGCGGCGTCAACAAGGCATGCGCTCGCAAGCTCGCGCCGGGCGCTTCTACGTGATTTCGACGCACGATGCCAGAGGCCGAGAGCGGTCATGCTCGCGCCGCTTGTGGCTTCCGCCCGCCGGATCGGGCATAATCGGGCGATGGCCGAGCCGGACGCGCGCGCCACCAATGCGCCCGAAATCACCGTCAGCGAACTGGCGAGCGCGCTCAAGCGCGCGATCGAGGACCGGTTCGGCTACGTCCGCGTCGAGGGGCGAGATTTCCGGCTATCGCGGGCCCCAATCGTCAGGCCACGCCTATTTTTGCCTCAAGGACGCCAATGCGCGGCTCGACGCGGTCATTTGGCGCACACCTTGCAGCGCATGCGGCTCAAGCCGGAGGAGGGGCTCGAAGTCATCGCGACCGGGCGATTGACCACCTTCCCCGGCAAGTCGAGCTATCAAATCGTGATCGATTCGCTCGAACTCGCCGGAATCGGCGCGCTGATGGCGCTGCTCGAGGCGCGCCGCAAGAAACTCGCCGAGGAGGGGCTGTTCGACGTCGTGCGCAAGCGCAAGGCGCCGTTCCTGCCGAGAATTATCGGCGTGGTGACCTCACCGACCGGCGCCGTCATTCGCGACATTCTGCACCGCCTCGCCGACCGCTTCCCGGTTCGAGTGATCGTCTGGCCGGTGCGGGTTCAGGGCGAGACCTCAGCGGCCGAGATCGCCGCGGCGATCGACGGCTTCAATGCGATGGCCATGGACGGGCCGTGCCCCACGGCCGGACGTGCTGATCGTCGCGCGCGGCGGCGGCTCGCTCGAAGACCTGATGAGCTTCAATGACGAGGCCGTGGTGCGCGCGGTCGCCCGCAGCGCGATTCCCCTCATCGCCGCGGTCGGCCACGAAACCGACTGGACCTTGATCGATCATGCGGCGGATGTGCGGGCGCCGACTCCAACCGCGGCGGCCGAATTCGCGGTGCCTGTCCGAACGGAACTGCTCGCCGCCATCGCCGAACTTGGCGCGCGCCGCCGCGGCGCGATGCTGCGCTTCTCGCATCGTCTGCGCCAAGATCTGCGGGCGGCCGCTCGCGCGCTGCCGGGCGGCGAAAGGATCGTCGCGGGACCACGCCAGCGGCTCGACCGCGCCACGGATACGCTTGCAGCTTGCATGCGTCGGACGGTCGACCAGAGGGCGCGGCGAACGGCGGGACTGGCCCGACGGCTCGCGCGACAGTCCCCCGGCGCGCGCCTGGCAGGGCTGCGCGAGCGTCTAAGGGGGCTGAGCGGGCGGCTGGGCAGAATGCGGCCGCTCCTGATCGAGCGGCCGCGCCAGGCGGCGGACGCCGCGACGCGGACATTTGTCCGCGAGGCGTCTCTGATGGCCAGGCGGCGCGGCGAACAGACAGCTGCGCTCGCGCGCCTCGCCGCCCGCGCGACGCGGGCTTATGACAAACGCCTGAAGAGCCTGCGCGCCGATCTCCTTTCCACGGAGCAGCTCCTCGGCGCGATGAGCTATCGCGGCGTCTTGTCGCGCGGCTTCGCGCTGGTGCGCGATGAGACGCAAAGACCGCTCTGGCGCGCTGAGGACACGAGGCAGGCGCAGCGCCTGGAGATCGAGTTCGCCGATGGAAAAATCGGCGCCATAGCGGGCGGGCGCGTCGGGCCGCCGCTGACCCCGCCCGCCTTGTTGCCGCGTCGACGGGCGAAACCAGACAAAGACTCAGGTGGCCAGGGGTCTCTGTTCTAGCCTTTATTGCCAGAGTTGGACCGGTTCAAACGAAAGTGGGCCGGAGTGTTTCGACTCTGTTTGGCGCGTATAACTTTGACCAAGCCGTCGGCTGACTTGGCGGCGCCTTAAGCGGAGGGACCATGGAACCCATCGAGAACGTTCACGCCAGAAGCGCAAGCGTGATTATCGAAGGCGACACTGCGGTTCTGTCGTTTCTTGCCGCGATCGACGGTCACCCAAATGTGGCGGTTTCCATGCGAGTCCATGACTTGGAGCAGTTGCAGTCGCGAATAGGCCGCGCGCTAAACGTCCGGAAAGAGCAGTCTCCTTCGGAGTAGGTCGCTGTCCAACGACCGCGCACTCGCGATTTCCCGCTGGAAGAAAATTGCACACGGGCCAAAGGATCTCCGGCCGCGATCGACTTTCGCTAGCCTTCCGCTACTCAGCCGCGTGCTGGATCACGGACGCTTCGCGCCCTGGGGCGCGGCTGACATTGACGATCGCAGGGCGTGCTTTCGGCGCGGGCTCCGCCAGCCGCCCCTCGAGCCAAGCCGGCAGGAACGCCGCGAGCCATGCGGCGACGCGGCCGTCGTGCTGGAACCAGCCGCCGAGATGCTCGGGGCGGCTCAGCGCGCCGGGCCGCGTCAGGCGCTCGGCGCCGCGATGCGTCCATCGACACATCATGTGATAGGTGACTTCGGGGTGGAACTGCAGGCCGACCGCGTGTCGGCCGTGTCGATAGGCCTGATTGGGAAAGTTCGCGCCGCCGGTGGCGAGGAGCTCGGCGCCTTTGGGCAGATCGAAGCCGTCGGAATGCCACTGGTAGACGGTGCGCGGGAACGGGGCGGAGCATAGCCGGTCGGCGTCCGGCGTGGGGTCGATCGGGTAATAACCGATCTCGCTGCGCTTGTCCTCGTAACTGAACACCCGCGCGCCGAGCGCGCGGGCCAGCATTTGCGCGCCGAGGCACAAGCCCAGTGTCGGCTTATCTTCAGCGAGCGGGGTTTCGAGCCAGTCGATCTCGGCCTTGACCCAATCCAGGGTGTCGTTGGCCCCCATGGGGCCGCCGAAGACGACGACGCCGTCATGATCCGCGAGCGTCTCGGGCAGGGGCTCGCCGCAGCTTGGACGGCGGATGTCCAGCCTGACATCCATGGCCTTGAGCGCCGCGCCGACGCGGCCGGGAGTCGAATGCTCCTGGTGCAGGACGATCAAAACAGTCGGGCGCCGGGCGGGGCTCCCCAAGGTCATGGTTCTCAAACTCCGTTGCGACGCCAGGCTCGCCCCGCGCTCGAATTGCGATCTTAAGAAGGCAAATTCCGCGCCACAAGCTTAATAAGACGTGAACCGCAGGCTGGCGGCCCCATGCGTCCGAGCGCCTGCTTGCCTCGCTTGCCCTCGCCGATATATAGGTCGCTTCCCGCATAGCGGCCGCGATGCTCCCATCGTCTAGCGGTCTAGGACGTCGCCCTCTCACGGCGAAAACAGGGGTTCGATTCCCCTTGGGAGCGCCACCCTCAACAGTCGGAGACATCCAAGAAGCCGCCATTCGTCCTATTGTCGTGGCGGCTGCGAGGAATCCGGTTTGTCTATCGCGATACGGTTTATCCTAATGGAACAATGCCTTCCCGCATGACACGACTGCTTTGAGTCGAGACTTGAGGCTTGGGGGTCGGTTTGTCCGCAGGCTCAGTTCGGCTTTGCTGGATCGTCCCGCAAGTCCTGTTTTGGAAATGAATGGCGATGATCGGCATTGTTAGGCTCGCGCTGAGCCAGCCCTACACTTTCGTCGTCATGGCCCTCTTGATCCTCATTTTCGGGGCGATGGCGGCGATCCGCACTTCGAGTTGGCTCGAGATCACCGAGCCAGCCCAAGACTTGACGCCGGCGCACGCCTCGCCCCGGCGTTGGTTAAAGAATCCTTTCCAAGCTGGACCGGACTCGCGTTTGGCGTGTTATAGGGACGTTGTTGTCAGCGTTGAGTAGGAGTTCCCATGGCCCCGCCGCGCCCCTACTGGAAGGGATACCTCAAGCTTTCCCTCGTCTCATGCCCGATCGCGCTTTATACGGCGACATCATCGGGCGAGCGCGTAGCCTTCCGGCAGATCAACAAGAAAACCGGCAACCGACTTCGTCAGCAATTGGTCGACGAAGGAACGGGCGATCCGATAGAGGCCGACGACAAGGGGAGGGGCTACGAAGTCGATAAAGGCGTGTACCTGCAGGTCGAGGACGAAGAACTCGACGCCATCGCAATCGAGAGCAGCCACACGATCGACATCGATAGCTTCGTGCCGAAGTCCGAAGTCGACGAACGCTACGTCGACAGCCCCTATTATCTCGTTCCGGAGAACAAGGTTGCGCTGGAGGCGTTCGCCGTCATCCGCGACGCCATGCTTGGAAAAGGCATGGTCGCGTTGGGCCGGGTGGTTCTATCCAAACGGGAGCGCGTCATCATGCTCCAGCCGCGCGGAAAGGGTCTGCTCGGCGCGACGCTCAGGTATCCCTATGAAGTTCGCGACGAGGCGGTCTATTTCGGCGACATCGGCGATATTCAGATCCCGAAGGATATGCTCGCCCTCGCTGAGCATATCCTGGAAAGCAAGCGGGCGACGTTCGACCCCACCCTGTTTCACGATCGCTATGAAGAGGCGGTCGTCGCCATGCTGAATGAGAAAAGGGCGGGAATGCCGATCCCCAAACAGCGCCCGATGCCGAGGATCGTCGCTGGCACGGATCTGATGGCGGCGCTGCGCCAGAGCATCGAAAGGGCCAAGGCGGAAACGCCGAAGACGGTCCAGCAAGCAGCGCCAGCAGCCTCGACGGCAGCAGCGAAGCCGGCCGTATCGGCCAAAGGCAAGCGGACGGCGAAAGGCAACTCCGGCCAACGCGAGATGCTGCTGCCGATCGCCGGCGGCGCCCCAGCCAAGGAAGCAGGCGCGCCCGCAGCGGAAGCGCCAGAGAAGCTGACGGCGCAAAAGACTGGCGCGCGAAAAAAGGCTGGATAGCTCTAAGCGTTTCAGCGCGCCATAAATCCGATCGCCGCCGCATTCGCGATGTCGACGAAAAAGGCCGAGACGAGCGGCAGGATGATGAAGGCTTGCGCGCAGGCGCCGTGCAGTTTGGTCACCGCCGTCATATTGGCGATCGCGGTCGGCGTCGCGCCGAGGCTGACGCCGGTAAATCCGGCGGAGATCACGGCCGCCTGATAGTTCCGGCCCATCGCCGGGAACACGACAAAGATGATGTAGGCGACCGCCGCAATCGTCTGGACCGCCAGCACCACCACCAGCGCAGGCCCAAGCCCGCCAAGCGTCCAGAGTTGCATGCTCATCAGCGACATAGCCAAAAACACGTTGAGCGACAGGTCGGAGATCAGCGCCAACGCGCGTGTTCGCGTCGGCCATTCGATGCCCGGAAAGAACCGCGGAACGATATTGGTGACGATGATGCCGACCAAGAGGCAAACGACGAACAACGGCAATTTGACGCCGGTCGCCTCGATCGTCTCCTCCAAGGCATAGCCGCTGAGGATCACCACATTCAGGATCAGGAGCGTGCGCAGAAGGCTGACGTGGCTCAGATCGTCGACGGGTTTGTCTTCGTGGTCGTCGGTCAGTCCGACGACCGGATCTGGCGCTGATGGTCCGCTCAGATGATGACGCGTGATGAGAAAGCCCGCGATCGGACCGCCGACCAGACTGGCGACAACCAGTCCAAGCGTCGCCGTCGCGATGCCGACTTCGAGCGCGTTCGCGATGCCGAAGCGCTGCGTGATGATCGGCGCCCAGGCGATCGTCGTGCCATGGCCGCCGATGAGCGAGGCGGACCCTACGAATGGCGTGATCCCTTTGGGGAGGCCGAGCGCGGCGACGCTTCCAGCTGCGATCAGGTTTTGGATCACGAGATAGACGAGCGTCAGACCCAACAGGACAAGGAGCGGACGGCCGCCGGAAATCAGATCATCGAGCCGGGCGTTGAGGCCGATGCCAGTGAAAAAATAAAGCAACAGCATGTCGCGTGCGTCGAGGGTAAAACTGATCTCAACGCCCAGCACGACATAAGCCAGCAATGTCGCCAGCGCTGCGAGCAACCCGCCCGTCACCGGCTCTGGAATGTTCCAGCGCCGAAGCGGCTCGATCAGGCGATTAAGCCCGGCGCCGGCGAAGAACACCAGAATGGCGATTGTGAACGTGAGCAAGCCAGGAACGTGAATCGCCGTCATCGTTGACCAGCTCTTTCACGGCGAGAAGAGAATCTGTCGAAGGGCATTGGCGGACGGAGGGCTTCCGTGATCGTCTCGAGCTGTGACAACTCCTCTTAGCGGAGTTGGCTTGGGCCGCGGACATTGAGGCGGCCGCTGCGGACCAGAAATCCAGGTCAGGCGCGCGGCGCGCTCACTCCGGCGGAACCACGCCCTTCTTGAAGATGAAGCAGCCGTAGAATCGACGTTCGCCGGTCGGGACGATGGCGAAGGCGTTCTTCGCGCGCTCGTAGAATGCGAAGCGTTCGACGCCTAAGAGCGGCACGTGCTTGCTCGCCGCACGATCCACGGCTTGCTGCACCTCGCGCTGCACCGGGGGCATAGCGTCTGGATCGCCGACGATCTCCATGCGGCACGCAGGGTCGGGGACGAACGTGTCGAGCGGCATTACCGAAAGGATCGCCTCGATTGCGCGCGCGGCGTTGACGCCGGCCAACGGGATCGGTTCGCCCATCACGGTGGACATTGCGGTCGAGTCGGCGGGGAAATTGGTGTCGACGATCACGATCTCGTCGCCATGTCCCATGCGCCGTAACGCGTAAAGTAAGTCGGCGGTGAGCAGTGGATCGATCCCCCAAAGCATAGTCTTCCTCCCTCGCCCTTACGCCTTCAATGGCGACGATAGCGAGATTTCTCGAGGTTGGCGAATGCAAGCGATAACGGCCGGAGCGCTTGGAATCGGGTGACCGTGCTTGACAATGCAATTGATCCATCACGGGCCTTTGCTCTCGCAAATCATCGAACGCGTGGATCGGCGGCGACCTCAAATACGCAGCCGATGAAGGGTGAACGTCGAGACTTTGCCGATACAGATGGACGACCTGAAGGCGGGCCTGAGTCACGGCCAAGTCGGGCAGCGGCCATTCGAGATGCAAGAAGCCGTCGGCGCGCCCAGACGCCTTCTCAATAGCCGCGCTCGCGTTTGACCAGATGGGCGAGGGCCTCGCCGCGTTCGTGCGCCTCGATCTGCCGGGCGATGAGCGCCGCGATCCCCTGGGGCGAGGAGATCGCCGCGTTGTGCGGGCTGACATAGACCGCAGGATGCGACCAGAGGCGCGAGTCGTTCGGCAGCGGCTCTCGCTCGAACACATCGAGGGAAGCGCCTTTCAGTGCGCGGGAATCGAGCGCGGCGAGGATGTCGGCTTCAACCTGCAGTCCGCCGCGTCCGGCATTGATGAGGATCGGGCCGCCGAGCGGCCCATCCCGCTTGAGCTGTGCAAGAAGCGACGCGTTGACGATCCTGCGCGTCGCGTCGGTCAGCGGCAGCAGCGCCACAAGCATATCGGTCTGCGCCAGAAGCTGCTTGAGCCCACCGGCGCCCGAAAAGCAGGTCACATCGGGAAGTGACTTTGGGCTTGCGCTCCAGCCGGCGACTTTGAAGCCGAGCGCCTGCAACTTGGCTGCGGCGTCCTTGCCCATGACCCCCAAGCCGAGCATGCCGATCTGGATGTCGTCGGCCTTCGGCTGCTGGTCGTCGTCCTTCCAGATCCGTTCGGCCTGCTGGCGTTCGTAGCGGCGCAACTGACGCAAGTGAACGAGCGCGTGCATGACGACCCACTCGCTCATGCGGCTCGTCAGATCGGGATCGACCACCCTCACGATCGGGCAATCCGGGAGAGCGGGATCGGCGAAAAGATGATCGACGCCGGCCCCGAGCGAGAGAATCACTTGAAGGTTGGGAAGGTCTTTGAGCGCGCCAGGCGGATGGCGCCAACTCAGCGCGTAACGAATGGACTTCCGATCGAACGCCTCGCCCAGCATCACGATTTTATGGGACGGCAGCAGCGCTTCCATGCCCGTTCGCCAGGGCTTGGGGTCCCAGCCCGAAATCGCGATAAGCACGCTCACTGCGGCGCGCCAGCGATGCGCTCGATTACCGGGTCGCCTGGCGAAAGCGGCGCTTCGTCCAGTCGATAGGCTGCGCGGAGGCGCCGCACGGCGACCTCCGCCTGATCGGAGCTGCGGGCGTGCACGCGCGCAAGCGGTGCGAAGGCGCCGACCTCGGCGCCGATCGAGGCAAGCTCGGTCAACCCCACCGCCGGGTCGATGTCATCGGCAGCGCGCGATCGGCCGCCGCCAAGCTCGACGACGGCGAGCCCAATGGCGCGCACGTCGATGCTTGTGACGAAGCCGCGCATCTCAGGCTTCGCGTCGACGACGACCGGCGCTCGAGGTAATTCCTTCTCTGCGCGCGAGATGAAATCCCTCGGCCCGCCGAGAGCGGCGACCATCCGCTCGAAATCGCTCCGCCGCCGCGCCCGTCTCAAGCGTGCGTCTCAATGCGGCGGCGCCCGCGTCCACATCGTTCGCTAGTCCCGAGAGCGCGAGCAGTTCAGCGCCGAGCGCGATCGTCACCCGGTCGAGGCGCTCGTCGCGCCGCCCGCCAGTCAGGTAGTCGACGGCGTTCTGGATCTCGACCGCGTTGCCGGCGGCGCTGGCGAGCGGCTCGTTCATGTCGGTGATGAGCGAGACGGTCGGCAGGCCGGCGTCGCTGGCGACCGTCGCGATGCTGGTCGCAAGCTCCCGCGCCCCATCCAGCGTCGCCATGAACGCGCCCGAGCCCGTTTTGACGTCCATGACCAGTCCTTGCAGCCCGGCCGCAAGCTTCTTCGACAGGATCGAGGCGGTGATGAGCGCAACCAATTCGACCGTCGCGGTCACGTCGCGGATCGCGTAGAGGCGCCGGTCGGCAGGCGCGAGGTCGGCGGTCTGGCCGATGATGGCGCAGCCCGCCTCCTTCACCACGCGCTTGAACAGACGCCAGGTCCGGCTGCGAGGCATAACCGGGAATCGAATCGAGCTTGTCGAGCGTGCCGCCGGTGTGGCCGAGGCCGCGCCCGGAAATCATCGGCACATAGGCGCCGCAGGCGGCGAGCATCGGCGCCAGCATCAGCGAAACATTGTCGCCGACGCCGCCGGTCGAGTGCTTGTCGAGGATCGGGCCCGGCAGGTTCGCATCGCGCCAGTCGAGGCGCGTGCCGGACCGGGTCATCGCCCGCGTCAGCGCAACCCGTTCGTCGAGCGACATGCCGCGAAAATAGACCGCCATGGCGAAGGCGGCCGCCTGTCCCTCGGTGACCGCGCCGCTGGTCAGCGCAGCGATAAAGTCGCCGATCTCGGCCGCACTGAGGGTCTCTCCGTCGCGCTTGGCGCGAATGATCTCCTGCGGCAGCATCATACGGGGTGCGGCCGATAGGAGCGGATGAAGGCGCGCAGCAGGCGCTTGAAGCGATCGGCGGCTTCATGCGCGACCGCCTGCGTCTCCTCGTGGCTCGGGTCGCCGCCGGCGAGACCCGCGGCATAATTGGTGACGACCGAGACCGCGGCGCAGCGCAGGCCCGCGCGGCGCGCCAGGATCACCTCCGGCACGGTCGACATGCCGACGAGATCCGCGCCCGAGAATGCGCGCGGCGCGGATCTCGGCGGGCGTCTCGAAGCTCGGCCCGGAAAACCACATGTAGACGCCTTCGTTGAGCTCGACCTGCGCGCCTCTTGCCGCGTCGCTGCAGCGCGGCGAGCAGCGCCGCATCATAGGCTTGGGTCAGCGGCACGAAACGATCCGAGCCGGAATGGCCGATCAGCGGGTTCGTTCCGGAAAAGTTGATGTGATCGGTGATCGCGACCAACGCCGGCGGCCGCCATTCCGTGTTGAGCCCGCCGGCAGCGTTGGTCAGCAGCAGCGTCTCGCCGCCGAGCTTGCGGAAAGTCGTCGATCGCGACCCGCATCGCATTCGCATCGCCGCGCTCGTAATAATGGCCGCGGCCCTGAAACAGCGCCACCCGCTGGCCCTCGATCGTCGCCGACCACCAGACGCCCGGCATGGCCCTCGACGCTGGGTATCTGGGAAGCCCGGAATGTCGAGATAGGAGATCGCGATCGCGTCGCGCGCCTCGTCGGCGAAAGCGCCGAGGCCCGAGCCGAGCACGATGGCGAGCGGCGGCAGGGAGTCGAGGCCGCGGCTCTTGAGCGCGCTCGATCAGCCGCGTCAGGGGGAGGGTGCATCGTTGCGCCTCGCGAGAAAAGTGTGAGGATCGGGCCGTTCGACCCGCTCCGGATCTTGCGGCATAATAGAGACGTCGACCGGAACACGGAAAGACGGCGGGAACGGGAGGCGGCTCATGGAGCATCAGGCAAGCCGGCGCGATCTGCTCATGACCTCGCTCATGGCGGCGCTGCCGTTCGGCGTGACGGGCGCGGCGGCAAGTCCGCTCAATCCGGAGCAGACGATCATCACGCCGCCGGATGCAGCTGCAATGGAAAACAGAGGCGCCCTTTCCTCCGGAGCAGCGTCGACATGTGTCCGCTGATCGGAGCAACGACGCGAGCCCGGCCTCTACTACACGCTGGTGCGCTGGCATCCGGGATATATGAGCGCGCCGCACTTCTATTCGACCGACCGATATTGCATGGTGCTGTCGGGCACATGGTGGTGCAACAGCGGCGCCGATTTCGACCCCGCTGCCTGCGTGCCGGTGTCAAGCCGGCAGCTACGTGCACCGCGTCGCCTTGACGCCGCATTACGACGGCGTGATCCGTGGCCACAACGAGCCGGCGGTGATCGCCATCTGCGGCATCGGGCCAGTCAATTTTAAGCTCAGCGATCCATCGAGGCCGCGTGGCGCGAGGTGTGAGCGTTCAGCCGAACCGTCGCGACGCTAGACGGCGCCGCGGAGAGCTGCGGTTTCAACCAACTCTCGCGCGGCGTGCTCCATCCGGCGGTCGATACTCGCACGATTGTGTTCAGGACGGCGTTACGACGACACATTCAAGGCCGTCGGCCGTTGCGGCCGCTTCCATGGCCGTCAGGAAGGCCGCTCAACGGAAACGTGCGCACGCCGATGGCGCTGAGGTCCAACAGGCCTGCGCGCGCCAAATCGAGAAGACGCATGAAGGCGCCCGCGGGTACATGAACTGCCCGATGATCTCGAGATCGTTCAGCATGAGGTCGAGATAGGCAATCGGGAGCGGGACCGTCATGCTGCCCATCAGCACGAGCCGCCCGCCGCGCCGCAGGCTCTTCAGCGCCGCGAGCGTAGCCGAGGGATCTTGCAGCGCCGCCGACCATGTCGAAGGCCATGTGCGCGCCTCCCCCTGCGGCGGCGCGAAGAGCCTTGGCGTCGGCCTCGAACGTCTCCCGAAAGCGCGACGGTCGCCACGCGTGGACCGCCAACGTTGCGTGAGCGCTTCGAGCGCCGATCTTGTTGCGTCCCGGCCGCCACGACAATCCCGGCGCCGAGCGCGAGCGAGAGGAGCACGGCCGCGCTTCCATAAGCGCCTGTCGCGCCCGTGACGACGATCGTTTCGCCTGCCGCGAGACGGCCGCGCAGAAGGCCGCCATAAGGCACCGCGAATCGCGGCAGAACGGAAAGCTCAGCTGGGCTGACCGCGTCCAAGCCCATCGATCGGGGTCACGCACGACTTCGGGACATGCGCATATTCGGCGAGCGTTCCATCGCGCCAGTCCGCCTGAAGCGCCTTACCTGCGGGACTGGCGGTAATGCCTAAAAGGAATTGCGCCGGCTCCGGACGCATTTTCATCCGCGACAATGTGCGACGAGACCACGACGCGTTGGCCGACTTTGACGTGATACACTTCGGGCCGATCGCATGCACGGTTCCGATCGCGTTGCCGCCGGGCGATGAACGGGCCGTCCGGCGGACTGTAGATCGGCAACCGGCCTTCCACATAGGCTTTCAAATAGGACATGAGAGCGGAGGCTTCGACCTTCACAACGACGCCGCCGGCGCGAGGCTCCGGGATGGGGGCATCTTCGAGTCGAAGAGTTCCGCCGAGGCGGTCGAGTCGCCAGTTTTCATTGGGCGCCTTTGCAAAAGAAGGAATCGATACTGACTTCGCCGACGACGAGCGCGTCGCCGTCACACCGCCAGATGATCCGGCCCGAAGGATTCCGGCAGCAGTTCGCTGAGGGTAAACTTCGCCCGCACGCCTTCGGGGCCGGCGATATGGATCACGGTCGAAGGATCGGCGAATTCGCGGATGCGCTGGCGGCAGCCGCCGCACGGCGTGCACAAGGCTTCGCCGTCGCCGATGACGAGGATTTCCGCGATGCGCCGTTCGCCGGCGAGCGCCATCGCGGCGATCGCGCCCGCTTCGGCGCAGGACCCTTGCGGATAAGCGGCGTTCTCGACGTTGCAGCCGGAAAAGATCGCGCCCGCCGGGCGTGCGCAGCGCCGCGCCGACCTTGAAACGCGAATAGGGCGCATAGGCGTTCGCCTGCGCGGCCTTGGCGGCGGCGAACAATTCGGCAAGCGCCGCTTCAGCGCTCTTTGACATAAGGAATCCCCGAGGCCTTGGGCGGGATCGCCTTGCCGATGAAGCCCGCCAGCAACACGACGGTGAGAATATAGGGCAGGGCCTCGATCGCCTGCACCGGGCACGGGTCCGATGATCGGCAGTTCGACGCCCTGCAAGCGGATCGCCAGCGCATCGAGGAAGCCGAACAGGAGGCAGGTGGCCAGCGCCGGCCATGGCCGCCATTTGGCGAACACCAGCGCGGCGAGCGCGATGAAGCCGCGCCCCGCGCTCATGTGCGGCTGGAAATAGCCGTCCTGCGACAGCACCAGATAGACGCCGGCGAGAGCCCACCAGGACACCGCAGATGACGACCGCGCTATAGCGCAAGCCGCGCACCGAAATGCCGGCGGTGTCGACCGCCGCCGGATTTTCGCCGACCGCCCGCAGGCGCAAGCCGAAGCGCGTGCTGTAAAGCGCCCAATAGGTGAGCGGCACCATGCAGGAAGGCGACATAGGTGATGATGTCGTGGCCCGAAATGAGGTGCTGCATAGATCGGCCCGATGATCGGCACGGCGCCGATTTCATTGACGAACGGCCAGGTTGATCGCGCCGAACTGCGCGTCCGCCGGAAGTTGCGGCGTCCGGCCGCCCTTGCGACCAGATCGCGTTGCCGATGAGCGCGGTCAGGCCGTCGGCCACCATGTTGATCGCGGTGCCGGAGACGATCTGGTTGGCGCGCTGGTCGATCGAGGCGTAGCCGTGGATGAGCGAGAAGACGACGGCCGCCGCGACGCCGGCCAGAAGCCCGAGCCAGACGCTGCCGGTGAAGGTCGCGGCCGCAGCCGAGGCGAACGCGCCGACCAGGATCTTGCCCTCAAGCCCGATGTCGACGACGCCCGAGCGTTCCGACCATAGGCCCGCAAGGCAGGCGAGAATGAGCGGGACGGCGAGGCGCATGCCAGAGGCGAAAACGACGATGAAGGCGTCGAACCATTCCATGCCTCGCCGCCCGTCAGATGGGCGGCTGCGTCGTGCGCCGCGCGAGCAGGGTCGCGACGGGACGGCGGAACATGTGCTCGAGCGCGCCGGCGAACAGCACGACGAGGCCCTGGATCACGACGATCATGTCGCGGCTGATCTTGGGCATGTCGATCGAGAGCGCCTGGCCGCCCTGATAGAGGACGCCGAACAGGATCGCGGCGAGGATGATGCCGACCGGATGCGCGCGCCCCATCAGCGCGACCGCAATGCCGACGAAGCCGAAGCCGCCGACGAATTCGAGGATCAGCCGGTGCTGGTCGCCCAGGATGACATTGGCCGCGACACCGCCGGCGAGCGCGCCCGACAACAGCGTCGTGATGACGGTGACGCGGGCCGGCGAGATGCCGCCGTAAACCGCGGCGGTCGGATTGGCGCCGACGGTGCGAATCTCATAGCCGAGGCGGGTGCGCCAGATGAGGAGCCAGACCGCGAGGCAGCAGATGAGCGCGAGCAGGAACGAGAGGTTGAACGGCGTCACCGGCCATATGATTCCGAAATGGGCGAGCACTTCGTGGAACTGCGGGACGAGCGCCGTGTCACGGAACGGCTCTGTCTCGGCGTTCATCTGCCCGGGCTTGCGCAACACGTTGACGAGCAGATAGCCCATGATGGCGGAGGCGATGTAGTTGAACATGATCGTCGTGATGACGATGTGGCTGTCGCGATAGGCTTGCAGATAGCCGGGAATCGCCGCGAAGGCGGCGCCGAACAGGGCCGCGCCGATGATCGCGGCGATGGCGAGCGTGTAGCCTGGCAGGAAGCCGAAATGCAGCGCGACCAGCGCCGCGCCGAGGCCGGCGATATAGGCCTGCCCCTCGGTGCCGATGTTGAACAGGCCGGCATGGAAACAGATCGCGACCGAAAGCCCGGTGAAGATGAAGCTCGTCGCGTAGAACAGCGTGTAGCCGATCCCCTCGAGATCGCCGAGCGCGCCGAGGACGAGGCTCTGCACGGCCTCGAGCGGGTTCTCGCCGATCGCCAGGACGACGAAGCCGGAGATGACGAAAGCCGCGGCGACGTTGACGAGCGGAATGAGCGCGACATCCGCCCAGGCGGGCAGGGGCTTCAGCGGCGCGCTCATGCAGCGCGCTCGCTGACGCCCGCCATCAACAGGCCGAGGTCCTGCGCGTTGGTCTCCTCGGGCCGGCGCTCGCCGGTGATGCGGCCGCCGCACAGCACGATGATGCGGTCGGAGAGCGCGAAGATCTCGTCGAGTTCGACCGAGACCAGGAGCACCGCCTTGCCAGCGTCGCGCTGGGCGACGATCCGCTTGTGGATGAATTCGATCGCGCCGATGTCGACGCCCCGGGTCGGCTGCCCGACGAGCAGGATCTTGGGATTGCGCTCGATCTCGCGCGCCAGCACGATCTTCTGCTGGTTGCCGCCGGAGAAGTTGGCTGTCTTGAGCAGCGGCGCGCGCGGGCCGGACGTCGAAGGCCTCCATCTTCTTCTCGGCGTCGGCGACGATGGCGCTGCGGCTCGTAGAAGAGGCCTTTGCCGTAGACCGGCTCGCGGTGAAATCCGAGCATCGCGCTTTCGCAGGCCTCGAACGGCATGACGAGCCCAACGCGATGGCGATCTTCCGGCACGTGCCCGATGCCGATCAGCGCGTTCGGCCTGCGGGTTGCGCTCGCGCGGCGGGAGTGGGCTCGCCGTCGATGAGGATCTCGCCGCCGCTCAAGCGGCCGGATGCCGGCGAGCGCCTCGAGAAGCTCCGACTGGCCGTTGCCGGCGACGCCGGCGACGCCCAGAATCTCGCCCTCGCGCAGAATGAAGGAGACGCCGTCGACGCGTGCGACGCCGCGGTCGTCGCGCACCACAAGGTCACGCGCCTCGAGCGCGACTGGGCCCGGATGCGCCGGGCCCTTTTCGATCTTCAGGATGACCTTGCGCCCGACCATCGCGTCGGCGAGCTCGGGCGGCGAGGTGCTGGCGGTGTCGAAAGTCGCGACCATCTCCCCGCGCCGCATCACCGACACGCGGTCGGTCAAGCTCATGATCTCGCGCAGCTTGTGGGTGATGAAGATGATCGTCTTGTTCTCGCCCTTGAGCACGCGCAGCATTTCGAACAGTTGGTCCGCTTCGGCCGGCGTCAGCACTGCGGTCGGCTCGTCGAGCACCAGGATCTCGGCGCCCCGCACCAGCGCCTTCAGGATTTCGACCCGCTGCTGGAGGCCGACCGACAACTCGCCGACGATGGCGTCGGGGTCGACCTCGAGGGCGTATTCCTTGCCAAGTTCGGCGAGCCGCTTGCGAATTGCGCTGGCGCCCTTAGCGAGCATCGGCCCGCCTTCGGCCCCAAGCATCACGTTTTCGAGCACGCTGAGCGGGTGGAACCAGCATGAAGTGCTGATGCACCATGCCGATGCCGTGGCTGATCGCCTCGCGCGAGGAGCGGATTCTGACCGGCTCGCCGTTGACGCGGATTTCGCCGGAATCGGCTTCGTAGAAGCCGTAGAGAATCGACATCAGCGTCGATTTGCCGGCCCCGTTCTCGCCGACGATTCCGTGGATGACGCCGCGCTCGACGACGAGATTGACGTTATTGTTGGCGTGAACCGGGCCGAAGCTTTTATCGATGCCGACCAGTTCGATAGCCGGAGGCGCGTGAGCGGCCATGTTCGTCACCCGGCGATCGCTTCGAGACCGCGATGGCCGGGCGCCGCTCGTCTGTTGTCCCAAGCGGCCACCGCGGAAAAGGCGCCGTCGACGGCCGGATCAATCCCGGATCAAGTCCGGGGACGGCCACGATGCGCAACAAGCGGCGACGGCCTTCGTCGAACAGCGCCCCGCTCAGGATGGGCACTTGTTGTCGGACATGTAGTCGTGCACCTGAATTTTGCCCGAGATGATGTCGGCTTTCGCCTGATCCGCTTTGGCCCTCACTTCGGCGCTGAGAATGGCCTTGTTGTTGTCGTCGACGGCGTAGTCGACGCCGCCCTCTTTCAAGCCCAAGACAAGGATGCCCGGCTTCCACACGCCGTTCTTGGCGTCCATGAACGACTTGTAGGTCGCGACGTCGACATGCTTCAGCATCGAGGTCAGGATCTTGCCGGGAAACAGGCCGTTCTGGTTGGAATCGACGCCGATGCCGAACTTGCCGCCGTCCGCCGCCGCCTTCAGAACGCCCTGACCGGTTGCGCCCGCTGCGGCGTAAACGATGTCGGCGCCGCGATCCATCTGCGACTTGGCGAGCTCGCCGCCCTTGACCGGGTCGTTCCAGGCTGCGGGCGTCGTGCCGGTCATATTGGCGAAGACTTCGGCCTTGCCGTCGGACGCGTATTTGACGCCCTGCGCGTAGCCGCATTCAAATTTCGAGATCAGCGGAATGTCCATGCCGCCGACGAAGCCAACCTTGCCGGTCTTTGACGTATCCGCCGCGATCACGCCGACGACGAATGAACCCTCATGCTCCTTGAACACGACCGACTGGACGTTGGGCAGGTCGACCACGTCATCGATGATGCCGAATTTCGTGTTGGGATATTCCGGCGCGATTTTCTTGAGCGCCGTTTCCCAGGCGAAGCCGACGGTCATGATCGGCGAGAAGCCGTCCTTGGAGAACTTGCGGAGAACCTGCTCGCGTTGCGCCTCGTTCTGGATCTCGATGTCGCGGAAATCAATGCCGGTTTCCGTCTTGAACTTTGTCGCGCCGTTGAACACGCCCTCGTTGAACGATTTGTCGAACTTGCCGCCAAGATCATAGAGAACGGCGGGCTTGACGGTGTCGGCCGCATAGGCCGCGACCGAAGCGAGAAGACTTCCGGCAAAAGCCGCCGACGTCACGAGCGCGATGCGACCGAACATATCCTGACCTCCGTTTGGCGCGAGCGGCTCCCGAGCCCGCGCCCCAAGAAACTAACCGGCTGGTCGAGTAGGTCGACCCGCAACTTGGCTGTCAAGCACGGTCGAGCCGTCCCCAGCGGAGAACGAAATCGAGACTATGCGGGCGAATTAGCGAGAGCAAGCGGAAGCGCGCGGAAGCGGACTGCGCGGCCCCGAGCCAGCGGTCGGGCCGACGCTAATTGAACAGCGACGAGACGCTTTCTTCCTTAGCGATGCGACCGATCGCCTCGCCGATCAGAGGCGCAGTCGAGATAACCCGGATATTGCGCGCGACCCGAACCGCCTCGGTCGGCTGAATGGTGTCGGTCAGGACCAGTTCGCTGAGCTTCGATGCCGCGACGCGCGCCACCGCCCCGCCCGACAGCACGCCGTGGGTGATGTAGGCCGAGACGCTCGCCGCCCCGCCGTCGAGGAGGGCGTCGGCTGCGTTGCACAGCGTGCCGCCGGAATCGACGATGTCGTCGAGCAGCACGCAATGGCGGCCCGCCGATGTCGCCGATCACGTTCATCACCTCCGATTCTCCCGCCCGCTCGCGCCGCTTGTCGACGATGGCGAGCGGCGCGTCGAGGCGCTTGGCGAGCGCGCGGGCGCGCACGACGCCGCCGACGTCAGGAGACACGACCATCAGGTCCTTGCTGCCGTTATGATGGGCCTGGATGTCGCGCACCATGGTCGGCGCGCCGAACAGATTGTCTGTGGGAATGTCGAAAAAGCCCTGGATCTGGCCGGCGTGCAGATCGACCGTCAGCACCCGGTCAGCGCCGGCGCGGGTGATGAGATTGGCCACGAGCTTGGCTGAGATGGGCGAGCGGGGTCCTGGCTTGCGATCTTGCCGCGCATAGCCGAAATAGGGGATGACCGCCGTGATGCGCTGCGCCGAGGCGCGACGCAAGGCGTCGATCATGATGAGCAGCTCCATCAGATTGTCGTTCGCCGGATACGACGTCGACTGGATGATGAACGCGTCCCGTCCGCGCACGTTCTCGAGAATTTCGACGAAGATCTCGAGGTCGGCGAAGCGGCGAACGTGACAGGCGGTCAAGGGCTCGCCAAGATAGGCGGCGATCGCCTCAGCCAGCGGGCGATTGGAATTGCCGGCCAAAATCTTCATCTTGCCGGGCACGGCCACTTCTCCAAACGCTCGGCTTCCGGGCGGGCTTTAGCACGGGCGCGGCGGGTCATAGCAGCCGCTCGGCGCTCGAACAACATGACACTGATATTGCGGCGGCCGTTCCACGGCCGGCTGTCCACAAGAAAAACCCTATTGCGCGTAGCTGAGGGCCGCGCTCGCCGGCGCGGCCTCGGGGGTGTTGGAGAGATAGGCGGCCAAATCATCGGCGCATTTGGCGGCGACGCTGTTGAGAGCCGCGTCGTCGATCATCGCCCAGGCGTCGTCGCCCGCGCCCCTGACGGCGATCGCGTCGCTGAGACGCTGGGCGCGCTTCTTGTCCGGCGTGAACACGTCCCAGACGATATCGACCTCGGCCCCGCCCTCGATCAGGGAAGCGGTGACATAGCCTCGCGCGAGATAGCGCGCCTTGGCCGGCGGGGCGGCTAAGGCGATCCGGCGCGCAGCGGCGGCCTCATCGAGGCTCTGGCGGAATCGCGCGGAAACGTCGGCCGGCGCGCCGTCGACCGATGCGATCGCGACCGTGGCGCCCGCCATATTGGCGTCATCGCGCATCGCGAACTGCGCCTGCGCATCCGCGCTCGGCGGGGCGCCGGCCACATCGTTGCAGCCGCTGAGGGCCATCGACGCGGACAATAACGCGAGACCCGCGAGAAACGCCTTTACCGGCTCTATAATGTTAAAACGCAAGCTGAACGCACTCCCGCCCGCGAAGCGTCCGACGCCGCGCGGAAGGATTAATAGTCCGTTAACGCTCCCGAGCCAACAGCCAGCCGTCAGCGTGGCGCGAGATCCACAGAGCGCCTGGGCCCGCTATTCCCACCGCAGCCGCTTGCGCCTAGATAGGTCGCCCATGAGCGGCGCACCGAACACTTTCCCCCCCGGCGAAGCGCCCGCGGCCGAGGCGCGGGAAGAAGCCGCGCTCGCGCGGGAGCTCGCACCCAATTCCGCGCCCCTCGACATAACTCTGGACGAACCGCCCGCCGAACCCGGACGTCTCGTGCGCGGCGCCGAGACGATCCGGGCCTTCTGGCGTCACGCCCCGTCGGGGCCGGGCGTCTACCGGATGATCGGGTCAGAGGGCGAGGTGCTCTATGTCGGCAAGGCTCGTTCGATCAAGAAGCGCATCGCCGCCTATATGGCGCCTGAGCGCCAGCCGAGCCGCATTGCGCGCATGGTGGCGCAGACCCATTCGATGGTGTTCGTCACCACCGAGTCGGACGCCGAGGCGCTGCTGCTCGAGGCCAATCTCATCAAGCAGCTCAAGCCCCGCTACAACGTCACGCTGCGGGACGACAAGAGCTTCCCGTATATTCTTATCTGCACCGATCATTCGGCCGCGAGGCTGATCAAGCACCGCGGCGCGCGCAGCCTGACTGGCGACTATTTCGGGCCGTTTGCGAGCGCCGGCGCGGTGTTTCGCACCCTCAATGCGCTGCAGAGGGCGTTCCTCCTGCGCACCTGCTCGGACAGTTTCTACGCCAACCGAACCCGCCCATGCCTGCTCCACCAGATCAAGCGCTGCTCGGCGCCGTGCACCGGGGAAGTCGGGCTCGGCGACTATGCGAAGCTGGTGAGCGAAGCGCGCGATTTCCTGTCCGGCCGCAGCCGCGCGATCAAGAACCGTCTTGGCCACGCCATGAACGAGGCCGCCGCAGCGCTCGATTTCGAGAGCGCGGCTCGGCTCCGCGACCGCATCAGCGCGCTCTCCGCTATCCAGGGCGAGCAGAGCGTCAATCCCCGCTCGATCGCCGAAGCCGACGTGTTTGCGGTCACCGAGGAAGCTGGGCAGTTCTGTGTCGAGGTGTTCTTCTTCCGCACCTACCAGAACTGGGGCAATCGCGCTTATTTTCCGCGCGCTGATCGGGCTCTGTCGCGCGAGGAGGTGCTCGACGCATTCCTTGCGCAATTCTACCTCGACCGGCCCGCGCCGCGCCTCGTGCTCTTGAGCCACGCGGTCCCGAGCGCAGGGACCTTGGCCGAAGTTTTAAGCGCGCGGGTTGGCCATCGGATCGCGATCGGCGCGCCACGGCGGGGAGAAAAGAAAGATCTGGTCGACGCCGCCATGCGCAACGCGCAACAAGCTTTGTCGCGCAAGCTCGCGGAATCAGCGACCCAGGAGAAGCTCATCGTCGCGCTGAGCGAGGCTTTCGGCGTCGACCACCCGATCCGGCGGGTCGAGATCTACGACAATTCGCACATCATGGGGACGAACGCGATCGGCGCGATGGTGGTCGCCGGACCCGAAGGCTTCGTCAAGAACCAGTATCGCACCTTCAACATCAAGAGCGCGGATCTCACGCCGGGCGACGATTACGGCATGATGCGCGAAGTGCTGACCCGGCGCTTCGCGCGCCTCGTGCGGAATGGCGAAACGGCGGAGCCCGGGGCTTTCCCCGACACGCCCGATCTCATCATCATCGACGGCGGGCGGGGGCAGTTCGAGGCCGCGCGCGAGGTGCTGGGCGCCCTCGGCGTCGAGGGGATAAGGCTGGTCGCGATCGCCAAAGGCCCCGATCGCAATGCGGGGCGCGAGACCTTCTTCGTCGAGGGGCGCGAGCCGTTCAGGCTTTCACCCCGAGATCCAGCGCTCTTCTTCATCCAGCGCCTGCGCGACGAGGCGCACCGTTTCGCGATTGGAACCCACCGCGCGCGCCGTAAGAAGGAATTCGTGAAGAGCCCGCTCGACGAAATTCCGGGCATTGGACCTTCGCGCAAGCGGGCGCTTCTCTTCGCTTTCGGTTCGGCCAAGGATGTCGCCAAGGCTGGGCTATCCGATCTTGAAAAGACGCCTGGCCTGAACGCCGCGACGGCGAAGCTTGTCTATGACTTCTTCCACGAGAACAGGGCAAGGTGAGCGCCCCGTCACCCTCATCCGGCGCTTCGCGGCAACTTCTCCCTGACGGAGAAGGGTTTGCCGAGGTCCGGCCTATGGTGCGCTTCGTATGGTTCTTGTCTGCAAGTAGCGACGAGTGGCGGCTTTCCCCTCTCCCCAAGGGAGAAGGTGAACGCGCCCAAAGGCGCGGCCGGATAAGCGTTGGCCGTGCGCCGGATTCTTTCTAGGCCCGCGCCAGGACCTGCTCGAGCTTGGCGAAGAAGTTGCCCCAGCCCATCTTGGCGCCCCGGTAAGCCTGCTCCTGATCGGCACGGAAGCCCGACTGCTCCATACGCAGCCTCGTGCCTTTGCTCGTGGGGGTGAGCGTCCAGGCGACGACGCTCTCAAGTCCGTGGGCCGCCCAACTGTAAGACAGCGTCGTGTGAGGCTGAATTTTGATGACTTGGCAATCGACCGCGCCCCAGTCGCCGCGAAGATTGAACTTGTGGTCCGGCGACGGGCTGAAAATCGTTCTTCATCAGCCATTCCTCGATCAGGTGAGGCTGCGTCAGAGCCCGCCAGATCTTTTCCGGCGCGTAAGGGATCTCGCGTTCGACGACAACGGTGCGCGCTTCGATGGCGGCTTCAGTCATGGCTTCATCCTCATTTCTTCGAGCGGATGGGGCGAGCCAAAGCTCGCTTTGCGGTGTTCAGCGCCACCGCGGCGCGAATGAGCGCTTTCAGCGCCATTTCATCGATTGCGTCGCCTTCATGAATGTCGATGGCCCGCCTCGTGTTTCCATCGAGGCTCGAGTTGAAGAGGCTCGAGGGGTCCTCAAGCGCGGCGCCCTTGGCGAAGGTCAGCTTCACTACGGTTTTGTAGGTCTCGCCGGTGCAGATGATGCCGCCATGCGACCAAACCGGAACGCCGCGCCACTTCCATTCTTCGACCGCGTCAGGGGCAGCCTCTTTGATCAGGCACCGCACGCGGGCGAGCGTGTCTCCGCGCCAGTCCGCGAGCTCCTTGATCCGCGCGTCGATCAGCTGCGAGGGCGAAGTCTCCACGGCCCCTGTCGAGGCGCTCGTAGGCTGCTTGCTCATTGATCCATCCTTTTGAGCAGGTCTTCGAGGCCGTCGAACCGGCTCTCCCAGAAGCCTTTCATCTGGCTCGTCCATTCGACCAGTGGGCTCAGCGCGCTGATCTCGGCGCTATAGTGCGTCTGACGGCCTTTGTGGCGGTCGCGCACCAATCCGGCCCGCTTGAGAACGCCGAGATGTTTCGAGACCGCGGGTTGCGAGACGCCTGCTTGAGCGGTGAGCGCCCCGACCGTCTGCTCGCCTTGGCGGCACAGGCCCTCGAAGATCGCGCGTCTTGTCGGGTCGGCGAGCGGATCGGAACAGCATGTCGTGCGCTTTCGGCATTTTGATCGATAACCGGTTGGCTATGGGTCAATTCATAACCGGAGAGCTATGGGTAAGTCAAGATGGAAAACGCTCATGGCGGCGCGCGAGGGCGAAGAACAAACTCAATCGGCTGGGCTCGCACCCGTGTTGGCGTACGGCCCACGCAAGCTTCCTGTGCGCTCCTGCAGACGGCGAAATGCGAAGCGTGGCGGGAAAGAGGGGGCTGGCGATGAGACTGCCTCTTGAAAGACAGAAGCGCGCTCGCTTCTTTGTCTAGGCATGTTTGGCCGCAGATTATCGCGATTGTGCGCTTCCGGGCGACGTCGGTTCGGCTAGTTTTCACCAGATGTGACTGTCAACTCCCGCGTCGTCACGATGCGCGAGGCGAACCGAAAGATTTGCGATGACCCAGACGCCGGTCTCCACTCTTCAACCCTCTCTCACGCTGACCGAATTTCTGGATACGAGCGGCGTTTTCCCGACCGAGGGCGGCGCTGGATCGGGGCCGTTTCTCGGTTCGATCGGGCTCTTTGCCGGGCCCGCCTTGCTGTTCAATGCTGCCGCCAATGGGCAGACCTACCCCATTGCGGCTAATGCGGCTCTGTTCTCAATCCTCGGCACGACCTTTGGCGGCAATGGCGCGAGCAATTTCCAACTTCCCAACCTCGGCGGCATTCAGACGATTGGCGCCGGCCAGGGCGCCGGGCTTCCTGAGGTCGACCTCGGCCAAACGATCGGGCAGACGAACTCCGACCTGACGATGGCGCAGCTGCCGCCGAGCCTTGGCGGAACCAGCGCCGCCATCGACACGCAGCAGCCGTCGCTGGGGTTGAACTATGTCATCAATACGGAAGGTGTTTTCCCCAGCGGTGATTTGACCCTCAACTCGCTGGGGGTCGTCTCTGCCTTCGCCGGGAACTTCGCCCCCGGCGGGGAGCTATTCTGTGACGGACAACTGCTGCCTATCAGCGAATTCTCGGCGCTGTTTAATTTGATAGGCACGACCTACGGGGGCAATGGCGTCACGACCTTCGCCTTGCCGGACTTGCGGGGCCGCGACATCGTCGGCGCCGGCGACGGTTTTACGCTGGGCGAGCAGGTCGGGCGCCGCGAATGTGACGCTTACCAACGCCAATTCTCCGCTGGGCTCGGACGCGCCGGTCGCAAACCAGCAGCCCGGTCTGGTGATGAACTATTATATTGCGACAGAGGGGATATTTCCCTCGGAGGGCGAGACCGGAAATCCCAGTCAGCAAACTCCTTTCCTCGGCCAGATCGTCGCCAGCGCCGAGACTATTCCCGACCCCGTGGGCTGGGCGCTGTGCGACGGCCAATTGCTCTCGATCGCCGAGAATCAGGCCTTGTTCTCTGTGCTGGGGACCACCTATGGCGGAAACGGCGTCACGACATTCGCCCTGCCGAATTTGCAGGGACGCACCGTGCTGGGCACGGGCGGCTCCAACGGACTGGGCGTACTCGGACAGGTCAGCGGCGCGAGCGCGATCACCCTGACAAGCGCCGATCTGCCCGCTCTCGCCGCTCCGACGATTGGGCTTGCGGACGACACCGGGGGCGCTGACGCGCCCGGACACACCACCGACGGTCTAGTGAATGTCAGCGGCGTCGCGCCTGGCGCCGCCTGGAGCTATTCGACGGACGGCGGCGCGACCTTCACGAGTGGCGTGGGGAGCCAGTTTCGCGCTCACTGGCGACGGCCTGAAGAACGTGCTGGTCAATCAGTCTTGGGGCCCCGGCGACGTCTCGCCCAACGCCAGCCTGACTTTCACGCTGGACCCCGAGATCCTGTGGCAGAACGCAAACGGCCTGGCCGCAACCTGGGAAATGGACGGCACAAATGTGATCTCCGGCGGGCCCGTGAGCCCCAATCCCGGGCCGGGTTGGAAGACCATCGGATCGGGCGACTTCAACGCCGACGGCTCGGCCGATATCCTGTGGCAGAACGCGAACGGGCAAGCCGCCATCTGGGAGATGAACGGGACCACGTTGATCGGCGGCGGGTCGGTGACGCCCAATCCCGGAGCGGGCTGGACGGCGATCGGAACGGGCGACTTCAACCATGACGGTCATTCCGACATCCTGTGGCAGAACAGCGACGGGCAGGCCGCGGTCTGGGAGATGAACGGAAACACCGTGATCGGCGGCGGGGCGGTGACCCCCAATCCCGGGCCGGGCTGGAAGGCGGTCGGGACGGGCGACTTCAACGCCGACGGTTCGGCCGATATCCTGTGGCAGAACGCCGACGGGCAAGCCGCCATCTGGGAGATGAACGGAAATACCTTGATCGGCGGCGGAACCGTGACGCCCAATCCCGGCCCGGGTTGGAAGGCGATCGGATCGGGCGACTTCAATGACGATGGCCATTCCGACATCGTGTGGCAGAACGCGAGCAGCGGCCAAGTCGCGATCTGGGAGATGAACGGGAACACCTTGATCGGCGGCGGAACCGTCAGCTCCAATCCAGGGCCGAGCTGGCATGCGATCGGAACCGGCGGCGAAGGGTCCTCGGACATCCTTTTTCAAAACACGAACGGCCAAACCGTCATCTGGGACATGAGCGGGACGACCATCGTCGGCGGCGGACCCGTCAGCCCCAATCCCGGATCCAGTTGGCGAGCCGTCGGCCTGACTTGAAGCTCGAGACCTCAACCTAGGATAAGGTGAGCAAAGGGTTGGCGATTGAGCGCCGGTGTCGAGCGCATCGATCCCATCCTGCCGCGGCGCGGGCGCAAGCCTAAGAGTGCGCCATCGACATCGACGAATGGATTGGGACCGTTCTTGTGGGCCGTCGCCGCGTCATTTGAATCGGGCGTAACCCATTGGAAAGGCTCAATATCGGAAAAATCGGCTTTCATTTATTTGCATTTGCCTGAATGTATTTGCGCCATGCTCGAAGGCCTGCCGCCCAATAACGCCGCCTACGTGATGCGCCTTGTCAGCGACGAGCGCCGCGCCCGTTCCGTCGCCGATCTCATTGTCGAGAGCTTCGAACCGGCCGAGGCGGCGTCGACGGCGTTCGAAACCGACGATCTTTTGCCTGGCGGCGGCAAGGCCTGGCTGGTCGAGGCCTATTTCGGGGGGGAGCCGGACGAGGCGGCGGTCCGTGACCTGATCGCCGTCGCCTCGGACGAAGCGACCGCGCTTGCCGCCGCCTTCGGCCTCACCGAGAAGCGCGACTGGGTCGCCAATTCGCTTGCCGGCCTCAAGCCTGTCAGGGCGGGGCGCTTTCTCGTGCACGGCGCCCACGATCGGTCGCGCGTCAAGACGAACGATGTGGCGATCGAGATCGAGGCCGGGCTCGCCTTCGGCACCGGCCATCACGGCACGACGCGGGGCTGCCTTCTGCATTTCGACCGCCTGCTCAACCGCCGCCGGCCCAAGCGCGTGCTCGACGTCGGCTGCGGCGCGGGCGTGCTCGCGATCGCCGCCGCCAAAGTCCTGCGCCGCAAGGTTTGGCTTGGCGACATCGATCCCGTGGCGGTCGCGGTCGCCAACGGCAACGCAAAGCTGAATGGCGTCGGGACCCTGGCCCATGCGATCGTCTCGCGCGGGGTCGAGAACGCGGCCTTGCGCGAGGCCGCGCCCTACGACCTTGTGTTCGCCAACATTCTCGCCAAGCCCTTGCGGCTGCTCGCGCCGTCGCTCGCGGCGGTCATGAGCGCGGACGGCGAGGCGATCGTCTCCGGCCTGCTTCTTGCTGATGTTCCCGGCGTGCTTGCGTCCTGGCGGGCGCAAGGGTTTCACCTCGCCGAGCGGATCGACCTCGAAGGCTGGGCGAGCCTCAGATTGCGGCGGTAAATCTTTCGTTTGCCGACATTTGAGGCTGTCGCGCTTCTGTCGTCCGGACGCGACAGAGTGGCGCGCGGCCGAGCCCGGAATGGAAGGGCGAAGGGGGAGAACGCAATGGCGAAGATACCTGTAGGCGTCGGTCCCAAGCTGCCGCAGATCGTCGTCCTGTTTGGCGCGACCGGGGATCTCGCCCACAAGAAGCTGCTGCCCGGGCTCTTTCACCTGGTGACCGCCGGTTTCATCTCGAAATGCCGAATCATCGGCGTGTCGCTCGATGCGATCGACGCCGAGGGCTTCCGGGCCCTCGCCCGCGACGCGGTATTCGAGCAACACGCCCATCACCCCAAGAAGGAGGCGTGGCCGGCGTTCGAAGCGCTGCTCGACTACGTGCCGATCGCGGCGGGCGCCGGCGCTCTCAAGGAGGCCGTGGAAAAGGCGGAGAAGTCCTTCACCGAGGAGGCCCAGCGTGTCCACTATATGAGCGTGCCGCCGAACGCCGCGTTATCGGCGATCAAGATGCTGAGCGAGGCCCAGCTCGCCGGCGGATCGCGCGTCATCATGGAAAAGCCGTTCGGCACCGATCTCGAGACCGCCATCGCCCTCAACGACGCGCTGCACAAGGTGTTCGCTGAGGAGCAGATCTTCCGCATTGATCACTTTCTCGGCAAGGAGCCGGCGCAGAACATCCTCGCCTTTCGTTTTGCCAATGGCCTGTTCGAGCCGATCTGGAACCGCAATTTCATCGATCATGTGCAGATCGACGTGCCGGAGACGCTCGACATCGGCAATCGGATCGGTTTCTACGAGCAGACCGGCGCCTATCGCGACATGGTGGTGACGCATCTCTTCCAGATTCTTGGGTTCATGGCGATGGAGCCGCCGACGTCGCTTGCGCCAGGGCCGATCAGCGAAGAAAAGAACAAGGTCTTCCGCTCGCTGATGCCAGTCGATCCTGGGCACACTGTGCGCGGCCAGTTCATCGGCTACCGCAAGGAAGAAGGCGTCGATGCGGAATCGGACACCGAGACTTTCATCGCGCTCAAATGCTTCATCGACAATTGGCGTTGGGCCGGCGTGCCTTTCTTCTTGAGGACCGGCAAGCGCATGGCCTCAGGCCAGCGCATTATATCGATCGCCTTCCGCGAGCCGCCGAAGAGCATGTTCCCGGGGGATTCCGGCCTGAGTTCGCAGGGCCCTGATCACCTGACGTTCGATCTCGCCGACAAGTCCAAGGTGTCGCTGTCTTTCTACGGCAAGAAACCCGGCCCGGGGATGCGGCTCAACAAGCAGAGCCTCCAATTCGCGATGCACGAAACCGGCCTCGGCGGCGACGTGCTCGAGGCCTACGAGCGGCTGATCCTCGACGCCATGCGCGGCGATCACACGCTGTTCTGCTCGGCGGACGGCATCGAGCGACTGTGGGAAGTCTCGGAGCCGCTGCTCGAAATCGCCGCCCCCGGTCAGGGTCTATGCGCCAGGCTCCTGGGGACCGCAGTCGATCTATCAGCTCATCGCGCCCTACGCGTGGCGGTTGCCGTTCGAGCGCGCCTGGCGCGACCCCAACATGGTTGGGGCCTGACCGACCGCGCCAGGTCGGAGTTCCGCGGGCTTGCGCGGGCGTGTTAAAGCCGGGCGATGCACGATCTCTCCCTCATCCTGGAGCCGGCGACAGACGACGACGCGGAGCCGATCGAACGGCTTAACGAGCGGGTGTTCGGCCCCGGACGGTTCGCGCGGACCGCCTATCGCATCCGCGAGACGACCGACCCTGATCCGGCGCTGAGCTTCGTCGCCCGCGTCGGCACGCTTGTTGGTCGGCGCGTCGGCCATGACGCCGATCGCGATCGGCGATGCGGCGGCCCTGCTGCTCGGGCCCCTGATCGTCGAGCCGGTGTTCCGCAGCCAGGGGATCGGCGAAGCCCTGGTCAATCGCTCGCTCGAAGCGGCGAAGGCCGCGGGCTGGAAGCTCGTCATTCTGGTCGGCGACGAGTCCTACTACGACGGGATGGGTTTTAAGCGCGCGCCGAAGGGACGGATATCCCTGCCTGGCCCAGTCGATCCCGACCGCCTTCTCTATTGCGAGCTCGAGCCCGGGGCCCTGGCGGCGGCGAGCGGCGCGGCGCGCGGCGCCTGAGCGCCTTGATAGGCCCGAGGGCGCGGTTCGGCTCGAGCCGACCCAGCGCCTGGGGCAGCGCAAATAAGCGCCACTAAACGCCAATAAACGAAAGTAAACGCAAATAAATTTGCTTTCTTTTCCTTACGTTTATTTTTTCTGATCGTGACTTTTCAATGGGTTACGGGCGATTCAAACAAAAATTTTCTCCCCCTCGCCTCAGACCCTCGTCGGCCGCATCCCCTTTCACTCTCTCGCCAATCACACGCGCCTGATCCGGCCATGTCGAAATCTATACCACAAGTTTCGGTTTTGCTCAAGATTTGGTCGAAAGATTCCCGCAGCCGTGGCTCTCTTCAGCCCCCGCCTCTGGGCGGCGGGAAGCCATTTGGGCCGGTCCTAACCGAGGCGACCGTCCATGTGCTTCGGCCTGCAAAACCTTGACATGATCATGTCTATAGAATTAATATATTTTATATCGACGCAGCGTTTACGGGATCGTTTCAGAGCAGTTGGCGGCGAATTGGGGGCATGACACGCGTGGAGATCGTGGAACTCTCGCCGCTCAAACGCGGCGTCGAATGGCCGACGGTGGCGCTCGCTTTCGCCATATACGGACTGTGGCTCACGGCCACTTTTTTCCACGATGATCTCCCCTGGTGGGCGCTGACGGCGCTCGGCGCGTGGGTCGTCACCTGGCAACTGAACCTCCAGCACGAGACTATTCATGGCCATCCGACGCGGAACCGGCGCGTCAATGAGGCGATCGGCTGCTGGCCGCTGTCGCTCTGGCTGCCCTATTCGATTTACCGCTCGACCCACCTCGCCCACCATCGGGACGAGAATCTCACCGATCCGTTCGAGGACCCGGAGAGCTATTACTGGACGGCGTCGGGATGGGGCGGGCTGGGTCCGGTCTGGCGCGCGCTCGGCCGTGCAAGGACGACGCTGCTTGGGCGGGTCACGCTTGGCCCAGCCTTTCTGATCGGCAGCTTCATCCGTGATCTCATGCGCGACGCGTGGCGCGGCAAACGCGGCGCCCGCGCCATTGTCTGGCGCCATCTCATGGCGTCGCGCGCCGGTGCTGTTCTGGGTGATCGCGATCTGCCATATGCCGCTCTGGGTCTATCTCGCCTGCTTCGTCTATCCCGGCGCAAGCCTCGCGATGGTGCGCTCCTTCGCCGAGCATCGCGCCGCGCCCGCGGCGGAGGGCCGCACCGCGATCGTCGAAGACGCCTGGATCCTCGGCCCGCTGTTTCTGTTCAACAACCTGCATGCGGTGCATCACCTGCGGCACCGACTGCCCTGGTATCAGATCCCGAAATTCTATCGGCTGAACCGCGCGGCGCTGATCGAGCGCAATGGCGGCCTCGTCTACCGGAGCTATCTCGATGTGGCGCGGCGCTATCTCTGGCGCCCGCATGACAGCCCGGTTCATCCAGGCTGGGACCGGCGGACGGCGTGAGCGGCGCGCCGCTGATCGCAAGTCTGCCGATGTATGATTTCCCGTGGACCGCCGAAGCCAACGATGCGCTGTGGGCCTCAATATGCGCCCGGCTCAATGACGCTGGCGTTCAGGCGCCGGCGGCTCTGACCCGCGGCGGCGACCTTGCCGCGCTCTGGCGCCATCCGGGGCTCGTCTTCGGTCAGACATGCGGCTATCCCTATGTCACCGGGCTCAAAGACACGGTCGGGCTGGTCGCCGCGCCGGAATATGCGTTTCCCGGCTGCGAAGGCGCAGCGCATCGAAGCTTTCATCATCCGGGCTGCGGGCGATCCGCGCCGAGCGCTCGGTGAGTTTCGCGGCGCGATCGCTGCGCTCAACGCTCAGGACAGCAACACCGGCATGAATCTGTTCCGCGCCGCGATCGCTTCCGTCGCGAGCGGCGCGCCCTTCTTCTCCTCGATTGCCGTGACCGGCTCGCATCAAGCGAGCGTGATCGCAGTCGCCGAGGGCAGGGCGGATCTCGCTTCAATCGATTGCGTGAGCTTCGCGCTCATTGAGCGCGGCCGGCCGGAACTTATCGAGCGCGTCGCCGATCGTCGCCGAAAGCCCGCCTTCGCCTTGCCTGCCGTTCATCGCCTCCGCCGCCTTCCGGGTTCGACGATCGGGGCGGTGCGGGACGCGTTGTTTGCCGCTCTGGCTGATCCGGGCCTCGCGGAAACGCGCGCCGCGCTCGGCCTCACGGGCGCGCGCATCGTTGCGCCGGCCGACTATGATCGCGTGATCGAGATCGAACGCGATGCGGCGGAGGCCGGCTACCCCGTGCTTAGGTAGAATTGCCAGCGCAGACCGGAGGATTGGCGGTCCGGAAGCTCTCGAGGGGTTTACAAAACCATCAAAATGCTGGTGCATTTTGGCGACGAACCGGTTCGCCGGGATAGCAGTTTGCTTCCCTGCGGCGCGCGAAAGACGGCTCGATGATCTTTTGGCTTGAATCGCAATCGACCCAAATCATCTCCCTCATCGTTTTCGGGTTCATCTATCTGGCGGCGGCGATCACCTTTCTTGTTGTGGTCGAGGTTTCGCGGGCGTCGGTCAGGGAAGAACTCAAAACGGTTACGCCGGGCGTCTTGTCTCCGCTTGGCGCCATTCTCGGGATCATGATCGCGTTCCTCGCTGCGCGGGTATGGGCAAATGTGGACCGCGCGGAAGAATATGTGACCCAGGAAATCAGCGCGCTGCGCCAAGCGGCGCTCATCGTCAAGTCGTTGCCGCCGGACGTCCGCGACCGATTTCAGGCCGGGATCAAGGAGCATCTCAAGTTTATTGTTTTCGACGAGTGGCCGGCGATGTCGGAGGAACGCGCAACATTGGGATCGAAACCGGCGCCGCTCGAGGACGCCATGACCGGGCTGCTGTCGTTTTCTCCCTCTCAGAGCAACGAGCAGCTCGGGCAAACTCGCGCGCTGATCTCGGCGGAGGAGGCGCTCAAATATCGCCGCTACCGGGTCTGGCTGAGCCAGGCGAAAATCGAACCGATCCAGTGGATCGTCATCTGTCTGGTGGCGGCGCTGATCATGGTCATAATCGCAGCGATCCATGTCGAAAAGAGGTGGGCCATGGCCACTTCCCTTTTCGCCTTCTCAAGCGCGATTGCGATCTGCCTCGTTCTCTTGCTGGACTACGATCACCCGTTTGGCCGCGGCGACTTCGCCATCATGCCGACTCAGTACATCGATGCGATGCCACACTAAGAACGGGATCGAACCGGCGCGTCTCGCAATGGACGCCACCTCTCGTCACGTCTCCGCGATGCCGCCGAGATCGCCCGCCTGCGCTCCGCTCTCGCGCCCATGCGGCAGCGCGAGATACTCGGCCGAGCGCATCTCGAATAGCCGCGACGCGGTGCGCGCGAATTCGAACGCCTCCGCGCTGTCGTTCGGCGCCCGAATAGAGCGTCTCCGGTTCGCCCGCCGCCGAGGCGATCAGCTTGACGCGCATGTCGTAGAGCGCGTCGATCAGAATGATGAAGCGCTTCGCCTCATTGCGCTCGCTGGCGTCGATCACGGGGATGCGGTCGAGCACGAGGGTGTGAAAGCGCTGGGCAAGCTTGAGATAATCGGCCGCGCCGAGCGGCCGGCGGCAAAGCGCGTCGAAATCGAACCGCGCGACGCCATCGATCGCCTGGGGCACGTCGAGATGGCGGCCGAGAAGCTCGATTTGAGTCGGCTCGCCGCGCTCATGGCCGGTCAGCGTCAGGAACGCCGCGTCGAGCGCGGAATCCGCCTTCGGGCCGAGCGGCGTATAATAGACCGGCGCGCGCTGAAGCTTCTCGAGCCTGTAGTCGGTGCGCGCGTTGAGTTCGACGACGTCGAGCCGCTCTTTGATCAGCGCGATGAAGGGCAGGAACAGCGCGCGATTGAGCCCGTCCTTGTAGAGGTCGTCCGGCGCGACATTCGAGGTCGCGACCACCACCACGCCTGCGGCGAAAAGGGCCGTGAACAGCCGGCTCAGAATCATCGCGTCCGCGATGTCGCGCACCGAAAACTCGTCGAAGCAAAGGAGCGAGGCTTCGCGCGCCAGATCCGCCGCAACCGGCGCGATCGGGTCTTCGCCGGCGACCTCGCCGCGCTTGCGCGCCTGTCGCCAATGATTGAGGCGCGCATGCACGTCGGCCATGAACGCGTGAAAATGCGCGCGGCGCTTGCGCGGGCCTTCGACGGCGTCGAAGAACATATCCATCAGCATCGTCTTGCCGCGCCCGACGGCCCCATGGATGTAAAGGCCGCGCGGCGGCTCGGCGGGCTTCGCGCCGAACAGTCTCGAGAGGCCGCTCGGCTTTGCCTCCGGCCTATAGTCTTTCAGTTTGTCGGCGAGCGCGTCGAGCTTGCCGACGAGCTCCGCCTGCGCCGGATCGGACTGAAACCTGCGCTCGGAAACGAGCGCGCGGTAGCGCTCAGCGATGGAAGTCATCGAAAAGCTTGGGTCATTCGGCGGAAGCTAGTGCGCCTCTTCCCAGTTCTGCGCCGCGCGCGCGTCGACCCTGAGCGGCACATGCAGCTTGACCGCCGGCTCGGGCGCGTCGACCATCACCTTCGCGACCACCGGCAGCGTCGCCTCGATCTCGTCGTCCGGCGCCTCGAACACCAGTTCGTCGTGGACGGTGAGCAGCATCTGCGCGCTCAAGCCCGCTTTCGCGAGCGCGTCGTCCATGCGGACCATCGCGCGACGAATGATGTCGGCGGCCGTGCCCTGCAGCGGCGCGTTGATGGCGGCGCGTTCGTTGAAGGCGCGCTCCGAAGGATTGGAGGCGTTGATGCGCGGATAGTGGCACTTGCGGCCGAACAACGTGGTCACATAGCCGTTGGCGCGCGCGATCTTCTTCGTCGCCTCCATGTAATCGCGAATGCCCGGAAAGCGCTCGAAATATTTCTTGATGTAGTCGCCCGCCTCGTTGCGGGGGATGCTCGAGCTGATTGGCGAGGCCGAAGGCCGAGATGCCGTAGATGATGCCGAAATTGATCGCTTTCGCGCGCCGTCGCACTTCGCTCGGCATGCCCTCGATCGGCACGCCGAACATTTCGGAAGCGGTCATCGCGTGAATGTCGAGTTCGTCGGCGAAGGCGCGCTTGAGCGCGGGAATGTCGGCGAGATGCGCGAGCAGGCTGCAGCTCGATCTGGCTGTAGTCGGCCGAGATGAGCTTGCGTCCCTCAGGCGCGACGAAGGCGCGCCGGATCTTGCGCCCCTCCTCGGTGCGGATCGGAATGTTCTGCAGGTTGGGCTCCGACGACGACAGGCGCCCGGTCGTCGTCGAAGCGAGCGCGTAGGCCGTGTGGACGCGGCCGGTCGAGGGATTGACGAAGCCCGGCAGCGCGTCGGTGTAGGTCGATTTGAGCTTGGCGATCTGCCGCCATTCGAGCACGCGCGCCGGCAATTGATGGCCTTCGGCGGCGAGGTCTTCGAGCACGCTCGCGGTGGTCGACCAGGCGCCGGTCGCGGTCTTCTTGCCGCCGGGCAGGCCCATCTGGCCGAACAGAATGTCGCCAAGCTGCTTCGGCGAGCCGGGGTTGAAGGGGCCGCCGACAATTTCGCTGATCTCGGCCTCGAGCGCAGCCATGCGCTGGGAGAACTCGCCCGTCATGCGCGAGAGGATGTTGCGGTCGATCGCGATTCCGCGCCGCTCCATGCGCGCCAGAACCTCGACCAGCGGGCGCTCGAGCCGCTCGTAGACGGTCGTCATCTGCTCGGCGACGATGCGCGGCTGCAGCACGCGCCTGCAGACGCAAGGCGATATCCGCTTTCTCCGCTCCGTATTCGCAGGCCTTTTCGATCGGCGCGCGCGCGAGCCCGACGAGCGTGCGGCCGGAGCCTGCGACTTCGCTGATCGGCATCGGTTTATGGCCGAGAAAGCGCGTCGGAGAGCGTATCGAGGCTGTGGTCGTCGCCGGTCGCGCCGGCGTCGAGCGTGTAGGAGAGCAGCATCGCGTCGTCGATCGGCGCGACGCGCACGCCGCGCATCGCGAGCACATGCAGGTCGAACTTGATGTCGTGGCCGATCTTGAGGACGCCCGGCTGCTCGAGCAGCGGCTTCAGAAGCGCGATCGCTTCGGCTTCCGCGATCTGGTCGGGCGCGAGGCCGCCGCCCTCGAAGAGATCGTCGGCGCCGGTCCGATGGCCGATCGGGATGTAGCAGGCTTCTCCCGGGCTTGACCGCCAGCGAGAGGCCGATGAGCTCGCCTTGCAGCGGGTCGGGCGAGGAGGTTTCGGTGTCGATCGCGACGACGCCTTCATCCTCGGCGCGGGCGATCCATGCGCTGAGTTCGGCGGCGGTGCGCACGATCTTGTAGGCCGTGCGATCGATCGGCGCGCGCGCTTCCTTCGCGCGCGCGGCCGCAAGATCGGCGGGCGTCGTGCCCTGCGGAGCGGCCTTGGGCTCGCGCGGCGCGGGAGCAGGGGCGGCCGCAGCGGAGGACGCGTCTGCTGCCGGCGCGTCGCCTTCGCGCTCCAAAAGCGCCACGCCTTCGCCGCCCGGCCACGCCGCGGGCCCGACGAAGCGCGGGTCCGGCTCGATCGACGCCACGTCGACGCCGCAGATCTCGGCGACGCGGCGCGTGAGCGTCGTGAGCTCCATCGCCTTGCAGAACGAGACGAGCCGCTTGCCGTCGAGCTCAGGCGTCGCAAGCGCCTCGAGCGGCGTCTCGACCGGCACGTCGCGATCCAAGGTGACAAGCTCCTTCGACACCCGGATGAGCTTGACGGTGTCGGGATTGGTCAGCGCTTCGCGCCGCTTCGGCTGCTTGATCTCGCCCGCGCGCGCGAGCAGCGTTTCGAGGTCGCCATATTCGGTGATGAGCTGAGCGGCGGTCTTGAGCCCGATGCCCGGCGCGCCCGGCACGTTGTCGGTCGAATCGCCGGCGAGCGCCTGGACGTCGACCACCCTCTCCGGGCCGACGCCGAAATAGTCCTTGACCTCGTCGACGCCGAAGCGCCGCTCCTCGCGAGAGCCCGCGACGCCGGCTTGGCCCGAAGCCGGGTCGTACATCGACACGCCCGGCTCGACGAGCTGCATGAGGTCCTTGTCGGCCGAGACGATGAGCACGTCGGCGCCGGCTTCGCCGCGCCTGGCGGGCATAAGTCGCGATGATGTCGTCGGCCTCGTAGCGGCCCTGCTCGATCGGGACCATGCCGAAGGCCGAGACGGTCGCGCGCATCAGCGGGAATTGCGGCACCAGCTCGTCGGGCGGATCCTTCCGGTGCGCCTTGTATGGCGGGTAGATCTCGCGCCGGAACGAATTCTCCGTCTTGTCGAAGATCATCGCGAGATGGGTCGGCTTGTGGCCGCCCGCCCCATCGCGAATGAACTGCAGCACTTTGGTCGCGAAGAGCCGGATTGCGCCGGTCGGCAGACGGTCAGAGCGATAATTGTACTTCTGATCCTGGCGGATCGACTGGTAATAGGCGCGAAAGACAAACGACGAGCCGTCGATGAGAAAAACATGGTCGCCGGGGCCGACCGGACGATGGGGCTGGGTCATGGCCATCACATAAGCGATGCGGCCTCGGAAGCGCCATCGCGGGGCGGCCGGACGGGGCATTCGGCGGCGCTGTTCATCGAACAGTCATTGTTGCGGTTGCAGTTTCGCTTCCCGGGTTGCGCCGAATCGCGGTTCGGCCGGCAGGCTCGATGGAAGGGGCTAAGAAGAATGGCATTTCGCAACGGCTTGGCCGCCGCCGCGGCGATGGCGATCGCAGTCGGCGCCGGGCTTCGGACTGCGCGGCGCGCAATCGTTCACCATTCCGAACGCGTGCGTCGAGGGCTCCGCTTGCGCTTACGTTTGCAGCAATGTCCTCGAGCAAGGCCGAACGGCCGCCGACTTCATCGCGCTTGCCGCCTATCAGCTTGGCCCCGAGCAGCCGATTCTCCTGCCGCCCGCCAACCTGTCGATGCCGCCGCCGGTCGATCCGCACAATGTCTATGCCGGCGCAGGCGCGGCATGTTCAGCCCCGCGGTCGCGGGGCAGCCGTCGCGGGTCTATTCGCCCAATCTCGTGACCGGCAAGGTCGACGTGATCGATCCGGACACGTTCAAGGTCATCGACAGCCTGGCCGCCATGCCGAGCCCGGAGCATATCGTTCCGTCCTGGGATCTGCAGACGCTGTGGGTTTCGGCGGACGTGAGCGCGCGCGGCGGCCACGGCGGCGTCGCGCCGATCGATCCAAGGACAGGCAAGGTCGGCAAAGTGGTCGACGTGCCCGATTCCTACAACATCTATTTCACGCCCGACGGCAAATCGGCGATCGTCGTCGCCGAGGCGATGCGGCGGCTCGAGTTCCGCGATCCCCACACGATGGAGCTGCAGGGCTACATCTGCGACGCCCCAATGCGCGGGGATCAATCACGCCGATTTTTCGCCCGACGGCTCCTACGCGATCTTCACCTGCGAATTCAACGATTCCCTCGCCAAGATCGATCTCGTCCACCACAAGCTCGTCGAGACGCTGCCGCTGACGCCCGGCCACATGCCGCAGGACATCCGCGTCGCGCCGGACGGCAAGATCTTCTTCGTCGCCGACCTCATCGGCGACGGCGTCATGGTGATCGACGGCGATTCGTTCGGGCAGGTCGATTTCATCAAGACCGGCGTCGGCGCGCACGGGCTCTACCCGAGCCGCGACGGAACGAAACTCTATGTCTCCAACCGCGGCACCCACAGTCTCGGCGGCGCGCGAAAGGGCCCCGGCAGCGTCTCGGTGATCGACTTCGCGAGCCGCAAGGTCGTCGCCAATTGGACCGTCCCCGGCGGCGGCAGCCCGGACATGGGCAACCTCTCCGCCGACGGCAAATGGCTCTGGCTCTCGGGCCGCTATGACGGCGTCATCTACGCCTTCAACACCGATGACGGCTCGGTGAAGTCGATCACGGTCGGCGGCATGCCGCACGGGCTCACCGTCTGGCCGCAGCCCGGCCGCTATTCGCTCGGGCACACCGGGAACATGCGATAAGAGGGGACCGCTTTCTTGCGAGCCTCAGGCTATGCCGCTCACGCCCGACTGGGCCACTTTTTTCTCGGCTGAACTTGCCGCGCTGGCGACGCTGACCGGTCTTGTCGTGGTCGCGATCTCGATCAACCTGCCGCGCATTCTCTCCTACGCCCATTTGCCGACCCGCGCCGGCGAGGCGCTGATCGGCCCCGTCGGCGCGATCACCGCGACCAGCCTCGTCCTTATGCCGGAGCAGCCGGCGTCGCTGTTGGGCGCGGAGGTCATTCTCGATCGGCCTCGTCATGGTCGTCGCGCCGATCGTATTCCAGGCCCGCGCCTGGGGCGTCCGGAAGGACGCTTGGGAGCGATATCATGCGGGCGATCAGCACCACGGGTTTCAGTCTGGCTTTCGTCGATCGGCGGCGCGCTCCTGCTCAAAGGCGCGCAGGCCGGTCTTTATTGGATCGCCGCCGGCGACATTCTTGGCATTCATTGCGGTCGTGCTCAGCGCCTGGGTGCTGATGGTCGAGATTTTGCGGTAGAGCCCGAAGGAACAAGCTGGGTGAAGGCGCCCTCAATCGGGGCCAGACGCATACTTGATCTGGTCCAGAGCATGCTTTTCGACCTGCTCCAAGAGATGCGCGGCGCTCGAAACGTCCGCCTGGCCGGGCTAGGGCTCGATGTTGAGCTCTTTCACCACCCCGTCCTCGACCAGCATCGCATAGCGCTTGGAGCGCACGCCCAAGCCTCCGGCCGATGCGTCAAAGTCGAGGCCAAGCGCCTTGGCGAAGTCGCCGCCGCCGTCGGCGAGAAAATCGATATGGCCCTTGGAGCCCGTCGCGTCCGACCAGGCCTGGAGCACGAAATGGTCGTTGACCGCGGTCATGGCGATCGCGTCGACGCCCTTGGCCTTGAACGCCGCCTCGCTGACGATGAAGCCGGGCAGGTGGTTCTTGTGGCAGGTCGGCGTGAACGCGCCCGGCAGACCGAACAGCACGACCTTTTTGCCGGCGAAATAATCCTTCGTTTCCACCGGCTTCGGCCCGTCGGGGGTCACAAGACGCACGGTGACGTTGGGCAGGCGATCGCCGACTTTGATGGTCATGAGGCGCGGTCCTTGGTTGCAGGGAAGGGCCGCCCACGGACGCGGGCGCGCGCCGGACACTAGACCGACGGAGCGCTTGGCCCGTAAAGCGGGTCATCCCTGAGAGCGCTTACCGTTGAGCGCGGGCCCTAGGCTTTCGGCGCGGCCTGGATCGTCGTCTCCATCGCGCCCGCGCCGCCCGTGAGCGTGAGCCTGAGCGCAACCGGAAAGGCGGCGTCTTTCGGTTTGTCGCCGATCGTCAGCGTGAAGCAATCGCGGCCTCCGTCGGCCGCGTCGGGCGCGGCCTTCAGCCACCAGCCCTCCGGCGCCTCGACGAACAGGTCGCGCGGCGGGCCGTCCTCATGGGCTGCGCAGAGGCGCCAGCTATCCGCGCCGAGCGCCTCAAGCGCGCCGAAATCCTTCGGCGCGACGGCGCGCGGGCACGGCGGCGAGCGCGGCGTCGATCGCGCCTGCATGAAGGGCGAGCCGGGAGCGGACGGAAGCTTGAGCTCGAGATGCGCCTTGGCCGGCAGGCACACTTTTTCGCACACGGCGAAATCGGCGTTGAGCTTGAGCGTCACGGGCTTCGTGGGATCGCGGAGCTTGATCCGCAAGGGAAAGACGACGCCGCCGTCGTAGCCGAACGCCTCGCCGCCGTCGGCCTCTTTGATCCGCTTCGGCGCGGGAAACTCGGGTTCGACGCTCGCGACATTGTCGGACGCGGAAAAGTCCAGCGTCGGCGGCAGACCCGCGTCGCCCGGATCGCGCCAATAGGTGATCGCGCCGGGCGCAAGAGCGATCTCGAACCCGGCGAGGTCGCCGCCGCCGCGATGAGGCGCGCCTGAGACTTCGCGGCCGGCGCCCAATCGGTCGAGAACAAATCGGCGGCGAGCGCGGGCGCGCTGACAAGGACAAGCGAAAGCGCGCCTGCGAGCGCGCCTCCAAACGCCAAGCCTCCCCGGCCGCGGAAAGCCTCTTAACCAACCGCTCTGTGCTCATCCGTCTCTGCCTATACCATGCCACGAATTTCAACTAGCATCGACGTTTGTGGCTCGCGCAAGCGCGAACTGAGAGGCGATCATGAGACGGGCGGATCCGCCGCCGCCGACCAGTCTGGAAGGACAGTTCCTGATCGCGATGCCGTCGCTTCGGGAAGGCCCGTTCGCGCGCTCCGTCGTTTATATGTGCGCCCATCGCGACGACGGCGCCATGGGCATCGTCATCAACCAGCGGGCCGAGGAGATCGATTTCGGCCAAGCTTCTGGCGCAGCTCGACATCGTGCCGGAAACCGAGGCGATCCGCCTGCCGCCGCGCGCCAAAGCCGTGCGCGTCTTGCGGGGCGGCCCGGTCGAGACGGGACGCGGCTTCGTTCTCCATTCGAGCGACTACGGCGCCAATGATTCGACGGTCAAGATCGGCGATGTCTGCCTGACCGCCACGCTCGACATCTTGCGCGCGATCGCCGAGGGGACAGGCCCATCGCAGGCCGATGCTCGCGCTTGGCTACGCCGGCTGGGGCTCAGGGCAGCTCGAGAGCGAGATCCTCGCCAACGGCTGGCTCACCTGCCCCGCCGACGCTCGGCCTCATCTTCGACCTCGAATTTCGGCCGCAAATATGATCGGGCGCTGGCGATCCTCGGCATCGATGAAGGGATGCTGTCCTCCGACGCCGGCCACGCGTAGAGCGTTTGCAGGCTCTTGCACGCCGATCGCCGCACGCGCCGCCGCCCCTCTCCGCCGAAACCTCGAACATCTCCGCTCGTCCGTTCAGCTCCGCGAACACGGCCGGATCGGCGCCGGTGAGGAACACCTGGCCGCCGAGGCGCGCGAGCGCGTCGAACAGCGCGGCGCGGCGGCGCGGATCGAAATGGGCCGCGATCTCGTCGAAGAGCGCGAGCGGCGCGATCCCCGACATCTCGCCGACCAGGCGCGCATGGGCGAGCGCCAGCCCGACGATCAGCGCCTTCTGCTCGCCGGTCGAGGAGGCGGCGGCCGGCGCCTGTTTCGGCCCGTGCCAGACCAGAAGATCGGAGAGATGCGGGCCGATGAGGGTGCGGCCGGCGGCGGCGTCGCGGCCGCGATTGTCGCGCAAGCTCGCGCGGTAGCGGTCTTCCGCCTCGAGCGCCGGTCCGCTTTCGGTCATGGCCTCGATCTCGCCTTCGAAGCGCGAGCTTCGCCCAGGGAAAGGGCGATGAATCGTCGCGCTCGGCGTCGATCAGCGCTTCGAGCCGGCGCACGCATTCGAGCCGCGCCGCGGCGACCGCGACGCCGAGCTGAGCCGCTTCGCGCTCGATCGCGTCGAGCCATGCGGCGTTGCGCCCGCCCTCTTCCAGGAGCCGGTTGCGTCCGCGCAAGCGCCCGTTCGAACTGGCCGACCCGCGCGCCGTGATTGGGGTCGATCGCCAGCACGAAGCGGTCGAGAAAGCGGCGCCGCTCGCTCGCCGGCCCGGCGAACAGCGAATCCATCGCTGGCGTCAGCCAGACGAGACGCACATGGTCGCAAAACGCGCGCGACGAGGCGACGCGCCGCGCGGTCGATGCGGTTGCGCCGCTCCGCCGCCTCGCCGTTCGCGCCCGGCTTCCAGCCGGAGCCCAGCTGATGCGTCTCGCCGTCCTCCTCGACTTCGATCGACAGCGCGAAGCCGCCGGCGCCGCCGACGCGCGCGCATTCCGCAAGTTCCGCTCGGCGTAAGCCGCGCCCGGGCGCGAACAGCGACAAAGCTTCGAGGAGATTGGTCTTGCCCGCGCCGTTCTCGCCGCATAGGACGACAAGACCGCCTCGAACAGCGAGATCGAGCGCGGCATAAGAACGAAAATCATTGAGCATGACGCGCCGCACACGCGGGCGCCGTCGCGCTTGGGGGGCGCCGTCAAGGCTGGTCATAAGCGCGGCGTGTGCCACGTCCGGCGGCGGCGCGAAAGTGGGAAAGACAGGAGCCCCGCCGATGAAGTCCCTCGATGTTCTGATGCCCGCCAAAGGCATGGATTTGATCGAAGAGCAGCTCAGCGCGCGGTTGCCGCTGCATCGCCTTTGGCTCGAGCCCAATCCCGACCTCTGGCTTGCGGAATGGGCGCCGCGGATCCGCGCCATCGCGATGACTGGCGGGCACGCGCCCCTCGACGAGGCCTATATGCGTCAATTCCCCAATCTCGAGATCATCTCCAGTTTCGGCGTCGGCTACGACAATATCGACGCCAAGGCGGCGGCTCGGCTCGGCGTCATCGTCACCAATACGCCAGGCGTGCTCGACGACGAAGTCGCCGACACGACGCTCGGACTCATGATCATGACCGTGCGCCAATTGCCGCAGTCGGAGCGATATCTGCGCGCTGGGCAATGGTCGGCGAAGGGCAACTTTCCGCTAAGCCCTTCGCTTGAGGGGCCGCACCGTGGGCATTTTCGGACTCGGCCGAATCGGCAAGGCGATCGCGAAGCGCGTGAGCGCCTTCGGGCTCGACGTCGTCTATCACGGCCGCCACGCCCAGGCCGACGTCCCCTATCGCTACTATTCTTCGCTCGTCGATATGGCCAAGGCTGTCGACATTCTCATCGTGATCGCGCCCGGCGGCCCCGCGACGCGCCATATCATCAATGCGGAAGTGCTGGAGGCGCTCGGCCCCGACGGCGTCTTGATCAATGTCGCGCGCGGCTCGCTGGTCGACGAGAAGGCGCTGATCGAGGCGCTGCGGAACAAGACGATTCTGGCCGCGGGCCTCGACGTGTTCGATAACGAGCCCAACGTGCCGCAAGAGCTCATCGCGCTTGATAACACGGTGCTCCTGCCGCATGTCGGCTCGGCGTCGGTCAGAGACGCGCCGCGCGATGGCCGAATGCGTCGTTTCCAACCTGCTCGCCTGGGCCGACGGCAAGCCGCCGCTCACGCCTGTCCCCGAGACGCCCTGGCAGCGGCAGTGGGGGAAGGGCGGGTAGCGGCGCTAGCCTGCCCGCGCGTCTCCATTGGCGCCGCATTGCGCTCAAGCGATGTACGCAGAGGACGATCAAGTCGATGCTACCGGAGGGCTTCGTGTAGGCCCGGTCGATAAAGGCAGCTTGTCTGAGGGAGGGTTTATGTTGGGGAATGTTTTGACGCGCCGCGCGCGCGCTTCTGGGTCTCGGCGCTTTCGCCGCCGCCGCCTTGAGCGGCTGCAACACCACGCCCTCCGCCGGGATTCAGCCGGCGCCGCCCCGGACTTGCGGGCGCGATCGACGTCGATACGACGCCGTTGGTGGCTTATGTCGGCAATCCGACTGCGGGCTGGGTGCAGCAGTCCTTGCCTGGCGCGCTTGCCCAGGTTCTCGGGGCCGGCGCGCAGGGCGGCCTTCACGTCGTCGTCAACACGCTCTATCTCGGCAACGGCGGACCAGCCGATCCCGACCGGATGAGAGGCGTTGCTACGTTGGGCGGCCGAACGATCAACGTGCGGGCGGTCTCGACCTATTTTCCCAGCCCGACAGATCAGGCGCTGCCGGAACAGGCTCTGCAGGGCCGCGTTCAGGCGCTGTCGACCGCCTTCGCTTACCGGTTGAAGCGAAAAATCGGGGGGTTGAACGGCACGCTTGCTTTGTCCGCGCGGCGCGTTCCGGCGCCGCTAGCGCTATGCCCGTGCTCGCGTTGTCCGACGGCTTTGGCGGCGGCTTCCTTGCGATGGGCTTGCGGATGGACGCCGAGATCGCGCCATGACGTCTCCGTCAGTTCCACGTCATAATGTTCGGCCGCCTTCTTGATGTTGGCGAAGGCCAAGGCTCGATCGTCGTCTGAGACATCTTCGACTTGATCGAATCGCGCGACGGCGTTGCGAACGTGCTTCGCGTCGGTCAGCGGCTCCTTGCGCTGGTTCGGGAAGGCGAAGACGGAATCGGGCAATCCGGCCTTCGCCGTGAGCCGCCCATGCTTCTCATGAGGCTTCCAGGTCGCTTGCATCGGAAGCTCCTTCTCTTATTCGCTCGGGCGCGGCCCCCACGTTCCCGAACGCGCACTCCGCGAAACGCAACTGGGGCCTCTTTTGTTTCGCAAAGACCCGGCTGCCGATCGCTTTGGCGGCAGCCAGCCTAGCCTCGCGCAGCGGCGCCGAGATACTGGACGCCGCCCGCGGGCCGGCGATAGAGCGCGAGCGTCGCGATCAGGCCGCAGAACGCCGCGAAGCTCATCCAATAGCCGGGCGCGGCCTTGTCGCCGGTGTGGGCGATGAGCCAGGTCGAGATCAGGAGCGACGAGCCGCCAAGCGTGGTCGCGAGGCTGTAGGCGAGCGAAAACCCGGACGTGCGCACCGAAGCCGGAATGACCTCGGTCAGCGCGACGACCATCGCGCCGTTGTAGCAGGCGTAAATGAAGGACAGCCACAGTTCGACCGCCAGCATCCGGTCGAAGGTCGGCTCCCTCACCAGCCAAGTCAGCGCCGGATAGGCGGTCAGAAGGGCGAGAATGGCGAAGGCGATCAGGATCGGCTTGCGGCCGATCCGGTCGGACAGGGCGCCCGAGATCGGCAGCCAGACAAAATTCGACGCCGCGACCGCCATCGTCACCAGGAGCGCGTCGGATTCGGTGAGCTTGAGCACGCTCCTGCCGAAGGTCGGCGTATAGACGGTGATGAGATAGAACGACACCGTCGTCATCATCACCATCGCCACGCCGCCGAGCACGATCGGCCAGTTGGCGCCAAGCGTCGCGAAGATCTGCGCCGTCGTCGGATGAACTTTTCGCGCCGCGAATTCGGGCGTCTCCTGCAAGCCTGCGCCGGATCATGTACAGGAACGGCACGATGGCGCAGCCGATGAAGAACGGGATGCGCCAGCCCCAACTCGAGGCCGCTTCGGGCGCCATCAAGTTGGCGATCGCGTAGCCGAGCAGCGCCGGCGAACACGACCGCGACCTGCTGGCTCGCCGATTGCCAGCTGACATAGAAGCCCTTGTGCGCCGGGCGTCGCGATCTCCGACAGATAGACCGAGACGCCGCCGAGCTCGACGCCGGCCGAGAATCCCTGCAGGAGCCGCCCCAGCACCACCAGCATCGGCGCGAGCACGCCGATGGTCGCGTAGCCCGGCACGAAGGCGATGAGGATGGTGCCGCAGGCCATGATCGAGAGCGTGACGATGAGGCCTTTGCGCCGGCCGATGCGGTCGATGTACGGCCCGAGCACCAGCGCGCCGATCGGGCGCATCGCAAACCCGGCCGCGAAACTCAGGAAGGTCGCCATCAGCGAGGCGTAGGGGTCGTCGCTCGGGAAGAAGGTCTGCGCAATCTGCCGGGCGTAGATGCCGAACAGAAAGAAGTCATACATTTCGAGGAAATTGCCGCTGGTGACGCGCAGAACGGTCTTGACTTTGTCGAGCCTCGTTTCGCCCATCGCATTCCTCCCTCGGCGCGCCTGTTACGCATGAAACCGCGGCCGAATGGAAGCGTTGCGTCTATTGGCCGCCCAACGCGCCGCAGCGCGGCCTGCCGCCGCGCCGGTCGCGAATGAGGCCTGTAACAGATAGCCGCCGGTCGGCGCCTCCCAGTCGATCATCTCGCCGGCAACGAAGACGCCCGGGCGCTTCCTCAGCATGAAGTCCTCGGTCGATCTCACTCCACGAGACGCCGCCGGCGGTCGAGATCGCCCGGGCGATCGAAGCGGTTCCGACGAGACGGAGGGCGCAGGCTTTGACATGGGCAGCGAGCGCCTCGCCTTCGGGAAGAGGTCCCGCTTCGCGCAGGATGTTGATCGCGGCGGGCGTTAAGGCCGGCGCCTTTGCGCAGGAGCGTGGACAGGGATTGGCCGGGCTTGCGCTTCAACCGCGTCGCAAGCGTGGCTTCGCTGAGATCGGGCTTGAAGTCGATCGTTATCGTCGCCGATCCATGGGCAGCGATCGCTTCCCGGAGTGAGGCGGAGAGCGCATAGATCGCGCCGCCTTCGAGGCCGGCGCTCGTGACCATCGCCTCGCCGCGAACGCGCATTTCGGCGTGAGAAAGCGCTATATTTTTGAGCGGCGCGCCGGCGAAGGTTTCCCGTATCTTCGGCGACCAGTCGACGAGGAAACCGCAATTGGCGGGCTTCAGCGGCGTAACCGCGATTCCCGCGGCGCGAAAAGCCTCGACCCAAAAGCCGTCCGACCCGAGGCGCGGCCACGAGGCCCCGCCGAGCGCGAAAACGACCGCCGCCGCGTCGAACGCTCGTCTCGCCCGACGGCGCCATGAAACGAAGCGCTCCCTCCTCATGAAAGCCGAGAAAGCGGGAGCGGGGAACAAAGACGACGCCAAGCTCGCCGAAGCGTCGCAGCCAGGCGCGAAGGAGCGGCGTCGCCTTGAAGCTCTTCGGAAAGACTCGCCCGCTTGAGCCGACAAATGTCTCTTCGCCGAGCTCCGCCGCCCAGCCGCGAAGCCTGTCCGGCGGGAAGGCTTCAATCGCCGGACGAAGCCTGTCGGCGGCCGGCCCGTAGCGGGCAAGAAAAGTCTGAAGCGGCTCCGAATGGGTGAGGTTGAGGCCGCCTCGTCCCGCAAGCAGGAATTTGCGCGCCGGACTCGGGCTTGCATCGTGGACAACGACGCTTCGCCCGGCGAGCGCCATCGTCTCCGCCGCCATCAATCCCGCCGGCCCTGCTCCAATGACGATCGCACCGGTCGCCGCCTTCATCTCCGCGCCTTCCGAAAACCCATGCGGGGTCCTAGCATGGCGTTCGCCCGAGAAGCCGGAGCTCCGATGGCCGACGCAGCTCGATTTCCGCCGCATCGCGCTCTCTTTCGAGGGCGCCGCCGAATATCCGCATTTCGACCGCCGCGCCTTCAAGGCGCGCGTGACGTTCGCGACGCTTGCGCCGGACGAACTCAGCGCCAACATCAAATTCGCGCCCGACGAGCAGGCGCTCAAATGCGCCGTTGCGCCCGACGCCTTCGCCGCGCTCGACAACGCCTGGGGTCGGCGCGGCTGGACCTGCGCGACGCTTGCGGCTTTAAGCGAGGCCGAACTCCGCGCGGCGTTGGAAATGGCTTGGCGGCACGCCGCGCCCAAGGCGAAAGAGGGCAAGCGGCGCTAAGGCGCGGATGTCGAGTCGCCGCCGAAAGCCCTCATCCGGCTGGCTCACGCCAGCCACCTTCTCCCTGAGGAGAAGGAGCCCTCGCTGCGTCGCGCCTCGTCTCAACAGCCTTTCAAGAGAGCGCTCCCTTCTCCCTCGGGAGACGGTGTCGCCGAAGGCGACGGATGAGGGCTGTTAGCTCGCCAGCTTCTCGCTCGCCTCCCAAAGCCGCTTCGCCGCCGCGTCGTCCCTCGCCGCCGCGGACGGCTCGGTCAGCTTGCGTTTGACGAAATATCCGCCGGTCGTGTTGGCGACCTCGGGCGAGGAGGCGAGGTAGACGATCGTGTCGGCGCCCTGCTTCGGGCGGAGATGAAGAACCGTCTGAGAACGGCGATCAGAAGGCCGGCGAAGCCGCCGCTCGATTCGCCGAACCGGGTCGCGACGACGCCGGGATGGAGGCAATTGGCGGTCACGCCCGTTCCGGCCAAGCGCCGGGCGAGTTCGCGGGTGAACAGGATATTGGCGAGCTTCGAGCGGCCGTAGACCTTGAAGCCGCTGTAGCCTTGGCGCTCTGCAAGGTCGTTGAAGTCGAGGCTTCGCGCCCTGGTGCGCGGCCGACGAGGTCGAGACGATCCGCGCCGGCGCCGAGGCGACGAGCTTGTCGCGCAGCGCCTCGGTCAGCACGAAATAGGCCATGTGGTTGAGGGCGAAGGTCAGTTCGAGGCCCTCGGGCGTCACGCGCCGGTTGGAGAAGAGGGCGCCGGCGTTGTTGATCAGCACGTCGATGCGCGGCTCGCTCGCGGCGATCGCCGCTCCGACCTTGCGCGTCTCGGCCATGCTCGAGAGATCCGCGAGATGCAGGCGATGGCCGAGCCCGGGCGCTTTCGCCTCGAGCTTCTGCATCGTCGCCTTGGCGCGAGCTTCGTCCCGCGCGACGATGACGATGCGCGCGCCCATCCCCGCGAGCGCGAGGACCGCGGCTTCGCCGATGCCGGACGTCGCGCCGGTGGCGACGATGGTCTTGCCCTTCATGAGACGGTCCTCTTGGCCTCGGCCTGGAGCCTCCCACTTAAGCGCGCTCGCGCCGGCGCAAAAGGGGACGCCCGATGCAAACGCCGGCGACGATGGCGCGAGCGCTCATGGGTTTCGGCGGCGGTCCGCTCGCGTTACGATCATCGCTGAGAGGACCAATCATGGCCAAAGACCAGCAGGGGCTCGAGCTTGCCGGCGCGCCCGAGTTCGGCCGCCGCGTTCGATCGCGCGATCGCCGACTATTACGGGCTGACCGGCGATCCGGTCGGCGTTCTCAAATCCGCGCTCGCCCGCGATCCCGGCTTTGCGCTGGGCGGCGTGGCGATCGCGGCGCTCATCATGATCGGCGGCTTTCGCGGCGACCATCCGGAGGTGGCCGAGCGCGCTCCGCGCGGCCGAAGCGGGAATTGCGCGCGCCTCGGAGCGCGAGCGGCGCCATCTCGCCGCGGCCAAGGCCTGGGCGCGCGGCGAGACCTCGCAGGCCATTGCCGGCTGGGAGCAGATCCTGGCCGATCATCCGACCGACGCGCTCGCGTTGCGCCTCGTGCAGGACGCCTATTTCTTTCTCGGCCGGTCGGCCGCCATTCGCGAATGCGCCGAGCGCGCCATGCCGCATTGGCCTCGCGACAATCCGCTCGCGAGCTTTGTCCTCGGCCTTTACGCCTTCGGGCTCGAGGAGACGGGCGATCTCAGGCGCGCCGAGGACTTCGGCCGTGAGGCGCTCGCCCGCAATCCGCGCGACGCCTGGGCGACCCATGCGCTGGCCCATGTGATGGAGACCGCGAACCGCCACGAGGAGGGCGTCGCCTTTCTCAAATCGACGCGAGCGGACTGGGCGCCGGCGCATTTCATGGCCCACCACAACGGCTGGCACCTCGCCCTCTTTCTGATCGAGCAGGGGCGGTTCGACGAGGTCCTCGCCGACTACGACCGCTTCACGGCGCCCAAGCTTGCAGATGACGCGACGCTCGACCGGATCGACGCGGCTTCGCTGCTCTGGCGGCTCGAACTCGCAGGCGTCGATGTCGGCGACCGCTGGGCGCCGGTCGCCGAGACGATGGATGGCGCATGTCGACGATCATCTGCTCGCCTTCAACGATCTGCATTGCGCCTTCGCCGCCGCGCGCTCGCCCGAGCCCGACCATGTTCTAAGCGCTTCGGCGCGCTCGCTGGACGACTATCTGCGCCTGGGGTCAGGCGACAATCGGCAGGTGACGGCCGATGTCGGTCGGCGACTCATCGACGGCGCGCTCGCTTTTGGTCGCGGCGACTATGCGCGCGCGGTCGACTCGATCCTTCCTGTCCGCGAGGATTCGGCCCGCATCGGCGGAAGCCACGCCCAGCGCGATATCATCAATCTGACGCTGATCGCCGCCGCCGAACGTTCGGGGCAGTGGCGCCTGGCGCGGGCGCTTCTGGACGAGCGCATGGGTTTCCGGCCGACGCCGCGGACCCAGGCTCAGCACCGTCAGGCTCTACGGCGGGCTGGGGGCTGAAATCATGAAATCAGCTCATGGGCAGCAAGAGAATGAAGCCCTCGGAGGGCCGCCTTTCCGATGGGTTTTGCCCGTGATTTTTCGGCGCAAAAAGCGCGTTTTTGTCGCAAAAAGCGCCTCTGTCAGCCCAACAAACGCCTGAGCGTTGGGGGCGAGGATGGCACCGTCGCTTTTCCTTAGCTTGGCGTTTTCAATACGTTAGACGCGCCAAACAGCACAGCCGACAACCGATCCGTTGCCGTCCTGCAACACATTGAAAAAATGGAAATTTAAGCCGCTGGAGAAGGCTGGAAGTCGGCTAGCCTCGGTGTGCCGACTGCGTTAAGGAAGACTCAACGCGTACGCGCTATTTTGATTCAATTGGTAAGCGTGGGCGTAGGGCTAGGGATGCAGGGCATCAGAGGCGACATTCGACGACCTTTCGTTTGAGGGCGGGGCCAGTCCTCAACGGGTTCTTCCTAAGATTGTTCCCGGCGCGGCCGCTTTGGCTCTCGCCGGGGCTGTTAGCGTCTGGGCTCTGCACTGGCTCGGTCCGATCGCTCCTGACTCTGTGTTCGTCCCGATGGACGGTCACAACCGCCGCGCCGGTCGTGTCGAGACCCTTCGGCGACATCGCGATCGACGCCAATCTGCTGGCTCAATTGAAGTCGGCCGGCCCTGCCGCGCCCTCAGAGCAGGTTGCGAGCCTTGAGCCCACGCCGCCCGTTTCTCCCTTCCCGCTGCCTCGCCTCGAAGCTTTTCCCCCGGCTTCGGCTCCGGCGATCCCGCCGGCCGGGAGCCTGCCCCTGCCGCCGGGGCGCGATGCGCCTGAGATCGGCGAGACGGAAAGCTTCCCGTTGCCGCCGCCTCGTCCCTCCGAGTTCGCAGCGCCCGGCCAGCCGATTGCGCCCGAGCGCCACGCGTCACGGCCCGAGACGGCGGTCGCCCGGCCCGCCGCTCACCGGCGACAACCGCAACATCCTCGAGAAGCTGTTCGGATGGGCGCACGCCATCTGCGCCGGCAGCGGTGGCGTCCGCCACGCCAACGCGCACCGCTGCGACTCAGCCGACCGCCGCCGACCGCAGCAGGAAGGGAATCGCCGCCGCGGCTCGGCAGAGGGCCATTGTTCAGCTTCCCGTCGCCATTCGGCAATTCGGCTCCCTGCCCCTATCTCCGGCTACGACCGATACACCGCCGTCTATGACATCTCGGCTCGCGTCGTCTATCTGCCGGACGGAACACGGCTCGAAGCCCATTCGGGTCTCGGCGACGCGCTCGACAATCCGCGCTATGTGGCCGAGCGCGCGGTGGGCCCGACGCCGCCGCATGTCTACGAGCTGACCTTGCGGGAAGGCTCCTTCCACGGCGTGCAGGCTTTGCGCCTCAATCCAGTCGGAGAAGGCGGAATTTACGGGCGCGCGGGATTGCTGGCGCACCCGTTCATGCTCGGCCCGAACGGCGATTCGAACGGCTGCGTGTCGTTCAGGGACTACGACGCCTTCCTGCGAGCCTACCAGAACGGGCAGGTCAAGAAGCTCGCGGTCGTCGCCAAGCTCTAGGGTCGCGGGTCGCGTCGTCGACCCGCTTAAGACGCGCTGATCAGTCCTCGCTTGCGGAACAGCGCCTTGGGCGATGGCGGGCGGCCGCGAAAGGCGCGATACGCCTCATCATAGTCGCGACTGCCTCCCGCCGCGTAGACGAAATCATTGAGACGCTTGGCGATCGCCGGATCGAAGATGTCGCCGCTCTCTTCGAACGCCTCGAAACCGTCGGCGTCGAGAACCTCCGACCATAGATAGCTGTAATAGGCGGCCGAGTAGCCGCCCGAGAAAATATGCTGGAAATGCGGCGTGCGGTGACGCATGGCGATCGCTTCCGGCATGCCGAGGCGTTTGAGTTCCTCGCGCTCGAACGCGACGACGTCGACCTCGGCTGGCGATGGATCAAGATGGAGCTTCAAGTCGACCAGCGCGGAGGCGGTGTATTCGACCGTCGCCCAGCCCTGGTTGAACCGGCGGGCGTTGAGAAGCTTGGCGATGAGCGCCTCGGGCATCGGCTCGCCGGTTTTGTAGTGGAGCGCGAAGCGACGAAGCATCTCCGGCTGCTGAATCCAATGCTCATAAACCTGCGAGGGAAACTCGACGAAGTCCCCGGCGACATGGGTGCCGGAAATGCGCGGATAGACGACGTCCGAGAGCATCCCATGCAGGGCGTGGCCGAATTCGTGAAACAGCGTCCGCGCATCGTCGATGCTCAACAGACTCGCCTCGCCCTCGCCGCCCTTGGCGAAATTCATCACATTGACCACGATCGGCAATTGCGGCCCATCGAGTTTCTGTTGGCCGCGGAAGCCGCTCATCCAGGCGCCGCTTCGCTTCGAGGGTCTTGCGAAATAATCGCCGAGGAAGAGCGCTTTTGGCGCGCCGTCGCGTCCGGTCACAGTCCAGGCGCGAACGTCCGGATGATAAAGCTTGAGGTCGAAGCGTTCGGCGAACTCAAGGCCGAAGAGGCGGCTTGCGGCGTAGAACGCGGCCTCAATGATGCGGTCGAGCTGCAAATAGGGCTTGAGTTCACCTTGGTCGAAGTCGAACTCGGCCTTGCGCCGCTTTTCCGCCAGATAGCGCCAATCCCAGGGCGCGAGTTTGAAATTGCCGCCCTCGCTGGCTGCAATCGCCTGCAAAGCCTCTTCATCCTTGCGCGCGCTGGCGACGCCTGGCGCCCAGACCGAACTCGAGGAGATCGAGCGCCGCGCCCGGCGTTTTCGCCATCGTGTCGGCGAGACGGTAGTGGGCGTAGGTCTCGTAGCCGAGGAGCCGCGCGCGCTCGGCTCTCAGGCCGACCAGCTCGGCGGCGATGGCGCGATTGTCGGCGGCGCCGCCTTTTTCGCCCCGCGCCGTCCAGGCGCGAAAGGCCGTCTCGCGCAGGTCGCGCCGCGCCGAAAATTGCAGGAACGGCTCGATGCTCGAGCGCGACAGGGTGACCGCGTATTGGCCGGGGTGGCCGCGATCGGCCGCGATGCGCGCGGCGCTGGCGACGAAAAAATCCGGCAGGCCGTCGAGATCGGACTCATCGAGCAGCATGAGCCAGTCTTTTTCATCCGCCAGCACGTTCTGGCCGAACTGCGCGGCAAGCGTCGCCAGCCGCTCGGCGATCGCCGCCAGCCGCGTCTTGGTCTCGGGCGGGGCGCCCGCGCCGGCTCGGGTGAAATCGAGATGATAGCGATCGAGCACACGCGCCTGTTCGGCCGAGAGGCCGAGCTTGTCTTTGTCGCGATTGAGGGCGTCGACGCGCTTGAACAGCGCCTCGTTCAGATAGGTGTCGCTACGATGGCGCGCGAGCACCGGCGCGATTGAACGCTCGATCGCTTGCAGCTCGTCATTCGTGTGCGCGCCGGCGAGATTGAAAAAAACACTGGCCACTTTGTCGAGACTGCGCCCGCTGCGCTCGAGCGCCTCGATCGTATTGGCGAAGCTTGGCGGCGCTGGATCGTTGGCGATCGCGTCGATCTCCGTTCGGGCTCCCTTGAGCGCGACTTCGAAGGCCGGCGGAAAATGGCCAGGTTCGAAGCGGTCGAACGGCGGCGCCTCGAACGGCCCGGTCCAAGGTTCGAGAAGCGGGTTCGTATCGATCTGTGAACTTGTCATGTCGCCCTCGCGGCTCATGCCCCTCAGCTACGAGGGAGAGCCGCGATGCGCAACCCCACGCGTTTTCCCGCGCGTTGCTCTCGAGGTTCCGGCGGCGCGGTTGCCGTGAAGCGCCGCCGATCAATTCTTGCTTATTGCCCGGCCTGCACTTTTTTCACGTAAGCGTCGACCGCGTCGACGACCTTGGTGTCCGGATTGGCTTTGCAATAGACGATGACTTCGTGGATGCCCTGCTTGGCTCGGGCGACGTTGACGGAATGCCGCTTCATGTGGCCGTTCCACCAGCCGCTGTACCAGGCGCCGAGAAAGTCGGCGTCTTCCTGGAAGGTGCCGGCGAGTTGGGCGCAGGTCAGCGCCCGCACGTTGAGATAGCCTTTGTCGTCCATGTAGGTTTTCAATTCGACCTGGGCTTGAGACGCTGAAACGGACCCGATCAGGCCCGCCGCCGCGATAAGCGCGACGCGCAGATCGACCCGACCAAGCCTTGCTGACAGCCTTGTGCTTGAGGCAACCATTGTTTTCTCTCTTTCCGATCTCATGAGTTCAACGAGGCGCGTCGTTGGCCGTCCGCAGAGCGGCTTATCGCGCGAGCAACATTATTTCTCGTCGTTGACCTTGATGCCCTGTTCCTTGCGCATCGCTTTGATGTTGATGTCCATCGCCGTGATGACCTTCGTCTTCGGATTGGCCTTGCAATAGACGATGACCCGATGCTCGAGCTCCTTGGCGCGATCGACCTTGAGTTTGCTGTATCCAGCCAAGCCGTTGTACCAGCCGCTGTACCAGACGGTCATGAAGTCGGCGTCTTCCTGGAAGGTGTTGGCGAGCTGCGCGCAGGTCAACTTCTGAATGTCCAGGTTGCCCTTCGCGTCCGCATAGGTGTTCAGTTCGACCTGAGCTTGCGCGGCGCTCGCGCCAAATAGCGCCATTGCACAAAACGATATCATAAATCTCATTTGTTCCCTCCCCAACCCAAGCGCGGGTGCGCCTTGAAGGTTCCTGAGCCGTTAGACGGCGCTGAGGCGGGACGCCAGCCCCTCCGACCCACCCCATCCACAGGAATCTCACTCGGGTGGATCGGTCGGCCGTCAAGCGCGGCCGTTTTCCCTTTAGCGCACGTGGAAGGGGCTGGGCATGAACATCGGAGGCCGCCCCGATGCGGTTAGGCCGCCGCTATTCTGTGTTCTGAGCGCCCCCGCGTTTCGTAATGCAAGAGGGCGTTGACGTCGGCTTCGGCGACATCGGGGTATCGGGCGAGATAGCCCTTGGTCGAGAAAAATGGACCAGGGTCTCGACCTTCCCGACCTCCGTGAACCAGATAGTGAAACGCTGCGTCTACTCCCGCGGCGCGAACGTCCGGGTTCGTTTCCAAGTAGTACGCTGAATTGAAAAACAGCGAGTCGCGGATGGCCGCCACGTCGGTGGCGTTCGGCAAGGGCGGCGCAGCGGTTTTGGCGCTTCGTTTCCAAAAGAAACGAGACCCCGCTCTCATCGAATGGCGGGTTCTTTCCCTCTCTTGAGGGGCGACCCGCGCAAGGATCGCTTCGCCGCGAGCAAGTTCAGCGGCGGCTTGTAAACGGACGCGGCGAACCTCCTGATTGACCTCGCGCATGGGCAGATCGAAAAGCGTCGAGGCTATCTCGAAACCCACGCGGAGGTCGTCGAGTTTCCTCAGAACGCAGGCGTCTCTAGAGTCTCGAACAAGTTCGATCATCGCCGCGTAAGTCCGCCGGACCAAATCGTTGACGGCGGGATGCGTCTGCATATCCGCCTCGCTCGTTCGCTGGCGCCGCAGATCGGCCGATACGAATTGATCGATGTCAGCGAGCGCGCTTTCGCACCAATACGGCCAGATCACGCCGAGCTGCTCGCTGGCCTGCGCGAGCGTATTCCGACCGTCGCCGAGAAATTGCGGCCAATCGAGAAAAGCGCGGGGAATGCCGCGGGTTTCAGCCTCGGCGTCGAGGACGTGCCGTAGCCAGAGCAGACACCCGTAGGCGGGGCCGATCCCATCGCGGCAATGGAGCGATTGGCTGACTTCAAGCGGCGGCCTGATCGGGAGAAGCGCACGCACCGACCACTTCGCCTCCGCGAACACAGGACCCCAGAACGGCATGAGCCGGCACATGCGCGGGTCCTTCACGACCGCGAATCCGACATCGCCGAATTCTTCGGCCAACGCTTCCTTCGCGCGGGCGCGCAAGGCGTCAGCCTTCAAAGCGTCGATGGTGTCGATGTCGAATTTGCGCCAATCTTTCCAGTCGCTGCCGCCGGCGGCGAGAATGGCGTCGTTCAGGTCCACGATGACGCGCGATTCCCAATATCCTCTTTCATTGTCGGCGTTCGGCGCAATCAGGTGCTGAGGGGCGGCGGCGCCAAGACGAACGAGCGTTCCGGCGGCGCTCGACGTCCCGCTGCGATGCATGCCGAGCACAACGACCAGGATTCTGTTGAAAGATTGGGCGTCGGGGATTGGCTGACCGACGCTAACGAACAACGCGCGACTCCCGGGATGAAAGCGTTTCTCCCAAGCGAGGGAGCCGCTTTCAGCGTGATCCAATCACGCCATTGAACTGTCCGTTCGGCTGCGAATTCCGCAACGGAGACCGTCGTTGTTCTGCTGACAAATTGGTTAACGACCTCTTGATATCTGCGGAAGGAAGCGGCTGGCCGCAATACACAAAGTCGTGTTTATTTGCGCTTAGCGGCGCTGACCGAGCGGAGGTTTTCAAACAAAGGGCGGAAGGAGCGCGAGGAAAGGTTCAGGCCGCCGCCTTCTGGTAGTCCTTCACGTCAGTGAAGGCGATCTTCGGCCAGCGCTCCTGCTCGTAGCGCAGGTTGAAGGCGCTCGAGGCCATGAACACGGGCGCGCCGTCGAGATCGGAGGCGATCGAGGACGGATAGGCGTCGAGGAACTTGCCAATCTCCGCCTTGTCGGGAGACGAGACCCAGCGGCAGATCTCGAAGCGGCTTGGCTCGAAAGTCACGGGCAGGCCGTATTCGGCGTTGAGGCGTTCGGTCAGCACGTCGAGCTGCAGCGCGCCGACGACGCCGACAATCGCCGCCGCGCCGTCATGCGGCAGGAACACCTGCACCACGCCTTCTTCCGCCATCTGCTGCAAGGCCTCGCGCAGCTTCTTGGCTTTCATCGCATCGGCGAGCTTCACCCGGCGCAGGATTTCCGGAGCGAAGCTCGGCACGCCGCGAAAGACGATCTCCTCGCCCTCGGACAACGTATCGCCGATGCGCAAAAGCCCGTGATTGGGAATGCCGACGACGTCGCCGGCGAACGCCTCCTCAGCCAGCGAACGATCCTGGGCGAAGAAGAATTGCGGCGCGGACAGCGTGACCGGCTTGCCAGTGCGCACGAGCTTCGCGCGCATGCCGCGCTGGAGCTTGCCTGAACAGACGCGCATGAAGGCGATGCGGTCGCGGTGGTTCGGATCCATGTTCGCCTGGATCTTGAATACGAAGCCGGTCATCTTGGGCTCGTCGGCCTTCACCGTGCGGCTTTGAGCTTCCTGGGCGCGCGGGCTCGGCGCGAACTCGGCCAGAGCGTCGATGAGGTCCTTGACGCCGAAATCCTTAAGCGCGCTGCCCCACAAGACGGGCGTCATATGGCCTTCGAGGAACGCCTTCTTGTCGAAGGGCTTCAGTCCCTCGACGGCGAGGTTGAGCTCTTCGATCGCCTGGGCGCGCTCGTGCTCGGGCAGAAGCTCGGCGACGCGCGGATCGTCCGGCCCGTTGACGGCCAACGTCTGCGCGTCCTTGCCGAGCGGGGTCAGGCGGCTGCGCCGGATGTCGTAGGCCCCGGCGAGCGAGCGCCCGCGGCCGATTGTCCAGGTCAGCGGCGCGGAGTCGAGCGCCAGGGTCTTCTCGATCTCGTCGAGGAGGTCGAACGGATCGCGGGTCTCGCGGTCCATCTTGTTGATGAAGGTGACGATCGGAATGTCGCGCAGGCGGCAGACCTCGAACAGCTTGCGCGTCCGCGCCTCGATGCCCTTGGCCGCGTCGATGACCATCACGGCCGAAGTCGACGGCGGTAAGCGTGCGGTAGGTGTCCTCGGAAAAGTCTTCGTGGCCGGGCGTGTCGAGCAGGTTGAAAACGCAATCGCCGTATTCGAACGTCATCACCGAGGTCACGACCGAGATGCCGCGCTCGCGCTCGATGCCCATCCAGTCGGAGCGGGTCTGGCGGCGATTGGCCTTGGCGCGCACTTCGCCGGCGAGCTGAATGGCGCCGCCAAACAGGAGCAGCTTTTCAGTCAGCGTCGTCTTGCCCGCGTCCGGGTGCGAAATGATCGCGAAGGTGCGTCGGCGCGCGACGGGGTTGGGGTCAGGCATGGTCTTTAAATTGTGGGGAGGAGCGCCTTTACTTAGTGCGGATGGGCGAGAGAGGGAAGAGCGTATAGACGTCGGCTCAATTCTCTTACGAGCGCAGACAGCGTCGTGGATCTCCAATCGAACCACGAACGCCTCAAACTAGCTTTGGATTCCGCAGTCCGACCATATTGTCCGATCCGTCAAGTATGGGTTATGAATGCGCGGCGCGTGGAGGAGGAATGGATCGCAAGTGGCTGCCGCTCAACGCGCTGAGGGCGTTCGAAGCGGCCGGGCAACATCTGAGCTTCACCGCCGCCGCCAACAGCCTGACGGTCGCGCAGAGCGCGGTCAGCCGTCACGTGATCGTTCTCGAGAATTTTCTTGGCGTCGCGCTGTTCGAGCGGCGCCCGCAGCAGCTGGTGCTAACTGAGGCCGGGCGGCACATTCTGCCAGTCGTTTCCAAGTCCTTCGATCGCATCGATCAAGCGCTTGGCGAGGTGATCAAAGAGAAGGGGCGCCCGAAACGGGTGCTCAAGGTTGCGCTGCCGACCTCGTTCGCGCATCGCCTCGCCATCCCAATCCTGCGCGATTTCCGCTCGGAAAATGCTGGCATTTCGCTCGAAATCGTCTCCAAGCCGACGACCGGCCCCGAAGTCGACGGCGACATCGACATCGCCATCGTCTATTCCGAGCCCCGCGTCACCGATGCGATTCACGATCTCCTATGGATGGTGCGCTCGACGCTTTTGTGCAGCCCGAAGCTGCTCGAAGAGACCGACGCCAGCGATCCAGCGCGGCTGATCGCCGCAAGCGACCTCCTGCACCTCAAGATCGACGGCCGGCCGCGCCATTTCTTCTGGGAAATGTTTGTGCGCTCGATCGGACGTCCCGAGATCGCGGTCGATCGAGGTCTGGTGTTCGACACGCAGCAACTCGCGGCCCAGTACGCGATGATGGGCGACGGGCTGGCGCTGCTTGATCCGCTGCTGTTCCACGAGGAGATCAGGGCCGGCCGACTCGTGCGCCCTTTCGATCTCTGGATCGACGAAGGCTATGGCTACTACCTCACGACCCATCCCGAGGATCTGAGCAACGAAGCGGTGGCGTTGTTCCGGTCATGGCTGATTGCCCGGTTCTCCGCCGGCGCCCCCGCCCGACCGCCCGAGCCTGAAGCCGCCCCGGCCGAGGCGCCGAAGCTGCGCGCCGCGAAATAGAACGCGAGAAACCGCTTGCGCAATTTCGTCGAGCCGCCGCTCGAGGCCGACCGTCTCGAAGCGCTTTCGGCCTTCGTCGCACGCCGCGAGGCGGAAGACGGCCCCCCGACTGACTTTTGACCGCCCCGCCGCAGCTCGGCGAGTCACGCAGTCGCCTGCACGTCGCGGTCGCCGCGGTGTTCTTCGCTTTCGGCATCGGCGTCGGGCTCTGGGGCGGCGCCTCGGGCGCGATTTTGATCCGCGCCGGCATCGACGCGTCGACGTTCGGCGTTCTCTTGACCGTCTACACCGGCGCCTATCTCATCGCCATGTCGGCGGGCGGGGCGCTCGCGCATCGTTTCGGCGTCGAACGAGCGCTCTCACTCTCGGCGATCATTTTTGGCGCGGCGCTCTGCGCGCTGCTCAACGCCTCGAGCGAGGCTTGGGTCGCCGTCGCCCTGATCGTCGCGGGCTTCCTCGGCGGGGTGGTCGATCTGCTCATGAACGCCGAAGGCGCGCGGATCGAGCGCCGGCTCGGCCGCCCGATTCTGGCCCGGCTGCACGCCGCCGCGTCGGCCGGCATGGCGCTTGGCGCGATCCTCGGCAGTTTGATCGCCGCCAGCGCGGCGCCTTGGGCGGCCGGCGTTCTCGCCGCGCTCGCGGTCGCGCTCGCTGGCGTCGCCTACCATCGGGCGGCGCGGGCTGACTTTCCCGCTCCTGCGCCGGTCGGGGCATGGGGGCGAAGCGGATTGTCCTTCGCGCCCGCTCTGATCGGGATCGGAATCGTGGTCGGCGTTTCGATCGCGGCGGAACTGGCGGCCTCGTTATGGTCGACGCTGCTGTTGCGCGAGGAAGCGCCGAAGCTGGCGGCGATCTCCGGTCTCGGCGCGGCGTTCTTTTCCGCTTGCCAAGCTGCGCTGCGCTTCAACGCCGATGCGATTCGCCTCCGCATGAGCGACCTCCGCATCATCATCGTCTCGTTCGCGATCGCGGCCGCCGGCTTCGCGCTGGTCGGCATCCAGGCCGGCTTCGCGACGAGCGTCGCTGGCTTCGCCTTGATCGGAGTTGGCACCGGCCCCATCGTCCCGTGCGGCTTTGCGCTGGCCGCGCGTCAGTCGGCCGCCGGACCCGCGGTCGGCCTCGCCTCCGCCTCGCTATTTAGCGCGCTCAGTCGCTTGCCCGCGCCGCTGGCGACCGGGGCCATCGCGCAAGCCGTGTCCCTGTCGACCGCCTTCGCCGCCTTCGCGCTTGTGCTGGCCGCGACAGGCGCCGCGGCGGCGCTCATGGCTTTCGTAAGCCGCCCGCGTCCCGCCCCGCGCAAGGCGTAGGGACCACGAACATGTGGGCATTGCTTTGCCGTCGCCTTTATTGCAAAGGAACAGCGCGCGGCTGTCAATTGCCGACGGCTCGGGCGAATACGAGGAATGCATGACCAAAATCATGCCAGTGATCATGTGCGGCGGGTCAGGCACCCGGATGTGGCCTGAATCGCGGGAGAGCTTGCCAAAGCAGTTCATTCCCCTGATCGGTCAGCGCTCGACCTTTCAATCGATCATCAGCGTGGTCAGCGATCCCGCCATTTTCGGTCCCGCGGTCGTCATCACCAATTTCGAGTATCGGTTTCGGGTCGCCGAGCAATTGAGGGAGATCGGCGCAGAGGCGGTCATTCTGCTCGAGCCGGACCGGCGCGACAGCGCCGCCGCCGTTGGCGCAGCGGCTGCCTGGGCGGCGACGCATGATCCGAAGACGGTCGTCGCCGTGCTCGCCGCTGACCATGTGTTTGAGGACGGGAAACAATTCGGCAGGCTTTGCGCGCAGGCCTACCGGGCGGCGGCCGCGGGGGAGATCGTCACCTTTGGCGTCACGCCCGACCATCCGGCGACCGGCTACGGTTACATTCACCCGGGCGCGCCGTTAGAGGGCGATGCGCAGGTCCGGCGAATCGAGCGCTTCGTGGAGAAGCCCGACGAAGCGCGGGCGCGCGCGTTCATTGAAGACGGTTATCTGTGGAACTCGGGCAATTTCGTCTTCCGCGCCGACGTGATGCTGGAGGAGTTGCAGCGTTTCGAGCCGGAAATCGCGTCGGCGACCGCGTCGGCGGTGTCAGCCGCGAAAAAGGACCTCGGCTTCGTCGTCTTAGACCATGATTCCTTCGCGACCGCGCCAAAGACCTCGATCGATTACGCCGTGATGGAGCGAACCAAGAGGGCTGTGGTCCTCACAGCAGATGTCGGTTGGTCGGACGTTGGCGAATGGTCGGCGGTTTGGCGGCTAAGTCCACGCGACGCCAGCGGCAACAGCTTGCGCGGACGGGCGGTCGTGATGGATTCTTCGAACCTGCTCGTGCGTTCGGAAGAGCAATTGGTTGCTGTCATCGGCCTCAAGGACGTCGTTGTCATCGCCACCGGCGACGCGGTCCTGGTGGCGGACCGGGCGCAGGCCGACAAGGTTAAAAAGCTCGTCGAGGGCCTCAAGGCGCAGGGCCACACGGAAGCGACCGAGCATCGTCGAAATTATCGACCGTGGGGCTATTACCAAAGCATCGACCAGGGCTCGCGCTACCAGGTCAAACGGATTGTCGTGCGACCCAACGGCCGCCTGTCCCTGCAAAAACACCACCACCGGGCCGAGCACTGGGTGGTCGTGCGCGGCGCGGCCGAGGTGACGCTCAACGGCAAGGTCGAACTCGTGCATGAGAACAAATCGATCTATTTGCCGATGGGCTCGACGCACCGGCTCGCCAATCCGGGCAAGATCGACCTGGAGCTGATCGAGGTTCAGACCGGGAGCTATTTCGGCGAGGATGACATCGTTCGAATCGACGACGTCTATAACCGGAAATGAGCGATGACGGCGCCGTCGAACGGCGCCGTCATTGAGGTCAGGCCTCTTCCCGCGACGCGAGGCGGGCGATCTCGTGAATGTCGGCGCGGTCGATGCCGATATCATGCAGCTCGCGATCGGTGTAGGCCGAAAGCTCCTGCAATACGCTCCAATAGACGCGACGGGTGCGAAGGAATCGGGCGAACATCTTCATGGCGGTGTCCTTTTGGTTAACCGCCCTCCTTATTTTCGGGCTCGACGGTCGAGCTCGAGATCGCTCCTTCCCCTAGACAAATGCGTAGGTAGATTGTTGCGGTGCAAAAGTCAATGGTGCGGTGCGATATTTAATGTGAAAATCGCATGACGGACGCGACGCTTGAGCGCGCTGAGAGTGAAACCAGCATTTAACTGCAGGAAATATTAACAAAACTTGAAATTTGCCTCAAATTGTCATGCGATCTATGCATATCAGAGATCTGCGTCGCGCCGTCTTCCGAAGGCGCGCCTCCGAACGCAGTTGCGCCTCAAAAGCAGACTTTAACCCGCACAAAAGTTTGACAGCCGCGGCCCGCCCCTTTAGGGAAGCCAACTTCAGGCGCGCTCTCGGCCAACGGGAGCGCGTTTGTTATTTGACGCACCCGCGGCCTTGAGCCTTGCTCGGCGAAAGGCCTGTCGGCGCTCCTTGAGCGCACAGGAGGGCGCGTTCCTCGTTGAATATGAACTGATCTTAAGAGGAATAGCGATGACGAAGCGCGCGGAAGCGAAGTACAAAATCGATCGCCGGATGGGCGAGAACATCTGGGGGCGCCCTCGCAGCCCCTTCAACAAGCGTGAATATGGGCCGGGCCAGCATGGCCAGCGGCGCAAGGGCAAGGCGACCGACTTCGGCACCCAGCTCAAGGCCAAGCAGAAGGTCAAGGGCTATTACGGCAACATTTCGGAGCGCCAGTTCCACAAATATTACGTCGAGGCGCGTCGCCTGAGGGGCGACTTCGAGCGCCAATCTCATCGGCCAGCTCGAGCGCCGGCTCGACGCCCTGATCTACCGCGCCAAATTCGTGCCGACCGTGTTCGCCGCGCGCCAGTTCATCAACCACGGCCACATCAAGGTCAACGGCCGGCGCGTGAACATCGCCTCCTATCAGGTGAAGGTCGGCGACTTGGTCGAGATCAAGGAATCCTCGCGTCAACTGGGTCTCGTGCTCGAGGCCAACGCATTGGCCGAGCGGGACGTGCCCGACTATGTCGAGGTCGACCACGCCAAGGGCACGGCCAAGCTCACCCGCGTTCCCGGGCTTTCCGAGGTGCCGTATCCGACGCATATGGAGCCGAACCTGGTCATCGAGTTCTACTCGCGCTGACCTTAGCGCGGGGCTCGCTTCGAGCGAGCTCCGCCGCTCGCGATCTTTCGTCTGGCCTTTAGGGCTCAAAAGGTGTTCCCGGCGCCCCGGCTGCGCGCGGGCGCCGCGAACGGCGGACGCATAACCGCCAAACCTCCAGGGCCTCATGCCGATGCCTCGCTCCGGAACCGCGGGCCTCGGCATCGTCCTCTATCTCGCTGGCGTCGGCTTCTTCGCGCTCAACGACGCGCTCGGCAAATGGCTGGTCGCCGACTATGGCGTTGGCCAGTTGATGCTGATGCGTTCGATCGGCGCGGGAATCGTGCTGGCGCCGATGATCCTGACGCTGCGCGTCAATGTCGTCGATCCGCGTCGACCTTGGTTGCAAGGGCTGCGCGTTCTCTGCGCGGCGGTGGATACTTTCGCGTTCTATTACGCGACCCGCTATATGCCGCTCGCCGACGTGATGACGTTCTATATGGCGACGCCGCTCATCGTGACCGCGCTGTCGGCGCCGCTGCTCGGCGAAAAAGTCGAGCGCTTTCGCTGGATCGCCGTCTTGATCGGCTTCGTCGGCGTCCTCATCGCGCTGAGGCCCTCGCCGCATATGTTTTCATGGGCGGCGCCGATCGCGCTGTTCGGAGCGACAACCTTTGCGCTCAGCCAGACGATCACCCGCGAGCTTCGGGGCGTCCACTGGCTGCCGCTCGTGTTCTGGCAATTCATCGGCGGCGGGTTGATCGGAGCGGCGACTGTTCCCTGGGCGTGGACGACCCCCAGTCTCTTTGATCTCGGCCTCATGTTCCTGGTCGGCGTCGTGGCGATGACCTGCTTCATCTGCATCGTCCGGGCGCTGGCGCTGGCCCGCGCCGCGGTGCTCGCGCCTTTGCAATATTCGGCGATTCTCTGGGCGGCGATCCTGGGCTGGCTGATCTGGCGCGACGCCCCCACGTTGCAGATCGTGCTCGGCAACGCCATCATCATCGGCAGCGGCCTGTTCGTGGCGGCGCGGGGTAAAATGGTCGGAGACGCGGTCGAGCGAGACAGTTGACAGCGGCTCAGTTGGGTTAATTTTTTGTCAACCATCCCATGCCATTGAGAGATGCCGTTGGGTGAGGGGCGGGGCGCATGGCCGGGCAGGGGAGCGTTCCAACCGTAGGAACCATCCTCCTCGCGCTGCTGCTTTGCGGGCTTCTCGGCGTCCTGGGGCAGGGCGTCCGTGCGATCGTCGGGCTGAAGAACGCGGGCGCGCTCAACTCGACGACGCCGTCCGAGCAGGTTGAATTCAGCCTGGCCTATTTTGTCCTGAGCTTGATGATCGGATTCATCGCCGGAATCCTTGCCGGAATCGCGCTCAATCTCGAAAATATCATCGCGGTCGATCCCAGCAACTGGAAGCTCATGCTCGGCATCGCCGGATCCGGCTATGTCGGCGCGGACTTTATCGAAAATACGATGTCTGTCGTCATTCCGGGAACACGGAACGTTGGGACAAAGGCCCCGCCGCTCCCCGTTCCGGCGCCGCGCGGCCCGACGATTGTTTCGCCGGCTCCGCTACCGGACGACGACGCGAGCGCTCTGGCCGCCGCGATGAGAATGGTTTGTCCAGAGGCGAACGCCGCGTTGTGGGTCCCGGCTCTCGTCTCCGCTTTCGAGAAGTTTGACTTTTCGAACAACCGGCGCCGCGCAGCGGCCATGGGCCAGTTTCTGGTCGAGGCGGGCCCGGCGCTGAACGAGATTACGGAAGACCTCTATTACACCCCAGGGCGGGCCTGCCAGGTGTGGCCGGCGCTGTTTCCGACGCCGGCCGCAGCGGAGCCCTATTGCGGGGATCAGCGACGATTTGCGGATTTCGTCTACGCCAACGTCAACGGCAATGGCGATGCAGCCAGCGGCGACGGTTACCGCTTTCGTGGACGCGGCCTCATTCAGCTCACCGGGCGCGACGAATATACCGCATTTGCCCGAGCGATCGGCCGGACGGCCGAGCAGGCGGCGGACTTTTGCGATACGACCGAAGGCGCGGCCTTCTCCGGATGCTGGTATTTGGCCAGCAACGGCTGTCTGCCCCTGGCCGACGAATGGGACATCGACGCGATCACCCGCCGGGTCAATGGCGACGCCATGGAGGCTGCGGGACTGAGACGGCAATATTCGGACGAGATGGTGAGCCGCCTGCGCCAATACGCGGCAGCCGCTCTGAACTGAAGGTCTGTTTCGGCTCTTTGAGCGTCTTTCGCCAGCCCGTCGCGCGCATCACGCAGAGCGAAATTGGGCCTCGTCTTATGCGCCGTCGCGGGTCGCGGGCCATGCGCCTGAGAACGTCTTGCCCGCCGTGTCCTCGGCCTCGACCCGAAACATTTTCGCGCCGTTCGGTTTGTAGGTGAAGCGGAAGTTCGGGTCCTCCGAGATCGATATGCCGGCCGCCATCGAGAAAACGAGATCCTGTCCCTGATAGACCGCGAGCTTGTCGATGTAGCGCGAGGGCGTATAAAGCCGCGTCACCTGATCCATCTGCAGCCCGGAATTGTTGGGATGGCGGATCATGAGGAGCGCCTCGTTCGGCGTCTCGGGGGTCGCACGGCAGGATGCGGAACTTCATCTGGCCGAGCGTCGCCAAGGCTTCGTCCATGCTCTTGACCATCGGCGCCGAGCATCCGCCCGACGCCTTGATGTAGCGCGTCGCCATATGCAGCGAGCCGTCGCTGAGTTCCGCGACCACGCGGGCGTTGGTGTAGGAATTGACCCGCACCCGGGTTGAGATGCGCGTGTCGCTAGCCTTCTCGCCGAGCGTGAACGTGGCTGCGAGCGGCACCGGATTCTCGTCGATGACGAGCGTCAGCTTGATGACGCGGCGCGTGTCGCCTTGCGGCAATTTGGCCGAGAACGACATCGGCACAATTGCGGCGTCCTCGGCGCGCGCGGGCGCCTCGAAGGAGACGAGGCTTGGATCCTCTATGAATCGGCGCGTCGTTGAAAAACATCTTCACGAGCTCGGGCCAGAAGTCGGGCTCGTCGATCCGCTTGAGCGAAGGCTCGTCCGCCCGTCGCGCAGACAAGCGCAAGGCTGGCGAGGGTCTGTCGTCTGGTGAGGTTCTGCGCCATCGAAGCGCCTCCGTCCCGAGTATCCGTGCGCTACTGGTCCCATTCGTATTCCGAATAGGCCGCCGTCGCGTTGCGCGCATTATAGTCGTCAAACAGCCGCCAGTCATCCCGCTGCGATTGCCCGGCCCATTTCGTCGCGCCTTCGACCGGCTCGCCTTTCGCGATCGAAGTCTTCACGTCCTTCGCGAGGCGGTCGAAATACGCCCGCTCGCTATCGAGCGCCTGAGGCCAGGGCAGGCCGACGGGGCCATGGCCGGGAATGACGCGCAAAGCGGGAACCTGCGCCAGCGCGGGGAGAACGCCAAGCCAGCCCTTTAACGAGCCGTCGATGATCGGCAGATGCCCGACGAACACGAGGTCGCCGGCGAAGAGCGTCTTTGTCATCGTATCGAGGACGGTGAGGTCGCAATCCGTGTGCGCCGTGGGCCAGGCCTGCAATTCCAGCGTCCTTCCGCCGAGATCGAGCGTCATATGGTCGGCGACGAGCAAGGTCGGCGGAATGAGCTTCACCTGATCGACGAGCTTGTCGCCAATGATCCGGCGAAACGCCTTGAGGTAGAACTCGCCGCGCATAGCCAAGGCCCGCGGCAGATTGTGATGGCCGACAAAAGTCGCTCCAATTCCGTCAAAGGCGGCGTTGCCGAAGACGTGATCGGGATGCTCATGCGTATTGATCGACATAGAGAATGGGCTTGTCGGTGTGCGCGCGGATGGCGGCGAGCAATCGCTCCCCAATCGGCACGCTGCCGCCGGTGTCGACGACGGCCACGCCCTTGTCGCCGATCACGAAGCCGATATTGGCGATGTCGCCAAGGTTCTCTTCGCTCATGAGAGCGATTTCGCCGGCATGGACGAACACGCCCGGCGCGACTTCCTGGACCGGCAGCGGGGACGAGGTCTCGCCGCATGCCGCGCCTTGCGCCCAGAGAACGAGCGTTGCGACGAGGGCGCCGATGAGCCAGCGCATCTTTAGGCGCCCGAAGTTTTGTGAAGGCTTGCTTATGGCGTTTCCTCTGGTTCAGGCTTCTGGCTTTATGTCATGGGCGTCCCGGACTTGATCCGGGGCTTGTCTCGGGCATGACGGTTCAAGGAACCCGCGTCATGCTATAAACGACCTGATAGCGGAAGTCGGGTAGACGCGTGGTGAGAATAAAATATTCAAGCCTCCGGTCGGCGGTCGTCGCGGCCCTCGGCGTAGCGCTCACTGCGTCCTTTGCAGCGGCGGCTGGCGACGCGCCGCCAGAGCCCAATTCCTATCGGCAGAGCGACTACCGCGCCCCGACGCCCGCGAGCCTCAAGGGCGCACGCGTGCTCACGACTGACGAGGCGGCCACGATGTGGCGCGCCGGCGACGCCGCTTTCATCGATGTCCTGCCCCAGGCCCCGCGTCCCAAGAATTTGCCGGCCGACGTCGTCTGGCGGGACAAGCCGCGGTCCGACATCCCGGGCAGCCTGTGGTTGCCCGACACCGGTTATGGGGAACTTGCCCCCGTCATGCTCGACTATTTTCGACGCGGGCTCGACAAAGCTTTGGCCGGCCGCCAGCGCCCCCTCGTGTTCTATTGCCTCAAGGATTGCTGGATGTCCTGGAACGCGGCCAAGCGCGCTGCTGGCGCTCGGCTATGCCGATGTCGCCTGGTATCCGGAGGGGTCGGATGGCTGGGCCGCGGCCGGCCTGCCGGTGGAGAAGCGGGCGCCCGAACCGCGACCGTGAGCGCGGGCGCGCCATCGGGATGATCCCGATCACCTCGGCGGCGTCGCACACCTGAATTGAAACGGGTCGCCATCAATTTGCGCGACCGGTTCAAGAGATTCTACACTTCAGATAGCGTAGGATATGCTTGCCGCCGCAATCCTCGGGCGTAAAGCCAGCCTGACCGAACCGGACGGGTAGGGCTGCGGCGGCCCGCTTGCGACGCGACAAAAGGTCGAAATACTGGGGCGACAGCCCCGTAGGGTCTGCTATAAATCGGATCGCAGCGAACAGGAGAGCAAGATGGAAATCGCTATTTGGCTTTGGATACTCGTGGCTCCGGCCGTCGCGTTTGTCGCCTTGAGCGGCAAGAAGGGCTGAGTCGAATCCGCGCCCTCTGGGGGGCGCGCTCGACCCTAATATCCGGCTCGCCGATGGACCCGCGCCATTCGGCGCCGAGCTTGCTCGGCGTTTGAGCGATCCGTCGGCGGCTTTGTTCTGAGACGTTGCGCAAACGCGCAATCTCCGTTCTTGCGCCTCGTGAAACTTTTATTCGGCGAGTCGCTAACGGATTTGACGCACATATATGAGCCAATTGATGGCCGGTTAGCGCGGAAGCCGACCAGACCACACCCAGGGTCGGCGACGGGCCTCTTCTACCCGGAGGGTTCGGACGGCCGGGTCGCGTCCATGCGTGGTAGGGGCGATTTCAATCAGAGGGCGGACACGGAGAGCGGCTTCGACAGTCCCCCGGTAAGGTGATCGGCAAGAAGGGCGCCGGCGCGGGACAAGCGCTTGGCGCGATGCAGCCGGATTTCCGCCGCGGGGAGACTTGGCACGCCGTCGCGTTCACTGAGCGCGCGCAAGCGGGCCGGAAAAGTTCCCGCTTTCGCCACCGTGACAGCAAGACCTTGCGCCGCGATCGATTCTGCCGCAGCGAGGCTATGGGTGACGAAGGCGAGCCGCCAGGGCCGCTTGGCTGCGTCGAGACGCTCCATTGCCCATTTGCGGAACAGGCAGCCCGGCGGATGCAGAGCAACGGCCAGCGGCGCGCGCTCGTCCAGGTCATGCGAGGGACTGGCGGCCCACAAAGCCTGCTCGCGGCGAAGAAACTCACCCTCGCGAGCGCCTTCCGCGTGCATGGCGATGACAATGTCATAGGCTTCGTCCAATCTGTCCGGCATTGCATAAGTGAGGCCGGTCTCCATCTCGACGCGAATATTGGGATAGGCGGCGACGAACTTCGCTAGGAGCGGCGGGATCAGAGTGGCGCCATAGTCCTCCATTGCGCCGAGCCGAACATGCCCCTCGAGATTGTGCTCGACGAGCCGGCCGACGGCATCATCGTTGAGCGCGACTAGGCGTCGTGCGTCGCCGACGAATCGCTCGCCCGCGAGCGTCAGATCGACGCCCAGCTTGCTTCGCCGCAGGAGCGGGACGCCGAGCTGCCCCTCGAGGCGTTTCATCTGCATGCTGACGGCGGATTGGGTGCGATGAAGGGACAAAGCTGCGCGCGTGAACGAGTGCAGATCCGCGATTGCGAGGAAGGCTCTCACACAGTCCAGGTCGAGCGCCGGCGAGGTCATGACAGATCTTGATGCAAGGGATCACATAAATTGTGTTCCTTCATGCATAGCCGTTCGTTATGCCGGTCACAACCAAAGGAAGGCGACGGGTGGGTGAAATCACAGGCATGCTGGCCGCCGTTCTTTCGAGCGCGCTCGGCGGCAGCTCGATCGGGGCGACGCGATATCTGGCCGGCGTGGTTGACCCGCTCGCGATCGGCTCTTTTCGTTTCGGCATCGGCGTATTGTTGCTGGCGCCGCTTGCTGCGCTCGGCGGCGCACGATGGCCCGCGCGTCGGGACTGGCCCGGGATCGCAGGTCTCGGGCTGCTCTTTTTCGCTCTGTTTCCGGTTCTGTTCAACGCGTCGCTCATCTACACGACCGCAGCGCGCGGCGCCCTCGCCTTGTCCACCTTGCCGCTGCTCACCCTTGCGGTCGGCGCCGGGCTTGGCGTCGAAGCGCTCACGTGGCGCAAGAGCATTGGGGTGCTTGTTGCGATGCTTGGCGTAGCGCTCGCGCTCGTGTCTGGGTTCGGCTCGGCGCCGCCTGGCGCCTGGCGCGGCGATCTCCTCATGGTGGCGGCGGCGCTCTGCATGGCGCTTTATGGCGTCTGGTCGAAGCCCTTCATTCGCCGTTCTGGGCCGATCCCTTTCACAGTCGTGGCGATGGGCGTCGGGGCCGCCTGCCTGATTGCGCTGGCCTTTGCGCGTGGGAGCTTTGCGGCAGTCGCCGCGTTTGGCAGGGCCCAGTGGATCGCCGCGCTTTACCTCGGGGCCCTCGGAGGCGCTGTGACCTTCTTTCTCTGGGCCTTCGCGCTGAAACGTACGACGCCGACGCGCGTCGCCATTTCCGTCACCGTCAATCCGATCGTTGCCTCTGTCGTCGGCGCGTTTCTGCTGGATGAGCCGTTGCGCTTGAGCCTCGTCGCCGGAATTGCCACCGTGTTCGCTGGTATTGCTTTGGCTATGCAGCCCGACCCGGTCCCAGTGGCCGTCGACACCACCCCGGGCTAAAACTCGCATCGCCTTTGTGCTAGGACGCGCGCTTTCCTATAGAGCGTGAGCGCATGGCCGACCTCGAACCGATATCGTATTCCGACGCGAAGATCCGCGCGATCCTCGAGCGGGTGAAGACGATTGCGTTGGTCGGCGCGTCGGCGAACTGGAACCGCCCGAGCTACTTCGTGATGAAGTATCTGCAGGGCAAAGGCTATCGGGTGATCCCCGTCAATCCGGGTATCGCGGGCAAGCCTCTGCTCGGCGAGATGGCCTATGCGTCGCTGCGCGACATCCCCGATCATGTCGACATGGTCGACGTCTTTCGCACCTCCGACCAGGCGCCTCCCATTGTGGAAGACGCGATCGCCATCGGCGCGAAGGTCGTGTGGATGCAACTGGGCGTCCGCCACGACGCGGCGGCGAAGAGGGCGGAGGCCGCCGGGCTCGAAGTGATCATGAACCGCTGCCCGAAGATCGAGTTCGGGCGCCTCGGCGGCGAATTGTCGTGGAGCGGCGTCAATAGCGGCATCATCCAGAATCGTCCGCCGGCGGCGCCGTTGCAGCGGCGGACCAAGGCGCGCAAGGCGCCGGCGCGCAATCTCGACTATGGCTTCGAGACGCGCGCCATCCATGCCGGCGCCGCGCCCGATCCGACCACCGGCGCGCGTTCGACGCCGATCTATCAGACGACAGCCTATGTGTTCGACGATGTCGACCACGCCGCCTCGCTCTTCAACCTGCATAATTTCGGCTACATCTATTCGCGGCTGACCAATCCGACTGTGTCCGTTCTGGAAGAGCGCATCGCGGCGCTCGAAGGCGGGCGCGCCGCGGTCGCCGCGTCGTCGGGACATGCGGCGCAGTTCCTCACCTTCTTCACGCTGATGGAGCCGGGCGACGAATTCGTCGCCTCGCGCAACCTTTATGGCGGCTCGCTCACCCAGTTCGGCCTCTCGTTCAAGAAGCTCGGTTGGACCTGCCATTTCGTCGATCCCGCCGACCCCGAAAACTTCCGCCGCGCGCTGACGCCAAAGTGCAAGGCGATCTTCATCGAGAATCTCGCCAATCCCGGCGGGGTCGTTGTCGATATCGCGGCGGTGGCGAAAGTCGCGCATGACGCGGGCCTGCCGCTGATCGTCGACAACACGCTCGCAACCCCGTATCTCTGCCGGCCGATCGAGCACGGCGCGGATATCGTGGTGCACTCGACGACCAAGTTCCTCGCGGGCCATGGCAATGCGCTCGGCGGCGTCGTGGTCGAATCGGGCAAGTTCGACTGGTCGCAAGGTGGCCGCTTTCCTTCGCTGACCGAGCCGGAGCCCGCCTATCACGGGCTGAAATTCTTCGAGAATTTCGGCGATTTCGCCTTCACCATGAAGGCGCGCGCGGTCGCCTTGCGCGACTTCGGTCCCGCGCTTGCGCCGATGAACGCCTTCCTCACCATCACCGGCGTCGAGACGTTGCATGTGCGGATGGAGCGGCATGTCGAGAACGCACGAAAGGTCGCGGAATTTCTGAGCGAGCATCCGAAAGTCGCCTGGGTGTCCTATGCCAGCCTGAAGACCAGCGCGTATTTCGAGCTCGCGCAAAAATATCTGCCGAAAGGCGCGGGCGCCGTGTTCACCTTCGGCGTCAAAGGCGGCTTCGAGGCCGGCGTCAAGCTCGTCGAAGGCGTGCGCCTGTTCTCGCATCTGGCGAATATCGGCGACACGCGCAGCCTAATCCTGCACCCGGCCTCGACCACGCATCGGCAACTCACCGACGCGCAGCGCGTCGCGGCTGGCGCTGGCGACGACGTCGTGCGCCTGTCGATCGGCCTTGAGACGGCCGACGATCTGATCCGCGATTTGGATCAGGCGCTGGGGGGGTGACGCGAAGAGCGGTGCGCCCTTGCGTTCGCACACATATGTGCGATATGACTCAATGACCGGCAGCGAATTCGAGCGAAAAGTTAAAGCGCTTGGACGCAAGCGTGGAGTTGCTGTGTCCTTCGATCGCGGTCACGGCAAAGGCAGCCACGGACGGCTATACTTCGGTGAGCAGTTTACGACGCTCAAAGATCGGAAGAAGGAAATCGGCCCCGGCCTCCTCAACGCTATGCTGATTCAGCTTGGGCTGACGAAGGCGGATTTGGAGAATTAAGCATGGGATTTGGCTATCGATATGTGCTGGAGCATCAGGAGAACGGGTGGTGGCTGGTCCGCTTCCCCGGAATCCCCGAGGCTTTGACCGAGGGCGAAACGCAAGACGAGGCGCGCGCCAACGCCGTTGACTGTGTGATTGCGGCGCTCGAAGGCTACATGAAGGCAGGCAAGTCGCTGCCTCGGGACGGCGCCAGCCACCCGGGACAAGACCGCGCCGTGTTGCCTTCGCTCGTGACTGCGAAGCTTGCGGTCTACGAGACGATGCGCAGGCGGGGCTGGTCGAAGCTGAAGCTCGCGAAGCAACTTGGTATGCCCGAGAATTCGGTGCGCCGGCTCCTCGATCTTCGTCACAGTTCGCATATGTGGGTCATCGACGAAGCCCTAACGAAGATGAACGCCGAACTGCCGATCGACCTCCCGAAGGCTCGTGCGCGTGGGAGCGCAGCGTAAGGCCTGGTCGAGCCGTAACCGTTCGCACGCTAAAGCGAGGGGGCCAAATGCTGTCGATCGGCATCCGCGCTCAGAAACTGAAAGCCTGCTGCGCCGCTTCCTGCGGCCCAACGCGAACGCCCTCGAGTTCGAGCATGCGGGCTTTCGCTTTCGACCCGCCGGGCGCGGAGAAACCGCCGATCTTGCCGCCCGCGGCCAACACCCGGTGGCAGGGAATGATCAAGGGCATGGGGTTTTTGGCCATCGCCTCGCCGACATCGCGCGCTCTTTCGCGGCTGGCGCCGACCTCCTTCGCCAGCGCGCCATAGGTGGTCGTGCGACCCCAGCCGACCCGGCGCAGCGCGCCATAAATCTGGGCAAAGAACGCGTCCTGGCCAGCGAGATCGACACGGACATGCGCGAAGTCCATCTCCTCGCCGGCAAAGTAGCGTTTCGCGGCCTCGATGACCGCCGCAACGCCCTCCGGCGGCAGTCCCGGCTCCGCGCCGGGCGCCCGGCGATGCATCAATCGGTCAGCGGCCTCGGCGCTTGTCGTCGGCAATTGAAAGCGCGAGACGCCCGCATCGCTCCAGGCGATCGCGCAGAAGCCCATCGCGGTCTCAAACACATGATAGGACCCGGCGGCCTCGCTCATTGCGTCGCATCCTCTTTTTTCACTTGAGCAAGATGCGCGGCCAAGCCCCAAATTCAACCCGATTCCTGCGCTCGCCTTACCCACGAAGCGCCTCAGCCGGGGCGCATCATATCCACGAGCGCGTTGCGCATTGCGGTGCTGGGCACGCCGAACAGTCCGCCATAGGGTTCATCCATATCCAGGATGACAAAGACCGCGATGGCGATCGAGAGCGCGCACAAGACTGTCATGGTCGTCACCATGCCGTTGGGCCGCGCCGTCAGGCCAAACGATCCGAACAGGATCGAAAGCCAGATCACCAGCACCCAATAGAAGGGCGGCGAGAAGGAGGGGCGCGCGCCCTCGATCACCTTCCACCGGGCGTTCAAGAGGTCGCCGTAATGTCCAACGCACGCGGCCAGCTGAGTCCTGTGGAAGGCGTCCGTCGGCTGAAGGCCATTAACGCCGCGTCCGACGTCGCTCAAGACATCGGACAGGAGCGGCGATTCGCCGATCCTTGGCATCTTGGCCGGGTCGGGAAAGGCGACGCCCGCAGGAGGCGGTTCATCTGGCCAGGTGCTGGCGATCACCGCGGCGACATAGCCGCGCAACTGCTCGCGAATGGGCGCCGTATCAGGACCGTAGTCGCGCAGGCAGCGGTCGAGTTGCGCGAGTTGCGCGGCGTCGTCGCCGCGAGCGGTATAGGCGGCGTCGAACCCGGCCTTGACCGAGGTGGTGAGAAGACCGAGCACGATGGCCGTGAAAGTGACCAGCAGCGTGATCATGAGCTGCACCAGGGCGATGGACTCGGGCGACCGATGCTTCTCGGACAAGCGGGAATGAATGAAGAAGCCGATCGTCGCGCTCACGCACATGGCTGCGAACACGACGATGGAATAGACTGGGTCTTGCATGATCGCCTGCCGCTTGAATCCCGCCGGCCCGCGCCGCAGAGAAGCCTCAGCCAGGCCGGCCGAGGGCTACCGCGCCCTCGAGTCGGGCGCGGCGTCAATAGCCGCCGCCTCCGTGCATGTTGGCAAAATCGATCCCGGCCTGAACCTCGCCCATCGCATGTTCGATGAGGTGAATTGCCCGCTCGCGATGGCCGCCCTTGTTCGGCGTCGCCGCCTGCAAGGACTGCAGCGCGGCCTCGAGCGCCGACAAGGCGCGCTCCATATTGCCCTGATAGGCCAAAGTGGGGGTCGCCGTGAGCGCCAAAGCCGGCGCGGCCGCGGCGCCGGCGGCTGCGATCCGGACCATGTCTCTGCGGGAAGGAGTGGAGATCATGTTCCATGTTCCTTTCTGATGGGGAGGCGACGAAGGGATCCTGGGGCCGGAATCGGCCAGTTCCATTATCCCAAATTCTGAAAGATAAGCAGCGTGTCGGGCGCGCTTGCCCGGGATGACGCATCGTAATTTGTCGACAACAACACGCGAAGATCCAGCCCAGATCCAGCCGAGGCGCGATAAGCTACGGCCGCCCTTCCCAGAGCCCCTGAATTGCCCCATATTCCGTCCATGCCCGCCCCCGAAAAACCGCCGTCGAGAAAATGCCCGGATTCGTCCACACCCAAATCTCCGGCCCCAAGTCTAAGGCCTCCTGGCCCGAGGTCCATCCGCTCGGCGAACATCTCGGAGAAGGGCGCAACGGAGCGCTGTTAGAGCCCAAGTCGCAGTGATTCGCAAATTCCGTCCATGCCCGCCCCCCGAAAAACCGCCGTCGGACCCAAGTCGTCCGCGCCCAAATCTTCCGGGCCCAAATCCAAGGCCGGGTCTGCCCCCAAATCTTCCGGCCCCAAGTCCAAGGCCTCGCGGCCCGAGGTCCATCCGCTCGGCGAGCATCTCGCCGAATTGCTCAATCCCGCGCTGGTCGAGCCCAAGCCGCAAGGGTTCGGCGAAGCGCCGCAACCGCAAGTTCGAGGGCGCCTTCCCGGAAAGCCATCCACGCGGCCTGACCGGCGCGGCTGTGTCGGCCGAATTCGCTGAAAGAACTGATCGAGCAGGGCGACCCCAACATCCGCAACCGGCCGCCGTGGCTGCCGCACCGGCCGCCGCGTCCGGAAAAGTCCGAGGGCGGACGGCCGGTTCCGCGTCGTGTCCGAGTTCGAGCCGAAGGGCGACCAGCCGCAGGCGATCGAGGAGCTGGTCAAGGGCGTCAACGCCAACGAGCGCGACCAGGTGCTGCTCGGCGTCACCGGTTCGGGCAAGACCTTCACCATGGCCAAGGTGATCGAGGCGACCCAGCGCCCGGCGCTCATCCTCGCGCCCAACAAGACGCTGGCCGCGCAGCTCTATGGCGAGTTCAAGAGCTTCTTCCCCGACAACGCGGTCGAGTATTTCGTCTCCTACTACGATTATTACCAGCCCGAGGCCTACGTCCCGCGCACCGACACCTACATCGAGAAGGAATCCGACATCAACGAGCAGATCGACCGCATGCGCCACTCGGCGACGCGGGCGCTGCTCGAGCGCGACGACGTCATCATCGTCGCTTCGGTCTCCTGCATCTACGGCATCGGCTCGGTCGAGACCTATACCGCCATGACCTTTTCGCTGAAGCTCGGCGACAAGGTCGACCAGCGCCAGCTCGTCAAGGATCTCGTCGCGCTGCAGTACAAGCGCGTGCAGGCCGGCGATTTCTCGCGCGGGCTGTTCCGCGTGCGCGGCGACTTCGATCGAAGTGTTCCCGGCCCACTATGAGGACCGCGCCTGGCGCATCGGCATGTTCGGCGACGAGATCGAGTCGATCGTCGAGTTCGACCCGCTCACGGGCCAGAAGACGCAGGATCTCGAGTTCGTCAAAGTCTACGCCAATTCGCACTATGTGACGCCGCGCCCGACGCTCCTGCAATCGATCGAGGGCGATGAAGCTCGAGCTGAAAGGGCGCCTCGATCAGCTCCATGCGCAAGGGCGGCTCCTCGAGGCGCAACGGCTCGAGCAGCGCACCCTGTTCGATCTCGAAATGCTGGAGGCGACCGGCTCCTGCGCCGGCATCGAGAACTATTCGCGCTACCTGACCGGCCGCCGCCCCGGCGAGCCGCCGCCGACTTTGTTCGAATATCTGCCCGACAACGCGCTCGTCTTCACCGACGAGAGCCATGTCACCATCCCGCAGATCGGCGGCATGTACAGAGGCGACTATCGGCGCAAGGCGACGCTGGCCGAATACGGCTTCCGCCTGCCGTCCTGCATGGACAATCGGCCGCTCCGCTTCGAGGAATGGGAGGCGATGCGGCCGCAGACCGTGCATGTCTCGGCGACGCCGGGCAAATGGGAGATGGAGCAGACGGAAGGCGCCTTCATCGAGCAGGTGATCCGCCCGACCGGCCTCATCGATCCGCCGGTGGAAATCCGCCCGGCGCGCGCCCAGGTCGACGACCTGCTCGAGCGAGGTGAAGGAGGTCGCGAAGCGCGGCTATCGCACGCTGGTCACCGTGTTGACCAAGCGCATGGCCGAGGACCTCACCGAATATCTGCATGAGAACGGCGTGCGCGTGCGCTACATGCATTCCGACATCGACACGATCGAGCGCATCGAGATCATCCGCGATCTGCGCCTCGGCGCGTTCGACGCGCTGGTCGGCATCAACCTTTTGCGCGAGGGCCTCGACATTCCCGAATGCGCGCTCGTCGCCATTCTCGACGCCGACAAGGAAGGGTTTCTGCGCTCGGAAACCTCGCTCGTGCAGACCATCGGCCGCGCCGCGCGCAACGTCGACGGCAAGGTCGTGCTCTACGCCGACGTGGTCACGGGCTCGATCACCCGCGCGATGGAGGAAACGCGTCGTCGCCGGGAGAAGCAAGAGGCCTATAACGAGGCGAATGGCATCACGCCCATGTCGATCAAGCGCGGCATCCAGGACATTCTGGGCTCGGTCTACGAGGCCGATCACGTCACCGTCGACATCGGCCTCGCCGACGCGCCGGCCATCGGCCACAATCTGCAGGCGACGATCGCCGATCTCGAAAAGCGGATGAAGGAAGCCGCGGGCAATCTCGAATTCGAGGAAGCGGGCCGCATGCGCGACGAGATCAAGCGCCTGCAATCGGTCGCGCTCGCCGTCGGCGACGATCCGATGGCGCGCCAGATGGACATCGAGGCGACGGCCGGCGCTTACGCCGGCGAGCGCCCCTTCGGCCGCGCCGCCAACCTGCCGTCAACCCGGCCCCGCAAACCCACCGACGCCGACATGGGCCCGCACAACTGGGGCGGCGGGGAGGCGCGGCCGAAGAGCGCGGGCAAGATGAGGGGGCGGCGGCGTTGACGAAACCCCTCTCCTGTTGGGAGAGGGGCAGGGGTGAGGGGACCGCGCTGGTGTCGACCGAGCACAGGGACTTCGCTCGCGCCCTCAGGCAGCATATGACGCGCGCGGAGGAGATTCTCTGGGCCCGGCTGCGCGGCTCGCGCTTTCATGGCGCGAAGTTCAAGCGGCAAGTTCCCTTCGATCGATATGTCGCCGACTTCTATTGTCATGCCGCGAAGCTTGTCATCGAGATCGACGGCAAGCAGCATGAATGGTTCGCGGACTACGACGCCGGCCGCACGCGAGTCCTCGAAGCCTACGGCGTTCGGCTTATCCGCTTCACGAACGCGGAGGTCTGCGAGGACCTCGATTCGGTTCTCGCACGCATCCGCACGGAGCTTCGGTTGCCGTTGGGCTGAGTTTCTGTCCCCTCACCCCGCCCTCTCCCGCCGGGAGAGGGGGCGCTTCTTCGACGAGCATCGGGCCGGCCTGATCGGCCCAGGTTTCGAAGGTGAGGAACCGGCCGGCCTGCTTGCGGTCTTCGAGCAGCGAATAGTGCTTGCAGCCGGGTTCCTACCAGAGTTGCCTCACGGTCAATCGCACCGTTTGCGAAGTGGGCTCGCTCGCGGGCTTGGCGACGACGCGCTCATAGTTCAGGCCCATGTCGGCGCCGCGCCACAGGCGCAGTCCCATGCCCGCGCCGATCCGAAGCGTGTTCGCCATGTTGTCTTGGTCGATTCCGTCGATGCTCGTCTCGCCGCCGAGATTGTAAAAGGCGTCCGCCGAGAGCCATAAGGCGTCGGTGATGTTGCGGCTCACGTGCTCCTCGAGCCGCAGGAGCGGCTTTTGCGTCAGCGTCTGCGCGCCGTTCACGAGGTAATTGCCATTGTCGGTGAAAATCCGCCCCGCGACATAGGTCTCGAGCCATGTCCAGCCTTGATCGGGCGTGTAGCTGAAATTGACGGTCGGCGAGATCATCCAGCGGTTCGCGCTCGGATTGATCGGAGAGCTTGGCTGGTAGGTGCCAATCGGCGTCGTCACCAGGAGATGAAAGCTCGAGAAGGTCTGCGGGAACGAAGGATTGGAACTGCTCGCGCGTCAGCGCCGGTCCGCCGAAAATGTTCATCTGCCAAAGGAAGCCGACATCGGAAACGCCGTTCGTGCTGGCGCGGAACGGGCCGGCGCTGGTGTCGATGAACGCATAAGGCAGAACGAGCGAGAAGCCGCCGGTGCGGCCCCAATAGTCCATAATGCGGGTGAGCACGACCGATTGGGCGAACACGTTGGCGCGAACGCCGGGGACGGTGTCCGTCCCGTCCTCGGGCGTGAGGGAGGTGGTGTAACCGGCGTTATAGTTGAGAAGCCACGTGTCGACCGGCGCGTTGAGATAATCGCGCGCCGAGCCGGCGTGGGCGGCCTCGGCCGTCCATAGGACCGCCGCGACGCTCAGGCATGGGAGCGTCCTCGATCGCTTCGCTGGCCGCGTGCTTCGCGTCCGCATCGAGCTGTCCGCAATCGCGCCCTCGCTCTCGAGGGCGCGCCGGTCGTGGGCGCTTACGCCGACCTCGAAAACCCGATGTCGTCGTCGATCACCGCGCCCGGCCCAACCGGAACCCTCCCGGCCGTCGGTTGATGGAGATTGTGGAAGACGATCTTGTCGCGCCACACTTTGCGTAAGAAATCCGCGAACACGTCGATCGTCATTTGCTCGCCGGGGCAGCGTCGATAGCCGAAGCCGAACGGCGCGAAGCCGGCATAGTCGCAGACCGGATCGGGCTTCCCGTCGGTCACCGCGAACACGGTGCCGAAGCCGCTGTTGGTGATGCCGGTCTTGCGCCCGTCGCTGACGGGCAGCGTCGTGATGTCAAAGGGGCAACGCGGCAGACCGATCTGCTTGCATTTCGCTTCGTCGATCTCGGCGCTGGTCGGTACGCTGAGATAGCGTTCCGGCTCGAAGCGCTCAGGTTCGTTCCAGAGCCGCGGATCGAAGCTCGTGTCGGTGTGGGGCGTATTCATGTAGGAATGCCGCTCGTAGGGCACGCCGAACTGCGCGAAGGGCGAGCCGCCGTAGAAGGACGAGGCCCGCGTGTCGGTGATCGCCGAAATGCTGCCCCCGTTCGGCGAGATGGTGCGGAAGAGCTCCATCACCAGAAGCTCAAGAGGCGTGTAGGGCTTCCCGTTCGCATTGTCGAAGTCGCCGCTCATCGTCTTTTGGAACGCCGCCCGCACCGCCGGGTCGCCGCCGTTTTCATTGAGGCGCGTCATGATGCCGAAGATCGAATTGCCCCATTGGCTCAGCGCCACGAAATTGTGGAAGCATTCGAAGACGACGTCCCGTCTTGGCGAAATGCTTTCCGTCGCCCGCGTTCTTCAGCCAGTAATAGGCGATGGTCTTGTCGGCGTCGGCGATCCGGCCATTCTCGATGTCGTCGAGCCTTTCGTCGATCCATTTCGTCAGGAACGGGCGCAGCGCTCGCACGGTCATGTAGTTCTCGTAGACGATCTCCTGGAGCGGATTGCGGTAGGCGAGCACGGTGTTGAAGGCCTCGCCGATCGCGCGCACTTGAGGCGGCACGGCGTCGCCCTTCACGCCGAGATGCAGGTCCCAATAGAGATCCCAATAATAGTCGAGGTAGTGGCGCATGAACGGCTTGTCGGCATGCTTCGAGTCGAGTAGCTTGTCGAAAAAGTCGACGACCTTGGCCTGGTACTTCGGAGCGTAGAGGTCGGGCGTGACGCCGGTGAAATAGATGCGCTTGCGCAAATTGTTGTCGCCGCGATTCTCGAGCCCCTCGAGAAAAACCGTGACGCCGTCCGAAGGGGTCGGCTTCCAGTCTTCGTAGAGCATGCCCCAGAAGTCCCACGGAATCGCGTCCTGTTTGGTGAGCGGCAAATCGATCATGGGGAGGATCGGACGCTCGCCGGCGAAGATGCTGCCGAGGAAGAACGGGACGACGGCGTTCTCCACATATTCGCGATCGAAATGGCTCGGAATCGTGGCGCGGAATTTAGCCAGGGCCGCGGAGAGGTCTGGCGCCTCAGGCGCGGCGGACGCCTGGCTCGCGAGCGTCCCCGCCGCAACAGCCGCGGCGCCGAAAAGCAGCGTCCGCCTCTGCAGGGCGAGTCCGGCAAGATCGTTGACTGAGCCTTTTGAGGACGTTGAGTCGGCCGCAATGGTCCCGGCGAGCTTTTGATGCTCGGACATGGCGTTTCCTTCCTAAAGGCGCGGTCAGCGTTTGTTATGAGTGAGCAAGGTGACGATTTGCGGACGCATAACGTCGCGAGTGAATATCGTCAACTTACCGAGGATTGACGAAAAGTCGGCAGCTTGAAGCACCAATCGCGCGTCCCGCATTGTCCGCTTCGCGCGCGACGACGCCACGCCCCGGACGCGCCCTACAGTCCATTGATGCTCGGAACCCACGACGGCAGGGTCATGTAGGCGAGATTTGGCTCGGGGGGGCGGGGCGCCGGACTCGTGGGCGTCCGGCCGGGCGCAAAACCGTATTTGCGACGGAAGGCGTCGCGGAACGTATCGAGGCTTGCGAAGCCGAGAGAAGCGGCAAGGCGTCCGAGCGGAGGCGGCGCGTCGCGACTCAGCTCCACATAAGCCCTGCGCAGCCGCACCGATCGGATATAAGCCGACACCCCGCCAAGCGGCTCGAAGGCGCGATAGAGCACGGCGCGCGATACGCCGAATTTTTGGCAGAGCGCGTCAGGCCCGAGCGTGGGATCGGAGAGATGCTCGCGGACATAGCGCAGCATGCGCGCATTGGTCGCTCCGTTTTGTCGATTCGGCTCCCATCGCCCTGGCGTAGGCTTGACCAGAAGCTCTGAGACCAGCGCGAGCGTGGCGGCGGCGACAGGCTGTGTCTCCTCCACGGTCATCGTTGGGAAACTGCGCCAGAGCGCGTCGACATGCGCCGCGAGCGCCGCCTGGGTCGCCGTTCCGGGACGCAGCATCAAACCGTGCAGGTGATCGAGATTGCGCTCGGCGGCGAGGAGTTCCGCGCGGGGCAGGATGAGAACGAGGCTCGTTGAGTCGCGCGCCCGCATCTCCTCTGGGCGCGAGAAATCCGTGACGACGATGTCGCCCGGGCGCTGGGCGAACTCGCGCTCCTCGACGCGCCACCAGACGGCGCCTTCGACGCACCGCATCAGCCGGATCATGTCGAGACCGTCGCGCGCGATGCGCTCGGGCGTGCGGCTATACTGGAAGTCGCCCCCGATCCAACGGCTGTATCCGAAGGCGATCGAACGCAGGCGCCAGCCCTCGACACGCCAGGAGACATCCTGCGCGTTGGCGAATTCGAAATCGCCAAGGGATTGCGACATTTCTCGCCAAACGCGGGCGCGGTCCGGCGGGGGAAAATCGTCCGACGACGCGGCATAGCTGTCGGGGAGCGGAGTCGTCGGCGCAGCCGGGGCCGGCGGATGGTCAACGCTCAAACGCTCCTCCCGTCAGCAGCGCGGCCGGTCTGTCTCTCCTTGCGGGGAACGCGTCTCAATCTCCAATCCTACATCTGCCCTTGGATCGAGTTCCAAGCTAGCCATTCTTTCCGGGCGCCGTCAGTAAAAATCAACGGCGGCGAGATTTGAGGTCTCTTTCCAGACGCAGGGGAATTCGTCATGAAAACATTTGTTGGAATGTCTATTTTTGGTTTGCTTCTGGGCGCATCAGCGCCCGTACACGCGACGAGCTACTATGCTTCGACGCGCTGCGGCGTCGACGCCCCGACCTACGACGAAGAAACCAACAAGGCCGCCGAAGACGGCTGCGCCTTCTCCACACCGGACGGCGCTGTGGAAGCGGCCGCCGACGCCGACCCCGGCGGCCTGCATGCCGACGCGATTGCCAGCGACCTCTATATCGGACAGGCGACCGCCGTCATCACGGACAGCTATCTCGTGACGTCGCCGGGGCTCGCGGGGACCTCAGGCACGCTGAAATTCACCTATTTCGTTCATGGCGTCACCTCCGGCGCCCACGCCAAGGGCAGAGTGCTGGTCACCGTCAACTCGACCGATGTCTATACCGACCCGGCGGCCAGCATCGCCTTCATTCAATATATCGACAGCGCGGAGACCGTGGCGGGCGAGGGCGCGATCGGCGTGTCGTTTCAGTTTGGCGGGGCGAACGACATCGAGACCGCGCTCCAACTTCAAGCCGACCGGGGGACGGTCGATTTCGACGATACGGTCGAGCTGATCGGCATCCAGGCCCTGAACAGCGCGGGCAAGCCTGTCGCCGCGTCGATCACCGGCGATAGCGGGATCGACTACGTCGCGCTCGCGGCAAGCAACGCGAAGGCGCTTGGCTTGGAGGGCGGCGGGGGCGGTGTTTCTGCTGTCCCCGAGGCCTCGACCTGGGCGATGATCTTGCTCGGATTCGCCGGTCTCGGTTGTGTCGGTTACCGCAAGGCGAAGAACGGAAAGGCGGCGTTCGCCGCCTGAATCGTTCTCCGTTTTCACGCGCATTTCAAAAGGCCGCCTCCCGTCGTTCGTGACAGGATTTTCCTCGCGGCGCTCAACGCGCGCGACAGTTTCAGCAGTCGAGAAGGGGGTTTAGATGAAAGCGAAGTCGGTCAAGGCGCCGATGATGGCCGTCACTGGCCTCATAGCGCTATCGTCGGTTTGCTGCTCCGGCGCACGCGCCGCCGTAACCTATTCCGTCTCGTTTGACCCAATACAGATCGGCACGTCGATCGATCCTCAAATTTTAGACGTGTCATTGTCTTGGACCGAGACAAGTTTCCTGAGCGCCAACGCAACGGTGACAGCCTTCAACTCCTGTGGCGGCAATGACGGGTTTATTTGCGACGGAGCCTTGCAGGTGACCGCCACGACATTTGACGGCGAGGCCGCGGAAGAGCTGGTGTTGCCGCTGTTCCAACCTGTTAGGGGCGATCTGACGCTCACAACTTATTTTGAGCCGAGCGCCATCATTGCCGACGGCGATTACAGGAGCGTTGGCGGAAAAGGCGCTTCCCTCGACGTCACCGGCTCCGGATCGATTTCGGCAGCGGTCCCTGAGGCCTCCACCTGGGCGATGATGCTGATCGGCTTCGCGGGATTGGGAGGCGCCATGCTCCGTCGCGCGCGAAGAAGCGCCGCGCCGGCGTAAACCTTGAAAACGTGGAGCGCGATCTACGCTCGCCTTAGATCCGAAGCTCGCCGCGCGAGAATCCAGCCAAGGCGCCCAGCAGCCCGACTGGGTCCTCCGGCGCCTGGGCGCCGCGCCAGGCGACGATTTGATCCGGCCGTATCAAGACGAGGTCGGCCCCGTAGAGATCGCGAAGCTCTGTGCTTTCCAGGTCGAGAGACGTCAGCGGCATGCCCAGGCGTTTCGCCGCCTCCGTGAGGCCGCTCGCCGGCGCCGGTTTCGGACCGAGCCGCAACAGTGTGAACTCGAAGCCGAGCTTGTCGTAGAGCGAGCCGCCGTCAGCGAGCCACAGATGGGGAGCGCGTCCACCGGGACATGCGGTGGGCGTGTACGAATTGGCGGCGTCGGGAGGCGGGGACGTTCCGTCCCCAACGATGATCGGCGAGCCGTCATAACGCGCGCCAAAAGTTATGCCGGGAATGTTGAATTCCGCGCGCACCGCCGCGTTCAGATAGGCCCCGGCGCGCTGGCGCGCCAAGTCTCCGGCGGGGGACTCGTCCTCGATCTCCGGGTCCGGCGCGACCCCGATGGTCGCGGCGAACCCGCGCGCGAAGCCGGTGTTGCGTCGCGCGACGGGCTGCCGCTCGCTCTCGTAAGTGTCGGCGAGAACTCGGGCCTCCCCATCCCTTGGCCATCGCCGCGAGCTTCCAGCCCAGATTCACGGCGTCTTCGATCCCCGTGTTGTAGCCGAGCCCGCCGCTCGGCGTGAACAGATGCGCCGCATCGCCTGCCAACAAGACCCGCCCGCGCTGAAAGCGCTCGGCGACCAGAGCGAACCCTGAGGTCCATGCCGAGCGCCCCAGGATTTCGACCGGGCATGGCGCGCCTATGGCTTGTTCCAGCATGGCGTGGGCGCGTGCGTCGCTGACCTCGACGTCTTCATCGCCGGCCTTGATTTGCGTATGAAAGACGAACTCGCCGCGGCCATCGATCGAGCACATGAAGCTGCGCCGTTCGCGATTGAAAGCCCAATACATCCAGGCCTTGCCGTGCGGAATGATTTCGTAGAGGTGCGGCGCGCGAAAATGCAGCATGTGCATGCGTCCGCCCATGAAGTCGCGCTGCGCCCCGGCTTCGCCGACGTAGCTGATTCCAAGCTGGCGACGCACGAGACTGCGCGGGCCGTCGCACCCAATGAGCCAGGCGGCCCTGAAGCGTGAGCGGCAAATCGTCCGCCACCCGCGCGGCGCTGACTTCGACATGATCGCCGTGGTCAGTGAAGCCGGTCAGCCGAACGCCATGTCGCAGCGAGACCGAAGGCAATTTCGAGGCATGTTTGTAGAGGACCGGCTCGACAAACATCTGCGAGCACCGGTGCGGCAGTTCGGCCGCGCTCCAATCGCCGGACAATTGCTTGATCATCCGCCGCGCGTCGCCCGCCGCGGGCAATTCGATGCGCGCCAATTCATATTTTGCATAGCGGGTGAAATAGGCCACGTCGGTCGGGTAGTCCGCCGGCATGCCGAGCGCGCGAATCTCGTCGGCGAAGCCAAGCCGGCGGTAGTGCTCCATGGTGCGGGCTTGCGTCGCGTTGGCCTGCGGGTTGGGCGATGTGCCGAGCTTCTCGTCGATGAGGATCGTGGGCACGCCGCGCCGCCCGAGTTCATTCGCCAGCATGAGACCGCACGGACCCCCGCCCGCGATCAAGACCGCCGCGTCAAGAGAGCCAATCGCGTTCAATTGTTGTCTCCCCAGGCAAAGGGCGCCCAAAAGTTGCCCAATGCCAGTCGAATTGACAAGAGCCTGCCGGCCTACGCGCTCGCGCTTGCGCCGCGCACTTTGTCGGGCCGGAGCCCCTTCGGACCAGACGAGCCGAACGGGAACCGGTTTGACAGCAATGTATTGCCGAAAATCAGAAAGCAGGCTAAGCTCGACCCATGACCGATCCTGCACGTCTCCCCGCCAAGCCCGCTCGCCGGCTCCGCCGCGAGCCGCCGCCGCGGGCAGGGGCCGCGTGAAATGTCATCTCGCGAAAATCCAGCGTAACCCATTGAAAAGGCTCATTTCGGACGAGAGAATCCAAGGAAATCCAAGCTTTTCCAACCCCTGAAAGCTTGGGTTTCGAGCCCAAAAGGCCCGCGCCCGAGAAAATCCAAATCGGCCCGCTCAGGCCTCAAGGCTGACCCACCTCGTCAGGCCGGCGCCGCGCCTATAAACTCACGTCTTCGTTCGTAAGACGGGGCGCATAATGCCGGACCTCACAATCAAGGAGCTTCCGGCGGCCGGGACGCCACGCTTCACGACGCTCACAGCCCACCGGCTCTGGCTCGTCGACAACGCCCGCGCCCTGTTCGACTTCTTCCAGCGCCCATCCCTCAATCCGGCCGGCGGCTTCTTCGCGCTGGACGAGAACGCGCGGCCTCTCCCGCCGAAGCCCGGACACAAAGGCGCGAACCGGCAGGTGCATGAGACGTCCCGCATGGTCCATGCCTTCGCCATCGCGCATCTCATGGGGCTGCCGGGCGCCGACCGCATCGTCGACCATGGGCTGGCGTTCCTCTGGGAGCGCACGCGCGACCGCGAGCATGGCGGCTATTTCTGGGGCGTGGACGACGAGAAGCCCACCGATCCGACGAAGCAGGCCTATGGCCACGCCTTCGTCCTTCTCGCCGCTTCGTCCGCAATGTGCGTCGGCCATCCCGACGCGCCGCGCCTGCTCGCGGATGTGACGCAGGTCATCGAGGACAGGTTCTGGGACAAGGCCGCTGGCGCGACCACGGAAGAGTACCATGCCGACTGGTCGCCGATGGGGACTTATCGCGGGCAGAACTCCAACATGCATCTCACCGAAGCCTTGATGGCGGCCTTCGAGGCGACGGACGAGCGTGGCTATCTCGACAAGGCGGAGAGCATCGCCTCCTTGATCATCGACCGCCACGCCCGCGCCGAAGGCTGGCGGGTGGCCGAGCATTTCACCGCGAACTGGGAGGTCGACCGCGCCTATCGGGGGGATCCGATGTTCCGCCCGAGCGGCACGACGCCCGGCCATGCGCTCGAATGGAGCCGCTTGCTCGTCCAGTTGTGGGAGCTCGGAGGGCGAAGCAAAGCTTGGATGATCGAAGCGGCGACCGGGCTCTTCCGCAAGACCACGTCTATCGGCTGGGACCGCGAGCTTGGCGGCTTCTACTACACGCTCGACTGGAGCGACCGGCCCGATCAAACGGATCGCTATTGGTGGCCTTGCGCGGAAGGCGATCGGCGCCGCCGCTGCGCTCGGCTCCGTCAATCCTGACGACCCCGTCGCCGAGGAATGGTATCGGCGCATCTGGAGCTTCGTCGCGACGCATGTGATCGACGAGAGGCATACATGGCGCCCTGAGCTCGACAGCGCGCTTGGTCCGGTTTCGCGTGTCTTCGAGGGGCGTCCCGACCTCTACCACGCGGTGCAGGCCTGCCTCATCCCGCTGTTTCCCGCGGACGGCAGCCTCACCCGGCAATTGAAGCGCAACGGCCTCAAACTGTAGGAGCGCTCTTGGCGGGCGACGAGGCTTGCTCCTCAGGCGGGAAAGGCTCGGTTCCCTCCACCTCCCCGCCCCACCAGGTGATGAGCCGCGCGCCGCGCTGGTCGCGCGCGTAAATCCACAGCCAGTTGATCGCGACGCTGAGGCGATTGCGGACGCCGATCAGAAAGTAGATGTGCGCCAAGCCCCAGAGCCACCAGGCGAGCGCCCCCTTGAGCTTGATCCAGCCAAAGTCGATCACCGCGCGCCGCTTGCCGATGGTCGCCAGGTCCCCTTCATGTTTGTAGCGAAAGGGCGGTGGCGCGGGCGCGCCCCTCAACCGGGCGCGGATGACGCTGGCGACATGGGCGCCCTCCTGCTTGGCGGCGGGAGCGATGCCGGGAACCGGCTGTCCGTCCGGGCGGAGGACAATCGCTGCGTCGCCGATCGCGAAAATCTCCGGATGCCCCGGAACGGTCAGGTCGGGCTCGGCCTTGAGACGTCCGGCCTTGTCCGCCGGCGCGTCAAGCCATTGGGCGGCGGGAGAGGACTGGACGCCAGCGGCCCAGATGATCGTCGCCGCGGCCAGCCGTTCCCCGCCGAATATGACGCCTTGAGCGTTGCATTCCGAGACGGCTTTCCCGAGCACCACCTCGACGCCCAGCTGCTCGAGCGAATCCTTGGCGTAATTCGACAGATCTTCAGCGAAAGCCGGAAGAATGCGCGGACCGGCTTCAACCAGCACAATGCGCGCCCGACGCGTGTCGATGCGGCGAAACTCCTTGGGCAGCGTGTCGCGCGCGAGCTCCGCGATCGTGCCGGCGAGTTCGACGCCGGTCGGGCCGCCCCCGACAATGACGAAGGTCAAAAGCGCCCCGCGCTTCTGCTCATCGGACTGCCGCTCCGCCTCCTCGAAGGCGAGCAGAATACGGCCGCGGATGGTGGTCGCGTCCTCGAGCGTCTTGAGGCCGGGCGCGAACGGCTCCCAGGAATCATGGCCGAAATAGGCGTGCCGCGCGCCGGTCGCCAGCACGAGGGTGTCATAGCGAAGCGCCGAGCCGTCATCGAGGCGAAGCTCGCGAGCCTCCTTGTCGATGGACTCGACGGACGCCAGCAGGGTCGTGACATCGCGTCGCCCCCGCAAAAGCTGCCGGATTGGCCACGCGATCTCCGAGGGCGCGAGCGACGCCGTCGCGGCCTGGTAGAGAAGCGGCTGAAACAGATGATGATTGCGCCGATCGACGATCGTGATCTCAACCGGGGCGCCGGCGAGCCGGTGCACAGTCTCGAGCCCGCCGAACCCGGCGCCGACCACGACCACATGATGAGCGCTCATCGCCACATTTCGCCCGACGGTTAAGTCCCTCGCGGAGAATTGATCCACAAGATGGCGCAGGCGGGGCCGAAGGCCGCCCTCTGACCTGCGGACGCGTTGTTTGCGGCCCGCAGCCGGTCATCGCAAGCGCCTGCAATCGGCGGGTGCTTGTGGGCGCTATAGGTATTTTCGCCCAGTGCGAATGACCCACAAGAGCTGCTACTCTCAAAACCCGGCGTCGCTGGCGTCGCTTAGGTATGGTTGGCCCGACAATCAGGAACAATGACGTGACGTTTGTCGCTGCTGCATGCACGCTTGCGAGACGTCGCGCGCAACGGGCGTCCGCCTGAGGCCGGCTGAAGGCCGGTGGCGTCAAGCCGGCCCCTCCCCCTCCCCCAGAAGAGCCATCCGCGACAGGGCGCCATACGCATGATACGGCGGAGGGACTGGCCGGCCCTCAAGACCGGTCTCCTACGATTGGAAACTCCGCCCATGCGGCGCTATCGGATCGCGGTCATTCCCGGCGACGGCATCGGCCAGGAGGTCATTCCGGCGGGCATCGAGGTCTTGAAGGCGCTCGCCGAGCGCGAGGGCGGGATCGAATGGAGCTTCGACCATTTCGACTGGGGCTCCGACTTTTACCGCGAAACCGGCTTGATGATGCCGCCGGACGGCCGTGAGCAAATCAAGGACCATGACGCGATCTATTTTGGCGCGGTCGGCTCGCCGGAGGTGCCCGATCACATCAGCCTGTGGGGCTTAAGGCTCGCGATCTGCCAGCCGTTCGACCAATACGCCAACGTCCGCCCGGCTCGCGTGCTGCCGGGGATCACAAGCCCGCTGCGCCACGTGAATGGCCCCGAGCTCGATTGGGTGATCGTTCGCGAGAACTCGGAAGGCGAATATGCGGGGGTCGGCGGGCGCGCCCATCGCGGCCTGCCGCTCGAGGTCGCGACCGACGTCTCGATCATGACTCGCGCAGGCGTCGAGCGCATCTTCCGCTTCGCTTTCGCGCTCGCCCGCTCGCGCCCGCGCAAACTTCTAACCGTCGTCACCAAGTCGAATGCACAACGGCACGCCATGGTGATGTGGGACGAGATCGGCGCCGAGATCGCGCGCGAGTTCCCCGACGTCGACCTCGGACAAGATGCTGGTCGACGCCATGACCATGCGCATGACGATCAAGCCCGAGACGCTGGACACGATTGTCGCCTCGAATCTTCACGCCGACATTCTGTCGGATCTCGCGGCGGCGCTGGCGGGCTCGCTCGGCATCGCGCCGACCGCCAATCTCAATCCCGAGCGTCAGTTTCCCTCGATGTTCGAGCCGATTCACGGCTCGGCCTTCGATATCGTGGGCAAAGGCGTCGCCAATCCGATCGGCTCGTTCTGGACGGGCGCGATGATGCTCGAACACCTTGGCGAGAAGAGTGCGGCGGATCGTTTGATGCGGGCGATCGAGCGCGTGACCGCCGACCCGTCGCTTCACACGCCTGACCTTGGCGGCGCGGCGACAACGCGCGCGGTGACCGACGCGACCATCGCGGCGATTCAGCGGGAAAATATCTGAGCGCCATTCGGCGGCTGCGCGTTTCGGCGCCGTTCGTCACGGCGCCTTGACGCAGCGCTCGACCGAGAAGATGCACTCCTGGCCGAGCGGAAACTTGCCGCCGTCGACCGCCGTATAGCCGACCTGGCTGACGTGGGCGTTCGTCATCACCAGGACGACATCGCAGCTTCCGCCGGGCGTGAACGGAACCAGATTCGTGTTGAGGCCGATCGCCCATTGCGGGCCGTAGCCGCGCATTTGGCCGCCGGTATAGGTCCATATTTCCGTGGCCTGGCCGCTCGGGACGCGTTGCGCCGGCTGACCGAAGCAAGCGAGAATGTCCCGCTTCGAAAGCCCGATCATCGATTGTTGCGCGACCTGGTCGACTTCGAGCGGCTGGCAGGCGCTGAGCCCCAGCACGGCAAGGCTCAACGCCGCAACGCGTTTTCTCAACTTGGTTTCCCCCGGGGAGTTTGCCGCGCGGTCGGTTTGGCGGACGTTGCCGTAAGCGGCATGGTTTGACAATGCGGGGTCAAATCAAATCGCCGGCGCCGCGCTCGTCTGAAAGATCCCAATCCGCGTATCGCCGTAAACCCGCTCGTCGATAAGGGCGAGGCCTATGGGCGCGGCGATCTCGGCCTTCGCGTCCTCTTCAACCACACAGAGCGCGTTTGGCGTGAGCCATCCGCCTTTGATCAGCGAGGCCAGCGCGGGCGCGGCGAGGCCTTGTCCGTAAGGCGGATCGACAAAGGCGAGCGTAAAGGGTCCGCCGCCCGGCGCCGAACCGAGCTTCGTTGCGTCGGCGCGCCAGATGCGCGTCAAGCCGCCGAGCGCGAGCGCCTCGACATTGCCGCGCAGCAGCGCGCGCGCTTCCGCGCCGTTGTCGACGAACAACGCAAAGCGCGCGCCGCGCGAAACGGCCTCGATCGCGAGGGCGCCCGTTCCCGCGAAGAGGTCGACCACCCGCGCGTCTTCGATGTGGCCGGGGAATCGATGCTCGAGAATATCGAAGATCAACTCGCGCAACCGCTCAGAGGTCGGACGAATGGCGCGCGACGATGGCGTCAGCAACGTGCGGCCTTTGAGGCGCCCGCCGACGATTCGCATCGATCACGGCTTTCGCGGCGGCCGGCGGGGGCCGCTGGCGCCTTTCGGCGGTCCTTTCCGCGGGGGAGGGCGCCCGCCCGGCGAGGCGCGACCGCGCGCCGGTCCCCCTTTGCCGCCGGCCCCGCGGCTTTGCAGCCGATCTCCGTCACGCGCGCCTGTTCGCGGCGGTCTCGATTTGAAGTCTGAGCGCGGGCCGCGGCTCTTGTCCTCAGATCGCGGCGGCCGACCCTCGCCGCCTGGGGGGCGCCCCCGACCGGGAGGCCTGTCAAACTTGCGTTCGCGCGCCGGATCGTCGGCGCCCCGCGTCGACGGCGGCCGTTCTCGACGAGCGCCATCAGGCTTAGCGTCGGGACGCTCGAAGCGACGCTCGCGCGGCGGCGCGCCATCGCCGCCCCTGTCGCGGACGCGGCTTTGTGACCGGTCTCCGTCGCGCGCTCCTGCACGCGGCGGTCTCGATTTGAAGTCTGAGCGCGGCCCGCTTCTATTGTCCGATCGCGGGGGGCGGCCTTCGCCGGCCCGATCATGCGCCGGGCCCGAAGGCCGTTCAAACTTGCGCTCGCGCGGCGGATCGCCGGCGCTCCGCGCTCTCGGCGGCCCATCTCGACGCTCGCCATCGCTTCTCGCTGGAGGGCGGTCGAAGCGACGCTCGCGCGAGCCGCTTTCCCCTCCCGCGGCGCTTGGCCTCTCGGGCCGACCCCGACGCTCTGGATGGTCCGAGCGCGGTGGCCGTTCGTTCCCTGCGGCGGGGCGCCCTCGTTTGGGCCCGAAAAACTCGCTCCGGCCGGCGCGGGCGCGGCCTTCAAACGAACGTCCGCCGCGTTCGCCAGCATTCGCGCGCCCCGCGCGTTTCGGCCGCGCTTCGGGCGCGGCGGCTGATTGCGCGTCGTCGCCAGTGCGCGACATGCGCTCGACGGCGATGGTCCGCCCCTTGCGGTCCTGCGTGGCGCTGCGCTCGACGCGCTTCCGCGTGGTCGCGGCGTCCGCGGCGATTTCCGCCCGCAGCACCGAGACATGTTTGCGCCGGCGCTCAGGCGTCGACGGTTTCGCGGGCTCGCGGCGCGGCGCGGCGTCCCGTTCGAACTGCTTTTCGTCCCCGCTCGCGCCGCGATCCGGCCGCCCTGGCATGGCTCGTCTCGGCTTATAGGTCTCGCCCGGCCGACGTTTGCTTTGCGGCCGCTCACCTTGCCTCCGCTCGGGCGGCGGCGGTTCCGTGGCGATCTCCGCCGTATCGAAATTGACGCCCGCCTGCTTGGCGAGCTTCACGCCCAGTTGGTCGCGCAGCACCCGAGTGCGCACCTCCATGACCTCGCCCTCCGGCAGGTCGCCAAGCTCGAAGGGACCGAAGGAGACGCGGATCAGACGGTTCACCGCAAGACCCAAGTGCTCGAGGATCTTCTTGATCTCGCGGTTTTTTCCCTCCCGGAGACCCAGGGTCAGCCAGGCGTTCGAGCCCTGCTCGCGGTCGAGCTTGGCCTCGACGCCCATGTAGTCGACGCCGTCGATGGTGACGCCCTCGCTCAGGCGATCGAGCGCCGCCTGGTCGATGGTCCCATGCGCGCGTACGCGATAGCGGCGCAGCCAGCCGGTCGATGGAAGCTCGAGCACCCGCGAGAGCCCGCCGTCATTGGTCAGCAGAAGCAGCCCTTCGGTGTTGATGTCGAGCCGGCCGATGGCGACCACCCGCGGCAAGTCGGGCGGGAGCACCGCGAAAACCGTGTTCCGTCCTTCCGGGTCGCGCGCGGTGGTGACGAGGCCTCTGGGCTTGTGGAACAGAAAGAGGCGCGTGCGCTCGGCCGCCGCGAGCGGCTTGCCGTCGACCTGCACGTTGTCCGTTTCGCTGACGTTGAAGGCCGGGCTTTTGAGGACCTCGCCATTGACCCTCACCCGGCCCTCATTGATCCACGCCTCGGCTTCGCGGCGGGAACAAACGCCTGCCCGCGCCATGACCTTGGCGATGCGCTGGCCGGGACGGACCTCTGAGGCCGCAACTTGGATTTCGTCGCTCATCGTGCTTGGTTCCGGCCCGTCCGCGCCGAATTTGCCGCGCGCAGCCGCCTGTCCTAAGCCCGAACGCTGCGGGCCGCCAACGAAAAACGCTTCGGCGTCGAGCCGGAAGCCGGGCGGCATGGAGCCCATGGATTTGGCAGGAGAGAGCAAAGACGATCCGATGAGCCTCGCCTTCAAAGAAGCGCGATCGGCCGAAGAGCGCGGCGAAACGCCGATCGGCGCAGCGCTCGTTCGCGAGGGAAGCGTGATCGCGAGCGGCGGGAACCGCACGCGCGAACTCAGCGATCCCACCGCTCACGCGGAAATGATCGTCATCCGCGAGGCCGCGGCGAAGCTTGGATCGGAACGGCTCGTCGGCTGCGATCTCTATGTGACGCTCGAACCTTGCGCGATGTGCGCCGGCGCGATCGCTCACGCTCGTCTCCGCCGGCTCTATTATGCGGCGCCGGACCCGAAAGGGGGCGCCGTCGACAACGGCCCGCGCTTCTTCCGCCAGCCAACCTGCCATCACGCGCCGGAGGTCTATGGGGGTTTACGGGAGAGCGAGGCGGCGGAAATGCTGAAGGCGTTTTTCGCCGCGAGGCGGTGAATAGGCGTCTCCCCTCTCCTTTCGGGAGAGGGGTCGGGGGTGAGGGCTCGGTTGCCAACACGCAGGCCGTCGTGACACATGATGAGCGCGCTCAAGAACGCCAGAGGGAGAGACAATGCCCCGTCCGCCGTTTCGCGCCGACCATGTCGGAAGTTTCCTTCGCCCCGAGCGACTGCGAAAAGCCCGCGAGCGTTTCGCTGCCGGCGGCCTGCCCGCCGCTGAGTTGCACGCCATCGAGGACGCCTGCATCCGCGAAGTCGTGCGCGCCCAGGAGGATGTTGGCCTTAAAGGGATTACCGACGGCGAGTTTCGCCGCACCTTCTTTCATGTCGATTTTCTCGAGCGCTTCGAGGGCGTCGAGACGACTTATGGGGAATTCGCCGCGCACTTTCGGAAGGACGACGGCACGAAGGTCGGGTTTGCGCCGCCGACCCTGCATGTTGGCAGCAAGGTGAAGTGGCTCGGGCCAATTCAAGGGACCGACTTCGAGTTCCTGAAGTCGGTAACGACACGAACGCCGAAAGTCTGCATCCCGGCGCCGTCGATGCTGCACTTTCGCGGCGGCCGCGAGGCGATCAGCGAGTCGGTCTATCCGCGCCTCGAGGATTTCTACGACGATCTGACCGCCGCCTATCGCGCCGAGATCGCCGATCTTGCGGCGCGCGGCTTGCGCTACCTGCAATTCGACGACACCAATCTTGCTTATCTGTGCGATCCCGACATTCGCGCCCGCACCAAATCGCGCGGCGACGACCCCGACGCGCTCGTCCGCCTCTATTGCCGGCTCATCAACGATTCGATCCGCGACCGGCCGGCGGATATGACGGTCTGCGTCCATCTCTGCCGCGGCAATTTCAAGAGCGCCTGGGTCGCGCAAGGCGGCTACGAGCCGGTGGCGGAGATCCTGCTCAACGAGATGAAGATCGACGGCTTCTTTCTTGAATATGACGATGAACGCTCCGGCGATTTCGCCCCGTTGCGCTTTGCGCCCAAGAGCGCGACCATCGTGCTCGGGCTCATGAGTTCCAAGAAGGCCGCCGCGGAGCCGAAAGACGAGGTCAAACGCCGCATCGACGAGGCGACGAAATATGTGCCGCTCGAACAATGCGCGCTCAGCCATCAGTGCGGCTTTTCGTCGACCGCGCACGGCAATGATCTCAGCGAAGCCGATCAGTGGATCAAGCTCGCGCGCCTCGTGGAAATTGCCGAAGAGGTTTGGGGCGGGGCGTAGCGCTCAGCTAAGTCCGTGCCTAAGTTTGGTTCATGATGCTAACACCCCACAGCGATACGGACGCGGCGCGATCCGGGCCTCGCAGCGGCGTTAGAGAGGTCTCCCCGCCGGCCGAAAGCGGCGTCGCCAGCTGGTTTAAGGGCGCCGACCTGGCTGACGCCTTTGCCGTTCCGATCGACGCCGTGGACGCAGCGAAGGGCATGGACAGTCTTGCGCGATCCGCGTTGGCGGACCCTGCGCCCTGGATCCGGGTGCTTTTGGGGCTGCGCGACCGACTCGTCGCTGGCTTTAATGTGAAGACCACTCAAGAGGTCCGTCGCGCTGCGATCGCGGACAAGGCCGAGCGCATCGATTTCTTCCGCATTCTCGCCCGGTCGAATCGCGAATTGATTCTCGGCGAGGACGACCGTCACCTCGACTTTCGGCTGTCCTTGCTGCTACGCCCCAGGCCTGACGGATCGGGCGACGAACTGGTTGCGACTACCGTTGTCCGCTGCCACAACGCTTTGGGCCGCATTTATCTCGCACTGATCGCCCAGTTCCACCGTCTCGTGGTGATCAGCAATCTGAAGCGAGCCGCAAATAAGGGATGGAGCCTTGAACACCGCAATCCTGGATAGCTCACGCGTTTCAAAAGCGCCGACCTGGTTCCCGACCGACAAGTGCTTCATCGACGGGCGATGGGTCGAGCCGCAATCCGGCAAACGCCTGCCGATCGAAGACCCGTCGCGTGGCGTTGAGATCGGCGAGATCGCGCGCGGCGAGGCGGCCGACATCGATGCGGCGGTCGAAGCGGCCGAGCGCGCGCTTGCCGGGGAGTGGGGCAAGCTGACCGCGACCGAGCGCGGACGGCTCATGGCCAAGCTCGCCGAACTCATCAAGGAGCGGGTCGACGAACTCGCGCACATCGAGGCGCTCGACGTCGGCAAGCCGCTGAAGCAAGGACGCGCCGACGCGCTGGCGATGGCGCGCTACATGGAATTCTACGGCGGCGCGGCCGACAAGGTGATGGGCGAAACCATTCCCTATCTCGACGGCTACACGGTCTACACCTTGCGCGAGCCGCATGGCGTGACCGGCCATATCGTGCCGTGGAACTATCCGATGCAGATCGCCGGGCGCACCGTCGGCGGGGCGCTCGCGATGGGCAACGCTTGCGTGCTGAAGCCCGCGGAGGAAGCTTGCCTCACCTCGCTCGCGCTCGCCGATCTCGCGCGCGAGGCGGGCTTTCCGGCAGGCGCGCTCAATGTCGTGCCCGGCCTCGGCGAAGAGGCCGGCGCGGCGCTCGCCGCGCATCCGGGCGTCCGGCATCTCTCCTTCACCGGCTCGGTCGACGGTGGGCGCGCTGGTGCAGGAAGCCGCGGCTCGCCACGTCGCGCCGGTGACGCTCGAGCTCGGCGGCAAGTCGCCCCAACTCGTCTTCGCCGACGCCGACCTCGACCGCGCCTTGCCGTTCCTGGTCAACGCCGGCATCCAGAATGCGGGCCAGACCTGTTCCGCGTCCTCGCGCATTCTGGTCGAGCGCAAGATTTATGGCGAGGTCGTCGAGCGGATGGCGGCGCGCTACAAAACCCTCAAGGTCGGCCCGGCGGACGCCGATCTCGACGTGGGGCCGCTCATCTCCGAGCGGCAGAAGGCGATCGTCAGTCGATTCATTGCGAAGGGCGCCGATCTTAGGACAGTTGCGACCGCCAAGATCGTCGAGGACGCGCCGAAGGGCGGATATTATGTCGCCCCGACCCTGTTCGCCGATGTCGGCCCGACTCACCGCCTGGCCCAGGAGGAAATCTTCGGCCCCGTCCAGGTCGTCATTCCCTTTGAAGATGAGGCCGAAGCGATCGCCATCGCCAACGGCACCGGCTACGGCCTCGTCGCTGGCGTCTGGACCTCTGACGGCGGCCGGCAGATGCGGCTCGCGAAGGCGCTGCGCGCGGGACAAGTGTTCCTCAACAATTACGGCGCGGGCGGCGGAGTCGAGCTGCCGTTCGGAGGCGTTGGCAAATCGGGTCACGGCCGCGAAAAGGGTTTCGAGGCGCTCTACGGGTTCTCGGCGCTGAAGACGGTCGCGGCGTGGCATGGCTGAGGCTGGCCGTGGAACGTCATTTGTCGATACGCGCCTGTTTCTTTTGTTTCATCGCTTTTGCAGCGACGGGCTGCGCGACGCCGCCCGAGGTGAAGCGCGACACTCTCGATATGGCGGCGTGGCGCGGGGCGGCGCTGACTGTCGTCGGCCGGCAAAAGGTCGTGGACGCCGCAGCAGGGGCCGCGCCGCAAACGGTTACGCTGATCGACGTGAACCAGCGCGCCGAGGTCGCTGGCGACGTGGAGCGTCGGGAGCGCATTCTCGACCGACGGGTGGCGAACGTAGAGAGAGAGTTGCGCCGCAATGGAATTGCGCCCGCCAACATCGCCGAGTGGCCGGGAGCCGGACAGGGCGGCGTCCAGACCTATCCTCCCGGCGACCTGCAAACAAAACAGATTGTTGTCATCGCACACTACTGATAGGCCGCACGCTTATATTCATATCTGATAAGTGACGAGAACATTGACGACACGGCAAGCAATCTAGATCTGAATCGGTTGTCGCAGCCCCTGCGGATTGTATAAATCGGTTAGAGTCCGTCCAGGGACTCCGGATCCGTGCGACAAAGGCCCGGAAGGAGGCGTCCGCTTTTGCCCGAACCCGTTCCCGTCTTCGACGTCGTCATCGCCGGCGGCGGCGCGTCTGGGCTCGCGCTCGCGGCTGTGATCAGCCAAGCGATGGGGCAGGGCGCGTCCGTCGCCGTTGTCGATCCGGGCGCGCCGTTCGCGGCGAGCACAAGTCCTCTGCGCACGGTTGCGATCGCCGACGGTCCCCGGCGTCTGCTCGAACGGCTCGGCGCCTGGACGGCGATCGAGCCCAAGGCGCAACCGATCCTGTCGATGGCGATCATGGACGGCGACGTGCGCGACGCCGTCCGCCTGCCTCATCTCAATTTCGACGCCAAAGATCGCGCGCCGCTCGCCCATATGGCCTTCAACGACGACGTCATCGCCGCGCTCGCTACGCTCTGCGCTCGGCTCGGGGTTCAGTCCATCAAGGGATCCGTCGCGCATTGGGCGTCCGCCAAACACGTTGGCGAGCTAAGGTTATCCGACGGGCGCGTGCTGCGCGCGCGTCTTGCCGTGGCCGCCGACGGCGCGCGCTCGAAACTCAGTCAGCTCGCCGAAATCCAGACTGTCGGCTGGGACTATGACCAGACCGGCATCGTCGCGACGGTCGCGCACGAGCGCGATCACGAGGGACGGGCGGAGCAGCATTTCCTGCCGGCCGGTCCCTTCGCTCTCCTGCCGCTTCCCGGCCGGCAGTCGAGCATCGTCTGGAACGAAACGCGCGCCGACGCCCAAGCGCTGCTTGCCCTCGATCCCGACGATCTGACGCGCCAGCTTGAATATCGCTTCACGCTGAAGCTTGGCGCGATCACGTCTCGCCTCGCGCGTCGAAGCCTTTCCGTTCCGCTTCCAGATCGCCCGGCGCTTCGTCGCGCCGCGCCTGGCTCTCGTTGGCGAGGCAGCCCATGTCGTGCATCCCCTGGCCGGGCAGGGCCTGAACCTTGGCTTGCGCGACGTCGCGGCGCTCGCCGAGACGATTGTCGGCGAGATGCGGCTTGGTCTTGATCCCGGCGCGCCCGGGCCGCTCGAAAACTATCAGCGTCAGCGTCGCTTCGACATCGCGGCAAGCGGCCTCGGTCTCGACGCGCTCAACCGTCTGTTCTCCAACGATCTCGCTCCTCTGCGCTTCGTGCGCGATCTCGGCCTTCGCGTCGTCGATCGCGCGCCGACGCTCAAGGACATGCTGATCGCGGAAGCGGGCGGCGCGGGGAGCTGGCGCGCCCAAACTGCTGAGGGGTCTTGCGCTATGAGCGGCTCCCGGACTTTAAGCCCGCGTACACTGGCGGCCCAGGCCTTGGGAACCATTGACGAGCGCACCCGCGCGATCGTGCCGCCGATCCATGTCGCCACGACCTTCGAACGCGATCCAGACAATCTTTATCGGAGCGGCAATTCTTACGGCCGTCCCGACAACGACACCGTGCGCCAGGCCGAGGCGATCATCGGGGCGCTCGAAGGCTCAAGCGCGACGTTCGTGCTGGGATCGGGCATGTCGGCTGCGATCGCGCTTTTCCTGAGCCTCGGGCCGGGCGCTCACGTGGTCGCGCCCATGACCATGTATTGGGCGCTCCGCGCCTGGCTCGTGAAAGAGGCGCCCGCCTTCGGGCTCAGCGTCGATTTTGTCGACGCCGAGGATTCCCAGGCGCTTGCCGCGGCGCTCAAGCCCGGCGCGACAAAGCTCCTCTGGCTTGAGACGCCCAGTAATCCCATGTGGGGCGTGAGCGACATCGAATTCGCGGCGCGCGCCGCTCATGCGGCAGGCGCCGTCCTCGCGGTAGACTCGACTTGCGCGACGCCCGTTTTCACCCGGCCGCTCGCGCTTGGCGCCGACGTCGTCATGCACTCGGCGACCAAATACCTCAACGGGCATTCCGACGTTCTGGCCGGCGCGCTCTGTTTCGCGCGCGACGACGCGCTCAGCGCGCGCGTGCGCACGATCCGCCAGTCGCACGGCATGATCCTGCATCCGTTCGAAGCGTTCCTGTTGATCCGGGGTTTGCGAACGCTCGACTTGCGCGTGCGCGCGGCGGCGGCGAACGCGATGGAGCTGGCGAACCGCCTCTCCAATCACGCCTCTGTCTCCGCTGTGCTCTATCCCGGACTTCCGCACCATCCGGGCCACGAGGTCGCGCGCCGCCAGATGCAGGGCGGCTTTGGGGGCATGCTGTCGATCCGCGTGCGCAACGGCGCAGAGGCCGCGATCGCGACCGCAGCCCAAGTGCGGGTTTGGAAACGGGCGACCTCGCTTGGCGGGGTCGAATCGCTGATCGAGCATCGCGCTTCGATCGAGGGCGCGAACTCGCCCTGCCCGCCCGACCTGCTGCGGCTCTCCGCTGGCATCGAGGATGTCGAGGACCTCTGGCGGGATATCGACGGAGCGCTGACGGGATCGTCGTGGTAAGGCGGAGGGCGCATAGCCCCGGAAGCGAACCGGTTTTAGCCTTAAAGACTCGTTAACCACGCCCGTGCCTCCTTGGCCTCGTCAAGAGCAAGCCACCTGGGAAAGACGACCAAGGCCACGAACAATTCTGCCGAGTTCCGGGATTCTCGATCGATGAAGCTTCAAGCCGGACTTCATCGCCTTGGCGAATTCGTCCAGACAAGCGCTGCTGGTCTGGCGTTCGCAACGCTTTGGGAAAGTTATTTGAAATGCGCTATCTCTACCGTGCACTCGCCGCATTGCTTATCGGAGCGTCCGCGCCGCTCGCCTTCGGCGCTGCCGCCTTCGCTCAGACCTGCGCATGCCCCTCCGGCGGCGCGTCCGAAGGCAGCTATCTCATTCAGTCCGACGAGCCGCCGCCGCCCCTGCCGGAATACGGTCAGCCGCCCATTCCCGCCCCCGGCTATTACTGGACGCCGGGCTACTGGGCCTGGAACAATTACGACTATTACTGGGTCCCCGGCGTCTGGGTCGAACCGCCGCAACCGGGGTTGCTGTGGACGCCGGGCTTCTGGGCGTTCGCCGGCGGCGTCTATGCCTTCAACCCCGGCTATTGGGGCCCGCGCGTGGGGTATTACGGCGGGATAAACTACGGATTTGGCTACAACGGCCTGGGCTATCAGGGCGGCCGGTGGGACAGTGGACGTTTCTTTTACAACACGACCGTGAATAACATCGGCGCCGCTCACATCACGAATGTCTACACGCAGACCGTCGTCAACAACACGACGATCAACAATACGAGCTTCAATGGCGGGCCAGGCGGGTGTCGTCGCAAAGCCGACCAACGAAGAACTGCTGGCGGCGAAGGAGCCGCGCGTCAAGGCGACCCCACTGCAAGCCAGTCAGGCGCGCGCGGCCGGCATGAGAAGCGAGCAGTTCGTATCCACGAACCATGGCAAGCCAGCGATCGCGGCCACCGCAAAGCCAGGCGAGTTCAAAGGCAAGGGCGTGGTGCCCGCCAGAGCCGCGGGCAAGGCCGCAGAGGTCACGGCGCCCGCGGGAAATGCCGCGCCGGAGACAAAGGAAAAGCGGCCTGTAACCGGCCAACCTGCGCCGACCATCGCCGGCCAACGGCTCGAAGGCCGGGAGAACGCCGGCGAGAAGCCGGTGACGCCCGAAGCGGCGCCGAATACGCCGAAGGCCGAGGAGAAGCGCCCTGCGGAGAAGCCGGTCGAGAAAGCGGTGAAGCCCGAAGCTGCGCCGAATGCGCCGAAGGCCGAGGAGAAGTCCGCCGGCCGGTCGAAAAGCGGAGCAAGCCCGAGGCTGCGCCGAATGCGCCGAAAACTCGAGGAGAAGCCGGTCGAGAAAGCGGTGAAGCCCGAGGCTGCGCCGAATGCGCCAAAGGCCGAAGAGAAGCGCCCCGTGGAAAAGCCGACCAAGCCCGAGCCCGCGGCCAATCCCGCGAAAATCGAGGAGCGCCGGCCGGCCGTTGAAAAACCCGCCAAGCCAGAGCCACTGAACGGAGCGCAAAGGGAAATCGAGCATCCGCCTGCCCGGCTGAGCGAAAACCAGCCCAGCCCGAGCGCAAGCCCGAAGCAAGGGAGTGCGGAAGGCCAGGATTGCCGCCGTGTCCTAAGTAACTCCAGCGGTACAGATCGCTCGGCCTTCGCGAGCCCGATTTCGGCCCAGCGGCGAATCCGGCTAAAGCGGGCGCAATGTACCGCAATATCTTTCTGGTCGGCGGCTGGACGATCGCCTCCCGACTGACCGGCTTTCTGCGCGATATGGCGCTCGCCGCGCTCATGGGCGGCGGCGCGCTCAACGACGCCTATGTCGCGGCGATCAAGCTGCCCAACCAGTTCCGCCAGATCTTTGGCGAGGGGTCGTTCAACGCCGCCTATCTGCCCACCTACACCCGCGTCCTGAAGGCGGGAGGGCGCGAGGAAGCGACCAAATTCGCAAGCCAGATCTTCACGCTGCTCATCCTGTCGCAGATCGCTCTGCTCGGCCTTGTCTATCTCGACATGCCCCTGCTCGTGCGCCTGACTTCGCCAGGCTTCGTCAGCCAGCCCGACAAATTTGCTGCAGCCGTGGCGATGTCGCGCATCATGTTCCCCTATATCGCCTTCATCGCTGTCTTCGCGCTGCATCAGGGAACGCTGAACGCCAACAACGCCTGGGGCGCGCCCGCTTTCGCGCCCGCCGCGGCGAATGTCTGCATGATCGCGTTTCTCGCCTTCGCCGCCTTTTTTCCGAAGCATCTCGCCGGGAGTCGCCAGCATGGCGAGCTGGGGGTTTCTCGCCTCTGGCGCGACCCAGCTCGTCATCGTCATGGTCGACGCGCGGCGGCGCGGGCTTGCTCGAGCGGCTGACCTGGCCGCGCTGGACGCCCGAGATCCGCAAATTCCTCTGGATGCTGGGGCCGGCGATCGGCATTTCGGCGAGCTACCAGATCGGCGCGCTCGCCGACCAGATCGTCGGCTCGCTCCTACCCACCGGCGGCCTCTCCGCCATCAGCTACGCCGACCGGCTTTATCAGTTGCCGGGCGGCGTCATCGTCATCGCCACCGGCTCGGTGCTGCTCAGGGAAATGTCGGCCCTCGTTGCGCTTGGCGACGACCGGGGCGCGATGGCGGCGCAGAACCGGGCCGCTTCGCTGACGCTCGCGCTCGGCGCTCCCTTCATCGTCGTCTTTCTTCTCATTCCCGACCTCATCGTCGCCGTCGCCTTCGAGCACGGCGCCTTCAAGGCCAATGCGACCCAGCAAGCCGCAGGCGTGCTTGCGGCCTACGCGATCGGCATGCCGGCTTTGCTGGTCGACCGGATCGTCACGGCGAGCTTTTTGTCGCGCGGCGACACGGCGACGCCGCTCAAGGTCACGCTGGTCGGCGTCGCCGTCAATGTGGCGCTCAAGATCGTGCTGTTCCGGCCGCTCGGCGCGCCGGGCTTGGCGCTCGCGACCGCGGCGGGCCTATGGATCAAGGTCGCCGGCGTTTTTGCGCTCGCCCGTCGGCGCGGCTGGACGCGCGCCCGACGCGCGCCTGCTCGCGACCGCCGCGGCGACGCTGTTTGCGGCCGGCGCGCTGGCGCTGGCGCTGACTGTGTTCGACGGGCCGCTCGTCGCGCTGATGGCGCATCTCCCGCGCTTCGCTCGCGAAGCGCGCCTCGCGGCCCTGATCGTCATCGGGGCCGCGGCTTATTTTCCCGCGCTCATCCTTGGGCTTTGGCTCACCGGCGCCGTCCCTGCGGCGCTCGTCCGACGGGCGCGCCGCGCGCTTCGCTTCGCCCGATGACCTTGCAAGGCCTGCCGCAGTGCGTGACCATCGGGGACTTCTTAGGATGAGTCGCGCGCACGCTCGCGGCCGGGGGGACTTCAGATGAGCGTTCAGGCGCGCGACCTTGCGGTCGAGTTCGCCTATCGGTTCGGTCGCACGCCGACGGTCAGTCGCGCGCCAGGCCGCGTCAACCTGATCGGCGAGCATACCGACTACAACGACGGATTCGTCATGCCGGCGGCGCTCGAATTCGCCACTCTGACCGCGGCCTCGCAACGGGCCGACCGGCGCCTCCGAGTTTATTCCATGATCATGGACGAGACGCGCGAGTTCGATCTCGATTCTCCGCCTGAAGGCCGCGAGCGGCGACTGGTCGGACTATGTCGTCGGGGTCGCGCTGATGCTGGAGAGGAGCGGGCGCACCCTTTCCGGCGCCGATCTCATCATCTGGAGCGACGTCCCGATCGGCGCGGGCTTGAGCTCCTCGGCCGCGCTCGAAGTCTCGGTCGCGCATGCTCTGCTCACCCAAAGCGGCCTCGAGTTCGACCCGATCGAAATCGCGCAGATTTGCCAGCGCGCCGAAAACGACTTCGTCGGCATGCGCTGCGGGGTGATGGATCAGTACATCGCCTGCTGCGGCGTCGCGGTCATGCGCTTCTGATCGATTGCCGCAGTCTCGGCTCGCGCCATGTCGCAATCGCCCCAAACTTGCGGCTTCTGATCGCCAACAGCGGGGTCCGCCACCAGCATGCGGGCGGCGAGTACAACTTGCGGCGCGAGGCTTGCGAGGAAGGGGTGAGGTTGCTCAGCCGCTATCTCGGCCCGATCAAGGCTCTGCGCGACGTGACGCCGCAGCAGCTCGAGGCCAAACGCCGCAAGCTGCCCGATCTCATCTACCGCCGCTGTCGTCACATCGTCACCGAGAATGCGCGCGTGCTGGAAGCGGAGCGCGCGCTCAACGCCGGCGATTTCGCAGCTTGCGGCCGAGCCATGAACGCTTCCCATGTCTCCATGCGCGACGACTTTGAGATCACTTGTCCCGAGGTCGACACGCTGGCAGGACTGGCCCAGCACGTTAAGGGCGTCTACGGTTCGCGCATGACGGGCGGGGGTTTTGGCGGCTGCACCGTCAGCCTGATCGAAGAATCGGCGATCGAGCAAGGCGTCGCAAATTCTGACCGACGGCTATCGCATCGCAACGGGCCTGGACGTGGACATTTTCGTCTGCGCGCCGTCTGACGGCGCCCAGCTGATTCCCGGTCTGAGGAGGCGCCGCCATGGCGAGCACAGAGCCGCTTCGCGCCGCCTCGCACCGCCGTTTCAATCCGCTGACTGGCGAATGGGTCTTGGTGTCGCCTCACCGCGCGCAGCGTCCCTGGCAGGGCCAGCGCGAGTCGAAGACGGCGCCCGCGGCGCTCGCCCATGACCCCAACTGCTATCTCTGTCCGGGCAACCTGCGCGTGGGCGGCGCTCGCAATCCCGACTATCCGCACACGTTCGTGTTCGACAATGATTTTCAGGCATTGCAGGCCGACGCGCCGACCGATGTGGAAAGGGACGGACTGCTCGTCGCCGAAGGCGAATCGGGACGTTGTCGCGTGCTCTGCTTTTCCCCGCGTCACGATCTGACGCTCGCCGGCATGGCGGTCGCCGACATCGAACGCGTAGTCGACGTCTGGATCGAGGAGACGATCGCGCTTGGCGGCTTGCCCGACATCGGCTCTGTGCAGATTTTCGAGAATCGGGGCGAGATGATGGGCGCCTCGAACCCTCATCCGCATGGCCAGATCTGGGCGACCCGCCATCTCCCAAACGAACTGGAGAAGGAAACCCATCGCCAGGGCGAATATCTACTGCAGCACGGCCGGCCGCTGCTCCTCGACTATCTCGCACAGGAACTTCAACGCGGCGAGCGCATCGTGCTCGCCAACGACGATTTCTGCGCCCTTGTGCCATTCTGGGCGAACTGGCCGTTCGAGACGATGATCCTGCCGCGCCGCCGCATCGGCGGATTTGATGAGATGACGCGCGGGGGAAAAAACGTCGCTTGCCCTGGTTCTGTCCCAACTGACCAAGCTTTATGACAAGCTGTTCGATGCGCCGTTCCCTTATTCGATGGGATTCCACCAGAAGCCGACCGACGGCGCGCTGCACGCCGAGTGGCAAATGCACGCGCATTTTTACCCGCCGCTCTTGCGCTCTGCGACGATCCGGAAGTTCATGGTTGGCTTCGAAATGCTCGGCTCCCCTCAACGGGATCTCACCCCTGAGGCCGCGGCGGCAAGACTCAGGGAGGCGGCGGGATAAGGTTCTCGCGCTAAACGACGAACGTCTTATGGCGGCGCCGGCCCTAGCTGCGCCGGCCCGCTCCGACCAGCGGCGCAAATAAGCGCAAGCCAATGCAAATAAACGCGAGCGCATGACGCCTATAGTTTGCATTATGCAACGATTTTCACGGTGAGAAGGGGTCCGGATTTCCTCGCCAGCGCTGGCGGTCAGGGATTTGGCCGAGAGCGTGATTCCGCGCCGAACGTTTGACGATCGCACTCGCGCCCGTGGCTGCGTCACAACATTGCTATGTTTACATCGTACGGCATGTCGCTCTCACCTAGACCGCCTGGGAGCGGGGCCTCGCTCAGAGTTCTCCCCCGTGTCTGAGCGGGGCCTTTTGCTCTATTTCAGACAGACGATTGAGCCTCCCGCCCGTTTGCAGACCTGCCATGGCAGACCTGCCACGGGGGAAATCTTACGAGCCATCAGCGCTGACGCATCAATTGGCGGCATTCTAAAGAACTGTGAGCACTTGACCTGGCCCTACGACTTAGCTCTGTGACCGGGATCACGGCGCAGGGAAAGTTCACGATTATTTGATGAGTGGAGATTTTCGGGCTAGTTCTCCTGACGAGAGGAGCGCATCGCATGCGAGGCGGCGTCTTCATCTGCTATCGCCGGGACGACACGGCCGGGTTCGCGGGGCGCATCTATGATCGCCTGAAGAGCAGCCTCGGGCGCGAAAGCGTCTTCATCGATGTCGACAACATTCCGGCTGGCCGCGATTTCGTCGAAGTGCTTTCGGAACGGGTTGGTCGATGCGATGCGCTGGTCGCCCTGATCGGCAGAAATTGGCTCATTAGCGCCGATAAGGACAATCGCCGCCGCCTCGATGATCCTAACGATTTCGTGCGCATCGAGATCGAGGCGGCGCTCGAACGCAATGTGCCGGTCATTCCCGTCCTCGTCGATGGCGCCGTCATGCCTCAGGCCAATGACCTGCCGGACACGCTCAAGAAGCTTGCGCGCCGGCAGGGAATCGAGATTTCGCACAACCGTTTCGATTCCGACGCCGAGCGGCTGACCGAAGCACTGGCGGGGATCGACGGCGACATGCTGGAGCAGTCCCCAGCGTCGCCCGACGCCGGCGCTGCGCTCCCCATGGCGACGATGAAGCCCGCGGCAAGCGCGCGCCGGCTCCTCCTTACGGTGGCGGCGCTCATCGTCATCGTAGGCGGGGCAGGATTTCTCTACATCCAACGGCAGGCGCAGCCGCAGATCGCGGCTTCGATCGAAACGCCACAAGCGCCGATTCCAACAGTTACACCCGCGCCAACAACCTCCGACGACGGACCCAACGCCGCCGCGCCGCCGCTCGATAATGCTCCTAACGCAGCGGCGGCCCATCCGGAGAATGCGCTAGATCAAGCTCCGACCGGTAAGATTGCTGACAGTCCGCCATCTAAGCTTGGCAAAACATCGACGCCCGACGCGAACGCGGCTTCCCAGCAATGGATGAATATTCAGGACTTCTCGGTCGATTACCAGCGCCAGATCGATTGGAACTATCCCGACAAGGCGTGGGGGCGCTGTCAGAACGGCGTGTCGCAGCGCGGCGCGCATTGGTCCCCGCGCCCGGCCGGCCAATACTTTCTTTTACACGGCACGAACGACAGGACGTTCCGGAAGGATTCGGCGGACCTGACCGCCAAGGGTTTCAAGATGCAATACGACAACGTTTTTCAGGAATGCGACGGCTCGATGCATCATCAGACGCTGTGGATGAAAGAGGGGTGAAGCCTACGACCCGGACTGAGACTCATCTCTGCAACCTTATGGCGTCCGGCGAATTGGGAGAGAGCTTTTCCTCCGGAGGACTCCCATGGCGAAGCCAATAAAGACCGGCGATCGGGTCGCCTGGCAGTCGAGCGGCGGCAGCAGCGTCGGGCGCGTGGAAAAGAAACTGAACTCGCCGGGCAAGATCAAGGCCCACGAGGTCGCGGCTTCCGAGGACAATCCTGAATTTGTCGTGCGGTAGGAGAAGTCCGGCAGGATCGCGGCTCACAAGCCTTCAGCCTGGAGGAGGGTCAAATGAACCCAGGTCTCATCCCGCCAGCAGATGTGGCGGCGGCGGCGAAGCGAGGTCTTGAGCTGCGCGAGAAATTCCATCGGGGCGGGACCTCGGTCGGCCTTCATCGCGCCAAACAGCTCGCGGAGCGTCGAGATGTCTCTTTTCGCGACGTTGTCGCGATGAGCGCCTATTTCGCTGGGCACGAGGTCGACAAGGCGTCGAAAAGTCACGAGTGGGGAGACGAAAGTGACCCATCCGCGGGCTATGTCGCCTGGTTGCTGTGGGGCGGCGAGGCTGGTCGCCGATGGGCAGACGGCCTGCATGCGCGCCTGAACAAGACCGCTGCGGAATAAGCGCCGCCAGGGGCTGAACACGAAAACGCCGTCGCTGCTCTTCGCGCGACGGCGTTGTTTTAATCGGGCTGCGATCAGTAGCGGTAGTGATCCGGCTTGAACGGCCCCGTCTGCGAGACGCCGAGATATTTCGACTGTTCCGGCGTCATCTTGGTCAGCTTGACGCCGATTTTCGCGAGATGCAGCGAAGCGACCTTCTCGTCGAGGTGCTTGGGCAACGTGTAGACCTGCTTCTTATACTCGTTGGGCTTGGTGAAGAGCTCGATCTGGGCCAGCGTCTGGTTGGTGAACGAGGCCGACATCACGAACGAGGGATGACCGGTCGCGTTGCCGAGATTGACCAGGCGCCCTTCCGACAGAAGGATAATCTTCTTGCCGTCGGGGAACTCGATCTCGTCGACCTGCGGCTTGACGTTGCTCCACTTGTAGTTGCGCAGCGCGCCGACCTGGATCTCCGAATCGAAATGGCCGATGTTGCAGACGATGGCGCGGTCGTGCATGGCGCGCATGTGATCGAGGGTGATGACGTCGACATTGCCGGTCGCGGTGACGAAAATGTCGGCCCGCGGAGCGGCCTCGTCCATCGTGATGACCTCATAGCCTTCCATCGCCGCCTGGAGCGCGCAGATCGGATCGACCTCGGAAACCATCACCCGGCAGCCAGCGTTGCGTAGGGAAGCGGCCGAGCCTTTGCCGACATCGCCAAAGCCAGCGACCATCGCCACCTTGCCCGCCATCATGACGTCGGTGCCGCGTCGGATGCCGTCCACAAGCAACTCGCGGCAGCCATAGAGATTGTCGAATTTCGACTTCGTCACGCTGTCGTTGACGTTGATCGCCGGCCACAGGAGCTTGCCTTCCTTGGCCATGATATAAAGCCGATGGACGCCCGTGGTCGTCTCTTCGGTGACGCCGCGGATCGAAGTGGCGTTCTTGCCGTACCAGCCGGGATGGCTCTTCAGTCGCGCCTTGATGGCGGCGTAGAGCACCTCTTCTTCCTCGTTCGAGGCGGTGTCGAGGAACTTGGTGTCGCCATTCTCGGCGCGCTGGCCAAGGTGAATGAGCATGGTGGCGTCGCCGCCGTCGTCGAGGATCATGTTCGGCGTGCCGCCGTCCGCCCATTCGAAGATGCGGTGGGTATAGTCCCAATAATCCTTGAGGCCCTCGCCCTTGATCGCGAAGACGGGCGTTCCGGTCGCGGCAATCGCCGCTGCAGCGTGATCCTGGGTCGAATAGATGTTGCAGGAGGCCCAGCGGACGTCGGCGCCGAGCGCCTTCAAGGTCTCGATGAGGACGGCGGTCTGAATCGTCATATGCAGCGAGCCCGCGATGCGCGCGCCCTTGAGCGGTTGGCTCTTGGCGTATTCGGCTCGCGTGGCCATCAGGCCCGGCATCTCGGTTTCGGCGATCGCGATCTCCTTGCGGCCATAGTCCGCGAGCTTGATGTCGGCGATGGCGTAGTCGTGAGGTTTGCTCACGAGCGTCGTGGCGGTCTTGGTCATGGGCGGGGAAAGTCCTTTTGTCGTAACTGGCGTCTCTTACCAGCGGCGTCGAAAACGCGCAATAAACATATAAGCAAATCTTTATATCAATTTTCGGCGCGATGTTTGGGGTTGACCGCGGTTATTCAGTTAATCCACATCTGATATCTGATACTCTGGTCGTTGCGGGTCGGAGAAAACGCCGTTAACAATGTCCGGACGCGCTCAGCGTCCTTCTTGCCGTCGAAATCGGCATGGCGCATGCTACGGCGAGCGCTTTAAGCAAAAAGCGAGCCGCGACGACGAACGCGGTTTTGTTGTGTGGTGAAGGGCTGGCGGTAGGTATGGCGCTTTCGGCCAAATTGATGTTGCGGCAAGGCCAGGCAATGGTCCTGACGCCGCAGCTTCTGCAGGCGATCAAGCTGTTGCAGATGCCCAATCTCGAGCTGACTCAGTTCATCGAGAACGAATTGGCCAGCAACCCGCTGCTCGAGCGGGCGGAGGAGCGTGAGGAAGTCAGCCTCGAGCAGGTCGAGGCCGAAGGCGGCGGCTTCGCCGAAGCGCCAGCCGAACCCGGCGATTGGGCGGGGGGGGCGCTGGAGACGGACGCGGCCGGCCTGGCCGCCAATCTTGGCGCCGAGGTGGAAAACACCTTCGATGCGGACCGCTCCGCGCCAACGATCCAATCCGCTCCGGCCGACGGATTGAGCGCGAACGCCTGGACGGGGGTCGGCGCCGGCCCGGACATGGGCGATGCTCCGGATTTCGAGGCTTACATCGCCGAGTCCGTGACCCTTCGCGACCATCTTGAGCGTCAGGCGGCGATCCTGATTCCCGATCCGGTCGAGCGGATTATCGGGGCGGCGCTGATCGACGCGCTCGACGAGGCGGGGTACTTCGTCGGCTCGATGGCCGAAATCGCCGAGCGGCTCGGCGCCGACGCCGAACGCGTCGAGCGCGTGCTCCTGCGCATGCAGACCCTGGAGCCGACGGGGGTCTTTGCGCGTTCGCTCGCTGAGTGTCTGACCCTCCAGCTGAAAGAGCGCGACCGCTTCGATCCCGCCATGCAGGCGTTGATCGAGAACTTGCCGGCGCTTGCCAGGCGGGACTTTCCGCTGTTGCGCCGGCTCTGCGGCGTCGACGACGAGGATCTGCGCGACATGTTGGCCGAGATCAAGCGACTCGAGCCCAAGCCGGGGCGCGCCTTCGGCGACCCCCCGGCCGCGCCCGCGATTCCGGACGTCCATGTGACCGCAGCGCCCGATTTTGGCTGGCGCGTCGAGCTTAACACGCGCGCGCTGCCGCGCGTGTTGGTCAACGAAGTCTATGCAGCCGAGATCCGCCGGGGCGCGAAACGGGACGAGGACAGGCAATACGTCTCCACCCAACTGCAGTCGGCCAATTGGCTGACCAAGAGCCTCGAGCAGCGGGCGCGCACCATCCTCAACGTGGCGAGCGAGATCGTGCGCCGGCAGGACTCCTTCCTCCTGCAGGGCGTCTCAGGCCTGCGGCCGCTGAACCTGAAGATGGTCGGCGAAGCCATCGGGGTGCATGAATCGACGGTCTCGCGCGCCACTGCGCATAAGTTCATTCAGACGCCGCGCGGCCTGTTCGAGATGAAATATTTCTTCACCGCCGCGATTGCATCAAGCGAACCCGGACAGGCCCATTCAGCCGAAGCCGTGCGCCAGCGCATCCGGCAGATGATCGACGACGAGAACCCGGACGAGGTGCTTTCCGACGATGTGATCGTCGAACGCCTGCGCAAGGCGGAGATCATTGTGGCCCGCCGCACCGTCGCTAAATATCGCGACAGCCTCAGAATCCCTTCCTCGGTTGAAAGGCGCAAAATGAAGATGGCGTCGACCCGGACCCGCATTCAACGCACCAATTCCCTGGCGGTTGAAGCATAATAGCAATTCTCGCAGTAAGATGAAGGGCTTATCACAACGATTGACATGTGCAAGGCAGGCTCCTAACCGTACCTCTGACTCGGTCGACGGGGAATCGGCTGAGGCGAAGCAGAATGAGCAGGCAGGAACGCGGGGGCGCGGCGCGGAGCGGGGGCGACTGAAGTCGCCACGCCTGAGAGGTAAGGCCAGCGTTCGATGACCTTGAGGGTATCGGGTAAGAACCTCGACATCGGAGAAGCTTTGCGTCAGCACGTCTCGGAAAAAGTCGAGGCGACTGTCGCACGCTATTTTAGCGGCTCTGTCGGCGGCCACGTGGTGATGACGCGCGACGGCTCCGGCTATCGTTCGGAATGCACGTTGCGCTTGAGTTCCGGCCTCAGCCTGCACGCCGAGGGTCGAGCACACGAACCCTACCTTTGCTTCGAGCAGGCGGCGGACAAGATTGAAAACCGTTTGCGCCGCTATAAAACTCGCCTCAAGGACCACGCAGGCGCTTCTGCCGCGCATGCCCGCGGCAAGGTTGCTAACTATCTTATCGAATCGCCACGCTATGAAGAGGAGGAACCCGTTGAGGGTTTCGACCCTGTCGTTGTGGCGGAAGGGACAGATGAACTCAAATCTCTTTCGGTCGCCTCCGCCGTCGCTGAACTCGATCTGACCGGCGCTTCGGTCATTGTCTTCCAGCATGCCGGAAGCGGCCGCGTGAATATTGTCTATCGGCGCCGCGACGGCGCGATCGGTTGGCTCGATCCGCATCCGCCGCGTGCATCGCCGGCCGCTCAGTAATTGGGACGAATATGTCGATATCACAGCTCCTTAGGCCGGACGCCGTCCTGGCCGCCCTGAGAGTGAACGGCAAGAAACAGGCGCTGCAGGAGATTAGCGAGCGCGCGGCGCTGGTTTCAGGCCTGCCGTCGCGCGAGATCTTCGATTCGATCTTGCAGCGTGAGCGGCTCGGCTCGACCGGGGTCGGGGACGGCGTCGCCATTCCCCATGGCAAGATCGCCAAGTGCCACCAGATTTTCGGCGTCTTCGCCAGGCTCGAGCGTCCGATCGATTTCGAAGCCCCGGATGGCCTGCCCGTCGATCTCATTTTCATGCTGATCGCCCCGGAAGCGGCGGGAGCCGACCATCTCAAGGCGCTGGCGATGATCGCGCGTCTTTTGCGCAACGGCGGCGTCGCCCCCCAATTGCGCGCCACCCGGGACCCGGCGGCGATTTATGCGCTTCTGACCATGGCGCCGACCTCGAATGCGGCCTGACCGGCCTGGAGCTTAAGCCCCCATGAAAGCGCGTGTGATCGTGACATTGAAGTCCAGCGTCCTGGACCCGCAGGGCAAGGCGATCGAGGGCGCGCTCAAGGGCCTGGCCGTCGACGGGCTGACGAGCGTGCGCCAAGGCAAGGTTTTCGACATCGAGCTTGACGGCGACGACCACGCGACCGCGCGCAGGAAGCTCGGCGAAGCCTGCGAGCGTCTGCTCGCCAACACCATTGTCGAGAATTACGCCATCGAGATCGGGTGAGCCGCCCATGCGAGCGGCGATCATCCTGTTCCCCGGAATCAATCGCGAGAGCGACATCGCGCGCGCGCTTCGGCAGGCCTCGGGCGTCGAGCCGGCAATGGTCTGGCACGCCGAACACGAATTGCCGCCGGGCCTCGATCTGGTCGTCCTGCCGGGCGGCTTCTCCTACGGCGACTATCTGCGCTGCGGCGCGATCGCCGCGAGAGCGCCGATCATGCGGGCGGTCGGCGATCACGCGGCGCGCGGCGGGCTTGGTGCTGGGCGTCTGCAACGGCTTCCAGATCCTGTGCGAGGCTGGGCTGTTGCCCGGCGTCCTGATGCGCAATTCACAGCTGCGCTTCATTTGCAAAATGCAGCACGTGCGGGTCGAGAACACGCAAACGGCATTTACGCGCGGTTATCTGCCCGGACAGGTGGTCAAATTCGCCATCGCCCACGGCGAGGGCAACTTCGTCGCCGACGATGACACCATCCGCAGAATCGAGGCGGAGGGGCGGGTCGCATTCCGTTATTGTGACGCTGAGGGCAGGGTCGGGGACGCTTCGAATCCCAACGGCGCGATCAATTCGATAGCCGGCGTCTTCAACGACCGGCTCAATGTGCTCGGATTGATGCCGCATCCGGAAAATCTGATCGATCCCTTGGTCGGCGGGCGTCGATGGACGCGCGCTGTTCGCCTCCCTTGCGGCGTAAAGAGCCGAGCCCCTGTCCTCGTGGACGCCCAAGCGTCGCCTGACCGCCTTGAATTGGGCGACCGTCCACAGGAAATCCCGTGTTCTGCGGAAAAATTTCGGGGAGGTAGCCTTTTTGTCATAGTGCGTGAACGCTTGTCCGGCATTATCGGATTCGAATAAGGATAATTCGAACTGCATGACTGATTCGCTCGACAGGCTGTTCGCCGCCGTCCATGAGGCTCGGGACCGAAGTCCTTCGGCGTCCCGCACCTCGAAGCTGTTTCGCGACGGCGTGCAGAAAATGGCCAAGAAACTGGTCGAGGAGGCGATCGAGGTCGGGCTCGACGCCGTGCAGATGAACCGCGAATTCGGTGATCCTGGAGAGCGCCGACGTCCTCTACCATCTTGGCCGTCATCTGGGCCGAATGCGGCGTTTCGCCGGCCGACGTCATGGGCGAAATCGACCGCCGGGAGCGCGTCTACGGCATCGCGGAAAAGCTGCCCAAGCAGGCGAGCGCGGCGCAGATCCGGCGCATGGCGCCGTGGGCCGCGCGCCGCAGGGCCTCCTGATCGGTCGGCTTGCGCTTAACGAAGCAACTCCGTCCGTCAACGGTTTGCCGCGTATCTGGCGGCCGTTCCGGCCGGACGCGATGCACTGGAATTCCTCAGAGCACGACCGGATACTGGCCGCCGTCCATCGATAGCGTCACCCCGGTGATGTAGCCGGCCTTCGCCGAGGCAAGGAAGAGAATCGCGTCTGCGATCTCGTCCGCGGAGCGCCATGCGACCCAACGGCAGCCGTTCGACGCTGCGGCGGCGGGCTTCGTCGATCGAGATATTGGCGAGCCGGGCGTCAGCCGCGAGCCCCTCGGCCACCCGGTCGGTCTCCGTCAAACCCGGGACTGACGCCGACGACGCGAACGCCCTTGCCGGCATAGGCCGCGCCGAGCCCGGCCGTCGCCAGCATCAGGGCGGCGTTGGCCGAGCCGCCGGCGAGATGAGTTGACGAGGCGACCTTGCCGCCGACGCCGATGACGCTCGACGATGACCCCGCTCCCCCGCTTCGCCATGCGCTTCACCATCGGATCGATGACATTGATGTAAGAGAAGAACTTGGCGTCGAACGCTTCGCGCCAAACGGCGGGGTTCAGATCGTCCGGCGGAGTTCGCTTCGCCGCGCCGGCCGAATTCACCAGGATGTCGATCGGCCCCAGGCGGTCTTCTACCGTATCGATCACTCTCTCCGCCGCAACGGCGTCCGCGAGATCGGCGACGACGCCGAAGGCGTCCTTTATCCGGCGCGGTCGCTTGGTCAATATTCTCGCGCGATCGCGAACAGATGGCGATCCGCGAGCCTTCGGCCGCAAAGGCTAAGGCGCAAGCAAGCCCGATGCCCTTCGAACCGCCGGTGACGAGCACGACTTTTCCTTCGAGACCAAGCTTCACGGCTCGCCTTCCCCACGTATTTCGATGCGCAATAGATCAAAACCGGACGGATTGGACCGCCCAGCGTTGCAAAGATGCCCGGCCGCCCGCTTCAGCCGAGCTTCGAGCCGTTTGTCATCAAGAGGACTGAATAGAGCGACGTCGTGCCGCAGATGTAAAGGCGGTTGCGCTTCGGACCGCCGAAAGTCACGTTAGCGACGATTTCGGGGATCAGGATCTTGCCGATCAGCTTCCCGTCCGGCTCGTAGCAATAGACGCCCTTGCCGGTGCTCGTCCATATCCGTCCGGACCGGTCGACGCGGAAGCCATCGTACAATCCGTCTTCCGGCGCCAATTCAGCGAAGGTTTCGCCCGGACCCTTCACGCTCTTGCCGTCCGCGTTGATGCTGTAGCGGCGAATGGCGCGTGGCGTATTCTCTTTGTGCGTCGCGCCAGTGTCGGCGACATAGAGCAGCTTCTCGTCGGGCGAGAAAGCGATGCCGTTTGGCCGCACCATATTGTCGATGAGTCGTGTGACTTCGCCCGGTCTTCGGGTCGATGCGATAGACATGGCAGCCATCAATCTCGGGCGTCGCCGGCTCGCCCTCGTTGTCGCCGTCGATGCCGTAGGCCGGGTCGGTGAACCAGATCGAGTCGTCCGATTTCACGACCGCATCGTTTGGCGAGTTGAAACGCTTGCCCTCCCACTTGTCGGCGAGGACTGAAATCGAGCCGTCGAACTCGGTGCGCGTCACGCGGCGCGTCAGGTGCTCGCAGGTGACCAACCGGCCCTGGTTGTCGACTGTGTTGCCGTTCGAATTGTTGGAGATCTGCCGGAAAACTGACACCTGGCCCGATTCCTCGACGAAGCGCAGCATGCGGTTATTGGGAATGTCCGACCAGATCGAGATAACGGCCGGCCGCGAACCAGGCCGGGCCTTCCGCCCAGACCGAGCCGGTCCAGTGGCGCGTCACCCGCATGTAGCCGGCGAAAAGCTTCGCAAAACGCTTGTCCAGCACGACAAGGTCCGTGCCTTCGGCTTGCCCGTAGAACATGAGTCTTCCCCCCGTTGCTTTGGTGTGCGGCGCTGTTCGACTAAGGTTGGCGCCTTGGGCGCGTGAGGGCAAGAGCAGCGCCGCTCAGCATCATGTCAAGGAAAAGTGACGACCACCTGTGAAAAGATCACGTGCCTAAACGACTTCACAGGCTTGCGAGGCGCGCCGGCATCGTCCACATTACCTGACATGAATTGCTCGCCAGCGCGGGGCGACGCCTCGCGGCTCATCGCCGTTCTTGGCCCGACGAACACGGGCAAGACTCATTTGGCGGTCGAGCGCATGCTGGGACATGCCTCTGGCATGATCGGCCTGCCGCTGAGGCTGCTCGCGCGCGAGATTTACGATCGGGTGGTGAAAACGCGAGGCGCCGCTCAGGTCGCGCTGATCACCGGCGAAGAAAAGATCGTGCCCGCCTGGCCGCGCTATTTCGTCTGCACGGTCGAGGCGATGCCGCTCGACCGGAAGGTCGAATTTCTCGCGGTCGACGAGATCCAGCTTTGCGCCGATCCTGAGCGCGGCCATCTGTTCACCCACCGGCTCCTGCATGCGCGGGGCTCCTCCGAGACGATGCTGATGGGCGCGGCGACCGTCGCCTCGCTCATTCGGAGGCTTTGTCCCGACGCCGAGATCCAGTTCCGCGAGCGACTGTCAGAGCTCACCTACGCCGGCCCCAAGAAGCTGACCCGCCTGCCTCGGCGCAGCGCCGTCGTCGCCTTCTCGGCTGATGCGGTTTACGCCATCGCCGAGCTCATTCGCCGCCAGCGCGGCGGGGCGGCCGTCGTCATGGGCTCGCTTAGTCCGCGCACCCGCAATGCCCAGGTCAATCTGTTCCAGTCCGGCGAAGTCGACTTCCTGGTCGCGACCGATGCGATCGGGATGGGATTGAACATGGACGTCGACCATGTCGCATTCGCCGGCTTGCACAAGTTCGACGGGCGACGGCGGCGCGGGCTCTATTCGCAGGAGATTGCTCAGATCGCCGGACGCGCCGGCCGATTTCGCAAGGATGGCGCGTTCGGCGTGACGGGCGACGCGCCCGATCTCGACCCTGACATCGTGGCGGCGGTCGAAGGCCATGTCTTTCCGTCCGTCATGGCCGCGGAATGGCGCAATCCCCGGCTCGATTTCCAGTCGATCCAGGCGTTGATGCGCTCGCTCGCCGCATCGCCGCCCGCGCCGGGACTGAGGCTTTCGGCGGAGAGCCAGGACGAGACGACCCTGCGCCAGCTCTCGACGGATGAGATGATCATGCGGCGCACGCGCGACCGATCCAATCTCATGCGGTTGTGGGACGTCTGCCAAATTCCGGACTTTCGCAAGACCACGCAGGACGAGCACACCCGCCTCGTCGGGACGATGTTCGAGCACCTCACCCAGGGCGACCGGCGAATGCCCGAAGACTGGATGCAGGGACAGTTCGCGAGCCTGGACAGGACCGACGGCGACATCGACGCCCTCTCGTCTCGGCTCGCGCGGGTGCGGACCCTGGCCTATGTCGCCAATCGCGCCGACTGGCTGGCCGATCCGCAGACCTGGCAGGGCCGGGCGCGGAATCTTGAGGATCGGCTCTCCGATACGCTGCACCAATCCCTGATGCAGCGCTTCGTCGATCGCCGCACGAGCGCGCTTCTGCGCAGCCTGAGCCAGCGCGCGGGGCCGATTCTTGGCGGCATCGACGACGACGGCGCCGTGACCGTGGAGGGCCATCTCGTCGGTCGGCTCGCCGGCTTCCATTTCGAGCCCGAGCGCGGCGCGACCGCGCTTGAGAATCGGGCGCTGCGGGGCGCGGTCGAGCGGGTCGTCGCTCCCGAAGTCGCCCGCCGGCTTGGCGCGCTGGCGAGCGAGGACGACGAGGCGTTCGCGCATAGCGTCCGGCGGGGTCGTCAATTGGCGGGGCGAAGCGGCGGGAGAAATCATCGGTGGCGAACCATTCGCGCCCCGGGTGAGATTGATCGGCGAGTTTGGCGCCGAGCCGCAGCGCGAGCGCGCCGCGCGCCGTCTGGAAGCGTTCGCAGCCGCCGAGGCGACGCGGCGCTTCTACGCGCTCAAGCATCTCAAGGAAGCGATCGAGGACGGACGGCTGAGGGGGCTGGCGCGCGGGCTCGCCTACCAGCTTGTCGAGCAGTTCGGCGTGCTTGATCGTCGCGCGGCCGATGGGCGCGTCAAGCTGCTCAGCCGCAACGAGCGCCGCACCCTTAAGGCGCTTGGCGTGCGCTTTGGCGCGTTCAGCCTCTATCTGCCGTCGCTGCTTGAGCCGAAAGCGCAGCTCCTCGCGATGGCTTACGCCGAACTCGCGAGCGGCTCGTGGCGACCAGACCCGGCGAAGCTCAATCCGCTGCCGCGACCGACCCCGCGTCCCGAGGCCCTCAGCCTTCGCGGGATGCGTCCCGTGGGGCAGCTCGCCGCGCCGATCGGCGAGCTTGAGCGGCTCGACGCGCTCGCGCGCGCGGCTTGGCCCGAGGGGGCGGGCGCGATCGACGTCACCGACGCGCTGCTTGCGGATCTTGGCTGGCGGCGTGACGACGCGCATCACATCCTGCGTGCGCTTGGGTTCGCGCGCGTGCGTGAGGGAGAAGGCGGGGAGCGCGCCTTGTTCCGTCGCCGGGCGGCGTCTGACCAATCGACGCTCAAAACCGGGTCGGTCGCGACCCCGTTCGCCGCGCTTGCCGCCCTCACGAAGCCCGTGGAGCGCCGAACGCGCCGCCGCAAGCGCAGGCGTGGCCCAGCCGCCGGCCGCGCCGCCTCGTGACGGAAGACGCGTGCCGGATCGACGTCTGGCTCTGGCGCGCCCGTTTTTTCAAGACGAGAAGTCTGGCCTCGCGCGTCGTCGAGGAAGGCGGCGTCCGCCTCATGCGCAGCCAGTCGCGCGCGCCGGTCGACAAGCCGAGCCGCCCGGTCCGCTGCGGCGACGTGTTGACCTTCGCTCAAGGGCCGAAGTGGGTCGCGGTGAGGGTCGAGGCGCTCGGGGAGCGGCGCGGCCCGGCGCCGGAGGCACAAGGGCTCTACAGGGTGCTGGAAGAGCCGGACGCAAAGCGCGCGAATTGATGCGATCAGACTGCGCAAACAGAGCGATCGCCGCTCCTGATAACCTCGGCCGGCTGCAAAGGTCAGGCGCCCAGCTTTCTAACGACATATAAATCTTGATGACCCCACCAATAGCCTTCGCTCATCTCGATTAGCTCTAAGCCTGAAATCGAGGCTATGTTGGCTTTGCAGAAATCAGAGGTCACGACGGTCTGCCCGTACTGCTCGGTAGAAAGATCGGCCTGCTCGCTTGACTTTTGAAACCAGAATCCATTTTCCGGGATGGTCGGGTTCAGAAAATGGTGTCTACTCTTCATGCCATGGGTGGTGAAGATTAAGAGGCCGTTTGTCCTGGTCGCTTTCGCCAGCGCGACCAGCCAGCGGGCCCAGGTCGTGATCGGCATGTGCGAAAAGAAAGACAGGGCGAAGACGACGTCATATTGAGATGGGAGCGACAGCATTTCTGGGAAAGGTGACGACAGAAGCCCGCGGACGCCGATTTTATTTTGAAGAAAGGAGATCGCTTCATCGTGGATATCGCAACTCTCGACAGAGATTTCCCGCGCGTGAAGAAGATGTCGGGAGACGCACCCGTAGCCCGCGGCAAATTCTAGTACAGTATGTTTATCCTGTTTGGGCGCGTGCGCCGCGACCAACTCTCGGAATTTATCTGAAGAGCGTTTTCCATCTTCAAAGTAGTACGCTACCCGCGCCATGTCCGAATCGAACCCGGGATGATTTATCAGGAAATTGAAAATGTGGTCCTCCGAATGGACTGAGCACGAAACCCCGAGTTTTGCGGCCTGAGTCCTGATAATCGCTTCTCGATCCAAGGCTGCCATATATCGCCCTCCTCTTTGCGTGCGCACGGAGTACACAAAAACGACAACATAAGAGCCAGGAAAAAGAGTCTCAACGGACCAAGGGGGACGCCAACGCATGATCCGCGTTGGGCCTTGTCCGCATGGCCCTGACGCCACCCGGCCACCTTTCGTTCGTTGTGACCATGTCTCGCCGGATCGATCGCATCTCCTCGGAGTTCCAAATGTCCGTTCGGGAATTGGGTTCGAACGACATTGGAGATCCGCCATCAGAGATAATTGTCGCGCCAGAATTATATGGATTGCGTTGAGACACCCCCAAATTGAGCCACGCGAAAATCTCGCTTTCGTGTGGCGCGTCGTTTCAGGCGGAGAGTCCTTACGGTAGGGCATACGGGAACGACGCTGGCCGCAAAACAGGTCAGTCCGCCGAGACCCATACGAAATTTTGCATCAAGGCTGCGTGCGGTCTTCCGAATTGTGGTCGAGGTTGAAATTTGAGTTTTTCAACAATATCTATCGGCAGCAAACCGTGGCCGCGCGATTGGACTGCAATCTGAATCGGGTCCATGGGTGGATACAGAAAGTGTCCCTGCGCAGAAGGCATGTGCTTCATCGGTCGACCTGACGCGACTCATCGACGCCAATCGGATCGTTGAGTCAACCCCGCGCGCTCGCTTTCAACGAAACGTCCGTCAAAGAAGCAATTTATCCTAAAGTTCGGCACTTCATTAGCTCGGGTTTTTCAACCACTCCCACGTGACTTTGAGAGTGGATTCAAATTCGTTTTGACATTCCATCCGAAGTCCGTCTCGGCGCGCGAACAGTCCAAAACAGAGCACGGGACATCGATGGGACGTCCCGGTTTGTAGATCGTTTTGAAATCCGAATTTGTGACTTTACGAATAGCTTGAACGATTTCGTTAATCGATAAGCCACGCCCACTGCCGGCGTTGTACGCGCCCTCGTTGTTACTTGTTCCAGCCAAAACGCAGATCTCGGCTAAATCGCGAACGTCCAGATAATCGCGGACAATTGTTCCGTCTCCCCATATCTCGATGGGTTCTCCAGACAATACTGCCCTGAGGAAGGTAGAGACAACACCCTGAACGCCAAAGTGAGTTTGACGCGGTCCAAACGGATTTGACGCACGGATAATGAGGGGGGAAAGGCCGCGCGTCCTGCGGTAAAGATCGAGGTAATGTTCGATTGACGACTTGACGATCCCGTAGGAATTAATCGGACGTAAAGGGTGGGTCTCCGGGATGGGAATCTTTTCGGGTATTCCGTAGACGGTTCCTCCAGAGGACAGGAACAGAATTCTCCTCGTTCCAACCCTCTGCATCGAACTCGAGCAAGTTGATCGTGCCGACAAGATTATCCTGGATATCTGCCTTGGGGTCGAGATCCGCGGTCCCTGGAAGCGTCGTACTGACAAGGTGGTAAACTGCGTCCATACCCGTGAGGGCTTCGACCAGCGCCATTCTGTCAGCGAAATCGCCCAAACAATAGTCTACGCCCGATAGCGGAACTCGAAACCGCTCTGGCTGACGATCGAAGACGCGAACGGAATGTCCGTGCGCCAGCAACCGGTCAACAATATGAGACCCGATGAACCCGTTACCGCCAAGTACGAGCACTTTCATCTTCGCGCTCCGTTTGCGTTCAGCGCGTTACCCGAATCCGTTGGTCTCCCCGCGGATCCGAAGATGATGCGGTAGGCCCGATCTCGCCCGAGAAACGGTGGAAGTCATCGCGTGTCAAGTTTGTTCAACAATGCCAAATTGCTCAGCAACGGATTCGCTCCATCGCCGCCCGGCTTCTTTCCGCTCCGGGCTCACCGTGGCCAAGTTGGCCGCAAGCTCCTGCATCCTTATGATCTCTTCTAAATGGCGACGGTCGGAAGCTGATGCTGATAAGGTCGTGCTACGCTTGTGCCGGCGGTGATTGTTGAGGGACCGCGCGATAAAATTGACTGACCCCTTTGTCATCATCCGAAGATAGCACAGCCAATCCGCGGCGTTGCGCAATGCGACCATCTCGTTGAGATGGTCTTTCAGGACCTCCACGATCGCTTCTCGGCGGAAGACCACGGCGCTGACATTCGGTATTGTATTCTTGATTGAAAGCGCTTCTTCAATCTCTACGAGCCCCGGGCGGTTATAATCGCGACGCCAGAGGCCTCGGTCAATGTCCGAAACATACTCGAGATAGTCATTCGAAAGGACGAGGCCATTCTCGTCGACCTGCCGCGATTGGCAATAACTGAGCACCGTGGTCGTATCCTGAAACGGCTCCGTCACTGCGGCCAAAAATTCAGGATCCGCAAAATCGTCGGCTTCCGCAATCCAAATGAGATCGCCCCGGGACATTTCCACTCCACGAGCCCATTGACGCGAGGGCGACCCCGAGTTCTTGTCGTTCGAAACAAGGCGAATCGTTCGATCGTAACGTGTCTGTAATTCAGCAATCTCTTCAAGGCTTCTATCATTGGACGCGTCGTCAAGCACTATAATCTCGAAGACCGGGTACGTTTGCGCCCAAATACTAAGCAGTCTCTCCTTTAGATATTCGGCATAATTATAGTTCGGTACGATGACAGATATCTTAAGTAGATTTGGATCTGCACGCTGCAATAGGTCAAAGCCGTACTCGCCAAACTCGAATTTTTCCGCGATCATCCGGCGACCAGCTTGACCGACTAGGTTACGCCGTTCGGCATCTTCTATAAACGCGCAAATTGCGTGCGCCATGGTGTTCGTGTCGAGATACGGCGCCAGCAGACCACCGCTCTCGCGAACCAATTCTGTGACGCCGCCAGAATCGTCGAAAGCGACGATCGGCAGTCCATGGGCCAGGGCATCGAGGACAACTGAGGGGAAGGGATCTTCTCGCGAAGTCAAGAGGAAAACGTCGGCCATTGCGTAAAATGGACGCAGATCTTGAGCGACGCCTGGCATAATCAGCCGGTCCCTATGCCCGATCGCCTCCCAGTCGTGAGAAAGCCAAAAGAGGAGGCTTGGTTCGACGGAGCCTACCCACACGAAGTACGCAGTTGGGTGCTTGGCGAGCACGCCACGTGCGACAGCCGGCCAAAGATCCACCCCCTTTCGTAAGTCCCCATAGGCCACGCCCAATACGACCGGCGCGTCCGCAGGTATTCCATACTGATCGCGAGCGGTTTTGCGCAGCCGAGGATGGTCTTTGCTTGGGGCGGGAGAATGAAAGAGGCCCTGCGGTCGAATGACTTGGTCGCCAATGACCGACCCTGCGAATCCGAGAAACTTGTCGCGCACATAGGCCGAAGGAAACACGACTACGTCCGCGTCACGAGCGGCAATGTCGGCCGCTTCTTGCAGGTTGTATTGCTTCAGCAGCGAAGGCAGTTCATTGACGAGGGCGACGCAGCGCAATCCTGCCGAGCGCAGCGGACCGATTGACCGTGCGGACGCGACCGAGTTGCAAAGCGCTGCGGTGAAACCCTGTTCGGCAAGGCGCTCGGCGATCAGCCCCCACCCCGCCAAATCGGCGAAGCCGTTTTCGATCCGTTCGGTCGGAGCGAGTTTGGTGAACGCCTCCTCCAACGGTCCCCCACCTCCAAGCAGGACGTGGACCGGCACGCCGAACCGTTTCACGAAAAGCTCGACGAGACGAAGCGCCAGCATCTGCGCCCCGTTGAATTGGGCGTCGTGGACTACAACCACTAGGCGAAGCGCGGCTGCAGCGAGCGGGCGCGGCGCTTCAAGACCGCCCAAAACACGCCCGGTCTCCTGAAGATAAGCGAAACCGAAATGCCTATCGGGTTCGAGATAAGCGCCCTCCGCCCATTCGTTCCAGGCGTTGATAAACACAAATCGTTCGGCGGGCTTGAACTCGAGCAACGTGCGTCGGCAGGCGTGTGCGAGCCACGCTCCATATTTTGCGGGGGTAGAAAACGCGAAGACGGTGCCTTTTCTCGGCTTGCGTGCCTCGTTGTCCCAGCTGGGGCACACACACGGGAACAGCTTGTATTCGGTCTTCGCCGCCGCAGTCGCCGCCCTTACCAAGGTATCGTAGTCATAGACGGTCCCTGCATAATCCGGGTCCAGATTTTCGACTCTATCGTTAACTTTCGGGTATATCCCAATACTTGTGCGGTGGGAATTCGACCGCCGCGTCAAAACCGAACGGCCGCGGGTCCTCATCGCCCCACGTTTGCGCCATCACCAAATAGGGATTTCCGAAACCGGCGCCTGCGCAGTGATGACGCCAACGGCGCGCCGTCGCCAAGGGATCAGGGAGCAGACCGGCGCGATAGACGACGAGCAGCGGGCGACCATCAATACGGATATACCTCGGATCTTGAAGCATTCGTTCCAAAGATCTCGCAAACATGACGTCGTCTTGAGGTGAATAGGATTGAGCTAGAAGTATTTCGTGCTCTTCACCGTCCCACCTCCTGGTCCAATTCTCATTGGCCCAGCAGATACAAAAGTTAATATCAATATCTCTATTCTCAAGCAGCAGATTTAGCGGCGTTTCGAGCAGCGTTTTGCCTCCAAACCAGTAATGGTGCAAGCAAAAACCGTATATTCCATATTTCTTTGCGAGCGAGGCTTGACGCCGGAGCACGTCCGGCGATCTCAGATCGTAAAATCCAAGCTCTCCCGGCAAACGCGGCTGGTAGTGCCCCACGAAACGCGGCACAGCCTTTGTCGCATTGGTCCATTCCGTAAAGCCTTTGCCCCACCAGAGGTCATTTTCGGGGATCGGGTGAAATTGAGGGAGATAATATGCGATGAGACGCACTTTTGGATCGATCGGAGCGCAAACGGCCTGATCGTCGTCGCGATAAAATGGGCCGCGAGCGCTATTGGCGTGAAGCTGTTCGAGCAAGCAATTCAGTTCGGACATCGCCTGTTCCTCGGACGAGCAGTCAAAAAGACCTTCGCAATCGCCGGCCAAATCGACGCAGTTCTCTCAAAGCTCGCGCTGGCCAGATCCGTCGCTTGGCGCCCCGCTCGTGCAGAAGGTTTTGTTGGCATTCGGCCAACTGGCTGCGCAACAACTCGATCGTCCGCTCAGCCATTTCCTTGGCCGTCTCCGCTGTTTCCTTGGCCGTCGCGAGCCCCTTTGCCTCTTCCCGCGCCCCAGCAAGCTGATGACGTACCAGCGCGCACGCACGTTCGGCCATCTCGTTGGCGGCTAGAAGGCCACTCAACTCTTCCCGCGCCCCCTCCAGCTCACGGCGCGCGAGCGCGCACGCACGTTCGGCCGTCTCTTTGGCCGCTAGCAGACCTTTCACTTCTTCCTGTGCGTCGGGCGCCTCGATATGCGCGGCCGAGAGACTGGTCACTTGCTCACGGGATGCTGAGAGCTCCGCGCGAAGCACTGAGAGCTCTGTGTGAAGCGGCTCGAGTTCAGTGGCGACCTTTTCCCGCAGGAGACGCAACTGCGCGTCCGCCTCGGACGGTCTTAGCATGCCCAGTCGCCCAGTATCGATATAAAGACTCGGCGGAAGCAGTGAGATAGGATGATCAGACGCAAAAGCGACGACGTACTGTGGACGGGGTAGGTTAAGCGATCCTTCAAAGTGTGCGTCGCCGCGGCGCTCAAAGCATAACGGCGTCGCCTTGCCTTCTCCGCTGGGAAGGAGAGCAGAGCCGAAAATCGGCCGTTGAAGCAGCAGCGAGACCTCCGCGAAATAGGACCGGAGCAGCGAATCGAACTCTTCTCTGTCCAGCTCTCGGACATGAAAAGGATTCGCAGCCGATTCGGCTGGCGAGTAATTGTCGCGATCCGGCGTGCTGACGATGAGCAGGCCGCCAGGCCGAAGCACGCGCCGGATCTCGCTGAGGAAAAGCTGTTGTTCCGCGAAGTGCTCAATTGTTTCGAATGACGTCACGACATCGAAGGTCGCGTCCGGGCTAGGCAACGAGCGCGCGTCACCAACAAGGAAACTGAGGTTTTCGGCCTTGTACGCGCGGTTCGCGTGGTCCACGGCGTCGGGCGCGATCTCTACGCCGACGGCGCGGCGCGCCACTTGAGCCAGCAACGCGGTTCCGTAGCCTTCGCCGCTCGCCACATCGAGCACATCCTTGTCTCTGCACCATTCGCGCGCCATCAAATATCGATGCAGGTGTTCGATTTCGGTCTGGCCGCCATACGTTGTGGTCAAACGCTCTCCGGTGAACGGCAGCGGAGTTGACGGCTTTGGCCATACGATGATTTCGCCCATGCAAGCGGCTCTTACACAGGGAATCTTGTCGCAGCAAGGACACATGGCGCAAGTGCGAGAGGCCGCATAGGGCTTGGCGAGGGCCTAGAAGTCCTTGAGACGATTGGGGTTCCATGACCCTTTCCTCGCATTTGGCTGGGTCGGGTCCTAACCGCGATCAACAGGATATTGGTCAGGCGTTTTCCCCGCTTGTTTCCTGCCAGATCGACGGCGGGCGCTCGCACCCCGCCGGGGGAACGAACCGACGCATCCTTGGTGTACGACGGTTTACATAGTAGATTGCCGCACGGATTTTAGGAAAATCGAGAAATGGCTTCTTTCTTCTGTCTTTATAGAGCGCCAACCTTGTGACGCCGGCGCGGAGGTTGCTTGAATGAAAGAATCCGCCGCGCCTAGGCGGCTCGCGCTCATCGACCGCGACGGAACCATCATCGTAGACAAGGTCTATCTCAGCGATCCAGACGGAATCGAATTCACGTCCGGAGCAATTGAGGGATTGCGGTTGCTGCGTGACGCCGGGTTCGTGCTGGCTTTGATCACCAATCAGTCCGGGATCGCGCGCGGGTATTTCGACGCTGCAGTGCTCGAGCGCATCCATGATCGCTTGCGGTCGATGCTGGCCGCGGAAGGTCTCCGACTGGAGGCGATCTACTTCTGTCCACACGGCCCGGACGACGGCTGCAATTGCCGGAAGCCGGCGCCGGGAATGGTTGAGCAAGCCATGCGCGATTTGGGATTCCACGCCGAGGAGGTCGTGGTCCTTGGCGACAGCGACGGCGACATGGGGGCCGCTGCTGCGGCGAGGGTGGCGGGGGTGCGGGTGGCGGTAGCGGGCAAGCCCCCCGCACCCGGCGCAGCGCGCGATTTCCTCGAAGCCGCCCATCGGGCGCGCGCCCTTCTTGCCGAGCGGTTCTCGGTTTGAAATCGCGCGTCTCGTTGAACGCCATCCTCACCTTTTTTCATGGCGCTCTCGCCAACCCGTTAGGCGTCAGCCATTTTGATTTTTAGCCCGCCTTCTTCGCGGGGACGCCGCCATACCGGGATCGTTTTGCGCTCATAGTTCCGCCGATTTTAAGGGAATGTCGCAAAGCGTCGTCGAGCGCGCCCCTAACCCCCAAAGGGGACTCGGCCGCACGGCGTCCCCAAAAATATCTCGTTCTACTGGAATGAGCCGGCGGTCGAGTTGCCGGGCGCGTCTGTGACGGCTAGGCTCTCGAATCTGGGCGAGCCCATCCCGCCACGGCATAGGGTCGGCGGGTCGAGAGCGCACACAAGGACAGGGCGGCCGCACGTCAATGGCACGTTTCCTGCGAGGTGGAGAGAAACAGGAGGGCAGGTTGGCGCATGGATAGTTTCCTGCAGCAGCTGATCAACGGGCTCACGCTGGGGTCGATCTACGGACTTATCGCCATCGGCTACACGATGGTCTTCGGCATCATTGGCATGGTCAATTTCGCGCACGGCGACGTGTTCATGCTGTCGGCCTTCATCGCCTTGCTTATCTTCATGATTTTGACCCAGATCTTGCACCTCGGGTCGCTGCCGATCGCTTTTATCATCGTGATGGTCGGGGCCATGGCGCTGACCGGCTTATGGAATTGGGCGATCGAACGCCTCGCGTACCGGCCGCTACGTGGATCGTTTCGGCTGGCGCCGCTTATTTCCGCGATCGGCATGTCGATTTTTCTGTCAAATTTCGTCCAGGTTGTTCAGGGGCCGCGCAACAAGCCTGCGCCCCAATTGCCCAACCACGTCTTCAATCTGACCGGCGGCAAGTATGACGTGACGCTGTCGGTGCGCCAGATCCTGATTGTGGCGGTCACGGCCGTGCTGCTCGCGGGGTTCTGGTACCTCGTTCAATTCACCTCGCTCGGGCGGGCGCAGCGGGCCTGCGAGCAGGACCGCAAAATGGCCGCGCTGCTTGGGATCGACGTGGACGCCACGATTTCGATCACCTTTGTGATCGGGGCGGCCTTGGCCGCGGTCGCCGGCGTCATGTTCGTGATCTACTACGGCGTGGTGAATTTCGCCGACGGCTTCGTGCCGGGCGTCAAAGCCTTCACCGCGGCCGTGCTCGGCGGCATCGGCTCGTTGCCGGGGGCCGTCTTGGGCGGCCTCCTGATCGGCCTCATCGAAGTGTTTTGGTCGTCTTACTTCACCACGGACTACAAAGACGTGGCCGCGTTCATGATCCTGGCGATCACCCTGATCTTCATGCCATCCGGCATTCTCGGCAGGCCGGAAGTCGAAAAGGTCTGAGCCATGAGCGCGCCCTCACAGACAACGGAGATCGCGGCCCCAGTCGCAACCCCGACTCAATTGGTTCCCGCGCTTCGCACCGCAGCGGCTGCGGCGCTCGTCGCCTTCGGCCTAGCGTTTCCCATCATCACCTACCATGCCGAATCGAACATCAATAACGAGCTTGTTCTGATCGGGCGCTGGCCGCTCGCGTTCGCGATCGCGGCGATCGTCTTTGCGTTCGTCTTCCTGCGGCAGATGGCGCGCGCGGACTGGCGGATTTGGTTCGACCGCGTCGGCTCGGTCGCCGCCGGCGGCATGGGCGGCGCCCTGGTGCAGGCGGCGCGGGAGGGCGAGGGAACGGCCCCGCCGTCGGCCGCCCGGGTGGCGTTCGGGCGCTATGTCGGCCCGTTCATGCTTGGCCTCGTGATCTTGTTTCCGCTCATCGCCCTCGGCCTCCTCGGGCCGGGCGGGTCCTTGAAGTGGATCAACAATTACGGCGTCCAGATCATGATCTATGTGATGCTGGGCTGGGGACTGAACATCGTGGTCGGCCTCGCCGGCCTGCTCGACCTCGGCTATGTCGCCTTCTACGCCGTCGGCGCCTATTCCTACGCGCTGCTCTCGACCCTCTTCGGCCTTTCGTTCTGGGTCTGCCTGCCGCTCGCCGGAATCCTCGCCGCGATGTGGGGCGTCATTCTCGGCTTCCCGGTCTTAAGGCTCCGCGGCGACTATCTCGCGATCGTCACGCTCGCCTTCGGCGAGATCATCCGCATGGTGCTGATCAACTGGGTCGATTTGACCAACGGCTACGCCGGCATCAGCGGCATTCCGCACGTGTCGTTTTTCGGCATACCGTTCACCGACGACGATGACGGCTTCGCGGCGATCTTCCACCTGCCTTACAGCCCGATTTACCGCACGATCTTTCTTTTCTATCTGATCCTCGCGCTCGCGCTCCTGACCAATTTCGTCACGATTCGGCTGCGCCGGCTGCCGATCGGCCGGGCCTGGGAGGCGCTTCGCGAGGACGAAATCGCCTGCCGGTCGCTCGGCATCAACACAACCACCACCAAGCTCACGGCGTTCGCGCTCGGCGCCATGTTCGGCGGCTTCGCCGGTTCGTTCTTCGCCGTGCGCCAAGGGTTTGTCAGTCCCGAGAGCTTCACCTTCATCGAGTCGGCGACCATCCTCGCCATCGTCGTTCTCGGCGGCATGGGGTCGCAGCTCGGCGTCGCGATCGCCGCGGCAGTGATGATCGGCGTTCCCGAGCTCATGCGCGAACTCGACTGGATGAAGCAGATCTTCGGCCAGGATTTCGATCCGACCCAGTACCGCATGCTTTTGTTCGGCGCCGCAATGGTCATCATGATGATCTGGAAGCCGCGTGGTCTCGTCTCCACGCGCATGCCCTCCGTGTTCTTGAAAGAGCAGAAGGCTGTGTCCGGCGATCTCGTCAAAGAGGGGCACGGTTGATGAACTGGCTGACCGGCCCGCTGCTCGCCGTCGAAAACCTCACGATGCGGTTCGGCGGCCTCGTCGCCGTCAACGCCTTCAGCTTTTCAGTCGGAAGGGGAGACATCACCGCGCTCATCGGCCCGAACGGCGCGGGCAAGACCACGGTCTTCAATTGCGTAACCGGCTTCTACAAGCCGACCGAGGGGCGCCTCGCGCTGGCCCGCGACGGCGTCGCGACGCCCGACGACATCGCCGCCGTCACCCGTTCGAGCGGCCGGCATGCGACGACGGCGAACGGCGAACTTTTTTTGCTCGAGCGGATGCCCGACCACGAGATCGCGCGCAAAGCGCATGTCGCGCGCACCTTTCAGAACATCCGGCTTTTCCAGGGCATGACCGTGCTCGAAAACCTGCTCGTCGCCCACCACAACGCGCTCATGCTCGCCAGCGGGTTCACTTTCCTCGGCCTGGTCGGGGCGCCCTCTTATCGCCGGAAAGAGGCCGAGACGATCGAACGCGCGAAGTACTGGCTCGACAAGATCGGACTGACCGACCGGGCCGACGATCCGGCGGGCGAGTTGCCCTACGGCGCCCAGCGCCGGCTCGAGATCGCGCGCGCGATGTGCACCGATCCGGTGCTGCTCTGCCTGGATGAACCGGCGGCGGGCTTGAACCCGCGCGAATCGGCTGAGCTCAATACGCTCCTGCGGTCGATCCGCGCCGACCACAAGACCTCGGTGCTCCTGATCGAGCATGACATGTCCGTCGTCATGCAGATCTCCGATCATGTGGTGGTGCTCGATTACGGCGTGAAGATCGCCGACGGCACGCCGGCGGACGTGCGCTCCGACCCGAAAGTGATCGCCGCTTATCTCGGCGTCGAAGACGAGGAGGAAGTCGAGCAGATCGAAAAGGAACTGGAGCAATGAACGTGGCGCCGGCTGGGCTGACGCCGCTCCTGCAACTGCGCGGGATCGAGACGTTTTACGGGAAAATCCAGGCGCTTCGCGGCGTCGACATCGACGTCAACAAAGGCGAGATCGTCACGTTGATCGGGGCCAATGGCGCCGGCAAATCGACGACGATGATGACGATCTTCGGGGCGCCCCGCGCGCGCAACGGCCGCATCACCTTTGACGGCCACGACATCACCAACTTGCCGACCCACATGATCGCGCGCCTGTCGATCGCGCAGTCGCCGGAGGGTCGGCGCATCTTCCCGCGCATGACGGTGTTCGAGAACCTTCAGATGGGCGCCTCGATCAACAATTTCGCCCATTTCGACGAAGATCTTCAGCGCATGTTCGCGATATTTCCGCGCCTGAAGGAGCGCGCGCCGCAGCGCGGGGGGACGCTCTCGGGCGGCGAGCAGCAGATGCTGGCCATCGCACGCGCGCTGATGAGCCGGCCTCGATTGCTGCTTCTCGACGAGCCTTCGCTTGGACTTGCGCCTCTGGTCGTCAAGCAGATCTTCGAGGTGATCGCCGAACTGAACAAGAGCGAGGGTCTGACCGTCTTCCTGGTCGAGCAGAACGCCTTTCACGCGCTGAAACTCGCCCACCGCGGTTATGTGATGGTCAACGGCGCGATCACGATGCAGGGCGCCGGCACGGAGTTATTGGCGCGCCCCGAGGTCCGCGCGGCCTATCTCGAGGGGGGTCATTGATGACCGACGTCCTGTGGTCGGATTCACCCTACGGCATCTTCACCTTCATCTTGATCACTCTGGTGCTGGGCGGGGCTGGCGCCTGGGCGACCGGAAGGGCCATCGCCAAGACCTGGAGGCCTATCGCGACGCTCGCGCCCTATATGGTCTTTCTCGCAGCCGCCGTGCGTTTTCTTCACTACGCGCTTTACGGCGAGCCGCTGCTGTCCATTCCTCTCTTCATCACCGCCCTGATCTGGATGATCATCATTGGCGCGCTCGGCTATCGCGCGATGCGCGCGACGCAGATGGCGACCCAATATTCTTGGGCCTATGAGAGCTCAGGGCTGACGTGGCGCGCGAAAGGAAACAGCTAGGGCGGTCGCCGGCCGATCAAACCTTTGTGTTTTTTAAGGTGACTTCTTGACCAAAAAAGAGAAAGTATCGGCGTTCAAGGTGGAATTTCGTTCTGCCAACGGGCGTCCGGGAGGGCCAGGCGCCCGCAACTTATGGGAGTAGCTGAATGACAAAATATTGGTTGTCCGGGGTCGCGCTCGCCGCGGCTCTGGCGTTCTCTGGCGCGGCCAGCGCGCAGATCAAGATGGGAGTCGCCGGACCGATCACCGGACCGAACGCCGCCTTCGGCGCGCAGCTCGTGCAAGGCACGACGCAGGCGGTCGAGGACATCAACAAGGCCGGCGGCATCCTCGGTCAGCAGATCACGCTCGAACAGGGCGACGACGTGTCCGATCCCAAGCAGGGCGTGTCGGTCGCCAACAAGTTCGTCGGCGACGGCGTCAAGTTCGTGGTCGGCCACTTCAACTCCGGCGTGACGATTCCCGCTTCCGACGTCTATGCGGAGAACGGCATCCTGTTCATCACGCCCTCGGCCACCAACCCGAAGGTCACCGACCGCAAGCTGTGGGACGCGTTCCGCACCTGCGGCCGCGACGACCAGCAGGGCATGCTGTGGGCCGAGCTCGCCCGCGACAAGCTCAAGGGCAAGAAGATCGCCGTCGTCCACGACAAGACGACCTACGGCAAGGGCCTCGCCGACGCCGCGCTCGACAACATGCACAAGTTCGGCATCAAGGAAGTGCTGTACGAAGGCGTGAACACCGGCGAAAAGGACTATTCGGCGATCGTCTCCAAGATCAAGGAAGCCGGCGCCGACTATCTGATGTGGGGCGGCCTGCATACTGAAGGCGGCCTCATCGTCCGGCAGATGCGCGACCAGGGCATGAAGACCGTCATGATCTCCGGCGACGGCATCACCGACAACGAGTTCGCTCAGATCGGCGGTCCGGGCGTCGAAGGCACGCTGATGTCCTTCGGTCCCGACCCGCGCAACAATCCCAAAGCTAAGGACATCGTTGCGGAGTTCAAGGCCAAGAACTTCGACCCGGAAGCCTATACGCTCTACGCCTACGCCGCTGTCCAGATCATGAAGCAGGCGGCGGAAAAGGCGAAGTCGCTCGATCCGAAGAAGGTCGCGGAAGTCATGCATTCGGGCATGACCTTCGACACCGTCATCGGCCCCATCGCCTATGACAAGAAGGGCGACCGCACCAGCGTCGACTACGTCTGGTACATTTGGCAAAAAGGCGCCGACGGCAAGATCAGCTACGTTCAGAACAAGTCTTGATCCGTTCGGCTGCGCGGCGGTTCAGCGCCTAGCGGCCTTGCTCTGCGCGTGAATGAGGAAACCCGCCGTCTTCGGCGGGTTTCTTTTTTGCCGCCTCACCCGATCTGACCGAACTGCGGGAAGGTTTCGATCAGCCAGAGCGACACGCTCTGGAAACCGCCCGTCAGAAACGCGACGCCGGTCGCGACGAGCAGGACGCCGACGGCCTTCTCGATCCGGCCGAACTGCGTGCGCAAATGGCGCGACGCGCGGATGAACGGGCCGATCGCGGCGGCGGCGAGGATGAAGGGCAGCCCGAGCCCGAGGCTATAGACGGCGAGCAGAGCGGCGCCGCTCGCCACCGTATCCCTGCTGCCGGCGACGGCGAGAATGGTCGCCAGGATCGGACCGATGCACGGCGTCCAGCCGAGCGCGAAGGCGAAGCCCATCGGATAGGCGCTCCATAAGCCCGCCGGTTTCTCAATCTCGAGCCGCTTCTCGCGCAGCATCGCGCCGATGTTGAAGACCCCGAGAAAATGCAGGCCCATCACGATCACGCCGATCCCGGCCGCGATCGACAGCGCATGGCTCCATTGCCTCAGCACCGCTCCCAACGCCGAAGCCGTCGCGCCCAAGCCCACGAACACGGTCGAGAAGCCCGCCACGAACAGGACTGCGGTGATGAGAATGTCGCGCCTGGCCTTCGTTTCGCTCTCGTCGGCCAGCGCTTCGACGCTCGCGCCCGCGAGAAAACACAGATAGGGCGCCGCGAGCGGCAGCACGCACGGCGAAACAAAGGAGAGGAGGCCCGCGCCGAAGGCGGCGGGAAAGGAGACGTCGGCCATGGGCGAACAGATGGTCCTTCGACGCGGCGCGTCAAATGGCGCGGGGAGCCCGCTCGCACGCGACCAACGCTAGAAGCGCCTCATCCGACCGGACGCCCCGTCGCCGGGGCGGCGACGGGACCAGTCTGGCCAAGCCGGCCAGCGCTCAGAATCCACCTTCTCTTCCAGCGATTTCGAAGTCGGGAATCGTCATGAAAATCGCCGCCGCTCATGATACCGTTGCTTCGCTCCTGGGAACGGAGCGTGATGACCTTAAGCATTCGAGGGCGAAGGCTTGAGCGCAATGAGCGGGAGCAATAGCCATGGATCCCGTCGTCCTATCCCGGATCCAGTTCGCGTGGGTCATTGCGTGGCATTTCCTGCTGCCCGCCTTCACCATCGGTCTCGCCGCCTTCATTGCGGTCCTCGAGGGGCTCAATCTTTTCACCGGGCGCGAAATCTATCTTCGCATCTCGACCTTTTGGATCAAGATTTTTGCCGTGTCGTTCGGCATGGGCGTGGTTTCGGGCATCGTCATGCCGTTCCAGATCGGCACGAACTGGAGCCGTTACTCCGACGCCACCGCCAACGTTGTCGGGCCGCTCTTGGCCTACGAGGGGCTGACCGCTTTCTTCCTGGAGGCGGCTTTCCTCGGCGTGCTGTTGTTCGGTCGCAAGCTGGTGCCGCCCTGGGCGCATTTCGTCGCGGCGTTGATGGTCGCCTTGGGCACGCTTTTTTCGACCTTCTGGATCATCGCCACCAACAGCTGGATGCAAACGCCCGCCGGCTATGAAATCGTCGACGGCCGTTTCCTGCCGAAGGACTGGCTGCAGATCATCTTCAACCCATCCTTCCCCTACCGGCTCGCTCATACCGTCGACGCGGTCTATATCACCACCGGCTTCGTCGTCGTCGGCGTCGCGGCCTCGTATCTCAGGCACGGACGGTTCGTCGCGGAAGCGCGCACGATGCTGTCGATGACCTTGTGGCTGCTCACCGTGCTCGTGCCTCTTCAGTTCCTGATCGGCGACGCGCATGGGCTCAACACGCTCGAACATCAGCCGGCCAAGCTCGCGGCGATCGAGGCGATCTGGAACACCCATAGCGACGTCGAACTCAATCTGTTCGCCATCCCCGACGAGAAGGCCGAGACTGACCGCTACACGATCGCGATTCCGGACCTGGGCAGCCTCATTCTGACCCATGATCTTCATGGAACCGTGCATGGCCTTAAGGACTTCCCCGCCGACCAGCGTCCCTCGCCGATCATTGTCCCCTTCTTCGGCTTTCGGATCATGGTGGGAATTGCGGTCATCATGCTCGCAATGGTGGTGACGAGCCTCTGGCTGCGCTGGCGGGGCGAGCTCTTCCACGCCAACTGGTTCCTCTGGTGCTGCACGCTGGCCTCGCCCCTCGGCTTTATAGCGGTGACGGCCGGCTGGGCGACGACGGAGGTCGGCCGTCAGCCTTGGACGGTTTACGGGCTCCTGCGCACGCGCAATTCCGTGTCTCCCTCGCTCACGGGGTTGGACGTCAGCATTTCGCTCATCGGCTATTGTCTTGTGTACCTTGTCATGTTTTCAGCCGGCTTCGCGTTGATGGTGAGACTGGTCCGGCGTGGCCCCGGCGAGGCTGCGGCCGAACCCGAGCCGATTGAGAGCGGACGTCCGGCTCGTCCAGTCCAGGCGCTTCCGGCGGTGGGAGCAGGGGGCCGGTTATGAGCTCTCTCGTTCTTGATTTCGTGCCGATTTGGACGCTCGTGCTCGGAATCGGCGTCTTTCTCTATGTGCTTTTGGACGGCTTCGATCTGGGCGTCGGCATCCTCTATGGCTTCGCGCCCGATCGGGATTCGCGCAATCTGGTCATGAACTCGATCGCGCCCATCTGGGACGGCAACGAAACCTGGCTCGTGCTCGGCGGTCTCGCGCTTTTGGCGGCTTTCCCGCTCGCCTTCGCGATCATCCTGCCTGCAGTGTATTTTCCGATCCTGGTGATGCTGCTGGCGCTCATCTTCCGCGGCGTCGCCTTCGAGTTCCGCTACCGCGACGCGGAGCATCGGACGTTTTGGGACCATGCCTTCAACTACGGCTCCGTCGTCGGCGCGTTCGCGCAAGGGATTGTCCTTGGCGCGTTCATCCAAGGCTTTCAGACGGAAGGTCGCCGCTTCTCCGGCGGCTCGTTCGACTGTTTCACGCCGTTCTCGCTCCTGACCGGCGTCGCGCTGGTTTTCGGCTACGGCCTGCTTGGCGCGGGCTGGCTGATCCTGAAGACGGAAGGCGGGCTTCAGGATTGGGCGCGGGCGCTGGGGCGCCGCGCGCTGATCGGCGTTCTCATCGGCATCGCTCTCGTAAGCCTGTGGACGCCTTTTGCGAAGCCGGAGATCGCCGAGCGTTGGTTTTCCTGGCCCCATATCGTGATCCTGGCGCCGGTGCCGATCGTCACCGCGCTCATCGCCTACTGGGAGTGGCGGTCGCTCAACAACCGCTCCGAGGCGGCGCCGTTCATCGGCGCGGTCCTCCTGTTCGTGATGTCTTACCTCGGCCTTGCGATCAGCCTCTTCCCGCTCATCGTGCCGTACAAGTTCACGCTATGGGAGGCTGCATCTTCGGAATCGACGCAAGCCTTTTTGCTCGTGGGCACGCTGTTCCTGCTCCCGGTCATCCTCATGTACACGGGTTGGTCCTATTGGGTGTTTCGCGGCAAGGTGCGCGGCGACCTCGGATATCACTGAACTGGCTGGGCTCGAAGCAAGGGCGCGGCGGGCTGCCGCCACGCCTCCACACGACGGATCGGCCGGAACAAGCGGCTCTCTCGGACGCCGGGATTATGCGCGGCGGGCCCGCGCGTGCTAGGGTGCGTTGCGACTGGGTCGATTGACGTCGTCATCGCGAACGTTGAGCCGAAGCAATCCAGGAGTCGTCGGCGCCCAACGGTCTTCAGGATCGCCACGTCGCCGTAGCCCGTCGGAAGACGGCCGTCTTTCGACGCTCTACGGCTCCTCGCGATGACGTGATTCTGGGGGGAGCCGGGTGAATCCGATCGTCGTTGTCCTGAACGGCCCCAATCTCAATCTGCTTGGCAAGCGCGAGCCCGAGATCTACGGCCGCGAGACGCTCGCCGACGTCGAAGCGGACTGCCGCCGGGTCGGCGCCGACCTTGGGCTCTCGATCGAGTTTCATCAGAGCAATCGCGAATACGAAATCATCGAATGGATTCACGCCGCCCGCGAGCGCGCGGCCGGCATCGTCATCAATCCCGCAGCCTTCACCCACACGTCAGTCGCCATCCTCGATGCCCTGAGCGCCTTCGAGAGGCCGATCATCGAAGTGCACATTTCCAACGTGCACAAGCGGGAGTCTTTTCCGGCATCATTCGTATGTGTCTGGCGTCGCGTCAGCGGTGATCGTCGGCTGCGGAACCCAGGGGTATGCATTCGCGCTGCAGCGGATCGCCAAGCTGATCGAGAGGACAGGATGAGCTCTTGCGCTCTGGCCCGACACGGATATTGACTCCGACTCGCGTCGCCGACTAGTAGCCCAAACCGGGGAGACAATGTGGACAGAGGCGACAAATCGGCAAGGCAAGAGCCTTCGTTTTTCGGGGCGGGGAGGCGATTGAATGCGACGGTTGGTTGTTGGCGGCCTTGGGTTGCTTGCCACTCTTTTGGCGGGGTGCAACGCGGAAGAACAGCAAAAGCTCGATATGCAAGCTTGTACCGGGTATGGCTTCAAACCAGGCACCAATGAGTACGCCACCTGCATGATGCAGACGGCTCAGAACCGCGCGGCTCAGCAGGCCGCAAGTCAACGCCAGCAATCGTATAATGACACCGTCGCTCAGCAAGCGCAGAAGGATCGCGAGGCTCAAGAAAAAGCGCAGCGTGACGCGCAAGATGCTGCGCACCGGGCTGAGGTCGAGAAGATGATGAGCGATACGAGCATCCCGACCGTAACAACACCGACGATTCCATCGATCGATACGTCGAACATGCACTGCACGGGGCAGCAGGGCGCGAATGCCGGCTCGATGAGCTGCACGAGCAACTGACACTCGTATTCGGGAAACGCAACTCTGAGAATCAAGGAGGCGATCGACAGACTTCCGGGCGGCCTGATGCTGGCGCCGCTGCTGCTTGGCGCGCTTTGCAAGACCTTCGCTCCGAACGCGCCCGCTTATTTCAAGGGCTTCACCCAGGGGATCATGACCGGCGTCATTCCGATCCTGGCGGTGTGGTTCTTCTGCATGGGATCGTCGATCAAGCTCAGCGCGACCGGGACCGTTCTGCGCAAGTCCGGCACGCTCGTGCTGACCAAGTTCTTCGCCGCCTGGGCGATCGTTCTCGTTGCTTCGCAGTTCATTCCGCCAGAGGGCGTTCAGAGCGGCTTCTTCGCCGGCCTTTCGATCCTCGCCATCGTCTGCGCCGTCGATATGACCAACGGCGGCCTCTACGCATCGCTGATGCAAACCTACGGCACGAAGGAGGAAGCCGGCGCTTTCGTGCTCACCTCGATCGAATCCGGACCGCTGATGAGCATGATCATCCTCGGCGCGTCCGGCGCGGCGCATTTCGAGCCGCAGGTCTTTGTCGGCGCCGTGCTTCCGTTCCTGGTCGGCTTCGCGCTCGGCAATCTCGATCCCAAGCTCAGAGAATTTTTCGCGCCCGGCGGCCAGTTGATGATCCCCTTCTTCGCCTTCGCGCTCGGCAACACCATCGATCTGCATAGCCTTCTCTCGCCGCTCGCGGGCCTTGGCGTCCTGCTTGCCCTCTCCGTCATTGTGCTGACCGGCGTGCCGCTGGTCATCGCCGACAAGCTGATCGGCCGGGGCACAGGCACGGCCGGCATCGCCGCATCGTCTACGGCCGGAGCCGCGGCCGCCAATCCGGTGGCGATCGCGGCGGTCGCTCCGCAATTTGCGCCTGCAGTGCCGCAGGCGACGGTGCTGGTGGCGATCTGCATCGTCGTCACATCGATCGTCGTGCCGATCCTCACCGGCCTCTGGTATCGCCGCTTCGGCCAAGGCGCGGCCGAGCAGCGCGCGCACGGACAGCTCAGCGCCTGCGCTGCAGCTTCACGCTATGGACTGAGCGCGATCGAGCGAGCGGCCGATGCGCCGGACGCTCAATTCACAACGGCGAGCGCGAAGCCGTCCCAGCCCTTCGCGCCGACGGTCTGGATCGCGGTCGCGCTCAGACGCGGCTCGCGCGCCATCAGTTCGAACATGCGGCGCACGCCGACGACGTCCGGGTCGCTGCTCGCCGCGTCGACCACCTCGCCCTCCCGCACCACATTGTCGACCATGATCGTGGTTCCTGGCCGGGAAAGGCGCAGGGCCCATTCGAGATAGGCCGCGTTGTTGGTCTTGTCGGCGTCGATGAAGACGAAGTCGAACGGGCCGAGCCCCTCGGCTTCGATCTTGGGCAACGTCGCGAGCGCCGCGCCGGTTCTGATCTCGACCTTGCCGCCAAGACCGGCGCGGGCGACGTTTCGGCGCGCGACATCGGCATGTCTGGCGCTCACTTCGAGCGTGATGAGCCGGCCGTCGTCGGGCAAGGCGCGCGCGAGCCAGATCGTCGAATAGCCGCCGAGCGTGCCGATCTCGAGCGCTTTGCGCGCGCCTGACATGCGCGCCAGGAGATGGATCAGCTTGCCCTGCGGCGCCGAGACGTCGATCGACGGCAGCCCGGCCGCGGCGTTGGCCGCGAGCGCTTCGTCAAGCGCCGGGTCCGACCCGATCAGGGTCTTGGCGAAATAGGAATCGACCTCGCTCCACCCGCGTTTGCTCATCGGCCGTCATCAACCTCGGTTTTGGTCTTGTCGCGGGGTCTCGCTCAGTCCCGCGCAACCGGATCGCGCCACGGGCGATGCTCGTCCGCCTTCAAGGCTCTTCCTTCCCCGCGACGCCCGCTTCAGCGAAGGTCGCCATGCCGTTGTGGCAGGCGACCGCGGCCTTGACGATGCCGACCGCGAGCGCGCGCGCCCGAGCCTTCGCCGAGCCGCATGCCGAGATCGAGCAGCGGGCGTCTTGCCGATCAGCTTCAGCGCGTGCCGATGCGCGCGCTCGGCCGAGACATGGGCGGCGAGGCAATGGTCGAGAGCCGAATCGTCGAGGGCGAGCAGCACGCGCCGCCGCCGAGCACACGACGAAGCCGTCGAGCAGCACCGGCGTGCGGCGCAAGCGCGCGGCGAGGATTGCGCCCGCGATCGCCGCGGTTTCGCGCCCGCCGAGGCGGGCCAGAATCTGCAGCGGATCGTCGAGATGGGGCTTGTGGCGCGCGACCGCGGCGCGCACGGCGTCGGCCTTGCGCCTGAGGCCGTCATCGTCGACGCCGGTGCCCCGGCCGACCCAATCCTCCGCCTGCCCGCCATAGAGCGCGTGATAGATCGCCGCCGCCGCCGTCGTATTGCCGATGCCCATCTCGCCAAGCACGAGCAGGTCGGGCTCGGAGGCGAGCGCCTCCATGCCGAAGGCCATTGTCGCCGCGCAGGTCTTCTCGTCGAGCGCCGGCTCCTGCGTGATGTCGCCGGTCGGCTTCTCGAGCGCCAGTTCGTAGACCTTGAGCGAGATGTCGAAGGTCTTGCAGATCTGGTTGATCGCCGCGCCGCCCGGCCCGGAAATTCGCCACCATGGCCTGCGTGACCGACGGCGGATAGGCGGAGACGCCCTGCGCCACGACGCCATGATTGCCGGCGAAGACCGCGACCAGCGGACGATCGACATGCGGCCGCGCCGATCCCTGCCAGGCCGCCATCCATTCGGAAATCTCCTCAAGCCGCCCAAGCGAGCCGGCGGGCTTCGTCAGTTGCCCCTCGCGCTCGCGCGCCGCCGCACGGGCGCGCCTCGTCGGCCTGTGGCATTTTGCCCAACAGATCACGGATATCGTCAAAAGGGCGGATGGCGGTCACGATGTTCTCCCCGGGGACCGAGCCGCTATAGTCGATATTGCGTTGCAGTGGAAAACGCTGATTTGGCGGGATCGTTCGTCGTCGTGCAATTCTAAGCCCAGATCTTAGCCCCTCTGAGGGTAAGCGCATCGCCAATGTTTTCCGATTTCCAGCCATCGTGACAGTTCAGAATTTATATTAGGCTTGAACACGCGTCGGATCGATCACGCCTCCGTGGGCGGCGTCGTGGCGGCGAGAACGATCGTCGCATCAGGAGCGGAGATTCAGAGTTTCGTGGTTCTCGCCAAGCGGGACCTGGGCAAGCGTGACGTTCAACAGAGCATAGCGCGGGAAGCGGTATGAGGGGTTTGATTGCGATCCTCGGAGCGTTGGCCGCTCTTCCGGCATGCGCTCACGAGCAATGGACAGACGGCGGCGCCATCCCCGATTGGGTGAAAGCGTCGTGCTGCGGTCCGGCAGACGCGCATCATCTGACGCCCGACCAGGTCCACCGGTTCGCCGACTACTACCGTGTAGACGGCTATCATCGTCCGATCCCGATTGGCCGGGCGCTTCCGAGCCAGGACGGCGATTACTGGATTTTCTATCGGGATAAAGACGGAGCGCCGGGCGCAAACGGCGGAGGGAGCGACGGTCAGTCGGGCGTCTATTGTTTCTTCGTGCCGATGGCGTTTTGAGCTGCGCGCCGACCTCGCGGCGGGCGCGCGGCGGCGGGACGTCCCGGACGGATTGGCGCGTGGCTTCGCTTTACCGTCGTGGTCCGAGGGTGCTTCTGCGCCTGAGCAGCGTATTCTCCGAGCGACGGGAGAGAACGGATTTGAGGAAACGCACAGGAGGAGTGAACTCATGTTTGCGCGCGTAAGCCTTGTCGCCCTCGTCCTCGCCACTCCCGCTTGGGCGGATGCGGACTATCCCGCCGGCCTCTTCGAACGCTCGCCGGTCACCGACGCGCCGGCGGCCGCTCCTCCTCCCGGGAGCCGTTCCGTGGGGCAAACGACAAACCCGTCGAAAGACCGCGCCCGCGGCGGCTGCCACCACTATCGCGACTGGCGCTATCCCTACCCGCAGCCCTGCTGAGCCGCCGCTGTTCAAGGCGCAAGGCGCGCCGAGGGAAGCGCCCGCGTCCCTGATGGAGGTTTCCCGAAATGGGCTCTGGGCTCGAAAGCCATAGCGAGACCAGTTTCGACCATCCCGGGTCTTCCTGGCGTCAATCCGTTGGCCTCTATCAGAAGCCTCTCAGACGGACGGTTCAATGTTCCGGTTCGGCGCTTTTGCCGACTGTCGTTCGAGCCAACCCACGATGCGAGGGTCGTCGCAGGCGGCGACGTTAAATCGCATCCAGGGCGATCGTTCGAGATGCGGTCGAAAGACGGCGCCAGGCGCGAGCACGACGCCTTCGCTCTGAGCGGATTCCGCGAGCGTGAACAAGTCCGCGATGTTTGGCAACCGCGCCCAGATGAACATTCCGTCGGTCGGCTCTGTGAACATTTCGAGTCCGATTCGCTCGAAAGCCCGCACGACATTGACCCGCGCCTCTCCGAGACGCTCCCGCAGCCGCGACAGGTGTTTTCGGTAGTGCCCGTCGACAAGCATGAGGTAGAGCAGGCGTTCGGTGAATTGCGACGTCGTGATGCAAGTCAGCATCTTGATGTCGGCGAGCGCGTCGACCACGCTCTGCGTCGAGGCTACAAATCCGACGCGCAGACTTCCCGACAGCGTCTTCGAGAAGCTCCTCACATAGATAACGCGATTGAGCTGGTCGAGCGTCGCCAGTCGGGGCGGCTTCGCCGACTGCAGATCGCAGAAGATATCGTCCTCGACCACCGTGAAGTCGTAGCGCTCAGCGGCCTGCAACAGCCGAAAGGCCACGTGCGCGCTGATGTTCGAGCCCGTCGGGTTCTGCATGGCGGATTGCGTGAAGTAGACCTTTGGTCGTCTTGCCGCGGCCAACGTTTCAAGGGCCGGCAGGTCAGGGCCGTCGGGCCGGCGCGGAACCGCGAGCATTTCGACGCCATGCATGCGCAGATTGCCGAACATGTTATAGTAGCCGGGGTCGTCGACCAGCGCGCAATCGCCAGGCTGCAGCAGATAGCGCATGACGAGGTCCAGCGCCTGGCTCGTTCCCTGGGTCAGCAGAATCTGCGTTGGGCGATGCCGCGATTCCGATGTCCGCCAGCGTCAGCGCGAGGTGTTCGCGCAATGGCAGGTAGCCGAAAGGGTTGCCATATTCGAGGAGATGCGCGCCGTTCTTGCGCGCGAGCGCGCTAAGGGCCTGACGGATGCCGGATTCGTCCTGCCAGGAATTGGGCAACCAAGGACCGCCCGCAAGCGTCGGATGGTCTCCCGCCTCGAGAAGGCGGCGGATGAGCCAGACCAACTGCTCATTGTGCCGGTGCGCTTCGGGAGCGCCCGGAACGGCGCCTTCGGAACGCGCGGCTGGCGCTGCAACATAGAAGCCGGCGCCTCGGCGCGATTGTAAACAGCCCATCGCGACGAGCCGGTCATAGGCTTCGACGACTGTAAAGCGGCTCACGCCGTGGGTCTCAGCGAAATTACGAATCGAGGGGAGCCTCGCTCCGGGCCGCAACTGCCGATCGTCGATCTGTCGCTTGACCCCCATGACAATTTGATCGGTCAGGGGGCGATCCTCACGCGGCGCCACGTTGAGGGAAAGCATCATCGCTCCTGTGCTGCGGACAGGGCTGGCGCACCGACCGATACAGTGCCCGACCCGACGAACAAACTGTACATGCCCGCGTCCAGAATTGTCTGGCACTGTCCGGCGGCTTGTCAAGCCGCAAGACTTTCGGTTCCCGCCCGCGGCTCCCAATTCGACGCCTTCTTGAGGAGACTTTCAGTGCCGCTTATTCAGGTCCGAGTCATCAAAGACGTTTTCACCAAGGAACAGAAGAAGCAGATCATCTCGAAGCTGACCGACGCCATGGTCTCGATCGAGGGCGAAAACATGCGTCAAGTCACTTGGTGCGTGGTCGAAGAGGTCGAGAGCGGCGACTGGGGAATAGCGGGCAATCCGCTCACCACGGCCGACGTCCACGCGCTCGCGCGCGGCAAAGCCGCGTAGTGCGTCGCATGTGTCATAAATGATGTGACGTCCGGATGGCTGTTTGCCGTCCGGGCGTTGTCCGCGTGCCGCAACTCCTCAAATGAGGCGCTCACGATCGGAATCAGGGATCCGCCATCTCACGCAGGAGTCGCGTCGCCCTCCAGTTTTCTTGACGTTTGCTCTCCGCTGTCCGCAGCGATTTGCATTGTCCGCTTGACGTAGACACCCGACGTAGCGGGTCGTTTGCGCCCTGTCCGCGCTAAGGGCGATCGGGTTTTGCCGCTAAGGTTCGGACGACAAATCATTGCGGATAATCGGAAACGAGGTTAGGCTTGCCCCATGGACGATCCTGCCCCTCCGAATGGCCTCGACCACACGCTCCCGTTGCAGCGCCCTCTCGACGCCAGGGAGAGGCGACGCGAAAATAGCCCCGCTGAAAATCCCGTGTAACCCATTGATAAGTCTCGATTCGGACGAGAGAATCCAAGGAAATCCAAGGAAATCCAATAGCTGAAAAGTTGGGGTTCAGCGGCCAAACGGCCCGTTTCAAGAAAACCCAAAGGGTTGATGGCCGGCCATTCGCCGCCGGCCGAGAACGACCCTACGATTGACACAGATGCAAAGCGTCTATTGAGGCCAATCACCGCCAGGGGTGGGCTTCGGCCGACTTCTTCTCGTGCGCGTCGATCGCCGAGGCCTCGACCAAGGTCAGGCCGATGTCGTCGAGCCCTTCGATCAGGCACTGCTTGCGGAACGGATCGATCTCGAACTTGACGATTCCGCCATCGGGACCGCGGATCTCCTGCGCCGGCAGATCGATCGTGATCGTCGCGTTGGCGCCGCGCCCGGCGTCGTCATGCAGCTTGGCGAGATCCTCGCGCGAGACCTTGATCGGCAGGACGCCGTTCTTGAAGCAATTGTTATAGAAGATGTCGGCGAAGTCGGTCGCGATGACGCAGCGGACGCCGAAGTCGAGCAGGGCCCAGGGCGCATGCTCGCGCGACGAGCCGCAGCCGAAATTGTCGCCCGCGACGATGATGGTCGCCTTTCGGTAAGCGGGCTTGTTGAGCACGAAGTCGGGGTGCTCGGACCCGTCCTCGCGAAAGCGCATCTCCGCGAACAGGCCGGCGCCGAGGCCGGTGCGCTTGATCGTCTTGAGGTACTGCTTGGGGATGATCATGTCCGTGTCGATATTGTCGATCGGCATCGGCGCCGCGACTCCGGTCAATGTCGTGAACTTGTCCATGCGAATTCAGACTTTCTTGGCTTCCGCGCTGTCGCCTTTGCAGGGCAGGGGTTGAGGCTCTGCTGGCTTACTTAGCAAGCGAGGCTTTCTCGGACAATGCTTCGCCCTCACAGATACTTCTCGAGGTCCTTGGCGGCATCCTCCGGAGAGCGCTCGACGTTGAAAGCCTCGACGAAGGCGCCGTTCTTGTCCATGAGGTAAACGATCGAACTGTGGTCCATCGAATAGTCGCCGTCGGGCTGCTTTTGACCCTTGCGCGCGAACACCCGGAACGTCTTCTCCGTCGCTTCGACGGCCTCCGGGCTGCCGGATAGGCCGATCACGGCGGGGTTGAAGCTCGAGACATAGTCCTGCATCACCTTCGGCGTGTCGCGCTCCGGGTCGACGGTGATGAACAGGGTCGGGAATCGCCTTGTCTCCCATCTTGCTCAAGATGTCGGAGAGGCGCGCGAGCTCGGTCGGACAGACGTCGGGGCAGTGGGTGTAGCCGAAATAGACCAGGAACGGTTTCCCCTTCAGCGTCTGGTCGCTCACCGTCTTGCCGGCCCCGTCTTGAAGCGCGAAGGGTCCGCCGATCAGCGCCGCGCGCGGCCGGTTCGACGGATTGGCGAGGAGGAACGCCGCCAGGCCGACCAGAACAACGGCGACGAGGGTCGCGACAATGCGGACCCCGAAGGCCCGCGATCCCTGCGCATTGTTGGGTTCTGCTTCCGGCATAAGACCTCCATGCGGCGTCGCGCGGGCTCGTAGCCGCGAAATGGGGCGATCTCCAGACGTAAGAGCGCGCCAACCCGATAGGAGCCTGCTATTGACCTTGGCTTAGCAGGGCGCCACGACAAGCGCCTGGATACGGCGTCATGGTCCTCCGTCAACTCGAATATCTCGCGGCGCTCGCGCGAGAAAAGCACTTTGGCCGCGCCGCGGACGCCTGTCACGTGTCGCAGCCGACCCTTTCGGCCGCAATTCGGCTGCTTGAGGACGATCTTGGCGCGCCGATCGTCGAACGCGGCCACCGATATGTGGGCCTGACGCCGCAGGGGCAAGTCGTCCTGGAGCACGCCCACCGGATCCTGGCCGAGGTCGAAAATCTCCGGCGCGGGCTTGAGGAAATCGACAAGGGTCTGACCGGCCGTCTTCGCATTGGCGTGATTCCCACTGCGCTGCCGCTTGTTTCCCAGCTCACGAGCCCGTTCTACATGCGATTTCCCGGCGTGACCGTCGCCGTCATTTCCATGAACAGCCAGGAAATCGACCGCGGCATCGAAGATTTCGAACTCGACGTCGGCCTCACCTATCTCGACGCCGAGCCGATGGCGCATGTGAAGACGAAACCGGTCTGCGTCGAGGACTATCTCTTTCTCACGCCAGCGAACGGCGCGCTCGCTGGGCGCACGCAGGTCACCTGGCGCGAAGCGGCGAGCACGCCCTTGTGCCTGCTGACGCCCGACATGCAGAATCGAAGGATCGTCGACGGGGTCTTTCGCTCCGTCGGGGCAAAGCCCATCGCGGCGGTGGAGACCAACTCGATCTTCAATCTCGTCTCGCACGTCAGCGCGGGGCAGTGGTCGGCGATCGTGCCGCGCCAGCTTCTGCGCTTTTTCGGCGTTCCAGGGGGAACAGTGGCGATCGAACTTGTCGAGCCGATCGCGCAACGCACCATTGGCCTTGTGATGAGCGATCGCGAACCGCCGTCGCCGCTCGCCCGCAACCTGTTCGCGATGCAATTGCCCGATGATATCGCCGCGCTGATCCAGCCGCCAAAGCGGCTCGGCGAGGAGCAGGCGAAGGCAAGTCGATAGAAGTCCCCTATCGCTCGTTCCAAACGTTCAATTTGAACCCAGGCCGCCTCGGGCGCATCTTCTTGGATGATCCTGGGAGGATAGCGTGTCCGGCCGAATGGCCTTCGATCTGTCTGTGGCGCAGGCGTTAATCGACCGAAAGCGCGACATTCCAGGCGCCGCGCTGCCGATTCTGCACGATTTGCAGGAGCAATTCGGGTACATCGACGACTGCTGCGGTCCCGCTGATCGCCGAAGCCCTCAATATCTCCAAGGCCGAAACGCTCGGCGTGATCAGCTTTTACCACGATTTTCGCCGCTCGCCGTTGGACGGCCGGGTGTTGAAGCTGTGCCGCGCGGAATCCTGCCAATCCATGGGGTGCGAGGACCTCGTCTCGCACCTTGAACTCCGGCACGGGATCAAGGTCGACGACGAAGACATCCATTCCGGCCTGCACGTCGAAACCGTTTACTGCCTCGGCAATTGCGCCCTTTCGCCCGCCGCTTTGCTTGACGGAGCGCCCATCGGACGCCTGGACCGCGACCGGATCGATGCGATTGTCGCCGCCGCGCAGGGCAAAACGCAATGAGCGTCCGCGTCTTCGTATCCGCGGATTCTTCGGCGCTCTCGGTCGGCGCGGACCTGGTCGCCGACGCAATTCGCGACGAAGCGCGCCGTCGCGGGCTCGACATTGAACTCGTTCGCACCGGATCGCGCGGCCTCTTCTGGCTCGAGCCGCTGGTCGAGGTGGAAACGGCCGCCGGCCGCGTCGGCTACGGGCCGGTCGCGGCCGAGCGAGACGGCTCAGCTGTTCGACGCTGGCTTCTTGAGCGGCGGCGCTCATCCCAAGGCGCTGGGCCGCGTTGACGAAATCCCCTATCTCGCGAAACAGCAGCGGCTCATCTTCGCCCGCTGCGGCCTGACCGATCCGCTGTCGCTCGACGATTATCGCCGCCACGGCGGACTTCGGGGCTTGGAGCGCGCGCTGGCGCTCGGCTCCAAGGCGACAATCGAGGAGGTTCTGGCCTCTGGCCTGCGCGGGCGCGGCGGCGCGGGCTTTCCGACCGGCATCAAATGGCGCACGACCGCCGGCGTCGAGGCCGATCAGAAGTACATCGTCTGCAACGCCGACGAGGGCGACAGCGGCACGTTCGCCGACCGCATGCTGATGGAGGGCGATCCCTTCCTCCTGATCGAGGGCATGGCGATCGCGGGCGTCTCGGTCGGCGCGACGCGCGGTTACGTCTATATCCGCTCCGAATATCCGCACGCCTTCGCGACCTTTCAGCGGGCGATCGAGCGGGCGCGGGCGGGCGGGCTGCTTGGTCCGAGCGTGCTCGGCTCCGGGCTCGCTTTCGACCTCGAAGCGCGACTCGGCGCCGGCGCCTATATCTGCGGCGAAGAGACGTCGCTCTTGCAAAGTCTCGAGGGGAAGCGCGGGCAGATCCGCGTCAAGCCGCCGCTGCCGGCGATCTCAGGCCTGTTCGGCAAGCCGACCGTCATCAACAATGTGCTGAGCTTCGCCTCGACGCCCTGGATCCTCGAGCACGGCGCGAAGGCCTACGCCGCCTACGGCGTCGGCCGCTCGCTCGGATCGCAACCGTTCCAGCTTGCGGGCAACATTCGCTACGGCGGGCTCGTCGAACTCGCCTTCGGCGCGACTTTGCGCGAACTGGTCGAAGGCTTCGGCGGCGGCACGCGGACCGGCCGGCCGATCCGCGCGGTTCAGGTCGGCGGACCGCTCGGCGCTTATCTGCCCGAGTCGCTCCTCGATACGCCGCTCGACTACGAGTCGATGGCCGCCGCCGGCGGCATGCTCGGCCATGGCGGGATCGTCGTTTTCGACGACAGCGTCGACATGGCGCGCCAGGCCCGCTTCGCCATGGAGTTCTGCGCCAAGGAAAGCTGCGGCAAGTGCACGCCGTGCCGGATCGGCTCGACCCGCGGCGTCGAGACCGTCGACAAGATCATCGCCGGCCACGACCGTCCGAAAGAACGTCCAACTTTTGCGCGATCTTTGCGAGGTCATGACGGACGGCTCGCTCTGCGCTCTCGGCGGGCTCGCGCCCATGCCGGTCCTCAGCGCGCTCAATCATTTCAGTGAGGATTTCGCCAAGGCGCCCGCGCGCGTCGCGGCGGAATAGGAGACGAGCCCATGGCGCTGTTGCAGGAACTCGACACGGGCACGCCGATCCGCACCGGCGCGGCGACAGTCACGCTGACCATCGACGGGCGCCAGGTGAGCGTCCCTCCGGGAACGTCGGTGATGGCCGCCGCCGCTCTGATCGACAATCCGATCCCGAAGCTCTGCGCGACCGACAGTGTCGAAGCCTTCGGCTCCTGCCGCCTGTGCCTGGTCGAAATCGAAGGCCGAAAGGGCACGCCCGCCTCCTGCACGACGCCAGCCGAAGCGGGGATGATCGTCCGCACCAAGACGCCTCGCCTCGAGCGCCTGCGCCGGGGCGTCATGGAGCTCTACATCTCCGACCATCCGCTGGACTGCCTCACCTGCAGCGCCAACAACGACTGCGAGTTGCAGGCCCAGGCGGGGAACGTCGGCCTGCGCGACGTCCGCTACGGCTACGACGGCGCGAACCATCTGAAGGCGCCGACCGACGCCTCCAATCCCTATTTCACCTTCGAATCGTCGAAATGCATCGTCTGCTCGCGCTGCGTGCGCGCCTGCGAGGAAGTTCAAGGCACATTCGCGCTGACCATTCTCGGCCGCGGATTCGATTCGAAGGTTGGCACCGGCGGCGTCGATTTCCTGTCGTCCGAATGCGTCTCCTGCGGCGCCTGCGTGCAGGCTTGCCCCACCGCGACGCTCAACGAAAAGCTGGTCATCGAAAAGGGAACGCCGGAGCGCACGGTCGTGACGACCTGCGCCTATTGCGGCGTCGGCTGCTCCTTCAAGGCGGAGCTCAAGGGCGACGAAGTCCTGCGCATGGTCCCCTACAAGGCCGGCAAGGCCAACGAGGGGCATTCCTGCGTCAAGGGCCGGTTCGCCTACGGCTACGCGACCCACAAGGATCGCGTTCTCAAGCCGATGATCCGCGAGCGGATCGAGGACCCATGGCGCGAAGTGTCATGGGGCGACGCGATCGCTTACGCGGCGAACGAATTCCGGCGCATTCAGGGGAAGTACGGGCGCGACTCGGTCGGCGCGATCAGCTCCTCGCGCTGCACCAACGAGGAAGTGTTCCTCGTTCAGAAGATGGTTCGCGCCGGATTCGGCAACAACAACATCGACACCTGCGCGCGCGTCTGCCACTCGCCGACCGGCTTCGGCCTGTCGAAGACCTTCGGCACGTCGGCCGGCACGCAGGATTTCAGGTCGGTCGAAAAAACGGACGTCGTGGTCGTCATCGGCGCCAATCCGACCGACGCCCATCCGGTTTTCGGCTCTCGCCTCAAGAAGCGCCTGCGCGCCGGCGCGCGTCTCATTGTCATCGATCCCCGCCGTATTGATCTGGTCAAGAGCACGCACATCAAGGCGGACTATCATCTCGCGTTGAAGCCCGGAACCAATGTCGCGGTCCTCAACGCCTTGGCTCATGTCATCGTCACCGAGGGCCTCGTGAATGAGGCGTTCGTCCGCGAACGCTGCGACTACGCCAATTTCGAGTCGTGGGCGCGCTTCGTCGCTGATCCGCGTCATTCGCCCGAGGCGACGGCGGAGGCGAGCGGCGTCGATCCGCAAGAGCTGCGCGCGGCCGCGCGTCTTTTCGCCACCGGCGGCAATGGCGCGATCTATTACGGACTTGGCGTCACCGAGCACAGCCAGGGCTCGACCTCGGTGATGGCGATCGCCAATCTCGCGATGGCGACGGGCAACATCGGCCGCGAAGGCGTTGGCGTCAATCCGCTGCGCGGCCAGAACAACGTGCAGGGCTCATGCGACATGGGCTCGTTCCCGCACGAGTTTTCGGGCTATCGCCACGTGTCCACCGACGCCGTCCGCGAGACGTTCGAACGCCTGTGGGGCGTGCCGCTCAGCAACGAGCCGGGCCTGCGCATTCCCAACATGATCGACGAGGCGATCGACGGCTCGTTCAAGTGGCTCTACGTCCAGGGCGAGGACATCGCGCAGTCCGACCCGGACACGAAGCACATCACCGCGGGCTTGCGCGCGATGGAATGCGTCGTCGTGCAGGATCTCTTCCTCAACGAGACGGCGCGCTACGCGCATGTGTTCCTGCCCGGCGCCTCGTTCCTGGAGAAGGACGGCACGTTCACCAACGCCGAGCGCCGCATCAACCGCGTGCGCAAGGCGATTCCTCCGCTCGCCGGAATGGCCGATTGGGAAGCGACGATGGCGCTCGCCAACGCGATCGGCGTGCCGATGAGCTACACTCATCCGAGCGAGATCATGGATGAGGTCGCAGCGACGACGCCGACCTTCAAGGGCGTGTCCTACGCTCGCCTGGACGAACTCGGCTCGATCCAGTGGCCGTGCAACGATGCGGCGCCGACCGGCACGCCGGTCATGCACGTCGACCATTTCGTGCGCGGCAAGGGCCAGTTCATGCTGACCGAGTTTGTCGCCACCGAAGAGCGCGTCGGACCGCGCTTCCCGCTTCTGCTGACGACCGGCCGCATCCTGTCGCAATACAATGTCGGCGCTCAGACGCGCCGCACCGCGAGCGCCGCCTGGCATAGCGAGGACGTGCTCGAAATTCATCCCTTCGACGCCGAACAGCGCGGCGTGCGCGACGGCGATCTCGTGGCGTTGAAGAGCCGCAGCGGCGAGATTTCGCTGCACGCCAAGATAACCGAGCGCGTGCAGCCGGGGGTCGTCTATACGACCTTCCACCATGCGGAGACCGGCGCGAACGTGGTCACGACCGATTATTCGGATTGGGCGACCAACTGCCCTGAATATAAGGTGACGGCCGTGCAGGTGCGGCGGACCAACCATTTCTCCGACTGGCAGGTCCGCGATCGCGAAGAGGGGGTATCGTTGCGCCGGACCGAGAAAGCCTTGGCCGATGCGGCCGAGTGAGGGCCCGGGCTCGATCGACGTTCCGGTCCGCGCCTTTTCCTACGATTCCGGCGCGAGCGGACCGGAGCTGACGCGCGCGGTCGCGGTCGAGGCGCCAATTCAGATCGTCATAGGCGGCGCGCCTTTCGCCGTCATGATGGCGACGCCAAACGATCTCGAAGATTTCGCTTATGGCTTTGCTCTGACCGAACAGATCGCCAATAGCGTCGCCGATATCCGCGGCGTCGAGGTCGAGGCGGTCGAAGACGGCTGGAAGCTCAAGATCGCGCTGTCCGGCGAGCGATTGCAGGCGCATCTGGCGCGCGGCCGGGCGATGAGCGGACGCACCGGCTGTGGCCTCTGCGGCATCGAGGATTTTTCCCAGATGCCGTCGCCCCGTCCCCCGCTTCAGTCGCAAGCCCCGATCGCCCCTGATGCGATCCGCACGGCCCTTGGCGAACTCGAGGCGAGGCAGCCCCTCAATCAGGCGACGCGCGCCGTCCACGGCGCCGCGTGGTGCGGGCGGGACGGGACGATCGTCCTGGTCCGCGAGGATGTCGGACGGCACAACGCGCTCGACAAGACGATCGGGGCGCTCGCGCGCGCCGGCGTGCGCGCCGGACAGCGGGTTCTTTGTCATCACCAGCCGCTGTTCGTTCGAAATGGTGGCCAAGGCCGCCATCTTTGGCGCGGGCACCCTGGTCTCGGTCTCAGCGCCGACCTCGCTCGCGCTCGAGCGGGCTCAGCAGTTTCGGCGTTCGCGTGATCGCCGTCGCGCGCCGCGACCAGGCTTTGTGCTTCGACGAAGAGAAAGACGAAGCGAGCGGAGGATTGGCGGCTTGACGACCGGCAAGATCGACAGACTCGTGCGAATGGCCAATCAGATCGGCGAGTTCTACGCCTCCATGCCTGAGCATGAAGCGACCGAGGGCGTCGCCTCGCATCTGCGCCTCTACTGGACGCCAAAGATGATTCGCGAGATCATCGCCTTCGCCGACGAAGGCCATCCCGGCCTCAATGCGATCGCGGCGCGCGCGATCGAGTCCTTGAAACAGAGCGAGTCGGCCGCTTAGAACTCTGCCGGGCCCTCATGCCGCGCTGGCCGCGCCCCCAAAATCTCACGCGGCTTTTTGTCGGCCAGCACATCATCAACGGCGTGAGCGTCGGCCTCGGGCGTCGTTGCGGTCGCGCTCGTCGCCTCGGCGATGTTCGGCTTCGTGGCCAGCCAGCCGGCGACGCTCGGCGCGATATCGGCCAGCATCTCCGATCTTCCGGCGCCCTGGCGCGAAAAGGCGCGGACGCTCGATCTTCGGCTTCGCGCTGGCGATGCTCTCGACGATCGCGATGCAGTCGGCGCTGCCCGTGGCCGGCCGCCGCGATCCTCATGATCGGAGTCATCAGCTTTGTCGGCGGCCTCGTCACGGGGCTCGGGCGATGGGCGGTCGCGGTCGGCATGCAGGCGGTCATCCCGATGGTCTTCATTCTGGGATTTCCGCGCGAGACCTATCCGGGCGCCGTTCAACCGAGATGCTGTTCGCGGGCGGCGGCGTCGCTTATATCGTCATCGCGCTCCTGGCGACCGTCTTCACCGATCGCCAGCGCCCGCCGGATGGTCGCGAGCGAAACGATCCGCGAATTCTCGATCTACTTGCGCGCCGTCGCGGGCGTCTTCGACCCCGACCAGGATCTCGCGGCGGCCTATGGCGCCGTTATCCGCCAGCAGTCGGCGCTTTCCGACCAATTGCAATCGGCGCGCGCGCTTTTGCTCGAGCGCGCGGGAAACAATGGGCGAGCGCATGCGGCTCGCGGCCTCGATCGGCATTCTGCTCGGATGCGCTCGATGCGCTCATCGCCGCTCAGTGCGACGTCGAGCTCATCCGTAAGACGCCCGAGGCCGCGGCGGTTCTGGCGCGGATCGGGGACGCGTTGCGCGTCGGCTCCCTTGATCTCAGGCACTTGAGCCTCGAGCTTCTGACCACTGGCCACCCCACCCTGCCGCCCGACCATCAGCTCGCGATCGACGCCCTCAATCGCGAGACGGCGCGGGTCGAAGCGGGCGCGATGGATCCGGAAGCGCGCGCCGCGCTCGACGCCGTCGACCTGGCGGCTCGTTCGCTCGCTCAATCACGTCCGGCGCCTGGAGAGAGCGCTTGTCGAATGATGCGACGGCGCAGAGCCGCGATCGGCGACGTCGACCTCGCGGCTTTCATCCCAAAGCGGAACTACGGGCCGAGCGCGCTCACCCCGCATCTCAGCCCCGACTCGCCGGTCCTGCGATTTGCGGCGCGGCTTTCGCTGGCGATGATGGCCGGCGCGGTCGGTCGCCCAATCGCTTGGCGACGAGCGGCACGGCAACTGGGTTTTGCTCACCATCGCCGTCGTGATCCGAGCGGGCCACGGCCTCACTCGGCAGCGGCGCGATGACCGCGTCATTGGCACGCTGATCGGCTGCGTTCTGGCGGCCGGCTCCGTCGCCTATCTGCCGCTGGGCGCGCTCGTCGCGGTCCAGGGCTTCGCGGTCGCCGTCGTGCACAGCTTCGCCCGACTCAACTATCGCATCTCTTCGACCGCCGCTTCGGTGATGGCCCTGGTGTCGTTGCATATGGTCCAGCCATGGTTCTCGGCGCCCATCCTGGTGCGCCTCGCCGACACGCTGATCGGCGCGGCGATCGCGCATCTCTTCAATTATTTCTGGCCGCGCTGGGAATTTCTCGAGGCGCCGCGATTGGCGAGCGGCCTTCAGGCCCAGCTTGCCGCCTTCGCCTCCGCGGCGCTGAGGAGCGACGTCAGCGAACATGACTACCGGCTGGCGCGCAAGAACGTGATCGAGGCCATGGCCGCGCTTTCCGATTCCGCCGGCCGGATGGCCATCGAACCAATGACCGCCCGCAAGGGCCTCGACGAGATGGCTGACCTGCTGATCAGGGCCTACAGCCTCGTAGCCCAGCTCTCGGCCGCTCGTCTCGCCACGCAGACCGGCGCTCCTCTCCCTGACTTGGCGATCAGCAACTGGCTTCAGGCGGTCCTCGTTGGCCAATCCGACCGGGCCGGCATGGTGACCGAACCACCGGCTGGACCGCTGGCTGTCGCCGCGATGGCCGTGACAACGGCAGCCCGCAAGTATCAACGTGCAGCGAGGAGCGAGGTCATTTAGGCTGGGAAGGCGCTGCACCTACGTCAGAAATGAGCCGCTGTTTGCACCAAGACACGTGAAGAATGCCCCGAAAAGGGGCTTCCTGGGCTTCGTTTCCCTTCCGCCAAACGAGCGATTTCAGAGCCTTACGGAGGATTTCCTTCCGCCGCCTCGGTCCGATGCCCTTTATCGGGGGGCGGACCTAGCGGGCGATCTGCGCTCCCCAAAGGCGGCCCATAGCCTGAGTTTCTGAGGTAGTTTGCGCACTCGTTTGGCGGGAACGTTTGGAGGAGCGCGCCGAGGCGGCGCCAAGTGTTTTCGACGGTCCGCTCTGCGGCGTCGCGCATTCTGTGTTTGAGCTTCGCGAAGACCTGCTCGATCGGATTGAGATCGGGGCTATAGGGCGGCAGAAAGAACACGCGCGCGCCAGCAGCGCGGATCATGGAACGGACGCCTGCTCCCCTGTGGGAGCCGAGATTGTCGAGAACGACGATGTCGCCTTCTTTCAGGGTTGGGACGAGAACCTGTTCGACATAGGCGGCGAAACTCTCACCGTTGATGGGGCCGTCGATCACGAACGGCGCGTCGATCCGGTCGCAGCGGAGGGCTGCGATAAAGGTCATCGTTTTCCAGTGGCCATCCGGGGCCTTGGCCACAAGCCTGCGGCCTTTCGGACCCCAGCCGCGCAGCGGCGTCATATTCGTCTTGACCCAAGTCTCGTCGATGAAGACGAGCCGCGCTGGATCGATGCTGGCCTGACGCGCCTTCCAGCGTTCACGTTTGCGCGCGACGTCTGGCCGATCCTGCTCGCTGGCGAACAGGCTTTTTTTTGAAACTCAACCCTTCCTCGCGAACGAAAGTCCAAACCGCACGCCGATCGGTCTTGATCCCGCGCTCCGCCAGTTCAGCCGCCAGGCCCCGCGTCGTGAACCGACCGGAGTGAAGGCGATCACGCAGCCAGACGGCGACGTTTCCCGAGAGCGTGCGCGGCTTGCGCCCTCCGATCGCAGCCGGCGCAACCGAACCTGTCTCACGCCGCCGCTTCACCCATTTCGGCACGCAAGACGGATCGATGCCAAACGCCTTGCCGATCGACCGGATCGTCTCGCCCGCCTCAAACCGCGCCACAGCGCGTTCCCGCAAATCCTCCGAATAAGGTCGCGTCATCGCCAAGCCTCCTGACGCGCACCTTGAATGAGAGCCCAAACGATTCGGGAACCCCGATTCCGTCAGAAAACCGCTCGCTCGAGCGGGCGATCTCGCGCTCCCCAAAGGCGGCCCTTGGCTTGACGAGATTTGGTCGAGAGCTTTGCAGAAGGGGGCGGATTTGATTCTCTGAGGTTTGACCAGAGAGGATGATTCGCCGATGTCCCACCGTGATCTTTCCCAGCCTTCCTTCGTCGACGCTTTGGTGAGCGGCTATGGAAAGGTGGGGGGATTTCTGGACCGGATCGAGAAGGGATTCGACTGGTCGGCGTTCGAGGCTTTGCTTTCGCCGATCCACGGCTCGGCGACGGGCGCGCCAGGCTGGCCGCCGCTTGTGATGTTCAAGATCGTTCTTCTGCAGCAATGGCGCACCCTCTCTGATCCCGCCGCCGAGGAGGCGGTGCGCGACCGGTTGTCGTTCCGCCGTTTTTGTGGCCTGCCGCTGGACAGGGAGACGCCCGACCACGCCTCGATCTGGCGGTTTCGCCAGACGATCGACAAGCTTGGGCTGGCGACGAAGCTCTTGGGCGAGGTCAACCGGCAGCTCGACGCGCTGGGCTTCGTCGTCAAGCGCGGCACGCTGGTCGATGCGACCATCATCGCAGGCTCGGTGAGGCGTCCTTATGAGGGCGGCGGCGTCAATCCGCGCGACCCCGAGGCGCGTTTCACGCGCAAGCGCGACAAGACCTATTTTGGTTACAAGGCGCATCTGGCGGTGGACGAGGAGAGCGGTCTCGTGCGGGAGGCCTTGATGACCCCGGCAAACGTCCATGACAGCCGTCTGGGCGAAGCCCTAATCCAGGGCGACGAGCAAGGCTATTTCGCCGACAGGGCTTATGACAGCCAGGCTTTGCGCGAGACGCTCGAAGCGCGCGGCCTCGTCGACGGGATCGCCTGGAAGGTCAAGCACGCCCGCTATCCGCTCGAGCCCTGGCAAAAGCTTCACAACGCCTGGGCGGGGAGCGTGCGCTCGGCGGTTGAGCGCGCCTTCGCCACCATGAAGCGCTGGTACGGAATGGGCCGGGTCCGCTACCTCGGGCTGGCGCGCAACGCCTGCCATCTGCAGTTCGTCGCCATGGCGATGAACATGAAGCGGGCGCTCGTGCTGATGCGCGCGGCTTGATCCGTTCGCAGGAAAGACCCCTCCGACAGCGCCGGAAAGCGAAGAATCGCTGGCCAAAACAGCAAAACGCTCCCCACCCAGCCTACAAAACCTCTTATCGCCAACTCAACCCATCGCTCCAGCAACTCATCCCCTTCTGCAAAGCTCTCAGACATCGCCAGCTCGGCCAAATCGCCATGCACGTTAAAGGCGCTTCTCGAACCAATGATGGGCGTAGGGGTTGTCATTGAAACGCGCGACCTCCCTGTAGCCTTCGCTCCGGTAAAGCGCATGGGCTTCGGTCAGCGCTCGGTTGGTGTCCAGGCGCAGCGCCTTCATCCCTTTTTCGCGGGCCGCAGCTTCGAGCGTTCGCAACATCCGGCGCGCAACGCCTAATCCCCGGGCGGACGGCGCGGTCCAAACTCGCTTGATTTCTCCCGTTGCCTCGTCCACGCTGCTTGAGCCCGCCGCACCCGACGGCGTCGCCATCGAGCCGCGCGATCACAAAAAGACCGGACGGCGGCGCCATGTCGGCGACATGGAGCGGAGCTCTCGGCGCCGGCGTCAAAGCCGCCCTCGAAACGCGCCGCAAGCTCGCGGAAGTAGGCGTCGAGGCAGAGGCGCGCGTCGGGGCTGTCGGGCGCTTCGGCGGCGACGTTGACCGAGGCGGCTCTGATCAGCCGCTCAACTTCGCCCATCGCCGCCAGCAAACGATTCTGCTCCGAGACGTTGAGAGGCTCCAAGCATCGACGTCGCGAGATTGTCCGAGAGCTGGTCATAGGCGGCTCGTTCCGCGATCCCTTTGCGCGTCAGGCTCACCGACGGCGGCGTCCGTCTTGGTCTCCTTTCGCCATCACGACCAACCCCTGCGCTTTCAGGGATTGCAAGAGGCGGCTGAGATAGCCTGAATCCAGCCCGAGCTTGCTCCGGAGCGCCCGGACGTCAGCGCCTTCGGGACTGATCTCGAAAATGAGCCGCGCCTCCGCCAGCGGACGGCCCCGACGCAGGTAATCGACCTCGAGCGCGCCGACGCGCTGAGTTACGAGGCGATTGAAGCGGCGAACGCTTTGCAACTGGCTTTCGTCCATTCTCTGACTTTAGTCAGATATCCGTCGATTTCAAGCCACCTGCGAGCCGATCGCTCCCCGCGTGGGCCCTTCTGAACGACAAAAGCTTGACGCGCGCCACAGCGCAGCGCGCCAATTTGTGATCGACGACAAAGCAAGGAAACGATTGCAGGACGCCAGCAAACAGCGTTAGTCTGACCACCAGCGTAGACAACGCGCGCCGTCTTGCCAGTGCCTCGCATCTCGCATCGCGGTTCGTGTCCAAGAGAAAAAAGCGTAAATGCCGGCGCGCAGCGCGGGAAAGCGCTTCTCGCCATAACGTTGAGGGCTACGGGGCTCCTTGGTCAGGAGACTATGATGCCAAACGTGGAATACCGCACTAACGTCAGGGCTCTCGGCTCGCTACCTGGACGTCGCGCCAATGATCTCCGCGCTTCGGTTCCAGCCTTCCGATTTTGAATACGCTCATGGCTGGCTCAACCATGTTCCAAGCCGCCATCGCTTCCAGTTCGACCGGAAGGGTCGAGTGACAATCGACGCGCATTGCGGTTGCGCCTCTTTGTCGGTCAGGCCCGAGCAGGCGGACGAACTCCATTCGATGTTCAAGACATGGCGGCAGAACTATTGGGGGCCTCTCGAGATCAACCGGGAGTTCGCCTCGCACTTCGAAGAGCCGAATGCCTGGGTGAGGTTGTTCCGCGACATCCACATGGCTTGGCGACGTTTCCGCCGGCAAGCGGCTCCAGTCACGATCCCCGCCCACGTGCTTCCGTCAGCCACTCCGGCGGAATAGCCGGCGTTCGCTAAAAGTCCGCGTTCCCTGTGCGGGCGCGCGGACTTGAAGCACGCGGCTTCGCTCGGCTGGCCTCAGCGCGCGAAGCTGACCGCATTGCCGGCGTCGACATTGAGAATGTTGCCGGTGCTCTTGGCGGAGAGATCGGAGGCGAAATAATAGACCGCTTCGGCGATATCCTCGGGATAGACGGATCGTTTCAACAGCGAGCGCTGGCGGTAGACCTCTTCGAGGTCGTTTTCGTTGACTTTGTTTGACGCCGCCCGTTGCGCCCGCCATTCGCCCTGCCAAATCTTCGAGCCGCGCAGCACCGCGTCAGGATTGACTGTATTGGCGCGAATGCCAAGCGGCGCGCCTTCGAGCGCAATGCAGCGCGCGAGATGCACTTCGGCCGCCTTGGCCGTGCAATAGGCGGACGCGCCGGGCGAGGCGGCGAGCGCGTTCTTCGACGCGATGAAGACGATGCTGCCGCCGAGCCCCTGATCCTTCATGATCCGATAGCCCCCGCGCGCGGACAGGAAATACCCGGTTGCGAGGATCGCCATGTTGCGGTCCCAAAGCTCGAGCGAAGTGTCTTCGAACGCGGCCGCGGAGGCAATGCCCGCGTTGGCGACGACGATGTCCAGGCCGCCAAAGACGAGGACCGTCTCGTGAAACGCGGCGTCGACCTTGCTCTCGTTCGTCACGTCGACGTGAACGCCGCTGACTACATCCTTGCCGAACCTCTTGCCGAAGTCGGCGACGGCCGCGTCCAGGCTCTGGGCGTCGATGTCCGCGAGCACGACGCAGGCGCCTTCGCCCATCAGCCGCGCCGCGATCGCCTGCCCGATGCCGCCCGCGCCGCCCGTTACCAGCGCGACGCGGCCGGCGAGCGATTTCGGCTTGGGCATGCGCTGAAGCTTGGCCTCCTCAAGCAGCCAATATTCGATGTTGAACGCTTCCTGCTCCGAAAGCCCGACATAGCGGCCGACGCTGGACGATCCGCGCATCACGTTGATCGCGTTGACGTAGAATTCCGCGGCGATGCGAGCCGTTGATTTGTCCTTGGCGAAGGACAGCATGCCGACGCCAGGGACGAGATAGATGACCGCGTTGGGGTCGCGCATCGCCGGCGAATCGGCATGTTTGCAGCGCTCGATAATAGGCGGCGTAGTCGGCCCGGTAGTCGGCGAGCGTTTCGTCGAGCGATGCGATCACCGCGTCGAGATTGCGGGATGCTGGGTCGTAGGGCAGCACGAGCGGGCGGATCTTCGTGCGCAGGAAATGATCCGGGCAGGACGTCCCAAGCGCCGCCAGCGACTTGAGATCGTGCGAATTGACGAACTCCAACACCGCGGGCGCGTCGGTGAAGTGGCCGATCTTGCGCTCGCTTGCGGAAATATGCTTGCGAATGGCGGGCAGGAGCTTCGCCGCGACATTGCGCCGGTCCGCCCTGGACAGCGCCTCGACGCGGGACCCGCCGAAGGCCGCTCCTCGCGCCTTCTGCGCCGAGCCATCGGGCGGCCTTGTTGATCATCTCCAGCGTGATCCGATAGCATTCCTTCGAGGTCGGGCCCCAGGTGAACAGCCCGTGGCCGCCGAGCACTACGCCCTTCAGGTTCGGATTGGCCTCGGCCATCGCGCCGAGCTTGAGCCCAAGGTCGAAGCCCGGCCGCTGCCACGGCAAAAAGCCGAGCTCCCCGCCATAGATCTCTTTCGTCAGCGCTTCGGCGTTTTCGCTCGCCGCGATCGCAATGACGGCGTCCGCGTGAACATGGTCGACATGGCGATGCGGAACGAAGCCGTGCAGCGTCGTGTCGATCGAGGTCGCGCGCGGATTGAGGTTGAAGGTGCAATGATTGTAGAGCGCGACCATCTCGTCCTCGTGCTCGAGGCCGCGATAGATCGATTTGAGGCTCAAGAGCTTGTCCATATAGAGCGTCGAGAAGCCGTCGAGCTTCATCGAGCCGATGTCGCCGCCCGAGCCCTTGACCCAAAGGACATCAGCTGGAGCGCCGGTCAGCGGATCAGTCGCGGGCAGCTTGGCGGACGTGTTGCCGCCGCCGAAATTGGTGATGCGCAGGTCGCTGCCGAGCAGGTTCGACCGGTAGAGAAGAAGGCCCGGGTCATCGAGGGAAGCCGCGTGCTCGTCGTCCCAGAGATTGGGCAATGGAGCGTCAAAACGAACCTGATCGCCGCCCATCGGCCGTTCCTCTCAATGCGTTGCAAATTCAACCGTCCATAGGCAAATGCTCGAAGAGCGTCAACGTTTCTGCGCGATTGCGCGGCTTTCCGCGAGCGAGTTTGATCGCGCTCGATTGACAGTCCAAGAGGCGCGTGGCACGGAAAGCAGCAACAACCGATACCGGGGGAACGACAAGGGCTATGCGCGAAAGTGAGCGCGTCGAAATCCTCCGCAATCGGCTCGCCGAGCAGCGATTCCTTTCAATTCCAGATCTCATGCCTGCGACGGGCGCGTCCGCCGCGACGGAGGCGGCGTGAGCACAGAGCACGAGGCTGGCGCTCCGCGCGGCCAAGCCGCGACTCCGCTGCTCGAGGTCCGCAATATCGAGAAGTCATTTCCCGGCGTGCGTGCGCTCTCGGGCGTCTCGTTCGACGTGCGCCCGGGCGAAGTCCATGCGCTGCTCGGAGAGAACGGCGCAGGCAAATCGACACTGATCAAGATCGTGTCCGGGGTCTACCAACCGGACCTCGGCTCGATTCTCGTGAACGGGACGCAGGTCGATTTCTCCTCGCCCGACGACGCGCGACGCGCGGGCGTCGCGACGATCTATCAAGAGCTCCTGCTGTTTCCCGAGCTTAGCGTCGCGGAAAACATCTTTCTCGGCCACGCCCCGCTCGCCGGGGCGGGCCGCATCGACTGGCGAGCGATGCGCGCCGAGGCCGCGCGGCTGCTCGACTCGCTCGAAATCGACGATCTCTCTCCCGATCAAATCGTCGGCGTCGCTGACCGTCGGCAACCGTCAGCGCGTCGAGATTTTGCGCGCTTTGTCGCATGACGCCCGCATCCTCATCATGGATGAGCCGACGGCGGCGCTGACGGAAAGCGACGTGACGCGCTTGTTCGACGTCGTGCGCCGTCTCAAGCAGCGCGGCGTCGGCATCGTCTATATCAGCCACCGCCTCGACGAGATTTTTGCGATCGCCGACCGCGTTACGGTGCTGCGCGACGGCGCCTATGTCGGCTCGCGCGATGTCGCCGACACCAACGTCGGCGAACTCGTGCAGATGATGGTCGGGCGGCGGCTCGAGAGCCTCTTTCCGAAGACGGTCGCGCCGATCGGCGCGCCGGTCCTCGAAGCGCGCGATCTCGTGCGCCGGCCGCTGACCAAGGGCGTCAGCCTCACCGTGCGCGCGGGCGAGATCGTCGGCCTTGCGGGACTCGTGGGTTCGGGCCGCAGCGAACTCGCGCAGACGCTGTTCGGCATGACGCCGAGCGAGTTCGGCGAAATTCGGCTCAACGGCAAAAGCGTGCGCGATCGACTCGCCCGAGACCGCGCGCGACCAAGGGCATCGCCTACGTGCCGGAAGATCGCGCCACGCAGGGCCTGGTCGAGGCCAATGAGCGTCCTGCACAATTTTTCGCTCGCGGCGCTTGGGTCTCTGTCTCGCGCCGGGTTCATCGACCGCGCGGCGGAGCGGCGGATGGCGCGCGAGGGCGTTGCGCGTTTCAGCGTCAAGACGAGTTCGGTCGACGAGATCGCAGGCCGGCTGTCCGGCGGCAATCAGCAGAAGATCGTGCTCGGCAAGTGGCTCGCCAACAATCCGAAGCTCCTGATCCTCGATGAGCCGACGCGCGGCATCGACGTCGGCGCCAAGGCCGAAATCCATCGCCTGATGAGCCAGCTTGCCGGCGAAGGCGTCGCCATTCTCATGATCTCGAGCGAATTGCCCGAGGTGTTGGGCATGAGCGACCGCGTGCTCGTGATGCGCGAGGGCCGGCTCGTCGCCGAGTTCGATCGCGCGGACGCGACGTCCGAGGCCGTAGGCGCGGCGATGATGGGCGGGACGTCGAGCGCGGAGCAGGCGGCGTGACCGCGGCCGCGATCGCAAGCTCGGCAAACTCCCGCACCGGCCTGTTTCGCCGCCTTGCCGGCCAGGAGCTTCTGCTCGCGGTCGCGATCGTTGCGCTTGCCGTCGTCGTCGGCTTCATCAATCCGCGCTTCCTCGCCACGCGCAATCTCTCCGACATCCTGCTCGGCAACGCCTATATCGCGATCGCGGCCGTCGGCATGTCGATGGTCATCATCTCCGGCAACATCGATATTTCCGTTGGCGCTCTCATCGGGCGTCTTGGCGACGATCAGCGGCTCGCTGGCCGTGGCGGGCGCGCCGATCATCGTGACCTGGTTCGCGCCGCTCGTCATCGGCGTCGCCGTGATGGCGGCGCAGGGCGCGATCATCGCCTATCTGCGGATCCCCGCGATCGTCGTCACGCTCGGCATGCTTTCGATCCTCAAAGGCGGCCTCATCAGCGTGACCGGCGGGAAATGGATCACCGACCTGCCGCAAAATTTTCATCTCGCCGACCTCTCGCTGTTCGGCGCGCCGATGCCCGTCGTCATCATGGTCGCTCGCGACGGTTCTGGCGGCGCTCTGGATGCGCAATTCGCCCGCGGGGCGGGCGATCTATGCGACGGGCGGCAATCCGGAAGCCGCCCGCCTCTGCGGCGTCAACCCGCAGCGCACTGTGCTCATGGTGTTCGCGCTGCATGGCTTTTCGCCGGCCTTGCTTCGCTCGTCTATGCAACGCAGCTCCGCGTGATCCAGTCGACCACCCCTCAGGGTCTCGAGCTCACCATCATCACTGCCGCGGTGGTCGGCGGCGTCAGCATCCTTGGCGGCGTCGGCACGGTCGTCGGCTCGACCTTGGCCGCAATCCTCATCGCCGAGATCACGAGCGCGCTCGTGTTCATCAACGTCTCGCCCTATTGGACGGACGCGTTGCGCGGCGGGCTCATTCTCGCAACCGTCATCGCCGACATCCTGCGCCGCCAGCGCCGCGCCGCTCAGGGGTGGAAGCGATGAGCCTCGGCGATCGAAACGAAGACGTTTCGCGTGCCGCGCTGGCTCAAGCGTCACGAGACGCTGCTCGCGATCATCCTCCTGATCGCGCTCTTCGGCCTCGGCCTCATGAACGACCGCTTTCTCACCCTGGACAACCTTCTCAACCAGGGCCGGCTCATGACCGAGATCGGCCTGATCGCGCTGCCGATGACTTTCGTCATCATCACCGGCGGCATCGATCTTTCGGTCGGCGCGATCGTGGGCCTGTGCGCGATCATGCTCGGCTATTCGTGGAAGACCTTTCGATTTTCCGCTGCCGCTGGCGATCGTCTTCTCGCTCTTCGTCGGCGCGCTCGCCGGCTTCGTCAACGGCCTTGTCATCACGCGGGTGAAGGTGCCCCCGCTCATCATGACGATCGCGACGCTCGCGCTCTATCGCGGTCTCGCCGAGGGCATAAGCCAGGCGCATTCGGTGCGCGGCTATCCGGAATGGTTCTATTTCCTCGGCCAGGGCGACGTGTTCGGCGTGCCGACGCAGCTGCTCCTGCTGCTCGTTCTCATCGTCATCGCGGGAATCGTGCTCGATCGCACGACTTTTGGCCGCGCGCTCTACGCGATCGGCGCGAACGAGACGGCGGCGCGCTTTTCCGCGCTTGTCGGTCGATCGGGTCAAGCTCATCGTCTACACGCTTTCCGGCCTCGCCTCGGGGCTCGCCGCCTGGGTCCTGGTCTCGCGGGTGACGACCACGCGGATGGATATGGGAAGCGGCTACGAACTCGACGTGATCGCCGCGGTCGTGCTGGGCGGAACCAGCATCTTCGGCGGCTCCGGCACCATCTGGGGCACCGTGATCGGGCTCGTGATGATCCAGCTCCTCAAGAACGGTCTGGCGTTGACGGGCGTCAAGGGCGACGCGACAATCGTCGTCATTGGCGATCGCGCTCATTCTCTCGGTTTTGATCGCGAGTTCCCTCCAGCGTCGCCGCGACTGAGCGCGCGCATTCGGAGGGCCAACGCCGCTGCAAGCGGCATCTAGGGAGGAGTCGGATATGAAAGCGAGTTTACTGACCACCACGGCGGCGGCGATGTTCGCCTTGTCGTTCGCCGCCGGCGGCGCAAACGCCGCGGGCAAATGGGACGGCGCCGACGATCTGCCGACAAGCCCGCTCGCCTGCGACGCGGGCGGAGCGGCGGCGCCGGCGGCGGCCAAGCCTTATGACGGCGGCCAGCCGACCAACGCGCCCGACAAGTCGGGCAAGGAAATCACCATCGTCGACGTGCCGAAGCTGATCGGCATCGGCTATTTCAACGCGACCTCCAAAGGCATGCAGGACGCGGCCAAGGAGCTCGGCAACGTCAAGGTGACGACCGACGGGCCGACCGAAGCCAAGATCGACGAGCAGATCAAGTTCATCGACAATTACATCACCCGCGGCGTCGATGGCGTGCTGTTCGCCGCCAACGATCCGGTGGCGATCGCGCCGGTCTTGAAGAAGGCTTTGTCGAAGGGCATCCACGTCGTCGGCTACGACGCCAACTCGCACGCCCGACGCGCGCGAATGGTTCGTCAACCAGGCTGAGTTCAACGGCATCGGCAAGTCGATGGTGGACTCGATGGCGAAGGAGATCGGCGAGGACGGCAGCTTCGCCATCGTCACCTCGACCTTCACCACGCCGAATCAGGCGCGCTGGATCGCCGAGATGCAGGCCTATGCCGAGAAGTGCCATCCGAAGATGACGTGGCTCGAGACGGTCGAGGCGCAGGAGGACAACAACCTGTCCTTCAATCAGGCGACGACCCTCATCAACAAATACGGCGACAAGCTGAAGGGCCTGTTCGGCATGACCTCGGTCGCGACGCCGGCTTCCGCCGAAGCGGTCACCAAGGCCGGCCAGTGCGGCAAGATCGCCGTCGTCGGCCTCGCGACGCCGAACGCGATGAAGCCCTATGTCAACGCCGACTGCGTCAAGTCGGTGGTGCTGTGGAACCCGGTCGACCTCGGCTACGCCGCGACTTACGTCATGCGCGCGGTCGCCGACGGCAAGCTGAAGCCGGGCGCGACCTCGGTCGACGCGGGCAAGCTCGGCAAGCTCAATGTCGTCAACGGCAGCGAAATCCTGCTCGGCGCGCCCTTCATCTTCACCAAGGACAACGTGACCAAGTTCGACTTCTGAGAAGGGCGATTGCTCGTCATCGCCCCCGGGCTAGCCCGGGGGAAGCATTGACGTCGTTCCACTCCTCGATCGCCGCTGTCCGATAGGCGTCGAGCGCGGGCTCGTTCGAGGCGTTCGCAAGGGACTTGGCGCATGAACGGCTGCGTCGCGGTCTTCGACGTCGGCAAGACGAACATGAAGGTCGTCGTGTTCGACGCCGCGGGCAAGGTCGTGGCCGAGCGCTCCGCGCCCAACGCGCCGCTCGCCCCTGACGGCCAATGGCCCTATCTCCGGCTCGACACGGAGGGCGCCTGGTCTTTCCTCATCGGCGCGCTCAAGGAGCTCGGCGCGCGCTTTTCCATCGAAGCGATCTCGATCGCCGCGCACGGCGCGGCGGGCGTCCTTGTTGCGGACGAAGCCGAGGCGCTTGCCGGCGATGGACTACGAGTTTGCGGGCTGCGACGACGTCGCGGCGGAATATGAGAAGGTTCGGCCGCCGTTCGAGGAGACGAAGTCGCCGAACCTCACGCGCGGGCTCAATCTCGGGAGGCAGATTTTCTATCTTCAGCGCCGATATCCGGCTGAGTTCGCGGCCGCGCGACGCGTTCCTGGCCTATCCGCAATATTGGTCATGGCGCCTGAGCGGCGTCGCGGCGTCGGAGGCGACCTCGCTCGGCGCGCACACCGATCTCTGGCGCCCGTACGAGGGCCGGCTCTCGAGCATGGTCGACAAGCTCGGCTGGCGGCGCCTGTTCCCGCCGATGCGCAAAGCCTGGGACACGCTCGGAACGCTCAAGCCTGAGGTTGCCGCGGCGACCGGCCTTGCCCCCGACGTGCGCGTCATCTGCGGCGCGCATGATTCGAACGCCTCGCTCGTGCCCCATCTCATATCGAGGCGCGATCCCTTCACCGTGATCTCGACCGGCACCTGGGTCATCATCATGGCCGTCGGCGGAACGGCCCGGCTCGATCCGAAGGCCGACATGCTGGCCAATGTCGACGTGCGCGGAGAGCCGGTGCCGACCGCGCGCTTCATGGGCGGCCGCGAATACGCGGTCCTTGCGGGCGACGCGCCGGCCGACGCGGACGAAGCCGACATCGCCAGCGTGCATCGCCTCCGGCGCGCTCGCCTTGCCCGCATTCTCCGATCAGGGCGGCCCGTTCGCCTCGCGCAAAGGCGTCATCGAGGGCGAAACGCCCACGACGCCGAAAGCGCGCGCCGCGCTCGCGACGCTCTACTCGGCGCTGATGACCGCCCATATGCTTCGGCGCCTCGAAGCGCCGGGCGATCTCATCGTCGAAGGCGGTTTCGCGCGTTCGCCGGCTTTCGCCGCCGTGCTCGCCCGGCTTATGCCCGGCCGGCGGGTGCTGGTCGCGCCGATGAGCGCAGGCGCTGCAGCGGGCGCGGCGATGCTCGCCCATTGGGACGAGGCTCATCGATCTCCGCGGCTCGAGCCAGCTGTCGCCTGGGATCTTCCCGGTCTCGAAGCCTATCGAGATCGGTGGGAACGCGCGCTTTAGCGGCTATCGTACGCTGCTTTCGGTGTGGGAAGCCACCGCGACGCAAACCGCGATTTCGCGGCGTCAGCAACCGGGATGAACAGAGAAACGGGTGTGCCCTCGGGGTCGCGGAACTGTGCTGTGCGATCGCCCCATGGCATCATCTTCGGCTCATGAACCACCTCGACCTTGTCTTTGAGGTGCGCGAACTCCGCGTCGACATCGTCGACCATGAATTCGAGGATTGCGGTGCGGTTGGCGGCGGGTTCCGCGCTGCCTTCCTGTTGAACAGGGCCACTGTTTCGGCGCTGCCGATGGCGAGCGTGGCGGAAGGCGTGACGATCTCGGCGAACACTGGTGCGAACCATTCGGCGGGCTGGCCCGTCACCAGTTCGTAGAAGCCGACCATCGTCTTGATGTCGGCAGCGACGAGGCGTGTGGATGCGAGTTTTCACTATGCTTGGTCCTTTCGTATCGGCCGCGGGCAAACGGCGGCGTCGAATGGACTTGTCGCGCAGGCTTGACAGCATCCTGTCAGCAGGACAGTCGGCGCCGCGCGGATCGATTGTTTCAGATCATCCAGATTCTCCGCCGATCCACCCCGGGCGGTCACTGCGGCTACGTTGGCGGCGGAACTCGAAGTCTCGACGCGCACGGTCTATCGCGACGTCGCCGACCTTATCGGCCAGCGCGTTCCGATCGATGGCGAGGCGGGCTTGGGCTATCTGCTCGCTTCAGACTATGACATGCCCCCGTCATGCTGACGCCCGATGAGATCGAGGCGGTGATGCTGGGCGCGCAATGGGTGGCGGCCCGCTGCGACAACGCGTTCGCCAATGCCGCGCGCGATGTGATCGCGAAGATCGCGGCGATCGTGCCCGAACATCTGCGACCGTTCATCGTCGCGCCGGGCGTCGGCGTGAACCCGAAAGTTACGCAGCCGGAAGACAGCGCCGATCCTTCACGCCTCAGAGCGGCGATCCGAGAGGGACGGAAACTGCGGCTGCTCTAAAGGTCGGACGCTAGCGAAGAGACCGAGCGGACAGTGTCGCCGGTCATCCTCGGCTATGCCGAGACAACGCGCATGCTGGTCGCCTGGTGCGAGCTGCGCCGGGGCTTCCGGCATTTTTTCACCGATCGCATGATTGAGGTGGAGACGCTGGACGAAATCATTGGCCTCCGCCACGGCGAGCTGCGCCGCCGCTGGCAGCGCTGGCGCGAAACGAAGGTTCATTCTTCTTAGGGGCACGCCACGCGGCGTCAAAAAGCCGCGTGCGGGGAAAGAGTTTCTCGCGTAAACTGAACCTGCGGCCTGAGCTGATCGGTCTTTCCGATCGGGGCGCGCAACGGTCGAGCGCTTAATGCGCCTTTGAGGGAGGAAACAGGACATGAAACGCACGCTTCTTGCGCTTGCCGCCGCGACCATGCTGTCGGGTCCAGTCTTCGCCGCCAAGATCGGCGTATCGATGGACAAATTCGACGACAACTTCCTGACCGTTCTGCGCAACGGAATGGTTGACTACGCCAAGACGGTTCCTGGCGTCACAATTCAGGTCGAGGACGCCAAGGACGACGTCTCCAAGCAACTGAGCCAGGTCCAGAACTTCATCGCCAACGGCGTGGACGCGATCATCGTCAATCCGGTCGACACCTCGGCCACCGGCGCGATCACCAAGGCCGCCGCCGACGCCAATGTGCCGCTCGTCTACGTCAATCGCGAGCCGACCGATGTTGATAAGCTCGGGGCGAAGGCCGCGTTCGTCGCATCGAACGAGGTCGAGTCCGGCACGCTTGAAACCAAGGAAATCTGCAAACTTCTCGGCGGCAAGGGCAATATCCTCGTCATCGAAGGACAGCTTTCCAATCAGGCCGCGGTGCAGCGGACCAAGGACATCCATGAGGTCATCGCGACCCCGGACTGCACCGGCATCAAGATTATCGCCGAGCAGACCGGAGAATGGGACCGCACCAAGGGCCAGAACCTGATGACCAACTGGCTGTCGAAGGGGATGCAGTTCGACGCCGTCGTCTCGAACAACGACGAGATGGCGATCGGCGCTCTTCAGGCCATGAAGTCGGCCGGCGTGGACACCAAGAAAGCGATCGTCGGCGGCGTCGACGCGACACAGGACGCGCTTGCTTCCATGAAGGCCGGCGACCTCAAAGTCACGGTGTTCCAGGACGCCGCGGGCCAGGGCAAAGGCGCAATCGACGCAGCGCTCGCCCTTGCCGCAGGCAAGCCGGTCGAAAAGAAGGTCTATATTCCCTTCCAGTTGGTGACGCCGGCTAACATTGATCAGTTCATGAAGAAGAACTGAGCTTCGTGAATGCATCTTCGGCTCGCTGGTCCTTTCGGCGAGACGAGGGCGCCCGGAGACGCCCGACCTCCCAGCGCCTCCGGGCCGTCGAAATCGCAACAGGACGAAGCGCCATGGCGACCATTAGTCCTTCGACGGCCGAAATCGTCAGGCAGAGCGGCGCGATTCCGGGCGCCGAATACCTGCTCGAGGTCTCGAACGTCCGTAAGGCCTTCCCGGGCGTGCTCGCGCTCGATGACGTTTCGTTCCGTCTGAAGAGCGGTCACGTCCACGCGCTCATGGGCGAGAACGGCGCCGGCAAGTCAACGCTGATGAAGATCATCGCCGGCATCTACACGCCCAATTCCGGCTCTTTCAAACTGAAGGGGCAGGAGATCAAGCTGACGTCGCCGCTCGACGCGCTCAAGTACGGCATCGCCATGATCCATCAGGAGCTGAACTTGATGGATTACATGACGGTCGCCGAGAACATCTGGATACGCCGTGAGCCGCTCAACGCGCTCGGCTTCGTGCGTCATGAGGAAATGCGACGGCGCACAAAGGAATTGTTCCAACGGCTCGACATTCCCCTCGATCCTGAAACGGAAGTGCGCGACCTCTCGGTCGCCAACCGTCAGATGGTCGAGATCGCCAAGGCCGTCTCCTATGATTCCGACATCCTGATCATGGATGAGCCAACCTCGGCGCTCACGGATCGCGAGGTCGAGCACCTGTTCCGGATCATCCGCGCCCTCCAGGCTCAGGGTACGGGGATCATCTACATCACCCACAAAATGAACGAACTGTTCGAGATCGCCGACGATGTGTCGGTGTTCCGCGACGGGCGGTTCATCGGCGAGCATAAGGCCTCGGATGTTTCGCGCGATGAGATAATCAAGCTCATGGTCGGCCGCGAGATCACGCAGATGTTCCCTAAACAGGTTGCGCCGATCGGCGAGGTCGCCCTGTCGGTGCGAGACTTCTGCCTCGATGGCAAGTTCCACGGCGTTTCGTTTGATCTGCGCAAGGGAGAAATTCTCGGTGTCGCCGGCCTTGTGGGTTCGGGGCGCAGCAACGTCGCCGAGACACTCTTCGGCGTGACGCCAGCAACCTCCGGCGTGATCCTGATCGACGGCAAACAGATCGCGATCAACGAACCTGGCGTCGCCATGGACGCCGGCATGGCTTTCCTGACCGAGGATCGGAAGGCGAGCGGGTGTTTCCTCCTTCTCGATATCACGTCGAACATGCAGATCGCGCTGTTGCGTCAGGGTTTTCGACCGCGGGTTTCGTCAACGAGCGCAAGATCGAGGCGCTATGCCAGCAGCAGAAGGATCGCCTGCGCGTGCGAACGCCCGATCTCGAAGAGCCGATCATCAATCTCTCGGGCGGCAATCAGCAGAAGGTCCTGATCGCCCGCTGGTTGATGACCAAGCCGAAAATCCTCATCCTTGATGAGCCGACGCGCGGCATCGACGTCGGCGCCAAGGCCGAGATCCACAAACTCATCACTGAACTCGCCGTTCAGGGCGTGGCGGTGTTCATGATTTCGTCGGAGCTGCCGGAGGTTCTGGGAATGAGCGACCGGATCCTCGTCATGCACGAAGGTCGTATGACGGGCATCGTTGATCGCAAGGACGCAACGCAGGTCCGGATCATGGAGCTCGCGTCGCAGTAGCGCCGAAGGAAGAGGAGGAAAAGCACCGTGGCCACCGACATCTCGACCGCCGCTCCAACCTCCGAGGTGAGAAAAGCGGGACGCCGTCGTCTTCCGCCCGAGCTCAGCATCCTCGCGCGTCATGATCGGAATGATGCTGCTGTTCGAGGTTTTGGGCTGGATGTCCGTCGGGCAAAGCTTCATAGCCAATCCGCTGAGGCTCAGGATCATGATCCTGCAGGAAGCGGAGATCGGCATCATTGCCGTCGGCGTCACGCAGGTCATCATTATGGGCGGCATCGATCTGTCATCGGGATCTGTGGTCGGCATGACGGCGATGATCGCAGCAAGTCTTGCGCAGGTCGCTGGTTACACGCACGCAATCTACCCAAGCCTTACCGGCCTCAACCCGATCTTTCCAGTGGCCGCGGGCCTGGTCTGTGGGCTGATCGCCGGTCTCATCAACGGCTCGTTGATCGCTTACACGAAAATCCCGGCATTCATCGCCACGCTCGGCATGATGGTGTCGGCGCGCGGCGTCGCCGACTGGTACACGAACGGCCAGCCGATCGGCAATCTCTCCGAGAGCTTCGCCGCCATCGGCGCTGGCTGGTGGCCGGTGATCATCTTCCTCGGCGTCGCCTTCATCTTTCACATTGCGCTGCGCTACACGCGATACGGCAAGTTCACTTACGCGATCGGCGCCAATCCACTCGCCGCCCGCGTTTCGGGCATCAATGTTGAGCGCCATATCGTCCTTGTCTATATCGATCGCGGGCCTCCTCTCCGGTCTCTCGGGCATCGTGCATACGGCCCGCGCGATCAGCGGACAGGCGGGTGTCGGGGTCGGCTTCGAACTCGACGCGATCGCGGCGGCGGTTATCGGGGGAACCTCGCTCTCCGGCGGCGTCGGCCGCATGACGGGAACGGTGATCGGCGCGGTCATCCTCGGGATTCTGACGTCGGGCTTCACGTTCCTCAACGTCGATGCGCATTACCAGGAGATCATCAAGGGCGGCGTCATCGTGGCTGCGGTGGTCGCCGATCAGTATCGCCAGCGGCGGCGCAAAGGCTCTTGAGGGGGCTCTCGAACTTGGAACATCGCCGGCTCATGGCCGCGATGAGGAATTAAAATGCTCGAAATCGCGGACTCGAACTTCGAACGACGGCTGAGAAGCGAGGTCGAGGGGGACGTACTCTTCGACGCATTCAGCCGCGGCCGGTACGCGACCGACGCATCTCACTACCAGATGATTCCGCTGGCCGTGGTTATCCCAAAAACCGTTGAGGCGGCGCTTCGGGCCATTGAGCTAGCTCGCGAGGAAGGCGCGTCCGTCACGGCCCGCGGCGGCGGCACGTCGCAATGCGGCCAAACCATCAATCGGGGACTGGTGATCGACACCTCAAAGCATCTTCGCCGCATTCTTTCTCTCGACGTCGCCGGCCGGCGCTGCGTGGTCGAGCCTGGCATCGTCCTCGACGATCTCAATCTTCAGCTCAAACCTTATGGGCTCTGGTTTCCTGTCGACATATCGACGGCCTCACGCGCGACGATCGGGGGGATGGCTGGCAATAACTCCTGCGGAGGCCGATCTCTGCGGTTCGGCACCATGCGAGACAACGTCGTCTCGATCAATGCTACGCTCGGAGACGGAACCCCCGCGTATTTCGGCGAGGTTGCCGCGGACCTCACCGATCTGCGACGTGATGGCCTAAAGCCACTCGCTGCGAAGCTGTTGGCGATCGGCGCCCGCGAGGCGCCGGAAGTCGCCGAACGGTTCCCAAAGGTGCAAAGGCGGGTAGGCGGGTATAATATTGACGCGCTTGATCCGGCTCGTGGTCGTGTGAACCTGGCGCACATTCTTGTCGGCTCCGAGGGCACGCTGGCCTATTCCACGGCAATCGAACTTAAGCTTTGGCCTTTGCTCGGACGTCGGGCGGTGGGCGTGTGCCATTTCGGATCGTTTCATGCCGCGATGGACAGCGCTCAGCACATCGTCAAGCTGAAGCCAATCGCGGTCGAATTGGTCAATTCGACCATGATCGCTCTCGCCAGCGAAATTGCGATGTTCCGGCCGACTCTGGACGCAGTCGTCCGCGGCGAGCCCGAAGCGCTTCTCCTTGTCGAATTCGCCGAGCACGACGCAGAAAATATTCGACGCCTAATCCAACTGGGCGAAGTAATGGGCGATCTCGGCTTCGGTTTTGACAAGGCAGGACCAAAATGGGGCGGCGTGGTCGAAGTGCTCGATCCGACGCTGCAGGCTGCCATCACCGATCTACGAACGTCCGGCCTCAACATCATGATGTCGATGAAGGAGGAGGCAAAACCAATCTCCTTCGTCGAAGATTGCGCTGTCCCCCTGGAGCATCTTGCCGATTATACGGCCAAGCTTACAAGCTTGTTCGAAAGGCACGGTACGCGTGGCACCTGGTATGCCCATGCATCGGAGGGCTGCCTGCACGTGCGTCCGGTGCTCAACCTTAAGCTCGAGAAGGACGTCAAGGCGATGCGGGCCATCGCAGAGGAGGCGTTCGCGATCGTTCGCAGCTATAAGGGATCGCATTCTGGCGAACATGGCGACGGACTGCTGCGCAGTGAATTTCACGGGCGGATGTTCGGTCCGAAAATCGTCAGCGCCTTCGAGGAAATCAAAGACCTTTTTGATCCAAAGGGCCTTCTCAATCCAGGCAAGATCGTCCGCTCGCCGCGCTTCGACGACCGGAGCCTGCTGCGCTATGCGCCCGAATATAAGGTTCACGATTTTGCGCCGCGGCTTGACTGGGCGGACTACCCAGGCGCCGTTGGTGGACTGCAAGGCGCCGTGGAGATGTGTAACAACAATGGCGCCTGCCGAAAGCTCTCAGGCGGCGCGATGTGCCCGTCCTATCGCGCCACCCGGGACGAAAAGCATGTGACCCGCGGACGCGCGAACAGTCTACGACTGGCTCTCTCTGGCCAGCTTGGCGCGGACGCTTTCGCTTCGGACGCGATGATCGAGACGATGAAGCTTTGCGTCTCATGTAAATCCTGCAGACGCGAATGTCCGACCGGCGTGGACATGGCGCGCATGAAAATCGAAGTGTTGGCGGCGCGCGCGGCAAAGCATGGTTTCTCGCTGCGCGACAGGCTGATCGCCTACTTACCGCGCTACGCTCCCTTCGCCGCGGAGTTTGCGGCTTTGCTCAATCTGCGCAACCGCAGCCCGGCCTTGCGCCGTTTGATGGAAAGGACGATCGGTTTCAGCGCGCGACGTGACCTACCGGTCTGGCGTCGAGATAAGTTCTCCACGCGTGCGAGATCGATGGGGGCGGAGCACGGCCGCGAGTTGGTTCTTTGGGCCGATAGCTTTAACACAGCGTTCGAACCGGAGAATCTCGAGGCCGCGGTTGTCACGTTCACGAGCGCTGGCCATCGCGTCCACATCGTCGGCGCAGCGGATGAGTCGAAGCGGCCGCTGTGCTGCGGCAGAACCTTTCTCTCTGTGGGGAACGTCGCGAAGGCGCGCGCTGAACTCTCGCGAACCCTCGCTGCTCTACGCCCCTTTCTCGAGCGCGGCGTTCCGATTGTCGGATTGGAGCCCAGCTGTCTGCTGACGTTTCGTGACGAGGCGCTTGCATTGCTTCCAGGGGAGGACTCGCGACGCGCCGCCGCACACGCCGTCCTGTTTGAGGAGTTCATCGCGCGTGAGGCGAAGGCCGGACATTTCGCTCCGCCGCTCGGGCGGATGAACGAGAAAGTTCTCCTGCACGGCCATTGTCATCAAAAAGCGTTTGGCGCCATAGGCGCAGTCGAGGCAGCGCTACGGCTGATTCCTGGGCTTAGGGTCGAAACGATCGATTCGAGTTGTTGTGGGATGGCGGGCGCCTTCGGCTACCAGGCCGAGACGATCGACGTCTCCCTCGCCATGGCGGAGCTTTCCCTGTTACCCGCCATCCGCCGGGCGGATTCGGAGGCGATCATCGTCGCTGACGGAACCTCCTGTCGTCACCAAATCAGGGAAGGCGCATCGCGCGAGGCCCTCCACGTCGCACGCTTGTTCGCTGCAAGTCTTAAGGTGGCGCAACAAAAGAATGATGAGCACATTGAGGCGGTGCTGTGAAAAGTTAAAGGTAGGTTTGGCGGCAAGGGCTGCCGACTGAGGTCCTCGCACTGACAGGAACGCTTCCGACGAGGTTCGCGCCGGTCCCGCCGTCCACGTTTCGTCATGGAGTCTTTAATAGATGAACTCCCGTTCCCCTGGCCGTCACTTTTTGCAAATTCCCGGACCGACCGACGTCCCCGGCCGGGTCTTGCGAGCGATTTCAGAACCGACCATCGACCATCGTGGGCCCGGCTTCGCCGACCTGGGCCGTTCTGTGTTGACCGGGCTGAGGCGCGTCTTCCAGACCGGCGGCCCGGTGCTTGTATTTCCGGCCTCTGGCACCGGGGCCTGGGAGGCCGCGCTCGTCAACACGCTCTCGCCGGGCGATGCTGTTGTCATCACGCGCACGGGCTGGTTCGCGACCCTATGGAGCGAGATGGCCGCTCGAATGGGGCTCGAGCCGATTATCCTCGAGACGGACTGGCGGCGGGGCGCCGATCCCGTGGCAATCGAGGCGACGCTTCGGGCAGACGCGGCCCATCGGATTCGCGCGGTTTGCGTCGTCCACAACGAGACCTCGACCGGCTGCGTCAGTCCCATCGCGAACGTCCGCGCGGCGATGGATGCGACCGGACATCCCGCCCTCCTTCTCGTCGACACGATTTCTTCGCTGGCGTCGATCGATTATCGCCACGAAGACTGGGGCGTCGACGTCACAGTCGCCGGCAGCCAGAAAGGTTTTATGCTTCCGCCGGGCCTTTCCTTCAACGCGTTGAGCGCACGAGCGATCGAAGCGTCGAAAACCGCCAAGCTGCCGCGCAGCTACTGGGACTGGCGGCCGATGTTGGAGGCGAATGCAGACTTTTACTTTCCCTACACTCCTGCGACCAATTTGTTGCGTGGCCTACAGGAAGCGCTTGTGATGCTCGAGGAGGAAGGCCTGCCTAACGTCTTTGCGCGGCACGATCGTCACGCGGCGGCCACGCGGGCGGCGGCGCGGGTCTGGGGGCAGGAGGGCGCGGTCGAACTGCAATGCGTAGCTACCGCCGACTATTCCTCGTCGTTGACAGCGTTGCGCCTCGCCGATGGGCATAGCGCTGACAATCTGCGGGCGCTCATTCTACGACGGTTCAATATGAGTTTGGGCAATGGGCTTGGGATCTTGAAGGACCGGGTCTTCCGGATCGGCCATCTTGGCGACTTCAATGACCTCACGCTGATCGGCGCGCTTTCCGGTGTCGAGATGGGATTGAAGCTTGCGAATATTCCATGTGGAGCGGGCGGAATCGACGCCGCCATGGCGGTCCTGGCGGAGTCGAGCGTCAGCGAGGCCGCTTGAGGCGGCCAGCGGAAGATCCACGCACCAAGTGAAAGGGAAACGTGCGCCTCCTCGCGAAATTCGCGTTCGCAAAGGACGGAACGGGGCGGTCTGCGCCGGTTCTCGGCAAAGTCGCCGAATCTGCGAATGCCTCGCTGACGACACAGTCCTGAAACAGCGTCTGCGAAGGGCCCGATATGCGGCAACTGGGAATTTATTGCAAAACAAAGGGAAAATCAGGGGCTTTTGATCACCTTTGGGGTGATCGAACTGGAAAACAGCTTGTAATTTTAACGCGATAGAGCAAGAATTGACTGGTTTCCTGTTTTCTCCGGGAACATGGATGTCTTCACGCTTTATCAGGTGATATCAAGCGGGAGCAGGGGGGTATCTCCTGATACCGGGCCGCCGCACCATCGGAGGGTTGAACTGTCCAGGCGGGTTCCAACAAATCAAAAGGCGTGGATACCCTAGGGCGGACGATTGGCAAATGCTTCAACGCCTGCGCGATTTAAGTTACAATTCCGCCATGCGAATCGATTAGCCAGAATTGCCGGGCTCGAACCTCACCGTTCTTTATCGCCCGACGGACAGCATCAAACCGTAACCGCGAAACACGCGAACCCATTCGAAGAAGCGGGTTGCCGAAATCGCCGCTTCCATTCGGCAACTCGGATTCACGAATCCATTGCTGATCGACGTCGACGGGCGTCCTTATCGCGAGCCAGCCACGCAGCGAGAAAGATTTACCGGATTTGAGGCAAACCCGAGCGAGACATGCCCTTCTCGAACCGACTGTGCAGAGGCGGAGCTATTTAGCCGGCGAGGCCTGGTCAATTGACTAAGACGCCCGTTCCTGGGTACTCTTACCTATTGCGGGAGACTGGTCTAACTTACAGAATTAGATTGACAACCGAATGCTTGTTCGCAAATACTCCGTGTTAAAAATGTTGGACGTTACTCCTCCCGAGTGACGAGGTTGTCACGTGGCCTGAAGCCGGCGGCACTTCGACATTATCGTCAAAAAATTTGGATGGGGCGCGTGTACACCACGACGGCAGATGGTTGGTTACATCGACCCGCGACGCGAGCGCGTGCTGCGATCAACCTTTTTTGCTTTTCCCATGCGGGTGGTGCGGCGTCCACGTTTCGTCAGTGGCCCGCGGGGCTGCCGTCCTGGCTGGAACTATGGGCGATCCAACTTCCAGGGCGAAACAGTCGATGGCGTGAAGCGCCCCTTCCTACCGTTCCCGCGATCGTCGATGCGCTTATTCCAGTCCTGTTGCCATTCCTGGGACGGCCTTTCGCATTTTTTGGTCACAGCATGGGCGCGGTGCTCGCCAGTGAAGTTGCCCATGCCCTGTTCAGGCGCGCGTCCCTCGCGCCGCATCATCTCTTCGTATCGGGCCGTCGACCGCCGCACATGCCGGGCTCGGAACCTGATCTGCGCGCCCTTCCCGACAACGAGTTTATTAACGAAATCGATCGCCGTTATGGAGGCGTCCCGGGCGAATTGTTTGATTCGCCCGATATGCTCGCGTTATTCGTTCCGCCGCTGCGAGCAGACATTGCCGCGCTAGAAATGTTCAAGCCGACAAGGCGCGCCGCTTTACCGTGCGCAATTTCGGCGTTTGGGGGCGCGCAGGATGTCGTGGCGCCGCGAAGCCACCTCGAGGCCTGGAGAGATCAAACCGAGGGCCTCTTTCGGGTTCGCCTCTTCCCCGGGGGCCATTTTTACATGCACTCCCAACTCGGCGTTCTCCTTGCCGAGATAACAACGACCCTGGCGCCGATGCTCAAGAGCCATGAGCAATGGTGGTGACTGTATGACTCCCTCGCCACCCGAGCGCTGTGATGCTGTGGCCATCGTCGGTATCGGCTGCCGCTTTCCGGGTGGGGCGTCCGACCCAAAGAGCTTTTGGCGTCTGCTGAGGGCTGGGGGTGACGCCATAGGAGAGATCCCGTCTGATCGAATTGACATCGCTCATTATTTCGACGCTGCGCCCGCCACTCCCGGCCGGATGACGACCCGACAGGGCGGCTATTTGGACCGAATTCGACGAATTCGACGCGGATTTCTTCGGCATATCCCCGCGCGAGGCGGAACGGATGGATCCGCAGCAGCGGCTCCTGCTGGAGACCGCCTGGGAAGCGCTGGAAGATGCTGGCCAGGACCTGAAGCGCGTCGACCCCCGGTCGGCCAGCGTATTCGTTGGTCAATGGACAAGCGATTTTGAATCGCGCCTGTTTGCCGATCCCCAGGTCGTGGACTTCCAAATGACGACGGGTACTGGCCGATATGCGGCGTCCGGCCGGCTGTCGTATTTGCTAGGCTTTCGTGGGCCCAGTCTCACGATAGACACCGCGTGCTCTTCGTCGCTCGCGGCGATCCATTTGGCGGTGCGCAGCATCCGAGAAGGCGAAAGCAGTCTGGCTTTGGCCGGCGGCGTCAATATCATCCTGCAGCCGCATATTAGCATCGCCTATTCTCAGAGCGGCATGATGGCGCCGGATGGGCGGTGCAAGTTTGGCGACGCCTCCGGTGACGGTTACGTGCGCAGCGAAGGGGCTGGACTCTTAGTCCTCAAGCCATTGCACAGCGCACTGGCGGCCCACGACAGAATATACGCTCTCATCCGCGGCAGTGCGATCAATAACGACGGCGGAACGAGCGGCTCGATGGGGACGCCAAGCCGGTCAGGTCAAGAGGAGCTGTTGCGCGCCGCTTACGCCGACGCGGCCGTATCTCCTGGACTGGTGGCTTATGTAGAGGCACATGGCACCGGGACACGGGCGGGCGACCCGGTCGAACTCGCGGCGCTGGGCGCGGTTCTCAGCGAGGGTCGGGCGCCGGGCAACCACGCCTATGTCGGTTCGGTGAAGACGAATATCGGTCATACGGAGGGCGCTGCAGGCGTCGCGGGCCTGATCAAGGCGGCGCTTTCACTGCATCATGGCGCGATCCCGCCAAGCCTTCATTGTCGAAAACTTAACGCCGCTGTTTCCTGGGAAGACATACCGTGCGAGATTGCCCGCACATATCAGCAGTGGCCCGACGCCTCGCTTCCGCGGTTGGCTGGCGTGAGCGCGTTTGGCATCGCCGGGACGAACGGCCACGTGGTGCTCGAACAAGCGCCAGCGATCGCCACCACGGCTGCGCTCCCGGTCGGCCGCCGATTGACGCAGTTGTTGCCGCTATCCGCCAAAAGCCCGGATGCGCTTCATACGCTGGCGCAGCTTTACGCCGATCTGCTCTCCGATGACACTGCACCCGCTCTCCACGATGTTTGTTGGAACGCTGCGACGCGCCGGAGCGCGCTCGATCATCGTGCGGTTTTCGTCGCTGGAGACGCTAGCGCGATGGTCGACGCGCTAAGGCGCTATGCGAGTGGCGAGGTCGCCGCGGCCGAAGGCGTTGTGCGCGGCGATACAAGTCCAAGAATCGCATTCATACTACCCGGACAGGGCGGCCAATGGACCGGCATGGCTTGCGAACTAATCGCGCGAGAACCGGTGTTCCGCGTCGCGCTGGAGCGGTGTGACCAAGCGGTGCGCCGCTTCACCGACTGGTCGATCATGGCGCAACTGGCCGCGCCTCCGGACTCTGAAGACTGCTTGCTGACACGTATCGATGTAATCCAGCCGATTCTTGTCGCGTTGGAGATCGCCTACGCGGAGCTATTGCGGTCGGTGGGGATCGAACCGGATGCGGTCGTCGGACACAGCATGGGTGAAGTCGCCGCCGCTTGCATTGCCGGCGCGCTAGATATCGATCAGGCCATGCAGGTGGTTTGCACACGCAGCGCGCTAATGCGGCGCGTGAGTGGCCAAGGCGCGATGGCGCTGGTTGATCTACCGATGGCCGAACTTCGTGGCCGGCTCGCTGGGTTGGAGGATCGCCTGTCGGTGGCGGCTAGCAACGGTCCGCGATCCAGCGTGATCTCCGGTGTGCCTGACGCGATCCGCGCAGCCATGGCGAGCCTTGAGGGAGACGAGGTGTTTTGTCGTCTGGTCAAGGTCGATGTCGCATCGCATAGCCCGCAGATGGAGCCGCTTGCGGCAGAACTCGCACGGGCGCTGGACGGATTGAGTTCAGGGCCGGTTCGTTTGCCGATCTATTCGACCGTGCTTGGGTGCCGCGCCGAGGGCGAGGCGTTTGGCGCCGGTTATTGGGCGCGCAATCTGCGGGAGCCCGTGCTGTTCGGCGGGTCGGTCAGTTTGCTGGCTGGCGACGGCGTGACGGTATTCGTGGAACTGGGCCCGCATCCCATTCTGCTGCCTTCGGTGCAGCAGACCGTGCCGAGCGCGACCACAATCGCCTGCGCGCGCCGGGATGAGCCGGAACAGGCCGCTTTTCTCACTGTACTGGGGAGCTTATGGGTAGCCGGCGCGCCGATTGACTGGCGGCGCGTCATGCCGGAGGGAGGAGCAACGGTGCAGCTTCCCCTGTACCCGTGGCAACGTGAGCGGCACTGGGCCGATGCGGCAGAGATGCGCCCAGCCGGCGCCGCGGCGCCGCTTGACCGTTCGCTGCCGGACGCAGAGGTTCGGAGTTGGCTTTATCGGCTGGAATGGAAGCCATCCGAGATACCGGCGGCCGGCGGGTTCGCGGCGAAGGCCACGCCGCGATGGATCGTCGTGACTAGTGATGAGGCGATGGGGTCTGCCGTCGCCGGCGCGTTTGCCGCGACCGGCGGCGTAGCGGAAGTGTCGTCCGTTCGCGAACTGGAGGCGGTGTTCCGGGCGCAGGCGGCTGGTGCGCGCCAATCCTATGGGATTGTGGTGCTGGCGGAGGACGATCAGGACTCCCCCTTCTTGCCGCTTCGCATGCTACAGTCGTACTTGGCCTCTGCCGAGGTATCGAGTGGATCGGCCCATCCCCGTTTCTGGTTCGTCACACGCGGCGCACAATCCGTGAGACGTGATCAGGCGGAACGGGTTTCGGTGAACCAGGCGGCGCTGTGGGGAGCCGCTCGCGTGGTGGCCGAGGAGCACCCGGACCTCTTGGGGGGACTGGTTGATCTTGATCCGGACGGAACCAGCGCCGCCAACGCCGTTGCTCTGGTGCGCGAAATTATGGCCGCCTCGGGCCAGGTTCAGGTCGCCGTGCGGTCAGATGGGCGTTACCTGCCGCGATTGGCGCCTGCGGGCCGATCTCTGGTGTTCAATGACGTCAATTGGCGGGATGACGCCGCCTATCTGGTCACCGGAGGCCTGGGCGGTGTCGGCATGCACGTCGCCCGCGCTATGGCCGCCAGCGGGGCGAGGCGGCTGATTTTGCTCGGTCGCACACCGTTGCCGGCGCGGGAGCTATGGAGCGCGACACCATCGGACACGGCAGCTGGCGAGCGCGTGGCGGCGGTTCGAGCGCTTGAGGCGATGGGGGTGGCCGTACATACGAGCGCGGTCGACGTTGGCGACGAGCCCCATCTGCGGAGATTTCTTGATCAATACGCCGCCGAAGGATGGCCACCCATCCGTGGAGTCGTTCATGCGGCGGCCACGTTCGACACACGTCTTGTTGAGGCGCTGGACCGCCAGTCCTTCGACGCCGTCGTCGCGCCGAAGTTGCATGGCGCGCAATTGCTGGATCGATTGCTGCCCGAGCTTGATTTGTTCACCTTGTTTTCATCGACCGGCGCCTTCCTGCCGCTCCCAGGAGGAGCGAATTACGCGGCGGCTAATGCAGGTCTTGACGCCCTGGCGCAGGACCGTCGGGCGCGAGGCTTACCGGCTCTGAGCATCGCGTGGTGTCCTTGGGAGAACACGGGGGCTATCAAAGGACTCTCCGGTCAGGCGCGAACTGCCGAGTTCGCCCGTAGGGGCGTGCTGGCGCTCTCTCCCGAGCGGTGTTCGTCGCTTTTTATCGCGCTGCGCGGCTGCACGGATTCGACGATCGCGGTCTTTCCGGCCGATCTCAAGCGCTTCCAGCAAGCGCATACCGCTCGTTCATTATTGCTCTTTCGCGATCTTCTTGCCGATCAGTTCGAGACGGCGATTGAACCGACCAGGCTACCGAGCCAACTAGCGAGTGCGTCGGTCCCGGAACGACGTCAAATTCTAGAAACATTGGTGAAGGATGCGGTCGCGCGCGTGTTGAAAATCGCGCCAGGTCGCCTCGATCCACGAAAGCCCCTCGGTAACATGGGACTCAACTCCCTCATGGCGATGGAACTGCGCAATCGGCTCGAAATCGCTCTCGACCGGCCGTTGTCGGCAACGCTGGCTTGGAATTATCCGACGATCGATATTCTTGTCGATCACCTCGCCGGGGGTGCAGCGCCGCTGCGGCCCGTTGAGCCTTCGCCGACCGACGGCGACCTGGTTCGGTCGCTTGTTGAATTAGCCGCATTATCCGACGCGGAAGCGGTAGGAATGCTGCTCAGTCAATCCGCGGTCGGCAACTCGTGAACGATACCCGCATGCCGGTCTCAGGGATGTCAGCAGTCAAGCTGGCGCTGATGGCCAAGCAAATGCGCGCGCAAGCGGCGCGGACGCTTCGATCGGACCCGATCGCGATCGTGGGCATGGGGTGTCGCCTGCCTGGCGGCGCGAACACTCCCGATAGCCTTTGGCGCCTACTTTGCGACGGAATCGAGACCGGGCGCGAGGTTCCAAGCGATCGTTGGAAAGTCGACGCTTGGTATGACCCCGACGTATCAGCGACCGCGAAAACCGTCACGAAAAGAGGCAGCTTTCTCGACCATATCGATAATTTCGACAGCGACTATTTTGGGGTTACGCCGCGAGAAGCGGATCGGATGGATCCGCAGCAGCGGCTGTTTCTCGAAGTCGCCATCGAGGCGCTGGACGACGCCGGACTGACCCAGTCTCAACTCGCCGGAACGCAAACCGGAGTTTATGTCGCGAGCTACCACAACGACTACGCTCACCTTCAGTACGGCGATCCCGAGGCGATCGACCCGCGCACCCTGACCGGAACATTGCACAGTGTCCTGGCCAATCGCCTGTCCTGGTTTCTCGACCTGCGCGGTCCGAGCGTCTCTATCGATTCCGCATGTTCGGCCTCGCTAGTTGCAGTTCATCTCGCGTGCCAAAGCTTGCGTATGGGCGAATGCGACATTGCCATCACCGGTGGCGTCTCTGTGATGATCTTGCCCGAGCTGCTGGTCTCGATGTCTAAGGTCGGGTTCATGGCGCCCGACGGTCGTTGCAAAACGTTCGATGCGTCGGCGGATGGTTTTGGTCGCGGCGAAGGATGCTCCGTTGTCGTTTTGAAACGTCTGGCGGACGCGATAGGGGACCATGACCGGATCCTGGGGGTGGTGCGTGGTTCCGCGGTCAACCAGGACGGTCGGTCACTTCTTCTCGCAGCGCCGAATGGTTTAGCCCAGGAAGCGCTGATCCGTGATGCGTTGACGTCGGCCCAGTTGGAACCTGAACGGATCGGCTTTGTTGAGACGCACGGCACGGGAACCGCGCTCGGCGACCCCATCGAGGTGGAGGCAATCGCGGCGACCATAGGACGTGCCTCGGAGGGCGCGGGGCCCTGCCTGCTCGGCTCTCTAAAAGCTAATCTTGGCCACCTGGAAGCGGCAGCTGGCGCAACCGGCCTGATCAAAGCCGTGCTGGCCCTGCGCCATGCCGCAGTGCCCGCTCAGCCGAACTTCCACGAACTCAACCCGCATATCAAATTGTCTGGCACCCGGCTGGCCGTTCCGAAGGCGTTGACGCCATGGCCCGGGGGTGAACAGCCACGCTGTGCGGCGGTTAGTTCCTTCGGTATCGGCGGCACCAACGCGCATGTCATCCTCGAAGAGGCCCCGATTTTACCGGCCCCGCAGACCAAGCTGGGAGGCGACTCACGTTTCCTTTTGCCATTATCGGCGAAGAGCCCCGAGGCATTGCGCGCGCTGGCCGCCTCCTGGATCGACTTTCTCGATGTTACGCCCGCGACGCTCGCTGACCTATGCCATACCGCCGCGCGAACGGCGCACACATCATGAGCGACGGTTCGCTGGCAGTGGGCGGGTCGAAAAGCGAATTGCGCGACAGGCTTCGCCAGTACCTAGAAGAAGACGCCGCGCCGCTAACCGCCGGTGCAGGGAGCTTCGTTGCGTCGGCGCCCCGGATTGGATTCGTATTCAGCGGGCAAGGACCGCAATGGTTCGGAATGGGCCGCGAGTTGCTGGATGAGGAATCGGTTTTCCGCGCCACGATCGATGAGTGTGACTCTCTTCTGCGGCCGCTGTCCGGTTGGTCTCTGATCGAGGAACTGGCACGTCCTTCGGATTCTTCACGGCTCGACGAGACCGAGGTCGCGCAACCTGCATTATTCGCACTTCAAGTCGCCCTCGGCGCTCTTTGGAAGTCCTGGGGTGTGGTCCCAGATGCGGTCGTGGGGCATAGCGTTGGCGAGCTTGCGGCTTTCTGTGTCGCGGGTGCGCTGGACCTTCCTGAGGCGGTGCGCATCGTCTGGCATCGTGGCCACATCATGGAACGCGCGATGTGGCTTGGGCCGCATGGCTTCGACCGGTCTGAGCGAGTGGGAGGCACGCGAGCTGGTCGCCCCGTTTGGCGACAGACTTAGCATCGGGGCGATCAATTCGCCGCGCGATGTCGTGCTTTCGGGCGAAACGGCGGCGCTGGACGAAGCTCTTGCGACGCTAAGCGAACGGGGCGTTGGGCATCGTTTGCTTCCTGTGCGCTATGCGTTCCACAGCGCCCAACTCGACCCATTCCAGAAGGAACTCATCGACGCGCTCGTTAGCGTGCGCGTGAGGACGCCGACCATACCGGTCTATTCGACCGTTACAGGGTGCATTGCCTCGGCGGAGCAACTCGATGCGCATTATTTCGGCCGCAACATGCGCGACGCCGTGCGATTCGCCGATGCGATTCGAGCGATGGCGACGAGCGAGCTCGACTTGTTTCTTGAGCTGGGGCCGCATCCGGTCCTGAGTCAATCGATAGCGGGCTGTCTTGAGGCGTCAGGTCGTGATTCCACTGTTCTTGCTTCGTTGCGGCGAGGCCGCGCCGAACGCGGAACGATGATGGAGACGTGCGGGAGGCTCTACGAGGTTGGCTATGACAACCTCAATTGGAAAGCGATCAACTCGGGCATTGGTTCTGTAGCGACGCTACCCGCCTATCCATGGCAGCACCGGAGCCACTGGATCAGGACCCGGCCGACTGAAGTCCGACCGCCGCTGCAGGGATCCCCAGGGCATCCGACACTCGGCCGTCGCATTGATGCGGCGGGCTTCCAGGGACGGATTTTCCAGGGCTCGGACCAAGGGTCGCCATGGCTTGCAGATCATCGAATATTTGGGCGATTGCTGCTGCCCGCGGCTGCTGTGATCGAGATGTTTTCGGTCGCCGCCGGTAAAGCGTTAGGTTGCGACCAGGCGCTTGTCACCGCATTCGCTATGATGCGGCCGTTATGCGTCCCTGAGCCTGGAGAGGAGTGCGCGCGATGGCAGGTGGCCGCGAAACTCCTTTCCGAGGGCCACGTCGAACTGTCCTTGCATGAGGCGGTTTCTGAGAATGAGGACGACGAACGCGACTGGCGTCTCGTCGCCACCGCCGCTGCCGAGCCGGCATCCGGCAGTATTCTCGAGCTTTCGTCGACGGCGATTGCCAAATCAATCGCTGTCGACGACGTCTATGATAGGTTCCGAGCGCTTGGAGTGGATTTCGGACCCCGTTTCCGCTGTCTTAGTGCGGTGGAGGTGGGAGAGAGCGCCGCGCGCGCGAAGCTCAATTTGCCGGAGGGGCTTGCCCGCGACGAGCAGCGTCATTTGGTGCATCCCGTTATTCTCGACGCGGTTTTGCAGTTGTGTTTCCTCGCCAATGCCGATCTGTCGTCTGAGCTCCTTTTGCCAGTCGGGGCCGATCGGATTCAAATTCAAAGGGCCCCGTCTGGACCTATGGTGGCGCGCGTTCGCTTATCGGGCGTGGGCGCGCAAGCGACCTTAACCGCCGACGCCATTCTCGAAACGGAGCAGGGTGACCTGGTTGCGACGATGCAGGGCCTTCGTTTCGCGCGCGCCGATCGCGTCGCCCTGGCCGCAATGGACCGAGCAGTCGGCGACTTGTACGACCTGATCTGGGAGCGCGCGCCGGATCTAAATGAATTGGACCGGCGAAAAGCCATTCCAGATGCGAGCTCCCCAGGGCTGTCTCGGCCGGCAGGGTCTTTTCTGTTGTTCGCAGATCGCAGCGGGGTCGCCGCTTCGATTGAGGCGGCAATCGTTGCGCTCGGCGGACGATGCTGGACTGTACACCCGGGCTCCGTCTTCGCCCAAGTGTCAGATCAAAGCTGGGTCATCGATCCCGCCGATCCCCAACATTTTCGCCGGCTCCTGGGCGAGGTTGGATCTCAGGGTTCTGATCCGTTGCAGGCCGCGTTGCATTGTTGGTCGCTCGACATTCCACCTTCGTGGCGCGCCGATCAAAAAAGCCAGGAGGAGGCTTATCGTTTTGGGGTAGGCTCGGTTCTGAACCTCGCGCAAAGCGTCGTGCGCCGCGAACGAGGACGCGCATGCCGTCTAAGGCTCATCACGCGTGGCGCGCAGCAAGTCAACGACTCAAGGATAACGTCGCCCCACGGGGCTGGCGTTTGGGGCCTCGCGTCAGTTGTTGCGATTGAACACCCGGAGCTTAACGCGCGCGTCATTGACCTGGATCCCTCGGACAGCCAGCCAGACGGCGTGCGGCTGGCGGCGGAGTTGATTCACGATCGGGAGACGCGCGTCGCCCTGCGCGGGTTGCGGCGTTGGACGCCACGCCTGCGGCATTATCGGCAGCCTATCGAAGGCCAGATCCAATCGAGGCCCGATAGTCCGCGCAGCGTTGAATTGGAGCAGGTGGGTAGCTTTGACAATCTCGTGCTCAAGCACGTCTCACCACGTCCGCTGGCGCCAGACGAAGTTAGGTTGCGCGTTTTGGCGGCGGGGATCAACTTCCGCGACGTGCTAACGGTGCTAGGCATGTACCCGGGCGACTCGCCGCCTCTTGGCGTGGAATGCGCGGGTGTCGTCACAGAAATTGGTGATGCGGTCGATGGATTTCGCGCCGGCGAGCGCGTCTTCGGGTTCGCGCCGGGAAGTCTAGGAACCGAAGTTACCGTTCCGGCCGCGTTCGTGGCGCCGATGCCTCAACGGATGCGCGCCGAAGACGCCGCCGGCGTCGCCATCGCTTTCTCGACGGCGTACTACGGGCTGTGCCGTCTGGCCGGCTTGCGCGCGGGCGAACGGGTGTTGATCCACGCAGCTGCGGGCGGCGTGGGTCTTGCCGCGGTGCAGCTGGCGCTGAGATGTGGGGCCGAGGTTTTCGCGACTGCTGGCTCTCCGGCGAAACGGGCGATGCTGCGCGGGCTTGGCGTCGTCGCCGCCATGGATTCACGCTCCGTAGAGTTTTCGAACGAGATCCTTTCCGCAACCGGCGGCGAGGGCGTCGACGTCATATTGAATTCGTTGACCGGCGAGTTCGTGCCTGCCGGCCTTCGGGCCCTCAGGCCTGGAGGATGCTTTCTCGAGATCGGCAAGCGCGGCATTTGGACCGAGGGGGAGGTCGCCCAGTTCGCGCCCGACGTCCGCTACCATGTTTACGATCTGGGCGCATGTGCTCACGCGGACCGAGGTCTGTTGCGGTCGATCTTCGACGACATCATTGGCGCCTTTGCCGATGGATCGCTGCGCCCGCTGCCGGTCGAGGTCTTCGAACTGGAACAGGTTGGAGAGGCGATGCGCCGCATGGCGCAGGCGAAGCACGTTGGAAAGATCGTCGTGCGTGTGTCTGCGGATACGCAAGCGAGCAAGACCGTTACGCCGCCATTCTCCGCGAAAGGCTCTTACCTGATTACCGGTGGTCTCGGCGGTCTCGGGCTCGAAACCGCGGGTTGGCTCGCGCGGTCAGGCGTGCGCCATCTGGCGCTCAGCGGTCGGAGCCCGCCGGGGGAGGCCGCGGAACGGCGCATCCGGGAGCTTGAAGCTTGCGGCGTCTCGGTGCGGGTCTTCGCGGCCGATGTCGCCGACAAGGATATGATGAGCGCGGTCCTCGCCGAGATCCGACGCACCTTCCCTCCTCTGCGGGGTATCGTGCACGCCGCCGGCGTGGTCCGGGACGGGGTGCTGCTGAACCAGACTTGGAATGAAGGCCGCGAGGTGCTGCGCGCGAAGACCCGTGGGGCGTGGGTGCTGCACGACCTGACACGGACGCTGGATCTGGATTTCTTCGTCCTGTACTCGGCCGCCGGCGTGGTCCTCGGTGCAGCGGGTCAAGGGCTTTACCCAGCGGCCAATGCGGAACTGGACGCCCTAGCGCGATTTCGCCGCCAAGACGGATTGCCAGCGCTCAGCGTGGCGTGGGGACTATGGAGTGCGGGGATGGCGGCCGATCCGGCGAGCCGCGCCCAGGACGTATGGCGAGCGCGAGGCCTCAAGGCCGTAGATCCAGCAAGCGGATTCACAGCGCTTGAGCGCTTGTTGAGCGACGGCGCCGTCTACGGCGCTGTCGTTCCAATTGATTGGCGGCAATTTCTCGATCAGCTTCCCGAGGGCGCTGATCGGGAGTTCTTTGACAGGGTGAGGCCGGCTCACAGGCGCGCGGGCAACGCCGCAGCCGGGGCTCGCGACGCCACGGTGTTAGACCGTATTCGCGCGCTGCCCTCTCGGTTGCGCCGCCGCGCGCTCACGGATCACCTGATCGATCGCGCCAGGCTCGTCCTGGGCGTGGATGGTACGACACAGATCGACACACGCATCGCTCTGAGGGACGCGGGGTTGGACTCGCTCATGGCGGTTGAGTTGCGAAACGTACTGGTGCTGTTCACCGGCGCGTCGTTGCCAGCGACGCTGCTGTTTGATTGCCCGACTATTGAGGCGCTCGCGGATTATCTAACGCCGCTGTGCAGAATCGAAGCCGAGGCGCCCCCCGGTCACCCAATCTCCTCGGAGCGTTGCGCGGACGCTGAGGCCAAGGACCTTGAGCCGCTTTCCGATACAGAGGCGGAAGCGTTATTGATGGAGGAGCTCGGCCACAGGCTTTCCGGGCGGGTTGCGTGATGGACGAGATCGCCACGGGCGCGCCGCCTTTATCTCCGGTCAAACGCGCGCTGATTGAAATACGTGAGCTCAAGGCGCGCCTAGCGGCCGCCGAGGCGGCGCGATCGGAGCCGATCGCGATCGTTGGCCTGGGGCTACGATTTCCTGGCGGCGCCGATGACCCGGAGAGCTTCGCGAAACTTCTGTGGTCCGGCCGCGATGCGGTCAGCGATATTCCCAGCGATCGATGGGCCGTGGACGAACTCTATTCAAGAGACCCTGACGCCCGTGGCAAAATATGCACGCGCCGGGGTGGGTTCCTCGACCGGGTGGATCTTTTTGATGCCGACTTCTTTGGCGTCTCGCCACGCGAGGCGGCGAGTATGGATCCGCAACAGCGGATCCTCATGGAGGTCAGCTGGGAGGCGCTTGAGAATGCAGGCTACGCGCCTGATCGCCTATCGGGCGCCCGTGGCGGCGTTTACATCGGCATCAGCAACAGCGACTACGGCAGGGCCCTTTTCGCGCAACCGGAGCGCCTGAATATTTACGCCAGCACTGGAAGCGCCCTGAGCATAGCGGCAGGCCGGTTGTCGTACTTTCTTGGATGGCACGGGCCGGGCATCGCGATCGACACGGCCTGCTCCTCGTCTCTCGTCGCCTTGCATCTCGCCTGCCAAGGCTTGCGCTTGCGCGAATGCGATCTGGCGTTGGCGGGCGGCGTCAATCTCGTTCTGACGCCGGAATGGAGTATCTGCTTCTCGAACGCGCGCATGATGTCGCCTGATGGGCGCTGCAAGACATTCGATAATGGAGCGGATGGCTATGTGCGCGGTGAAGGCTGCGGCGTCGTGGTTCTACGACGACTGTCCGATGCGTTGGCTGACGGCGACCGCATCCTTGCGTTGGTGCGCGGCAGCGCTGTCAATCAAGACGGACGCAGCGGCGGCCTCACGGCGCCCAGCGGGCCGGCGCAGCAAGCCGTCATACGGGCAGCGCTTCAGGCAGCTGGCGCGGCGCCAAACGAAATAGGCTATTTGGAAGCGCACGGAACGGGGACGCCGTTAGGGGACCCTATCGAAATCGGCGCCATCGGCTCGGTCTTCAGCTCGGGTCGCGACCGCAGCCAGCCTTTGGCCGTAGGCTCGGTGAAGACCAATATCGGTCACCTCGAAGCGGCCGCGGGCATCGCCAGCATAGCCAAGGTCATTCTCGCGCTTCAGCGCGGCACGATCCCGCCGCACCTTCATTTGCACACCGGCAATCCACTTATCGATTGGGCGGGTTTGCCGATCACGGTCCCAGTTGAGACAATACGCTGGCCGCTGGAGGGGGCCCGTCGACTGGCAGGGGTCAGTTCGTTCGGTTTCAGCGGTTGCAACGCCCATGCAATCCTAGAAGAGGCGCCGGATCTCTCGCCGCCAAAGACTGCGGACCCGGACCGCCCGCTTCATGTGCTCGCACTTTCGGCGCGCGAAGTCCCAACGCTTGGTGAGCTTGCGCGACGATACGAGGCGGCGCTGACGGACGACATGGACGTCGCCGACGCTTGCTATACCGCCAACGCTGGTCGGTCACATTTCAACGCCCGCTTGGCCGTGACCGGCGCGACGATGGGCGAACTGCGACAAGGTCTCGCCGCCTTTATCGAAGGGCAACCGAGCGACGCAGTCTCGACCGGCAGGCAGGACGGGGCGGCACATCCTCAGGTGGCCTTTCTGTTTACCGGGCAGGGCGCACAATATCCCGGCATGGGTCTGGAATTATATGCAGCCTCTCCCACGTTTCGGAGCGCGCTAGATGAGTGCGCGGCCGGCCTCGCGCCGTTCATGGAACGTGGGCTGTTGGATGTGCTGCGCGACACCGGCCATGCAACTCCGATAAATGAGACGTCGTATGCCCAGCCCATCATGTTCGCGGTCGAATACGCGTTGGCGATGCTCTGGCGCTCATGGGGTGTCGAACCAGTCGCAGTGCTAGGGCACAGCCTTGGCGAGTACACGGCGGCTTGCATCGCGGGCGTATTGCGCCTCGATGACGCGCTGCGCTTGGTGGCCGAGCGGGGACGGCTCACGAAGTTGCTGGCCCGCGATGGGGTAATGGCGACCGTGTTCGCGAGCCAAGACGTCGTCGAGAGCGAAATAGCCTCTGCGGGCGGCGTGTTAACGATCGCCGGGTACAACGGCCCCGAACATTTCGTGGTGAGCGGAGAACCGCACGCGATCTCGGCGATGTTAGCGCGGATGCAGAGAGCCGAGGTCCGCTGCAGGCTGCTCCAGATATCCTATGCCGCTCATTCGCCATTGATCGAGCCCGTCGTTCCCGCCTTCCGGACGGTGTTGGGGGGTACACGCTTTCAGCCGGCGCGCACCGCTTTGATATCGAACGTGACTGGCGCCCCGGCCAGCTCGACTGAAGTTGGAAATGTCGAGTATTGGCTAGAACACATGCGACGCCCCGTCCGCTTCGCCGACGGGATGAAGGCGCTCGCCGCGCAGGGGATTAGCCACTGCGTCGAGATTGGGCCTCATCCGGTGCTTCTAAGCATGGCAGCGGAGTGTGTTCCAGGGGACCAAATGGCTTGGCTGCCTTCATTGCGCCGAGACCGACCGGAATGGGCCGATCTGACCGAAAGTCTCCGGCGTCTTTACGTGGCCGGCGCCAAGGTCGACTGGAACGGTTTCGATCAAGGTTATCAGCGGCGAAGAACGGTTCTCCCAACCTATCCATTCCATCGCCGTCGCCATTGGATCGACACTCACGGCGCGGGTCACAAAGCGCTCGCTACGGCGCGGACGCGTTGGTTCGACGTCAGCGCCGCAATAGGCCGGCAAGCAAAACAAGGACCGCTGGATCTGGATGTGCGGTCATACCCCGCTCGCTGGGAGTGCTTGGCGCGCCTGAGCCTCGCGCACGCGGCGCGGACATTGCGTGACGCGGGCCTGTTCGTTCGGGTCGGCGATGCTCTGACAGTCGAGCAAGTGATGAGTCGGGCGGAAATAGGAGAGACGTACCAGCATCTCATCCGGCGGTGGCTCAACGCTCTGGTCGCCGCGGGTCAGTTGCGCGCGGACGGCGATCGCTATGTCGCTGACGCGCCATTGCCCGATCCTGCGCTATCGGCGCTGTGGCTCGAGGCTCAGCAGTTGCTGGACGATGATCAGCCACTGATGACCTATCTGCGGAATTGCGGCGACCTTGTCGGCCATGTGCTGCGCGGCAAAGTCAGTCCTCTTGAAACGCTATTCCCCGAAGGCTCGTTCGATCTCGCAGAGGATTTATACCAGCGATCAAGCACGATGCGCTACATCAACGGCCTCGCCGCGGCGGGGGTTGAAGCTCTGGGTCGCACCGCCAACACCGCCGCAAGGCTGCGGGTGCTCGAAATTGGCGCGGGCACGGGCGGCACGACGACGTCGCTGCTGCCTGCTCTTTCCGCGGATCGCACCCAGTATGTGTTCACTGACGTATCGGACGTGTTCATCGACAGGGCTCGGCAACGCTTCCGACAGTATCCGTTCGTATCGTATTCTCGTTTCGACCTGGAGCGAGACCCGTCGAGCCAGGGATTTGCGCCTGACAGTTTCGACTTGATCGTGTCCGCCAACGCGGTTCACGCCGCCGTCGATCTGCCGGCCACGCTCCGCCGCCTGCGCGGCCTCCTCGCGCCGGGCGGTTTGCTGATGCTCGTCGAATCAACAAAGCATTTCAGTTGGTTTGACATGACCACCGGTCTGATCGAAGGGTGGCAGCACTTCGCGGATGACCTGCGGAAAGACGCTCCGCTGCTCGCGGTCACCCAATGGATCGACGTACTGCGGGAGTCGGGCTTCGAGCAGGCGACCGCCTGGCCCGAAGCGGACTCGGTGGCGGCTCATTTGGGGCAGCACGTCCTGATCGCCCAGGCGCCGGGTGAAGTGGCGAACATATCACGGCTCGAAGATTTGGGGCAACGCAACGACCCGTTCTTCTTGTCGCCGGCGCCGAAAATCGCCGCGCAGGACGCGGCATGGGCTGAACGGCGAACGGGCCTCTTCGAGGCGCTTCCCGCCGAACGTCATGATCTGCTTTGCGGCTTCGTGCGCGAGCATGTGATGGCGGTGCTGAGGCGCGATGTCGACGAGCCGCCGGATCGTCACGATCAACTCATGGATCTTGGACTGGATTCTCTGATGGCGGTGCAGCTCCGTGACCTGCTTGGCCGTCACCTGGCTCTCCCTGCACGATTGCCTGCGACCCTGATGTTCGATCATCCGACTATCGATACACTGGCTGGCTTTCTTCACAATCGGCTTTGGCCGCCCGAGCGTCCGAGCAATTCAACTTCCATCTCAAACCCGCCGGTATCGGCAAGCGAGCGCGATTCAACGCCCGTAGGCTTTGCGGCCGTCGCTGCGATGAGCGACGCAGATATCGAGGCTCGCCTGCTAAGTCGATTCAGAACCCATAAACTCGTGTAAGAAAGAAATGCTCGTTACTCCACGATTCGAAGACCTGACGCCTCTGCAGCGCGCCTTCCTGGCTCTCGAGGAAGCTGAAAGCCGTCTTACCGAGGCCACGCTGGCAGCGCGGGGGCCGATCGCCGTCATCGGCCTCGGTTGTCGGGTGCCGGGCGGCGGTAACGACGCCGCCAGCTTCTGGCGGCTTATGGATGATGGGATCGATGCGATCACGCCGGTGCCGACCGACCGCTGGGATCACGAAGCGTTCTACGATACGGACCCGACGGCGGTCGGTCGCATAGCGACGCGTTCGGGCGGGTTTCTGCCCGATGTCGATCTCTTTGATCCAGCGTTCTTTGGCATCGCGCCGCGCGAAGCGGAGGGAATGGACCCGCAACAGCGCCTGCTCCTCGAGGTCTGTTGGGAAGCCCTAGAAAACGCCGGCCAGGCGCCCGACTGCCTCGAAGGTTCCGCGACGGGCGTATTCTTCGGCGTATGCGGCAACGATTACGCATATTTGCAGCTCAAATCCGAGGATCCCGGTCTGCTTGACGCCCATTTCGCATCGGGTATCGCGCATAGCGTTTTCAGCGGGCGGCTCTCGTTTCTCCTCGGGCTTCGCGGGCCGAGCCTCACCATCGACACGGCGTGCTCGTCCTCGCTTGTCGCGGTCCATCTCGCGTGCCAGGCGCTCCGAAATGGGGAGTGTCGAATGGCTCTCGCGGGCGGCGTGAATCTCATTCTAGCGCCAGATCTGTTTGTGGCGTTGTCCCAATCGCGAATGCTGTCCCCGGACGGCCGATGCAAGACGTTCTCTGCCGCCGCGGATGGTTTCGGACGCGGCGAAGGATGCGGCGTGGTCGTGCTGAAGCGCGTGAGCGACGCGCAAGCCGACGGCGACAGAATCTTGGCGGTGATCAGCGGCAGTGCGGTGAATCAGGATGGCCCGAGCAGCAGCCTTACAGCGCCCAATGGCCCGGCACAGGAAGCCGTCATTCGCGCGGCCCTCGCGTTCGCGGGCGTCGCTCCGAGACAAGTCGGATTTATCGAGGCGCATGGTACAGGTACCCAACTTGGCGATCCCCTGGAGGTTCAGGCGCTTGGCGCGGTTTTCGGCGAAGGTCGGTCAGAAACTCGTCCACTGCTGATCGGATCGGTGAAGACGAACATCGGTCATTTAGAGGCCGCTGCTGGCGTCACGGGCCTGATCAAGGTTATTCTGGCTCTGCAGCATCGAACGATTCCACCTCATTTGCATTGCGAACAGCCGAATCCTCATATCGCGTGGGACGAAGTGCCGCTTCGCATTCCGCTTCAAGCGGTCCCGTGGGAGCCAATCGATGGGCGCCGCATTGGCGGCGTCAGTTCGTTCGGATTCAGCGGCACAAACGCCCACGTCGTCCTCGAAGAATCGCCGCCGCTCGCGGGCGATGTCGATGTTCCTCCCCGTACCTGCTTGCTCGCGATTTCCGCGCGCGATCGTGCAGCTCTTGGAGAAGTCGCTGAGAGATACTCAACGTTCCTGGCTGGCAGGCCCGACGTTGCGCTGGCGGACCTTTGCCACACGGCGAATTCCGGCCGGTCGCACTTCAGGCATCGGGCCGCCATCCTTGCCAGCACGATCGATGAAGCGCGGAACCAGTTAAGCGCCCTGGCGCGCGGTGAACAATCCAGCGTAGCGCGGCTAGCAGAAGTCGTCCGGCGCGAACCCCCTCGTATCGCCTTCCTCTTCACCGGTCAGGGCTCCCAGTACCCACGGATGGCGAAGGGTTTGTACGATGGGTCGCCCGTATTCAGAGAGGCTTTGGACCATTGCGCGGCGCTGCTCGCGCCGCATCTCGATCGGCCGTTGCTCGATGTCTTATTTCCGGCAGGACCGACTAGGGGGGCTGCTCGAGGAAACTCTGTATACACAGCCTGCGCTATTTTCGGTCGAGTATGCCCTGGCGGAACTTTGGCGTTCCTGGGGTGTCGAGCCAAATATCTTACTTGGACATTCGGTCGGCGAGTACGTCGCGGCGTGCATCGCCGGCGTGTTCAGTCTGGAGGACGGCTTGGCCTTGATCGCCTTGCGCGGTCGGCTCATGCAGTCGCTGCCGGCTGGCGGAGCTATGGCGGCGATATTCGCCCCGTATGAGACAGTCGCGGAGGCAATCCGGCCCCACGCGAGCGAGGTATCGATCGCAAGCGCCAACGGACCAAACCAAACGGTAATTTCGGGAAGGGTCAACGTAGTCGACCAAATTTGCGAGAAGCTCGGCAAAGGAGGCATCGGCTGCAAGCCCCTCCCTGTCTCGCATGCGTTCCATTCGCCACTGGTCGAGCCGGTGCTGGATCGATTTGAGGCGGCGGTCAGTAACGTCGTCCTGTCGCCGCCGCGGTTGCGCCTGGTGTCGAACCTTACCGGCTTGCAGGCCGACGCCTCGGAAATCGTGACGCCCCTCTATTGGCGGCGCCACATGCGCGAGTCGGTTCGCTTCGGCGACGGCGTGAGAGCGCTCGAGGCGGCGCGGACCGATTGTTGTATTGAAATAGGACCGACGCCGGCGCTACTGCCCCTTGCGGCTGCCGCATTCGAGACAGCGCGCCCAACCATGATTCCATCGTTGCGCCGAAACCGGCCCGACTGGGAGCAAATGGTCGAAGGTCTTTCCGCAGTTTACCTGGCGGGCCGTCGAGTTGATTGGCGTGGCCTGAGCGATCAGGGTCGGCGCAGAATCGTCGACCTTCCCGGTTATCCGTTTCAACGGAAGCGATATTGGTTTCGAGCGCGACCAAAGAGTGCAACGAAGGCGATATCTCGGCGCCCTGAGATCCATCCTCTTCTGGGTCACGCGATGCGTTCGCCGGCTCGCGAGAAAAACTATCAGTCGGTGCTGTCAGCCAATTCGCCATCGTTCATCCGCCAACATCGCGTCGCGGGCCGCATCGTTCTGCCGGCGACTGCCTATTTGGAAATTCTCGGGACGATTGCCCGCCGCGAGTTTCCGACTGGCTCCGTCGTCGCAGAGAATGTCACCATCGGTGAGGCGATGCTGCTCGAAGACAATGGCGCCGGCCGCCTCGTCAACACGTCCCTTGAGCACTCCGCGGATGCATCCATATCCGTTTCGATCAGCAGCGCAGCGTTAGATAATGAGACGGGCGCCTGGACGGAGCATGTCACCGCAAAGCTTCGTCGAGAAGCCGAACAGGCGTTCCCACAAGTCGCGCTTGATCAGAATTCGCGCCGCGTGCTCGGCGCCCGTTCCAGTCGACCAGTTTTATCGCCAGCTCGACTCAATCGGGTTGAACTTCGGCGACGGGTTCAAGTCCGTGGCCGCCCTATGGCGCGGTCCCGCGCAAGCCCTCGGTCATATCACGCTGTCGCCAGACTTCGCTCTCGAGCACGGAGGGTATGGTTTTCATCCGGCTCTGCTCGATGGATGTCTTCAAGTGGTCGCGGCCTCGATCGCTTCCGAACAGGTGTTTGCACTTTATTTGCCGATCGGGATCGGATCCATCACATGGCGCCGTTGGCCGGCAAGTTCGTGTTGGAGTCACGTCGCAATCTCTTCGACAGAAGGGGCAGTGTGGCGCGCACATGTGAGCGTTTTCGACCCTGAAGGCACGCTCATCGCCGAATTGAACGATATTCTGTTCAGGCGAATTACTGGGGACGCCCTCGAACGGCTCGACGAACGCTGGCTTGAGGATTCGCTTTATGAAATCGCTTGGCGGCCGGCGCCGCTCGCGGTGTCGTCTGAGCCAAATCGATGGACGATCCCAGCGCTGATCGAGGCGGCGGCCGGGCGGCTCGAAGATCTGCGCGCCGAGTCGCGGATCGACCTTTACGATGCTAGCTGCCGACAAATCGATGAAGTCTGTGTGTCCTACATCCTACAAGCGGCGCATCAGCTGGGGTGGGCGCCGCTGCCCGATGACGTCGTGGAGACATCGAACCTCGCAAAACAATTGGGAATTGTTCCACGTCACCAGCGCTTGTTCGCAAGGCTATTAGCCATCCTCGCAGATGCAGGCTGGCTGGCGCGACAGCCGGCGGGTTGGCGTGTGATACGGCGGTTTGACGCCGCGCGACCCGATGACGATCTCGCGCTGTTGCGGCGATTGCTGCCAGACGCCGGGGCAGAGTTGGAGTTGATTGGTCGTGTCGGTGGTGCGCTGGCGGGAGCGCTGCGTGGCGAACGTAACCCGGCAGAGCTATTGTTTCCCGGCGGGTCGCTGGATACCGCCGAACGGCTTTATCGCGAATCGCCGACCGCGCGGCTGTTCAACGGTCTGATAGCCGAGGTGATGGCTGGGGTCGTTTCGGCGTGCGCGACTGACCGCACGTTGCGAATTCTGGAGATCGGAGCCGGAACCGGCGGCACGACCGCCCATCTCCTGGCGCGACTTCCCAAGGTCGGCCTGGATTACACGTTCACGGATGTCGGCCCCGCATTTGTTGCGCGAGCTCGGGAACGTTTCGGTGATCGTGGATTTATGCGGTTTGAGGTGTTCGACTTGGAGCGGGATACTGAAGCGCAAGGCTTCGCGCCCGGCGAGTTTGACGTGATTATCGCCTCGAACGTGATCCACGCCACGACCGATCTCCGTCGCACTTTGGACCGCGTCCGACACTTACTGGCGCCGGGCGGGATATTCGCGATGCTTGAGGTTACAAGGCCGCAACGCAGTTTTGACCTGACTGTTGGTCTAACCGAAGGTTGGTGGGCCTTCACCGATACAGGGCTCCGCACCCATTCCGCGCTGCTTTCGCGCAATCAATGGTTGCAGCTGCTTCCTGAATGCGGATTGGATTTTGTAGCGACGTTACCTGTCGAGCAGGGTTCGGGCGGGTCGCTGGCTCGGCAAGCGCTATTTTTGGCGCAGGCAGGAGCGGAGACCCGAATTCGCGTGTCACGCGATTGGTTGCTGTTTGCGGACGAGAACGGGATCGCGTCGAACCTTGCGGAAAAAATGCGGGCATTGGGAGATCGTTGCACTCTCGTCAGGCGTGGCGACTACGATTTCGACATCGACTTGGCCCATGTCGAGGCCTCTAAGCCGGGGGACTTTCATCGGCTTCTGACCGACCTGAGGGCCGCAAACCGAGCTATTCATGGCGTGATCTACGGATGGGCGCTCGACGCGACGTCCTGGGACGGGATGACGGAGCAGCAGCTCGTGCACTCCTGGGAGTTGAGCGCCATCGGTCCGATGTTGCTGTCGAAGGCCTTGGTGGGCGAAAGCTCGCCGCCACGAGTTTGGTTAGTGACTCGGGGTGCTCAGGCCGCCGGCGAAGCAATAGGCGGGGCCTCGCCAGCCCAAGCGGCGGCGTGGGGCGTCACGCGAACCCTGGCTTTGGAACACCCGGAAGTCAGCTGTACCGCTCTGGATCTTGATCCATCTGCTGACAGTATGGAGGTCGACAGGATCCTGGCTGAGCTGGGTGAGAAAGGCGCCGAACGCCAAATCGCTTTCAGGTCGGGGCGCCGCGAGGTAGCGAGGCTGGCACGCGCCCGGCGCCCGCGACCGGCACCTAACGCTGCAAATGTAGCATGGCGGCTGATAGCCGCGTCCCCAGGCACATTCGACCAGTTCACGCCCAAGGTGATAGAGCCGCTTCCCTTAGCGCCCCACGACGTGGAGATCGCCGTGGAATCGACCGGACTAAACTTCCATGACGTGTTGACAGTCCTGGGGATGCTGTCTGACGCGGATGACATTCTGGGTGGCGAATGCTCCGGGCGCGTTACGAGAGTCGGAGATCGGGTCTCGCATGTGGCCTCCGGCGATCCCGTGTTGGCCGTCGCATCGTCCTGCCTCGCCTCACTAGCGATCGCAAAAGCCCATTTGGTTCAGCGTCGCCCGGAAGGGATGAGCGCGGAGGAAGGAGCCGCTTTCCCGGTCGCTTTTCTCACTGCGGAATATTGTCTGTCGCACCTTGCGGGGATGCGTCCAGGCGATCGTGTTCTAATCCATGCGGCAGCGGGAGGGGTCGGCATGGCCGCGATCCAAGTAGCGCAACGCGCCGGCGCCGAAATATTTGCAACTGCCGGATCGGAATGGAAGCGCGCGCTCCTTCGTTCGATGGGGGTCCAGCACGTCTTTGACTCGCGCACCGGTGGCTTCGCGGACGAGATCCTGACCCATACCGGCGGACGCGGTGTCGACATCGTTCTCAATTCACTATCAGGGGACTTGATCGAGACAAGTTTTCGCGCCCTGACCAAGGGCGGACGTTTCGTAGAGATCGGCAAGCGGGGCATCAAGTCGGCCGAATGGGTAGCCAATCTAGGCCGCGACTTGCGCTATTTCGTCGTCGATTGGGGGCGGCTCACGGCGGACGAGCCGGAGCTGTTCGGCGGAATGCTGGCGCGGCTTGTCGAAGCGGCGCGACAAGGCGATCTTTGCGGTCTTCCGCGGCAGGTTTTCGATATCGCAGACGCCCCGAGCGCGTTTCGTCTCATGTCGCAGGCGCGGCACGTCGGCAAAGTGGTCTTGCGGCACGGACCGGCCACGCCGCCGAAGATCTCTCGCCACGGGACCTACCTCGTGACCGGGGGCCTGTCTGGGCTCGGATTGCTCGTCGCCCGTTGGTTGGGGGAAAGCGGGGCGGGGAGGGTGATACTGATTGGCCGACGTGGCGTGACCGCGGAGGCCGCACCGGTGGTCGAGGCCTTGCAGGCAGGCGGAACTGACGTCATCGCCGAAGCCGTCGACGTCTCCGACGAAAACGCCCTGCGCCATCTGCTTTCGCGGATCCGTGGCGCCGGGCCTCCGCTCCGCGGAGTGCTGCACCTCGCGGGCGTCTTGGACAATGCCGCGCTGCAGCAACAGGACGAGGATCGGTTCGCGCATGTTTTCGCGCCGAAAGTTCGTGGCGCATGGCTATTGGACTGGCTGACGCGGGGTGACCCGATCGATCTTTTCGTCATGTTTTCGTCGATCGCAGCGGTGCTCGGCGCGGCCGGACAGGCGAACCACGCAGCGGCGAACGCCGTTCTGGACTTCCTGGCGCGCGAGCGTCGTGAGCGCGGCCTGCATGGGTTGAGCATCAATTGGGGCGCTTGGGCAGGCGTCGGCGCCGCAGCAGGCCAGGACGTCCAGGACCGCCTTGATACCCAAGGCCTCCTCACACTATCCCCCGCGCGAGGCATCCAGGCGCTAGAGAGTCTATTGCGAGGCGAAAACGCTCAGCTCGCCGTTTTGCCGGTGGAGTGGCGGCAATTCGCGGATGGCGCAACGGGGCGCCGGTTGGGCGCTCTTCTGGCGGAAATCGGAGTTTCGATTGGGCATGCGCGGGCGGCGACGCCTGAACAGGTTGAGGTCCATACGCCGAAGTTCCGTGACGAGTTCGCGGTCGCGCCCGCATCCCGTCGTCGACAGCTGGTCGCAGCGTTCGTTCGCGACTACGCATTGCGCACTCTGCGAATGGACCCAACCGCGCCGGTTCCTACGACCACGCCTCTGGGCGAGTTGGGTCTGGATTCATTGTTGGTCGTCGAACTGCGCAATAAACTTGGTCTCGCGCTCGGCGTTTCGTTGCCGGTCACGCTGTTGTTCGACTATCCGACCCTTGATGCGCTGACGGAATATTTGCTGGCGGATGTACTAACTTTCGACGCGACCGATACGGCCGAGCCGGAGGCTAGTGCGGACACGCCATCCGAATTCCAAGACGATGAGCACTTGAGTTCGATCGAGTTCATTGAAGAACTTTCCGATGACGAAGTCGATCGTCTGCTCGCGACGGGTGAACCCCTGAAGGTGCGGCATTAGCATGAGTAGCTTGACGGACCGCATCAGGAAATTATCGCCCAAGCAACTTTTGTTGCTCGCTCTTAAGCAGCAGGAGCGGCTCGAAGCGTTGGAACGAGGCCGACGTGAACCGATCGCAGTCATCGGGATGGGCTGCAGGTTTCCCGGCGGGGCCGACAGCCCGCAGAAATTCTGGGAGCTACTAGACGCAGGGCAAGACGCGATCCGCGAACTGCCAGGCGACCGCTGGGACATTGAAGCGGTTTATGATCCTGATCCCGATGCTCCGGCGCGCATGTCGATGCGCAGTGGCGGCTTCCTCGATAGCGTCGGCGGTTTCGATGCGTCGTTCTTCGGGATCGCGCCGCGCGAAGCAATGAGCATGGATCCGCAACAACGGCTCCTGCTCGAGGTCGCGTGGGAGGCCTTAGAGCATGCGGGGCTCGCTGCAGACCAATTGGTGGGAACCCCGGCGGGGGTGTTCGTCGGTGTCTGCAATAATGACCATTTTCTTCGCATAATTCATCGCGGCGCCGAAACCATCGATGCCTATCTGGCGTCCGGCAACGCCCCGAGCGTGACAGCAGGCCGCATCGCCTATTGCCTTGGTCTCCAGGGCCCGGCGATCGCGGTGGATACTGCCTGCTCCTCCTCTTTAATCGCGATCCATCTCGCTTGCCGGAGCTTGCGAGACGGCAAATCCAGGCTGGCGTTGGCGTGCGGCGTCAACATCATTTGCTCGCCGGAAACGAGCATAGCTCTGTCCAAGGCCCGTATGTTGGCGCCCGACGGACGTTGCAAGGCTTTCGACGCCAAGGCTGATGGATTCGCGCGCGGAGAGGGTTGTGGCGTCCTCGTCCTGAAACGACTGACCGACGCGACCGCCGATGGCGACAATATCCTCGCCGTCATCCGCGGGTCGGCTGTCAATCAGGATGGTCGAAGCAGTGGACTGACGGTTCCCAATGGCCCGGCGCAGGAAGCAGTCATCCGCGGCGCCCTCGCTGATGCGTCCGTCGAACCGTTCGAGATCGACTATGTCGAAGCGCACGGCACGGGCACCTCACTAGGAGATCCGATCGAGGTTCGCGCGCTGTCTCGTTCATTAGGGGCGGACAAAAAGCGAAAAGACCCCCTGCTGATCGGATCGGTTAAAGCGAATATCGGGCATCTTGAGGGGGCGGCCGGGATCGCCGGAGTTATCAAGGTTATCCTGTCCGTGCAGCATGAGCGGATCCCGCAGCATCTGCATTTTCATCAACCTTCGCCGCACATCCCCTGGTCGGAATATCGGTTGAATGTAACCGCGCGGGGCCACGCATGGCCTCGCGGCAAGAAGCCTCGGTTGGCCGGCGTCAGTTCCTTTGGATTTAGCGGCACGAACGCGCACGTCGTGATCGAGGAAGCGCCGCTGCCTCAGTCCGACACGGATGAAGCGGCGCGCTCGTATCACTGTGTGCCGCTTTCAGCTCGAAGCGACGCCGTACTGAGGCAGATCGCGGCGCTCTACGCGGGGGCGCTCTCCTGTCAACCTGATCGGAATCTCGCCGATGTCGCCGCAACGGCGGGCGCGGGCCGGTCGCACTTTTCGCATCGACTAGCGGTTGTCGCCGACACCTGCGACGCCGCAGCGAGCGCGCTGCGGGCTTTTATAGAGGGCAAACCGCAAACCGCTCTGCGTCAGGGTATCGCTGCTGCAGCGGAGTCGCTCGGCGCCGTGTTTCTGTTCGCCGGCTCTGACGCTGAAGCTCCCGGGACCGCGCGCCATCTCTACTATACATCGACAACCTACCGCGAGGCGGTCGATCTTTGCGATCAGATCCTGGGGCTCGATCCGTTCGGGCGAACGCTGACGTCGCAGTTGTGGTCCCCGTCGCCGGACACAACGTGGACGACAGCGAGACTGTTCGCGACACAGTACGCGATGACCCAGTTGTGGAAATCGTTCGGCGTCGACCCAGCCACAGTGATCGGATACGCGGAGGGAGAGTTCGCGGCGGCGTGTGTAGCGGACGTCTTGTCGCTTGGGGACGCTTTACGGCTCATTGCAATTCAGAGCGGTCTCAGAGCAAGCTCGGTGCCGAATGACGAAATAGCCCTCGTCCAAATAAGCGCGCCTCGTATTCCGGTGGCTTGGACTGGAGTGGGCTCGAAAACGCTTGCAGAGAGCGAGGCGCCGGACATCGCGTATTGGCGACACTGCCCTCGCGCGACGGTCCGCTTCCAGGAAGGAATGGAAGGACTCCATCGAGTAGGGTACCGTGACTTTCTTGTTATCGGTGCGGACGCCTCACTGGTCCAATTGACCAAGCAATATTTGCCGGGAGACAGCTATCTCTTCCCGGCATCCCCGCGCTCTGGTGAAGACGATTGGCGCGAGATCGCGAACACGCTTGCCCAATTCTATACTCGCGGAATGACGATTAATTGGGCGGAAGTCAGCCGCGGCGCGCGAAAGGCTCGGCTGCCGACCTATCCATTTGAACGCCAAAATTACTGGCACCCCCCCACGCCAAAGGGCGGCAAGTCTTCCGATATTATCGATTCTGCGCTTTCCTCTCGAAATGAAGCGCCGGACGACGATCTATTCTACCAGGTGGAGTGGGAGCCGGCGACGATCGCCGCCCACGCCGCAGTCTCGCTCACAGGGCCCGCACAATTTGCTCCGGCGGTGATCAAGCGCTTCGCCGCACTGAGTGCGCAAAACGGAATGTCAGTTTACGACAGCCTACTGCCGAAACTCGACCGGATCTGCAGCGGGTATATCGAGAAAGCGATGCTTGACCTGGGCTTCGACGCGAGTTTCGGCCGCCGGTTTACGCTTGATTCGGAGGCGGCGCGACTTGCCATCGCGCCACGCAATATCAGGCTCTTCGCGCGACTTATGGCGATGCTCGCGGAGGACGGAACCCTTCGTCGCGATGAAATCACTTGGGAGGTGGTGGGTCCGCTGGCTTTGGGTGACCCTGATCGCGAGTGTGAAGCCGCGCTCGAGATATTCGGAGATGTTGACGCCGAAATCCTGATGCTTCGGCGCTGCGCCACAGAGTTGGCCCGCGTGCTCACCGGCGACCAGGACCCATTGCAATTGTTGTTCCCTGGCGGCTCGTTCAACGAGGCGCACAAGCTTTATATCGATTCGCCTTACGCACGGACCTACAACGCTGCATTGGGCGAGGCTCTGGCGTCGAGCATTGCAAGTTTGCCCCCGGGCAAGCTCCTGCGCGTGCTTGAGATAGGCGCGGGTACCGGCGGGACGACCAGCTATGTGCTGCCGCTGCTGCCAGCGGACGCGGTGGAATACACTTTCACCGACGTTTCGCCAATCTTCCTCGAACGCGCGACCGAGCGATTCGCGGCCTATCCATTCCTGCGCTCCGCGATGCTGAACATAGAAAGAAGCTCGTTCGAACAAGGCTTTCAACCGGGAAGTTTTGACCTCATCATTGCGGCCAACGTCCTGCACGCGACGGCTGATCTGACGGCCACGGTTCGGCGGGCGCGCGAGCTGCTGTCTCCGGGGGGGGTGTTGTTCTTGCTCGAAGGGGTCGCGCCGCAACGCTGGGCGGACCTTACCTTCGGCATGACGGACGGGTGGTGGCGCTTTACAGATACAACACTGCGCCCTCGTTACCCGCTGATCGACACGCGCGCCTGGTCTGCCCTTTTATCTGATCTTGGCTTTGTCGACGTTGTCTCAGTGCCCGGTAGCGACGGGCCACGATCATACGGGGAGGCCCAGCAGGCGCTGATCATGGCGCGGGCGACCGCTTTGCCCCGGCATTGGACCGTGGCAGGCGACCGGGACGGGCTAGGCGGTGTGCTGGCCGCCGAACTCCGCGGTCGCGGCGACATCGTCACCGTGATGTCCGTCGACGCGATTTACACGGCGGAGCGGATCTACGGCGATTTGATTTATCTCGGCGCCTTCGAGCTTGGGTCAGAACCGGGGGACGATGCCGCGACCGTGTGCGCGTGCCAGACCCTCGCGGTTGAGTTACCTGTGAAATGGCTTGCTCGCATGAGCAAGGAGCCTGGATCGGGTCGCGCGTGGATTGCTACCCGAGGCGCGCAACTCGTAGCAGGGCAGCGCTCGGAAGGCGCCCGCTGGCAAGCCCCGATCTGGGGCGTGGGTCGCGTGTTCGCGCTGGAGCAACCGGATCGTTGGGGAGGGCTGATGGACCTGCCGCCCGACGAATTGTTTCAGACGATGGCGCGCGAACTCATCGCAATATTGGATGAAGATGGCGCCGAAGACCAGGCCGCGTATCGTAACGGCATCAGATACGTTCCTCGGTTGGCGCCCGCGCCGGTTCCCAAAGCCTCGCCTACTCGGTTCCGAACCGACGCGACCTACCTGATAACCGGCGGCTTCGGGGGACTAGGGTTGCTGGTGGCGCGTTGGATGGCGGAGAACGGCGCCCGCCATCTCGCGTTGCTCGGACGGAATCCCGATCCGCATTCAGACGCGATCCGCGATATCGCGGCGTTGGGCGCCTGTATCATTCCTTTGGCTGGCGACGTTTGCGATGAAGTCGGCATGAAGGCGTTATTGGCCGATCTCGCGGCGAACGCGCCGCCGCTGCGCGGCATCATGCATGCGGCGGCGGATATCACGGTTGCGGCGATAGGTGAGCTAACGCCGTATCAAATCCACAAGACACTGCAGCCTAAGATCCATGGTACGATTGTGTTGCAGCGCATCGCGCGCGATGCGGATCTGGACTTCCTGGTCTTATTTTCGTCGACGGCTGCATTGCTTGGCGCCGCAGGTTTTGGTCACTACGCCGCCGCGAATGTTTTCCTGGACGCGACGGCGCAGGCGGCGGACCAGCGCACCACGCGAACCCTATCAATAAACTGGGGGATATGGGAGACCGCGAGGCCGGTTTCTAAGGACTTGATGCGGCTGTTTCGGGCGGGTGGCATGCTCGCTTTGACGAAGGCCGAGGCGCTGGACGCGCTCGGGCGGGATGTTGGATGGGAAAGAGGCGCAAATGCGCAGTGGTTCGCGCCGACTGGAGCCGTATGAGGGCTCGGAATGGATTGCGTGGCGCCGCCAGGAAGCTCCTCTCCCGCCTGGGCTCTTCAGCGAGACCCGTTACGGACGTCTCGCCAGCCGGAGGTAGCGGCTGGCGGCGCGACGGAACTCATAGAACGGCTTGAAAGCGCGACTGCGGAACAGCGAGGAGTGTTCGTGCTGGAGTTCGTCGCGGCGGCGGCAGCCGCCGTACTGGGGCTGGAGGAGACGACGATACCCGTCGAGTTCAATCTGTTCGAAGCGGGTATGGACTCCTTGATGTCCCTCGAGCTCAGGCGGCGGCTGGAGCGCGGCATCAGCGCGATCGTTGCCCTCGACGGTCGCGCTAACCTATTCAACGGTTGGTGAATTGGCTGAATTCCTGCTCCGCGCGATCGGCGAGACAACAGAAGTTAGCGTGGACGCGGGGACCGCGCCGTCGGCTGCGTCTTCCCGCGAAACTGACGACATCGCGACCAAACGATATTATCCAATGTCGTTTAGCCAGCGGGCACTATGGTTTCTTCATCAGCAGGCACATGTACAGCGCAGCTTACAACGTTTCTCTATCGGCGCGAATCCAAGGTCCGCTAGATGCGCGCGCATTGGGAGACGCATTGGAGGCACTGGCAAGACGTCACGCGATCTTGCGCACGACCTACGGCCTGATCGATGGATCTCCGTGCCAGCGCGTCTCCGACAGGGTGAGCATCGCGCTGGAGGTCCGGAAGATCGGCGACGTGGACGATGGCGAGCTGCGCGCTGTACTGGAGGCCGACGCGAATCGGCCATTCGATCTCGACTGCGGTCCAGCACTGCGCGCCTCGTTGTATGCGTTCGCGCCGACGAGGCATCTGATATTGTTGACGATGCATCATATCGGCTCCGACCTCTGGTCGCTCCTGATTCTGCTGCAGGAGTTGATTCAGCTTTATGGCGAAGCGGCTAGCGGCGTCCCTGCCGAACTGCATCCGATCGGCGGCGGATATGGCGACTTCGCTACTTGGCAGCAGGAGTTCTTGGATGGTCCGGAGGGAGATCGTCTTTGGTCTTACTGGCGCGAGAAGCTTAGTCCTTTGCCTGCCCGTCTTCGGCTTCTCGCTGATCATCCGCGTCCGGCGGTTCAATCATTTCGTGGCGCCTCGCTCCCCTTTCAGATGACACCGGAGTTGGTGCGGAAGGTTCAGGCGATCGCGAACAAGGAGCGTACGACAAGCTTTGTAGTCATGCTCGCCTGCTTCCAAGCATTTCTCTACCGTCGTGGCGGCTCCGAGGATCTGATTGTTGGGACACCGATTTTTGGGCGCAGCACACTCGAATTCATGCGCGTGATGGGCGATTTCGTAAATTCGGTCGCCATACGTGGGCGCATGAACGTCGGCATGACCTTCCGCGAGTTCGTCGCGCAGTTGAGCAAGACCGTGATTGAAGCGATCGACGCTCAGGAGTTTCCGCTGCCATTATTGGTTCAGCGCTTACAGCCAGCGCGCCAGGCGAACGCGTCTCCTCTCTTCGACGTCTTTTTCATTTATCAGCGTTTTGATCAGTTCAAGGAATTTGCGGTTCTCGCCGGCTCCAATCAGGATCAAGCCATTCAAATTGGCCAACTGCGTATGTCGCCCTTTCCGATCGAGCAGGGAGCCGGCCAGTTCGACCTGACACTTCATGTCGTAGAAATCGGCGGCGGCTTTCGCGGCGCATTCAAGTACAGCACCGACCTATTTGATGAAGCAACCATCAAGGACTTTGCCGCCAACTATGTGGCGATCGTCGAGGAGTTCACCGCTGATCCGGATCGGGCGCTAGGGCCTGTTCACGCGCCTCGCACGGATGCGCACATGCCGTCTGACGCTATATCAGCGCTCTTTGACCTGTTGCAGAAGCGCGACATTCAGGTTTCACTCGGGGACGATGATCGGTTGCGGGTAAATGCGCCGAAGGGCGCTCTGGACGATCAGATCAGAGCAGAAATGACCGCGAGGCGAGCGGAACTCATCGCGGCGTTGCGGTCCGCGAAACAACCGGCCTCGTCGTGCCATTCCGAGCCGCTCCGCGACTCTGGCGCGCTGCGCCGAATACCCCGCGATGGACCGTTGCCAGTTTCTTTCGCACAACAGCGTCTGTGGTTTCTCGATAAAATGGATCCCGGCCGGTCCCGATACAATATCGGCGGCGGCATGCGATATCACGGCAAACTGGACGTCGCGGTTTTGGCTCGCGCTATTCATCGACTTGCCGATCGCCACGAGTTATTGCGCGTAAGCATTGGTGAACGAGCCAACGAGCCTTGGCCGCGCATCGCCGAGACGTCCACCATGACCATCGATATTGTTGACTTGACCGAAGGTCCGTTTGCAGCGCGTGAGGCCGCGGCGATTAAACGCGCCGAGGCGCTGCTTCGCCGGCCGTTTGATATGGCCAAGGGACCACTGGTAACTTTCCTGATCATCCGACTGAACGATGATGATCACATGTTAGTCGCTAGTTTGCATCATATCATTTCTGACGGCTGGTCGCTCGGGATTCTCCTTAGCGAGATCTGCGAAATCTACGATGCGGCGATCGGCGGGCGTCCGAACAATCTTCCCGCCAAGACGATCGACTACTTCGATTACGCAGCTTGGGAACGTAGCCTGATCAAGTCCGGCGACTTTCAGCAACATGTGGACTATTGGAAGCGTCAGCTCGACGGTATGCCCGCCGTTCTGGAGTTGCCTACCGACCGACCGCGGCCCGTGGCTCCCTCACTTAAGGGTGGGCGAGTGCGGTGCTACTTCGACGGAGATCTTGTTCCGCTACTTGAGGACTTAAGCCGAAAGCAAGGAGCGACGCTATTCATGACCTTGCTGGCCGCATGGCAGGTGCTTCTGCATTTATACTCGGGCCAGGATGATATCGTCGTGGGCACGCCAGTGGCAAACCGCGATCGTCCCGAACTGGAATCTGTCGTTGGTTGCCTTGTGAACAACGTGGCGTTGCGCGGCAAGCTGAATGACAATCCTACATTCACGGAGTTTCTGGCGCAGATCAAGCAAACCACCCTGGGTGCTTTTGATCATCGTGAACTGCCTTTCGACATGCTGGTTCAGGCCATCAATCCGGAGCGCAGCGTCAATCACGCGCCTATCTTCCAGGTGCTCTTCGCCCTGATGTCGTTCCCGATGGGTGCTATGGCTCCGGCCGGAGTATCCGCGGAGACGCTCGAACTGGACGTAAGCGAATCCCGATTCGATCTGGCTCTTGAAGTCGCGGCAGTCCAGCTCGGCCAGCACGCCGGGAAATATGCGGCGGTCTACGAGTACAATCGGGATTTGTACGAGGAACAGACAATCCGCAGGCTGCACGAGCATTTCAATACTTTGCTTCGGTTGTTGGGGAGAGATCCATCTCGCAGTGTTCAGCAGATATCGGTGACTCCGACCGACGATGATCAGCGGTTGCTTGAACGCTGGAACGCCACCCTGATGCCGCACGACCGTCGCCCGTGCGTGCATCACCTTCTGGAAGACGCCGCGCGGGAGACGCCGGACGCGCAGGCTGTAACTGCAGGCGGCCTGACGCTGAGCTACCGCGAGCTAGACCAGCGGGCAAACGAATTGGCGCACTTGCTGTTTCAACAGGGGATCGGTCCCGGTGCGCTGGTGGCTATTTGCCTGGACCGCACGGTACAGCTTCCAATCGCCCTCGCGGGCGTGCTGAAGGCGGGCGCCGCCTACGTCCCGCTCGATCCAACTCACCCTGAAGATCGCATACGATACATGCTTGAAGATGCGAGGGTGGCTTGCGTCATTACGCTCGGTCGTTTCGCCCCGATGTTCGACGATGTGCCCGCGCCCATGATGCTGATGGACGACGAACCCGGTGATGGGCCTGCACTTCGGAACGCGGGACCAAACGTCCCGATCCGCGCCGAGGATCTTGCTTACGTCATTTACACATCCGGATCGACAGGCCGCCCCAAGGGTGTACAGGTCGAACACCGCAACATGGTCAGCTTCCTTGAGGCGATGCGCAGAGAACCGGGTCTGTCGTCGAGCGATGTGTTGCTGGCTGTGACGACCCCCACATTCGATATCTCAGGGCTTGAGTTCTGGCTGCCTTTGAGCGTGGGAGCGCGTGTCGTGATTGCTTCCAAGACCGATGTGCTCGATGGCGCCAGTTTGATCAACCTCATTGAGGAGCATTCCGTCACAATCCTTCAGGCAACGCCGGCGACGTGGCGACTAATGCTGAGCGCTGGTTGGACCGGCGCACCCAGGCTCAAAGCGTTGTGTGGCGGTGAAGCGCTCCCGCGTGAGTTGGCGACTGAACTGCTTGGCTGTGTCGGAGAGCTTTGGAATATGTATGGCCCAACCGAAACGACGGTATGGTCTACCGTGGGTCGCGTATTAGACGCGTCCGGACCGATCTCAATTGGGCGTCCGATCGCCAACACGCGAGTTTATGTACTTAATCCGTCGGGCAAGACAGTTCCGATCGGCTTTATCGGAGAGCTCTGCATAGGCGGGGAAGGTGTCGCTCGCGGTTATCTCAACCGTCCGGAGCTGACGGCAGAGAAATTCGTGGATATCGTAGCCGGGAGCAGAACGACGGAGCGCGTGTATCGCACCGGCGATATGGCCCGATTCCGCTTCGATGGTCGCCTTGAATTCCTGGGCCGTCGTGACCACCAGGTGAAGCTGCGCGGACATCGTATCGAACTTGCTGAGATCGAAGCTGCCCTCGCCGGCGTTCCCGAGGTGAAGCAGAGCGTCGTGATCGTGCGGGAGTTCGATGACGGCGATGAGCGACTGGTCGGCTACGTGACGATTTGGCCGGATGCCCGTTTCGATATTGAGGCGGCGCGCGCGACGCTGCGTGCGCGACTGCCCGATTACATGGTGCCCAATCAATTCGTGGTGCTAGCGTTCATGCCGCTCACGCCTAACGGCAAACTTGACCGCAAGGCGTTGCCGGCGCCTCAGGCGGGCGAAGAGGACCATCCTGCGCCGCTGGAAGCTCTCATGACCGACGACCAGCGCCGCGTGGCCGCAATATGGCGCGACGTGCTGCGTTCCGAACGGGTTGGCCTGTTCGAAAATTTCTTCGATCTAGGAGGCCACTCGCTTCTGCTTGTCCGACTGCATGCCGAATTGAAGCGCGAGTTTGAGATCGACTTTCCATTGGTCGAGCTGTTTCAACACACTACGGTCGCCGCTCAGGCGGACAGGATGTCATCTCCACGGAATTTAAGAGACGCCTTATCGCCACACGCACGAGCCCGGTTTGAAAGGGCGGACGCATGATCGAGGATAAATCAGCCGCGGCGTACCCAGCGCACGCGGTCGCGATTGTCGGTTTCTCCGGACGCTTCCCGGGTGCGCGCAATTTGGACGACTTCTGGCGCGATGTCCGAGACGGGAAGGAGACCATCGAGACCTTCAGCGACGCCGATCTTAAGGACGCGGGCGTTCCTGACTCGGTCCGAACCGATTCGCTGTTTGTGCCGTGCGGCACGGTGCTGGATGGCGCCGAGATGTTCGACGCTAGCTTTTTTGGCCTAGCGCCGCGCGAGGCGCAAATTCTAGATCCACAACATCGGGTTTTTCTCGAATGTGCCTGGGAAGCGTTGGAGCACGCTGGCCAGACACCGGATGATCGCGGGAAATTAATCGGCGTCTATGCCGGCGCGAGTATGAATACTTATCTGATCGCCCACATTCTCCGGTGCCCTGAATTGATCGAGGCCGTCGGCGGCTACCAGCTCATGCTTGGCAACGACAAGGACTTTCTGTGCACGCGAGTGTCTTACAAACTCGACCTTCGCGGTCCAAGCATGACGATCCAGACGGCATGCTCGACCTCGCTGGTAGCCGTTGAAGTCGCCTGTCGCGCCTTGCAATCGGGCGAATGTGACGTTGCGCTGGCTGGTGGCGTATCCATCAGCTTTCCGCAGCGTGCCGGATATTTGTATCAGCCAGGAATGATCCTCTCGCCGGATGGCCGGTGCCGTCCGTTCGACGTGAACGCGGGAGGTACACGCGGAGGGGCAGGGGCCGGTATTGTTGTGCTCAAGCGGCTGACCGACGCGTTGGCCGATCGCGACACCATTCATGCGGTAGTCCGGGGGGTGGCGATCAATAATGATGGCGCCGCGAAGGCCGGGTACACCGCGCCCAGTGTGGATGGGCAGGTCGAAGTGATTTCAATGGCGCATGCCTTGGCCCAAGTTGATCCGCGCAGCATCACTTACATCGAGGCGCACGGCACAGCGACCCCGCTCGGGGATCCGATCGAAATCGCGGCGCTGACGAGGGTGTTTCGCGCGTCCACGCCAGACATTGGGTTTTGCCGACTTGGCTCCCTTAAGGCCAATCTTGGGCATCTCGACGCCGCGGCCGGGGTGGCGGGCCTGATCAAAACGGTGCTTGCCCTGGAGAATCGCGAGATCCCGCCGCTCGCGAATTTTCGAGCGCCCAATCCAGGGCTCGAGCTGGAGCAAAGCCCGTTCGTCGCAAGCGCCGAAGGACATCCATGGCCGGGCGGAGCCACACCACGCCGCGCGGGCGTGAGCTCGTTCGGGATCGGCGGAACTAATGCGCATCTCGTCTTAGAGGAGGCGCCGCCGGCCAGTCCGACCATTGCAGGGCGAGAAGATGTCCTGCTGGTTCTGTCAGCGAAAACTTCGACCGCGCTCGAGCAAGCTACCGCCAATCTCGCCATTTGTCTCGAAGCGCATAATGACCTCGTGCTTTCGGATGTCGCATGGACGCTGCAGGTTGGGCGCAAGAGCTTTGGGTACCGCCGGATGGTCGTTGGGCGGGATCGCGCTCAGGTGATTCGGCAGCTGCGTCAGCCCAAGCAGGCGCCGGTTTTAACCGCCTTTCACGATGGCGGCGAACGGCGGGTCGCGTTGCTGTTCAGCGGCCAAGGCAGTCAGTATCCCGGCATGGGCGCGGAACTGTATCGCTCCGAGCCGGTTTACCGGGATGGGATCGACCGCTGCGCGGCGCTGCTCGAGCCGCATCTGGGATTGGACCTTCGCGATATTCTATATCGCGATCGGGGTCGCGATTTAATCGATCAAACCCGCATCACCCAGCCGGCTCTGTTCTGCACTGAATACGCTTTGGCGTCGCTGTGGATGCATTGGGGTATTTTGCCCGAGTCCATGGCCGGCCACAGCATTGGCGAGTACGTCGCGGCCCATCTCGCGGGGGTTATGTCGCTCGAAGACTCCCTCAAAGTTGTGGCCGCTCGCGGGCGATTGATTCAGGCTTTGCCGCCTGGCTCGATGGCCGCGGTCCACTTGTCGGCGGCCGAACTTACACCCCGACTGCCCACGGGCGTTGAGATCGCGGCGGTGAACGGACCCGGGCTGTGTACGATATCTGGGCCCACGGAAAAGCTGACGGATGCAGTGCGGAGACTGGAAGCCGCTGGCATTGAATGCCGTGCGTTGCACACGTCGCATGCATTCCATTCAGCCATGATGGAACCCGCGCTGAAACCATTCGAGTCCTTGCTTGACGCCGTTGAGTTGGCTCCGCCAAAGATTCCCTACGTGTCGAATGTCACCGGGACGTGGATCAAGGCAGAGGAGGCGACGTCTCCCGCTTATTACGCCACGCATTTGCGGCAGGCGGTCCAGTTCGACGCTGTAGTGCGCACGTTGGCCACCGGACGTTCGCCTTTCCTGCTTGAGGTGGGCCCGGGCAACGTTCTAACCACTCTTGCGCGCGGGATTCTTGGGAGCGAGCGCGTGAAACATTCAGCGTCATCGCTGTCGAACCCGCGCCGGACTGATTCCGATAGGAAGACCATGCTCGAGGCGGTCGGTCGCCTGTGGCTGGCCGGCGTACCCATCGCGTGGAAAGCAATGGCGGTCGGCGACACCCCACGTCGTGTTCCTCTGCCAACTTATCCGTTCGAGCGCACGCGATATGCTGTCGATGCGGCTCCGGATGCACCCGCCATTGAAGCTGGCGCTGCTCCGGGCAAGACGGAACATGCGTCGCCTGTGGAGCGTGGGCAACATTTGTACGCGCCGACTTGGACGCGTGATGAGTCCGTTTTCGCCGCAGCGGCCCAGTTGCACGGCGTCTGGATCGTCCTCGCGGGTCGGGCGCTCCTGACTGAGGCGCTGGTCGACCGGCTTCGAGCCTCGGGCGCTGTTCCGATCCTCGCCGAGGCCGGGACATCCTACGAACGGCTCGATCAGGCCCGCTTTCGGATACGCCCCAACGATCCAGACGACGTCGCAGCTCTATTGCGTGACATTGGTCACGCGGAGCGCCGTGTCGCCGGGGCTATCGTCCTGTTGGATCAGGCCGAGGCGGAAGCCGGCTTAGCTCCAATGAGCGCCTATGCCGCGCTCGCCAATCTGGCTGCGGGCCTCGAACGTCACGGCGACGGCGCTCCGACTGTCGTGATCACGGTTACGGCCGGCGCGCAGAGCGTGCTCGACGAGCCCATCGTTTGGCCGGACGCCGCCTTGCTGTTCGGGCCGGTGATCGTGCTGCCAAAGGAGGTCGCAGGGCTTCGGATGCGCAGCGTCGACCTGGAGACAGGCGATGCCACTCCTGACGTATCCGCCATCGCTCGCATGTTGGTCGCGGAAGCCGCCAGCGGCGTCGAAGAGAATTTCAGCGCATGGCGCAAAGGGCGTCGCTGGCTGAGACGGTATCAGCCCGTCCACCTGCCTGCGGCCGAAACAATGGCGTTGCCGTTGAAACCGGGTGGGTCGTATCTGATCACGGGAGGACTAGGCGGCATCGGGCTCGAGCTCGCAGCCTGGCTGGCGAAAACCGCCTCAGCTCGCGTTCTGCTGACGAGTCGTCGTTCCCTGCCACCTCGTGAAACGTGGAAAGCGCTGCTCGCAGGATGCGCAACGGATGAGCAAACCGCTCCAATCATCAAGGCGGTGTGCGGCATAGAGGCGATGGGTGGAACAGTGATGACCGCCGCTGCCGACGCAGCCGATCACGCTGCGATGGCTGCGGCCATAGGCAAATCGCACGAACGCTGGGGAACTCTGGATGGCGTCATCCACGCCGCAGGGCTTCTTGGCGCTGGAAGGATTGCCGCATTAGAGGACAACGAGGAGATCCGGTCGGTTCTCGCCCCGAAAGTCGATGGCCTGCGTGTGCTGACGCGTTTGCTCGGCGGCACCCAATTGGATTTCGTCGCCTTGATGAGCTCGATCAATTCGGTCGTCGGACATCCTGGCGCTTGTAGCTATGCCGCGGCCAACGCTGTATTCGACAGCTTTGTCGAGAGCGCTGAGCGGCCGCGGGCGTGGAAGCAGGTGGTTGCGATCAACTGGGCGGCGTGGAGCGAGATCGGCATGGCGGCGAATGTTGTCGTTCCCGAACGCCTGCGCGAGGCTCGGAAAGGGTTTCTGCGGACAGGCATCACAACCAAGGCTGGCGTCGACGCCTTCGCGCGCATCCTTTGCTCTCGCCATCGGCGCATCATCATGACGTCCGACGACCTGGAAGCGCCCGCCGCGCGCGGCGGCGAGGTGCCGGCGGTTTCCGCCCCCCCTGGAGGTCAAACCGCGGCCATGGCGCATTTGAGCGCACCGGAACCGAGCGATTCCAGAGACGTTCGCGCTCCGCCAGTTACCGACACTGAAAGGTCACTGGCGGCGATATGGACGGAGTTGATGGGGGTTACCGGGCTTGGCGTTGACGACGATTTCTTCGAGTTGGGTGGACATTCGCTCCTCGCGACACGCGTGCTTTCGCGGCTCGCCGCCACATTGGGAGTTCGTCTCGCTTTGCGCGATGTTTTTGACGCGCCGACGATACGCAGTCTGTCCGAACGGATCGACACAAGGTCGGAACGACGTGTCTCAGCCGCAACGGAAACCTTAGAGGATCGGGAGGAAATCCTGATTTGACGACACATGAGCTCATGGCTCATCTCCGTTCGATCGGCGTAAACGTCGCCGCGTCGGGGGCACGGCTCCGTGTCACTGCGGAGCGTGGCGGGTTAACCGAGGAGCTCAAGCAGGCGATTGCGCAGCAGAAATCGGAATTGCTCGATCTGTTGAACGACGAGGCGCGCAGCCAGCTTAAGGGTCTGTTCCCGATACCACGCGACGCGCCTTTGCCGCTGTCGTCCTTCCAGATGCGGCTCTGGGTTCTGCATCAGCTTGAACCCGAGAGCACGACTTGCAACATGGTGACCGCTTGGCAGCATCCGGAGGAGGCGGATATAGCGGGGATCGAAGGCCTGATCCGTTCCGTGCTGGAGAAGAACGAAATCCTGCGCGCTACGTTTCGAGACGATGGGGTCGGGCCAAGGATCTATCCTCTTCCCTCTGGGGCTGTTCGGATTGCTGTCCTGGATCTTCGTGCCAGAAACAAAGCGGACCAGGCAGCAGCGATCCGCGCTGATACCATGGCGGAGACCCGAGTCCCCTTCGACCTGGCGACTGAGGCGCCAACGCGCTGGACGCTTTATCGGGTCGCGGATGCGCGGTGGGTGATACTGATCGCCGCGCATCACATCGCCTTAGACGAGTGGTCTCTGAGGCTTCTGCGGCGTAGGATCGAGGGGTCCTATGTGCAGTCGTCGTCCGATCTCCAATACGCTGATTATGCGGCGTGGCAGGGGCGTAACCAGGACCAGGCGGCGATCCATGGTGAGCTCGCTTGGTGGGAGGCGCAACTCGCGGGCATCCCCGAATTCTGCACATTCCCCGCCGACCGCAAAAGCCGCGTCGACGAAAACGAGACGGGAGGTACCCGTCCGTTCTCCTGGAACGCTGAACTCGTTGCCGGACTTCGTGAACTGATCCGCCGAGAGGGCGTTACAATCTATATGGCTCTGTTGGCGGTGTTCGCAGCAGTGCTTCGCGCTCACAGCGGGCAGGGCGACATCGTGCTTGGCAGCCCGATGGGAACGCGCGAGCGCCCCGAGTTCGAAACAATAATTGGACCCTTCGTCAACCTTCTCGTCCTACGACTGAATCTCGATGACGATCCGACATTCATCGAGCTATTGAGGCGTGCGCGCGACGTTGTACTCAATGCATATGATCACCGCGAGGCACCATTCGAAATGTTGGTTGATCGGTTATCTCCACCGCGGTCCTTCGATCGACCGCCGGTCTGCCAGGTCGCTGTTGTTCTGCATAACGCGTCAGATGAAAATGCGCCTCTGATTTACGGCGGCGGTTCTAACTTTGACCTGACTTGGTTTGCTAGAGAGACCGCGGGAAGGATCGAGGGCTCAGTCGAATATCGTGCTGATCTGTACGAAGGTGCGACCATAGATCGTGTCATCCGCCACTTCGAAACGTTCCTTTGCGCATCGCTGGACGATCCTACGCAAAAGCTGAGCCGGATATCACTCCTGACGGAAGTCGAACGCGATGTTTTGCTGACGACGTTCAATAACACGACACAGCACATCGATCGAGCCAGCGTTACCTCGCAGTTCGAGCGCCAAGCCGCTGTGCGGCCTTCTAGGCCGGCCGTCATCTTCAATTGCGATCAGCTTAGCTATGCGGAATTGAACCGACGCGCCAATCGAATTGCACGGCTTCTGCGACGGCGTTGCGTGAGAAGCGGCGACCTCGTCGGTGTCTGCCTGGACCGCTCACTAGACTTAGTCGCATCCCTTCTAGCCGTGCTCAAGGCCGGTGCGGCTTACGTCCCGATGGATCCAAGATTCCCTTCCGAGCGGGTGCAGTTCATGCTCGCGGACAGCGGCGTCGTGGCGTTGATTGCTTCGCACGATACTGTGGCGCAATTTAATCTGCCGGCCAGCGTGGAAGTGATTGATCTCGCGGCGGAGGCGGCAGCGCTCCGGATGCTGGAAGCATCTGACCTCCCGACGAACAACGGGCCAGAGGATATCGCCTATACAATCTACACGTCGGGTTCTACGGGCCGCCCCAATGGCGTGGTGGTGTCGCATGGCGCGCTGGCGAATTTACTCGGCGCGATGCGTCGGCGGCCTGGTCTGCGCGATACTGATATCCTCGCTGCAGTAACGACGGTATCGTTCGATATTGCGGCTTTGGAACTCTATCTGCCCTTGGTGGTTGGCGCCACGATCCAACTGGTGTCACACGATGTCGCAGCTGACGGCTTGGCGCTGGCTCAACTGTTGTCCGCGTCCAAGGCGACAGTATTGCAGGCGACACCAACAAGTTGGCGGCTCTTGACGGAGGCCGGTTGGCGCGCCAGCCCCGGATTCCGGGCGTTCTGCGGCGGCGAAGAGATGCCTCGGGATCTTGCCGATAGCTTGCTAGAAAACGTAGACGAACTGTGGAATCTCTACGGTCCCACGGAGACCACCATTTGGTCCACGGCCGGGTTGGTGGAGCGCGGCTCCGCTGTGATCAGTATCGGCCAACCGATTGCCAACACCTCAGTTTACGTCCTCGATCCAACGGGCGCACAAACGCCTATTGGAATTCCAGGCGAAATTTGGATTGGCGGCGATGGCGTAGCCATTGGCTATCATTGCCGTTCAGAATTAACCGCCGCGCGTTTTGTTTCTGACCCGTATGCGGGTAAGCCCGGCGCGCGAATGTATCGAACTGGCGACCTCGGACGCTGGGGCGCCGACGGCCGTTTGTATCACATGGGGCGCCTGGATCGTCAGGTGAAGTTTCGCGGCTTTCGAATTGAGCTCGGAGAGATCGAAGCAGCGCTGCGCACGCATCCGGCCGTCGCCCGCGCGGTGGTGGTCGCGCAGAATCTGGCGACAGACCAACCAAGGTTAATTGCCTACATTGTCTATCATAGGGCGAAAGATCTGACCGCCACCGAGGCGCGTCGGCATCTCAAGCGAACCTTGCCCGATTATATGGTGCCGTCCGGATTCGTCACGCTCGATACGCTGCCGCTGACGCCGAACGGGAAAATTGATGTTCGCGCCTTACCTGATCCGTTCAAGAATCTCGCCGGCGCGGGCGGCGTATACGAGCCTCCAGCCCCGGGGCTGGAACAACTCGTTGCCGAAATCTGGCAGGAACAGCTGCAGGTTGATCGGGTCAGCGCGGATGACAACTTCTTCGAGCTTGGGGGAAATTCTCTGCTTTCTCTGCGGGTTGTCGCCAAGATCGAGGCGCGGTCGGGATGTCGTCTGCAGCCCCGCATCCTGTTCTTCCAAACCCTGCGCCAGGTTGCCGCCTCCGCGCGGCCGGTGGAGGTAAGGATCGCGCGGCACGGATGAACCCGTTCTACTTTGGCGCCCAGGAGAGACAGCTCCTAGGCATCTACGAAGCGGCAGGAGCGGCCTCCAACCGCGCCGTCGTCGTATGTCATCCGTGGGGTTCCGAATATATCCACGCCTACAGGGCAATGCGACAGTTAACGAAAATGCTTACCGTCAACGGCAGTCACACGTTGCGCTTCGACTACTTCGGTACTGGCAATTCGGCCGGCAACTCGACGGCGGGTGACCTCGACGGTTGGGAGACTGACATTCACTCGGCCATCGAAGAGCTGGCGGAGACAACCGGAGCCACGCAGATCTCTTTGGTCGGGTTACGTCTTGGGGCTACGCTGGCCGCTAACGTTGCGGGGCGACTAGGCGCGGCGGTCAACTCGCTCGTTCTTTGGGATCCGGTGGTGTCTGGTCCCGAGTATTTGACCGAAATGCATCATTCCGCTCGGACGGGATGGCTGCTGCCTAAGTCCGCTACCGAGCGACCTGCGGATCAGGGTGGGGGCCACGAAATTCTGGGGTTCCCACTGACGGAGCCATTCGCGGCTGCAGTCAAGCGGATCGATCTGGCGGCTATCGCGCCCACGTTGCCCGGTCGGACGCTAACGGTGGTCTCACAACCGCTCCGATCGCATGAGAGCTTGGAGCGCGCCCTGGGTCAACGGCCAGTTCCGCTCGGCATCGAATACATTGATAGTCCACCGGGCTGGATCGAGTGGCCAATCCATCACCCGTTGTCCGGAGCCGTCCCGGTCAAGGTCCTACAACGGATCGTCGAGTGGATGGCATGAGCGAGAGGATCCACCAGCGTGCGGTCTTGCTTGGCGCCAGGAAGACACTGGTCGGAGTGATGACGGAGCCTGACGACTACAAGTCAGACGACCGCCCGGTTTTTGTGATCTTAAACTCCGGAATCATTCACCGCGTTGGGCACCATCGGATGTATGTGACCCTCGCACGCGCCCTCGCCGGGGCTGGGTATCAAGCGCTCAGGTTCGACCTCTCGGGTATCGGCGATAGTGAGAGTCGGGGTGACGCGCTGTCCCCGCTTGAGGGGGCGCTCGCGGACGTGCGCGAGGTGGTCGATTGGCTCGGGACCACTAGAAAAGCCACAAGGATCATTCTGGTTGGACTCTGCTCGGGCGCCGACCACTCGCTCGTGTACGCAATTTCCGATCCGCGTGTCTGCGGGCTCGTCTTGCTTGATCCTTCAATTCCCCCGACCCGGGGGTACTATGTACGCGAGCTTCTGCACCATTTGATGCGGCCGCAGGCGTGGATAAACCTCGTGACCGGCCGTGGCCGCCAGTGGACGAGACTAACCAGGGCCATTGGCTTTACTTACGGCGACGCCAGGGAGCGCCATTCGCTCGATCTCAGTGACCCAGCGATTCGGCTTTTCCTGCAGAATACCTATCAACGGTCGATGGATCTTGGGATGAAGTGCTTGGCGGTATTCACCTCGGGCATGCCGCATCAGCACAACTACCGGCACCAAATCCTCGATGCATTCCCGACCGTTCCGTTTACGGGCCGGCTCCAACTGGAATATTTTTCTGGGTGTGACCACGTCTTCACATCAGAGAAAGATCGCGAACGGCTCTTCGCCATTATCCTGGCGTGGGTCGCGGCGACTAGCTTGGCTGGACAGGCGGGGGCCGAGGCAAATCCGCGCGACGCGGTCGTCCGCCCTGAGTCCCGAAACTACAGAGTCGTACGAAGTCTAGTCACCTCCAGGCCGTATGATCAGGCTGGCGGCGCGCCACGGAAAGATTTAGATGACCGGTCTGAGGCGTGCGCTTCTGTTCGCCTCCGGCGGACGTTACGTAGTGATGGCGGTAAACCTTGCCTCCGTCACCGTGCTTGCACGCATGTTGACACCCTCGGAGTTTGGCGTCTCGGTCCTCGGGGGCTCTCTTCTGAGCATGGCCGAGGCCATTCGCGAGCTCGGCTCTGTCGCCTATCTCGTCCAGCAGAAGGACATCACCCAAGGGAAGATCCGGACAGTCTTCACCATCAGCCTGATCGTCACCATGATGATGACCATTGTGCTTGTGACATTATCGGGAGTGTTCGCGCGTTTTTATGGGGTGCCGGAACTGGCTCGGTACATCAAGATCATCGCCCTCGGTTATGCAATCGCGCCGTTTGCTCATCCGATTTATGCCGTGTTAAGTCGGGATATGGAGTTCGGCAAGCTGGCAATTCTTGACACGCTCACCATGCTGGTCAATGCGCTGGCCTCAGTCATTCTTGTTCTTCAGGGTTTCAGTTATCTCGGTCTCGCCTGGGCGACAGTTATTTCTGGGGCTACGTGGACGCTGCTCGGTCTCTGCGTGAAGCGTGATTTTTCAGTCTATCGGCCTTCATTGGCCGAGTTGCGTAGCGTTCTCGCCTTCGGCGCCTGGGGCAGCGCCACTGCGGTCCTTTACCGTTCGTCTAAATCGCTATTCTGGCTGATCCTTGGGAAGATACTCGACGCGCGCGCGGTGGGGTTGTGCCAGCGAGCCGTCCTGCTGGCGCAATTTCCCGAGAGGGTCATTCTGGCTGGAGTTGGCGCGGTCGCGTTGCCAGCGTTTTCTGACCATGCCCGCCAAGGTCGCGCGCTCAAAGAGGCCTATCTTAGCGCGCTCGAGCACGTAACCGCAATTCAGTGGCCAGCGTTGATTGTGCTTGCCATCATGGCCGATCCCATCGTGTCGCTGCTATTTGGTCCGCAATGGCTTGACGTGATCCCGCTCGCGCAGATCCTCGCCGTGACCCAGATGCTCAACTTCCCGACCGCGCTGAACTATCCAGTTCAGGTAGCTGTCGGGGCTATCAGGCACACGGCGCCTCTCGCGCTCGCGCAGACCGCCGTCTCCCTTATCGTCCTCACTTATGCGGCGCATTTTGGGATACGCTCCGTAGCGCTCAGCACCTTCGTCACCGTTCCCTTCAACGTTGGCTTGTCGGTGCTTGTCGTTCGTGCCCATATCCCGTTTTCTGGGCGAGAATTCTTGGGCGCGATCCTAAAAAGCAGCGTCGTTGCGGGATTGAGTGCGATGGGACCGTTGGTCGTTATCAGTTTCCGCGAAACCATTAGCTCCTCTGCGCTGTCGATCGCAATGGCGGCCAGTCTTGGCGGAGCCGGCTGGCTGGCCGGTTTATGGCTAACGCAGCACCCGCTGTTCCGCGATCTTCGCGATGTTGTGGGGGTTATCGCCAGACCGGTTGTCGTCCGACTAGGGCGGGTGGGCTGGCCAACCGGCGGTCCGCGATGACTTTTTTCGGACGTGTCCGAGGTCGGCGCCTTCAACCGGCGCAGAAGTGATCGAGCATATCTTACCGCCCGAAGTCGCCTGCTTCGCTACTCTTGGCGATGATGTATCAGCCTGGCTGTATCCGGAGGAAGAGGCGCAGTTGCGCGGAGCCGCGGAAACGCGCTTACGAGAATTCAAGACTGCCCGCACTTGCGCCCGGTTGGCGATAGCCAAACTAGGTTTCCCGACGAGCCCCATCCTTCGTGGCGCCTGGCGTGAACCGATCTGGCCGCAAGGGCTTGTGGGTAGCATCACACACTGTAGGGGCTATCGCGCCGCCGCTGTTGCAAAACAGAGTGATATTCTGAGCATAGGAATAGACGCCGAACCGAATGAACGACTGCCGCCGGGCGTCCTGGAGCAGGTGGCCGTTGCACGGGAGCGGGCTTGGTTGATGACAGCTCGTCCCGGCGTTCACTGGGATCGCCTGCTCTTCAGCGCGAAAGAAAGCGCCTTTAAAGCATGGTTTCCGTTGGCCGGCGGTTGGCTGGGTTTCGAGCAGGCTGTGGTCTCGTTTGATCCGACGGAGTGCACGTTCCAGGTGCGGCTGCCGGGGCTTTCTGTAGGTGGTCCGGAACTTCTCATCGGCCGTTTCACGGTACGGGACGGCCTTCTTTTGACCTCTATTGTTGTGCCTCAATCGTAAGGCGTGGTTTCGAGAGTTTGGAAGGCAGATCCTTGCGACGACGGCCGCGAGAACACCTCATCCGGCGCGAGTCAAGTCGATCGTGACCCTGAGCGGGAACCATGCGTGGTGGGTGAACTCTCTGTTAACGGCTCCCACGACGTTGGAGGGTCTCGGCGAACCTGACTGCCGATCGACGGACAGCCTCGCGGTTTGTGTAAGCTCGCAAAGATCGGTGCCAGACTGGACCCCCGGGTTCTGAGCTGGCAGATACCTCTTACTTTGTCCGAAAGCCCAGCCGCTGAACTATTCCGAGCATCACTCATGAAGCAGATGCGGTCATCGTTAAGGTAAGAACGCCGACCAGCGTGTCAGAATTACGCCTGAGCGCGTCCGCGCTCCTCTACTGGAAGTTTGTGTGAGGTGCTCCAAGCCCCGTTGCAGTCACAAAACGGGGCGGCCCAAAAGCCGCCCCTCAACAATAGTGATTCTCGACCGGCTCGAGTTGTGATTCAAGGCCTCCGATTGGGAGGCGCCTTAGATTCGGAAGCAACTTTTCTGGTTGAGCGACGAGGAGTGGAAGCGGGTTGAACGGCTGCTGCCAATGGGCCGTCGCGGGGCTCGCAGGGTTGATGATCGGCGGGTGATCAGTGGCATCATTCGCATGCTTCGCTCGGGCGCGCGCTGGCGCAACTGCCTGCCGGAGTCCGGCCCCTATTCCGGAGATTCGAACTTCGAGGTTAGAGGCCGGCCCGCCAATTGGGCCTCAGCAGACCCACTCCAAGCGGTCTCCAATCTCCGCGTCCGCAAAGGCCCGCAGAACGCCTGCCGTCTCCGCCAGTTAGGCGAGGTCTCCGCATTCCTAGGATGCCTGGCTGGGGCGGGAGGATTCGAACCTCCGGATGGCGGAATCAAAATCCGCTGCCTTACCACTTGGCTACGCCCCAATGCGCCGCGCGGTAGTCGGGTCCGGCGGAAAGCGGGCGGGACAATAGTTCGGGGTGTCCTGCGCCGCAATGGCTGGATGCGGGATTTTGCGCTCAAGAGACAGCGTCTCGGCCGCCCTCAGGGTAGCGCGAATGTGTTGAGATCGGCGTTGGCGCCGCAGACCAGAATGCCAACCCGCTCGTCGGGTTCGGGACGGTAGGCGCCGCTCGCAATGGCGGCGAAGGCGGCCGCGCCGCCAGGCTCGGCGATGACCGAAAACTCCGTCCAGAGTCGACGCTGTGCCTCGGAGATCGCCGTGTCCTTGAGCAAGACAACCCTGCTCACGAACTTCCGGGCGATGTCGAAATTAAGATCGCCGACGCGCTTGGCGCCGAGCGAATCGGCGGCAAGCGACCGAACGGTCACATCGACAGGCGCGCTCGCTTCCAGGGCCGCATAAAGAGCGCGCGAACCTTCCGGCTCGACCCCGACGACCTTAACCCGGCCAGCAAACCAAGCGGCCACGCCGGAAACTAACCCGCCGCCGCCAACCGCAACCAGCACCGTGTCGAGCTTCTGAAGGCCTAGTCGTTCGAGGTCCTCCTCCCACTCAAGCGCAACCGTTCCTTGGCCTGCGATCGTTTCGACCGCATCGTAGGGATGGACCAGGAGGGCGCCGCTCTCCGCGACATAGGCGTCGCATCGCTCCTGGGCCTCGGCGTAGGCCGCGCCGCCAATCATCGCTTCGGCTCCATAAGCCCTAATCTTCGCGATCTTAGCGAGCGAGGCGATTTCCGGCACGAAAACGCGAGCTCGGATCCCAAGCTTCCGTGCCGCGAAAGCGACGGCTGCGCCGTGATTGCCGCCCGAAGCGGTGGCGCAGCCGGCGACAGACGCCGGACGGGTCAGAAGATTGTGGAAGGCGCCGCGGGCTTTGAACGAGCCAGTCGCCTGCAGGCATTCGAGCTTCAGCGAAAGCGGAGGCGCCTCGTCGATTGGCGAAGCTGCTTCAAGGAGCGGCGTGCGACGGATGTGCTCGCGGATTCGCACCTGGGCGGAACGAATGTCGGCAGGCGTCACGAAGGCGTTCGGGGTCAAAGCGGGCGCTCGCTCCTATCGTGGTTCCCGAGGCCGCGGAGCGGCGGTTTAGGGTTGTCCTGTTTTGTCTGTCAACCCGAGGGCTCGCCGAGTGCGCTTCGGCAAGCCGGCGGCCACGAGAGCGTAGCTTTGCCGCAGATGGCCCCGAAGGCCGTGGTCGTCGGTTTGGCTCTGTCTCGGCGGCGGGCGCGAGGCCGTTCGTCGACCCGATTTGGGTTTTCTTGTTTCGCCGCCGTTTCGCTGCGAAGACCCCGATTATAGGGGTTGGATTTCCTTGGATTTCCTTGGATTCTCTCGTCCGAATCGAGACTTATCAATGGGTTACACGAGATTCTCCGGAGCACATTTTTCCTCGCCCCTCTGTCGCCGCGAAAGAGCCGTCGAAACGGTCAGCCCACGATTTGGCATGGCGAGGGGATGGATTGCTCATCAGGCAAGCTTAGCCTGAGTTCTGATTTTCTGCAAGAGAATGCCGGCGGCTTACGCGTGACGAGCGTTGGCGGAGCCCGCGCTCAAGAATGGGACCTGTCGCCTATCGTCGCCACCCGAAACGGTGGATACCGACGACGTTACGCGCGTGCGGGTGAATTGCCTTCAGCGCGGTAGTAGGTCTCCCGCGGCGACTCATGGCTTAGTTGGTTTTTGGCCCGCTTTCTAGCGTATTCATAATTCAGGAGAACGACGATCGCGAGTAGAGAGAAGATCAACATATGATTTTCTCTCTGGGAAAGGACAAGCCTGTTGAAGGTGAAGGCGATGAAACTACAAGCTAGCGCTCCGGCCAACGCTCCCAATTTAGACATGTCGGAGAGATAGCTTCGCAAACCGTACCAGATGGGAAGTAGCATCATCCCGGCGAAAAATACGAATCCGGGGATCCCCGTTTCAAGGAGGAGTGAGATGATGTAGCTGTCGATCGAGCTTTGGATTATGTAACCGCCCAGCACAAATCCGTGCCCGGTTATCGGGTTCGACTGAATGAACGGAATTGCGGCGTGCCACTGTTCGTACCGAGCATCGGTGCTGCCAGCCTGGGCGCCGCCCCCGAGAACCATATTGTGGGCTTTGGGCCAGACAATGATCAGTCCAAGCACCACGGCGAACGAGACCACGCCGGCCAGACCTACAATTGCTGGGGCCAGACTCGCCCTATTATTCATTGCTTTGCGAATTGACCAGACGGCAAGGAACACAGCGAGCGACGCGAGCACTCCGACCCATCCGCCGCGAGACCCCGAGGCGAAAATTCCAAGGATTCCGCCGAATATGACCGCCCAACCGAGCGCTCTCTCAAACAGATTATCCCTGTGCAAGGCAAAAAATAGACCTATAGGGATCACAACAATTTCAAACTCTCCAAAAGAAAGCGGAGTAACGAAAATCGACGCCGCTCGGAATAAGCCATTTCTGAAGTCGCCAGGAGAAGGCAGAAGGACTTGCAAGTTGGGGTTATTCTCAATAAGCGTCGCCAGCATACCTCTCGGGAAAATATCGATGAAAAATCGATGCTGAAGGTAAAATTCCAAAATGCCTGCCGTTGTATTGAATATTGCACACACACATATAATCTTCAGTATGAAGATGATGTCATCATTATCTATAGCTATATAAATCATTGCAAAGAACGGCACGTACCACGACAAAATGGCGTCGGTTAAGGCTGATATGGACTCGGTCGGAAGCACTGACGTGGCAATTGATAGGATCGCCATAACAAGAAAGCCGGCCGCGCAAATAAAAATCATCAATGACGGGCGAAGGCGCTCAGTAATCTGTCGTCGGACGTCTGACGAGGCTGCAAACGCGATAAGGAACGGCGCGATGAGCGCGAATGTGGCGAGGCGGCGGGCGGAAATCCAGGGCAAGCCAGCGAACTGAACCGTGTAATAAAAGGGAACGGAAAGATCGGCGATCAGCATGACGAGGAACGCCTTGCGAATGAATCCCGGCCACACAAGGGGCAGATCCGGCATCACCCAGAGAAGAACCGCCGCGGCGACCGCCACGATCCCAAATGCGCCCAAAGGGGGCAGAATAACTGCGGCAAGGCCGACGGCGAGGCCCAGGAGGACGGATGCGACAGCCCACGCGAGAATTGGCGAAACATGACGAACGACCCCGGGGATTGCGCGTGCGGCAAGTCTCGTCTCCGCGATCGCCGTCCGAGCAATGAGGGATAGCGGGAACCGATTTCCCGTCCGAAATGTCATCCCAATCTAACTCCTGATTGTCTTCCAGTCCGCGAATGTCGGTTCGCTTCGTCTGGCGCTCGCAGGACCTTAACCAACTATTTTAGGTTGGACGAAAATTTCGAGAGCACCTCAGGGATCACGGAATCATGCACCGCATACGCATTCAAAGCGCTTCCGGAAAACGGGGTCAGCTTTCCACCTTCGAAGAGATAAAATCTATAACCGTAGCCTTCGAGCACTTCTCGAATCCCTTCGCTCTTGTCCGTGTTATCACGTATGTCAAAAACTTCTATAATAACGATCGAAGGTCGCCGTTGATCTTTGAAGATCGCGTGGGCGCCTCTCAATACGCTTAATTCTGCTCCTTCGACATCCACTTTCAAAACATCGATTTTTTTATCCGCGGCGATCAAATTATCCAGGGTGTCGGACGGAAGCGTCACTGAAAGCTTCTCGCCACGATCGACGATTGAGCTTTTGGCGCTATCTTTATGCTTATAAAATGAAAGAGTGCCGACATGATCGGAGACGCAAGTTTGTCTCAGGACAATATTACGTAAGCCATTCGCCTCAATGTTACTGGATAGGAGATGGTATGTGTCAGGATCAGCCTCGAAAGCAAATACGGAGCCGGTGCTGCCGACCAATCGCGCCGCGTTGATCGCGTGCGATCCTATGTTCGCTCCAACATCTACATAAACCATTCCCTTCTGCAGAAAGGTCTTCAGAAAGTCGAAAATCGTATCGAATTTGGTGCCGAAGTAACAGATCAGGCGGCCATTTCCGTCAATGGGCCGAGCGGTCAGCTTGAGTCCGTCGAGCTCTAGCGACATATTCCGGGCAAGCAATTTGTGGATCTCCCAAGACACCACTCCGCTCGACACACGAACGGGGTTTCTTCGGAACTCCGGATGCGACAATAGCCAACTTAATCGCGACATTAAGAAATCCTCAATTGTTTGTTTGCGACGGCGCCTTCCGCCGGTCCGTCAGTTGCTGAGTTGTGCGTTCAGCCGAGCGAGAAATTCCGAGAGATCGTCGGTCACAAAATCTGCGACGTCGGCTGCGTCGGAAATCGCCTGGTCGTGCGCCTCGCGGTGATCCAACTGCCCTGCCTTTGCCGTCACGAGGATCGTCGTCATCCCTTTTGCCCTGGGCACCGCCAGGTTTCTCGTCACATCCTCGAACATGGCCGCCGCTTTCGGGTCGACCCCGTACCGCTCGAAAAAGAGATCGTAGGCGCCTTCGGCGGGCTTCGGAATGAGGCCGGCGGCGACAATGTCGAAGGCGTCTTCAAAAAGTCCATCGAGGCCAAGCTGTTTCGCCGTGAGGATGGCATGGGCCCGCGATCCGTTGGTGAAGATGAGCTTACGCCCCGGCAATCTTCCGATTTCATGCGCCAGCACGGGGTCAGGCTTGAGGCCGGAACGATCGATATCGTGAACAAACTCCAGAAACCGGTCTGTCAGATCGGGATGCTCCTCCGTCAACCCGCACAAGGTCGTGCCGTGACGAGAATAATAGTGCTTATGCAGCGCGCGAGCCGATTGAGCGTCGATGCCGAAAAGTTCAACCAGGAACAGCGTGATCCGTTCGTCTATCCGAGGCCAAATCCCACTGTTTGCGGGGTACAGAGTGTTGTCGAGATCGAAGACCCAGGTCGTGATACGGCCGAACCGCGCCCGCAGCGCCTCGTCAGACGGCAGACGGAACGCTGCCGGCGAAATCAAAGGCGCCATGGATAGGCTTTGGATTTACGCGCCAAATGTGGGCTCCGTCGCGGTCGTTGGTCCCCAAGATTAGCCGTGTCGCCTTGACCTTTCCATAACAATCGACCCTCGCCTCAGGATTGCGCAAGGGCGTGCTCGACGGCCTTCCGCATCATGCTCGAGAAGCCCGCTCCCCCAACGGCATCCGGAGCGACCCAGAAACACCCGGCCGGGGCGCCACCCTCAAACTGTGCGGCGTAGACCGTAAGGCTCAGTGCGAAATGGGTGAAAACCTGCTCGACTTCGCCCGGCAGACGCCGCCAAGGGGCGACGACCGGGGCAATGCCAGCAACCTCGCCATCGAAGCTTTGGTGTGTCCACGGCGTGCCCGGCAGCTCAAGGGTCGAGGCGAGAAGGCCGTGAGGCGGGCGGCGGCGCGCGAGAAATGCGCCGTCGGAACGGCGGGCGAAAAACACCGCCCCTTTCCGGCGGGGTCGGGTCTTCGCCTCAGCTCGCCGGGGATAGCTCTCAGGAGTCCCACAGCGGAAGGCTGCGCAATCTTGGGCGAGCGGGCAGGCGCCGCAAGCGGGATTGCGCGGGCGGCAGAGCGTTGCGCCGATGTCCATGAGCGCTTGAGCGAAATCGCCCGCCCTGCGGCTGGGCGCCAGAGCGCGAGCCGCCGCAGCAAGTTCGCCTCTGGAGCGAGCGATCGGCTTTTCCAGCGCGAGAAGCCGGGCCAGAATCCGCGCAATATTGCCATCGACCGGCGCGGTCTGGCGGCCAAAGGCGATCGCCGCGACCGCGGCCGCGGTATAGGCGCCGACGCCCGGCAGCGCCTGCAGCTCGGCTTCCTCGGTCGGAAATGTCCCGCCTCGTCGAGCAACTTCCTTGGCGCAGGCGTGGAGGTTCCGCGCGCGGGAATAATAGCCGAGACCCGCGAACGCGCTCATCACGGCGTCCACCGGGGCAGCAGCCAAATCCTCGACCCTCGGCCATTTGGCGACGAAGGCCCGAAAATAGGGCGCCGCCGCCTGCGCCGTCGTCTGCTGCAACAGCACTTCGGAGAGCCAGACCCGATATGGGTCCGGCGTTTCCCCAGGCTCCGCGCGCCACGGGAGCGTGCGCCGGCAGCGGTCCCACCAGGCAAGCGTACGGGCGACAATCGCCTTTCGCTTTGCCTCGGAGGCCAGCGCGCTTACATTGGCGCTCATGCCATCGACCTCATGCCCCCAATCCTCACGTTTGGCGCCGCCGCGATGATGAAGCGCGCGCGGGCCGGCGCCAAGTCGTTGGCCGAATTCACCCCCGGGTTGGTCGCTGAGGCCATGGCGGCGCGCGGTTTGGGCGAAACAAGCTTGATCGCGGATTGGCCGGCGATTGTCGGGGAAGCGCTCGCGCGCCACGCCAGGCCGATCGAGCTGCAATGGCCGCCTCGCGCCGCGAAGCGCGATCCTGACGCGCCGGCCGGTTCCGCGACGCTGGTGCTCAGGGTGGAAGGCGCCTTCGCGCTCGAGGCGCAGCACAGCGCCTCTGTGATCGTGGCTCGGGTGAACGCGCATCTTGGCTGGCGATGCGTCGACAAGATCGCCTTTCGGCAAGGGCCGCTGCCTCCGCTCAAGGAGAAGCGCCGCCCCGCGCCGCTCCCCTCTGACGCGGCGGAAGCCGCCGCCCGCGCCGCCGCCTCTCCCATTGTCGATGACGAGTTGCGCGACGCCATGACCCGGCTCGGCGCGCGGGCGATTGACAGATCGGCTCGCTTGGGGCGTGCCGCGGCCGCCCGAACTCCAAAAGGAGCCTAGGCTTGTTTCCCCGCCATCCGCTCGCCGGCCGCACGATCGCGCGCATGAACGGGGCGGGCAACGTTATCCTCGTGCTCGACATGCGCGGTTCGCCGCGACCGCCCCACGGCGGAGGACGCGCGCGCCATCCAGGGTGCGCCTGGGCTGAGCTACGATCAGATGATGGTGCTTCGCGATCCAAAGACCGAGGGAACCGCCGCCGACGTGCTCATCTACAACAATGACGGCACACTCGCCGGCGCCTGCGGCAACGGGATGCGCTGCGTCGCGGATCGATTGTGCCGTGAAGCTCGGGGTGAGCGCCGTCAAAATCGAGACCGAGGCCGGCGTGATCGCCTGCGAGCGGCTCGGACCCTGGTCCTATCGGGTGGATATGGGCGCGCCGCGCCTCGAGTGGGACGCCATTCCGCTTCAGCATTCCGTGCCCGACACGCGGCGGGTGGACCTGTGGCCGGATGCCGAAGCGCCGGCCGAGCTGGGCCTCGCCTCCGTGGTCAATATGGGTAATCCGCATGCGGTGTTCTTTGTCCCTGACCTGAAGCGCATCGATGCGGCGGACCTCGGCCCGAAGATCGAGGTCGATCCGATGTTCCCCGAGAAGGCCAATGTCACCTTCGCGCAGATCGTTGCCCGCGACGACGTGAGGGCGCGGGTGTGGGAGCGGGGCGTCGGTCTCACGCTCGCCTGCGGCTCGGCCGCCTGCGCGACCCTGGTCGCGGCCGCGCGCCTTGGGCTCATGGAGCGCAAAGGAACGGTGCGCCTGCCCGGCGGCGACCTGATCATCGAATGGCGCGCCGCCGACGACCACGTGCTGATGACCGGCCCGGTCGAATACGAGGGCGCCTTCACGCTCGACGAGGCTTTGTTCGAAGCCGTCCCGTCTTGATCGCTGGCGAGCCCTCATCCGGCCCTTCGGGCCACCTTCCCCCTGAGGGGGAAGGGGTTGCGAGTTCGGCCGCGCCCCCTCTCCCCTCGGGAGAGGGTTGGGGTGAGGGCCCACTGGGCAAGACCCTCCATCATCAGCACCCTTCAGGCCGCGTCGACGCGGTCGACTGCGCGCGTGGCGTGGCCCTCATTGGCATGGCTGTCTACCACTTCAGTTGGGATCTCGCCGACTTTCGGCTTGCTCCGCCGATGCTGCCGTTCACGCCGCAGATGCGGCTGTTGTCGCACATCGTGGCGAGCGCGTTCCTCGCCCTGGTCGGGGTGTCGCTGGCCCTCGCCCATCGCAACGGACTGAACGTCCGGGCCTTCCGGCGCAGGCTCGCCGTCGTCGCGGGCGCGGCGGCGCTGGTGACTGCCGGCAGCTTCGTGTTCGCGCCGAGCGAGCCCATCACTTTCGGCATTCTTCATTGCATCGCAGCCGCGAGCCTCTTGGCCGCGCCTTTCGTAACCGCGCCAGCCTGGGCAAGCCTCGCAATTGGCTTCGCGGCGATCGCCGCGCCTTGGCTCGGCCGCTCGACCCTGTTTGATCCGCCCTGGCTCTTATGGCTTGGCCTTGGCGAGGCGCTGCCCAATACGCTCGACTGGCGTCCACTCATGCCATGGGCGGGCGTCGTCTTTCTTGGCCTCGGCGCTGCCCGCCTTCCGGGCGTCGTGAACTGGCTCAAGCGGCCGGACCGTTGGCGGGCCAAGTCGGCGCCGACGCGCGCGATAGGATTCGCCGGCCGGCACAGCTTGGCCGTCTATCTCGTTCATCAGCCGATCCTGATCGGCCTTCTCGCCGCGCTGACCGCGTGGGGGCCGCTCGCGCCGAAAGCGGACCGGAGCGCCTTTCTCGCCTCCTGCCAGCGCGCCTGCGTCGCGCAAGGGCGCTCCGAGGACGAGTGTGGGACCGGTTGCCAATGCGTCGCGGACGCGGTCGACCATTCAGGGGCCGCCGACCAGCTGGCGACGCTCACACCGGAGCGCCGGGCGGAGCTGAAGCGCCTCGCCGACGCCTGCATGGGGCGGTAGGCCGTTTTGCGTCCGGAGATGCTCCCACTGGTGCGAAATTCGCGCTCCTCTGGTCGCGGTGACAGAGATTTAGTTCAAGGGCCGCCCGACCCCTCGGCGGACGGGGACCATGTTTGTTTACGGCGCTCGCCCGCTGGGTCGAAGATTGACGCCGCGCCGTCGGATATCGCGCCGACAAGCTCCGTCGGCGACGACGCTGCGAAAGGAAACGCAATGCAGCGCCCGCTTTGTCCGCACCTGCAGAAAGCGTGGTATAACGTCGGCGGAGACCCGAACATCACGGGCAATTACGCATGCGCTATCAAAAACAAATAGCCGCGGGATCGCTGCTGGGAGGAATAGGAATGACGTTTCGCATTTTACTCGCGCGGGTCTCGGCCACGCTCCTCATTGCGCTTGCGCCTTTTGCGGCGCGGGCGGCGGACAAAGTCGTCATCGGCGACATCGACGATATGTCCGGCGTCTATGCGGACGTGAACGGGCCGCACGCCGTGGAAGGCGTCAAGATGGCGATCGCCGATTTCGGCGGGACCGCGCTTGGCCAGCCGATCGAGATTCTGACCGCCGACCACCAGAACAAGCCCGATGTCGGCGGAAGCAAGTTTCGTGAATGGGCCGACACCAAGGGCCTCACGATGCTGCTCGGCGGCTCCAACACGGGCGTGAGCCTCGCCATGGCCCCCGTCGCCAAGGAAAAGAAGATCCCCTTCTTCGCGATCGGCGCCGCGGGCGCCTCGCTGACCGGCAAGGACTGCAACGCCTATACGATCCACTATGGTTACGACACGACCGCGCTCGCCAACGGCACGGCCAAGACGATCGTCGACCAGGGCGGCAAGTCCTGGTTTTTCATCACTGCGGACTATGCTTTCGGCACCCAGCTCCAGGGGGCTGCAACCAAGGTCGTCGAAGCCAACGGCGGCAAGGTCGTCGGCGCCGTGCGCGTCCCGCTCTCGACCTCGGACTTTTCGTCCTATCTGTTGCAGGCGCAGGGGTCGGGAGCGCAGGTTTTCGGCCTCGCCAACGCCGGAGCCGATTTCAGCAATTCGCTTAAGGCCGCGCATGAGTTCGGACTCAACACCACGATGAAGCCCGCGGCGCTGCTCGCCTTCATCACCGACATTCACGCGCTCGGCCTCGAGACCGCGCAGGGCCTCTATCTGACCGCGGGCTGGTACTGGGACCTGAACGACAAGAGCCGCAGCTTCGGCAAGCGCTTCTTCGACAAAACCGGCGCCATGCCGACCTTCAATCAGGCCGCCTATTATTCGGCCACGCTGACCTATCTCAACGCTGTCAAGGCGGCCGGCGCCACCGACCCCGACAAGGTCATGGAGCAACTGCGCAACACCAAGATCGACGACATGTTCACGAGCGACGGAATCATCCGCCCCGACGGCCTGATGCAGCATTCCATGTATGTGATGCAGGTCAAGACGCCGGCGGAATCGAAAGCGCCGTGGGACTATTACAAGCTCGTCAAAAAACTGTCGGGCGAGGAGGCCTATGGCTCGCTCGCCGACTCGACCTGTCCGCTGGTCAAGAAATAGCGGAGCCAGGGGTCTCGGGCGCCCGGAAGTTATTTTGGCGCCCGAACTTCCGCGTACGCCTGCGCCGCGGCGGGATGGAGCGGAGCGGGAAGTTGCTCTGGCGGGCCGCTGACCGGTCAGATTTTCGAGCACGGGGTGCTTTTTCTTCAATGTGTCGATCTGAGCGGTCAGGGACTTGGCGAATTCCGCCACGACGCGTGAATCCATGTTTGCCGTCGTCATCAGAATCGCGGTGACCCCAAAGCTTGGAATATCCGAGCCCTGTCCATAAAGCGCGCCCGAGATTTCGCCCCTTTGTGAAATAGGGCCTCGCAGCGACCAATGCGTCGATCGCCTGACCGTCCACGGCCAATAGAGCGAGGGCGCACCCGTCAAGCATGGCGCGAATTCTCGGCGACGGGTGCCCGAGCACGAGCAGCGCCGCGTCGATTGAGCCGGAACATAGCGCGCGGCCTATTTCATCGGTCGACATGTCTACGATCTTTGGGGCTTGAGCTTGCGTCCAGCCGAGCGCGGTTTGGATTCCGTTCCAAGTGGATCGGGACCCGCTGCCTTCCGGCCCGACGTTGATTCTTTTGCCGCTCAAATCGGCCAATTGGCGAATTTCCGGCCTAGCCACGATGGTGACAAGTTCAGAATGCAGCGGCAGAACCGCCCTTAAGTCGTGAAACGGCGCGCCGAGAAAAGATCCCTCTCCCTTGTAGGCGGCAAAGGCGACGTCCGACTGAACGAGGGCGAACTCCAGTTCTCCGGAGCGAAGGGCCTCGATATTGTACACCGAGCCTGGCGTCGTTTCGCTCGAGCAGCGCACGCCGCTTGAGCGTAAATCCTCGTTGACGATCGCGCAGATCGCCCCGCCCACAGGATAATAGACGCCGTTAGTCGGGCCCGTTCCGAGCGACGCGAAAAAATGAAATCGCTCGTCTTGCGCTTGCAGGGGCTGCGACCCAGCGAAGATGACGATCAGGGCGGCAATCGCCCAAAAGGATCGCTTCACGAGGATTCGTCCCACTTCATCACCAAATCATAGACGGATTGGAATGGCTCTGGTCCGACGCTGACCGCGCCTTGCAGAGGACGGTCCATAGCGAAAATCAGGAAGGTCATGAGGCCGATGAAACACCGCCGTCAGGACGCCCAAGACAATTTGGGGAATAAAGTCCATGTGGATCAGCCACAGGAAAACGATCGTGAGCATCCCGCCAAAAATGACGACGTACCACAACACCGCAGGCATCGAGGACGAAACGGCGCTGAGCCGCTCCTCTCGCGAAACATTCATCGCGTTGAACTGACGAATGATTTCGCCGTGAAGAACTTCCTGGGTCTTGCTTTTCGGCTCGAACGAGAAAAGGGCCTCCCGGATCGCTTGCAATCGATGCTCGCCCCCTTGCGGGATGCGGCCTTGCCGATGGGCGGGCCAATCCTTCTCGATGACATAGTGGGTGTAATCGCGCAGCTCCGATTTGAGCTGGCTGCGCAGAGGCTCCGGATAACCGTCGGCGCTGTGATACATCGTTGACAGGCTGGACGCCTCGTCGGCGACATGGTCCTGAAGATCCTTTGTGGTCTGAAAGGTTGCGACCGTGAGCAGACCGAGCAGTACGGCGTAGATCAGGCCGTAGTTCGCCGCGACAAAGATGACGACGTCGTTCGCTTGCCGCCCTGCGTGGATCAACCGGCGCATCAGCGGGTGGATCAGAACGACGCCAATCAAGGTGATGGACACGAAAAAGACGCAGCAAACGAGCGCGAGTTCGATCGCAGATAGACCGTCTAGCCAGGAGGTCACGGATGTCGGCATGCGGACCTTCTGTCAATGCTGTCGATACTAGATCCTCTGGAGGCGAAGGTAGGATGTCCATCGACGACCCGTTGAACACCCATCGAAATGATGAGCGCGCTTCGTCCGTTTGCTGATGAGTCTTTGCCGGCCGGCTAGCGCGATGTATACACAGCGACATAGAGCACGTTGACTGATTTGGGACGCCGGCAATTTTCCAGTTTCTGAGCCGCGTGGGGCGACGACGGAAAGGGCTCACGCCTTCGGCGGCGATGAGCCCAGGGCAGGGGAAACCGATGAAAAAACTCGGGGTTGCCATAGCCGCGGCTGGACTCGCCAGCTTCGCCCATGCGGCCGATCTACCGACGACAAAGGCCCCCGACAAACCGAAGCCGAATTGCTGGGCGAGCCTCTGGGACTGGCTCAATTCGTCCGCGGCCGACTGTCCGATCAGCGCTTACGGGGTCACGCTCTACGGCACGCTCGACGTCAACGCGACCTACCTCAACAATGGCGTCAACAAGAGTCCCGCCGCCGACAAGGTCAACTATTCCATCCAGAGGAACGCCTACGAGAGCAAGTGGCTTGCCGGCTACAACGGCCTCAGCGCCTCGGTGGTCGGCCTCAAGATGAAGGAAGACCTCGCCCGCGTCGGTCTGCCGGGCTGGTCGCTGATCGGCGTCCTCGAAGCAGGCGTCAACCCCTATTCCGGGATGTTCGTTAGCGGTCCTCGCTCGCTTGCCGATAACAATGCGCGGCCCGCCAACACAGCGCCGTTTCAGAACGCGAACTTCGCCGGCAGTCGCGCCGGCCAGTGGGACAACTCGCAAGGCTATCTGGGCATCAGCAATCCCGTCTACGGGACGCTGACCTTCGGCCGCACCAATTCGCTCGCGCTCGACGTCACGTCGGCTTACGATCCGGTCGCGTCGACGGCCTTCTCGACGCTTGGCTTTTCAGCCGCGTTCTCCGGCTTCGGCTCCAGTGCCTCGGTCCGCCCGAACACCGCCTTCACCTATCGCCTGACCTACCAGAATTTCCGCGCCGCCGTTCAGGCGCAGGTTGGGAGCTACGGAATCGGCAACACAACAAACGGGATGTATCAAGGGCAGCTCGGCATGGACTTCGGATCGCTGTCCCTCGACGGCGTCTTGAGCTGGGCGAACGACGCGGTCTCGCTGGCGACCTTCGGCGGCTCGAACGTCGCCTGCCTAACGCCAGCCAACTGCTTCATCAATGTCAACAGCCAGTACTTCAACCCGAACACGGTCCTGAGGGCGACGCTCTCCAACGACCTCGGCGGCGAATTGGTCGCCAGATACAAGTTGGATCCGGTGCCGGTGACCCTTTATGGCGGCTGGATCTATGCCCGGCAGATGAACCCATCCGATGACTTTCTGGGCGGCTTCCCAACCATCGCCCAGGGCATCTTTGTCCCGCCTGGCGCTTTCAACAGTAGCGGCGTCTACACCAACGCGCCATAACGGCTAACAACTTCAACATCCAGAAGGTCCTCAACACGTTCTGGTTCGGCGCGCGGTGGAAGGTCCCCACCGTGGGATTCCTGAGCAATCTCGAGGCGATGGGCGGCTTCTATTATCAGAGCCAGAACGACTTCAACACGAGCGCTTGCACGGGCCAGGGCGCCTTCATCAGCAGCAGCAAGTGCGGCGGAAGCCAGACGGGGCTGTCGTTCCTGCTCGATTGGAAGCCGGTCAAGCGCGTCGACATTTACGCCGGCGTGTTGCTCAGCAATGTCTATGGCGGCCTGGCCAACGGCTTCTTCTCAACCTCCAGCACCGTGATCCCAGGAACGGCGACGGTTGTGAATGTCAACACGGCGCGGACGCAGAACTACGATCCGACCGTCGGCATCCGCGTGCGCTTCTAACCGAAGAGAGCGGCGCGCGAAGAAGCGCGCGCCTGTTGGCGATCAATCAGCGCCGTTGCCGTCGATGCAACCCTTGTTGCAGTCGTCCTCGTCTTCGCTCAGTCCGTCTTCGTCGCCCTTGCCGTCGGGGTAGGGCGCGATGTGCGGCAAGGCCAAGCCCAACGGCCCCGCTTGCGGAGCCGGGGCCGTCACGACGGGCGCCGGTTCGGCCGCCGGCGCCGGAGCGGCCGCGTAGTGATGATGATGAACCGCGTGATGCGGGTGATAGATGTGATGATACTGGTGCACGGCCGGCTGCTCGGTCTGGGCAGAGGCGGCCAGCGAACCTGACAGAGCAGCGACGAGAGCGAACGCGACAGTCGAGAATGTCTTCACTTCAGCCTCCCGTGCGAGGCGCACGCAGGTTCGAGTCACCCTAGCACGTATTCATTTTCGACGCGAAAATAACGACTCGCTGAATCCATGAGTTTATATTTTATCTGGAGCCGAGCGAGCGCATCACTGACGTTTTGGTAAACGCCCGACGCAAGGCGGACGGCCCTAGGGTGAAACAGGACTTTGGGAGCAAGCCCGTTTCGCTAAAGTCCGCTCCGTCGTGAGGGCAGGGGGATCATCCTGCACGACCGACTTGCACCGCCTCGCGACGGCCTCAGTCGATCCAGGGCTGAGGTCACACCGGCAAGTTGGCGCCAACCCCCGCCTCCGAATTTGCTGACGGGCAAAATGCGGGCTATGTACGAGAGCATATTACGCCCGGCGACTCCTCCTGCAAAGATGGGAAGATCACGCTTACGGGTTCGCGGAGCGAGGGGAGAATCTAGCCGTGAAGCTGATCGCGTTTTGTCGCCGCATTGGCGGGTCTTTTTGACTTCGCTTGCGGCGCCGGCGCACGCGGACGTGACGCATGTCGCCGTCGCCGCCAATTTCACCGAGCCGGCGAAAGAGATCGCCGCTCTGTTCAAGCAGAAGACCGGCCACGAGGCCGTCCTGATCTTCGGGGCGTCCGGCGCCTTCTACACGCAGATCACCCATGGCGCGCCGTTCGAAGTCTTCCTGTCCGCCGATGCCGAGCGGCCGAAAATGGCGGTCGATAACGGCTTCGCAGTGCCCGACACCCTTTTCACTTATGCGATCGGGAGGCTCGTGCTGTGGAGCCGGGTCGTCGACGTCACCAACGGCGAAGCGGCGCTGAAGGCGGGGAACTTCCAGAAACTCTCGATCGCCAATCCGGTCGCCGCTCCCTATGGGACCGCAGCCGTCGAGACGATGAAGGCGCTCGGCGTCTACGACGCGCTGAAGCCGAAGATCGTGCAGGGCAACAGCATCGCGCAGGCGTTTCAGTTCGTCGACACGCGAAATGCGGAACTGGGTTTCGTCGCCCTGTCGCAGCTTAACGGTGTGACCGAGGGGACGCGCTGGGTGGTCCCACTGAAACTTCATGCGCCGATCTTTCAGGACGGCGTGCTCTTGAAGACCGGTGCCAATAGCGAGGCGTCGAAGGCCTTCCTCGCCTTCCTCAAGAGCCCCGAAGCGCGCGCGATCATCGAGAAGTTCGGGTACGTGCTGGAGCTAAGCTAACACCGGCAGGTGACAACGCGCCATGCTCGGCATGCCCGACGATATCTGGGTTCCGATCAAACTCACGATTGAACTCGCGACCATCTCGACGCTCGCTCTGCTCGTCGTCGCGACGCCGCTCGCCTGGTGGCTCGCCCGTTCGAAGGCCTGGTTCAAGGAGGCCGCCGCGGCGATCGTCTCGCTGCCGATGGTGCTGCCGCCGACCGTGCTCGGCTTCTATCTCCTGATCGCGCTGGGTCCCGACGGGCCCGGCGGCGTGATCGCCTCTCTGTGGGGCGCGCGCACGCTCGCCTTCACCTTCACCGGCCTCGTCATCGGCTCGATCCTCTCGTCGATGCCGTTCGTCGTGCAGCCGATCCGCAACGCCTTCGCCGCCGTCGGCGACCGGCCGCTCGAGGTCGCTTCGACCCTGCGCGCTTCGCCGACCGCGCGCCTTCTGGACCGTCGCGCTGCCGCTCGCGAGCCCGGGGCTGCTTACCGGCGCGGTGCTCGGCTTCGCCCATACGGTCGGCGAGTTCGGCGTCATCCTCATGATCGGCGGCAACATCCCCGGCCGCACGCGCGTCATGTCGACCGCGATCTTCGACTTTGTCGAGACGATGCGCTGGCGCGAAGCCAATCTGCTCGCCGGCGGCATGGTGGCGTTCGCCTTCGTGGTCATCCTCGCGATGACGCTCCTCGAAAAGCGCTTCACGCGGGCGGGCGCGTGAGCGCGCCGCACGCGATCCGCGCGCAATTTAGGGGAACGATCGGCAAGTTCGCGCTCGACGCCGGCTTCACCGCGCCGTCCAAGGGCGTGACCGCCCTGTTCGGACCCTCGGGTTGCGGCAAGACCACGGTGCTGCGCTGCATCGCCGGACTTTTACGCATCAACGGCGTTTGCGAGATCGACGGCGACGTCTGGCAGGATGAGAACGGCGCGTTCCTGCCGACGCTACAAGCGCCCGCTCGGCTACGTCTTCCAGGAAGCGAGCCTGTTCCAGCACCTCTCCGTGCGCAAGAACCTCCTGTTCGGCGCGCCGCGCGACAACCGCGACGGCACGAAAGCCGACGGCATCGTCTTTGACGAAGTGGTCGAACTCCTCGGCATCACGCGGCTCCTCGACCGCTCCCCGCGCAATCTCTCGGGCGGCGAGCGCCAGCGCGTGGCGATCGGGCGCGCGCTTTTGTCGCAGCCCAAGCTCCTCTTGATGGACGAGCCGCTCTCGGCGCTCGACCGGGCGACCAAGAACGAGATCCTGCCGTTTCTCGAGCGGCTGCGCGATCACCTCAACCTGCCCGTCGTCTACATCACCCATGATATCGCCGAGGTCGAGCGCCTCGCCGACCAGATGGTGCTGATGGAGAAGGGCCACGTGATCGGCGCAGGGCCGCTCGAAGACTTACAGAGCGATCCGGCGCTGCCGCTGGCGGCGGCGCGCGACGCGGCCGTGAGTTTCAACGGAATCGTGCAAGCGAGCGACGAAACTTATGGCCTTCTCACCCTCCAGGTTCGCGGCGGCTCGCTGATCGCGCCGGCGCCCGCTGCCCCGGTCGGCGAGCGGCGGCGCATTCGCGTCATCGCGGGCGACGTGAGCCTCACGCGCGAAGCCCCTGCGCCCAGCTCGATTCTGAACGTCCTGCCGGCGCGCATCGTCTCGATGCAGCCAGTCGATGCAAACGAAATCGTCGCCGTCGTCGCGCTTGGCGCGGACGGCGCCGGCGCCCGCCTCTTGTCGCGCCTGACGCGAAAGTCGTGGGAGGAGCTCGGTCTTGCGGACGGGATGCGTGTCTACGCTCAGGTGAAGGCGGTCGCGCTCGCGCCGGGGCGCGGCGAGTTGGGGTGAGAGTCCGCCGCCGAATTGCGCTTCGAGCTGCGGCGGGCCGGGAGGCAGTCGACCCGCGCGCTTTCATGAAAACCGACGAGCCGCCTTCAGAAAGGGGCGGCGACCGGGCGTCGGCGCGAGAGGCGGCCTCCTTCGGCAGGGCGCGCCTTCGGCGCTTGCCCGGCTGGGCGTTATAGTCAAGGCTAACGCTTGCCGCAACGGCGGGAATCGCCGAGATATCCGTGGAAGCGGCGGCCTATAAGCCGCAGGCCGGCGCGCGCCAGCGCCAACGTCGTCGCAGGACGGATCGAAGCAATTGGAAAACTCCAGCGCAGCGCGATTTGCGATGAACCGGCGGGAGACGCTGAGGTCCGCGCTGGCGGCAGCCCTCGCGGCGGCGACGGCTGGGAAACTCGCGCCCGCCGCGGCAAGCGAGATGGTCAACCTGCCCTTCGGCAACGGCGAGCGCCCGCTCGGCGTCTATCCGGGCAAGCGCGCGCTCATCGTCCAGACGAGCCGTCCTCCACAATTGGAGACGCCGTTCAGCGTGTTCGACGAGGGAATCTTCACACCCAATGACGCCTTCTTCGTCCGCTACCATCTGGCCGACATTCCGCTGAAGATTGATCCGGACGCCTATCGCCTCAGCATACAGGGAAAGGTCGACACGCATCTCTCGCTGTCGCTTGACGAACTGCGAAACAGCTTCGAGCCGGCCGAGATCGCCGCAGTCAATCAATGTTCGGGCAACAGCCGCGGCTTCTTCGAGCCGCGCGTCGCCGGGGGCCAGCTCGGCAATGGCGCGATGGGCAATGCGCGCTGGAAAGGCGTGCCCCTCAAGGCGCTTCTTGCCAAGGCCGGCGTGCAGCCGGGCGCCGTCCAAGTCTCCTTCCAGGGCCTGGACCGGCCGGTCCTGCCGGAGACGCCGACCTTCATCAAGGCGCTCGACCTCGACCATGCGCTCGACGGCGAAGTGATGATCGCCTACGCGATGAATGGCGAAGACCTGCCCTGGCTGAATGGCTTTCCGATCCGGCTGATCGTCCCCGGCTGCTACGGCACCTACTGGGTGAAGCACCTGAACGCAATCACGGTGCTCGACGCGCCGCTCGACAGCTTCTGGATGAAGACCGCCTACCGCATTCCCAACAACGGCTGCGCCTGCACTGAGCCCGGAAAAGCGCCGACGAGCACCGTCCCGATCGGCCGCTTCAACGTGCGCTCCTTCCTGACCAACATCGCCGACGGCGCAACGGTCAAGGCCAACAGCAAACTCGATCTGCGCGGCATCGCGTTCGACGGCGGCTATGGAATCTCGGACGTCGCGGTGTCCGCCGATGACGGCAAGACGTGGACCGCGGCGACGCTTGGCGAAGACTTCGGGAAATATTCGTTTCGCGAATGGAAGGCCGATGTCTCGCTTGATCCCGGCAAACATCGCCTGATGGTTCGCGCGGCCAATCGGGCCGGGCAATCGCAACCGCTTCAGCCGCTCTGGAACCCGTCCGGCTACATGCGCAATGTCGTCGAAGTCACCAACGTGACTGCAGCGTGACCGCGATGAAGCGCCACGCGATCACCCTCCTGCTCTCGCTCGCCGCTGTGGCGACCTCGGCGCTCGCCGAGCCCATGGTCTATCAACTGCCGCCCGAGACGGCGGAACTGAAGCCCGGTCCTGGCGTCGAAACAGCGGGCGTATGCATAGCCTGCCATTCCGCCGACTACATGCGAACTCAGCCCCCCGGAAAGGGCAAGGCCTTCTGGCAGGCGGAGGTGCAGAAGATGATCAAGGTCTACAAGGCGCCGATCGGAGAAGACGACGTCGCGGCAATCACGAACTATCTGGCGGCGACCTATTGAGCGCGTGAGCGATCCTCACACTTTCCGCCGCCTGGACTTCGCGAAGGTGTCGAAGGCGACCGCCAGCACGATGATGACGCCGATGACGATCTGCTGGATGTAGGAGGACACGTTCATCAGCACGAGGCCGTTGAGCAGCACGCCGATCAGGATCGAGCCGATGACGGTGCCGAAAATCGTGCCCGGCGCCGCCGAACAGGCTCGTGCCGCCGATCACCACCGAGGCGATGACGGTCAGCTCGTAGCCGGTGCCGGCGACGGCTTCGGCGGAATTGAGCCGCGCCGCGAGCACGAACGCGCCAAGGCCCGCGAAGAAGCCCATGATCACATAGACGCTCATGATGATGCGATTGACGTTGAGGCCGGAAAGCCGCGCCGCCTCCGGATTGCCGCCGACCGCATAGACCTGCCGGCCATAGCGCGTGTAGCGCAGCGCGATATGCGCGAGCGCCGCCGCGGCGAGAAAGATGATGACCGGAATCGGCACCGGGCCGATCTTGCCCTGCCCCCACCAGGTGAACGACGGCTGGAATCCCGAGATCGGGCCGCCCGCGGCGAACAGCAGCGCCGCGCCGCGGAAGGCCGACATGCCGCCGAGCGTCACCACGAAAGGGCGGAACTTTCAGCCGCGTGATCGCGAGCCCCTGCAGCCAGCCGCAGGCGAGCCCGACCGCGATCGCCGCGAGCGCGGCGGCGAACCAGCCGTAGCCGACGCCGCCCTCGCCGACCGTGAAGCGGTTCTCCAGGCCGCCCTTGGCGACCGCCGCGGCGACCAGGCCGGCGAAGGCGACGCAGCGAGCCGACCGAGAGATCGATGCCGGCGGTCAGGATCACGAAGGTCATGCCGATCGCGAGCAGGCCGGTGATCGACACCTGCCGCATCACGTTGAAGAGATTGATCGACGACAGGAACCGCGGCTCCATGATCGCGAACAGCAGCCATCAGCACGATGAGGAAGAGCGTCGGCGCGAAGCGCGCGACGAAGCCGAAGACGTCGAAACCGCCTGGCCTCGGCTCGGCTCGGCCACCCTCGTGTCGGTCATGCGCGCCCTCATGCAAGCCGCGCGGGCGTCGGCCGCCGCCCTCGTGGACAGTCATCATCGACATCAGGATTTCCTGCGTCGCCTCGTTGCGGGCGATCTCGCCGGTCACGCGGCCCTCGCGCATCGTGACGATGCGGTCGCGAGACCGCGAGAATTTCCGGCAGTTCCGAGGAGATGACGATGACGGCGATGCCGGACTTCGCCATCTCGATCAGAAGATTGTGCACCTCGACCTTCGAGCCGATGTCGATGCCGCGCGTCGGTTCGTCGACGATGAGGATTTTCGGCCTCAGCGCGAGCCAGCGCGCCAGCACGACCTTCTGCTGATTGCCGCCGGAGAGGTGGCCGACCGCCTGATCGGGGCTCGCCATGCGGATCGACAGGAGCTTGCGGAACTCGTCGACGAGCGCGTTCTCGCGTCCCTCGTCGATGAACCAGCCGCGGCTGATCTGGTCCTGCGCGGCGATCGTCATGTTGGTGCGGATGGCGAGGCGGAGGAACAGCGCCTGCTTCTTGCGGTCCTCGGGCACAAGGCCGATGCCGTGCGCCATCGCGTCGCTGCGGGCCTTGAAACGCGACCGGCTCGCCGTCGACGCGGATCGCGCCGTGGTCGAACGCGTCGGCGCCGAAGATGGCGCGCGCGGTCTCGGTGCGGCCGGCGCCGACGAGGCCGGCGAGGCCGAGAATCTCGCCGTGATGCGCTTTGCAGCGAGACGTCGACCAGTTCGATCGCGTGCGGATCGCGCGCGTTGCGCCGGCGGGTCAGGCCCTCGACCTCGAGCGCGACCGTGCCATGCTCGGGGATCGGCCGTTCGCCATAGAGCGCGCCGACGTCGCGCCCGACCATCATGCGGATGATCGCCTCGACATTGGTTTCGGCGACGCGGCCGGAGCCGACGAAATGGCCGTCGCGCAACACGGTGTAGCGATCGCAGAGGCGAAAAACCTCGTCCAGCCGATGCGTGACGAAGATGATCGACAGGCCTTCGGCCTTCAGCGCGCGCACGATGCGGGCGAGGTTGGCGACCTCGGCTTCGCTCAGAGCCGCCGTCGGCTCGTCCATGATGATGAGCCGCGACTGCATGGAGAGCGCGCGCGCGATCTCGACGAGCTGCTGCTCGGCGACCGAGAGATCGCGCACCGGCGTCATCGGATCGCGCTTGAGCCCGATGCGGTCCGCGATGGCGTTCGTCTCCGCAGCCATGCGCCGCCAGCTCACGAACAGCTTCGAGCCGGGCTCGCGGCCGATGAACACGTTCTCGGCGATCGTCATGTCGGGGGCGAGGGTGAACTCCTGATAGATCGTGACGATGCCGGCGCGCTGCGCGTCGTGCGGCGTTGCGAAGGCGACTGGCTTCCCGAACAGCTCGATCGTCGCCGGCATCCGCATGACTGCGCGCCGGACAGGATCTTGAGCAGCGTCGACTTGCCGGCGCCGTTCTCGCCGAGCAGCGCGTGGATCTCCGCCGGTCCGACTTCGAGATGGACGTCCTCGAGCGCGCGCACGCCGGGAAAGCGCTTGCTGACGCCAGTCATCTTGAGGACGGGGCTGTCCGACCTCGACGGGCGCCGGACGAAAGCGCCGCGGGCGCGATGGGCCATCTCGGAGGCGCTCGCTTTCCTTGCACGTGCGGCGGCGGAGACAGCGCGCCGCGAACGGCGCGCCGTCCGCGGTTTGCGCCGGACTATTTCACCTCGCTGAGGCGCTCGGCCGTGTTGAGATTTTCCTTGGTGATCGCGACCGGCGTCAGCAGCAGTGATCTGCTGCGCGGGCTTCGTGCCGTCCTTGAGGAAGTTGGCGAGGATGTCGACGCCGAGTCGCGCTCTGCTTGCCGGGGAACTGCTCGATCGTCGCGGTGAGTCTCGCCGTCGCGGATCTTGCGCGAGCGCCTCCGGCAGCGCGTCGAAGCCGATGATGGCGATGCCCTTGAGGTTGCGCGCCTTGACCGCTTCGAGCGCGCCGAGCGCCATGTCGTCATTGGCGGCGACGATCACTTGCGGCGGCGTCGCCATGCCGGCCAGCGCCGCTTCGGTGACCGAGAGGCCCTTGGCGCGGTCGAAGCCGGCCGTCTGCTCGAACACGATCTTGTACTTGTCGCTTGGCCTTGTCGAGCACGTTGTGCAGGCCCTTGTTGCGGTCGATCGCCGGGCTCGCGCCGGACTGGCCCTGCAGGTTGATGATGGTCGCGCCGTTCGGGAACATTTTCACGACCAGATCGCCCTGCGCCTCGCCGCCCTTGACGTTGTCGGCGCCGACATGGCCGAGGATGCCCGTCACCGACGGCACGCGGCGGTCGACGGTCACGACCGGCACCTTGGCGTCGACCGCTTCCTGCAGCGCCGGCGCCATGGCGTCGACTTCGTTCGGGCAGAGCACGATGCCCTTGACGCCCTTGGCGAGCGCCGCCTCGATGTCGGCGGTCTGCTTCGGCGAGGACACCTGGCCGTCGCTCTCGAGCGGCTCGTAGCCCTGCTTACCGCCTTCGGCCTTGAAGGCCTTCATCATGTGGACGAAGAACGGAAAGGTGAGCCCCGGCACCGAGACGAGAATGGTCGGCTTGTCGGCGGCGAAAGCGGGCGCGGCAAGCGCCATGGCGAGCAGGCTCGCGGTTACGACGCGGCGGGTGAAGCGCATGGATGAAATCCTCCCTGGAGCCGGCCTGACATGTTAGCTGGCGGCTGGGGGGAACCTATGTCGGAAATCGGGTGCGCCGACAAGAGAGGATCGGCTGAAAATCCGCGGCGTTTCAGACCCCAAACACGGGCAGCGGCGCGAACGGGCCTTTCAAAACGGGCCCGGCGTCCTCGCAACCCATCCATGATTCGGCCATGGTGGCGTAGACGCGGCGAAAGTCGGTGGTGAAGCGCATGTTGCCGTCGTCGAGATTCGTCAGGTCCGGCATGGCGCCGTAATGGCCGCCGCGCACCGGCTGGCCGAGGATGAAGCTCGGCCCGGCCGTGCCGTGATCGGTGCCGAGATTGGCGTTCTCGCCAACACGCCGGCCAAACTCGCTGAACACCATGACCGCCACATCCTCGCCGCGGCCGATGCGCGCCATGTCGGCGAGAAACGCGGAGATGTGGTCGGACGTATAGGTGAGCAGCCGCGCGTGATTGTCCGCCTGGTTCACATGGGTGTCGAAGGCGTTGTGCGGATAGGAGACGTAATAGATGCGCGTCGGAAAATTGGCCGCGATCAAAGCGGCGACCCGCTCGAGTCCGAGATGGATCAGGCCATAATCGACCGGCGTCTTATAGGCCGCGCAGGCTTCCTGGACATGCGCCTGGGCGCGCTCGGCGCTGGCCGCGACATCAAACAGGAACGCTTCAGCGCCATTGCGCGGCGTGCGAGGTCCGGCCAATTGGTTGAGCGCAGCCTTTTCGTCATAAGTCGCATCGCGCTTGAAGCGATCCGGCTGAAAGAAGGTGAGCGGCACGTGCGCGCGCGCCCTGACCGCAAGCGATTGGCGCGCCTCGACATCGACGATGTAATTGTCGGCGCCGCTCGGATCGAGCGAGTCTGCGAGACGCCCGAGCCAGCCATAGGGGTCGCCGCTGTTCGGGGCGCCCGTCTGCCAGTAGGCCATCGAGGTGAAATGCGAGAAGCTCGGGTTTTCGTAGCCGACGCCATGAACGATCGCGAGCTGGCCGTCCTTGAACAGGCGCTCGAAGCCCGCCATGCCCGGCTGAACGCCGTACTGGTCATCGAGCTTTCGGAGCTTATCCGGCTTGAGCGCCGAGCTTGGGCCGGGCGCGATAATAGGCGTCGTTCGTGTAGGGGACGATGGTGTTCAAGCCGTCGTTGGCGCCGGACAGCTCCATCACCACAAGGATGCGCGACCCGACGCCCGCCGGCGTCTCGGCCGCTGCTTCGTTGACCGGCCCCGCGCCGAAGCCGGCGATGCCGCCGCCCAAGCCGATCAGCCCGGCGCGCAACACGTCGCGGCGGGCGAGCTCGCCTAGCCGAATTCCCTTCGCCATTGTGGGTGCTCCGTTCAGGCCAGCTGATACTCAGGCGCGCTCATGATGAGATGCGCCGTCTCGCGCAGCGGCTCTTCGAGATAGGTCTTCGCGCGACCGATATCCGCCGTGCCGATTTGCGCCTTCGAGGAAGGCCACAGCCGCCGCGCGCGCCGATGGATCGAGCGGGACCGACAGGAAGCGCGTGACGAGGCAGTCGACCGCGTCTGCGCTCGTGTGCGCGCCGCTCTCGAGCACGATGTGTCGTCAGGCTGAACTGGGCGGCGCCGCGCGGGGTCGGCTTCACCTGGCGCACCGCTTCCTCCCAACCTTTCAGGCTCGCGTAGTGCGTGTTGAACTCCTCCTGCTCGCTCAGCAGATGCGCAGTCGCCATACCGCCTGCGGCTTTGCCGCCATATCCGTCTGCTGCGCCTGTTTGCTGTCCGCCCCGTCCACGATTCTCGAAGCTGTGGCGATGTCGTCGCCCGCGCGGATGCGCGCGCTGAAGGCGCGGATCTGCGTCGGGATAAGGATCGAGATTGGGATCCGTAAAGGCGATGACGTCCGGCAAGAGCACAGCGCGGGCGAAATTGCCGCGCGCCAGAAGCGAGCCGGGCGTGATCCAGGCGCGGCCCTGGCTCCAGCCCGCGACCGTCGGCGGGTTGAGCAGCGCCTGCCCGAGGTCGGCGCTCGTGCTGTTGAAATCGGGCATGCCCGGCGTGGCGCTCAGGCCCAGGCGGCGATAGGTGGAGACGATCAGTTCGACCGGGCCCTTGATATGCGTGCCGACCGAGGACGGGCTGTAGAAGTCGCGCGACAGAAAGACCGTCTGCAAAAAGGGCGCGATCTCGTAGGTGTTGGAGCGCAGCAGGCCGCCAAGCTTCTCCTGAAACTCAGGCGAGAGATCGTCGCGCACGAAGAAGCGATAGAGCTTGCCGGCGATGAAATTGGCGGTCGCCGGTTGTGCGAGGATGATGTCGAGCACGTCCTGCCCGCCCAGCGGGCCGGTGTGGCCGAGCAGGGTTTTCTGGCCGTCGTCGTGCTGCGCCTCGTCGATGTGAAAGGTGAGGTCGTTGTCCCGCCATCCGGTGAAGGCGCGCGCGGCTTCGCGCAGGTCCTGCTCGGTGTAGTTGCCGACGCCCATGGTGAACAATTCCATGAGCTCGCGGCCGAAGTTTTCGTTCGGGCGGCTTTTCAGATTCTGTCCGGCGTCGAGAAAGACGAGCATGCCGGGATCGCGCGCAATCGCGGACAGCAACGTCCCGAAATTTCCCGCGGCATGATCCTGAAACAGCGTGACCTGTCCGAGCATCTTGCTGATAGTCGCGGACCTTGTCTTCGCTGGACGCGAAATGGCCGTGCCAGAAGAGCGCGAGCTTTTCCTGCAAGGGCGGTTCGTCGCGACCATCCGGTCCGCCCACCAGTTCGCGACGCGGCGGGTCTCCAGCATGCTGGCGCGCAGCCAGAAGAAGAAGCGGTCGGCGACGGGCTGCAGGCGTCTTGGCCCAGCGGGCTTGGCGTCGACGCCCATCGCGGAGCCCGTTTCCTGAGCAAGGCGCGTGGCCGCCGGACGCGTCGGCGGAAAGGGCGTCAGCGTCGGATCGTAGATGCCGGAATGATCGAAGGGCGGCAGATGGCTGTTGTCGATCGCGGAAGTCGATGAACCACGCGACCGCCTTTTCCGGCGCCATCGCGGCCAAGCGCTGCACCTCGTCCGGCGGGCCGCCAAAGCCCGCGCGGTTCAAGAGGTGCCGGGCGCGCTCGGGCGTCCAGTCCGATGCGCCGATCGGCGACAGGTCCTCTTCCCAGGCGTCTGTCATGGCATCGTCCTCCCGGGATATATTTAGCGGGCAATGACACTCGCGCCAACGGCGACGTGTCGAGGAACGCGCGCCTGATGTTTACGCCAGTCTCGATCGCCATGGCCGTTGCTTCGCCGCCGCCGATGCACAGCGACGCGACGCCGCGCTTTGCGCCCGCGCGCCCGCAGCGCGGCGATCAGCGTCACCAGGATGCGCGCGCCCGAGGCGCCGATCGGATGGCCAAGCGCGCAGGCGCCGCCGTTCACGTTGACCTTCTCGTGCGGCAAGCCCAGGTCGCGCATCGCCGCCATGGCGACGACGGCGAAGGCCTCGTTGATCTCGAAAAGATCGACGGAATCCCTGCTCCATCCGGTCTTCTCGAACAGCTTTTTCAACGCGCCGATCGGAGCGGTGGGGAAATCTTTCGGCGCCGCGGCGTAGGTCGCGTGCGCGACAACTGCGCGCGAGCGGCTCGGCGCCGCGCTTCTCCGCCTCGCTTTCGCGCATCAGGACGAGCGCCGCGGCGCCGTCGGAGATCGAGCTCGAATTGGCCGCCGTCACCGTGCCGCCGTCCCGGAAGGCTGGCTTGAGCGTTGGGATCTTGTCCGGCTTCGCCTTGGGCGGCTGCTCGTCCGTCGCGACAAGCGCCTCGGACTTGCCCGCCTTCACGCTGACCGGCGCGATCTCCCAGGCGAAATCGCCGTTGCTGATCGCGCGGTTGGCGCGCTCGAGCGAGGTCAGCGCATAGGCGTCCTGCGCCGCCCTTGTGAACTGATAGGCTTCCGCGCAATCCTCCGCGAACGTCCCCATAAGCCGCCCCTTGTCGTAGGCGTCCTCGAGGCCGTCGAGAAACATAGAATCGAGCGTGCGGCCGTGGCCCATGCGATAGCCGGAGCGCGCGCGGTCGAGCAGATAGGGCGCGTTGCTCATGCTCTCCATGCCGCCGGCGACGACAATATCGGCCGAGCCCGCGCGCAGAAGGTCATGGGCGACCATGGCCGCCTTCATGCCGGAGCCGCACATCTTGTTGATCGTCGTCGCGCCCGCTGCGAGCGGCAGCCCGGCGCCGATCGCGGCCTGCCGCGCCGGCGCCTGCCCCTGCCCCGCCGGCAAGCACGCAGCCCATCAGGATTTCGTCGACGCTGTCGGCCGCGATCCCGGCCCGCTCGACCGCGGCGGAAATCGCGCGCGCGCCAAGCGCGTGCGCCGGCGCGTCCTTCAAGTCGCCGAGAAAGCCGCCCATGGGCGTGCGCGCCGCGCCGACGATGACGACGGGGTCTGGAGCATTCATGGGGATCGCCTCTCCGCTGACGTCGAAGCGGCATGCGACTGGCGCGCGACGCCGAGACTTCTCATATAGGGGACAAGCGAGGGATTAGGAACGCGGGAATAGACTATGCATTTCTTGGCGCAGAGGCGCGCCGCGCCGCGTAGCGATTTCTCGTCGCCAGCGCAAACGGCCTCTGCGTCAAAAAGGCGAGCGCTATCGCCTCAAGGCCTAAGGCTTACTTGTCGGAGAAGAGCGTGAGCAGGACTTTCCCCTTGTCCCCGATCACGCACACAAGGGTTTGCGGCTTGGTTGTTTTCGTCCGCTCCACATAGGCGTCGCCGATGACGACGGTCTTGATCGGGACGGTCTCGATGGTCGTGTCGGCCTTGATGACCTTGGCGCTATCAAGATCCACGAGCACGTCCTTGACCTGCGGAAACTTCTGCTTCAGCGCGAGCAGGCCGCTCGCCTTGCAAGCGTCCGTTTCGGGGGACAGCGTTTCCGCCAAAGCGGGGCCAGCGATCAGTGAGACGAGCAATGTCAGTGCAAATCTGTTCCGCGTCATTTGATGATCTCCCTCCAAAAAATTGCCTATGTAAACTTTGGTGACTTCGAACTTGTTCCCCGATCGACTTTGCCAAATCTGCCGGAATACGTGTCGCCGCTCGCCAACCTCGCAACGTTTTGTTAACTATACGCCCTCATGACCCTCTCCCGTGAAGAGATAGAGCGCTACGCCCGCCAGATCGTCCTGCACGGGGTCGGCGGCCCCGGCCAGAACAAGCTCAAAGCAGGGCGCGCGCTTGTCATTGGCGCGGGGGGCTTAGGTTCGCCTGCGTTGCAATATCTGGCGGGGGCGGGGGTCGGGACGCTCGGCATCGTCGACGACGATTCCGTTTCGCTGTCCAACCTGCACCGCCAGATCATCCATGCGACGGAGGATGTCGGGCGACCGAAAACGGAGAGCGCCGAAGCCGCGATCGCCCGCATCAATCCGCATGTCGCGGTCGAACCGATCGCCCTGAGGCTGGACGCGAGCAACGTGCATGCGATCGTCCGCCGCTTCGACGTCGTGCTCGACGGCTCCGACAATTTCGCCACGCGCTACGCGCTGTCGGACGCCTGCTACCGCGAGCGCCGGCCGCTTGTTTCGGCGGCGCTCGGCGAATTCGACGGCACCCTCACCACTCTGAAGCCCTACGAGACTGGGCCGGACGGCAAACCGAACCCGACCTATCGCTGCCTGTTCCCCGATCCGCCCGAGCCCGGAACCATTCCGACCTGCGCGGAAGCGGGCATATTGGGCGCGCTCGCTGGCGTGCTCGGCTCGCTGATGGCGATGGAGGCCATCCGCGTCCTGGTCGGCGGCTTCGGCGACGGCGATGAGGGTCTGGTCGGACGGCTGCTGATGATCGACGCGCGCGCGATGCGTTTTGAAACGCTGCGCTACGCCTGGGATCCTGATAATTCCCTCAGCGGCCGAGGCGCGCAGGGCGCCGCTGCCTTGGCGCAGGGCGCCTAGAGGGAGTGGCGTTTGGGAGAGCGCCAGATCGAGGCGTGGTCCGGCGTCTCCATGTCCAGCGGCAGGCCACAAAAGCGGCGGAACGACAACCGGTCGCGCACCGCCTCCTCGGCGGCGGGATCAGAGAGCGTGCGCCATTGCTGCAGAAGCACGATCTTGAACATCACCAAGCGGCGGATAGCGTGGCGCGCCCGGTCGCCGAGCCGTGGATCGGCGAAAGCAAAGCCTCGAACGCCGACCAGTCGAATCCCTTGCTCGATCCGGTCCAGAAAGCCCCCAACCTTCCCATAGCCGCTCACCAAAGCGTCAACGAAGGAAGGCTGGGAAAGGTCACGGCGCGACATCGGCAAATCATCCTCTAAGGTCAAACCCGAGAATCAAATCGGTCCCAATTCTGCAAAGCTCTCCGGGAATTTCTTGCACAAAATCAGAAATCAAGCTAAGCTTCTCTGATGATCAGTCCGCGGCCTTCACATGCCAAAATCCTACGCTCGGGTCTTCGCCCTTCGGCCGACAGCAAGACAGCGCTCAGGAAAATTTCAGGGAGCGAAAATCGCGTGTAACCCATTGATAAGTCTCGATTCGGACGAGAGAATCCAAGGAAATCCAAGGAAATCCAACCCCCAAAACCTAGGGTTTCCGCAGCAAAACGGGACGTTTCAAGAAGACCCAAACTCAGCTACCCGGACGGATTGTCGGTCGCAGTGGGCATTTTAACATTATATATCGGTGTATTCTAACGCGCCCGCGTCAGAGTGAGGCCAAGTCAGCCCTCTTGACCCGGAGACACGCATGCGGCGCCTCACCACGCTTTGTTTTCCAGCCCTCTTCTGCGCATTATCCGCGCCAGCCTTGGCCGCCAACGATGGCGTCATCGCCTTTATCTCCCCAGAGGCGCAGCTGAGCGAATACGCCTCCGGCGGATCGCCCGCTTCCGCTCCAGCGCCAACACGAGGGCGATATGGCGGCGGGTTGATCGAGGCCTTGCTGACGGGCGGCGCCGCGCCTCAGCCGCATATGGCCGCCGCTTATGCGAGCGAGCCGACATCGGATGCGGCCGCCGGGCCCGAGCCGCAATTTCAGCGGCAGGAAGTCGACTATTCCGGACCGGAAGCGCCCGGCACTCTTGTCGTCGACACGCCCGACAAGTTCCTGTTCCTGGTCGAACCGCATGGAAAAGCGCTGCGCTATGGCATAGGCGTCGGGCGTCCCGGCTTCACATGGTCTGGCGTGAAGCGGATCAGCCGCAAGGCTGAATGGCCGGACTGGACGCCCCCTGCTGAGATGGTGTCGCGCCGCCCCGACCTGCCGCGCTATATGGCCGGCGGGCCCGGCAATCCGCTTGGCGCGAGAGCGCTCTATCTGGGATCTTCGCTTTACCGCATTCACGGCACCAACGAGCCTTCAACGATCGGACACAACGTTTCGTCAGGCTGCATCCGAATGATGAACGAGGACGTGATCGACCTTTATAATCGGGTGCCCGTCGGCTCGAAGGTGATCGTGCTTTAGCGGACTGCTGGAGGATTCTCGCGGGTTCATCGGCCGGTGCAGCAAACGTGATTCGCCGTTTTCGTCGCTCTACGAAGAGACGGCGCGTCTGCTCCGGGTCTGCAGAGCTTCCCCAACTCTTTTAGCAGCTAGCTGATCACCACTACCGGCGTGCCGACGTGCACTCGACTGTAAAGGTCAATCGCGTCCATGTCCCGCATGCGGATGCAGCCTGAGGACACGTGCCCACCAATTTCCGACGGTTCGTTAGTGCCGTGGATCCGGATGAGCGTGTCGCGATTGTCTACGAAGAGGTAAAGGGCGCGCGCGCCGAGCGGATTGTCCCACCGGCCTTCGAGAGGCCCATGCTGCTTATAGACCTGGAACTGCGGCCAGCGCTCCATGATCGAGGCCGTCGGCATCCAAGTTGGCCATTCCTTCATCGCGCCGACCTCGGCGCGGCCGGTCCAACCCATATATTCAGCGCCGCTTGCGATCCGATACTGGATAGCCTGGCCCTGTGGCAGCACGTAATAGAGGTAATTGTTGGTCGTATCGACGATGATGGTGCCCGGCTTCTCCTGCGTCGAATATTGGATTTTGCTGCGGACAGTCGGAATCTTGAACTCGTCAGGGTCTGCGAGCGCCATCATCTGCTTGTCGCGCGCACTGAGCTGCGGGTCGGGAAGCCCGGATTGAAGGACTGGCGAGCACCCGCTGACCAAGGCTGCAATGCCCAACGCCAGCCCCGCTATGACCACATTCGTCTTCATCGCCGCCCCACCAACCCAATTGCTTAAGGATTTGCTTACCATAAGACGCAACGGTTTCCCGAAAGTTACCAAGCGTAAGCCGAGAGGCTATTCACAAAACCGCGAGCGCGACGCCTGGGATCTCCGTCCAGGTTTCGCCACGAAGCTTTTAGCGAAACCCGCCGGTTGAGTCCAAGTGATAGTTACGCGATCGTTTGCCGAAAACTACCGACTGAGGCAAAAATGCGACAGTCGCGCAAATGTTCCCGCTACTTTTGTAACCCTAACGGAAGTGACAGATGACCGAATGGCCGGCGCGCCTCGTCTTGGTCGGGGCTGGGAAGATGGGCGGCGCAATGGCGCAGGGCTGGCTCGACGCCGGGCTCCCCTCGTCTTCGCTGACCATTGTCGAGCCCAATCCTTCCTCGGAGATCGCCTCGCTGGCCGCGGACCGGGGCGTCGCGCTCAACGCTCCCATTGAGGCCCCGCTCGATATGCTGGCGCTTGCGGTCAAGCCGCAGAGCCTCGAGCAGGTCGCCCCGCAAATCGCCGGGCTGGTAGGAGAGCGCACGCTCCTCCTCTCCATCATTGCAGGTAAGACCATCGCGAATCTTCTCGCGCGCCTCCCGCACGCTCGTGCCGCCGTCCGCGCAATGCCAAATACGCCGGCCGCGATCGGCCGGGGCGTCACCGCCGCCTTCGCAAATCCGGGCGTCAATGCGGAGCAGCGGGGCTGGTGCGAGCGTATGCTCGGCGCAGTCGGGGCGTTCTTCTGGCTCGACGACGAGGGGGCGATTGACGCGGTGACGGCGATTTCCGGCTCAGGCCCAGCGTATGTATTCGCTCTCACCGAGGCGCTCGCGGCCGCCGCCGAAAGACTAGGGCTCTCGGCGGAACTCTCGATGAGCCTAGCCCGCGGCACGGTGGAGGGCGCGGCTGAACTCATGCGGCGCGAAAGCGCCAGTTCCCCTGCGACGCTGCGTCGCAATGTCACTTCGCCGGCCGGCACGACCGCGGCCGCCCTCGCCGTGCTCCAGGACCCTCGCGGACTCGAGGATCTCATGATCCGGGCTGCCGCCGCTGCCCGCGCCCGGGCGGCGGAGATGGCTGGCTAGACAGGCGCGTGGGCTTGCTTGGCGTCGGGCACGGGACCGCCTACATAGTACGAGATCAGCAGCGAGGAGCGCCATGGCGACCAAACCCAAGAGCGAGGCCAAATCTCCGCCGTCCGACCCGCGCGGCAAGATCGTTGACGCTTTGATGGAGCTCGCAGCGGAACGGCGTTTCGAAGACATCACGGTCCGCGATGTCTCAAAGGCCGCCGGCGTGTCCCTGGCTGATTTCCGCGACGCCTTTCCCTCTAAGGGGGCTGTGCTCGCAGGCCTCTCGCGTCGAATCGACCACGCTGTTCTGGCGCAGGACACCGGGGAGCTTGCGGATGAGAATCCGCGTGAACGGCTCTTTGACGTCCTCATGCGCCGTTTGGAAGCGATGAGCCCCTACCGCGAGGGCCTTCGCGAGGTCACGGCGTGGCTCAGGCGTGAGCCTGCTGCGGCGTTGGCGATGAATCGCGTGGTGGTGTCTTCGATGCGCTTCATGCTGGAGGCGGCTGGAATCGAAGCGGAGGGCGCGTCCGGCGCCATCAAACTTCAGGGCCTCGCGCTCGCCTGGGCGCGGATCCTCGAGACTTGGCTCGACGATGACGAACCGGCTTTGTCCAAGACCATGGCCGAACTGGACCGCGTGTTGACCCGCGGCGAGCGCGCCGTCGCGGGCGTCGATCGTCTCAGTGCGCTCACCAGCCCTTTGAGCGGCCTCGCGCAAGCCGCCTTTGATGCTGGCCGCAGAGTGCGGAGAGGCGGAAGCCGCCCAGTGCGCAAGGAAGATCCGTCCGGCGAGGATGTGACAGCGCTCTGAACGATCTTTGAGCGGAGCGTTGGGCTTGAGCGTTCATCCTGGGACCTTCGGGCGCTGGCGGCGTTCGCGTTTGATGCCGGGACACGCCCGGACCGAATAACCTCATGTTAATGAGGGCCGGCGCGGAATACGGGTTGCTTGTCGCCCAATCTTGTCGGCGTGATAGCGTTTAGGCAGGCGAGTCGTCCCCTCCAAGCTTGACCATGACCACTTCCGGCGGCCGTAGGACGCGCACCGGAGCGAGCGAAGTTCCAAGGCCGCCCGAAACGATCATCCGCCGTTCCCCGAACGCGTATTCTCCATAGATATATTTCCCCGAGCGGCGCTTGAGGAGATGGACCGGGGGGCCAAGAATCGGAAGATTGACCTGCCCGCCATGCATATGGCCTGCGAGCGTTAGGGCGATCCGGTCCGGAACCCAAGGGAAAAAATATGGCTCGTGAACGAGAAGGATCGCCGGCGCGTCGTCGCCGATCACCCGCATCGCGCCCGGAAGATCGTCCGCGCCGTGGGTACGGCGCGGGTTAGGCACACGCGCCAGCAAGTCCCCGAGGCCGATCAGCCAGAAGGGCCGTCCGCGCTGGTGCAAGCGCAGCGATTGATTTTCAAGCAGTGGAACGCCCGCCGCGGCGAGCGCCCGGCGGACGCTGAGAGAATTGTCCGGCGGCTCGGTCGGAATGGCCGCCGACCACCAGTCGTGATTGCCGAGAATTGCGTAGACGCCGAGCGGCGCTTCGAGACGAGCCAGTTGCTCGGCCCAAGCGCCGGGCGGCACATATCCGGAAACGAAACGATGCGTGCACACATAGTCGCCGAGTAGCACCGTGAGATCCGGCTTCTGAGCGTTGGCGAGATCGACGATCTCGCCGACGCGCTCTTCCGACATCCAGGGATAACAGGCGTGAATATCAGCGATGACCGCGATCGAAAGTTCGAGATCCTCGGGCCAGTAAGGGAGCCGCGGTGCGTACTTGGCCAGCGAAAGCGCTGAGCCCGTTTCGTAAGCGGTCGCGTAGCCAGACAGCGACAGCGCGGCGGCCCCTATGCCGGCGCCGGCCAGCAACCGGCGTCTCGTCAAGTCAACCATCGGTTGCGCTCGCCTCAGGCGCTCGTTCGCCGGGCGGTTTTTACGCGTCCGTTCCGGCTTGTGCAAGCGCTCCCGCAGGCGGAAGCAGATAAAACTCGCCTCGCTCGATCAACTCGATCATCTCCGGTTCAAACTCTTCCGCCTTTAGCCTCAACGCCTCGGCTACTGCTGCAAGGCCGATGTCGTGGTAGATGCGAGCGAGCACGCTGCCAGCGCCGCGCTTCTCGGTCGCTTCAGGGATAACCTGAAAATAATCGTCGCGCATGAAAGCCACTTAACTCCCGTTCGACTCGCGAAGTACACGCGCCGACGGCGCCTATCCATCAGGCTGAGTGAAAGGCGTTAACAGCAAATTAATGGCGTGACGGAGCGTTCGCCGGGCTCTCGCCTGCTCACCGCCGCTGTTCGGCCACGAAGCGCCGACTCTCACGGATATTTGAAACCGAGAGCACGAAGTCGGCCGGAGTTGGTTCGTCCCCTCGATCAGACGCAAGGGACGCGAGATCGCCGCCGCGCATTGTCGCCTTGGGCTCTAGTTCCGGGTATGAGTTGGCGTGTCCGGATATTCGCCGGGGCTCGAAGGAGGCGGTTGGGAGCATGCGCCGGCCCGTGGCGTGGGGCTTAGCCCTCGCGTTGATCGTTGCGCTGGCGGCGTGTGGTTTCATGCGCTGGCCGTTGTCCGCGGGGAAGGTCGGGGACAGTCTCAATGCTGCGTTTGGCGCTTCGCCGCGCCTCCATTGGAGCGCTCCTCAGGCGGCATCCTTTTCTCTCTTGCCGTGGCCGAGCGTGAGCATCGTCGATGCGGGCCTCGACGACGCTTATGGCGTCAACCTCCTCTCGGCGCCAGCAGCTCGCTTGAACCTGTCGCCGATCGAACTTCTACGCGGGCGTTTTATCCCCACGGGCGCTATCCTCGTCAGCCCGACAATCACCGTTGATATCGATCGGCCGCCATTTGCGGGAACGGCGGGGGAATTGCCCGGGCCTGCAAGCGTCGCAGGGGCTCTGGCGCCTCTGACCAGCCTGAGCCTCTCCAACGGGGTCTTGCGCCTCGTCAGCGCCAACCGCGGCATCGACACATTGATTAACAATGTCAGGGGCCGCCTCGACGGACTGACGATCGGCGATCAATTGCGCTTCAATGTCTCGGCCGTCTGGCGGAACACGCCTGTTACGGTCGCCGGCGCGCTCAACGATCCGGAGGCTGCGGCAAAGGGCGCGCCGAGCCAGCTTGTATTCGCACTCGATTCGCCGTTGGCCAAACTTGCATTTGGCGGCGCGCTCGCGCTCGGAGATAAGCCAAGCGCCGAAGGCGATCTGACGACGTCCGTCCCTTCGATTACCGCTTTGACGTCTTTCCTCAACACGAAGCCGCCGCCCGTTCTGGCTGCGGACGACATCGCGATTGCCGCGAAGATCAAAGCTGTGTCGGACTCCCTGACCCTGGGCGACGCAACGTTGACCAGCGCCGGGCAGACGCTCGAAGGCGCGCTCGCGATCGGCGCCGCCGCTGGACGACCGGCTGTATCCGGCTCCCTCGCCGCGGAGACATTGGCGCTGAGGCCGCTGCTTGGACCGCCGGAGCACGTCTTCGACCCCTCGGGCCAGTGGAGCGCGAAACCCTTCGCGTTTGGACTGCTTCGCGCCTTCGATCTCGACTTGCGTTTGTCCGCGGCCCATCTCGACCTCTACGGCCAAACGCTCACCGACGCCGCTGCGTCCGTGATTGTTCAGGACGGCAACCTCAACATGTCCCTGATCGATGGCGCTGCCTATGGCGGCCGCCTCCAGGGCGAGGGGGCCGTCGTTTTCGTCGGGCAAGACATTCAAGTGAGCGCGCGCGGCCAGCTTCTCGACGCGGACCTAGGCGCCGCGATCGCCAACTTCGGGCCGCCCTTAATGACGGGGAACGGCGAGGCGCAATTCACCGTAGAGGCCTCCGGTGGCTCGCCGGCCGCCGTGATCGCCAGCCTGACAGGGACGGCGTCGGTTGAAGCGGCGGAAGGCTCGATCGCCGGCATCAACCTCGAGGAGGCCCTGCGCCGCGCTCGCAACCGTCCCGTCGACGTCGAGCGAGATACGCGCCTGGGCGGAACAGCGTTCGATAAGTTCGATATCTCTCTGGCGTTCGACCAGGGCCGCGCCCGCGTCGAGCGGGGCGTGATGACGAGCCGCGGCGTGACTGCCGAACTGGGCGGGCTCATCGATCTCCCAGCCAAGAAAATAGCCTTGCGTCTCGACGCGGTGCAGACGGATGCGACCGGCGAGACATCGCAACAGGCTGCCCGTTTGACGCTCGACATCTCCGGGCCTTGGTCGGCGCCGACGGTCCGCGCGATCGACCTGAACGACGCGACGGAGCCTGTCAGAGATCCGCCGCAGTCGCGCTGAGCACAATCGAGGAACAGTCAGCCCACGGCGGGGTGCAGGCGCAATCGGGCCGCATTTAGTGCCGGACAACGTTAATGGCGGAAGGGCCTGTTCATTCCGATACGAGCGGCTATTAACTCGCATCTTCAGCAAAATTGCGCGTCGAGAATAAGACTGGGGTAATGCCTTTGCGCGCAGGATTCGCCGTCAAAACGAGATTGTGGTTTGGCGACGATGGGGTCCGTGGGCAAATTCTTCACTGATGTGGGCTGCCCGGGGCGAAAGCTGGCTGGCGATAACGCTGGCTCGTCCGCGGTCGAATTCGCCTTGGTCTTTCCGATTTTCATCGCCATTGTGCTTGCCACTCTTCAGGCAGCGACGATCTTCCTGGTCAAGGCGTTCTTCGAACTCGGGGGCGGAGCAGGCAGCGAGGATCGTTCTCACCAATCAGACAGAGACGCTGACCGCGGCGCAATTCCAAACCGAAATCTGCAATCAGCTGACGGCGCTCTTCAACTGCGGGCAGGTGATCGTCGAACTTGAGCCTATGCCGGCCGGCGCCACGGATCCGAGCGCTCTGCTGCCGACATTCAACTCCAATGGAAATCTCGTCGGCGCTCCGACAATCGACGTTGGCCCCAGCGCTGCCGCCGCAGGCACGGACATGCTGCTGGTAGTTATGTATCCGTGGCCGGTCTACGGCGGCCCGCTTGGCCTCAATTTCGCCAACCTAGGCAACGGAAAAATGCTGATGACCTCGACCCAGGTATTCCGGGTTGAGCCCCTATGATGGGCGGGACAATCAAGATTACTCGAGCGCTCCGCCGCCCCGCGCGCGCGTTTCTTGGCGACGCCGAAGGTCTCGCTGCCGTCGAGCTGGCGATGATCCTTCCACTTGCTCTTATGATATTAAGTCTCGTTGTTTTTGGCGGCCAAGCCTACGGGGTGCAGCGTAGGGTGACGCTGGCGGCGACCACAGTCGCCAACATTTTTGCTCAGGCGAACAACACCAACACATCCACGATCACCGCCGCTGAACTCAACCAGATCCTCGCCTATCCGAGCCTGATTCTCTATCCGTACAGCGGCAAAGGCGTCAGCGTCGTGGTGTCGCAATTGCTGGTCACCGTTAACTCGGATGGGACCGCGACCGGCACGGTCTCCGGCAGCTGGGCCAATTCCAATGGCGTGGCACGCCCGATGGGTCAGCAAATGCCAGTCGATCCGTCGATTGCCGCCGCCTTCTCCGGCTCGACCAACACTTACGTTGTTCTCGGCGAGGTGAGTTATCCGTTCCAGGCGACGGTAATTTATTTGTCCGTTGGCACGATCACTCTGCATGACTCGATCATCATGATCCCGCGAGTTGCGAGTCCAATCAATGTGACTGGTTGACGCGGAGCGGCTGACCGCCGCTGCCTTCGGGCCATCATTGTTCCGCAAGAAAAGCCAGCACCGCTCGCTCAAACGCGTGCGGATTGTCGAGATTGGAGGAATGCGATGCGTTCTCGATCACGACACGCCTCACGTCCCGTATCGCGGTTTCGAGTCCATCGAGGATATGGTGGAAAGACGCTGGTGACCGTTCGCCGGCCATTAGCAGCGTCGGCGCCCTGATCGCCTCAGCGTCCGCGCGCGCGAATGGCGCGCGTCGCTCCTTGATCTGACCAAGCAAGGTAACGGCGTTGTCGCGAAGGGTCTGACGGATCGGTTCCGGGGTCCGGTCCCATGCACCCACCCCCGCGATCATGTCGATCGTGGGCTTGAGACCTTCGTCGATCTCACCCTGTCGAATCCGCTCGGCCGCCTTCGCGTAGAGGGGGACGAGCGCGATTGTCGGAGGCGCCGGCGCAAGCCCGGTCTCGAGGTCCTTCGAGAGCACGCCTCCGGGTTCAACGAGTATGAGCGCGCGAATAAGATCATGGAATTTCTGTGCCACTCGGAACGCGATGTGCCCACCGCGGGAGTGGCCGAGAAGATGAACCGGCCCCGCTTGCAGCCCAGCGATAAAGCCGGCGATATCTGAGGTGTGCTGCTGCACAGTGAAATCGTCGCCCTCGCCATCCCATTTTTCCGGCCAGCAGTGTCGGAGGCTGACTGCGATTGTGCGGTGATGCGCACCGAACGGCTCCATTTGACCTGCCCAGTGGCGGTAGTCGCCGAGCGTGCCATGCACCAGCAGTAAGGGCGGGCCTGCCCCGCGCTCGACGAACGCCATGTCATAGCCGTTCACTCGCAAAGTCGGCATCCGATCCCTGACTCCACGCGCCGTCGGAGCGGCGGCGCAGAGCGAACTCCGTTCGCGTTGCACCCAGGATCCGCCGCCAAGAGCAAATTTGCAATTCTGTCGAACCGGACCTTACAAGCGCGGTCGTTGACTGTGTCGCCGCGGTCCGAAGAGCGTTCGGAAGAAGGCCCGTCTACATACGCGCGTTGGACCGCTTCTATAAGTGGCCCCGTCAAGCTAAGCCAATCCGCTTTGATGACGCCGCTAAAAATGGCATCGATTCGCTTGCGAACAGCGAACTAAGCGAATCGGAAATGCAGAAAATGTTTTACTTGCCAGCATGACCAAAGTTGCGTCCCTGCCCAGACCTTGGGTCCAGCCGTTCCGGAACCGGAAAAGACTTGGCTACGATTGTTCGCGGGTTCGCCCCTCTCACGGGCTTTCTCCCTGATCGCACCGCCGCCCCGGTTGGCGAGGCCGCAGCCATGCGCTGAAGCTGCGAGAGGCGCTTGAAGGGCTCTCGGGCGCTCAGATCGCATGCAGCGAAGCGAAAAGGTCGTAATCCGCTTTCTATCAGAAAACGCGCTCCTTTTTGCCCGCAGACGCGGCTGTTCCGCGGCCTTCTTGAGCGCGCAACCGTGAAGCCGCTCTGTCGGGCTATTGGGTCAGGTGGCCCGATTGCGTCACCGCGGCGAACAGCGCCGACAGCGCCGCGCCAAGGTCGGAGCCGATCGCCGCGTCATAGAAGAGGCCGGGCGAGGCGCAGGCCTGCAGCGCGGGGCCGATGTCTGATTGGATCGGCGCGATATGGCTCTTGTACCAACTGTTGGCCGGAACCGCCAGATAGTCGGTGTAGAGGATCGCGATCTTGATGCCGCGGTTCTTGATCGTGGTGCACCAGTTCGTTCCCGAGGAATTGCCGCCGGCCGAATTGCCGAGATCGTTGATCGCCTGCTGAAGACGGCTACCGCCGCTCTTCTCGTCCTCGACGCCGTCGGTGACGATGAACAGCACTTCCTGCGGCGTGTCGCCGGGCTGGTTGGTGCCGTTGCCTGGATTGGGGATGTAGCTTGCTTGGCTGAGCTTCCGAGCGAATTGTCGTAGTTGGTGGCGACGTCGCCGCCTGGCGTCGTTGTGCTCGAAGAGCAGGCGGCGTTGGCGCAATCGTTGTTGTTCGAATACATCTCCATCACGCCGAAATTGGCCGAGGCGGTCGTCCAGCCGGAGGTATAGTTGGAGGTCAAGGGCATGAGCTGGTTGATGCCGATCTGCCACAGGCTGTCCATCGAGTAGATTGAAAATCGATACTTTGGTGGCGTCGCGAATACCGTCGAAGCCGCGGTCGTGGATGCGGTCTGGAGCAGGGTAGAGACGCCGCTGTTCAGTTCGTCCAGCCGAAGGGTAATGCTGTTGTTGCGGGCGAGCGCGTAATTGTCGATCTGCGCGCCGTGCGCGGTCGTGCAATAGGAGTTGCCCTTCGACGTCGAGGGCGGGGGAGCGCTCAAAGTTGGAGCTGTCCCGTCGACGCAAGGGTTGCCCTTCGTATCGCTGTTTGCGTTGGTCGACGCGTGATGACAGGCAAAGGCGCAGCCGCCCGTCTCTTCCTGGGTCGTCAGGCTTTCCATTTGTGTGATGCCGGCCGTCGTCGCCGGCAGCGCCATCGAGGGCGAATTGTCGAGCAGGACGTAGAAGTCGATATTGGGCGGCGCCTGCGCGCTAGCTTCCGAGAAACCTTGAACGGGCAACGCGCTCTTGCCGAGCACTTGGGCGAAGATCGTGTTGACCGATGAGGAGTAGCTGACTGCGACGTTGCGCGTTAGCGAAGTGGCGCCGACCGTGACCGTCACCGTGACCTTCGTCGCGTGGGCGGTCAGACCCGGGATGCCTTCGGTAAGACCGTTGAACATTGAGACAGAGGCCGCTTGCGCGACCGACGCGCTTTGCTGCAGCATGGCCGGCGTCAGCGCCGCGAGTGCGGCAGCGTCAGCCGCTGCGTTCAATTTGGTGTGAATTTGCGCCGCTCGGCCATAGTCGATCGCGGCGCCAGCGCCGAACACCAGCACTGGCGCGACGAGCGCATACATCATCGAGATATTGCCCCGGCGGTTGCGCAAGAGGCGATCAAGACCGAATGTCGACACAGGGAAGGCTCACGGCTTGTCGAGGCCCGCGAGTCTCAGGGAGACAGCCCGCGCCTCGGGTGATAACTGTCGTCATCAAACAACAGGCGGGTTTATGTACTTCTAATGAGTTCTGAACGATTTGCCGAAAGGCTAAAGTTTTTTGCGAGCATCCCTCCGGTTTTTGCCCTTTGTGCGCGTTAAGCGAAACGCCGCTTCGAACCCCCATAGGTTCGGGAACTATTGAAGGCGCGCTACACCGGCGGCCTCCTGGACGGGGGAGCGGATAACCGTAAAGGCCATGGATTCCTTGGATTTCCACGATCCGAAAGTCTTAAAGTGGCCGCAAAGGACCTCGCCAGGGGTTTGCCAAAGTCACCGAACTCGGGCAATGTTGCATTGCGAACGACTGCGCGACCGATGCGCCCTGTGGCATCGGGAAGTAACGTTTACGCGTGGCGGGTCCGGGGGTGTTATGGAACTGGGTCTGCTTTCAAACTCGGCGCTTAGTCCGAGCGTCTATTGGACGACGCTGTTGCCGCCGCTCTTTTCCGGACTGGGTGTCCAACCTGGCGTCCGAACGATCGCTCCTCCGCCCCTTACCTGGGACCAGCGGAGCGAATGGGGTAAGATCCGCTCCCAAGTGAAGGGCTGTGATGCGCTCTTCTGGATTCAGCTTGCCGCGCGTCCCAGCGGTCCCATTCACCTAGCCTCTTATCTGAACTTGGGTGCCCGCCGGTCTAACTTCGTCCTCGACGCGTGGAAACCTTCGCTGACCAAGATCGGTCTAGTCGCGACAGTTGAACGTCTCGATCCGTGTTTTGTAGCCTATCGCGAGGCGATGGACGAACTGACGCGCCGGTTTCCGTTGGCGAAGTTTGTGTGGTTGCCGTTTGGCGCCCATACCGACGTCTTCCACCCACGCAAAGAGGAAAAATCGATCTTCGCCTTTTGGCTCGGCCGTCGCTATGAGCCCTTGCACCAGGCATTGTTGGCGTACTGCGAAGCGCGTGGCCTCCGTTATGTCTATTCCAAGGACGGGGGGTTAACCACCGAGCAAGTCGGACAATTGGCGTCCAGCGCACAGTACTTCGTGGCCACGCCGCCCGATCTTGACCATCCTGAACGCACGGGCGGGTTTAGTCCGCTGGTGATGCGGTACTTCGAGGGCCTGGCGGCGGGGACCCGGTTGCTGGGCGTCTTGCCGCGGAGTGGCGAATATGAGTTAATTTTGCCCATGGACGCGTTTTGTCAGGTGTCGCCGGACGGTTCGGATTTGGCTGAGCGCCTTGACGAGGATCGAAGCAATCCGAACAATCAGCTCGCGGTGGACGCCGCGGGCGCATTTGTACGCGAAAATCATTCCTGGCGACGGCGGGCCGAACAAGTCTTCAATCACCTCGCTAACGGCGCCGCAATTGAGTTTCCATTGATGCAGAAGCCGCGCTTGCTCGGTCGAGCTCCGAGCCGTGCTGATTTTCGACAGGACTTGGCGCACGACCTAAAGACGACCGGACGGTTTGGCTGACCTGATCTGCTGTCGCCGACTTTCCTGATGCAAGTTTGTATTTCCGGTCAGACGTCGAAGGATGAAGTATACCGAATCTCGACTGAGAAAACCTATGCCGGTACCTTTATTACCGAAGCTGGACCGGGTGGCATCGTCATGTTATGAGCACCGGCAACAATCAACATCAAGCGTGGACGATTCCGAAGCCGCCCAGGCGGTGTTCGAGTTGGAAAAGCACCGCCCTCGCACAGGAAAAAGTGCTCCACTTCATAGCGATATTCGGGGGGGATATTCCGTTAGCGCTTTGGATCACAATCTTGCGGCTTAGTGGGGACGGTTTCCGTGATCAATATTTCGAGATCCCCGCTTCGTATTAGTTTTTTTGGAGGCGGCACCGACTATCCATCATATTTCCACCATCATCCCGGTGCCGTGCTGGGAGGCTCTATCGATAAGTATATTTATACGGTCGCGTTGCCCATGGTCGATTTTGCGGAGCATCGATATCGTATAACTTATCGAATTGTAGAAGGTGTTGATCGAGTCGAAGATATCAAGCACAATGTCATCCGTGCCACGTTATTGGATATGCAGTATGATAAGCCGCTGAATGTAGCTATTATTTCTGACTTGCCGGGAAATTCAGGCTTGGGAAGCTCGTCATCTTTTACGGTCGGCTTTATCGCACTCATGGAATTTCTCAACAATCGTTCAATCACCAAATTTGACCTCTTTAAGCGGGCCGTGCGCACAGAAAGGGACCTGCTGAATGAAAATGTCGGCATACAAGACCAAATCCACGCTGCGTTTGGTGGCCTTAACCTTTACCAATTTCAGAAAGATGATTTGACGATTCGTCCCGCCCAAATGGCGACCGAGTGCCGCGATGCGCTAGATCGGTCTCTCTGCCTTGTCTACACGGGCATTCAGCGCCACGCCTCGACCACGGTGCAAGAGCAGCTAAGAAATACCGAAGAGAAAAAAATCGACAAAGATCTTTCTCGCCTCGTTGAGCTCTGTCACGAAGGCCTCCGAGTGCTGGAAGGGCGAAGCCCGGAAATCATGCTTCGCGATCTGGGGAAGCTTGTGAGCGAAGGGTGGGAAGCGAAGCGTAAATTCTCGACCTCCGTTTCCTTGCCGCAGATCGACGCAACCTACGATGAAGGGATGCGTCTTGGCGCCTACGGCGGCAAACTGTGCGGGGCAGGTGGCGGTGGTTTTCTGCTATTCATGGCGCCGGACAATGTCCAGGCAAAGATGATCGAGACGTTCGGACAGAAGAGTTTTGTAAAAATCTGTCTCGAGGATCACGGGGCTGGAATTATCAGCCGGTAGTAAATCTCGCCACTTAGTAGAACCCTGTTCTAACCGAGAGAAACAATGTCTCAGCGCGCCCTAATCACTGGAATAACGGGGATGGTTGGCTCGCACCTGCTGGATTACCTCCTCGATAATACCGACTGGGAAATTCATGGTATGATCCGCTGGCGGAGCCCGCTGGATAACATTTCTTCCCATCTCGACAGCATCAATACGGGGGGCAGGATCAAGCTCCATTACGCTGACTTGCGCGACACAATGTCGATACAGAATTGCGTCCAAGCAGCGCGGCCCAACTATGTGTTTCACCTTGCGGCCCAAAGCTATCCGCAAACCTCGTTCACCGCGCCGCTCGATACGTTGGACACCAACATCCAGGGCACCGAGCGGCTTCTTGGCGCGCTAAGGCGTTCCGCGCCAGAAGCGATCATCCACGTTTGCGCCTCCTCGGAGGTGTTTGGCCGTGTCCCGCGCGAGAAACTGCCAATCGACGAGGAGTGCACATTCCACCCCGCGTCGCCCTATGCGATCTCCAAAGTGGGCACGGATCTGGTGGGTCGTTATTACGCCGAAGCGTACAAAATGTGCGTCATGACGACGCGCATGTTCACCCACACCGGGCCGCGGCGAGGCGACGTCTTCGCAGAGTCGACCTTCGCCAAGCAAATCGCGATGATCGAGGCGAATAAATTACCTCCGGTGGTTAAGGTCGGCAATCTCAATTCGCTGCGCACCTGGGCGGATGTCCGTGACGCGGTGCGCGCTTATCATATGCTGGTCACAGTCAACCCGACGCCGGGCGGTTACTACAATATCGGGGGGCAATACACTTGCACTATCCGGGCAATGCTGGAGACGCTGATTGCCCAATCAACGTGCGCAAACATCAAGGTCGAAATTGATCCTGAACGCCTGCGTCCCATCGACGCCGACTTACAAGTGCCCGATACGACGAAATTTCGCACCCACACGGGCTGGTCGCCTGAAATTCCGTTTGAGACGACGATGAGCGACTTGCTTGAGTACTGGCGTGAGCGGGTCCGGCGCAAGGAGAGCTTCCTATCTCGATAGACCGCGACTTCGCGGCTTTAGGTCGCGGCCTGTGAATGAACGCCATCGAGAGACGTGAATTTGAATAGGTCAGATAGAATTCTTGTGACCGGCGCGGCCGGCCTGATGGGCTCCGCGCTCGTCGACCACTTGCGCGCCGAAGGCTATGAGAACGTCATTCCGTTAGCACGGGCTGACTGCGATCTTGGCGACACGGCCGCGACCTTCGCTGAATTCGAGCGGCGCCGCCCTGTTCATGTTTTCCATGCGGCGGCGCGTGTTTACGGGATCGGGGGAAGCCTGAAGAATCAAGGCCCGCTCTTCTATGACAATTGCGTGATGAACACGAATGTCGTTGAGGCGTCGCGCCGCGCCGGCGTTCGCAAAGTCACGGTGATGGGCACCGGCGCCGTCTACCCATTTCCCTCGCCCGGCCTGCCGCTCAAAGAGGAGATGATTTTTCTTGGCCGACCACATTCGGCGCATGCCGGTTACGCCAATGCTAAGCTCGCGATGCTCGCGATGCTCGAAGCCTACGAGGACAGCTACGGCTTGAAATGGGCGTACATTGTCTCGGCGAATCTGTTTGGGCCGCGTGACAGGTTCGACGCGGAGACGGGCAACGTCGTTCCGTCACTAATCAAGAAGTTTTACGACGCGAAGAAGAGCGGCGGGGCTGTTACCGTGTGGGGCGACGGCTCCGCTCAGCGCGACTTTGTCTACATCAAGGATGCAGCGCGGATCGCGCTGAGAGTCATGGATAGCATCGACGGACCGGTCAACATGGGCAGCGGCCACGTCTACCGCATCGGCGATGTGGTCGATGCGCTGGCTGAGATCGCCGGGATGGGCGATCGAATCGAATGGGATCATTCAAAGCCGAATGGACAGGGCTATCGAGCCTATGACCTCTCGAAGATCGGCGGCCTTGGGATCAAACCGGCTTATTCAATTCGCGAGGGGCTCAGAGAGACCTGGGATTGGTATTGTGCCCTCCATGGCTAGCGCGTCTCATCGCCATATGAACCGTCCCGCTTGGGCAGCCCCGCACGCCACGAGCGAATTCGGCCGGCGGCGCCGAGGCTGGCGCTCGGGCCAATCATGACGAAGGACACCGACGTGGGGCGCTCGGTTGCGCGCCTCAAGCGCTGGGTCGTTGAGGATGCCTTGCCCCTATGGGGCGAGACGGGATTCGATGCGGCGCGCGGAAGCTTTGTCGAGCGCCTGACCTTTGAAGGAGCGCCGGTCCTCTCGGCGCCGCGGAGGGCCATGGTGCAGGCGCGCCAAATCTATGTCTTTTCGCATGCGGCGTTGCTCGGCTGGCGGCCTGAAGGTAAAGCCGCAGCGCTACAAGCCGCGCACCGGCTCATCGACCGTTATAACGGGGTCGACGGCAACCACGGTTGGATCTTTTCCATCCATCCCGATGGCGCCGTCCACGACGCGAAGCGCGATTTTTACGCCCATTCCTTCGCTCTGTTCGGCCTCGCCTGGGCTTACAAGCTCTCGCCCGAGCCACGGTTTCTTGCCGCAGCCCTCGACACATTGAGCGTGCTTGATCAGTACTTCGAGTCGCCGACCGGGGGCTATCACAGCGTTCTGCCGGGTGACGCCGGCCAGCGCGAACAGAACCCGCACATGCATCTCTTCGAGGCCATGCTGGCGTGGTTCGAAGCGACGGGGTGCGAGATGTTTCTCGCTCGCGCCGCAGAGCTTTACGGCATGATGTCCGTGCGTTTCTTTCAACATCGGACGGGTATCCTGGCTGAATATTTTGACGGTTCTTGGAATCCGCGGGAGGGGGTTGACGGACGCATATGCGAGCCTGGCCATCATTTCGAGTGGTCGTGGCTTCTTCGCCGTTATGCTGCGCTCTCGGGACGGGAAGATTCGTCGGTCGGCCAGGCGTTGAAGGCGTTCGGCGACCGGCACGGCTTCAACTCCGAGGGGTTCGTCGTTGACCAATTGCTCGACGACGGGCGCGTTCACAAGACCTCGCGCCGCTGCTGGCCCCACACGGAAGCCATCAAGGCGGAGGTCGCCGCCGCCGAGGCTGGCGATGAGCAAGCGGCGGCGCGCGCGGCGCAAACGATCGATCGGCTGCTTGATGCTTTCCTCGGCCGTCCCGTGGCGGGCGGATGGATCGACCACCTCGATGCGACTGGCGCTCCGATTGTCGATTCCATGCCAGCCAGCACGCTCTACCATGTCTTTCTGGCGGCGGCTGAGGCGGACCGGGTCTGGGGCGAGCAAGGAGCGCTCGGAATGAAAACGGCCCATAAGCAGTGAGTAGTGCGGCGATCCGACAGGCGGTCATTCTGGCGGGCGGCAAGGGGACTCGGCTCGGCGCGATCACGCAAACCATTCCGAAGCCGATGCTGCCGATCGCCGGCGACCGACCGTTCCTCGATTATCTCCTCGAGATGATCGAGCGACATGGCTACCACGATATTCTCTTGCTTGGGGGTTACCTCGGAGACGTTCTCGAACGAGCCTACGACGGATGCCGGATCGGTAACGCAACAATCCGGGTGTTGAGGGAGCCGTCGCCGCTCGGCACCGCCGGCGCGTTGACGATTGCGCGCGAATCTCTCGATCCGCGTTTTCTCATGATGAACGGAGACGCGTTCTTCGACATCAATCTTCGGGCTTTGGAACAGGCGTCGCGACCGGACGGAGCCATGGCGACCTTGGCGCTGAGGTCTGTCTCTGACGCCGCGCGCTATGGACGCGTGGTCGAAGAGCGGGGAAGCGTTGTGGCGTTCCTGGAAAAGGATTTGAGCCGGCCCGGTCCAGGGGTCATCAACGGCGGAATCTATGTGCTGAAACGGGAGATCCTCGACCTTATTCACGCCCTGCCTTGTTCGCTCGAGCAGGACATCTTTCCGGCTTTGGTCGAGCGACGTCAGATCCGGGGCTGCGAATTTGACGGCTATTTCCTCGATATCGGGCTGCCCGAAACCCTAGAACGAGGGCATCGCGAGCTTCCCAGCCTTCGGGCGCGTCCGGCCGCCTTTCTCGACAGGAGCGCTCTCATCAATTCCGCGGGCGAGAAGCCGGAAGCGTTCCGATGGATGTGCGGCGCGGTTGAAGCCATCCGCGAGCTAAACGATCGCGGCTATTACGTGTTCGTGAGCCATCCGTCAGTAGGGGCGCATAGAACGCTAGTTGCTGGCGACGCGTTCCCTTTAAACACAGCTATGCAGCACAGCCTCGCGGCCGAAGGCGCCCACGTCGATCGATTCTACGGAGAGCATGCCGATCCCACGGACATCGCGCAATCGCACGCGGTCGTCGCCGCGAAGAGAAACTCGGTTTCCAGTCCCATCTTCGACGCCATGAACGAATGGCCGATTGTCCGCGAGCGATCCTTTTTCATTGGGGCCAGCGGCCCCGATATCGAAGCGGCGCGGAGCGCCGGAATTGTCGGTCATGCCCTCCCGGAAGTCGACCTCGCCCGGGTGGTCGACTCGTTCTTGAGACAATCCTCGGAGGGTTGAGGCGCGGCGTATTGCGGCGAAGGCGAAATCGCCCTAAGCCGTGGCCTAGACTCCGTTGGGACGCTGCCCGCTCATGAAAGCCCCGCGTCGGTATTTCGATCCCTTGGCGATTGGGGCCCCCCGCCCACTGCTTGAGCTTCCCTCGCGACTTGAGCGCATGATTCATTTCATACCGCCGCACAATGAAAAGGTACGCAGCAAAGCGGCGGAGCTTGTCGGCCAGGTCGACGTCATCCTTGGTAATCTCGAGGACGCCATTCCGATCGAAGCTAAGCTCGCGGCCCGAGACGGCCTGATCGCGATGGCGAAAGCGACCGATTTCGGCTCGACCGGACTTTGGGCGCGGGTCAACGCGCTCAATTCGCCCTGGTTCATCGACGACATGACCCGGCTGGTCGGCGAGATCGGCGACAAGCTCGACGTGGTGATGGTCCCCAAGATCGAAGGCGACTGGGACATTCATTTCCTCGACCAATATCTGGCGCTCCTCGAAGCGCGCAGCGGTCTCAAACGCCCCATTCTGGTGCACGCGATTTTAGAAACTGCTCAGGGCGTCAACAATGTCGAGGCGATTGCGGCCGCTTCGCCGCGTATGCATGGGATGAGCCTCGGCCCGGCCGACCTTGCCGCATCGCGCGCGATGAAGACGACGCGAGTCGGCGGCGGGCATCCTGACTACCGCGTGCTTGCCGACGCAACTGAAGACAATGCGGACCGCGCGAGCGCTCAACAGGATCCATGGCACTACACCATCGCACGCATGGTCGACGCCTGCGCTGCGAACGGCGTCAAGGCGTTCTATGGGCCGTACGGCGATTTTTCGGACTTGGCCGGTTGCGAGGCACAATTCCGCAACGCCTTCCTCCTCGGCTGCGCGGGCGCGTGGACCTTGCATCCGAGCCAGATCGCGATCGCCAAAAAGGTTTTCTCGCCGGCTCCGGCCGAAGTCGCTTTCGCACACAAGATTCTTGCCGCGATGCCGGATGGATCGGGCGCGGTCATGATCGACGGCAAAATGCAGGACGATGCCACTTGGAAACAGGCGCAGGTTATTGTTCGATCTTGCCAGGCAGGTGGCGGAGCGAGATCCGGACTATGCGGCGCTCTACCAGTTTTGATCGCGCCGCGCCGACCTGCCCCGCGCTGCGGCCCAAATATTGCCTTCCTTCGGAAGCCACCGTGTCAATCGGCCGATCTGTGGGCAAATCAAGAGACCAGCCGAAGGGCAGTTCCTGTTTGGCTGCAATGCGCTATAACGATCGGATAGTGGGCAAAGGAGATCGGAGGCTATGCAAAGTCGCGACGCGAAATTCGGAATTGGACAGGTCGTTAAGCACCGGTTCTACCCATTCCGCGGGGTGATCTTCGATGTCGACCCGATCTTCGCTAATACCGAGGAATGGTGGCGTTCCATTCCCGCTGAGGTGCGACCCGCTAAAGAGCAGCCGTTCTATCACCTTTATGCTGAGAATGAGGACAGCCAGTACGTCGCCTATGTCTCTGAGCAGAATCTGGTGTCGGACGAATCCGGAGAGCCGGTTCGGCACCCGCAAGTGACCGAAGCCTTCGAACGGACGGACGACGGCAGATATTGGGCCCGGGACCGTTCGCGCCTAGCTTGAAGCCCTATGCCGAGCAGGGTGACCCTGGAGAAAGACCTTGGGCGCTATTGCAACGGTTATAGCGGGCTGACGCCTTCATCCTGTCGGTGAGAAGGCGCCAGCAGAGACTTTATTTCGCCGGAGCGGCGGGAGCGACAGGGGCAGGCGCTGACGCCGACGGAGCGGCGCCGCCACTCTGCTGCTGCTCAAGCATTTTGCGCTGCTCTTCCGCCTTCTTCTGCAGCTGCTGTTGCAACGCTTGGCGCTGCTGTTCCAGAACCTTGGGGTCAGTCGGCTTGCCGTCGAAAGCCGGCCCCAAATCCTTCAGCGGGATGTTGAACGTAAGTTCACGCCCGGATAGGTCGCCGCCGGGTACGCGCATGATCGACGCTCATGTTCTGCCCCTTTTTCAGGGACTCGAGGGTCTTCGGGCCAATTTCGATTTCCGCCGAGCAAGCGTTCTGGAAGCACATGTCGTACTTGCCCTCAATCGGCTCGTTCTTGTCGACGATGACACGGAAGCCGGGCTTCAACAGCATGCCAATCGGCAGTATCAGAAACCGCAATTTGCGTTTCTCCTCCCCCGCGATATCGAACAGGTTGATGCTGATCATCGGCGGCTGATCGGCCGAGGTCGAGAAGTCGCGCATTGTGGCGCAAGCGTCCCGGCCGGCGGGATCTTTGGCGCAGAATTTGGCCCATTGCGGCTCTGGTGATACCAGATCGACCTTAGACGGCGGAGCCGGCTGACCTGGGGCGGCCTGGGCTGGGGCTGCTGGCGCTCCTGGAACCGTTGGCGCAGCGGGCTTCGGCGCCTGCGCGCGAAGCTACGCCAACAAGCGCGACGCTCATACCGAGCGCCGCTGCGCTTAAGCGCATGACTTGAGATCTCATCCAATCGTCCTTTCGAACCGTTACGCGGAATCGTGTTGCGCTTTGCCCTGCGCCGGTACAACGTCAGGGGCGCACGGATGGGCATAAGCGAGCCTTCGGCCACCTTGCGACACGAGACGCCGCGAACGCGCTGCGGTAGTCGGCGCGCCCTCTTTCCATATTCGACGCGACATTCCAATAACAATTTCGTCCTCTCAGACCGGCCGCGGTGGGCAAACTTGAGCCCTACGAGGCGCCTTCCGCTGGCGCCCGCGTCGCGAGGGGTCCACGGCGACACCTGCCGGGCCAGCGAATGCAATTTCTTAAAGATGCGGCTTCAGTTGAAAATACCCCCACCGACGATGATAAAAGCGCAGCCATGACACTTTGGAACATCCGCGCCATCATCGGCGCCGCGCTTGGGATCCTCCTGACGCTGGGCCTGGCGCGAGCGGGCGGCGTGGGTCCGCCTGCCGGCGCTATTGCGATGCACGGTGAGCCGGCTCTGCCGCCCGACTTCGACCATCTGCCCTACGTCAATCCGGAAGCGCCCAAGGGGGGAAGGCTCGATCTTGCCTATCTCGGCGCATTCGACAGTCTGAACCCCTATAACGTGAAAGCCCTATCGACCGCGCAGGGTCTGATCGGCAACGTTTACCAATCGCTGATGACGCGGTCCGCCGACGAGCCGTTCACGCTCTACGGCCTCATCGCCAAGAGTATCGAAACCAACGCGGCGCGCGACAAGGTCGTCTTCCACCTGGACCCCACCGCCCGCTTCTCGGATGGAACTCCGATCACCTCGGCCGACGTCGTATTCACCTTCAACCTGCTCAAAGCCAAGGGCCGACCGCAGCAACGGGCCGCCTTCTCCTTAGTCAAAAGAATCGACGCGCCCGATGACTGGACCGTGGCTTATGACCTTTCTGGCGCCAACGACCGCGAGCTGCCGCTGACGCTCGCGATCATGCCGGTGCTGTCGCGCGCCCATATCGACGCCGAGCATTTCGAGGACCAGACGCTTCAGGTTCCTGTGGGGTCGGGCCCCTATCGCGTCGCCGAGGTCAAACCCGGGCAGGGCCTCACGCTGGAGCGCGACCCCAACTATTGGGCGAAGGACCTGCCGATCTCGCGCGGCCTCTACAATTTCGATCGGATTCGCATCGACTACTACCGCGACGCGACGGCCATGTTCGAGGCATTCAAGGCCGGGTTGATCGATTACCGTGTCGAGGACGACGCCAACCGCTGGCGCAACGGGTATGATTTTCCCGCCGCGAGCGACGGGCGCGTCATCAAGGCCGCCATTCCGAGCGGTCTGCCAAAGGGCGTTTCCGGCTTCGCCTTCAATACCCGCCGCCCACCATTTGCCGAGATCCGTGTGCGCGAGGCGCTGGCTTCGATGTTCGACTTCGAGTGGATCAACACCAATCTGTTCGCTGGCGCCTACAAGCGCTCCGAGGGGTTCTTCGACGACAGCGAGCTGTCATCTATCTCCCGCCCTGCCTCGGAGCGCGAGCGGGCTTTGCTTGGGCCTTATCCGGGAGCGGTGCGTGACGACGTGATGAAAGGCGAGTGGCGCGCCCCTGTCTCCGACGCCTCCGGCCGCGACCGCACGATCGCCAAAAGCGCGCTCGACGAGCTTGCCGCCGCTGGCTATTCGCTCCGCACCGGCCGACTCGTGGACGCGCGTGACGCGCCGCTCGCCTTCGAGATCCTGGTGAAGAACCGCGACGAGGAGCGCCTCGCGCTCGCTTACGCGCGCAACCTCGCTCGCATAGGCGTCACGGCGAATGTGCGGCTCGTCGACGAAGTGCAGTTTCAGCGCCGGCGCACGAGCTTCGACTTCGACATGATGATCGGCTCGTGGGTCGCCTCGCCTTCGCCCGGCAATGAGCAGCGGGGACGGTGGAGTTCGGCGGCCGCCGACGCCCCAGGCGCTTACAACATCTCCGGCGTCCGATCGCCCGCGGTCGACGCCATGATCGCCGCGATTCTCGCCGCCAACACGAACGAGGACTTTGTCGCCGCGGTGCGGGCGCTCGACCGGCTGTTGATCTCCGGCTTCTACATCGTCCCGCTCTATTACGCGCCGGAGCAATGGATCGCCTATTCGGCCAAGCTTGGCCGCCCCGATAAGACGCCGCTGTTCGGCGTCGAGCTGTCCACTTGGTGGCGGCGTGACAAGTGAGCCAACTCGCCTTCGGCTGGAGGCGAGTGCCTCCGAGGAAGCTCCAGATTCAACCCACGAGAGTACATTCGCAAATCAGACTCTAAAAATACGGGTGCTTTCTGAGGGTGTGTGCAGAGCGTCTCAGACGTCTATCCCGTTTCATTTTCCTCCTCGGCGAGGTCGCATCGCAGCAGCGGCGCGGTCGGGCGTGAATCGCCGCTCGCTAGCTTGCGGCGGCCTCAGAATGGTGTGCCCAAAGCTGCTCGACTATGTTTCGGCGTCCAGTCCCGGCGGCTGGCTGAACCCAGTTGGCGCTCACGCGGCGTCGTCGAGCCGGGTGAGAAGCTCGAGCGGCAATTCAACGGGGGGCGCGCGGCCCCCCCTCGGATCGGTTGGCGAAGCGCTAAGCTCCAGCGGCACTGCGGCCGGTAGCTTTCCGAAATGCGCGATCGGTACCGGTGCCCGGCCTCCGTCGTCATTGGCTGGAGAAAAGTCCAGGATTTGCGGCAGCCGACCCCTCGAACCGGCAACGGCCGCTTCGCGTGCGAAACCCATGGCCTCAACCCTCGCCGCCTCGGCGGCGAAGCGCCACAATAGCGCCATAACCTTGGTGAGCGGTGGGATCGTTGCGCCGCTCGCATTCGTCGATGACCTTTTGCACCAGCGACAGTTTGAGCCCTTCGCCAACCTCGCCGACGTGAGTTTTGAATGGCGGCAAGGGCCGCGCGAAAGGCGGGCAGGTGACCGTTCTTCAGACCAGCCCGCCGAGCCAGCGCGGCAAAGCCTTCTCCGCGCGGCTCAAGGATGAAGCCGGCGACGCGCGACCGCGGCAGGCCCGACAATTCCGCCATAGCCTCGGCGAACAGGTGGCGTTCTCCGCTAAGCAGCGAACGCAGCAGCAGAGCCGGAGTCAATGCGCCGCCGGCGCGCAGCGCGCGCGTGAGCTCGGCTCCGCTCCTCGGGACGGCATGACGAGGCGATCGAACAGATCGCCTGATCGCGCGCCTCGCGGGCGACGCGCTCGGCGCGTGAGGGCGCCATCCATTGCGACGCTTCAATGGCCAAATCCTTCGCCGCCGCCACCGCGATGCGCGCTCTTAAGGCTGCCGGCAGCGACGGTCGCTCGAGCAGCGCTTCGCGCAGGCTCGCGTCGTCGCCGAAGCGGTCAAAAATGCGTCCAAGCAATTCGGCTGGAAGATCGATCTCCGAGATTGCCGATAAGCGCCAGAACCGCATCGAATGGGCCGATCTCGGCCAGCGCTGCTTTTGCGCGAGGCGGAAGGTTTGGCCGGCGCGCCAACGCTATGTGGGTGGCCGACGTCTCCGGTCGCTGCGAAATCGACAAGGTCGGCGTCGGTCAGCACGGGCGAATGCTGGAGCACCGCGGCGGCTGACCTCCGGCGTCGTCCGCCGCCAGCGCGAGGATCACGGCGCGCGGGGCCTCGCGAGCCCTGCACAAGGCTTCCGCCAGCGCCCGGCGCACCAAGACCGAAGGGTCGTCGGAGCAGAGCCGTCATCGCCAGCGTCGCTTCGGCGCGCATTGGGGCCGTTAGATCGGAGTAGAGATAGGCGCGCGCGAGCGCGCCGCACCCCTTCCGCACGCGTCTCCGCGTCGGCGCATTGCGCCCAGGCTAAAAATCGACGCACTATGTCGGGCTTGGCGCAAGGAGGACGCCGGCAAGAGCTCGGTCGTCGGTAGGTTGGCGTCCACGTCGGCCTCCCTCGCCGGTCATGGCGGCGGATCTCGATCGCTCAGATTGCACATGTATGGTTAATATCAACTTAAGGTTGTGAGAGGGCATCCATGGAAACCGGAAGTCTTCGCCATCCGCGCGGCGGCCTCTATTTCGAGGCATTCTCGGTCGGCCAGGTCTTTCGCCACGGGCTGACCCGCACCGTCACGCAAATGGACAACATGCTGTTCTCCAACATGACGCTGAACCCGCAGCCGCTGCATATCGACGCGCATTTTTGCGCGACCGAGACCGAATGGGGCCGGCCGCTGATGAATTCGCTGTTCACGCTTGGGCTGATGATCGGCATTTCCGTCAACGACACCACGGTCGGCACGACCATCGCCAATCTCGGCATGACGGACGTCGCTTTTCCGGCGCCCTTGTTCGAAGGCGACACGATCCGCGTCGAGACGGAGGTGATGGCGTCGCGCGCCTCGAGATCCCGTCCCGACGCAGGGCTGGTCGAGTTCCGGCACCGCGCGTTCAAGCAGGACGGCACGCTGGTCGCCGAGTGCCGCCGCACCGCTTTCATGCGCCGGCGCGAGCCTGAGATGCTGACCGCCTGAGCCGCACAGTGCGCTCGCTCCTCATCGCGCCGCGCGGAGGAGCAGACGGCTCGCCGAGGCGCTTGAGAGCGGGGCGGACGCGGTCGTCGTCGATCTCGCCCGGGCCGCGCCAGCGGAAAGGGCCGGGGCGCGGGCGGCGGCGGCGCGCTTTCTTGAAGGAGGCGCGCGGCCGGCGCGGCGGCGCCGGCGCTCATCGTCAGGTCCAATGCGCTCGATTTCGGGCGAGATCGATGCCGATCTCGACGCGGTAATGGCTGGCGCGCCCGACGCCATCCTGCTGCCGGGAAGCCTCGGGGCCGCGAGCGTCCAGCAGCTTTCCGCCAAGCTCGCGGTGCGCGAGGCGGAGCTCGCGCCTCGGCGACGGCGGAACGCGGATCATCGCCGTCGCCGATACGGCGCAGTCCCTGTTCAGCATGGGGAGCTATCGCGGCTCGAGCGCGCGGCTCACGGGCATCGCCTGGAGCGCCGAGGCCTTGCGCGCCGACATCGCGGCCGAGACGGACCGCGACCGCAACGGCGATTACTTTGGGCCCTATCGGCTAGCGCGCGATCTGACGCTCCTCGCCGCGACCTCGGCCCGCGTTGCGGCGATCGACACGGTCTTTCCCGGCGTCCGCGACCTGAGGGGCTTGCGCGCCGAGGCGCTCGCCGCGCGGCGCGACGGCTTTGCGGGCAAAATGGCGATCGACACGGCCCAAGTGGCAGTTATAAACGAAATCTTCCAGGAGAAGGCCCTTCGACGAGAGGGCGCATGAGAACTGCCGGAAACGAGCCTGGCTTACTGCGACGCGGCCTTCCGCGACTGGATTTCGGCCACCCATTGCTCGGCGTTTTTCGACCCGGTGCATACGATTTTCATATATTCGGTTCCATCGTTTTGCACAAGATCTGTGCGGGCAATCATCGTCTGCGCATTCATTGCGCACATCATTGGATTGTCGACAGTCGGGCCCCGGACCACGTCAACCGCGGTTTTCGCCTGACAATCGGCATGCGACAGCGCGGTCGAGCAAATTAGAACTAGGATGGAATACACTAGCGCCCCCAAAGTTTGTTGATTTGCCGTCGAGTTTGCATTTGCGAATGCAGTCGACGCTGTCCGCAACCATCAAGTTGTGACAAGTTGTAACATAGGGTTACCGCAAATTCCGTGCCGTGACGTGGATCACGGTGCAGCGCATCATTGGTCGGGCTACATGGGCAAGTGTTCGGTCGCCATCGCAGTTGCCCTTTCGACTCAATATACAGATGAAAACTATCGAATCTTAAGCCTTGGAGTGTAGCGTTTCTCGCGAACGGTCGGAGGCACCGACCGGGGTCCTGAGCCCCGAGACATCGATGACTTTCATCCAGACGCTCGTCTCCCCACTCAAAACAGTCGCCGCGACCTTCCTTGAGCCGTCGTCGATCTGCTCGATCTATTCGCTGGCGCTCGCGATTTTCATCGCCTTCGTTTGGCTGGCCCGGCGGCGGAAGAGCCGGGGCCGACGACCGGTCGCGCTCAGGACGCTTACACGCGCCATTTTCTCGCGCCGGGTTTTGCTGCATCGCTCGACCTTCGCCGACCTCGCCTACTGCGTCGTAGGGCTTGCGACTTTGGGCGCGCTCCTCGGCTGGGCAGTCCTCTCAACGTCCCGGATTAGCGACGGCGTCGCCGACGTACTGACGCGCGGCCTCGGCCCAGCGCCTCAACTGCATGCGCCCGATTCCGTGCTCAACGCCTTGAGGACGGTCGCGCTGTTTCTCGCTTACGAACTCGGTTTCTTCGTCGACCACACTCTCAAGCACCGCATTCCGGCGCTGTGGGAACTGCACAAGGCGCACCACTCGGCCGAAGTCCTGACGCCGCTGGTCAACTTCCGTGTTCACCCGCTCGATTCGCTGATCCTCGCCAATAATCTCGCGCTGTTCATCGGCGTGATCGGCGGCGTGGCTCAATACGCGCTTGGGCGAAAGGCGGTGTCTTTCACGCTATTTGATCAGAACGTGCTCATGCTGCTTTACATCTACATGACCGCCCAACTCCAACACAGCGAGATCTGGATTCCGTTCATCGGCTTCTGGGGGCGCGTCTTCATGAGCCCGGCGCATCATCAACTGCACCATTCCGCCGATCCCGCCCATTTCAATTGCAACATGGGCGCAAGCCTGGCGATCTGGGATTGGCTAGCGGGCAGCTTGCGCATGCCCTCGGTTGAACCGCCTGCCCTCGCTTTCGGCGTCTCGGGACACAAACACGACCCCCATGGCGTGATTGGCCTCGTCATCGACCCAGTCGTGAACGCAGTGAAAGCGCTCACTGGCATGAGCGCTCTCAGGCGGACGGCGGTGGGTTCCGAACCCCCTTTAGTTGGAGCGGGTAGAACTGCCCGCCGCCGATTCTACGGCTTGAATTACCCGGCTACTTGGCTGCGTACGCTGCCCTTGGCAAAGGCTCCCCGTTCCACCGGCGACATGTCCTTTGACCACGGCGTAAGCAGTCACTCGCGCTTGACCGATGGGATCTTCACCATGATCGATTTCGACACGTCGCGAACGACCTGGCTGCACTTCTCCGCTTCGAGTGTGAAGCAAAAGCTGAAACGACAAGCCTGGGCCTTCTTGGTGACGCGGCCAGCCGACCTTTAGCTCGCTGGTTGATACCAGGGGTCTGTCGTCATCACGGTGACTGTCGCCCTGCATTCATCGCCACGCTCCCATGCGAGCGCAAGCTTTATGTTGAGATTGCGTTGAGCCTTTGAGATCCCTTTCTCCAAATAACCCGCGCTCTCGAGCGCCGCTGAATGTCCTTTTTGAACACGATCCTCTTTCATCGGGATAGCGCGTACTTGCTGTGAGTGGCGTCACACCGCGCGCTAGCCCGTAACACGCGTTCCGGTTCTTTCATGCATCGTGCGTTGATGCCCCCAGTATTCGCGCAATCGGCGCCGCGATCTCAACGATCGTCGTTACTCCGCCGCGACTGGCACCTCGGAGGCTGGCCGCGGCCTGATCGTGGGGTGAGGCGGCCCGGCGCGCGGGGGCGCCTGCGGCTCCTCCGTGTCGCCGACGAAGCGGCTGAACAGGCGCCAGGTGAACCGGCCGAGATCGTCGAGCACCGTGAACACCGCGGGCACGAAAACAAGCGACAGCATCGTCGACATGATGAGGCCGCCGATCACCGCGATCGCCATCGGCGAGCGGAAGCCGCCGCCGTCGCCCAGTCCCAAAGCAGATGGGAACATGCCCGCCGCCATGGCGATCGTCGTCATCACGATCGGCCGCGCGCGCTTGCGGCCCGCTTCCACCAACGCCTGCGTGCGCGGCGTGCCGCGGCCGATCTCCTCGACCGCGAAGTCGACCAGCATGATGGCGTTCTTGGTGACGATGCCCATCAGCATCAGGATGCCGATCACCACCGGCATCGACATCGCCTTGTGGGTGATGAGGAGCGCGATGATCGCGCCGCCGATCGAGAGCGGCAGCGAGATCAGGATGGTGATCGGCTGCAGGAAGCTGCCGAACAGGAGCACGAGGAGCACGTAGACCATCATGAGGCCCGCGCCCATCGCCGCGGCGAAAGAGGCGAACACTTCGCTCATGACTTCGACGTCGCCGGTCTCGCGGATTTCGACGCCGGGCGGCAGATTCTTTGCAGTCGGCAACGCGTGGATCGCCGCGACCGCCGCGCCGAGCGCCGCGTCGCCGCGCAGATCGCCTTCGATCGTCACGCGCCGCGTTCGATCGTAGCGATTGATCGCGGTCGGTCCGTGGGCGATCGAGAAATCCGCGACCGCGGACAGCGGCGTCGTCGCGCCGCTGCTCGTCGGCACGCGCAAATCCTGCAGGAGGCCCGGGCGCGCGCGCGCCGCTTGCTCAAGCTCGACCCGGATCGGGACCAGCCGATCGCCGGCGTTGAACTTGGCGAGATTGGCGTCGATGTCGCCAAGCGTGGCGACGCGGATCGTGTCGGACAAAGCCTCGGTCGAGACTCCAAGATCGGCTGCGACCTGAGGTTTCGGCACGATGCGCAATTCCGGCCGCTCGAGCTCCGCGGTCGAGATCGGATTTTCGATGATGGGGATCGAGCGCATCTCGCTCGCGATCTGGTTCGCGGTGTCGTTGATGACGTTGATGTCGGGTCCGGCGATGATGAGCTGCAGGTCGCGCTGGCCGTTGTCCTTGAGGAACCAGAAGCGGATATCCGGCTGATCGGCGAGAAGCGCGCCGATCTTGAGCTGCATGTCCTGCTGCGTCGCCTCGCGCTTCGATTTGTGCACGAGATTGATGATGACCGTCGCCTTGCGCGGCTCGTCGTCCGTGCCCCCTAAGAGCTTGCCGCCGAAGATGAGCGCCGAGCGAACCTCGGGCATGGCGCGCAATTTTTCCGAGATCGCGCGCGTGACGCGATCGGTGTCATCGAGCCGCGATCCGGGCGGCAGCTCGATCGCGAGAAGCGCGCGGCCGTAGTCGTCCGGGGGGATGAATCCGGACGGCAGCAATTGCGTCGACCACAGCGAAGCGGCGAAGATCAAAGCGCCGGCGAACAGGGTGATCCAGCGGTGGCGCACGGACGTGCGCACGAGCCGCGTGTAGAAGCGCATGACCGCGCCGTCCCGTTGGACTTCGTCGTGCGGCGCGCGCAGGAAATAGGCGGCGATCACGGGCGTGACGAAACGCGCGACGAGCAGCGAGAACATGACGGCGATCGCCACCGTCAGGCCGAACTGACGGAAATATTGCCCGGCGATGCCGCCCATGAAGCTCACCGGCGAGAAGATCGCCGCGATCGAGAGCGAGATGGCGATCACCGCGAGCCCGATCTCGTCGGCCGCCTCGAGCGAAGCGCGATAGGCCGACTTGCCCATGCGCATGTGGCGGACGATGTTCTCGATCTCGACGATCGCGTCGTCGACCAGAATGCCGGTGACGAGCGTGATCGCGAGCAGGCTCACGAGGTTGAGCGAGAAGCCGATCGCCTCCATCGCCCAGAAGGTCGGGATGACCGAGAGCGGCAGCGCAATCGCGGTGACGAGCGTGGCGCGCAAATCGCGCAGGAAGATGAACACGACGACGACGGCGAGCAGCGCGCCTTCGATCAGCGTCTCCATGGTCGAGTGATAATTGCCGACCTCGCTGTCGACCTGGGTGTCGACCTTGGTGAACTTCACTTCCGGATGCGCGGCCGCGATTGTCTCCAGCCGCTTCTCGATCAGAGCATCGACGGTCACGTCGCTTGCGCCCTTGGCGCGGGTCACGCCGAAGGCGACGATCGGCTCGTCGAACAGGCGGGTGAAGGTGCGCGGTTCGGCCGCGCCGTCGGTGACGGTCGCGAGCTCGTCGAGGCGAATCCTGCGCCCGCCTGGCAGAGCGATCGGCAGCGCGGCCAGATCTTCCAGCTTTCGCGCGCCGGCAAGCGTGCGGATCGCCTGCTCCTGGCCGGCAAGCTCGCCGCGCCCGCCGCCGAGATCGACATTGTCGGCGCGCACCTGCTCGTTCACGGTCGCCGCGGTGACGCCGAGCGCCAGCAGCTTCTCCGGATCGAGCGCGACGCGGATCTCGCGATCGACGCCGCCGAAGCGCTTGACCTCGCCGACGCCGTGGATGCTCTGCAGGTCGCGCGCGACCGTGTCGTCGATCAACCACGACAATTGCTCGACCGAAAGCCCGGGCGCCGAGGCTGCGTAAGTGACGATCGGCAGACCTTCGATGTCGACGCGACTGATGATCGGCTCGTCGATGGTGCGCGGCAGATCGGTGCGGATCTTGGCGATCTGATCCTTCACGTCGTTGAGCGCCCGGTCGACGTCGACCGAGCCGACCGTGAACTGCACGATCGTCGATGACGATCCGTCGGTGACGGTCGAGACGACGTGCCAGACGCCGTTGACGCTGGCGACGGCGTCCTCGACCTTCTTCGTCACCTGCGACTCGAGCTCCGACGGCGCGGCGCCCGACTGGGTGATGAGCACCTGAACGATCGGAATGTCGATGTTCGGAAACCGCGTGATCGGCATCGACCGGAAGCTGATGAGGCCGAGAATCGTCAGGACCGCGAACGCCGACGATCGCGGGGATGGGCTTGCGGATCGACCAGGCGGAGACGTTGAGGCGCATCGGCGCTGGCCCCTTATCCGTTGGCTGCGGTCGTTTCGGGCGTCGGACGCACCCGGTCGCCCGCCGCGCAGGAACGCCGCGGCGCGCGCGACCACGCTTTCGCCGTCGGCGACGCCCGCCTGGATTTCCACCCAGGCGCCGTCGATGACGCCCGCCTTCACCTGCCGCACCTCGACCTTGCCGTCGCGCACGACATCGAGGCGCGCCTCATCGCCGTCCCGCTCCAATGCGGTCGCGGGCACGCCGACGCCCTCGCGGCGGGCGAGTTCGACCTGGCCCGAGGCGAAGGCGCCGATATGGGCGCGGGAGACGTCCTCGAGCGCGATCCGGACCTTGCCGGTGCGGCTCGCCTTGTCGACCTCCTGGTTCACGAGGCGGACGCGGCCCGAGACCGCGCCCTCGACGCCCGGCAGCTTCAGTTCCGCGGGCATGCCGACGGCGAGGCGGGCGAGCGTCTGCTCGGGCACGTCGGCCTCGAGATCGATCGCGCCGTCCTGGATGATGCGAAACAGCGGCTCGCCTGAGGTCGAAGCGGAGGCGCCGAGCTTGGCCGACCGGCGGCTGACGATTCCCGCCACGGGCGCCTTCACTTCCGTCCGGCCGATGCGCACCTGAAGCTCCTGCCGCTCCGCGTCGCGGCTCTTGCGGTCGGCCTCGGAGACGCTGAGCGCGTTCTGGGCCGCGGCCAATTGGGCCTGCGCCGTCTTCATCGCCATCTCGCGCTGCTCGACGGTGGAAGCGGCCATGACCCCCGCCTCGAGCTTGCGCGCGCGATCGAAATCGGCGTTCGAAAATTGCACTTGCGCCTGCAGACTGCGCGATCAGGCTCCGCGCCTGATCGATCGCCGCGTCGGCGCGCTTGGTCGCCGCGTCGTTCTGCGCCATCAGCGCGTCGAGCTGGGTGCGATCGAGGCGGGCGAGCACCTGGCCCTCCTTCACCCGGTCGCCATCCTCGGCGTCGACTTCGACGATCGCGAGCCCGTCGATGCGGGCCGCGACCTGCGCTTCCTCGCGCGCCACCAGGGTGCCCGAGACGAACAGCCGATCGACGAATTCGCGTTTGGTCGCGGGAACGATGGTGACCGCCGGCGGCTCGATCACGCGCGGCTGATCGACCGCGGATTGCGCCGGCGCCGGGCAGGCGGCGGCCTTGGCCGGGCGCGATCTTGCTCATGAGCGCAGGGGGCAGGGCGCAGGGCGCGACGGCGCTCGCGGCCCAGACGCCGCCAAGCGCGGCCGCCGCAGCCGTGACGACGATGATCAGGATCGCGTCGCATCGTTAAGCCTCCACGCCCGGCGCGCCCAAGTCGGGGCGCAAGCGCCCCATTGAACAGCGCCTTGAGCACGCCGATCGCCATCGGCGTCTCGGCTTCGGGATCGAAATCGGGTTCGATCGCGATTCGCTTGAAGAGACCCGCGACAAAGGTGAGAAAGAACCGCGCGCCGAAATGGGAGTTGAGCTGCAGGCGACGCCGCGCCGCTGGCCTTGGCCGCATCGAGGAGTTTCTCAAGCCGCGCCACGCACTTCGGCGTCGATCGCCCGCGTCATCGCCGCCACCCGCGGATTGCGCCCGGCCTCGGCCCAGATCTCGACGAGGAGCCGGGCCTTCTCCGGCGACTTCGCGAGCACATGGCTTGCGCAGGCCGCAGCAGACGGCCTCGCATGATATGACGATTGTCGGCCATGAGCTCGGCGAAAGCCCGGGCCAGCTCAGCCTGATCGAGTTCGCACAGGCCCTCGACAATCGCCTCTTTGGACGGGAAGGTGCGGTAGAGATTGCCGGCGCTCATGCCGAGTTCCTCGGCGATGCGCTGCATCGTCGTGGCGTGGAACCCGTTGCGGACAAAGGCGCGCTCGGAGCCTTCCAGAATTCGCTGGCGTCGCTCGGCGTCTGAGGGGCGGCGCCCTGGCGAAACGGAAGTTACGGACATGTGCGGGCGCCATGAGAATGAACGTTCATTCTCATCTGAAACGGCCGCAGAATGGCGATGCAGAAGCTTCGTTCGGCAGGCCAACGAAAGGCCGCTGCGACCGGACCAGGTCCGGGTTCGGCAAGAAGCGCATAAACCTTGCATTGCAGAATGTGTCAGGCTCGAGCGTGCAAATTCGCCCAGATCAGGCCGCGTCGACTGAAGTTCGACCAGCTCTATGCGTCGGGGCTAGCTGCAGAATGGCCTTCGGCTCCGAAGCGACGACACCGGCGCGGTCGCGCGTGCGCCGATCAAGCCGTCTTCGCCACGACCGCCTTGCCCGGCGCGGACGGCAGGAAGCCGCCCAGCAGGCCGACCGCCGGCAGGAAGGCGCAGACCTGATAGACGAAGGTGAGGCTCGTCTTGTCGGCCAGCATGCCGAGCAGCGCCGCGCCGACGCCGCCGAGGCCGAACGACAGGCCGAAGAACAGGCCCGCGACCGCCCCGACATTGCCGGGCGTCAGTTCCTGCGCATAGACGATCATCGCCGAGAAGGCCGACGAGATGATGAGGCCGATCGCAATCGAATTGATCACCGTGCCGACAAGCCCGAGATGGGGCAGGAGCAGGGTGAAGGGCAGAACGCCGAGGATCGAGCCCCAGATCACAAACTTCGCGCCGAACCGGTCGACCAGCGGCCCGCCGAGGAACGTGCCCGCGGCGACGGAGGCGAGGAACACGAACAACAGCACCTGCGAACGTCTGAATCGACACGCCGAACGTCTGGATCAGGTAGAACGTGTAATAGCTGTTGAGGCTCGAGAGGTAGAGAACCTTCGAGAACAGCATCACGATCAGCACGAAGAGGGTGCGCACCACGACCGGGCGCGGATGGGCCGGCCCGCCGCCGCGTCGCTTTGCGGGGTTGGGCCCGAACGGCGGCGTACCAACGGCTGACGCCGGTCAGAATGATCACCGCCGCCAACGCGAGCAGGGTGAAGATCAGCACCGAATGCTGCCCGAAGGGCACGACGATGAAAGCCGCGAGCAGCGGCCCGAGCGATTGCCCGAAATTGCCGCCGACCTGAAACAGGCTCTGCGCGAAGCCGTGCCGGCCGCCCGAGGCCGCGCGCGCGACGCGCGACGCCTCCGGGTGGAACACGGCGCTGCCGATGCCGACCACCGCCACCGCCAGCAGGATCAGCAGATAGGAATCGGCGAAAGCCAGCAGCACCAGGCCGACCAGCGTAAAGGCCATGCCGGCCGGCAGGATGAAATTCAGCGGCCGCTTGTCCAGGCTCATCCCGATCACAGGCTGAAGGAAGGAGGCGGTGAGCTGGAAGACGAAGGTAATGAGCCCAATCTGGAAGAAGCTCAGCGCGAATCGCTCATGGAAGACCGGATAAAGCGCCGGCGCGAGCGACTGCATCACGTCGTTGAGCATGTGCGAGGCGCTGAGCGCGATCAGGATTCCGAGCGTCGCGGTCTGGGCGCTCCGGCGTGTCGCAGCGGAGCCCTCAGCGTATGTCGGCACAGTCGTCACGGATTTGTCCCCGGGCGGCGCGTTTCGATCGGCGCGCGCGCCCAAAAAATCAGGCCGCCAAAGCGGCCTTATGTCAGGTATGCAGTCATTATGGGCGCTTCGGCCCCTCATTGTCAATTCGAGGCCGGCATATTTGCGCGCGCTGGCGTTCAAAAGGCCGTGACGCCGGTTATTTCGGCGCAAGCACCATGGTCATCTGCCGGCCTTCCATGAGCGGCTCGGACTCGACCTTGGCGATCGGAGCGGTTTCCGTCCTGCACCCGCTGCAGAAGCCTGAAGCCAATGTCCTGGTGCGCCATTTCGCGGCCGCGAAAGCGCAGCGTCACCTTGACCTTGTCGCCCTCGTCGAAGAAGCGCTTCACCGAGCGCATCTTCACTTCGTAATCGTGATCGTCGATGCCGGGCCTGAGCTTGATCTCCTTGACCTCGACCACCTTCTGGCGCTTGCGCGCCTCGGCGGACTTCTTCTGCTCGAGAAAGCGATACTTGCCGAAATCGAGGATCTTGCAGACCGGCGGGGTGGCGTTGGGGACGATTTCGACCAGATCGAGCGAAGCCTCATCGGCGAGCTGCTGGGCGTCTGAAAGATTGACGACGCCGCGATTTTGTCCCCTCGGCGTCAATAAGTTGGACTTGAATGGCGCGAATATCGCGATTGGTGCGCGGCCCGCCCTTCTCCGGCGCCGCGGTAGCTTTCATAGGTCGACGAATGGCCACTCTCCTGTTGTTGGCGTTTGAGGTTGCGACGTCCTAAAGGACGCACGCAATCCCCCCGATCAGAGCGCTCAAGCCCCGCGGACTTTAGAGATGGGTCAGAAAGGGCGTGAAGTCAATCGCTTCGAAGGCGCTTGACGGCGCTCGCGCGATCAAGCCCGCAACACCCATGTCGCTCGCGTCGGTGGGCGACGTTTCTGGGTGACGTATCGACGCCGGCAGGCGTTCCGGTTCGTCATTTGGCGGCAATCTCCAGTCGCTACACGTTCCACTAGAGAGTCGAACTTTTGATAAGCATCTTTCGCGCGGCCTCTCCCGCGCGAAAACCTGATCGAGGAGGCTTCCCATGCTGTCCCGACGCGCACTTCTTGCGGGCGGCGCTTCAAGCTTGGCGGCGCCTGCAATCCTCGCCCGGGCGCAAAGCTCGACGGACACCGCCGCAGCGGCGCCGACGATCCTGCGCCTTGAGCGGCGCGATATCGAGGTGAACGGCAAGACGGCGTCGGTTTACGGCATCCGACAGCCAAACGGGACCTTCGGCATGACGACCGAGGTCGGCAAGCCCTTTCGCGTTCGGGTCGAAAACGGCATCGACGAACCGAGCCTGATCCATTGGCACGGCCTGACGCCGCCATGGCGGCAGGACGGCGTGCCGGGCATTTCCGGACCTCCAATTCCCGCGGGCGGCAGCGCCGACTACGACTTCCCGTTGCGCTTCGGCGGCACGTTCTGGATGCACTCGCACCAGGGGCTGCAGGAGCAGCGGCTGATGACGGCGCCGCTCATCATCCACGATGAGCGCGACCGGCCGGACGAGCAGGAGGTCGTGGTGATGCTGGCCGATTTCAGCTTCACGCCGGCGGAACAGATCTTCGAGAATTTGAAGAACTCCGGCTCGATGGCCGGCATGGCCAGGCCGGCGGCGCGACGGCGCAATGCGAAGATGTCGGACACAAGACGGGAGCATGCGAAGCCGCGCGCCATGGCCGACGTCAGCACGAAGATGGCCGCGCCGCGGGGCCCGACCTCAACGACGTCAAATATGACGCCTTCCTCGCCAATTATCCGCACGCTCGCCGATCCCGAGATCGTCAAGGTCGAGCCAGGCGGACGGCTGCTTCTGCGCATCATCAACGGCTCGTCGATGAGCGCCTTCCACATCGGTCTGGGCGCGCTCGATGGCGAGCTCATCGCCGTCGACGGCTTCGAGGTCGAGCCGATCCGAGGTCGCGAGCTTTCCGGTTGCGGTCGCGCAGCGGCTCGATATTCGCGTCACCCTTCCGCAGGGGCCCGGCGCCTATCCCGTGCTGGCGCAGGTCGAGGGCGAGCGCAATCAGACCGGAGTCATCCTGGTCGCGGGCGACGCGCCCGGTCAGCGCGGATACCGGACGCTGCGGACGCGCCGTCGCCCGCCGCTGACGCTCGATCTCGAACGGAGCCTGCGCGCGCGAAAGCCGCTCGCCGCGCGCAAGGCCGACCGCGTTCACACCCTGAACCTCACCGGCGAAATGGCCGGCTACGTCTGGTCGATCAACAACGTCGTCTGGGACAAGGACACGCCGCCGCTGCCCGTAGCGGAGGGCGAGCGGGTCGAGCTCGTGTTCGTCAATCAGACGCCGATGCCCCATCCGATGCATCTGCACGGACATGAGTTTCAGGTCGTGGAGATCGATGGCGAGCGCTTCCCGGGCGCGGTGCGCGACACGATCCTGGTGACGCCTGGACGACGGGTCGTGGTGGCGTTCGACGCCAACAATCCGGGCTGGTGGGCGCTTCACTGCCACCTGCTCTACCACCTCGAGGCGGGCATGTTCACGACGATCCGCTACGTGTGACGGGCCTTTTGTCTTTGTTTCGACCCGCCGCCGCGAACCACTGCGGCTGGCGCCGCTCAAGCCGATCGAGCGCGCAATCAGGCACCCGGCAGATGTTCTCGAACGACGCCGCATCATTCAACAGGTCGGCGGATCGCGCCAGTAGAGACAAAAAAACGGGCCGTCCAACGCCTTTCGATACAATGACCTCGCTACGAGCGCGCGAATACCCTGGGGGCCCTGAGCGGTGCGCCATCTTCAGACCGGACGCACTCGTCACCTGATGAACGCTTAGCGGGAAAATGTTTGGCTAACCTAACCGCTTCTCCGGCTTACACCGCCGCTCTCGCTCACCCACGCGAGGGTCACCATGCCGAGCAGCAGCGCTAGGCCGAAGAACCCCGAAGCGAGCGAAGTCGACCGGGCGCCGATCAGTTCGGTCGATCCGGTCCGCTTGATGCCGATGTAGTCGGCGCCGCCATAGCTCGGCGACGGGTTCAAGCCGACGACGCGCGGCATGGCGATCGCGTCGCCAGCGCCCGCGGAAATGCGACGCGCCGTGCCGCCGGTCGCCTCGGCGATCGGACGCAGCTTTTCCGTGGTCGAGACGACATCCCGCATCTCGAGCGGGTTTTCCTGGCCGACGTTGACCAGCGCGACATGTTCGCCGTCCTCGGCGCGATAGAGGCCGAACCGGTCGACCGTCACATGCGCGCGGCTGAGGCCGGGCGCGTAGGGCGTCATGTCGAGCTTGGTTTTCGAGCCGTCCGGCGCGACGAGGTTGATGTCGCGCGCTTCGCCGCTCACGCTCTGGCGCTCGACCGTCACCTCGCGCCCCTTGGCGCTGGCGCGCAGAGCCTCCTCTTCCAGATCGGGCTCCTTCATCAGCCAGTGCGCCAGACGCCGCAAGAGGTCGAGGTAGGGCCCGCCGCCGTCATAGCCGCGCGCCCAAAGCCACATCTGGTCGCTCAAGAGCAGGCCGACGCGGCCCTTGTCGACCCGCGACAGCACGAGAAGCGGCTTGTCGTCCGCGCCGCTCATCACCGTCACGCCGCTCGTCGGCTTCGCGCCGACGAGCCGGAACCATCGGCCCCAATTCGGTTCGCCGTTGTTGGCGTCGAAACCGCTCAGACCCCGGGTCACCGGATGGCGCTGCCCCTCATCGGACACGCGGGCGCGATACGGCGCCTCGACATCGTCGCCGCTCGGCTCGGCGGGGGAAATGCCGCCAAGCGGAGAATAGAAGAGGCCGTCGGGGGTCGAGAATTCCGGCCCCTCCGCCATCAACAGCGCGCCGCCGTCGCGCACGTATTTGGCGATGTTGTCCAGATAGACGTAAGGCAGGATCGACTGCTGCGCGTAGCGATCGAAGATGATGAGGTCGAAATCCTTGATCTTGCGGCCGAACAGATCGGCGACAGGAAAGGCGATCAGCGACAATTCGTTGATCGGCGTGCCGTCCGCGCCCTTCTCCGGCGGCCGCAGGATCGTGAAATGCACGAGATCGACGTTGGCGTCGGACTTCAAGCAGATTGCGCCACATTCGTTCGCCCGGATGCGGCTTGCCGGAAACCAGCAACACCCTGAGCTTGTCGCGCACGCCCTCGATGTTGACGACGGCGCGATTGCTGTCGGCGGCGATTTCGCCTTCGACCGGCGCGACTTCGAGCTCGATCACGTTCGGGCCCGGATGGTCGATCGGCGCCTTCACGTCGATCCGCTCGCCAACCTTGGCGTCGATCGTCGCGATCGTCTCGCCGTCGCGCCGCACCGTGAGCTTGACCGGCTCGCCGTGGTCGGCGCTGTCGAGGACGCGGGCTTCGATGACCTGATCCTTGCCGACGATGCCGTAACGCGGCGCCTCGACCAGTTCGATACGCCGTTGCCGCTCGCCTTCGTGGCCGGTGATCAAGCGCATGCAACGGCGCGTTGAAGCCAAGCGCGGCCGCGGACTGCGGAATGTCGTGCGCGTCGCCGTCGGTGATGATGATCGCGCCGCCGACGCGCTCGGGCGGCGCGTCGGACAGCGCGCCGCGCAAGCGCGGCGAAAAGCTTGGTTCCTTCGGTTTCCGATTCGTCGCGCGAGGTTTCGACGACTCGCAGATCGACGTCTCCAAGCGCCTTGAGCCTGCGCCTCGAGCTCGTCGCGCGCCTTGTCCGTCTGACGGGGCCGCTCGCCGATGTCCTGGCTTTCGGATCGATCGACGACCACCGCGACGATGTCCTTGAGCGGACGCCGGTTCTCCTGAACGAGATTGGGATCGAGCAAGGCGAGCAGCAGCAGCGCCATGCTCAAGGCGCGTAGCCATGCGCCACGAACGCCGCGCCAGATCAAGCGCAGCCGAGACCGCGAGCGCCGCCGCGGCCAGCGCATAAATCGCGGGCCAGGGAAGGAAGGGAGAAAGGGCGATCGACCAGGCGCTCAACGAGTGAGCCTTTCCAGAATGTCCTTCGCGTGGACCTGATCGGCTTTGTAATTGCCGGTGAGCGTGTACATGACGAGATTGACGCCGCTGCGCAGGGCAAGTTCGCGCTGCCGCGCGCCGCCGGGAATCAGGGGATAGAGCGGCCGCCGGTCGGCGTCCTCCGCCCAGGCCGCGGCAAGATCGTCCGACGCGATGATGATCGGGGAAACGCTGTCGCCGGCGCGCGCCGGGCGCTGAACGCGGTCATTGGGGTCGGGCGGCGGGAGCGCCTCGATCCAGGTCTGCCCGATCGCAGTGCGGCCGACAATGCGGTCGAGCAGATAGAAGGTCTTGGTCAGCACGTGGTCGTGGGGAACCGGCTCAAGCTCCGGCACGTCGACCCCCTCCAGGAGCGCGCGCAGCCAAAGCGCCTCGGTCGTCGGCGAGCCGCCCGGACGCGCGGTCAGCGCGTCGCGCGTGTCGAAAACCATCGTGCCGCCGTTTTTCATGAACGCGGCGATGCGCGCGCGAGCCTCGGGCTTGGGTTGCGGCAGCCCGGCGACGATCGGCCAATAGATGAGCGGGTAAAAAGCGAGTTCGTCGCGGGCCGGATCGAGCTGCGACCGGCTCGGCGAGCTCGGCCGAAGTGCGGGAACCGAGCACCCGCGTCAGCGCCGTCAATCCGAGCTTCGAGGTTTCGTCGACCGACGCGTCGCCGGTCACGACATAGGCGAGCCGGGTCGACAAGGCCGCATCCATGTCGCGATCGGAGATCGGCGGCGATTCGGCGGCTCGGGCCTGGTGTGGGACCGCGACGAGGCCAAGCGCGCCGACGATGCGCCAGAGCGGCGAGCGCGCCTCTGCGGCGCATGGGCGCGCCGCCCATCAGCCAGATCGAAACCAGCGCATCGATCATCAAGCCGACGAGAGCCGCCGGCAGCAGCCAGCGGCGAAGATCGATCGGCGGCGCAATCGCGAGCGCGCCCTCATGCACGATGAGCGGCCCATAGTTGGCGGGAGCCAGCTTCTCTCCGGACGCCAAGGCGTTGACGGCGCGCGACGAATCGCGGCGCTCCGTAAAAGCCCGGCGGATGAAGCGCGTCGCCGACGCCGGAAAAATCATCGCCGATCGGCTCGGCCTGCGCCGGCGGCGGCCCGAGAACGCCGAAACCGTTCAGCGTGCGCAGCGGCGGCCGCACGATTCCATGCTCCCCGACCTTTCCCTTCGCGGCGCCCTGGCCCGGAGCGTCGGCTTCCGCCACGATCCGGCGCAGCATATCGACGAACAGACCCGACAACGGGAGGTTCGACCAAGTCGTGTCAGCGGTCACATGGAACAGCACGATGAGACCCTTGCCGCGGCGCTCGGCGGTGACCAGCGGCGTCCCGTCGGCGAGACGCGCCCAGGTTTTCTCCGCAAGTCCCGGTCTCCGGCTCGGCGAGCACCTGGCGGGTCACCGTCACCTCCTCCGGAGCGGCAAGGCCAAAGAAAGGGCTGCCGGCCTCGAACGGCGCGATGTGCCTTGGGCTTTCCCAGGACAACGCGCCGCCGAGCAGGCGTCCCCCGCGGCGAAGCGTCGCGGGGGTCAAGGTGTCGTCGCCCGCGGCGAGGTGAGTGCCGGCGAAACGCAGCAGCACGCCGCCGTTGTCGAGGAATTGGGTGATCGCGTCGAGTTCCGGGCCCGGCGCCACGCTCATGTCGGCGAGGACGAGCACGGAGGGCTTTTGCTCGAGCAGCGAGACGATCGGATCGGTCGAGGAATCATGCCACTCGCTGATATCGGCAAACGGCTGCAGCGCGCGCTTGAGATAATAGTTCGGAGCGAGCAGCGGCTGCGCCACGTCGGCGCTCGCGCCCGAAGCGATGGCGACCCGACGCCGGCGCGAGCGTTCGTCGATAAGCCAGGTCGCGCCCGCCGAGCGTTCGCCGTCGATGACGACTTGCGTGACGTCATTGCGCAATTCAACCGGCAGATCGAAATGGGCGTCGACAGCCGCATTGGCGCCGAAGTCGAAAGCCGCCCGGCCAACTTCCCGTCCCTGCGCGTCGAGCGCGCGGACCGCCCCGGTCGGCCGGCGCGCGCGCGTCCGAGCGCGTGAGCTGGGCGGTCAGCGCGCCCAGCCTCATTGTCAGCGCCGGCGAGCGCGAGCGCGCCTCGGCCGTCGGTGACAACCTCGACCGAGTGGGCGATCGATGCAAGGCGGGTCGAAAAGGCGCTTGCCCCGCCGAGCTCGACCCCGTCCGCGATCCAGAGGATGTCGGTCTTCGGTTCACGGGCGAGAAAGCGCTCGATCGCCGGCAACGCTGCCGCGCGGTCCGGGCGCATAGGGAACCGGCGCGAGCGAACGCAACCGGCCCTCGACCCCGGATCTGTCGAGCGGCGCGATGTCCTGGCCGCCCTGCGACAGGGCCTGCGATCGCGACGATTCGACCCGACCGCGCCGCCGCCGCCGCCCGTTCCCGCGCGAAGTCGATCCGCTTGTCCCACGCCGGCGCCGCCGCAAATCCATCGTCGATCAGAACCAGAAGCGGCCCCGATCCGGAGAGCGCGGCGAAGCTGTTCCACAGCGGCTCGGCCATGGCGAGAATGATGAGCGCCCCGATCGCGAGCCGGAGCGCCAGGATCGGCCAGGGCGTGCGCGCCGGCGTCGTCTCGTTCGGATCGAGCCCGATGAGCAGCCGCAGCGGCGGAAATATCGCTCGATGGGGAGTGGGCGGCGTGACGCGCAGCAGGAAATAGAGCCCAACGAGGCCGATCAGCGCCGCCAGAACAGCGGGGGCGGCGAAGGCGAGCGGCAGTCCGAGCATCGGTTCAGGCGCTCCTCAAGCCCGCGCCGGGTTCGGGCGCGGAAAGGCGCATGCGCAGCGCCAGCAGGATTTCCGCTGGCGATCCGTCGGTCCGATGGATGCTCATGCCCCAACCCGAGCGAGCGCAGATTCCGCCGGATCGCTTCGCGATGGGCGGCGAGGCGCGCGAGATAGGCGTCACGCAAGTTTTGCGCCCGCGGCGTGAGCACGCTCAGCGGAGCCGGCGGGATGGAGAAACTCCGTGTTGCCGGAGAACGGATAGGTCTCCTCGATCGGATCGGCGATCATCACCAGTTCGCCGATCGCGCCCTCCGCGCTTACGGCCCGGATCGCGCGCGCGACGTCTTCGGGCTCCGAGAGGAAATCGCCGATCATGAGAACCATCGATCGCGCTGCGGCGGGCAACGCGGGCGGCAACGCGGCTTGCGAGGGCCCGCGGAGACGCTCGTCGGTCGCGATCGCTTCGGCGAAGCGCTCGACCACGCCTTGCGTCGCGAGCGGTCGGGTGAGGCCGAGCAGACCCGCGCGCTCGCCGCCGTCGCACGCAAAGATCGGCGAAAGCCAGCGCCAGCAAAGCCGCGCGGTCGATCTTCGAGACCGGCGCCAGACTGGATGCGAATTGCATCGAGGCCGAGCGATCAAACCAGATCCAGACCGTATGCGCCGCCTCCCATTCACGCTCGCGCACGAAAGCGCGCTCTTCGCGCGCGGAGCGGCGCCAGTCGACTCGCGACGACGGCTCGCCGGAAAGAAACGGCCGAAATTGCCAGAAGGTTTCGCCCTGAACCCGCTCGCCGCCGGCCATGAACGCCGTGCCGCACCGTCTGCGCCACGCGGCGCGCCGCGATGACGAGGCTTGGCAGACGGGCCGAGAGCGTCGCGGCGTCGCGGCGGATGGAGGCGGGAAGCGTCATTGCGCCAAAAGCCGCGGATCATTGGATCGTCTTGATCATTGGATCGTCTTGGCGACAAGCCGTGCGATCACCGCCGAAATCGTCTCGCCCTCGGCGCGGGCGGCGAAGCTCAGCGCCATGCGGTGCTTGAGCGCCGGCTCGGCCAATATCGCGACATCGTCGAGCGACGGCGACAGGCGCCCGTCGACCAGCGCGCGAGCGCGAGCCGCCAGCATCAGCGCCTGCGCGGCGCGCGGGCCCGGCCCCCACCCGATGCCCTTGGTCAGCTCGGGGTCGCCCTCGCCGGGGCGGCCGGCGCGCACGAGGTCGAGGATCGCCTCGACCACGCGATCGCCGATCGGCGCCCGCCGCACGAGCCGCTGCGCCGCCATCAGATCCTCGGCCGTCATCACCGGCTTTCGGACGCGCCTCGCGCTCGCCAGTCGTCTCGATCAGGATTCGGCGCTCGGCCGCCCGATCCGGGTAGCCGACGTCGATCTGCAGCAGGAAGCGATCGAGCTGCGCCTCGGGAAGCGGATAGGCCCCTTCCTGCTCCAGCGGGTTCTGCGTCGCCAGAACATGGAAGGGCCGTGGCAGATCATACCGTGCGCCCGGCGACGGTGACATGATGCTCCTGCATCGCCTGAAGCAGCGCTGACTGGGTGCGCGGGCTGGCTCGGTTGATCTCGTCGGCCATCAGCAACTGGGCGAAGATCGGACCTTTGATGAAACGGAACCCCCGCTTGCCGTCGTGACCCTCCTCCATCACCTCGGAGCCGAGAATGTCGGAAGGCATCAGATCGGGCGTGAACTGCACCCGCAGAGCGTCAAGGCCAACGACGATTCCCAGCGTCTCGACTAGCTTGGTCTTGGCCAGTCCGGGCACGCCGATCAACAATCCGTGTCCGCCCGCGAGCAAGGTCGCGAGGGTCAGGTCGACAACACGCTCTTGGCCGAAAATGACGCCGCCAATCTCCGCTCGCGCAGCGGCGATGCGCTCGAGCGCTGCATCGGCGTCGCGGGTCAGCTGGCCTGGATCGGCAATATTGGTCACGTTCATCGACTCGTCCTTTGCGCCATGCAGAAGGCTTACCGTTTTGTTTTGTCTTCAGGCGCACTAGATTGAACGCGCGCCATTTCGACGCAAGCCCCAAGCACGCAGATGTCAGATTCGCCCACAAAGAAGCGTGAGAGTAACGCAGAGCCGGCGCGCGTGCCGGAACGGGCTCTGCGAGGACTTGGCGAGGCGGCGACGGGGCGTTTGCGCGGCCTAGGGCCGGCGCCTTCTTGGAATCCGCCAGACTGCGGCGATATCGACATGCGCATCGCTGCCGATGGAACATGGTTTTATTGTGGCTCGCCGATTGGCCGGGCGCCGCTCGTCCAGCTGTTCGCCTCGGTCATGCGCAGGGAGGGCGACCGCTACGTCCTGGTGACGCCGGTCGAAAAGGTCGGGATCAAGGTCGACGACGCGCCGTTTCTGGCGGTCGAAATGCGCGTGGAGAGCTGAGGCGGACGCGACCGCAACTGACGTTCCGCACCAATGTCGAAGATCTGGTGACGGTCGATTCCGAACATCCGCTTCGTTTCGAGCGCGGCGCCTCGGAGGGCCTGAAACCCTATGTGAGGGTGCGGGGCGACCTTTGGGCGCTGGTCAAGCGGGCGCTGTTCTATGACCTTGTCGCCCTCGGCCGGATGGAGCGGGTCGCGAACGAGGACTGGTTCGGCGTGCGCTCGGGCGGACTCTTCTTCCCCATGTGCCCGGCGAGCGAAATCGAGGGGCTTTGAGCGCCAATCTTCTCTCCGATCTGACTCCGGCCGCGCTGCGCGCTCTGGCGCGACGAGAAGCTCAGGCGCATCGCTGAGCTTGGCGGAGCTTGAGCGGGCCGCTGCCATCGCGGCGTGAGCGACGACGCTCCGATGAGCGACCGCCGGAGCCAGACTAGACTCGCGCCGATTGCGTCCGGCCGCCGTGCTTCTGCCGATCGTCGACCGGCCAGACGGACTGATTGTTCTGCTGACCCTGCGAGCTTCGGACTTGCGCGCCCATTCGGGCCAAGTCGCCTTTCCCGGCGGGAAGATCGACGCGGGCGAAACTCCGCGCGAGGCGGCGTTGCGCGAGGCGCAGGAGGAGATCGGGCTCGAGGAGCGGTTCGTCGAGCCACTCGGCTGGCTCGATCCCTATTTCACCGGGCACCGGGTTTCGCATCGCGCCTCTGGTCGCGCTGGTCGAACCCTCGTTCGCGCTGACGGTCAACAAGCTCGAAGTCGACGAGGTGTTCGAGACGCCATTCGCCTTTCTGATGGATCCGGCCAACCATCGCCTCGAGGAGCGCGAATGGCAGGGACGCCGGCGAAAATACTACGCCATGCCGCATGAGGGGCGATATATCTGGGGCGCGACCGCCGGCATTCTGCGCAATCTCTACGAGAAGCTGTTCTCCTGATGGGCAGGAGCGTCCTCGAACCGCTGGCGCTGTTCCTAAGCCCGTTCGCGGTCTACGCGCTCTATCTCCTGCGTGCGCGCCCGCTATCCGCTCGAGGTCGAGCACTGGACGCGCGGGCGCGTGTCGGTGATGACGCTCATCGGCCTGGCCGCGGCGGTGCTCGGCCTCATCGCCATCAACGCCTTCGCGCCTCGAGGCCGCGGCGTTTACGTTCCGGCGCATATCGAAAATGGCGTGCTGGTCCCCGGGCGCTTCGAATGACCGCTCTTCCCGGTCTCGCGGACGGAAAGCTCAAGGATCTGACGCCCCTCAGGCAAGGCCCGCTGGCGCGGGCGCTCGAAGCCCTCAACGGAGAGGGCGAGGAGACCCGCCTCGTCGGCGGCGCGGTGCGCGATCTGGCGCTCGGCGAGCCCAGCGGTCGATTTCGACCTCACGACCACGGCCACGACCGACGAAGTGATCCGCCGCGCGCGCGAGGCGGGGTTCAAGGTCGCCCTGACCGGCGTCGCTCATGGCACGGTGACGATCGTCATCGACGGGCGTCCGCTCGAAACGACGACGCTGCGCGAGGACGTCGAGACAGATGGGCGTTGGGCCAAGGTGGCGTTCGGACGCGACTTCGCCGCCGACGCCAAGCGACGCGATTTCACCATCAACGCGCTTTCGCTCGGCGCTGACGGAACGGTCTACGATTATGTCGGCGGACTCGAGGATCTCGTCGCAGGGAGGGTGCGTTTCATCGGCGAGGCGGAATCGCGGATTCGCGAGGACTATCTGCGCATTCTCCGGTTCTTCCGCTTCTCCGCCCGCTTCTCTGCGAGAGGGACTCGACCCAGACGGTCTCGCCGCCGCGATCCGCTCGCGCGACGGCCTTGCGCGACTTTCGCGCGAGCGCGTTCGCGCCGAACTCATGAAGCTCCTTGTCGCGCCGCGCGCGAGCGAGGTCGTGCAGACGATGGGCGAAAGCGGCTTTCTGGAGCCGATCCTTGGTGGCCTGGCCTATACGCGCCGCCTCGGCCGCCTCATCGCGATCGAGGCCGATCGGGGCGTCGCCGGCGATTCCCTCCTGCGCCTTGCCGCGCTTGGCGTGGTGATCCCGGAAGACGCGGAACGGCTGCGCGACCGGTTGCGTCTGGGCAACGCCGAGGCTGAGCGGCTCAGAGCCGCGGCCGCAGCGCTGATCGGGCTGCATGGGATCACAGCGCCCCCATCATTCCATGGTTTGCGCACCCTCCTGTTCAACGCCGGACGCGAGGGCGCGCGCGATGCGCTGGCGCTCGCCCAGGTCGAGTCCGAGGCCCCGGATGAGCCTTTCGCCTCCGCCAGTCGGTTTCTTGCCGACGCACCCGTGCCCAAGCTGCCGATCAGCGGAACCGACTTGATCGCGCGCGGCGTTTCGGCCGGCCAACCAGTCGGACGGGCGCTACGCGCCTTCCAGGCTTTATGGATCCGGGCCAACTTCCCGAAGGAGCCCGAGACGCTGACGCGTCTGCTCGAGCAGGCGGTTGCGGAATCGGGGCGCGCCGAGGCGCCGCTACAGGGCCGAGTCGACGGGGCAGGTGAGCGCCGCCTAGATGACCAAACGCGCCCGCTCTAAAAGCGAGCAAATTCAGCCAAGAGCCGACCCGCAGAATCCGACAGCTCGCCGCTCGAGACATGCGAACGATGTCACAGTCCCCATAGGGAACAGGTCGTTCGGAAGCTCGACTTGATCAAGATCTGGCCGGGATCCGTCCTAAACAGCCTACGGGATTTGACCGGAAGCCATCGACAGCGCGTTGCCGGCGTCCATCAGTTGACCAAAATGCGAGATCACGCGGTCAGGTCCGAGTTCCTTGACCGGCCTGTTGGCATACCCAAAGTCGACGGCGATCACTGGCACGCCCGCCGCTCGCGCGGTCTGGATGTCCGTTTCCGAATCCCCGACCATGATCGCGCGTTGCCTTGAGCCGCCTGAGGCGGCGATTGTCTCGAGCAACGGCTTCGGATCCGGCTTGGCAACTCCGAACGTGTCCTGGCCACAGATGAACGCAAATCGTTCGGCGATCCCGAGTTTTGTGATCAGGAGCCGGGCCAGGCTCTCGATCTTGTTGGTGCAGACCGCCTGCCGCCAGCCAGCCTGCGCGAAGGCCGCGAGCGCTTCATCGACGCCAGGATAAAGCCGGGTGCGATCCACGATGTGGACCTCGTAGTAACGAAGATATTCGGCGAACAAAGCCTCGATCTCTGGCGGATCGAGAGATCTGCCCGCAGCGGCGAAGCCACGCTTGATCAGCGCCCGCGCGCCGGCCCCGAGCAGCGAGCCGGCGCTTTCGACGGGCAAGGGCGCAAGGCCTTCTCTCCCTAACAGGTGATTGACAGTAGCCACCAAATCCTCGGCCGTGTCGGCGAGCGTGCCGTCGAGATCATAGACAATGGTTGGAGCGGGCATCGCGATCAGCGCCAAAAATCCGGTTCGGCCGGGCTGAGAAGGCCGCCAATCCTGACAGGCGCAATGGCTTTTGTCCGCCCATCATCGCCAATCTCTGCGGCGATGGCGCACAACGTCGCCGGCCCCAACGCCGGTTCGAAGCGGCCGGAGGGGATCTTGCTCGTGAAACGCCGCAACGGCTCTTCCTTTTCCATGCCGATCACTGAATCGTAGTCGCCGGTCATGCCGACGTCAGTAATGAAGCCGGTTCCTCCTGCCAGGATGCGGTGATCGGCGCTGGGAGTATGGGTGTGAGTGCCGACCATGAGGCTCGCCTTGCCATCGACGAAATGGCCGAACGCCCATTTTTCGCTGGACGCTTCGGCGTGGAAGTCAACGATCGAGGCGTCGCATCCCTTGCCGAGCGGACAGAGCTCAAGCTCGCGCTTGATGGCAGCGAAAGGATCATCGAGCGCGTCCATGAAGATGCGGCCCATCACATTGACGACAAGGAGCCGGGAGCCCTTCGCGTTCTCGACCACCGCCGCGCCCCGTCCCGGAGTGCCTGAGGGGAAATTGACCGGGCGGATCAGGCGCAGCTGGCGCTCGATGAACACGAGCGCCTCGCGCTGATCAAAGGCGTGATTACCGAGAGTCACCGCATCGGCGCCGGCGGCGAGGAAATCCTCACATATCGACTCAGTGAGCCCGAAGCCGCCCGCCGCGTTCTCGCCGTTGACGACAACGAAATCGAGTCCCCAGCGGGCGCGTAAAAGCGGGACGTGCTCCAGCACGGCGACCCGCCCCGACCGTCCGACGACGTCGCCAACGAACAGGAGGCGGATCATGGCTCGCTGAAGAAAATCGTTTCCTGCTCCGTCACAACGGCGTCCAGGGTCTGGTCATGGGTTTCAAAAGGCACGTCGGCAACTTCGCACACTCCATAGCATACGCCGACCGCGTGAATAGGTTTCATCGCGCGCAAGCGGGCCAGGGTCCGGTCGTAATAGCCGGCGCCATAGCCGATGCGGTGGCCACGCCGATCGAAGCAGGCGAGCGGTACAAACAGGAGATCAGGCTCGGCGACGGGCGCTTCCTCGACAGGCTCGCGAATGGACATAGCGCCTGCGTGAGTAAGCTCGCCGGGCCGCCAGAGACGAAAGATGAGCGCCGATCTCCGGCCAACGACGACGGGCAGGGCGGTCATGAATGCGTTCTCAGCAAGGGCTGTCAAAAGCGGGAGCGTGTCCGGCTCATCGCGCAAGGGGTAAAAGACTGAGATGACCGTGGGACGCCAGAAATGCGCGACGCGCAAACCCTCCTCGGTGAGACGACGGCTGAAAGCGGCGCGAACCGCGGGCTCGATTGTCCCTCGCCGGGCGAGAGCCCCGTCGCGCAGGAGCGCCTTCGAATCGGCCTCGTTCGACGTCAAGGGTGATCGCTGATCCGACGAGGGCCGTCGGAGGCATAAAGCGCGGAGCCGAGACGGCCGTTGGACGGTGATCCCGGGCGCCTACGTGAGTAGGTGGGAACCATATGCCGAAGCCCACGAGCCTCAACAGGGACAGCCCCCAGGGGGATCGTATGGCCCCGAGGAATGTTGTCCTGACGCGCCACCCAGCTCCGCATGGGTCATTTAGTCACTTCTCCTGCAAATGGCTAGGGCAGGCGAGGCGTGCGTTCGGACTTCCCGCCGTCGAAAGGTTCTATCGCCTTCCGCAGGCCGCCCCATATGATTGCGGACGATGACAGAGCTTGCTCGATCCGCGGCCGGCAAACCCACGCCGTTCGGGTCTTCTGACGTCTTCCAAACTCAGGCCGAGCGCCGCGCGGAGCTGCGCCGGATGCGCACCATCGCGACGCTGCTGCTTGTCCTGATGGCGGTGATCTTTTTGGCCTTGCGGCGCGCGCCGCAGGCCTGGGCCTGGGCGCCCTATCTCAGCGCCTTCGCGGAAGCCGGCATGGTCGGGGCGTGCGCCGACTGGTTCGCCGTCGTCGCGCTTTTTCGCCGTCCCCTCGGACTGCCGATCCCCCACACCGCGGTCGTGCCGGACAACAAGCGACGCATCGGGGCGGCGATGGGGCGCTTCATCACCAACAACTTTCTCTCCCCACGCGTCGCCATCGCCCGCCTGTCGTCCGTCGACTTCGTCGGTCTCGCGGCGCGATGGCTCGAAGACGAACGCAACGCGCAGGCGACGGCGGCAGCCGCCAGCCGCGCCATTCCCTACGCGCTTGACGTCCTGCCGAGAGAGGCGATCGACGAATGGGTCGCCATGGCGGTCCGGCGTGGGATCGAAGCCGTCCCCGCGGCGCCGCTCGCCTCGCGCGGACTTTCGATCCTGTGGGCGCAGGGAGCGAGCCAGACGTTGCTCGATCAGGGGCTCGATTTCGTCGGAGCGACGCTCGAGCGCCACAAGACGACCATCGTCAAGAACGTCGCGCAAAAGTCCTCGCGCTGGATTCCCAAATGGGTCGACGACATGATCGCCGCCAAGGTGATCAACGGGCTCACCGAAACCTTGAGAGAAATGCGTGATCCCGATCATCCCTGGCGCGAGCAGGCCAATGCGCTGATCGAGAAATTGATCGACGACCTCGCGCACGACCCTAAAATGCGGGCCAAAGGCGAAGCGTTGAAGCAGGAGATGCTGGCTAATCCGGTGTTCGCGGAACAGGCGCAGGCGCTGCGGGACGAACTCGAAGCGACCCTGAGAAACGATTTGCCGCGCCACGCCGAAGCGATTGTCGGCTACCTGGCGACCTCCGTAGCCGCGCTCGGCCGATGGCTCGAAGAGGACCCTTTGCGTCGGGCGAGAATCAACCGGCGGCTCAAACTCCTCGGCGCTGCGTACTATCTTACCGCGCCGGGCCGAAATCGGCGCCTATATCGCCGCTGTGGTCGACAATTGGGATACCGCGACGCTCGTCAATCGCCTCGAGCTGCAAGTCGGCAAGGACCTGCAATATATCCGCATCAACGGCACGCTGGTGGGCGGTCTCGTCGGGCTTTTGATCTTCACCCTGTCGCGCGCATTTGGCGGGTGAGCGGCCGGCTCAGGCTGCGCGCTGGGCGGTCGCCAGGACCGCATAGCCGCGAAACCAGTTCTCAATCCCGCATGTCATGCTGCGCTTGGCGGCCAGAGCCTCGAGCGCGTCGGTGAGATCCTCGCGCGGGGTCACGTCGAATATCGCAAGCCAGCGGCGCAGTCCCGCCTTGAACGGGGAAGGCAAGTCGCCGCAATCGCCGAAATCGACAATCTGCAGCGATCCGCCTCGCGCCACAACGTCAAGCGCACGGGCCAGCGCCTCATGCCAAGGCGGGATCATCGACAAAGCGTAAGAGATCATCACGCGCTCGAAACTTGCATAGTCAAACAGCCTCTGCGGGTCAAACGCTGTGGCGTCCGCTTGAGCAAGTTTAATGCGAGACGTGAGGCCGGCGCGCGCGATCGAGGCAGCCGCGGTCGCCAACATTTCCCGGGATACGTCGAGGCCGAACAGCCGAGCCTCCGGATAGCGTTGCGCGACTTTGATAAGATTGCGCCCGGTGCCGCAGCCAATCTCCAGTACTGTGTCGCCGGGAGCGGGCCGAAGCCGGGCAATCGCCTCGTCGCGACCCAGGAGATAGAATTTGCGGCTCAAGTCATAGATGTGGCGCTGACGCCGATACATGTCGTCCATCAGCGCCGCGGCGTCGCTCATGCGTCAGGCGCGCTTTTGAGCGTGTAAAGGTGGAAGGCGCCGTAGATCGACGAGCGATCCTGTCGCGTGAGCTCCTGGCTGAATTCGTCTTCATGGCGCCAGGCGCCGAGCACGTCGTCGGGCACACGACCCGGCAATAGTCTTTCGGCGGCGGCGGTGCGGAAGATCACTCTTGCGCCCGGCCGCGCGGTGCGCGTGATCTCGACCCAGAGAGCGGTGAGCTCAGCGTCGTTCATCCAGTCTTGCGCGTCGAGCAGCACGTAGCGGTCGAAGCTTGCGACCGGCGAGTCCTGCAGAATGGCGGTGAAGGAGCGCTGGACAAAGTTCACGCGGTTTGAGCGGCTGCGGACAGCATCGAAGTTCTGCCGCTGCAAATAGGGCGGAAGCGCCGGGTTCGGCCCTGGGGCATAACGTCGCCCGAACGCCTGCCAGGCGAAATAATTGTCGGCGATGTCGAAGTCGCAGGCCAGCCGCTCCACCCGCTCACTCAAGACAGCCCCCATCCCCGAGGGGGAATGGGCGGCCAGAGCCTGGTATTGGGCCGGCGGAATCCCCAACCCGTAGAGGGACGCAGGCTGCTTCAAGAGCCAGCGGACGAGCGGCTTGTCGAAGATCGGCGCAAGGCGCTCCTCGTAGAGCGCGCGTTGCTCTTCGCGCGTCCGCGCCCTGAGCACGATCGAAGGGTCGAGACCGTGCAGGCGCGCAAGCGTGTGGCCGGCGCCGACGATATGGCCGAGCAGGCCGTGGTGATAGAAATTGTGAGCAAAGACGCCGATGCGGCGGCGACCGAACGGCGTTCGCTTGTCCCAGTAAGCCCGCGCGGAAGGGTCGAGCTTCGCGCGAAGGCGACGATCATAGGCGGCAACGTTGGCGCGCACGTCGGCGCGGCCGAAGAAGCGAAAGAAGCTGTCGTAGTCCGGCAGATTCTGCGCCGCGCAGATCTTGAGCCGGCCAAGCGCGATGTGCGCCCCGTTGAGGTCGACCGCGGTGACGCCAGCCGGATCGGCCGTCAGGTAGGAGAGCACATTGCAGCCGCCCGAGGCGATCGCGATCACCTCATGTCCGGGGCCGATGTCGAGCGCCTTCATGTCGACGACTGGATCCTCCCAGATCTGAGGATATACGAGGCGCTTGAATGCCAGCGTGAACAGGCGCTCGAGCATACCCGCGCGCGACAGCGGCTTCGAGCGGTGGACTGCCGCCTTGAGCCCGGCGCTGGTGGCGCGACGCGCCGCGTTGCCTGTTTGCCGCACGTGGTGTTTCCTGTCAGAGGACGGTCGGAGCCCCGCTAGTCGAGTCGCATGACGAGGACGTGACGTTGGGACGATGATCGATAGGCGGCAGTCGACTGAACCATCATCAGGCGTCATCACCGCAATTCCTCGTAGCGTGTGCTTCCCTCGGATTTGATGAATGCTATCTGACCGTCGCGCTCGGATAGGGCGTGGGGAGCCTGTCCTTCAGGCCAAAGGCAGGAATAAGCACAAGCTCAATCTCAGAACGGCCAAGACGACCGAGCGCATAGGGTTGGGGCTCTCCCACTCCGGCAAAGAGCGGACTTACAACGGCCAGAGTCGACGCGACGTCCGCGGCTCGCGCGATGACCACGCCGCTCTGCCCAATGAAGCTTCCGCTTTCGTCCAAAAAAGCCCAGCCGCGTGGATCATTTGAAAGCACAAAGACGGGAACATGGGGTCCAAGAGCGAGCGCGATTTTGCCCGCGTCCGACCATTTCGTGGATATGACGAAGCGGGGCGGCGGGTTGAATACTGGCGCCTTCGCAAGATCGCGCCATTCAAATCCCTCCAAGGTCGGATCGCCACGATGCGACGGTGCGCTCAACAGCGCCAGGGGCCAGCCCGTTGAGACTTGAAGGATCGCGACTCCCGCAATCGCGACCAACAGCGCCAATGAGAGGATAGCCCACCGGCGAAGCGCGTCCATGGACATGCCGAGCTCGTCGACCCAAACTCCCATCAAAGCGAATGAAAAAAACCAGCCGGGCATGGCCCAATGCGGTTGGCCGCGACCACCCCAAAGCGGCGTTAGGGTAAACAAGATAATCGCGGGCAGGCTGAGGCAGAGCAGAAATCGATACCGTTCGTCTCCCCAGCGACGGGCCCCGTTAACCAAGCCTGCGACCAGGGGCCCAAATATCCAGGGCGACAAGAAAGTGATTTCGCCCAGAATCATTGTGAGGAACTGCGCTGGGCGCAATTCGCCGCTGGGCGCCCCGCGTGCGCCCTGAAACTCGAGCGACACCCAGCCGTGTTGCGCGTTCCACAAAATGGCGGGCGTTATGATGACCACCGCCACAGCTGCGGAAACATATGGCGCAGGATGTTCGAGCCAATGCCATTGCTTGGGCGAAAGCAGTGCAAAGGCCGCAAGCCCTGCAGCTGTCAGCACCGCGCTGTACTTCGACAGTCCTGCTAGGCCCAGGCCAACTCCAACTCCAAGCCAATGTCGCCAAGCCGAAGTCGGATCGAGAGGTTTTGAAAAAAATACGCGGCCGGCCGCCCTCGCGGCAACGGCCAACCCGAAGAGCAACGGACCATCCGGAACGATCCACCCCCCAGCCGAAGCGAAGAAGAAAGGGCTAACATTTAAGGCGAAAATTGCAATGAGCGCCGGTTGAGGGCCGAATAGATCGCAGGTGAATTTATAGTATATCCATGCAGTGGCGACGAAGAGACAAACAAATGGGATGCGAGCTGCCGCACTCTCACCCAGCCTGAGCGCTGCGAAGTGCGAGATCCAAAGATGAAGCGGCGGATGGTCAAAATAGGACATGCATAAGCGCCGAGAAATTGCGATCGTATAGCTTTCATCAACACCGAGTCCGAGAGTGAGAGCAAAAAAAAGGCGCGCAGCTAAAAATCCCGCGAGAATGGCGAGGGCCAGGCGATCCTTGTTCGGGTCCAGCATCCGGCACATTCAAAAATTGTTCCCCCAAAAATTATCCAGAGCGCCTCCGCGCCCTTGAGGAGCAGAGGGTTCGCAGCCAGAGCTCGAAGACCTCGAGCAAAGGACCGTCTCGTCGAACGAGAGTGAGCGAGCCTAATGAAGGTCCGTTTCCTCAACCCACCATCCTGGATGTTCCGCAGCAAGAGTTCGTCGTGTGGCCGCCGCGCTGCGGCGATCGCCAAACAAAGCGAAGCATGTCGCTCCTGAACCCGTCATCCCAGTCACCCTGGAGCCAGGAATTTCGGATAGTCGGCTGAGCACGGCGGCAATTGGCGGAGCTACCTTGATAGCTGCGGCTTCGAGCTCATTGCCGCCCTGAGACAAAAAATCAAAGAGGTCAGTGGCGCCAAATCCCTCTGCGAGAGATGATTGCGCGCGCAATTCCGGGCTTGAAGAGGACGCCAGATCAAACGCCGCGAAAACCTTTGGGGTCGGGGCTTGAACTTGGGGATTGACGAGAACAGCAAAAATTTTTGGCAACTAAATCGCCGGCCCGAGTTGGTCGCCGATGCCTCTCATAATTCGAGCTTTGGGAGAAAGGCAAGCAAGTACGTCCGCTCCCGTTGCGAGAGCCGAAGCGCTGATGCGGGGATCATCGAGCGGTAATCCACACTCGTTTGCGAGCAATCGAAGCGCTGCCGCCGCATCAGCAGAACCTCCACCAAGCCCGCCGGCGGTGGGTAGCCGCTTTATAAGTAAGAATCGACCGAGCCTTGACTCTGGAACACGGAGAGCGAGCGAGCGCGCCGCGCGAACCACAAGATTCTGATCAACCGGCCCGACCTGACTAGCGCGAGGACCGAAAACCTCAACAGTCAGATCATTGCCGGGCTCAAAAGCAAGCCAGTCGCAGAGCCCCGCAAACGCTATAAGACTTTCGAGTTCGTGATATCCATCGGCGCGACGACCAATGATGCGTAAAGTCAAATTGATCTTCGCCGGAGCGCGCAGCCATCGCATGACGCCTCATTCCACACACTCAACCGCCGCCTTCTTTTGGTAGGGTCGCCTTCGGCATCAATGTATTCGTCGTAACGTCAGGAAGTCCAATCTCAATTTTTCTCAGAATCGACGGGAGATCGTCGGGGTCTGCGCCCATGTCCCGAGCGTGATTCCACTGAAAATGCGCCTCGATGCGGCGGTTGACCCGCCAGTACGCGTCGCCCAAATGATCATTCAGAATAGGGTCCGCAGGTTTCAGGTTAATAGCTTTTTCTAACGTCTCTGTCGCCTCAGTGTATTGTCCGAGTTTGAAATGAGCCCACCCAAGACTATCCACTATGTAGCCGTCGTTCGGCCGAAGTTCAACGGCTCTGCGGAGCATTTCAAAGGCCTCTTTTAAATTAAGTCCTTGATCTACCCAAGAATAGCCAAGATAGTTCAGAACAAGCGGCTGATCGGGATTGAGTTCCAGGGCCTTTTTGAAATCCGCTTCGGCCTTTGGCCACTGTTTAGACCGCTCGTGACAAATCCCGCGGAAATAAAACAACGTCCAATTGTCGCGTTGCGGAATGCCAACGGCGGCGATCGCGTCATCATAGGTCGCTGCAGCCGCCACGTACTTTTTTTCGGAGCGCTGTAATTCGGCCAACGCGCTCAACGCTTCGACATCGTGAGGCCGAGCGGCCGCGATTTCCGTTAGGCGGCGCATTGCCTCGTCGGATTTTCCCATACCATCAAGTTCGAGCGCGATCTGGATTTCCGCGCCCATCTTTAAAGGTGATGACGCCGGAACCAATTGGTAGGCAGCGATGACCTGCTCACTTTGCTTCAGCTGTTCGAAAAGACTGGCCAAAGTTACTGCGGTCAAATCGCTTGACGGTCGAAGGTAGAGCGACAACCGGAGATATACGAGCGCCGGAAGCTCGTCTCCTTCGCGGCTCCCTGCGCTGCCCAGACCGTAAAGCGCCTCCGCCACACCTTCTTTCGCGTTATTGACGATAGGATCAAGAGTCTGCCTCGCCTTCAAATTCTCAATCGCTCGCTGGATAAGCGGATGGTGAGGAATAATCGCTGAGAAATCCTCATATACTTTTGCTGCTCCTTTCAGATCGCTTTGCGCTGCCAAGACGCGTGCGTAAGCATCGGCGAAGCGTAAGCTGTTCCGATCGTCGTCGTAGGCTGACTTTAGCCTACGCTCGGCCTCCGCCTGGTTTCCCAGCAGGCCCGCAATCAGGCCGGCGTGGTAATCGCGAAAGGCTAGGACCGAGCGATCATGAATGTGGTCAAGCGCGTCAAGCGCGCGATGGAGATCCGACTGACCTGCATAGGTCCAGGCGATAAGCAGCGTCGTGGTCACGTCGCGTACGCAACTCGCGTCGGGGCTCGACAAGTGGGCTCGAGCAGAAGCAAATTGTCCTTGGTCGACATCGTGAACCGCAATTGCAAGACGCGCTAGATTGTTATTCGAATCACGGGCAAGGAGGCGCTCGCCGAGGGAAGTGGCGCCAGTTTCGTCGCCGTTGGAAAGCGCGGCCGCGAAGGCGCGCTCTAGGAGATCCGGATTTCGAGGATCGGAGCGGAGCGCTTCGCGGTAGTAGATTTCCGCGGCAACCGTGTCCCGATCAGCGCTGGCGATAAGCGCTGAGAGATAATTTCCGGGTTGGGTGCTCCCGATTTCCAACTTCTCCGGCCCCGCATCCGTTTGGATGGATGCAGCCCCGGCCACGCTGCACGACGCCAGCAAAGCCCAACCGAGAAAAACGACTACTCGCGGCGTCCAACATTGAGAGCGGCTCTGCATGTGTCACGCGTTCCTAAGATGTCCGTCAGCGAAGTGACATAGAGAGGGCAGCCATAGAATGCCCCGCCTCAGCCCCGGTGCTGACAGCCGAAAGCGGCAATTTTGCGCCCCGACTACATATCGAGATAGTTTGGTCCGCCCCCGCCTTCCGGTGGGGTCCACTCTATATTTCTCGCGGGGTCCTTGATGTCGCAGGTTTTGCAATGCACGCAATTCTGGGCGTTTATGATAAATCGAGGCTCTGAGCGAGTTTCTTCGTTGGCGTAAGTCACTTCGTAGACTCCGGCTGGGCAGTAAAGTCGTGCGGGCTCCCCGAAACGCGGAAGGTTGTCGCGGATAGGGATGACGGGATCACGCAAATGAAGATGAACCGGCTGGTCCTCTTCGTGGTTTGTGTTGGAAAGGTAGACCGAAGATGCTTTATCAAATGTTAACAGTGAATCTGGCTTCGGATAAGTTATCGAAGCTACCTCAGAAATTGGTTTTAGGGTATCACTGTCCGGCTTGCCGTGTCGAAGCGTGCCGAAAATCGAAGACTTGATCAATTCATTTGTCCACATATCGAAACCGCCCAGCCCGACGCCGGGGAAAAGACCGAATCGCGACCAAAGTGGCTTTACGTTGCGAACTTTGTAAAGATCTCGACCAATATCCGAATCTCTCCAAGAATTCTCGTAGCCGATCAATTCGTCGTTCGCCCTACCCGCGGTCAGAGCCTCGTGCACCTTCTCCGCGGCGAGTATTCCCGACAAAATAGCGTTTTGAGAGCCCTTTATGCGAGCAAGATTGACGAATCCGGCCGAACAGCCAATCAAGGCTCCTCCCGGAAACACTAATTTCGGCACCGACTGCCAACCTCCGGATGCAATGACGCGCGCCCCGTAAGCCACCCGTTTGCCTTGAGCGAAGGTGTCGCGAATCAGCGGATGGGTCTTGAAACGCTGAAATTCATCAAATGGGGATAGGGTCGGGTTCTCGTAGTTGAGATGTACAACAAATCCTACGGAAACCAGCCGGTCTCCGTAGTGATAAACAAATGAGCCGCCGCTCGCGCCCTGTGACAAAGGCCAACCGAAAGTATGCTGAACAAGGCCTGAAGAGAAATGGTCATCGGAAACTTGCCACAATTCCTTCAGACCGATCCCGTACTTCTGCGGCCCGCTCTTGAAATCAAGACCATAGCGAGCGATCGCTAGTTTCGATAGCGAGCCGCGGGCCCCTTCCGCGAGCAGGACATATTTCCCAAGAAGCTCCATGCCTCGCGTGAAGCCACCCTTCGGGCGACCGTTGCGGCCCACCCCCATGTCGCCGGTCGCGACGCCTACAACCTCCCCTTGGTCCCCGTACAGAAGTTCCGTCGCCGCAAACCCGGGATAGATCTCGACTCCGAGAGCCTCGGCTCGCCCGCCTAGCCACCGGGCGAGCGCGCCAAGTGAGCCGATAAAATTACCATGATTGCCCATTAACTTTGGCATCACCCAATTGGGCAACCGCATCCCTCGCTTCCGGGTTAGGTAGTAGAATTGATCTGCGCCGACCTGAGTTTTGAGCGGGCATTCGGGGTCCGATCGCCAATCTGACGTCAGTCGGTCAAGTCCAATCGGATCGATCACGGCTCCCGAAAGGATATGCGCGCCGACGGTCGATCCTTTTTCCACAACGACGACGGAGAGCGTGGTGTCTAATGACTTGAGTCGGATCGCTGCAGCCAGGCCCGCAGGACCCGCGCCAACAATCACCACGTCGTAGTGCATCGATTCTCGAGGTGGCAATATCGGGTCCTGGGTCATGACACCTTCCGCCATCGGGGCCAAATCGTGCAGTTCGCGTCGGAAGCCTTGCGACCGTGTTTTCTCGCCGGTGCCGCCCGAGGCCCAATATGATAGTTTGTCATCACGCGGCCGCGCAAGCATTCAGGACAGGTCAAGTCAGTGTCTTCGAGGAAGGGTTTAGTTGATCCTCAATCGAGCGCGCTCCGGGCGATGGAGTCGCTCCGGTGGTGGATTCGAGGTGGCGTCAGTGATGCTCTTGATGATGTCCCGCATAATCGTTTTGCTTCCGGCCTTCCCGAACGCCGAGTTCCAGACGATGTGCGAGATCTAACAGCGTCGACACATCAATCTTCGGAGTCGGCGACCAGATCGCGCGCGCTTAAAAACGCCGGAAGAGTCATTGCGGCTAGTGGGACGGAGACTTCGACGCGCGTGCTTGCGCAAGCCGCCGCCGATTTGCAAACCCTGCGGTCTATCATGGCGAATTTCGAGGGCTGCGCGCTAAAGCGGACCGCCACACAACTTGTGTTTTCGGACGGGATTCCTGGTTCACAGGTTATGTTTGTAGGTGAAGCTCCCGGAGAGGACGAGGATCGGATAGGTCGGCCGTTTGTCGGAAGAGCGGGACAATTGTTGGATCGAATGCTGAGCGCAATCGGACTGGATAGACAAAAGGTCTACATCGCCAATGTCGTTCCCTGGCGGCCGCCTGGCAATCGAACCCCAACTCCTCAGGAGACCGAGATTTGCCTACCCTTTATTCAGCAACAAATCCACCTTGCCAATCCTCAGTTCCTCGTTTGCCTCGGCGGATCTGCAAGTCGCACAATGTTGGGCGTTCAGTCCGGCATTATGCGCGCACGCGGCTCGTGGTTCGCTTATCCCGGGCCAACCGGCCGCAATATCCGAGCGCTTGCCATGCTGCATCCAGCCTTTCTGTTGCGGCAACCAGCGCACAAGCGATTTGCTTGGGCCGACATGCGAGAGCTCAAGATAGCACTGAAATTGTGACGCGCGAAAATTACTTGGCTAGAGAATCATGGACGATCGCTTCCGGTCTCACCAATACGTTGGGCTGGCCTCTCCGTCCGTCGAGACGAGGTTGTTTCCAATAAGGTTGCCTCCATTTTGCCTTCGCGGGAAAGCGTCCCCGCAAGTGCTTTTTCAATTAGCTTTCGCGTCTCATCCAACCCGTAAATCGCGATGAAAGACCCTAGGCGCGGCCCCCGGTCCTCGCCGAGAAGGACAGCGTAGATCATATCGAAGAACTCGTTCGAAACTCCTGGCCGCGCAGCCGTCGCTCCCTTGGCCGAGTGATTTTGATAGCGAGGAATCGGCCGCGCGAGATCGTAGAGCGCGTGCTGGATTTCATCTGCGCTCGCGTTTGAGGGCAACTCCGATAACATCGAGGCGATCTTTATAAGAACATCGCGCTCGAGATCGTCCGCGTCGCGATATCGCTTCCTGGGGGCGACAAAATCGCGAAAATAGGCAACCGCATAGTGAACCAGGCGATCGAGACTAGGATGCGTTTCTGGGGACGCCAAGGGACAGTATCTGCGAAGGAAGGCCCAAAGAACGGACGGGTTTTCGGTGTTGGAAACCGCCGCGAGATTGAGGAGCATGGCGAAGGAAATCGCCACGCCGCTATGCTCGCTGGGGCCGAGGACCTCCGGGTTTGGAGGCTCTCCGGCATGAATGTGCCATACAGGATTGCCCAGTCGTTCCTTCCATGGCTGGTGTGGGTAGGCTTCGAGAAATCCGACGTAGTCGTCAACGGTGCGCGGTATGACGTCGAAATGAAGTCGCTTCGCGGCGGTCGGCTTCTGAAACATAAACAAAGATAGGCTTTCCGGGCTAGCGTAAGCCAACCATTGTTCAATCGTAAGGCCGTTTCCCTTTGTTTTCGAAATTTTCTGTCCGTTCTCATCGAGGAAGAGCTCGTAGTTGAATCCCGCGGGCGGGTCCGACCCCAGGACGCGCACGATCCGTGAGGACAGCTTCACCGAATCTATAAGATCCTTTCCAGCCATCTCGTAGTCGACGCCGAGCGCATGCCAACGCATCGCCCAATCTGGCTTCCATTGCAACTTGCAATGCCCTCCGGTCACGGGCGTTTCGAATTCCTCTCCAGTCGACGGGTCCTGCCATCGTATCGTACCAGCGCTGCGGTCGTGAGCCAAAACCGGCGCCTGCGTAACAACGCCAGTTTTGGGATGAATCGGGAGGAATGGCGAATAAGTTGCAGCCCTTTCCTCCCGAAGCGAAGGGAGCATGATTGCTTGCACTTCGTCCAGGCAATCAAGCATCCGCAACAGGGCCTCATCGAACCGCCCTGATTTATAGGTCTCCGTTGACGACATAAATTCGTATTCAAAACCAAATTGATCCAGAAACGCACGCAATCGCGCGTTATTATGCTCAGCGAAACTGTTATATTCGCCGAAGGGGTCTGGAACCTGCGTCAGTGGCTTGCCGAGGTGAGATAACATTGAGTCGCGGTTGGGGATGTTGTTCGGAACCTTGCGTAACCCGTCCATGTCATCGGAAAAAGCGATCAGCTTCGTCTTAATGCTGTCGCCCGTCAGGACACGAAACGCATGTCGGACCATGCTTGTGCGCGCGACTTCGCCGAATGTGCCAAGATGCGGCAGACCCGACGGCCCGTAACCGGTCTCGAAAATAGTCTCCTTCTGCTCAAAACGCTCAAGACGCCGGATCAGCTTTCGCGCTTCTTCAAAAGGCCAGGCCTTTGATGCCTCAAGGGCCTCGCGCGTGGGAAGCAGCGACATAGTTTTCCTAATGCTCTCAGCATCGCAGATGTACATTCAATGCAGCTGAAATCCATAGCTGCATCCTAGAGGCGGCGAGCGAGGTTACGTTGAGGGTTGCACTTGGCGAGCGAGCGGGCTTGATACCTGCCGACTTCTACCGTGGGCAGTCTTCGCCCAATAATGCGGCCGTAAAGTCAGGTCAAGCACTGCCATCCAAGTCGCAGCACTTACCAAAATATAGTATACTGGCAGGAGCACAATCAAGCGGACGGTCACTCTCAAGCGGCGGAACTTAGCAGCGATGACCGCAGGAAGGACGATTGTCCAAACGCCGGATAGCGCCAGTATGTACGTGAAAACGTCGCTCATCTCCCGCCAAGGCGACAGTGTGTCCTGTCCGACGGATAGGGCCCGCCAAATCGTTCCAACTGCAAAAAGGGGCCAAAATAGACATCCAAAAATGGCCCCGACAATCACTGTCGTCGCGGCGACGGTTCGCCGTGGTCCGAGGTCACGCAAAAAAAAGACCGGACGCCTCGAATGAACGATCAAAGTCTGCATCCAGCCTTTTTGCCATCGCACGCGTTGACGGAACCAATTTCCGAGCTCATAAGGAGCTTCCTCCCAGGTATCCGAATCGAGCGCCTTCACTTTATAGCCGAAGCGCGCTAAGCGAATTCCGAGATCCGCGTCCTCGGTGACGTTCCACTCGTCCCAAGCTCCGACCCCGACCAGGGATCGAATTCGGAAGTGGTTAGAGCTTCCGCCAAGTGGAATTGGAAGGTTGAGAGCGCACAAACCTGGGTTAATAACATCGAACAATATTGCGTATTCAACCGCAAAGAGTTTGGAAAGCCAAGATTCTCCGTGATTTCGGATAGCTAGACGAGCCTGGAGACAATCCAGATCTTTTTCGGCGGCAAAACGAGATGCGGCAAGGCGTAGTTGGTCGGGGGCCGGGATATCTTCGGCGTCGTAAACGACGATCAAGTCACCTCGCGCGCTGGACAAGGCGATGTTGAGGGCGCGCGGCTTTGTCTGGGGCTTGCCCGGCGGCGCCACTACGACCTCATAGCGAGCCGGCAACCTCAATTCGACAATTCGACCCAACGTCTCGACATCTCGCTGCTCAACGACCAACTTGATATCAAGTTTGGCCTTCGGATAATCGAACGAGTCGATCGCTCCAACCAAATCTTCAACGACGCTAGACTCACGATACAGCGCGATAACCACAGTATAGGTGGGCAGTTCATCGTCTGAAAGGTCCGAAGAGGGAGTTCCCCGTCCGCTCGCGACGGCCGCCATCGAACGAAGCATGACTGAGCACGAAAACACGAGCCAGAGAATCGCTGAGGAGACAGCCTGCAAAGCCCCGAAATCGGCGATGCCGAGGATGAAGGCGAATGTCGCAGCCGCCCCCACCGCCGCAATTTGCAAGCCACTCATTCCCTCCCTTGCAGTCAGGCTCTTTGGCAGGCGGCCAAGTGCAACGTCAAGGAGCTCCGCGCTGTGGTATGCGCGTGCCAGACTCGCGAACCGCTGCGGCGAAGTGATCGCAAAAGAACCAGAACGAATTGCACCGGAGTGAGTCGCCTCTATTAGTCGCGGAACGAACTGCGCACGAGGGGCAACCACCATTCGAGGGCCGACGTCAGTTGATTCGAGCGGAGCTACGCCACACCGCAATCCTTTCACAGCATCAAAAGTGCGCGCAAGCGGTGGGTCGCCACAATAATACTGGCAACCTAAATGGATGGCCAATGCGCGATAATAGATTTCTTCCGTTATTTTACCTTCGCTCAAAAGCTGGTCGACAGCCGGAGCGGCCTCGTTTGCTAAACTTGCCGCGCTCAGCAACAACTCAGGCGAAAACCCTTCTGCCGCGAGAAACGCCAACTCCACGGGAAGTTCGCGTGGTAGAGGATCGGCATACTCATGGCTAGACGAAGTGGCCCGTGACGAGAACGCGCGCGTGCGTAGCGGCGTGAGACTCTTCGTGGATTCGCCCGTGGCCAGTGTCATAAAGTCTAACGCTAGATTAGATAACCCACCCAACGCCGAACTCGTGGGTGGCGATGAGTGCAGAGACCGCCGGCTGGCGATAAGACACCCGTTTTTCGGTGTTGTCTCGTAAAATCTCTCCGTCGCAATATCTTTTCGCAAAACGGCGGATGTGTACCTGCCTCAATCCGGAGATTAAGTAAGCAAATTCGGTTTTTTGCCTCATGACTAGCCTTTGAGGCGCCCTTTTGCACAGGCGCGCCACCATCAAGGGCCTCAATCCTCACGTTTGACCTGTTCAGATGAAGTTGACAGACTCTGCGGGACTCTCAACGCGCTGACGACGCACCAATAACATACGCCGCTCATGGCCTGTCCGATTTTTTTACCGTCCACAAGCGGTACAGCTTGCGCTTTCGTGACAAGTCCGAGAAAGCCTTCAATCCTTTGCTCGTTCAACGTAGCCGCCACTTTCAGTCTCAATGACAATCCGAGCACCGACCGCAATGTGCGAGGGGACCATTACCCGTGCGCCATTGGCAAGTTTTGCTGGCTTATAGGATGAAGACGCAGTCTGGCCCTTCATCGCTGGCTCGGTGTCAACTACTTCCAACGTAATTCGGGGTGGCAATTGTATAGTCACCGGAATCCCATTGAATATTGATAATATAACCTTCATACCTTCCTGGAGCCATTGCGCCTGATCCCCGATTACTTCCGCCGGGACTTGCAGTTGGTCATAAGTATCACCATTCATGAAATGATACCCGTCTCCATCTACGTAAAGAAAATCAAAATTGCTATCCTCTACGAATGCGCGCTCGACTTGCTCGGTAGTCTTATATCGGTCTGTTACCTTGACCCCGTCCGAAAGGCGGCGCATGTCAATCTGAGTTGTCGGCGTGCCTTTACCGGGGTGAAAGCTTTCGGCGGAAAGTACGACGCACAATTGTCCGTCGTCTCGTTCTATAATATTGCCCTTGCGTATTGAGCTTGCGATAACTCTCACGTTTGGTCCTCGGAATTGAGGGCGACGGTCACCCTCGAGATCGCACGTTTGCGTAGTGGTATATTGGAGGTTGCGGCGCGCACCATACCCATTTTGCCGCCAAAGGCCAGTCGAGATCGACTTCCGTCCTCCGTCTCTTTGAGCGGCGGTGCGCTTTGAGCCAGGCGGCGCGGCAACCTCAGTGGAGCCCGGCTCGTTACAGCAAACGACGTGGGTCGCTGCTAGTTCGTGCGCGGATTCTCACGTTAGTACGGCGGTGGTTCGGCGCCAAAGGTTTCATCGAAGTACAGCCAGCCGCCCTCCAGATTTCACCGGGAAATGAGACGCATTTGCACGGATTCAAGACGGCGCTTATTCTGCCCGACACGTCGGCGCACGACGCGTACCTGCACACTTCGCCTGAATTTGCCATGAAAAAGCTTCTGGCGGGGGGGAGAGGCTAATCTTTGCGCTCAGCACTGTTTTCCGCAACCGCGAACGAACGGCCTTGCACGCGCCTGAATTTGTGATGCTTGAATGGTATCGCGCCTGCGGCTCGTTAGAAAGCCTTATCGAGGATTGCGCTGCGTTGGTCGCGCTTGCCGGCCACGTTGCTGGCACGAAGAGATTTGCCTATCGGGGCCGGGAGGCCAGTCCGTTTAGCCCGCCAGAGCGATTGACGGTGCGCGATGCATTTCGGCGGTATATCGGCATCGATATTTACGACAGTCTGCCGATCGATGGCCCAGCCGACCGGGAAATGCTAGCTCGACAGGCGAAGGATTGCGGTGTTCGCATCGCATCGGATGATAACTGGTCGGACATCTTTAGCCGCCTTCTCAGTGAGCGGGTCGAACCGAGTCTGGGCTTAGGACAGCCGACTGTTCTTTATGCTTATCCAGCGAGCGAGGCTGCTCTCGCTCAGGTGTCCCGCGATGATCCTCGGATTGCCGAACGCTTCGAATTGTACTGTTGCGGCGTTGAACTGGCCAACGCATTCCACGAGTTGCGCGATCCTGATGAACAGCGGCGGCGATTTTCGATAGCCATGGAAGAACGGTGGCGCATTTTCGGTAGCTCGTATCCCATAGATGAAGATTTCCTCACTGCTCTGGACCGTATGCCCGATGCAAGCGGCGCTGCGCTTGGCTTGGACCGTCTCGTAATGCTGGCGACTGGAGCGGAGCATGTCGAGTCCGTCCAGTGGACTCCAGTTTTCGATCCGCTTGAGAGGAGCTAGTGACGTTTACGGCTTATCGCCGAGTGCCGGATCGGTCCTTCGCACGTACGCTAGCTGCTGTGGCGAACCGCAGCCAAACGGAAAAATCTGCTTCAGGCTCGCGGCGGAGAAGCCGCATGCACGTTGCAGAAGAAAGCCAGAAAAACGATGCTGTTTGTGAGGCCTTAAGCAAGAGGCTTCGCGAGTCGCGGCCGCGAAAGTTGAGTTAGCGAGTTACTGGTCGGCGATCCTTTGATTGAGGCCGCTTACCCCGGCAAGTCTCTCGCCGAGAACCTTAGGCGCAATTTCTTCGTCGCGGCAAGTACGTAAATGATCTGTTTAATTGCCATCAAGCGCCAAAATCATGGTTGCCCGACAAACTCAAATCGACCTCATTAGCTTCCGAGGCGTCGGCACCACTGTCAACCCGACGCCAATTTGTCGGGGCGGAAAGTGTCAAGACCTAGCGGTCGGCCGAGACATGCTCTCACAATACCGACCTCGGCGTGTCAACCGCGGGGCGAATCTGCACCGTTAACGGAGAACTCCCACATTAATTATTGAGTTCCGAATATTTTTAGGCAAAAAGCCCTTGGCAAGTGCGCCGGGCTCTAAAAGTCCTGGAAGCGATGGTATAGTTGCTCATGACGCCGGGCTCTCGCGTGGCGTTCCCAAAGGGAGGAAGACAAATGCATTTGAAAACTCTGGCCGCCGCGGTCGCGGTCGGGCTGCTGAGCGCCGGAAGCGTCGCCTACGCGCAGGACAAAGGCACGATCGGCATCGCCATGCCCACAAAGACATCTGCTCGCTGGATCGCTGACGGCGACAATATGGTGAAGACCCTGCAGGCCAAGGGCTACAAGACCGATCTGCAATACGCCGATGACGACATTCCCAATCAGCTTGCCCAGGTTGAGAACATGATCACAAAGGGCGACAAAGTCCTTGTGATCGCGGCCATCGACGGCACGACGCTGTCGGACGCGCTCCAGAAAGCCGCCGACGCCGGCATCAAGGTCATCTCCTATGACCGCCTCATCGTCGGTTCGCCAAATGTCGACTATTACGCGACTTTCGACAATTTCAAGGTCGGCGTGCTCCAGGCCACTAGCATCGTCCATGGCCTCGGCCTCGATGCGGGCAAGAACGGTCCGTTCAACATCGAATTGTTCGGCGGGTCGCCCGACGACACGAACGCGTTCTATTTCTACAATGGCGCGATGTCGGTCCTGCAGCCCTACATCGACAGCGGTAAGCTCGTCGTCCAGTCGAAGCAGATGGGTATGGACAAGGTCGGAACCCTTCGCTGGAAGGCTGAAGTAGCTCAGGCGCGCATGGACAACCTCCTCAGCGCCTATTACACTCAGAAGCGCGTGGACGCCGTTCTCTCGCCCTATGACGGGCTGAGCATCGGCATCATCTCCGCGCTGAAGGGCGTCGGCTACGGTACGGCGGATCAGCCGATGCCGATCATTTCCGGGCAAGACGCCGAGGTCCCGTCAGTTAAGTCGATCATCAACCACGAGCAGTACTCGACGATCTTCAAGGACACCCGCGATCTCGCCAAGGTCGCCGCGAACATGGTTGACGCTGTGGTTTCCGGCGGAAAGCCCGAGATCAACGATACGAAGACCTACAACAACAAGGTCAAGATCGTACCGTCCTATTTGCTGACTCCGGTCACCGTCGACGCGACCAACTGGAAGGCGGCGCTGGTCGACACGGGTTACTACAAAGCTGACCAGCTTCAGTAGGCCGGCAAGCTGACGAATATGGGTCTTCGCGCCTATCTTCTTCGTGCGCCGAGGCCCCTATTCGTTGCCGGCGGAGACGCTCACGTTGCACGGTCTGACAGGCTAACCGCCTGGCCAACCTACGAGCCTTGAGTCATGACTCCCATTCTGGAAATGAGGGGGATCACTAAGACTTTTCCCGGCGTCATCGCGCTACGCGACGTCAATCTTTCTGTCCGCGAAGGCGAGATCCACGCGATCTGCGGTGAGAATGGCGCCGGCAAGTCGACTTTGATGAAGGTGCTGAGCGGGGTCTACCCTTACGGCTCGTATGAAGGGCAGATCGTTTTTCAGGGACGGGAGCGGCGCTTTTCGCGCATCGCCGACAGCGAGCATCTTGGCATCATCATCATCCATCAGGAATTGGCGCTCGTGCCGCTCCTATCGATCGCCGAGAATATCTTCCTCGGCAACGAACCGGCCAGAATGGGCGTCATCGACTGGAGCGTGGCCTTCAACCGGACGCGAGAGCTCCTGAGCAAGGTCGGACTCAAGGAATCGCCGAATGCGCTCATCACCAATCTGGGAATCGGCAAGCAGCAGCTTGTCGAGATCGCCAAGGCGCTCGCCAAGAAGGTGAAGCTGCTGATCCTCGACGAGCCGACCGCCAGCCTCAACGAGACCGACAGCGACGCGTTGCTGCGTTTGCTCGTCGAGTTCAAGGCGCAGGGGATCACCTCGATCATCATTTCGCACAAGCTCAACGAGCTGGCCAAGGTCGCGGACCAGATCACAGTGCTGCGCGACGGCGCGACGGTCGAGACCATCGACTGCCAGCCGCGAGAAGATCAGCGAAGGCCGCATCATCAAGAGCATGGTCGGGCGAGAGATGTCGGATCGTTATCCGCTGCGCGTCCCCAAGATTGCCGAGCGCCTGTTCGCGGTCGAGAACTGGCGCGTCGAACACCCGCTCCACGCCGGACGCGAAGTGATCAAGGGCGTCGACCTGCACGTCAACCGGGGCGAGGTTGTCGGCATCGCCGGATTGATGGGCGCCGGGCGCACCGAACTCGCCATGAGCATTTTCGGACGCGCTTACGGACGAAACATCACTGGCCGCGCCCTCATGGAGGGCAAGGAGATCGACGTCTCGACGGTGCAAAAGGCGGTCGCCAACGGCATCGCCTACGTGACCGAGGACCGCAAGAGTCTCGGTCTTGTGTTGAGCGAGGACATCAAGAACAATGTCACGCTCGCCAATCTGCCAGGCATCGCCTGGCGCGGGGTGATCGACAAGCACCAGGAAAACCGCATCGCGCAACAATATCGCAGCCTGCTGAAGATCCGCTCCTCGGGGATCTTTCAAAAGACGCTCAATCTCTCGGGCGGCAATCAGCAGAAGGTCGTCTTGAGCAAATGGCTGTTCGCGCAGCCGAAGGTGCTCATCCTGGACGAGCCAACGCGCGGCATCGACGTCGGGGCCAAATATGAGATCTATACGATAATCAACGATCTTGCGGCGGCAGGAAAGGGCGTGATCGTCATTTCATCGGAAATGCCGGAATTGCTGGGCATCTGCGATCGCATTTACGTCATGAACGAGGGCAAGTTCGTCGACGAAATGCTGGCGAAGGGCGCGACCCAGGAGATGATCATGGCCTCGATCATGAAGCAATACAGGGTTGCGGCGGCATGAGCACGGAAACGATCATCACCGGCGTGCCCGCCGCGGAGCCATCGGCCGGGGACGCGAGCTTCTGGAAGAGCAATCTTCGCGATTACGGCCTGCTTGTTTCCCTGCTTCTGATCATGGCGTTCTTCGAGGTCGTCACTGGCGGCGTGCTCTTCCGCGGCGTCAATGTGACCAACCTCATCCTGCAGAATAGCTACATCGTCATCATGGCGCTCGGCATGCTCCTGGTGATCGTCGGGGGCAACATCGATCTTTCGGTCGGCTCCATCGTCGGATTCGTCGGCGGCTGCGCGGCGATCATGATGGTGGGATTTCATGTTCCCTGGGTCGACATCGACGTCAAGCTTCCCTGGCAACTGGTCATTCCGCTGGCGCTGATTCTCGGCGGCGCTGATCGGCGCGTTCCAGGGCTACTTCATCGCCTACAGCAAGATCCCGGCGTTCATCGTAACGCTCGCTGGCATGCTGATCTTCCGCGGACTTACCGGAAACATGCTGCAGGGCCAGTTCGTCGGACCGTTCGCCAAGGGGTTCCAGTCGATCAGCGCCGGCTTCATTCCGGACTTCAGCGACTTCGGGATCCTCAAGGCGCCGCCGGGACAACCGCAGTTCTTCTGGCTGTCGATGCTGGTCGGGGTGGTTGGGGCGCATCTTGCTGATCCTCACGAGCACGCGCCGGTGGATGCGTGACAACGCGCAGTCGATGGAGACGGAGCCGTTCGCGCTGTTTATCGGCAAGAACGCCATTTTCGCGATTCTGATCATCGGGTTCAGCTATCTGCTCGCGTCGAACAAGGGCTTGCCCAACGTCCTCATCATCATGGGGGTGCTGATTCTGCTTTACACCTTCATCACCACCCGCATGACCATCGGACGCCGGATCTACGCGATGGGCGGCAACCGGCTGGCGGCGCAGCTTTCAGGCGTCCGCACCGAGCGACTGACCTTGCTGACTTTCGTCAACATGGGTGTCCTCGCCGGACTTGCGGGCTTGATCGTCGCCGCGCGCCTCAATTCGGCGACGCCAAGCGCGGGCAATTCCTTCGAACTCGACGTGATCGCGGCATGTTTCATCGGCGGCGTCTCGGCCTCGGGCGGGGTCGGCAAGGTGATGGGTGTCGTCATCGGCGCGTTTTTCATGGGAGTGATGAACAACGGCATGTCGATTCTCGGCATCGGCATCTTCTGGCAACAGGTGGTGAAGGGCCTCGTGCTGCTGGCGGCGGTCTACGTCGACGTCTATCAGAAGAGCAAAGAGTAGCGCGATTGGGCTCCCGCCATTGGCCATTTCGATGCGCTCGCGCACGCGTTCGCCGCTGACCGCGCGCCTGCCCGGATCGAGCCACGGAGCGCTCATGTTCACCCTAGGCGTCGATTTCGGAACCAACTCGGTGCGCGCGCTCGTCGTCCGCTGTTCGGACGGCGCCGAATACGGCAGCTGGCGTGGTCGACTATCCTTCGGGCGCGCAGGGCGTTCTGCTCGATCCGAAAGACGGCCTGCTGGCGCGCCAGCATCCGGGCGACTATCTCTTCGGCCTGGAGGAAAGCATCAAGGGCGCGCTCGCCGAAGCTGGCGCGCAAAGCCGGATTTCGACCCGTCGAAAGTCGTCGGCATCGGCGTCGACTCGACCGGGTCAAGCCCGATCCCGGTCGACGCCAAGAACCGGCCGCTGGCCTCGAGCGCCGCGTGGAAGGACGACCTCAACGCGCAATGCTGGCTGTGGAAGGATCACACGAGCTGGCGCGAGGCGGCGCAAATCACCGAACTCTGCGCCAAGATCCGCCCGCAGTACATCGCCAAATGCGGCGGGGTCTATTCCTCCGAATGGTTCTGGGCCAAGATCTGGCATTGCCTCAATGTCGCTCCCGAAACGTTCGACGCCGCTTTCTCCTGGGTCGAGCTCGCCGACTGGATTCCTTCCGTGCTCGCCGGCGTCGCCGACCCGCGATGGTCAAGCGCGGCGTTTGCGCCGCCGGCCACAAGGCGCTCTACTCCGACGAATGGGGCGGCCTGCCCGACAAGGAGTTCCTCGGAGCGCTCGACCCGCGCCTCGCCGAGCTTCGCGACCGGCTTTACGAAAAGGCCTACGACGCCACCGAGCCGGCCGGCTCGCTTTGCTCCGAATGGGCGGCGAAGCTCGGGCTCGCCGCGGGCATTCCGATCGCGATCGGCGAGTTCGACGTTCACTACGGCGCGATCGGCTGCGGCGTGCGCGAGGGCACGCTCGTCAAGGTGATCGGCACCTCGACCTGCGACTGCGCCGTCGTCTCGGCCGAACAAGCCGGTCGCCGACATTCCCGGCATCTGCGGCATCGTGAAGGGCGCGATCCTGCCCGGCTTCTTCGGCATCGAGGCCGGCCAGTCGGCCGTCGGCGACATTTTCAAATGGTGGGTCGAGGTCGTCTTGGGCGGGCGACGCCGCGCTGCACGCCGAACTGACCGCGGAGGCGGCGAAGCAGCGCCCGGGCCAAGCCGGCCTTCTGGCGCTCGACTGGAACAACGGCAACCGCACCATCCTCGTCGACCAGCGGCTCACCGGCCTGCTCGCTCGGCCAGGACCTCTACACGACGCGCGCCGACATCTATCGCGCGCTGATCGAGGCGACCGCGTTCGGCGCGCGCGCGATCATCGAGCGCATCCGGGAATACGGCGTGCCGATCGACCGGGTCGTGTGCACCGGCGGCATCGCCGAGAAAAATCCGCTGCTGATGCAAATCTATGCCGACGTCACCGGCTGCGCGATGCAGGTCGCGGGCTCGAGCCAGACCTGCGCGCTGGGCTCGGCGATCGCCGCCGCCGTGCTCGCCGGCGCGCATCCGGATTTTGCGGGCGCGCAGGCGGCGATGACGTCGCTGAAGCCGGAAGTCGCTATCGAGCCGATCGCCGAGAACCAGCGCCGTCTACGATGAACTCTACGCGCTCTACCGCGAGCTGCACGACAGCTTCGGCGGCCTGACCAAATCCGCCGATCTGTCGCAGGTGATGAAGCGCCTGCTCGACATCAAATACGCAACGGCATGACCGCGAGCGCAGCTGCCCGGCGCAGCTCCATACATCACGGAAACTGAGACGACCATGATCAATCTCGCCACGCCCGAAATCTGGCTCGTTTGCGGCTCGCAGCATCTCTACGGCCCCGGGCCGCTTCGAGCAGGTCGCGGCCCACGCGCGGGAGATCGCGGGCGCGCTTGCCGCCTCGCCGAAGCTGCCGCTGAAGACGTGTTCAAGGCCGCTGCTGACGACGCCGGACGAAATCGCCAAGCTTTGCCTCGACGCGAACTCCGACCCGAACTGCGCCGGCCTGATCCTTTGGATGCACACGTTTTCGCCGTCGAAAATGTGGATCCGCGGGCTGAACGCGCTGAAGAAGCCGTTCCTGCATCTGCACACGCAGTTCAATCGCGACCTGCCGTGGGACACGATCGACATGGATTTCATGAACCTCAACCAGTCGGCGCACGGCGACCGCGAGGCGGGCTTCATCCACACGCGCATGCGGCTCGCGCGCAAGGTCGTCGTCGGCCATTGGTCCGATCCGGAAGTGCAGGACCGCATCGGCGCCTGGATGCGCGCGGCGCGCGCCTGGCACGATTGGCAGGGCGCGAAATTCTGCCGCTTCGGCGACAACATGCGCCAGGTCGCGGTCACCGAGGGCGACAAGGTCGCCGCCGAAATGCGGTTCGGCTTCTCGACCAACGGCTATGGCGTCGGCGACCTCGTGGCGCGAGGTGAACGCGGTCTCCGACGCCGACGGTCAAGGCGCTCGCGAGCGAATACGAGGAGCACTACGCCGTCGCGCCGGAACTGCGCAAGGCCGGCGCCCGGCACGAATCGCTGCGCTACGGCGCGCGGCTCGAACTGGGCCTGCGCGCCTTTCTCGAGGAGGGCGGCTTCAAGGGCTTCACGACGACGTTCGAGGATTTGCACGGCCTGCGGCAACTTCCGGGCCTCGCGCCGCAGCGGCTGATGGCCGAAGGCTACGGCTTCGCCGGCGAGGGCGACTGGAAGACCGCCGCGCTGGTGCGCGCAATGAAGGTCATGGGCGAGGGACTGCCGGGCGGCACCTCGTTCATGGAGGACTACACCTATCATCTCGCGCCGGGCGGGCATCAGGTGCTCGGCGCGCACATGCTCGAGATCTGCCCAATCGATCGCCGCTGGCAAGCCCACGCTCGAAATCCATCCGCTTCGATCGGCGGCAAGGAGGATCCGGTGCGCCTGGTGTTCGACGCGGCGACGGGCCCGGCGCTCAACGCGAGCCTGATCGACCTCGGCGACCGCTTCCGTCTGCTGGTCAACGAAGTGACCGCGGTCGACCACCCAGCCCTGCCGAAGTTGCCGGTCGCCCGCGCGGTGTGGGAGTGCAAGCCCGATTTCAAGACCGCCTGCGCGGCCTGGATTCTCGCCGGCGGCGCGCACCACACCGGCTACAGCTACAGCGTGACCCGCGAGATGCTCGAGGATTTCGCCACCATCGCCGGCATCGAGATGGCGGTGATCGGCCCGGAAACCAGGCTCGCGAGCTTCAAGCAGGACCTGCGCAACAACGATGTCTACTATTACCTCGCGCAGGGGTTCCGCGCCTGACGCGCGGGAACGAGGCGATGTTCAAGGAACTCAAGCGCGAAGCCTACGAAGCCAACGTCGCCTTGCCGCGGCACGGCCTCATCAATCTCACCTTCGGCAATGCGAGCGCGCTCGATCGCGCGCGCGGCGCTTTCGCCATCAAGCCGAGCGGGGTCGACTATTCCGCGCTGACGCCGGACGACATGGTCGTCGTCGACCTCGAGGGCGCAGGGTCGAGGGCAGGCTCAACCCAT
>CAVWPU010000032.1:0-18276 GCA_963756955.1 uncultured Alphaproteobacteria bacterium
AGGAGAACGGGTCGGGCTCGCTCACCGCATTGCCGATCATTGAGACGCAGGCCAACGACGTCTCGGCCTACATTCCGACCAACGTCATCTCGATCACCGACGGCCAGATCTTCCTGGAGACGGACCTTTTCTATCAGGGCGTCCGGCCTGCGGTGAACGTGGGTCTTTCGGTTTCGCGCGTCGGTTCCGCGGCGCAGACGAAGGCGACCAAGAAAGTCGCCGCCGGGATCAAGGGCGAGCTCGCGCAGTACCGCGAAATGGCGGCATTCGCCCAGTCGGCTCCGATCTCGACGCGGTCACGAGCGCCTGCTCAACGCGGCGCGCGCTTCACCGAACTGCTCAAGCAGCCGCAGTTCTCGCCGCTCAAGATGGAAAAGCAGGTCTGCGTGATCTATGCCGGCGTCAACGGCTATCTCGACAAATTGCCGCTCGACAAGGTTCGGCCGTTCGAAGACGGGCTTCTCAGCTTTCTGCGGGGAAGAACCCGGACATCCTGGATTCGATCCGCACCTCCAACGATCTGACGAGTGACGTCGAAGCAAGCTCAAGTCGGCTGTCGAATCGTACGCCGGGACCTTTGCGTAATATGGCCCGATCCTACCGAGCCGTTGGTCGTTCTGGAGGCGCTGAGCGATGCCATCGCTAAAGGAACTGAGGAACCGGATCGCCTCGGTCAAGTCGACGCAGAAGATCACCAAGGCCATGCAGATGGTCGCGGTGTCGAAGCTGCGTCGCGCGCAAGGCGCGGTCGAGGCCGCGCGCCCCTATGCGGAACGTGTCGAAACGGTGCTGACAAATCTCGCCGGCGCCGCGACCGATGGTCAGGGCCCACGCCTTCTGATCGGCAGCGGCGCGGACCAGACGCATCTGCTGCTCGTCTGCACGGGCGAACGCGGGCTGTGCGGCGCCTTCAACACGGCAATTGTGCGCCTGGCGCGCGAGCGGGCCAATTCCCTCATGGGCCAAGGCAAGACGGTCAAGATTCTGTGCGTCGGCAAGAAAGGCTATGACCAGCTGCGCCGCACGCATGAGCGGCAGATCCTGGAGCTGATCGACCTGCGCTCGGTGCGCACGATCAACTATGAGACGGCCAAGCCCATCGCCGACAAGGTGATTTCGCTGTTCGAGAATGGCGAGTTCGACGTCTGCACGCTCTTTTTCTCACGCTTCAAGTCGGTGATCGCCCAGATCCCCACCGCCCAGCAAATCATCCCCCCCGAGCTTGGCGCGAAAGACGAGAATGCGCTGGTTTACGACTACGAGCCGGACGAGGGCGACATCCTGACCGAGCTCTTGCCGCGCGCAGTGACGGTGCGCGTCTATCGCGGATTGCTCGAGAACGGGGCTTCGTTCTACGGCGCGCAGATGAGCGCGATGGACAACGCAACCCGCAACGCCGGCGAGATGGTGAAGAAATACACGCTTCGCTACAACCGCACCCGCCAGGCGATGATCACCAAGGAACTGATCGAGATCATATCGGGCGCCGAGGCGCTCTGACCGCACTCGCGCCTTCGGCGGCGCAAGAGATCGAAGACTACGAGGACGAAGACCATGGCTAATGTCTCCAACGCCACCGGCCGCATCACCCAGGTGATCGGCGCCGTCGTCGACGTGAAGTTCGACAGCTACCTGCCGCCCATTCTCAACGCGCTTGAGACGATGAACAACGGCAACCGTCTCGTGCTCGAGGTTGCGCAGCATCTGGGCGAGAACACCGTGCGCTGCATCGCCATGGATATCTCCGAGGGTCTGGTGCGCGGCCAGGAAGTCACCGACACCAACGAGCCGATCTCAGTGCCGGTCGGCGAGGGCACGCTCGGGCGCATCATGAACGTCATCGGCGAACCGGTGGATGAAGCCGGGCCGATCAACATGGAAGGTCGTCGCGCCATCCATCAGCCAACCCCCTCTTACGTCGAGCAATCGACCGAGGCTCAGATTCTCGTCACGGGCATCAAGGTCGTCGACCTGCTCGCGCCTTACGCCAAGGGCGGCAAGATCGGCCTGTTCGGCGGCGCGGGCGTGGGCAAGACGGTGCTCATCCAGGAGCTCATCAACAATGTCGCCAAGACCCACGGCGGCAATTCTGTGTTCGCGGGCGTCGGCGAGCGCACGCGCGAGGGCAACGATCTCTATCACGAATTCATCGATTCGAAGGTCAACGCCGATCCCCATGATCCCGATCAGGGCGTGAAGTCGAAATGCGCGCTGGTGTTCGGGCAGATGAACGAGCCGCCCGGCGCGCGCATGCGCGTGGCGCTTTCCGGTCTCACCGTCGCCGAGCATTTCCGCGACCAGGGGCAGGACGTGCTGTTCTTCGTCGACAACATTTTCCGCTTCACTCAGGCGGGGTCGGAAGTCTCCGCGCTGCTCGGCCGCATCCCCTCGGCGGTCGGTTATCAGCCCACCCTCGCCACCGACATGGGGCTCTTGCAGGAGCGCATCACCACCACCAACAAGGGCTCGATCACCTCGGTGCAGGCGATCTACGTCCCCGCCGACGATTTGACCGACCCGGCGCCGGCGACTTCGTTCGCCCATCTTGACGCCACAACGGTGTTGTCGCGCGCGATTTCGGAGAAGGGCATCTACCCGGCGGTCGATCCGCTCGGATTCGACTTCACGCATGCTGACGGCCGCCATCGTCGGCCAGGAGCACTATGACGTCGCCCGTCAGGTGCAGGTGGTGCTGCAGCGCTACAAGGCGCTCCAGGACATCATCGCGATTCTGGGTATGGACGAACTGTCGGAAGAGGATAAGCAGACCGTCGCGCGGGCGCGCAAGATCGAACGCTTCCTGTCGCAGCCGTTCGACGTGGCCGCCGTGTTCACCGGAACGCCCGGCGTGCAGGTCAAGATCGAAGACACCGTCAAGGGCTTCAAAGGCATCATCGAAGGCAAGTACGACACTCTGCCCGAGGCCGCCTTCTACATGGTCGGCACCATCGAGCAGGCCGTCGAGAAGGCCAAGAAGCTCGCGGCAGAGGCTTAAGAGCGCCGCGCCCGGAGAGAGGCCCCATGCCGACGACTTTCCACTTCGAACTCGTGTCGCCGGACAAGGTGCTGTTCAACGGCTCCGCCCAGGCGGTGCTCGTGCCCGGCGCCGAAGGCGACTTCCAGGTGCTGAGCGACCATGCGCCGGTCATGACGTCGATGCGACCGGGCGTGCTTGGAATCGACGACGAGCAGGGCAAGCATACGCCGCGTGTTCGTGCGCGGCGGCTTCGCCGACGCGAGCAAAGCGGGTCTTATCGTGCTCGCCGAGACGGCCATCCCGTTCGAGGACTTCAACGCCGACAAGCTTGCGGAGCAGATCAAGAACGCCGAGGAAGACCTCGCGGACGCGAAGGACGACCAGAAGCCGCTTGGCCCAGGAGAAGCTCGACCGCCTGCGCGAGCTGAAGGACGCCATAAAGCTTTAGGCCGGCGAGGTTGTGCGGCGATCGAGCCGGATCTGCCGACGAACCCGCCCGGCCAAGATCGCGCGACGACCGACGGCCTCCTCAGGCGCTGAAGGTTGGGCCCTAGGCGGCATCCTGGATGTCGAAGCGAGCCACCTTGCCCTCTCGAAGACGGAAAACGTGTTCGACCGTCTTGTCCCTGAGTCCGTGCGTCTGCCCCTGGAGCGGTTTGCCTTCGAGATCTCGCACGGACTGCCGGACCTCTGCGATGATCGCGCCATCCGCGGTTCGATGAAAGCCCACGGGCTCGACGTGCGGACTGACCATGGTCCACTGGCGCGTCCAGTACTCGCGTACGGCGTCTCGGCCATGGACGTGGCCGCCATCCATGCCGTTGGCCCAGGCGACATCATCGGTGAGCGCGGTCAGCACGCCGTCAATGTCCCGCGCATTAAAGCGATCGTACATACGTTCAACGACTTTGACGTCGTCCATCGGGTCTCTCCCTGCGCGGTCAGGGCGTTGCGGCAGAGGCTACCGCATTTGTATATGCACGTATGCATCGTCTGAGCAATGGATGCAAGGGTGAGTCGCAATGGACCTGGATGTGCTCTCCGTCAACGTGACGCGGCTGCTGCGCCCGCCGGCCGGGTCGGGGGCCCGCTGGATCAGCCCGTCCCGCTCCATGCGGGCGAGCATCTGCGCCATCGGGGGGTTGCTCGATCTTGGCGATGCGGCCGAGATCGCGTTGCGTGCTTGCCTGGCCACCCCGAAGCGCGACCAGCACTGGCAGATGTCCGACGCCGAAGCCAAGCGGCTTGAGGCGGCTTTCACTGAGACGGGCGAACCCGCGCGCCGCGAGACTGATCAGGCGCCCAGGCGCCATCTATCTCACCGAGGCGGGCCGCGCGATCGCCGAGAGAGCGATCGCCGTTCAGCGCCGCTGGATCGCCTCGACCCTCGGACGGATGGCCGAGACGGACATCGTGCGCGAGGCGGAGACGCCGCAGCCGGCCGGCGCGGCTAAGGGGTGAGAGCACCCCTGTTCGGGCGATTTCAAGGCGGCGACGCCGAGTCGCGACCCGATCGAGGTTTTCGATCAGGCGCCTGACCAGGGCGACGAGAAGCCCTGCCTCTCCGTCGCTGAAGCCGCGCAGCGCCTCGCGATTACCCTGAAGCAAGACAGCGACCGCGGCGGGCAGGCGCGCTCTCGCGAGCTGAAGTACATGCTGATGGGCGGGCTCGACAGGTGAAGTCCCGACTCCTCGGCGCCGCCTGAAGGCGCGCTTAGAGCGCCTCCGCAAGAGCCGGCGCACTGGCGCTTGCCCGCCAGTGCGCGCGGACCGCGTCGGCGAGCTCGTCCGGGCGTTCCTCCGGGAAAAACAGCTTCGCGCCTTCAAGCTCGACCACCTGACGCGCGCCGGGAATGGCGCCCTTGAGCCAGTAGGCCCATTTCACGGGGAAGAAGGAATCGCCTGTGCCCCAGACAATCAGGGTCGGCGCGGTCAGCTTGCGCAAGAGAGGCTCGATTTCGCGAGTCTGGCTCGTGTCGTCGAAGGAGACAAGCCAACGCTCGAGGGTGTTCGTGGCCTCGGGCGTGGCGAACAAAGGGCCCACATAAGTCCTGAGCGTCTCGTCCGACACCGCATCGATCCGTTCGTAACCGGCGGCGAAGCCTGACCGCATCAGACCCACGTCGGCCGCCAGCGCCTCGCGCTGGGCGGAAAAGAGGCCTGCCTTGGCCATCTCCACCACCTGGCGAAACTCCGCCGGCGGATAGTTCGCGTCGGCGTCGCCGTTCGTGAGGGTGAGCGTGCGTATCCGCTCTGGATGGCGGGCCGCGAAAATCTGGGCGATGGCGGAGCCGCTGTCGTTGGCGACCACATCGACCGCATCGAGGCCCATCGCCTCGCAAAAGGCTTCGAGCGCGTCGGCCTCGGCGCGCAGCGAGACGTCCTGGTCGGCGCTCGCGGGCGTATCGCCGTGGCCGAGGAGGTCAGGCGCCAGGCAACGCCGCTCGTCGCTCAGGCGCGCCATCACGTGACGCCAATAGTAGCTGTTGAGAAACACGCCATGCACGAAGAGGGCGGCCGGGCCTTCGCCCCGCTCCGCATAGGCGATCTCGCCGACGCTGGTCATCACGCGCTGTTTTTGCTGTGCCATGGGGCTCCCTTTCGGTTAGAAACCAGTCGACGATCTCGCCGACCGACAGTCGGTATTAATGCAAACCGACTGTCGGTTTGTCAAGAGGAGCGATGACGCCCTGATGAAGGCCGTCACAGATCGGCCGGCTGACAAGCGGCTGGAGAAAGGTCAGGAGACGCGCCGCGTCATTGTGGACACGGCGACGCGTCTCTTCGCCGAGCGCGGCTACGCCGCGGTCTCGATCGAAACCGTGTTGGCCGCATGTGAAATCAGCCGCGGCGCGCTCTACCATCATTTTGCGAGCAAGGAGGCGCTGCTCGAGGCGGCGTTCGAGGCGGTGGAAGTCGACGTGACAGCCAAGGTTTTGGCCGCCGCGTCGAAGGTCGGCGGCGACGCGGCGTCGGCAGTTCAGGCCGGCTGCGAGGCCTTCCTGGACCTCACTCTGGATCCAGCCGTCCGCCAGATCATGCTGACCGACGCCCCTTCCGTGCTTGGCTGGGACAAATGGCGCGAGATCGACGAGCGCCACGCCTTTGGCCTTATGAAGGCCGCCCTGGAGCCTGCCGCCGCGGGGGCCGGCATCCCGGCTGCGCTGGTCGACGGGTTCGCGCACATGCTGCTCGCCTCCCTTTCCGAGATCTCCCTTTTGATCGCCGAGGCGGACGATCCGCGCTCGGCGCTGGAGAACGGCAAGGAGGCTGTGCGCGAGCTTCTCCGCCGCATCCTTGCTCGCCCCGCTTAGAGCTGACCACAAGGATGCGCTGCCGCGCTCTTCCGCCGGCGCCCGCTTCGCCGTCCGGCTGCGGCCTCCGCTGAGCGCGCAGCGATCAAGGCGCAACGATTTTTTCCGAACGACAAAAAATTCCCTTTTCGGAATCTCGGTCTATGATTGTGAGGCCGGATTTGAACGGAGCGGCGGCGAGATCGGCGGCCGACAGAAAGTGCGAAAACGGCGAAACGAAACGTCGAATAAGGGATTGAAAACTCACGTTTCCGCGAAATGGCTAATTCGGCGCCACAAATAAAATCAATGACTTAAGGGTGTGCTCGCGAAACGTTTTGTTTCGCCATGCGAAATCTGTTCTTTGGTCTCGCGGCGCATGCGGGCCGGTGATCGGGAGACGGCCTCTCGCCGCCACCAACTCGTTAATCGCGCCGCAACCCCTTGAAAACCCTCAAAATGGACTCGCTAAGCAGCGCCGACCGCCTCACCCCTTCGCCGCGCCCGCCGGCTGCGGCGTCTCCGCCTCGCGCACGATGTCCCTCAGCGCCACCAGCTTCGCCTCCAGCGCTTCGAGGTCCGTCTCGGCCATCCGTCCGAGCGTCGAGGCGATCCAGCGGCGCTGAACGGCGATCGCCCTCTCGGCGATCGCGCGGCCCGCCTCGGTGAGATAGATGGCGTGCTGGCGACGATCGGAGGCGATGGAGCGACGCTCGACCAGGCCCGCTTCCGCCAGCCGGTCGATCAGGCCTGAGATGTTGCCCTTGGTGACGTAAAGCCGTGCGGCGAGCTCCTGCTGGCTCACGCCCTCCTGCTCGGTCAGCGTGGTCAACACATCGCATTGGGGGATCGAAACGCCGATCTCGCGCAGCCGCTCGCTGACCGCCGCCTGCATGCGCGCTTCGAGCCGGATCAGACGAAACCAGACCCGCACGGAGCGGTCGGCGTTCTGCCGGTCGGGCATCAGATTCCTTTCCTCACATCGCGGGCGGGTGATCGGTCGGGCCCCAGCGGCGCAAGAAGCGCCTCATTCCGCGCATTGCAAAGCGGCGCACAGGGCGCCAATGTGCAACCCCATGAACAATCCGCGCGCCACGATCAAGCGCCGATAGAGCGAGGCGGGAGAAACGCATGCTGGGACGGATGCAGGATTGGCCCCTGCTTATGCACAAGGTCATCGATTTCGCCGCCCTCCAGTTCCCTGGGCGACAGGTCGCCTCGCGGACGGTCGAAGGCCCAATGCACTACACGGACTACCGCGCGATCCGGGAGCGCGCGCTCAAGGTCGCCAAGAGACTTGAGCGCGATGGAATCAAGCTCGGCGATCGGGTCGCGACCCTCGCCTGGAACGGCTATCGTCATCTCGAAGCGTGGTATGGCATCGCCGGCGCCGGCGGGGTTTACCACACCGTCAATCCCCGGCTGTTCCCGGACCAGATCGCCTGGATCATGAACGACGCCGAAGACCGGATCGCCCTCATCGACCTGACCTTCGTGCCGCTGATGGAGTCGCTCGCCGATCGTCTGCCGCTCATCGAGCGCTACGTCGTTTTGACCGACGGCGCCCGCATGCCCGCGACCAAGCTTAAGAACGCCATCGCCTACGAGGATTGGATCGGCGAGGTCGACAGCGACTACGCCTGGAAGGAGTTCGACGAGCGCACCGCCGCTGGCCTCTGCTACACGTCGGGCACGACCGGAAACCCCAAGGGCGTCCTTTATTCGCATCGCTCGAACCTGTTGCATTCGATGATGGCGAGCACGTCCGAGTGCCTCATGGTGACCTCGGACGATTCGGTGTTGCCGGTGGTGCCGATGTTCCACGCCAATTCATGGGGTCTCGCGCTCTCGTGCCCGATGCGTGGCGCGAGCATGGTGATGCCGGGCCCGAGGCTCGACGGCGCCTCGGTCTACGAGCTCCTGGAGACCGAAAAGGTGACGATGACCGCCGCCGTGCCGACCGTCTGGCTCGGCCTCCTGCACTATCTGCGCAAGGAGAACAAGAAACTCACGACGCTCAAATTCGTGGGCATCGGCGGGTCGGCCTGCCCGCCCGAAATGATCCGCGCTTTCCAGGAAGATTATGGCGTCACCGTCCGTCATGCCTGGGGCATGACGGAGATGAGTCCCGTAGGCTCCGCCGGCGCGCTGAAGCCCAGCGCGAGCGCGCTCTCGCGGGAGGAGAGGTTCGCGGTCCAGTCCAAGCAGGGCTGGGCGCCGTTCGGCGTCGAAATGAAGATCGTCGACGACGAGAACAAAGAGCTGCCGTGGGACGGCAAGCGCTTCGGCCGGCTGAAAGTTCGGGGATTTGCTGTCGTCGAGAGCTACTTCAAGGACGACACGAAGATCCTCGACGAACAGGGCTTCTTCGACACCGGCGATGTCGCGACCATCGATTCCGACGGCTTCATGCAGATCACGGATCGCGCCAAGGACGTGATCAAGTCGGGCGGCGAGTGGATCTCGACCATCGACATCGAGAACCTGGCTGTCGGCCACCCGGATGTCGCCGAGGCCGCCGTAATCGGCGTCGCCCACCCGAAATGGGACGAACGGCCGCTGCTTGTCGTGGTCGCGAAGGAAGGCTGCTCACCCAAGAGCGCCGAGGTGCTCGAATTCCTGAAGCCCCGCATCGCCAAATGGTGGATGCCTGACGACATGCAGGTGGTGAAGGAGATCCCCCACACCGCGACCGGCAAGATCAACAAGCTCAAGCTTCGCGAGACGTTCAAGGCCTACAAGCTGCCGACGGCGTGAGCGAGACCAGGCGGCTTGAGTCTGCTTCCGCCCTCATCCTGAGGAGCGCCGCAGCGCATCTCGAAGGATGGTCCAGCGGGCTACCCGCCTCGGCGCCTGCTGTGCGTCCTTCGAGGCCGCTGCGCGGCGCCTCAGGACAAAGTCGTCAGAGACAAGGTTTGGTCGAAGCGCCGCGCGCCAGCGACGAGCACCCGCGAAGGCGCCTGCGCATACCGTCTTTTGCTCTTGCGCTCGCGCGGCCGTTCCCCTATATGCCGGTCAACGACATCTCATAGCTCTTCGCAAGAAGAGAAAAGTTGAGAGTGGGCCCCGACCGGGACCCGCTCTTTTTTATTGCCGCAAGGTTGCATGGTCGAAGCCTCGGTTCCAACTGCCGCTGAGCCCATCGAAGGGCTCGATGAAGTCCGCCTGATCGAAGATTCGGGCCCGGGCGACCGCGTCGGCCGGATTGCGGCGCCGGTTCTGCGGGATCTGGGTTACCGGCTCGTCCGGGTCAAGATTTCCTCAGGCGAGGGGCCAACGATTCAAATCATGGCGGAACGTCCGGACGGGACGATGTCGATCGAGGATTGCGAAAACGTCAGTGTGGCGTTGTCGCCGGTCTTCGACGTCGAGGAGCCGATGGCTCAGGCCTATCGGTTGGAGATTTCGTCCCCCGGCATCGATCGGCCGCTCGTGCGCGAATCGGATTTTGCCCGCGCAATCGGTCACGAAGCGCGGGTGGAGATGGCCGTCCTTGTCAATGGACGCAAGCGCTTTCGCGGGCGGCTCGCAGGCGTCGCTTCCGGACCCGACGGGGCGGCGGCGCGCGTGGCGCTTATCGCCGAGGACAAAAGCGAGAGCGAGGTCGAACTGCCGATCCGCGCAATGGCCGAAGCGCGGCTCGTCTTGACCGACGACCTCATCCGCGCCGCGCTGCGGCGCGAGAAGGCGGCGCTCAAGGACGCGAAGCGAGGACGCGAACGCGATACGAAGATTAGCCGGGAGACCCGTCCGGGCGCCGGGCGCAAAACGCACCCGAACACAAACAAAGCCGCGGACAGCGGCGCGGCGCCAGAGCCGCTCAGGCCTGATGAAGGAGACAAGCATGGCCGTTAGCGCCAACCGACTTGAACTGTTGCAGATCGTCGATGCGGTCGCGCGGGAGAAATCGATCGATCGATCGATCGTTCTGGCGTCGATGGAAGACGCAATGCAAAAGGCCGCGCGGTCGCGCTACGGCCAGGAGACCGAGGTCCGCGCGGAGATCAATCCGAAAACCGGCGAGATCCGGTTCTCGCGCCTCTTGCTGGTCGTCGACGAGGTCGAGAACGAGGCGACCCAGATGACGCTCGTCGAGGCGCAGAAGAAAAATCCTTCGGCCCAGATCGGCGACTGGATCGCCGAGTCCCTGCCTCCGTTCGACTACGGACGCATACCCGCCCAGGCGTCGAAGCAGGTGCTGGTGCAAAAGATCCGCGAGGCGGAACGCGACAAGCAATATGACGTCTATAAGGATCGCATCGGCGATATCATCAATGGTCAGGTCAAGCGGGTCGAATATGGCAACGTCGTAGTCGATTTGGGCGGCGCGGGCGCGGGCGAAGCGGTCGTGCGTCGCGACGAATTGATTCCGCGAGAAATGTTCCGGCCTGGCGACCGCATCCGCGCTTACGTTTATGACGTTCGGCGCGAAACCCGTGGCCCGCAGATCTTCCTCTCCCGCACCCATCCGCAATTCACCGCTCGCCTGTTCACCCAGGAGGTGCCGGAAATCTACGACGGCATCGTCGAGGTGAAGTCCGTCGCTCGCGATCCGGGATCGCGAGCCAAGATTGCGGTGGTGTCGAACGATTCTTCGATCGATCCGGTCGGCGCTTGCGTCGGCATGAGGGGCTCGCGCGTCCAGGCGGTGGTCAACGAATTGCAGGGCGAGAAGATCGACATCATTCCCTGGTCTCCGGACGCCGCGACCTTCATCGTCAACGCGCTGCAGCCGGCCGAAGTGATGAAGGTGGTGCTCGACGAAGACTTCGACCCGCATCGAGGTCGTGGTGCCGGACGATCAGCTGTCGCTGGCGATCGGCCGGCGCGGACAGAATGTCCGTCTGGCCTCGCAGCTGACGGGCTGGGACATCGACATCCTGACGGAAGCCGAGGAGTCCGAGCGCCGACAGAAGGAATTCGCCGAACGGACGCAGGCCTTCATGGACGCGCTCGACGTCGACGAGACGGTTGCCCAGCTCCTCGCTTCAGAAGGCTTCCGCACCGTCGAGGAAATCGCCTACGTCGAGCCGCGAGAGCTGGCGACGATTGAAGGTTTCGACGCCGACACGGCGGCCGAAATCCAATCGCGCGCGCAGGGACACCTCGCCAGGATCGAATTCGAGTTCGATGATCAGCGCAAGGCGCTGGGGGTGTCCGACGACCTCAAGGATCGGACTTGGTGCCGGTGAGGGGAACGACGCCGATCGCGACTAGATAACGGAACAAGATTTGGGCTGCGGTCCGATTGTGCTTGGAGGCGAGGGTGGTCGTTGTCGCCTGCAGGTTCTTCCGGTTAGGTTCCGCAACGCGCCATCGGCGTCGGCCGTCATATTGTACGTCTTGACTGACAACTCGCCGGCGAGTAGCGTGTATTGGTAGCCGGCGAATACGGAATTTCGCGAAATGATGGTGAGCAAGGCATGCTCCGATATAACAACACTAATCCGCTGCCAAATGCGTAATCGGTTTATTGGATTGGGGTCTCGACAGAAGCGAGTTCGGTAGACCCGGTACTTCTGCGAATCTCGGGGGCGAAGAACTCGCACGCAACGAACTCATCGTCCATGCCTGGCGCGCGCTCAATTGGCCACGAGGGGTGTAATCCATCGCGCGGATTCAGTTTTCCGAGCAAGCTGGAGCGACCACCATTGTTTTCGACCATACTGGAATTCCGGAAGGCACGGCTGAGCATCTGGCCTCCGGATGGCGAGAGCATTATTGGGAGCCGCTCAACAAAGTGCTTGCTTAATCCCGGGACGCCCGCGCTCGCTCCACACGCGCGGGCGACCCCTGGGGGTGCAATTGCGTCTTGGTAGATTCATTCAAACATTGGTGGCAGTTGCTTTTGGACTTGGGGTTCTTGCGTTTGGCGTTGCCAGTTTCGTCCGCCTAGATAGCTCTGAGCGGCGACTTGAAGCCAAAGTACACGCCATTCAAGCCGGCGAGATTCAGCCCGACACGCTCACGGCGCTCAAGAAGTACGTGAACCCGGGTAGAAGCGGGTTACCACACATCGTTTTCAGCAGCGCAAGGCAGCCGAAAGTGGACGTTACGGCCACGAAAGATTTCTTTAACAGCGTAAACCTAGGTGACACGATTCGCGGATATTACTTCCCGGATGGCTTTCTTATTCTTGAGAATCTGCGGGCAACCACGCGAGGGGCGAAATGGTTCTTCCTGTGCCTTGGCGTTTTGTTGGCAGCAGCGGCATTCGCTCTGGCGCGAACAACGACTCGGCTGGCCAGCAAGTAGAGGCGCGGCACCCACCGCAATGAATGCACCGCACAATTGGACCTTCATAACACATTAGGGCAAGACACCAGACGGTATTCTATGCACGCTGATCACCGCTCGAGGCCGCTCATTATAGCGCTCGTGACATCCGTATTGCTCGTCGCCCCTGCTCTCGCCGATGATCGCGACGTCATTACGGCGCAGATGCAAGAAATGGCCGATGCAATTGCGTCTGCGCATGTCGCGATATGGGACAAATACCTGGATGCGAACGTGATTTATGCCGAGGAGGACGATTCTTACAAAGGGAAGGCGGAGATGCTGAAGGAGATCGTGCCGTTACCTAAAGGATTGGGTGGGACGATCAAGATTGAATTACTTTCCTATCACGAAGAGGGGGATGTGGCCGTCGGACTGTTCCGTCAGGACGAGACCGAGCAGTACTATGGTCAAACCATCTATGCCAAGTATTTGACGAACACAACATGGAAGAAGCGCCCCGATGGTTGGAAGATGGTCGCGGCGCAGGTGATTGCGGAAAGGACCGACCCTCCGGCAATCACGTTATCCCTGAGCCAACTTCGACAGTACGTGGGTACCTATAAGCTCAAAGACTCTGAAGAGATCTACTCGCTCCAGCTGACGCAGGGACAGCTCGTGGGTACGCGCGGCAGTCGAAAACCGGCGGCGTGGAGCGCGGAAGCTACGAGATGTGTTTTTTGTCCCCGGCGATCCAAGGATTCGCAAGATTTTTCAGACGGGACGTGTCAGGCCACGTTGTAGGATTCGTGGAGCGGCGGGAGAGTTGGGATATTATTTGGAACAAGATCGGTTGAAATGCACGAGGCCCGCTTCCGCAGGTCACGGAGTGATGACAACGGGTATTGGGGTGCCGGGCCGCGCGTGAGTGAGTGGGTGAGACGTCGTCGCATGCCTGATCTAGCTCGGCCGACATTGATATGCGAGAAAAAGGGGCTTGGACGCGGCAGAGCCGCTCGGCCGCGCTGCGGCCAAGACGGTTTAGCGTGGTCGAGGCGGTGTGACTTGGACCCGCTGACTGCCAGAGTAAGAGACGCTCATATGTTGATCTTACTGGTAACGTGCCCAATGGCGGGATGATCCCAAGATTGCGGTCGGTTGGGCGGAAACTCAAATAGCGAGACTGGCCGTCCGAAGCCGGTGCTCCTCGACCTTGCCGAGGAAGAGATCCTTGGTGGCGCGCGGCAGCCAGGAGGCCTCGATCGCATTCTTTGAGAGAGTGGCGAGGCCGCTGGGTCCGAGATTGAGGCGCGCCTCGACGAGTGCGAAATTCTCCTCGATGTAGCCGCCGAAATAGGCTGGGTCATCGGAATTGATGGTTACCGGCAGCCCGAGATCCAGCATCCTCGCGACCGCATCGGTCGCGGGACCGTCGGTGACGAAGGTATTGGAGATCGGGCATACGGTGAGCCCCAGCTTGCGATCGGCAATGGCTCTACAGAGGGACAAATCCTCCAGGCAATTGACGCCGTGATCGATCCGGTCGACACCGATCAGGGTGAGACAGTCCCAGATGTGGGAGACTGAGTCCTCCTGGTTTACGTCGCAATGCATGGTCAGCCTGTAGCCTTCACGGCGCGCCCTGGCGTACCTCGGCGAACTTCGCGGGAGGATTGCCCTTCTCATCCGAATCGAGTCCCACGCCCACGATCCATTCACGGTACGGGAGGGATTCCAACAGCGTTGCCATGGCAAATTCGGCGCTCCAGTCGCGGAGGAAGCACATGATCAACTGGGAGCGGATGCCGAAGCGTTGTTCCGCATCGATGGTTTCCAAAAAAAGTGCTTCTGTTAGTAACTCACTTTAAATGTCGGCGAGTCCTCGGGCTTCATCTTCCGTCGATCATAAATCCGCGTCGTCGCAATATTGGCATGCCCGAGCCATTCCTGCACCTTGGCGATATCGGCATCGTGATCGAGGGCATTGGTCGCGGCGGTTGCGCGAAGCGCGTGGGCGCCGATCTTGAGTCCTAAGGCCAGGGCATAGCGGCGCACGAGCTTGTAGACGCCGTCGGGCGTGATGGTGTTGTCGAGCTCGCCCGTGCGGTTGTTGCTGACCGGGCGGAAGAGGGCGCCTTCGGTGTCGGCGGCATGGCGGGCTTCGTCGAGATAGTCATTGAGTAGTTCTTGCGTGCCGGCGTGCAGAGGAATATAGCGGGTCTTGTTGCCTTTGCCGTGGACTCGCAGATGCGGGACTCCGCGGCGGGGAGTGGATGTCTTTGATCTTCAGGCGGCAGAGTTCCTCGCGCCGGAGGCCGTGATAGAGGAGGGTGGCGAGCATGGCGCGGTCGCGAAGGCCTTTGAGGCTCTTGTCGTTGGGTAGATTCATCAGCTGCCGGGCTTCCTTGTCGGCGATCGCCGGCGTTTTGCCTTCGTAGCTGTCGACCTTGGGGCGCTTCACGCCTTTGACGGGATTGGTCGGCACGGCGTTTTGGTCGGTCAGGAACTCATACAAAGAGGAGAGCGCGGAGAGCTTGCGGCGGACGGAGCCTGGGAGCGAGCTTCCGGTGGTCCAGATCCTTGCGCCAGGCGATGACGTGGGCCCGGGTGATCAGGCGCAAGTTCGATGGGCGTCCGGATGCCGGCAAAGGTCATGAACTCTTTCAGGTCGTTTCGGTACGCGCGGCGCGTGTGGGGGTTGTCGATGTTGGCAAACCACTCGGTTTCGGGCGGCACATCCTCAAGCTGGGAGAATTCGGCTAAAGTGAGCGCACGGCGGGGAACGGTTGCGGGTCTTGGCGCAAGCGATTTGTGGGAAGCTCATAGGTTGAACCCACCTTGCTCAGCGATCGCTGCGGCATCGCGCGCGCTGTGAAGGACTCGAACGATGATCAGCTCGAGATCTGTGGGCAGGTAATAGATCGCGTAGGGCGTATGGAAAATCACACGCAAAGCTGGGCCCAACTGCTCGCGTCTCGAGCCGATCAAGGGTGACTGCAGTAGCGGGGCAAACTTCGCCTCGATTGCGGTCAGGAACCGCGTGGCGATATCCTCGGACGATTCGGCGGCGATGTATGCCCAGATTTCAGCGAGATCCGCCTCCGCAGTATCCGTCAGTCGGAGGATGAGCGGGTCGCTAATAGCTTCCTCCCTCGCTCGACGATCTGCTTGGTGTTGAAGTCCTTGACACGACCGGCCGCGACATCAGCAAGCCCCTTGTCGATGTCGGCCTTCAAGGCCGCGATCTCCTGGATCTGGATCGCGCGCTTCATCTTCCATTCTCGGAGTGCATCGCGCACCACCTCGCTGGTCGAGGCATAGTCGCCGGCAGTCGACAGCGGCTTTGACGACAGCCGCCATGTCGGCCGGCATCGTGATGGTCATGCGTTCGATGGTGGACATGGCAGAATCTCGGTAAACCGGGTAAGCATATTTAATCATACTTATGAGGCGGATGGTAATTGATTGAATTAATACAGTAATTATCGATTAGGGACGCTGGAATTCTATATTGATAAAATTTATTATCAAGATTGTGCGCCGTGAGGCGCGAGGAGGACCGGGGAGCATTAGGACTTCTCACGACTCAAGTCGGGTTGAGTCAGTAAGGGCGCCGTGAACCTCGTCGAGGTTGGAACGACGAGCTGCAAAAGCCGAACGGCGTTAACTGCTCTGCAAAGACCGATGCGAGCGCTTATTGGGCAGGCTACCACAGGTGTCATGGTGAAGCACGCGTGCTCAATGGCACGCACGTTGAAGTCAGTGTTGGACGCCTCTGTACGGATAATAGAGCCACGATTGAGTGGAAATGCAGCGTGATCGGGATTGTCTAGATTTTGGCCTGATCTCGAGTATGCGGAGTAATGACCGATGCGTCGTTGTTCGAGTTCCGAAACGAACAATGATCAGAACTGCCAGGGGTAAAGCTGAGCCACCTACCGCACCAAGGGTTGTCCTTGGTGAACACGGGAACCTTGAGTTGAGCGTCGGAGAGGAAACATCCGGCAAGCCGCCAAGCCCGGCGATGTCTCAATCGAGGGGCGGAGCCTTCGTAGTAGTCGGCGCGCGGGAAAGCCGCGTACATGGCGAAGGGAGGCAGTCGATGAGTAGAGCGGCGCGGCCGCTGGGGTAAGCGATGTATATCGCACTGAAGAAGCGATCGTCTTTGGCTCCAGAGCGTGCAACGCAAGCTGTATGCGCGTAGTCGAGAAAATCCGGACTACCAGTTCGAGGAATTGTGGGGACTCGTCACTGACCCTCGTAATCTTCGAATGGCCTTCGTTCGCGTGCAACGCAATCGCGGTGCACGAGCTGCGGGGGTAGACCGGGTCACGGTAAGAAAAATCGTGCAGCAGGGTGCCGAGGAGTTTTTAGCCGCGCTCCGCAAGGAGCTTCGGGACGGGTCGTTTCGCCCGAGTCCGGTGCGGCGAGTGCTCATCCCTAAAGCCGGTAAACCAGGGGCCTTCCGGCCTCTGGGCATTCCTACCGTGAAAGACCGAGTGGTCCAAGCGGCGATGAAGCACATCCTGGAGCCGATCTTCGAGGCGGGGTTCTACCCTACTTCGTACGGCTTTCGGCCAGGTCGTTCCGTGACGGGGCGCATTGGCGCATTTAAAGGCGCTCTTGCCACCGCGCGGAATGAAGCGCTGGAAGACAGCGGAGAAGCTGCCCTTCCAGTGGGCGATTGAAGGCGACATCAAGGGTTGCTTCGATCATATCGATCATCATGCATTGATGAACCGAGTTCGCCGGCGCGTGAGCGACGGCAAACTCAATCGACTGATCGTCGCGTTCCTGAAAGCTGGCGTCATGTCAGAAGCGCAATTCACACGCAGCGACAGCGGTACCCCGCAGGGTGGAATTTTATCTCCCCTGCTTGCCAACGTCGCGTTGAGTATCATCGAGGAGCGGTACGAGCAGCATGTATGGCCTAGCGCCAGCGTGCAACGGCCCGGCGCTCGCGGCCGACCAGCAAAAGTGCTGACCGATCCGCTACTGATTGCTCGGCGAGCGTGTGCCAATCGTGCCAATGACCGGCGCCGGGGAAATCCAGTCTTCATGCCCATCCGCTATGCCGATGACTTCATCGTTTTGGTGACTACCGCCGGCGGAGATCCAGAACTTTGCCGGGCCGCTGCCGAGCAGGAAAAGTCTGCGCTCGGGGAGATGTTGTTGACCGAACTCGGTCTATCGCTCTCCCCGGAGAAGACCCTCGTCACTCCCGTGACGAGCATGATGCGCTTCTTGGGACATCATCTTCGGGTACGACCGCATCCGAGCGATCGGCATACGGTTGCGCATCTGTTGATACCTAAGGATCGTTCGCAGCGCTTGCGGAGCAATATCTCGGCGATCTTCGATCGTTCGACGGTGGTGGAAACACTAGACAATCGCTTACGTTTGCTCAACCCGCTGCTGCGCGGTTGGGGTAACTTCTACCGACATGCGTGGGGAGCAAAGCGTGTCTTTGCGGCCATTGATCACCATGTATGGTGGACCATCATGCGATGGCTCCATAAGAAGCACCCCGATGCTCGCATGCGGGATCTCGCAAAACAATACGGTTGGCATAAGCCTCGCCAACGTTCGCTTCGTTGGCGCGACGGCGATACTGTTCCAGTCTCGCTTAGCGCCATACGCGTCGTGCGTTATCAGCAAGGCAGTGATCCCGGTCCCGCCTATGCGTAAACATCGATGGAGAGCCCGGTGCGTATCGAAAGGCGCACGCCGGGTTCGGCGAGGGGCATCCGAAAACCCGCGGCCATCTGGCTGGCGGGCGTCGGATGCCCA
>CAVWPU010000033.1:0-37640 GCA_963756955.1 uncultured Alphaproteobacteria bacterium
TATCCCAGGCCCGGCCACCCGCTTCCATGTCACGCAAGCGACCAGAAGACCGCCAATGGCAAGAACCGCGGCGATGCCCCAAACCACGGACTTGCCGCATCGAACGGTATACCGAACGCCTTGATATGCGGATCGTCGCCGGGGTTGACGCAGTAATGCACCACCGTCTCGATAACCAGCATGCCGCCGGCGAGCATCGCAACGGTCGGCAACAACGCCACCAGATAGCTCGGCATCACCTTGCCGAGCGTCCCCGCCTTGAGCAGCGGCCGATGCATCATCAGCAGCCCGGCGATGCCGCCGGGCGCGAACATCACGACGCCGATGAACATCAGGCCGAAATAGAGCTGCCAGACCTGGTGAGATCGCTGAGCACGAGCTACAGCAAGGTGACGAAGATCGCGCCGACGATCGGGCCGATGAAGAAGCCGACGCCGCCGATATAGGTCGCGAACAGCACCATGCCCGATTGCGCGGCGCCGAGATAGGCGGAGTTCGTGATCTCGAAATTGATCGCCGCCAGCGCGCCGGCGACGCCGGCGAAAAAGCCGGCGAAGCAGAACGCGATGATAGCGGACCATGTGCGGATCATAGCCGACGAACTGGACGCGCTCGGGATTGTCGCGCACGGCATTGCACATGCGCCCGAGCGGCGTGCGGGTCAGCGCATACATCGCGATCGCGGCGATCAGCGACCATGCGGCGACCAGATAATAGATCTGGATCTGCGGCCCGAAACTCCAGCCGAACAGCGGCAGCAGCTTGGTGCGGTTGGTGGAGATGCCGTCCTCGCCGCCGAAGAACGTGCGCAGGATCAGCGCGCGACGAGGCGATCAGTTCGCCGAGGCCGAGCGAGATCATCGCAAAGGCCGTGCCGCTGCGCCGCGTCGAGACCCAGCCGAACAGCACGCCGAACACAAGCCCGGCGAAGCCGCCGATCAGCGGAACGACCGGCAGCGGGACCGGCAGCTTGTTGGCGCCGATCGGCGTTCATGGCGTGGATCGCGAGGAAGCCGCCGAGGCCGAAATAGACCGCATGGCCGAACGACAGCATGCCGGTCTGGCCGAGCAGGATGTTGTAGGACAGCGCGAAGATGATCGTGATGCCCATCAGGCTCAACGTCGTCAGCGCGCCGCCGGAGGAAAAGATCCGCGGCAGCGCGAGCAGCACGAGCGCCGCGGCGATCCAGATGCCGTAGAATCTGAGCTTGTCCGCAGCGGTCGGCAGCGGCGGCGCGACGGCGCTGGCAGGTCGATGCTCGCTCATGATTCGCGCGTCCCCATCAGGCCGATCGGGCGGAAGATCAGGATCAGCACCAGCAGCAGATAGGGCAGGATCGGCGCGATCTGCGCGACCGTCACGTTCCAGATATCGGCGAGCAGCGTCGAGCGCATAGTCCGGGCCGAGCGGCCCGAACGCGCCGGCCAGCGAGGCGTTCATGGCGACCGCGAAGGTCTGCACCAGGCCGATCAGCAGCGAGGCGACGAAGGCGCCCGGCAGCGAGCCGAGGCCGCCGACGACGACGACGACGAACAGGATCGGCCCGAGCAGGCCCGCCATGTTCGGACTGCGTCACCAGCGCCGGTCCGGCGATGACGCCGGCGACCGCGGCGAGCGCGGCGCCGACGCCGAACACCAGCATGAAGATGCGTCCGACGTTATGGCCGAGCATGCCCGACCATATGCGGGATGGGTCAGCGCCGCCTGCACGATCAGGCCGATGCGCGTGCGCTTCAGGACGAGCAGCAGCGCCGACGAAGATCGCGATCGACGTCAGCAGCATGAACATCTTGTAGGCGGGATAGTTGGTGGCGAACAGCGTGAAGGCCGGGAAATCGAGCGAGCGGCGGCACGCGATAGTCGACCGGCAGCTTGCCCCAGATCATCTGCACCAGTTCCTCGATGACGAAGGCGAGGCCGAAGGTGAACAGCAGTTCGGCGACATGGCCGTGCCGGTGCACGCGCCGCAGGCCATAGCGCTCGACCAGCGCGCCGATCGCGCCGACCAGCAGCGGCGCGACGACCAGCGCCGGCCAGAAGCCGAACCGGCGGCTGATCTCGAAGCCGAAGAAGGCGCCCAGCATGTAGAAGCTGGCATGGGCGAAATTCAGCACGCCCATCATGCTGAAGATCACGCGTCAGGCCGCTCGCCATCAGGAACAGCAGCATGCCGTAGAGGACGCCGTTCAGCGTCGAGATGAAGATCAGCTCAAGCACGAGGCTCACCTCTGACCTGCTCCGGACGACTTGGGATCTGCACTGTCGCATCGCGAAGTGGCGGCCGGTGCGGAACCGGCCGCCACTCCAGTCGCTATTCCAGCTCAGTTCGGACGGTCCATCTTGCAGGTGGTCGGCAGGATCGTGTCGTTGCCGTGTCGATCTTGCCGACCAGCTTCCAGCCCCAGCCGGTCTTCTCCTCGTCGAACGGCTCCTTGGCGCTGCGCGTCGCCGAACGTGGAGATATAGATCGGCTGGAAGAACTGGTGGTCGTCCTTGCGCATGAAGCCTTCGCCGCCGTCGAAGACTTCGAACTTCATGCCTTCGAGCGCCGCGGCGACCTTGACCGGATCGTCCGACTTGGCCTCCTCGATCGCCTTGGCCAGCATGCGCATCTCGTTGACGGCGCGCGGATAGAACAGGCTGACGCCGTATTTGGCGCGGAATCGGCCTTCTCGATTCCTGCGCCGGCTTCGTAGCCGAGGTTGGGGAAGCCTTCGGTGATCTGGAAGACGCTGATGGGTCAGGTTGGCCTGCTTGATCGCGGTCGGGCCGCCGGCGCCGCCGGCGTAATAGGTGTACCAGTCGATCTTCAGGCCGGCGTCGGCGGCCGCCTTCAGCAGCAGCGCGAAGTCCTGGCCCCAATTGCCGGTGATCACGCTGTCGGCGCCCGACGCCTTGATCTTGGCGATATAGGGCGAGAAGTCGGTGACCTTGAGCAGCGGATGCAATTCGTCGCCGACGATCTCGATGTCGGGACGCTTCGCCTTCAGCATCGCGCGCGCCTGGGTCCGCACCGACTGGCCGAACGAATAGTCCTGGTTGATCAGATAGACCTTCTTGATGTCGCGGGCGCGTCTTCATGAAGTTGGTCAGCGCCTCCATCTTGATGTCGGAATTGGCGTCCCAGCGGAAATGCCAGATAGCTGCATTTGTCGTTGGTGAGGACCGGATCGACCGCGGCGTAATTGAGGTAGAGCACCTCCTTGCCGGGATTGCGCTCGTTGTATTTGGTCACGAAGTCCGACAGCGCCGCGCCGACCGACGAGCCGTTGCCCTGGGTGATGATAGCGGACGCCCTCGTCGATCGCCTTCTGCGCCTGGATCAGGCTTTCCTGCGGATTGGTCTTGTTGTCGAGCGGGACGATCTCGACCTTCTTGCCGAGAATGCCGCCCTTGGCGTTGAGCTCGTCGGCGATGAACTGGAACGTCTTCAGGCCGACTTCGCCGACGCTGGCGCCGCCGCCCGACAGCGGATCGATATAGCCGATCTTGATCGTATCCTCCGCCTTGGCCCCGACACCCAGCATCGGCAACGCCACCGCCACAGCCGCCACAATCTTCCACATATTGTTTTTCCTTGATTTTAGGGTTTTTGATTGCCCGCAGTACAACCATTAAAGCCAACGAATCTCAAGCTGCCCAAAGGGTGCAAAATGCCGCCTTCCGCAGGCTGGAATATTGGCGGTTGGGGGCTGCGGAGTTCTGGCAAATCAGCACGCGACGCCGTATCGGGATTTTACCGGCGCGAAAGTCCCGTCAGGGTAAAAAGCTACCTTAATACAACGGCTTGCCGTCCAATTCGTGAGGCAAGACAACTGTCCACCTCGGCGGGGCCGAGGCGACGATCATGGTTGTGCGAAACCTGAAAAATCAGGCCATGACGGATTTACCGGCTTCGAGCAGGAATTCGACGACGCGATCGGGCGCGGTCGCGATCGGCGTATGATCGACGTCCAGCCGCTGAAGCGTGGCTTTCATCCGGGCCGCCATGAATTGCTGCGTCTCGGGATTGATCATGCGGTCTTGCTCGGCAAGGAGATACCAGGACGGGCAGGTCTCTTCCAGCGCGGCTTTTGGGCTCTCCTGCAGGCACGCGCCGTTGATCGGCCGCTGCACCGCAGCGAATAGCGCGATCTCCTTTGGCGAGGCGTTCTGTGCAAACGCGGCGCCGAAGCCGCTTTGGGGCATCCAGATGAAGCCGTCCCCGTCAGGTGCAAGTTGTGGCGCGTTCGGATGCGGCTTGCCCCGGCCGAACACGTCGCCGACGGTCTCGCCCTCGTCGGGCGCCAGCGCCGCGACGAATACCAGGCCCTTCACACGCTCGTTCCTGGTTTGCCCGATCACGGCGCCGGCATAGGCATGCGCGGCCAGCACGATCGGTCCCTCGATCCTGGCGAGGCAACGGTCCAGCGCCCGGATGTCGTCTGAGACGCTCGTCAGCGGGATGGGAGCGGCCACGGCCTTGGCTCCGCCGGCCTCGAGCGCACCGATCACCTTGTGCCAGCTCGTGCCGTCGGCCCACGCGCCGTGAACGAGTACGAAAGTCGGAGCCGTGTTCGATGCCATGAAACAATCCTCTTCAGATCAAGCGAGCGACTTGGGTTGGCGCGCGACGCCCGGCGCCCCCGGGCTGAGGTAGACGACCAGGCACAGGCAGATCATCGCCATGCCGCCGATCGGATATCGAAGGGCCACGAGCCCCGCGGCGGCAAAAACCGCCAGTGTCGCGAGAGAACGCATGCGCATCATCGAGCGGGCGCTTTGCGCCACCTTGTGCGGCGCCGACCGGTCGACGGCCTCGAAGCACAGCAGCACATAGGTCACGTTCACCAGCACGAACACCCGGCATAGAAGGCGACCGGCGCCCCCCAGTCGGGCTGCCCGCAATCCAGGCGGTCGAGAAAGGCATCAGCGAGACCGCGAACAGATGCGCGAAGTTGACCCAAATCAGGCGCGGCGTCGCGACGTCGGGAAACCGCAGGACGTGATGATGATTGACCCAGACGATCGCAATGAAGAGATAGCTGATGGCGTAGCTGACGGCGGTCGGCCATAGCTCGAGGAGACTTGCGAGACTCGCCTCCTTCGGCGGCCGAAGTTCCAGCACCAGGATCGTGATGATCACGGCGAACACGCCATCGCTGAACGCGTTCATCCGCTCCGGCGTCACCGTCGCTTCGCTGGCCATCGCCGCCCTGTCCCAGCCGTCGTCAAATCACTGATTGTGCTGCACGTTTTTCTTCCGGCCACGGCAGGACCTGTGCTAGTTTTGCCGGGCAGCCAGAAGACGTCCGATACTCCTTGCGGTAAGCGGTCCACGTTGGAGCGAGCGTTGGAGTGATCATGGAAATGGCCAGTCAGTCGGCGGATCGGGTGCTGTTGCTGGGACCGTTGCAGGTCATCCGGAACGGCGTCGCATTGCATCAGCCGCCGTCACGCAAGGTCCGGGCGCTGCTCGCCTACCTCGCGATGGCGCCGCGGCCTGTCACCCGCGAAAAGCTGTGCGAGTTGTTCTGGGACGTTGCCGACGACCCGAAAAGCGAATTGCGCTGGTGCCTCTCCAAGCTGCGCCCGCTGGTCGACCGTCCGGCGGCGCCGCGGATCGTCGCCAACCGCAAGCAGGTCTCGATCGAAACAGGTTCGCTCGACATCGACGCGCTGTCGGTCGCACGTCATGCGCAAAGGACGATGGCCGATGCTTCCCCGAGCGAGCTGCGATCGCTGCTGGCGTTGTTCCGGGGCGACTTCCTCGAAGGCCTCTCGGTCGACGGGGCTCCGTCGTTCGAAAACTGGCTCGCCGGCCAGCGCCACCGCTTCGGCCAGTTGCGGCAACAACTGCTCGAGCGGCTGAGTTCCGTGCTGCCGCCAGAAAGCGACGATCGCATCGAAGTCCTGCGCGAGTGCATCGATGTCGCGCCGTTCGACGAAGCCGTTCACATCGAGCTCGTTCGCACCCTGCTCCGCCGTGGGCTTCATGCCGAGGCCCAGCGCCAGATCGATGCATCGCTGACGCGCTTCCGCGCCGAAGGCATCGATCCCGATACGCTGGCGGCTGCTTTCGCCGCGGCGCGACGGCCATCGCGGAAACCGGCCGCGGTGAGCCTGGTCGACGCCGCCCGTTTCGACGCGCCGCCGATCCCGCCAGCGGCCGATACGCGCGGACCGACGCTGCTTCTGCTGCCGTTCACGGCGGCGCCGGAAAACGTTGCCGACGCCGACAGCGTCACCAGCGACATCATCTTCGGCTTCGCCAAATTGCGCAGCATCAGCGTCATTGCCCGGGGCACGGCTTTTTCGCTGCGCAACCTGACGCCGTCGGCGGCGGCTGCGCTGGTGAATGCACAATACGTCGCCTCCGGCCATCTGCGTCGCGACGGCAAGAAATATCTGGTCTCGGTGGAGCTGATCGACCCAAAGAGCGATCGCATCTTCTGGGTCGATGAGTTCAGTTGCAACGCCGACGATTTCCTTTCAGCGCCGCCGCTCTTGGCCGCGCGGATCGTCTCGGCCTCGATGCGGAAATTCACATCATCGAACGCAACCGCGCGCTATTCGGTACGCCGGCCTCGCTCGACGCCTGGCAAGCCTATCATCGCGGCCTCACCAGCATGTGGCGTTTCACCAGCGACGGCAATCGCGAGGCCCAACACTTCTTCAATAGAGCCATCGCGCTCGACCCGACCTTCTCGCGAAGCTATGCTGGGACTATCGTTCACGCATTTTCACAACGCGTTCCATCTCAACGTCCGCGAATCCGAACGCGAGTCGCGCTCGCCTTCGAGACCGCCGGACAAGCCGTGATGGCCGATCCGAACGACCCGGCGGCGCATTGCGCGGTCGGCCGCAATGGCTGGCGCATCTCCATGACGGCGCGGTCGGCGACCTCAATCAATCCATTCGCCTCAGTCCCAACTATGCTTTCGCTCACTACTCGCTCGCCTTCGTGCAGTGCCAGACCGGCGATCCCGCCAGCGCGATCGAGGCCGCCGACGTCGCGGCGCGGCTCAGCCCGCTCGATCCGATGATGTTCGGCACCCATCGCGTGCGGACATTCGCATTGCTGCGGCTCGGCAAGGTCCAGGAGGCCGCCGACCATGCCAAGCTGATCGGGCTGAATGCCGGCGATCATGTTCATGCGCACGCCGTGTCGGCGCTGACACTCGCCGCCGCCGGACGGATCGAGGAGGCCCGCGCCGGACGCCGGCGCATCGCGGAGTTACGGCCGGGCTACAATTTCCGGCAATTCACCGAAGTGCTGCATATGCTCGACGATCTCACGGGCATCTACCAAAAAGCAGCGAAGGTACTGGAAATCCCGGAATGACGCATCGCTGAGGCGATGCGGACGGTCAGCCAGGCAACTGCACCTCGACGCGGCCTTCGACGAGGCGCACCGGATAGGTTCGCAGGTCGACCTCGACCGGCTCGCTCATGGCCGCGCCCGTGCACACGTTGAACTGACCACCATGCAACGGGCATTCGATGACATTGCCGTCGAGCCAGCCATCGGTCAGCAGCGCATAGGCATGGGTGCAGACATTATCGGTGACGAAGACTTCCCCGTCGACATTGTAGAGCGCGAGATGAACCTCGCCCACCTCGCGCGCCAGCATCTGCCCAGGACCAATTTCATCCAGCGTGGCAACAGCATGCCATTGTGAATTATCCGCCACCGTCATCTCCACTTCATCCACCGGCATCCGTCATGCCGGCATGTCAGTCTACCCTCAGGCCACTTCGGCTGCATCAAGCGATCCGTCCAGATTGCGCACGGTACGGCTGAGCGCGATGCATCGCAGATCGGCCCAATCCGGGCTGTACGGATCGCATTTTAGGTCTACTGTTGCTTGCAGAACAGGCACCCGCGACCGTGGCTCGCGAGGAACAAGCCGTCGGCTTGGCAAAGGGAGGGATAGATCGATGAACCTGCAACTGCCGAATCCCGCCGCCCGCACCGCAAACGCGCAGCCGCCTCTCGATCGCCGATTGCGATATCCACCACAGCCCGCGCGACTTCAAACTGCTCTACCCCTATCTCGAACAGCGCTGGCGCGAGCATATGGACAGTTCGGATGCCGGCCGGCAGGGCAATTATAGCGGGCCGCAATATCCCAAAAGCCAGCCCGACGCGTCCCGCCGCGATGCCTGGCCGCCGGGCGGCGGGCGCCCAGGCAGCAATCTCGATTTCATGCGCAGGCATCATCTTGATGCCAACAGCATCGACCTTGGAATTCTGACGATGATCCGCCCGCATCCGGGCGGCTTCCAGAATCTCGATCTCAGCGCCGCACTCTGTCGGGCCATCAATGATTGGCAGATTGCCGAATGGACGCAGCCGGAGCCGCGGCTGAAGGCGTCCATCGTGGTGCCGTATGAAGATGCGGAGGCATCGGTCGCGGAAATCGAGCGCTGGGCCGGGCATAGGGATGTGGTCCAGGTGCTGCTGCTCTCCCGCACGCTCGAGCCCCTCGGCAATCGCCGCTATTGGCCGATCTACGAGGCCGCCGCGGCCGCCGGCCTGCCGGTGGGCATTCACGCCTTCGGCAATGGCGGGCAGCCGACCAGCAGCACCGGCTGGAGCAGTTTCTACATCGAGGACATGGTCGGGCACGCACAGTCCTGCCAGTCGATGGTCAGTTCCATGGTGCTGGAGGGTATGTTCGAGCGCTTTCCGGCGCTGCGCATCGTGCTGATCGAGGCGGGATTCGCCTGGCTGCCGTCGCTGGCCTGGCGGCTGGACCGCAACTGGGCCCGCCTGCGCGCCGAAACGCCGCATCTGAAGCGGCTGCCGAGCGAATATATCCGCGACCATATCTGGCTGACGACGCAGCCGATGGAAGAGCCGGAACCGGCAGCGCATTTGCGGGACACGATCGACTGGATCGGCTGGGACCGGCTGCTGTTCGCGACCGATTACCCGCATTGGGACTATGACGACCCGCGCGCCGCCATGCCGTTGCGTCTGTCGCCGGAGGAACGCGAGGCGTTCTTCATAGGCAATGCACAATCGCTTTATTTGCGAAATCAACATCATCGACCGGGCACATCCAATTCCATGCTGCCCGCAAAGCAGGAGGAAATATCCATGAACATGTCGATCCATGGCCAGGAGGTGCGCTGATGACGATGCCAGGCACAATTGACTGTGACATTCACTCGTCAATTCCCAGTGTTGAGGCGCTGTTGCCTTATTTGCCGGATCATTGGCGCGAGATCGTGCAGATGCGCGGGATCGATGAGCTGAATTCGATCAGCTATCCCGCCAATTCGCCGCTGACCGCGCGGCCGGACTGGCGGCCCGGCAGCGGGCAAGCCCGCTGCGACGCTGGAGCAGATCGCAGCGCGAGTGCCTTGATCCGTTCGGCACTGTCGATCGCGATCTGCAATTGCCTTTACGGCGTGCAGCTTCTGTTCAGCGAGGACATGGCGGCCGCTTTCGCCCGCGCGGTGAACGACTGGATGGCGCCGGAAATGGCTGGACCGGGATCCGCGGCTGCGCGCCAGCATCGTCGTGCCGACCCAGAATGTCGAGCTGGCGGTGGACGAGATCGAGCGCTGCGCCAGCGATCCGCGCTTCGTGCAGGTGCTGCTGCTGGCGAGCGGCGACCATCCGCTGGGCAAGCGCCTGTACTGGCCGATCTACGCCGCGGCCGAGCGCCATGGGCTGCCGATCGGCATCCATGCCGGCAGCAACTACCACAATCCGCCGACCGCGGTCGGTTGGCCGAGCTATTATACCGAGGACTATGTCGCCCAGGCGCAGGCCTTCCAGTCCGCAGCTGACCAGCCTGATCTGCGAGGGCGTGTTCAACAAGCCATCCCGACGCTGAAAGTGGTGCTGCTGGAATCCGGCTGGACCTGGCTGCCGGCGCATCTGTGGCGGCTGACCAAATACTGGCGCGGCTTGCGGATGGAAATTCCCTGGGTCGATCGCTCGCCCACCGATATCGTGCGCAGCAACGTGCGGCTCTCCCTGCAGCCGACCGACGCGCCGCCGGATCGCGGCCAGCCTGGAGCGCATCATGGAGCATATGCAATCCGACGAGTTGCTGCTGTTCTCGACCGATTATCCGCACTGGCAGTTCGACGGAATGGCGGCGCTGCCGGATGGGCTGTCGCCGGAACTCGTGCGCAAGATCATGGTGGAAAATCCGCGGGCAACCTATGCCCGCCTGCTGGAGCCCGTGTCGATGAACGTCCAACGTCACACCCTCCCACTCAAGCGACCGCAGCCGCCAGCCGGCTGGCGATCGCCGATTGCGATATCCATCCCGCCCGGCGTCGCCGGCATGATCTTCGACCCCTGGCTGCCGGCGCGGTGGCGCGAACATCTCGCAGACGTTCGGCGGCCGGCCGGCGCCAGGGCATGGAGGCGGGCCCGGCCTACCCGAAGAGCCAGCCGAATGCCTCCCGCCGCGACGCCTATCCGCCCGAAGGCGGCCGCCAGGGCAGCAGCCTCGTCGTTCATGCAGGCGCAGCATCTGGATGCGAACAACGTGGTGCTCGGCATCCTCAATCCGCTGAATAGCGGGCCAGGGCGTGCCAACCCCGAGCTTGAGCGCCGCGCTGTGCCGCGCGGTGAATGAATGGCAGGTGGCGGAGTGGACCGGCAAGGACAGCCGGCTGCAAGCGCCTCGATCGTCGTGCCCTACGAACATCGCCGAGGCGTCTGCCGCGGAAATTCGGCACTGGGCCGGGCACACGGATTTCGTGCAGGTGCTGATGCTCATCGCGTACCGCTGAACCGCTGGGCAACCGCCGCTACTGGCCGATCTACCAGCGAGCCGCCGCGGCCGGACTTCCCGTGGCGGTCCACGCCTTCGGCTATGGCGGCGAGCCGATCACCAGCGGCGGCTGGCCGTAGCTATTACATCGAGGAGATGACCGGTCACGCGCAAAGCTGCTCAGGCGGGGCTGAGCAGCATGGTGATCGAAGGCGTGTTCGAGCGCTTCCCCGACGCTGAGGGTCGATCATGGTCGAGGCCGGCTTTGCCTGGGCGCCGCCCTTGGCGTGGCGGCTCGACAAGGCGTGGAAAACGCTGCGGGCCGAGACGCCGCATCTGAAGCAGCTGCCCAGCGAGTACATGCGCCGGCATGTCTGGTGGACGACGCAGCCGATGGAGGAGCCGGAGCCTCGCGAACATCTGCTCGACACGATCAACTGGATGGGCTGGGACCGGCTGTTGTTCGCGACCGACTATCCGCATTGGGATTTCGACGACCCGGCGCATGCGCTGCCGCTGCGAATTACCGATGCGCAGCGGCAGCGGTTTCTTCCTGGAGCAATGCGCGGGCGGTCTATGGAGTTGCAGGCATGAGCCGGCACGTTGTGGCACCAGTCGGCGATATTCCGCCGGGCAACCGCAAGCTGTTACCGTATCAAGGGACGCCCGATCGCCGTTTTCAATCTGAGCGGCGATTTCTTCGGCATGTTGAACCGCTGCCCGCATCAGGGCGGCAGCCTGTGCGAGGGCGTTGTGACGGGCTCTGCTGGAGTCCAAGATCCCGGCAACGTACAGTTATAGCCCGTCAAGGGCGAGATTCTCCGCTGCCCTTGGCATGGTTGGGAGTTCGATATCCGGACCGGCACAATCCTATTGCGATCCGGAACGATCCGCACCAAGGCCTATCCGGTCGAAACCGCGCATGGCGCCGAACTCATCGAGGGTCCCTATGTCGCCGAGACGATGCCGGTGCGGGTCGAAGAAAATTACATCGTCGTCGAAATGTGATTCTCTCGCTTGTTCTAACGTTGCGGCGTGCGCAGCGCGACTTGCTTGAGAGCGCGAGAGGTTTTGGCGTAGGGCTTGTCCTTCCACATGCGAAACCCGCCCTCGAATGCATTGTCGTTGTCGCCGAGCCGGCACAAGGGCGGCAAGTCCTTCAGCTTCTTGGCATTGCCGCCGCCGAGCACGACATCCTCCGGCTCCAACGCGGCCGTCAGGCGTTCGACGACATCCTGGACGTGTTTTCTCCACGTCGCCTTGCCGCGTTTCTCGAGCCCCTGGACGCCGACATAGTCCTCATAGGTCCCCTTTTTGTAGGGAAGATGAGCGAGCTCCATCGGCTGCACGATGCTGTCGACGATCAGCGTCGAACCCAGGCCGGTGCCGAGCCCGAGGAACAGCATGCGCCCGCCGCGATAGCTGCCGATGGCCTGCATGGCGGCATCGTTGATGATCTTCGTCGGCCGCTTGAACGCACCTTCGAAATCAAAGCCCACCCAGCCTTTTCCCAGATTGTGCGGCTCAGAGACCGGCCGATCGTGCAGCACGGGTCCCGGGTAGCCGATGGATACGGCTTCATAGTCCCAGCCTTCGGCGAGTTTACGGACGCCGGCCGCCATCTTTTGTGCGGTCATATCGGCGCCAAACTCGATCTCGCGCTTCTCTTTTGCCCCCGTCACGAGGATCTTGACGTGAGTTCCACCAACATCGATGACGAGGATTTTCATCGCGACCTATCCGGTTCAATTGCCGTCAGCGCCGGGTTATCCATATAGCGCCTCGGGATGATCCGATATAACGCTTCGGGATGACCCGTCCATCGGGCAATTCCGGGCGGAAGCGGGAAAACGAAGAATTCTACCGCGGTGCGGCCATTCGGGTATCGCGCGGCCGTGGACATCCCTGCTGGGCCGTCCAGAAGAATCCAGCCGGTGCTAGCGCGTTCGCCAATGCAGAAGACTGTATGCCGGATCAGAATCTGGATGATGCTCGAAGACGCCTTCCACCTCGCTCCCGATCAGGACTTCCTGCATCGGATCGCCCAGCAGATTTCCCACCACGCGAATGCCATCTGCGTGCGGCAGTTCGACGAGCACCACGATGTAAGGGCCGTGGCCCTTGAGCGCGGCATGGGACGGATGCCAGACCCGCTCCCAACTGAAGATTTTTCCGCGTGGTTCGATTTCGATCCATTCAGGATCGAAGGCATGACAGCGGTGACACAGCCATTCGGGGCCGAACTGCCATGTCCGGCAATGACCGCAACGCTGCACCAGCAAACGGCTTTGGCGCAGCCCGGTCCAGTATGGCGCTGACAAGCCGTCCGGCTCCGCCACCGGAATTGGCAGGCCCTTGGGAAGATAGGAAGAACCCGTCGTGCTGTTCATAGCGTTGCGTCCGAACCAAGAAGGAGATTGCTGACGGGTGTCACCATCGGACCGCCGATCACCATCGCCACATCGTTGCGCGGCACCTGACTGGTCGACGTGCCGCGCACCTGGCGCACGGCTTCGAGCACCAGCTCAAAACCATGCATGTAGCATTCGGCGAGATTGCCGCCGCTGGTATTGAGCGGCAGACGCCCCGAGGGCGCGACGAGATTCTCAAGCGTGAGGAAGTCGTTGGCCTCTTCCGGCTTGAAGAAGCCATGCTCGGCCAGCGCCATCGCGACGCCGCCGGTGAAATTCTCATAGCTCTGGACGACGCCGACATCGGAGGGGCCGAGTCTCGCCATTCGATAGAGATCCGGGGCGACTGTCTCGAAGCTGGCACTGCCATAGAGCGGCGAATTGTGCGGGATGGCGCCGGCGCGATAGCCGGAGCCGAACGCAGCACCGAGCAGGTAAACAGGCTTTTGCTTGAACTCCCGGGCCCGTTCCTCGGACACCAGCACCAGCGCGGCGGCGCCGTCGTTTTCCATGCAGCAATCGTACAGATGAAACGGCTCGGCGATCCAGCGCGACGCATCGTATTTCGCGGCATCGAGCGGTTTGCCGTACATCACCGCGCGCGGGTTGGCTTGCGCGTGATGATACGACGCCAATGCGATCGCGCGCATGGCCTCTTGCTTGACGCCATGCTCGTGCATGAAGCGCTGCACCCGCATCGCGAAGCGTTGCGGCGGCGCAAGCACGCCATAGGGCATCAGATAGGCCTTTTCGCCCGAGATCGTATCGATCCCCGTGGTCTGGCCGAAGCGGCCATATTGGCCCTGGTCCAGCGAACGGAACACGACCACGCAGTCCGCCAGGCCGGCGACGATGGCAGCGGCGCCATTGGCAACCGCCGCGCAACAACCTCCGCCGCCGCCGCCCCACTGCATCGTGGCGGTGCGCAGCCTGTGGGTGCCGAGCGCCGCCGCCAGCCGCGACGCCTCGCTGCGGTCGTCGCTGTAAGACGCAAAGCCGTCGATTTCGCGCGGGTCGAGGCCTGCATCCTCGCAAGCCGCGAGGATCGCCTTCAGCGCAAGCTTGAACTCCGGGTCGGGCGATGCGCCGTGGCGATAGTAGTCGGTCTCGCCGATCCCGATGACGGCGACCCGTCCCCTCAGCGTGCGATCTCTGCCCGCTTGGCCCATCAGGATCTGGCCCCGGCGGACGCGCGCGGCTGCGGCTGTTCACCGAAGGCGCCTGCTTCGGTCAAATCCGCCAACCTGATATCGTCGTAACCGAGGACATCGCGCATCACTTCCTCGGTGTGCTGGCCGACAAAAGGCGCGGCAACGGGATCGACGACCGGGGTTCGCGAATAACGAATGGGAAGCCGCACATTCGGCACCCAGCCTACCGTCGGATGGGGGATGCGCGTGACGAGCTTGCGCTCTCTTGCTTCCGGGGACCTGATCGCTTCACCGACGGTGCGAACCTGCCCGCACGGCACGCCCGCCGCCCGCATGCGCGGCTGCCAATACGACCAGGGTTGCTGCGCGAACGCCTCGCCCAGGATCGCGAATAACTCGTCACGCCGGCGAATACGATCGGGGCCCGTCGCGTAGATCGGCACCGACGCGAGATCGGCCCGGCCGATCACCTGCGACATCAGACGCTGGAAGATCTTGTCGTTGCCGCAATTGATGTAGAACGCGCTGTCCTGCGCCTGGAATACGCCGGACGGGCATGTGTCGGGACTGGTATTGCCGTGCCGCTGCGTCTCCACGCCGCTGAAGAGATGTTGCAAGGTCGCGTAGCCCGTCATCAGAACGGCATTGTCGAACAGCGAGACCTCGACCGCTTGTCCCTTGCCGCTTCGTTCGCGCGCGACCAGCGCGCCGAGGATCGCATTGCAAGCCATCATCGCGGTGCTGATATCCATCACCGGCGACAGCGCGCGCACGCCCTCGCGATCGGCATAGCCGTTCATGGAAACGAAGCCGCTTTCGACCTGCGCGATCGGATCGAAACCCAGCCGGTCGGCGAACGCACCCTCGCGGCCATAGGCCGACACCGAGCAATAGATGATCTCCGGACTCAGCTTGCGGCAGCTTCGTAGTCGATGCCGAGGCGCTGCATGACGCCGGTCGAGAAATTCTCGACCACCACGTCGGCGGTCGCGATCAGTTCGCGCGCCACCTTCAAGCCTTCCGGCGATTTCAGGTCGATCGCGACGCTGCGCTTGTTGCGGTTGTTCCAGAGAAACGGCGCGCCGTGCTTCAGTTCGGGATGCAACGGCGGATAGTGCCGCAGATCGTCGCCCCGCACCGGCGCCTCGATCTTGATCACGTCCGCGCCCATATCGGCCATGATCATCGTGGCAAAGGGGCCCGCGATGAAATGCGAGAAATCCACCACCCGTATCCCCTGCAACGCCTTGGGCGCATCGGCGGGACGAGGCTCGTGCTCGGGAAAATCCTCTTCAAGGCGATCCAGCATTTTAAAATCCACCCTTCTATCGCTCGCTCTCGCGAGATCGGGAATTCCCGATCAATTGTTCTTGGACTGATCGGCCAGAGAGCAGCCACCCTCGCTGAGAGGACGGAACGCTTCCGCTCCCGTGAGCACGCCGACCTGCTCCAGCAGATCCCATTTGCCATGCGACGCCGATGGCGCCTTCACCTTCAGGATATACATGTTGTGAATGCCGCGTCCGTCCGGGCGGATGACGACCGGGCCGAACAGATCGTCGTCGATCGGCGCCTCCTTCATTTTCCGGATCACCGCCTGCGCATCGTTGGTCCCTGCCGCCAGCGCTGCGTTCAGATAGGCGCGGATGGACGAATAGACGCCGGCATGAAACGCGGTCGGCGATTGCTCATGCTGCCGCGCGCTGAACTTCGCCGACCAGGCGCGGCTGGCGTCATTGAGGTCCCAATAGAACGGCTGCGTGATAATCAGCCCCTGCGCGACCGACAGGCCGGTCGCTTCCACATCATTGGTCGTGGTCAGCAGCGCCGCAAAGATGGTGCCCTTTTGCTTGAGCCCGAACTCGGAAGATTGCTTGATAAGATTGATCGTGTCGCCGCCGGCCGTGGCGAAGGCGATCACTCCCGCTCCGGAGCTATCCGCCTGCAATATGAAGGAGGCATAATCGGCATTGTTGATGGGAACATTGACCGATCCGACAACCTCTCCGCCAGCAGGCTTGATCACCGACGTGCCGTCGCGCACCATCGCCTTGCCCAGCGCATTGTCGGTGGCGATGAAGTACCATTTCTTGCCGCCGTTGCGGACGAGATAGTCCCCGATGGTATGCGACGCCGCCCAGGTATCGAAGGTCCACTGGATGGTGTTGGGCGAGCAATATTTTCCGGTAAGATCGGACGACGCCGCGCTGGATGCGATCAGCGCCGCTTTCGTCCCGCGAACGACTTCATTGACCGCGAGACCGACGGCCGAGTTCGGTACGTCAGCGACCGCGTCGACATGTTCCTGCTCGATCCAGCGGCCGCGCGATGGCCGCGCCGATATCGGCCTTGTTCTGGTGGTCGGCGGAGACGATTTCGACCTTGAAATCGGGATGCTTCTTCATGAAATCGTCGGCCGCCATCTTGGCCGCCGTGACCGATCCCTCGCCGCCATTGTCGGAGTATGGACCGGAGGCATCGTTGAGCACTCCGATCTTGATCGATCGCGACTCGGCAAAGCCGGGCGATGCGACAAAGTTGCCGCGAAAGGGATATCCCGAACAAATAAGGCAGGCTTTTCATGTTTCTTCCCTGAAATGTTGGTTTCTTGTTTTAGATATCCAGAACGAGCGTGGGCGATTTCGAACCGGAACAGCAGACCATGATCGGTCTTGTTCGCCTCCTGCTCCTCTTTGCTCAGGAACAGGTCCCGATGGTCCGGCACCCCTTCGATGACTTTCGTCTCGCAGGTGCCGCAGACGCCTTCCGAGCAGGCGTAATTCACGGTTAATCCGGCGGCCAGCAATGCATCGAGAATGGTCTGCCCGGGCTGCACCGCGATGGTCTGCTTGCTTCGCGCAAGCTTCACTTCGAAGCCGCCTTCGATCGCAGGCTTTTCGCTAGCCTTGAAGTATTCGACATGGACGTGGCTCGCCGGGCGATCCGCGGTCGCAGCCTCGAACGCCTCCAGCATCGGCACGGGGCCACAGCAATAAAGATGCGCATCGGGACGCGCGGCCACAACGATCGCGCGCAGGTCCAGCATGCGAGCACCCGGCTCCTGGTCGAAGGTCATGTGCAGTTTGGAATGAACGTCGGGCCTCAGGCTATTCAGCTCATCGAGGAACGCCGCGGCCGGCCGCGTTCGCGCCGCATAAAACAGCTCCCAGGAGCGGCCGAGCGCCTCCAGCCGGCGGATCATCGACAGGACAGGCGTGATCCCGATGCCGCCTGCAATCAAGACCGAATGTTCGGCGTCCTCGTGCAGCGCAAAATTGTTGCGGGGATGCGAGACCATGATCACCTCGCCCGCCCGCATGGCTTCATGGATGAGTCTCGAACCGCCGCGGCTGGCCGCGTCGTTGTTGACGGCAATGACGTATCGGTGCCGTTCGCCCTCGCCGTTGACTAGCGAATAGCTGCGGATCATCCCGTTGGCCAGATGCAGGTCGATGTGCGACCCGGCTGTAAATGCCGGCAGGTCGCCACCGGCCAAACTCACCAACTCGTAGAGTTGATGTTTTCGGCTTCATAGCTGATCCGCTTGACGCGGACCTGGATCAGGCTGTCAGCTAGCTACGCTCACACGTCGTAACCGAAATCGGCGCCGAGCTTGGCGCGCATGAATTCGGCGCCGGCATCGACCCAGGCATCTTCCGGCGGCAATCGCAGCGACACCGCGCGCACCATGAATATGTCGGGCTCGGTCACGCCCTTCGGCTTGGCGCCATGGTCGCGATAGGAGCCGAGCGCCTCGAGCAGCATGCGCCGGGTCATCGCGATCCCGGTATCGCTGGAGCACAGCGTTTCCTTGGTGCGGTCGAAGATCGGCGCCACGCCGCTCTGGCAGGCGCCATCCTGCACCCACAGCCCGGGCAGGCCCGAGAACCAGGTGGTCTCCTGCGCGCCATAGTCGAACTGGAATCCGTTTTGCGGCGTGTATTTGGTCCAATACGCGGCATAGGGCACCGTCACCGGGCGCGGCGCAAGCGAGTTGTGACTGGCATGGCCGCTCTCGCGGCCGTCATGACCCTCCTCGAAGATCTTGCGGGTCTTCGGCGATAGCGGCTGCGAGGGATGATAGGAGAACATGATGCAGAGCGTGTTCTCGTCATCCATCGGCACCCAGGCATGGCCGCTGAGATCCGGGAACGGCGATAGCGGCGGCACCAGCGTGTAGAACGGCAGCAGGAACTGATTGACCCGCCAGTAAGCGTGTTCGCATCGTAGTTCCGCCGCGCGGCGATGCTCATGCCGAAATCCTGCTTGATGCATTCGAAGGTCGGACGCAGATCGCGCTTCTGGATCCATGCGCTGGTCGCGCCTTGGCATCGAGCCGGCCATGCAGGATCGGCGCGTGGGCGGAATCGATCTCGCCTTCGACCGCCTGCAGCCAGTTGCACTCCTGCACGCGCATGGAAATGTAGACCTGTTCGTGCGGCACCATGTTCCATTCCAGGGCCGGCAGCGGCGGCGGTTGGCCTATCCGGGCCCATGTAGGTCCAGACCATGCCGTTGCGCTCTTCGCAGGGATAGGCCTTGATCCTGACGCGCTCCTTGAGACGGCTGCCGGCCGGCTCGGCCGGCATGTCCGCGACGCTCCGGTCACCTCGAACTTCCAGCCGTGATAGACGCAGCGCAAGCCGCAATCCTCGTTGCGTCCGAACATCAGTGGAGTACGCGCTCGCGTTCGGCGTCTCCGGGCTTGGCAACGCCGGAATCGCCTCGTAACCAATCACGCGCGCGACGTCTTCTATCAGCACTACCGGATCGATCGGATCGACGCGCCGCGTCGGCACGTGAATGCGCTTCAAATTATCGGAGACTTCATAGCCCAGTTTCGAGAGGCTCGCCTGCACCTGTTCCCGTGTCACCGGAATGCCCAGATAGCTGCTGACGCGATCGGCTGGCAGCGAAAACACTGCGCGCTTCAAGTGCTTCGGATACACATCCGTCACCGGACCGGCCGACTGCGCGCCCGCATCGGAAAACAGCAGCGCCGTCGCTCGATCACGCGCCGCTTCCAATGTTTCGTTGGGATCGAGGCCACGCTCAAAACGATACGATGAATCCGAACTCACGCCCAACCGGCGGCTGGTCATGCGGATATTGGTGGGCTCGAAGTGCGCGGCTTCGAGCAGCACGCTGGTAGTTTCATCCCCAATGCCCGAGATGGCGTGCCAAGCGCCTCGATCGCCGGCGATTTCGTCCTGCTCAAAACCGACGGCGCCGCGCGAGACGTGCCAGCCGACCATTTCGATGTTGAGCTTCGAGCGGAAAACTCGCGCGCCGCTTCGGGATCGACCCAAATGTTGTATTCCGCCGCCGGCGTCACATTGCCCTCGCAGCAGGGCGCGCCGCCCATCACCACGCAGCGGCCGATCCGGTCGGCGAGCTTGGGATCGCGTTTAAGGGCGAGCGCTATATTGGTGAGCGGGCCGAGGGTCACCAGGGTGAGGCCGGGCGCCCCGTGCGAGAGCCGGAGGATAGCGTCGACGGGAGCTCGCTTTCGGGCCTGCGCTTTGGCTTTGGAAAGCCGCGATCGCCCATGCCGTCCTTGCCATGAAACCAATGCGCGTGGTCGTGCGCGCGGGTCAGCGGCTCGTCCGCGCCGGCGAAAACGGGAACATCGGAGTTGCAGACCTCGGCCGTTAGAGCGCGTTTTGCGTTGCCTGCTTGAGGCCGACGTTGCCGGCGACGGTGGTAGTCCGAGACTCGCACATCCGGATAGGCCAACGCCATGATGATCGCAACCGCGTCGTCGGAGGCGGTGTCGGTATCGATGAGGAAGTTACGCATGCCGATGTCGCCTGCTTCGAGTTTGTTCACACTGCGAATACGCTGACAAGGCAGCTTTGCCAGCCGCTGCGCAATCGCATCCAAACTGCAATTCAGATTGAAGGTCGTCCCATTGTCACAAGCCATCATCGAAACGAACGGCGCGAGGATCCACGTCACAGAGAACGGCGCCGGGGAGCCGGCGCTCGTCTTTTTGCACTATTGGGGCGGTTCGTCACGAACTTGGCGCGCCGTCATCGAGCAGTTGGCAGGACAGGCGCGGTCCGTCGCCCTCGACCAGCGCGGCTGGGGTCAATCGATCGCAACGGATGGCCGGTACGACCTCGCGGCGATGGCGGACGACGTCGAGGCGGTCACGCGGAAACTCGGATTGAGCCGCTTCATATCTGGTTGGCCACTCCATGGGCGGCAAAGTGGCGCAGATTGTCGCTGGCCGCCAGCCGGCGGGCCTTATGGGGCTCGTGCTCGTCGCGCCCGCCCCGCCGACGCCGATGCCCGTGCCTGAAGAGCAACGCGTGGCTATGCTCGCCTCCTACGGCTCGCGCGAAGGCGTGCTCCAGGCGCTCTCCGTGCTCGCTAGCGCGCCTTTGCCGGACGAACTGCGCGAGCAAGTGGTCGAGGACACGCTTCGGGGCGCGCCTGAGGCGAAGCGAGCCTGGACCGAGCGCGGAATGATCGAGGATGTCAGCGCGGGAATGGCCGGCGTGACGACGCCGACAATCGTGGTCATCGGTGACCGCGATCAGGTGGAACACGAAGGACCCTTACGCGAGGTCTTTGCTCGCTTCCTTCCTCAAGCCAAGTTCCGCCTGCTGGAAGGGATTGGACACCTGTCGCCGCTTCAGGCGCCGAACGCCATCGCCGACGCATGCCTCGCTATGCTTACGGGTGCGCGGCGCAGTGGCTCGTAAGGCTCGGTGTTCGTGCCTCGCTTAGATCGAGGTTGGCCTTCCGCGGTTCAGGCGCTGAAGCGGCTTTCGTTGAGATCGGGCATCGCCGCCTCGTGATAGGCGGCGGCGAGGCTCAGGCAGTCAAGCTCGGCGCGATTGCGGCCGATGATCTGAATGCCCATCGGCAATCCGCGCGGGTCGAAGCCGGCCGGCGCGGCGAGCGTCGGGCCTCCCATCATCGTCGCCGGAACCACGCATTTCATCCATTCGTGATAGGTCGCCATCGTGCGCCCCGCGATCGTCGCCGGCCAGTGGGTTTCGACCGGAAACGGAAAGACCTGCGCGGTCGGGAGGACGAGAAGGTCGTATTGCCCGAGGAAGCGCTGCATCGTGTGAAGTCCAGCGGGTGCGCACCGACGATGCGGCCGAAATGTCGAAGGCCGATAGCTTCGCGCCGTTCTCGACTTCCCACTGCGCTTCGGGCTTGAGCAGCGTGCGCTTCGCCGGATCGTTCCAGAAGGGCAGGAGGTTCGCGCTCGCCTGCCAGTGGCGCAGGCGGACGAAGGCGTCCCACAATTCGTCGAACGAAAAGTCAGGGACCGCAGGCTCGACGACGCAACCCAGACGCTCGAACACTTTGAGCGCCTGCTCGCAGACCGCGAGCACGCCCTCCTCGCAAGGGAGCGCGCCTTTCCAGTTCGCGCCCCAGGCGATGCGCAGGCCCTTCTTCGGCGCGCTGATGGGCGCAGCGAATTCGTGTCCGTCGCCGGCGAGGGAGAGCGGCTCGCGCGGATCGTAGCCCGCCATGACCGAGAGCAGGAGAGCGAGGTCCGCAGGGTTGCGCGCCATCGGTCCGTTGACCGTCATCGTAGGCAGCCAGATTTCGCGGCCGTCGTTAGGAACCCGCCCGATTGAGGGACGCAATCCATAGACGCCGTTCCACCCAGCGGGGTTGCGCAGGCTGCCGCCGTAATCGGAGCCGTCGGAGAGCGCGAGCATTCTCAGTGCAAGCGCGACCGCCGCGCCGCCGCTCGAGCCGCCCGCGGTGAGGGCCGGATCGTAGGCGTTGCGGGTTGCGCCATAGACCGGATTGAAGGTCTGCGAGCCGAGGCCGAATTCGGGGGTGTTGGTCTTGCCGATGATGATGGCGCCGGCCGCCCGAAGCCGCTCGACGAAGATCGAATCCTCGTTCGGCACGAAACGCTTGAGCAGCGGCGAGCCCATCGTCATCGGGATGCCCTTCACCGCCGCGAGATCCTTGACCGCGAGCGGCAGTCCGAACAAGGCGCCGTCAGCGGGCGCAGAATCCTTGGCGCGCGCCTCGGCCAGACATTCCTCGCGAGAGCGTTGCGCGACAATCGCGTTGAAGGTCGGGTTCAGCGCCTCGATCCGGTCGAGCGTCGCTTCCATGAGCTCGACGCAAGAGAGCTCGCGGGCCTTGAGCCGCCGCACGAGTTCGACAGCGTCGAGACGAAAGACCTCAGAAGAGCTGGGTGGCGTCATCTTAAGCGGCCTCGGATTGTTTCACGCCGTCGCTCTCAGCCGCGCGAAGCCCCGGTCGAGGTCTGCCTTCAGGTCCTCGATATCCTCGAGGCCGACGCTGAAGCGCACGGTCGGGCCGCCGGGCGCGAAGCGCGTCGCCGTGCGGGCGTGTGCGCAGTCGAAAGGGAAGCGCGAGGCTCTCATAGCCGCCCCAGGAATAGCCAAGTCCGAACAGTTCGAGGCCGTCGAGCATGGCGGCGACCGCGGCGTCGGAGGCAGGCTTCAGCACGATCGAAAACAGGCCCGACGAGCCGGAAAAATCGCGCTTCCAAAGCGCGTGGCCCGGATGATCGGGCAAGGCGGGATGGATGACGCGCAAGACCTCGGGCCGCTGCTCAAGCCATTGCGCGAGCGCCAGTCCCTGGCGCTCCGCTTCGCGCAGCCTGAGCTCCATGGTGCGCAGGCCGCGCAGCGCGAGAAACACATCCTCCGCGCCGGGCGGGAATGGCCATCAGGTGGGTTGTGTCGTGAAGCCGTTCGAACCAGGCCTCGTTTGCCGAGACCAGGCCGAGCAGCAGATCCGCGTGGCCGGACAGATATTTCGTTCCCGCCTCAATCGCCAGATCGACGCCGTGAGCGTGCGGCGAAAAGAAAAGCGGCGTCGCCCAGGTGTTGTCCATGATGACGCAGGCGCCGCGCGCATGCGCGACCTCGGCGATGGCGGGAATGTCCTGCATCTCGAGTGTCTGCGAGCCCGGCGATTCCGTCAGCACGGCTTTGGTGTTCGGGCGCATCAGCGCTTCTATCCCGGCGCCGATCGTCGGATCATAGTAGGTCGTCTCGACCCCGAAGCGACGCAGCGCCTTTTCGGCGAAGGTCCGCGACGGTTCGTAGGCCGAGTCCGTCATCAAGAGATGATCGCCGGCGCTGAGCGCGGTCATCAGCGCAATGACGACGGCCGCGAGCCCCGAGGGCGCGAGCACCGTTCCCGCCGCGCCCGAGAGGTCGGTCCAGGCCGAGCACAAGGCTTCCGTCGTCGGCGTGCCCCGGGTGCCATAGGTGAAGCGCTGCGCCCGGCTCTTGAGCGTCGCGACATCGGGATAGAGCACGGTCGAGCCGCGAAACGGCGGCACGTTGATGAAGCCTTGCGAGAACTCGGCGTCGCGGCCGAGATTCACGAGGCGCGAGCGGCGCCCCAATTTCGCGCGCGTTTCTTCAGTCAGCTTTGCCATTGGCGTGCAAGGGCCCTAACCTCGGTTTCGGCCGCTGGACTAGCATGCTTCTCAGGCCCGTGGCAGCCGATTGACTTCCGGCCTCGGGTTCCGACTATGCATGGTCTCGTCATCGTACTCGGCGAGCCCCGACCTGCTTTTGAGGAGGTTGTCATGCGATCGCTTGTGGCTTGGCTCGCCGGCGCGGCGCTCGGCGCCGGGTTCGCCCTTTCCGCCAACGCCGGCACGCTCGATCAGGTCAAGGCGCGCGGGCCAATTGATCTGCGGCTCCAATCCCGGTCTCGCCGGCTTCGGCCTGCCGGACGACCAGGGCGCGTACAAGGGCCTCGACATCGACGAATGCCGGGCGATCGCCGCCGCGATCTTCAACGATCCGAACAAGGTCAAATTCATTGCCGATCAACGCCAAGGACCGGCCGACCATCCTCGCTTCGGGCGAGATCGACGTCCTGATCCGCAACACCACCTGGACGCTGTCGCGCCAGACCGGCGGCATGTTCTTCACCGGGGATCAATTTCTACGACGGACAGGGGTTCATGGTGCGCAAGAAGCTCGGCGTCGAATTCGGCGCTCAAGCTCGACGGCGCGTCGATCTGCGTCCAGCAGGGCACGACGACCGAGCTCAACCTCGCCGACTATTTCCGCGCCAACAACATGAAGTTCGAGCCGGTCGTGTTCGCAACCGACGAGGAGGCGACCAAGGCCTATGATTCCGGCCGCTGCGACGCCTACACGACCGACGCCTCGGGCCTCTATTCCGAGCGGCTCAAGATGTCCAATCCGGACGACCATATCGTGCTGCCGGAAATCATCTCCAAGGAGCCGCTCGGCCCCTCGGTGCGCAAGGACGACGTCGAGTGGTTCCAGATCGTGCAATGGACCCACTACGCGCTGATCACCGCCGAGGAACTTGGCGTGACCCAGGCGAACGTCGACGAGAAGCTCAAATCCGACAATCCGGCGATCCGTCGCCTGCTCGGCGTCGAGGGCGATTTCGGCAAGGGCCTCGGCCTCACCAACGACTGGGCCTATCGCATCATCAAGGCGGTCGGCAATTACGGCGAGATCTTCGAGCGCAACGTCGGCAAGGGCTCGCCGATCAAGATCCGCCGCGGCCTGAACGCGCTCTGGAACAAGGGCGGCCTGCAATACGCGCCGCCGATAAGGTGAGACGTCTCCGTCGCGCCGGTCGTTACCCGCTCGGCCTGTTCGCCCAGGTCCAGCGCGAAGATTTCCTTCTGCTCCTTGACGCCGCGCAAAGCGTGGCGGCCTAGCGACTTGAGCCGGCTATCGGGCGCCTTCATTCCTGCCACAAACTCGGCGGAAACCAGCACCGCGCCGGCCCAGCGGCTGGCAAAGCGCCTCGATGCGCGCCGCCTCGTTGACGGCCGGACCGATGACCGTGAAATCGAGCCGGTCGATCGCGCCCGACATTGCCGTAGAGCGCGTCGCCAAGATGGAGCGCGAGATCGACCGGGGCGGCCGGGGCTGCCGGCAGCAGTGCGTGTCGCCACAGAGCGCCTCGATGTTGCGCATCGCCTCGGTCGCGGCGTCGAGCGCGCGGCGGCACGTCTCCGCCCGATCCGCGCCTTCGAACGGGAAGATGGCGAGCATGGCGTCGCCGATGAACTTGAGCACCTGGCCGCCGCGCTCGCGCAGCGAAGCGGTCAGGATCTCGAACACATCGTTGAGCAGTTCGACGACGACCGGGCCCGGCGCCGCAGTCGCTGAGGGCGGTGAAGCCGCGAATGTCCGCGTACCAGATCACCGCGCGCAGATTGTCGACAGAGCCGCGCAGGATCGAGCCGGCGTGGACACGCCGGCCGGCGTCTTCTCCGAGATAGGCGCCAAGCAGGCCAGAGGCGATGACATGGCCGGCATGGGCCTTCATCGCCAGCGACAAAGCGGGCAGGGTCGCCTGCACGAGCGTCACGTCGTCGTCGCTGAATCCGCTCTTGCGGTCTGTCGTGAAGGAATAGGCGATGCCTGTTCCCTGCGAGCGGTCGCCCGTCTCGCCGTAAACAAAGAGTTGCGCGAGATAGTCCGTGGCGCCTTGCGCGTAGAACTCCTCCAGGACCGGAAAGTCGCGCTCCTCCGGACCCGCGTCGATGCGCCGGCGCATCTCAGGCGTACCCTCGCCGGCGCGGGCGCGCTGCATGAGAGCGTAGAAGGGGCTCGCGACAAAGCTCTGGTCATACTGGTCGCTGTGGGGGTAATTCTCCGGCTGCAATGGCGTTGAGATCGCGCCGCCAGGTGTAGCCATAGCCATTCCATTGCGGATGCAGCGTCTCCATCGCCGCATGCGCCCGCCACAGCGGGATTCCGTCGATCACCAGGCGCTGGCAATAGCCGTCAAACAGGTGGTAGGCGTCGGCGCCGCGCAATCCCTCGCGCACCGCCCAGATGTGCGTGTCGACGATGCGACGACCAAGAGCGTCATCGAATGTTCTGTGGCGAAGCTCGGGAAGCGTCTCGTCGCGACGGTCTTGGGGCATCGCGCCGACTAGAGTTTGGGGTCCGACTTCGGGACGACGAACACCTGGCCGGGAAAGATGACATTGGGATTGTGAATTTGCGCCCGGTTCGCTTCGACGATCGCCGGATAGCGCGTCGGGTCGCCGTAATAGCTCTTGCTCAGCGCCCACAGCGTATGGCCGGTCGCGACGCGCTTCGTTTGAACCGATGGGATCACCGGGTCGGCGGGCGAGGGCGCGGACGACGGCTCGGCGCTCGCGGCGTCGGCGGCGGCCTGCAAAGCCGGCGCAGCCGGGCATATCAGGGTAGTCGAACGGGGTGTTGGCGCTCGCAACGACCGTCGCGCCGCTCGGATTGATCTCGTCGGCCTGGATGACATAGCTGCCGGAACTCATCCCGCCTTTGATCGTCAAAGACCATCGGCCGTCGGATTGCGTCTTGGCCTCGGCGACATCCGCCTGATTGAGATAGAGACGAAGGGTGGTGTTGGGCTCGGCCGAGCCTTTGGCGACAAGGCCGCCGGGGGCGTCGGCCTCGACGGACTGGATCGCAACGCGGGCGCCGCTGGCGGGCGCTGGCGTCGCCAAGCGTCCGCATCCCCAACGCGGAGGGTTCGGCCTTGGGGTTCGCCGGGATAGCGGCCGACACGGCGGGTTTCGCTTCGGGCGGTCCGGCCGCGACGGCCGTCTTGGCTTGTTGCGCGGGGACCGAGACCGCGACCGTGCTTGATACCGCCGGCTGCCCCTTATCGCCGTTCGCGGCCAAGGAGAGCTGTGATCGCCCGGCGCGAGCGCCGGCGGGATGATGACAAACTGGCCCGAAGCGTCAGCGGTCGCCTCGGCCACGGTCTTGCCGGCGTCGCGCAGTTCGACTTTCTCGTTCGGCGCCGCGCGGCCGGCGATGACCGCCTCGCCCGAGGGATCGACGTTCACGATGTCGAAGGCCGGCTCGAGGGCCGCGGTTTGGGTCGGTGGCTTGTCAGCGGGAGCCGGAGCGGCTCGCGGCCGGCGGCGTTGCGGGGACGGGCGGAGGAGGGACGCTGGAGGCTTGAGACTCGGCAGGGGCGCGCGCCACCGCGAGGTCAGCGGGATTGGGCTCGAGGAAATCCGGATGGGTCCACACCACCGCGCCCGCTCCGGCGGCCACGACCGCCAAAGCGGCTGCTCCGACCCAAATCAGCGTGTTCCGCGACGGCATGCTTACTCACTCTCGCCTCAACATATAGCGCTGAGCGATCAATTGCGACAAATCTCTGATGACAAGCCGTCCTTTGGCGATGCTGAAGTCGCTGAGAATCCTGGTCACGACAGCGCGGCCGGCGTTTCCTCCGGCGCGATCTCGTCGTCTCGGGCGCGGGAGCGGCCGGCGCGCATGCGGCGTCTTCGTCAGCGCATAGAGCGCGAGGTCGGCGCCCTTGCCGCGCAATCTGAGATCGCCAAGCGAGCGTTTGGCGATTCCCGCCGGCAGTTCGAGGCGATCGATCAGGTCGGCCGAGGCGAGCACGCGATCGCCGGTCTGCCGGCAAAGGTCCTGAATGCGCGCCGCGGTGTTGACGGTGTCGCCGAGAAAAACGATCTCCCGCTTGACCGAGCCCATCTCGCCGGTCACCACCGGTCCGCAATGAAGCCCGGCTCTTACCGTGACGGCGTGCGCCGAACTCGCGCTCGGTAGTCGGGGGCGCGTCTCGCCAGTTGGTCGATGGCGGCGAAACAGGCCGCGACGCAGCGGCCGTCGGCGATTCCCTCCTCGAGCTTCCAGGTCGCGATCAGCTCATCGCCGATATAGCGATGGATTTCGCCCCGCGCCGCGACGATCGGCTGCGTGAGGTCGTCGATGAAGCGCCTGACCAGGCGATGGAAGGCGAGGGGACCGAGCCGCTCGGCGAGTCCCGTCGAGCCCTCCATGTCGATGAGCAGGAACACCCGCGATTCGACACGCGGCGCATAATAGCGGCCGGTGATGAAGTTGATGCAGCACGTTCTGGCCAAGCAGGCTGTTCACATCGAGGATGAAGACGAACACGAACGCCGCCGCGAGCGAGAACAGCACGTCGCCGCTCTCGATGCCGTTTTCATCGGGCGCCGGAAAGAGAGAGCTGCCGAATTTGAGACCGAACAGGATGACGCCGAGGTAGATGACGGTCTTGATCGCGACATGCACCGCAAAGGGCGTCCGGCGAAGCGGCGCGCCGATCGGCCCGTTCAGCACGAACGCATCGAATGACGTCAGAATGCCTGCCGATCAATGCGCCGGTCAGCGCGCCGCGCGCCAAGCTGGAGACAGCGAGCGCCGGCCCGCCTCCCTGCAGGAGGCGTCTCTCGGCATAAGCCGCGCCCACCGCCGCCGCGAGCGCGGTCGCCCAGAGAACTGTGCCGGAACGGGTCCTGCAGACGAGGGAACGTCATCGGGTGTGCGGTGCGATGCTGCTTGATGGTCCCAGTTAGAGGATTTTGCTTTTGGATGGGCGAGACAATCACATGTAATAGTGTTTATTGAGTGAGAACCCTCCGCCACGAGCGCGGACTAAAAGGCTGTAACGCACTGAAAGCATTATGGCGCGAACTGAAGGAACTGAGGCGCCACGCTCGGACGGACCCTCCACTGGCCCGCGAGCTCACGGGCTTATCTGACTGCCCTCAGGCGAACGATGCGTTCGATCCCGCTACTGGCCGCGCTTGCCCCGAACCGCGAACCGGACCGCTTCCTCCGCGGCGCGGAACAGGGCGCGCGCCTTGGCGGTGCATTCGTTCTGCTCGGCGATGGGAGAGGAATCGTAGACGATGCCGGCGCCGGCCTGAACGTGCATGAGGCCGTCCTTCACCACCGAGGCGCGCAGCACGATGCAGGTGTCCATCTCGCCGCCGGCGCCGAAATAGCCGATGCAGCCGGCGTAGATGCCGCGCTTGTCCTTTTCGAGTTCGTCGATGATCTGCATCGCGCGGACTTTCGGCGCGCCGGAGACGGTGCCGGCGGGGAAGCCGGCGGCGAGCGCGGCGACCGCATCGACGCCGTCGCGCAACTCGCCCTCGACGTTGGAGACGATGTGCATCACGTGGCTGTAGCGCTCGATGAAGAAGCTGTCGGTCACCTTGACCGTGCCGATCTTGGCGACGCGGCCGACGTCGTTGCGGCCGAGATCGAGCAGCATGAGATGCTCGGCGCGCTCCTTCGGATCGGCCAGAAGCTCGGCCGCCAGCGCTTCGTCCTCGGTCGGGCTTTTTCCCCGCGGGCGTGTGCCGGCGATCGGGCGGATCACCACCTTGCCGTCGCGCACGCGCACCAGGATTTCGGGGCTCGAGCAGACGATCTGGAAGCCGCCGAAATCGAGGAAGCAGAGATAGGGCGACGGATTGACCCGCCTGCAGCGCCCGATAGAGCGCGAAGGCCGGCAGGTCGAAGCGGCTCGTGAAGCGCTGCGACAGCACGATCTGGAAGGCGTCGCCGGCGGCGATATAGTCCTTCGCCCGCGCGACCATCGCCTAGATATTCGTCCTCGGTCGTGTTCGACCGCGCCTCGCCCGCCTGTGACGAGCGGATCGACGGCCATGGACGCCGCGTGATCGAGCGGCGATTCGAGCGCGTCGACCACCGCGTCGAGCCGCGCCATGGCGCTCTCGTAAGCGGCGCGAGCCGAAACTCCGGCCGCCGGGCGGACCGGCGTTACGATCGACATCTCGTCGCGCGCGCCGTCGAACACGACCATGACGGTCGGGCGGATAAGCAGCGCTTCGGGCACGCCGATCGGATCGGGCTTGGCCGGCGCGAGGCGCTCCATGCGCCGCACCATGTCGTAGCCGAGATAGCCGAATATCCCCGCCGACATCGGCGGCAGGCCGGGCGGCATTGCGATGCGCGATTCGGCGAGCAGTCGCTCGCAGCGCCTCGAGCGGATCGCCGGGGCAGGGGACGAAGGCGTCCGGGATCGCTGAGCGCTCGGCGGTTGATCTCGGCGTGATCGCCGCTCGAGCGGAAGATGAGGTCGGGATCGAGGCCGATCATCGAATAGCGGCCGCGCTGCGCGCCGCCCTCGACCGATTCGAGCAGGAACATATTGCCCGCACGGCCGCGCGCGAGCTTGAGATAGGCCGAGACAGGCGTCTCGAGATCGGCGACCAGCGTCGTGACCGCGACCTCGGCTTCGCCCGCGAGATAGGCGCGCGCGAAGGCTTCGTAATCGGGCAGGGTGTCATGCGTGCTCAACTGCCCTCCGCCGATTGGAGGACGTCCTGGTGGACGGAGACGCCGAGCGCCTTTCGCAGCGCCGCGACATATTGATCGAGCAGGCTCTCGCGGGTCGCCCTCTCGAGCTCCGAGGCCATGGCCTTCACCCGCGCGTCGGCGAAATCGACCGGCGGCGTCCGGTCGGCGGTGATCTTGAACACCACGCGCCCGTCGGGCGTCGCCGCGGAGCCCGCGCCGTCGGCAGGCTGGCGGAAGATGGCGGCCACGACCAATTCCGGCAGGCTCCCCTGCTCGGCGCGATGGACTGTCCGTCGCGGTCTTCACCTCCGCGCCCGCGCTCTTCGCCGACGTCCGCGATCGCGCCCCCGGCGCTGATCTGCTTGACGAGATCGTCCGCCTTGCCGGCGAGCGCCTTGTCGACCTCCTCGGCGCGCCATTGCTTCTCGACCTCGGGCTTCGCCTCGTCGAAGGTGAGATCGTGCGCCGGATCGATCTTGGTGACCTCGAACCAGACGAAGCCGCCGTCCTTGGTGTTGAGCGCCGCCTCGTCCAGCCCGACGTCGGAGGCGAAGGCGGCGCGCAAGCAGTTCGGCCTCGTCCGGCAGGGTGACCGGCGCGCCTTTGGGGTCGCGGCCCGCGGCGTCGACCGCGGCGATCGATTGCCCGGTCAGAGCCCACGGCCTTCGCGGCTTCGAGAATGGATTTGCCGGAGACCCGCGCGTCCTCGATCTTGTCGTGCAGGGCCTGGATCTTGTCGCCGGCGCGGGAGGCGGAGACTTGCTTCTTCACGGCGTCCGCGACCTCCGCGTAGGGCTTGACCGTGGACGGCGTGATGCCCTTGACGCGAACGATCACCGGACCGAACTGGCTCTTCAGAACGCCGCTGACGCCCCCTTGCGGCAAGGCGAAGACGGCGTTGGCCTCGTCCTTGTCGAGCATGGCGTCCTTGGTCGTCTCGCCGATGTCGGTGTCCTCAGGCTTGAGGCCCCGGTCCTTGACGAGGTCGTCGAAACTCGCGCCGGCCTTGAGCTTGGCCTCGGCCGCGGCGGCGTCGGCATCATTGGGGAACAGGATCTGCTGCAGGTCGCGCTTCTCCGGCGCGCCGAACTGCGGATCCTTTCCGGCGATCTTCTGATAGGCGGCCTCGGCGTCGGCGTCGGTCACCTCGGCGGGATTGGCGATCGTGTCCGGCTCGAGCGCGAGAACGGCGATCTCCCGGTATTCGGGCGCGCGATAGCTCGACTTGCGATCGTTGTAGAAGGTCTTCAGCGCCTCCTCGGAGGGCGCGGGAATGTCGCCCGCCGCCGAAGCCGGCAGGAGGAAATAGTCGGCCGACGCGGGTCTGGCCCTGATAATCGGCCTCCGCCGCAACCTCCGCCTTGGGCGCCGTGATCCCGGTCGCCAGCGCGCCGACGATGAACTGCCTCAAGACCTGCTTGCGCAGTTCCGCGATGAAGCCGCCTCGTTCATATCCATGTTGCGCAGGGCCTCGGCGAGGCGGGCGGGATCGAATGCGCCGGACTTGTCGCGGAAGCTCGGGTTCGAGGTGATGACCTCGCGCAACGCGTCGTCGGAAATGCCAAGGCCGAGCTTGCTCGCCTCGTCGTCGACCGCCGCTTCGCTCAGCAATTGCTGCAGCACGCTGCGGTCGAGGCCGATCTGCCGCGCCTCTTCGTTGGTGAACGGGCGCTTGAGCCGGCGCTGATATTGCTGGATCGCCCGATCGTAGGCGACATGATAATCCTGGGCCGAGATTTTCGCGCCGCCAACCGACGCGACCGTCGACGGGCTGAAGCCGCGCAGCATGTCGCCCACGCCCCAGATCACGAAGCTCACGATGATGAGCCCCATGACGACCGTCATGATCGCCTTGCCGACGACGCCCTGAGACGCCTTGCGCATCGATTCGAGCATTTCGCCTCAATCCGCCTTCCGTCGCTCTTGCGGGGCGTTGGCCCATCTATGGCGCGCCCTATAGCGGCGCTTGCACGATTTGCATAGGTGGAGCGGCGGCTTTGCACGCGCGGGAGGCAATGATAACAACCCCGCCGACGACACGCTCGCGGAGAGAGCTGAATGACCCCTGGCGTGCGGCCGCTCGTCGCCGGCAATTGGAAGATGAACGGCCTTTCCGGCTCCCTGGCGGAGATCGACGCTTTACGGAAGGCGGTGGACGCGGGGGAATCCGGCCAGGCCGAACTGCTCGTCTGCCCGCCCGCGACGCTGATCGCGCAGGCCGCCTTGAGGATCGGGAGCTCCGACCTCAGCCTCGGCGGGCAGGATTGCTACACCCATGTCAGCGGCGCTTTCACCGGCGACATTTCGGCGGCGATGCTCAAGGATGCCGGTGCGGCTTACGTCATCGTCGGCCATTCCGAGCGTCGCAACTTATCATCACGAGACCGACGAGCTTGTCCGCGCCAAGGCGGAAGCGGCGCTGAAGGCCGGTCTGACGCCCATTGTGTGCGTGGGCGAGACGCAGGCCGAGCGGGAGGCGGGGCAGCAGGCGGCCGTCGTCCTTCGGCAAGTGAAGGGGTCGCTGCCCCCCGAAGCGAGCGGCGACGCCGTCGTGGTCGCCTACGAGCCGATATGGGCGATCGGCACCGGCGTCACGCCGACCCGGATGGACATCGCCGTCGTGCACAACGGCGTCAGGGCGCTGCTTGCCGACATCTACGGCCCCCTCGGCGCCAAAACCCGTCTTCTCTACGGGGGCTCGGTCAAGCCCAGCAATTGCGGCGAGCTTCTGACCCTCGACAATGTCGACGGCGCGCTCGTCGGGGGCGCGAGCCTGAAAGCGTCGGAATTTTTGGCCATCGCCGCCGCCTATCGCTGAGAACCGCCTTCCCGTCCCTCCCGATGGACGCCCCCCTTGCGCCATGTTAGGAGCGCGCCATCTTTCCAGGACGGCGGCCCCGCGGCCGTGCGCTCCGGCCGCTTGAGACCTTCATGCAATCCGTTCTGATCGTCATTCACATCCTGATCGTCGTCGCGCTCATCGCGGTCGTCCTCTTGCAACGCTCCGAGGGCGGGGCGCTCGGGGCGGGCGGGGGGACCGGCAGTTTCATGACCGGGCGCGGCCAGGCGAACGCGCTCTCGCGGGCGACCGCCGTCCTCGGCGCCTTGTTCTTCGCCACGGCGCTCCTGATGTCGATCATCTCGAGCTGGAGCCGCGCGCCCCATTCGATCCTGGGGCGGACCTGCTCCGGCTGGCCAGACGGCGCCCACGCCCATTTCGCCCGGCAACATTCTCGATCAGCTGAAGCAGATGGAGGGCGGGTCGACCACGGCGCCTTCAACGCCAGCGCCTGCCGCTCCCCCGCGCCAGCGCCTGCGGCGCCTTCCACGCCGGCGCCCAAGCCGTAACGACTGGCCCGACGCGGAGCGCAGGAGGTCCCCAAGCCTTTGCCCGTGTTCCGCGACGAGCGCCGCGTTCGCCACAACGCCGTTCAGATGTTCGATCTCGTCGCCGACATCGAGCGCTATCCGGAATTCGTTCCGCTATGCAAGGCGCTGAGGGTGCGCAGCCGCAGGCCGGAGGGGGAGGGACGCGAGACGCTCGTCGCCGACATGACCGTCGGCTACAAACTCATCCGCGAAACCTTCACGAGCCGGGTCGCGCTCGACAAGCCCAACCTGAAAATCAGGGTGGAATATATCGACGGTCCCTTCAGCCGGCTCGAGAACATCTGGAGCTTCAAGGACGAAGCTGAAGGCGACGGCTCGCGGGTCGGCTTCTTCATCGACTACGAATTCAAAAGCCGGACCCTCGGCATGCTCATGGGCTCAATGTTCGACGCCGCCTTCCGCAAATTCGCGAGCGCTTTCGAACAGCGCGCCGACGCGGTTTACGGGCGGACCTGATCCCTCGCCCGCGGTCTGGTTTATTGCTTCGGGCGCGGGGACTGGACTATTCGGCTTCGCCTTTGATAGCGCCGGCGATGGCGCTTCCTTCGGGCTTGGCTCCGTTCCTCCGATTTCTGGTAACTTCCGTTACAAATCCGCATTGATCAGCATCATCGACGGAATTGCCCTGTGAAGTCCTTGGCGCGGACCAGCAGGGACTGTTGGCATGATGCTGATGTCGGTAAACCCAGCCTTGGTCAGGTCATCGTGAAGCTTCTGGCTCAGATGCGGGCCTTGGGCCTCCGTGGTGCTTTGAACGGAGTCCATTGCGGCGAGCGCCGGTCCCAGCGAACCCGGAGCCAAGAAGAAGAACCAAAAGAGTCCTGGCGGGAGCATTCATCTTTATTCATCTCCAAAACGGCGCCCAGCCATAGTTAACGGCGCAGGCGACGTGGTCGTTCCATTCAGCGAGATGAGGCCGTCGAAATAGGGTTAAATACTATCTTTCTCTGTGACCGGGGTCACAGACGGCCAGCCGCCGCGAACGGTATTTGGCTGACTTGGATGTGATCTTCAGAGGAGGATGAGATGACGATTTTCCGAGTGTTCGCAATGCTTGCGCTCCTTGGCAGCCGCTTCGTCTTGCGAAGTCGCCTGGGGGTGTCCGCCGGCTACGCGGCCTGTGGCGGCGCTTGTTGTCCCCGTTGAGTATTTCTGTCTGAGCGATTGGAATTATTGGAGCTCGCGATGCGAAAGGCGATCGTCGTCTCTGTGGCCGTGTTGGCCGCCGCGTTATTGTCCCTTTGGCGAATACTTCTCGCCGGTCCCTCGAAAGACCCTCTGGGCGAGAAGCTGCGCGGCTTCGGCTTCCTCCCGATTCAGCCTCCCTCGACACTCGTCGGGGTGGGGTCGCTCTACTACGTGAGCCCGGACCTAGGCAATTTACCGCAATCTGCAACGCCGACAAAACCGACGTCGGCGGCTACATGAACAAATCCCCAAGCCCCCAGATCGAGCAGAGCCTGAAGCAGAGTGGCAGCTTCGTGGCGAATTTGATGTCGCCCTCCAGCCGATGATCAAGAGCGGCGTTAATAGCGGTTTCAGCCAGACCGTGCATTTCTCCCTGACGGATATCCTGCTCGACGAGATTACGCTCGGCGACAACGGGCTGATCTACGCCAAGCTGATGAGCAAGCCCCAATGCAATCAGATCGCCATGCAGCTTCTCAATTCCGATGGCTACGTTTGTCAGGGGCAAAAAATCCTAAGGGCTCGGGCCGAGATCGAAACGGACCAGACCGCTAGCCACAAGGTGGCGGGCGACGCGGGGGCGACGTTCGGCGGGGCCGGCGACGGCGCAAAATCGGACGGGACGACCACGGTCGATAAAAGTGTCGTCGAGCACGAAGGTCTTCCGGCTGTGGACAGCGTTCTGACCTATGGCGTGGTGATGACCCCAACCTGCGTCGCGCCAAAGACCGCTCGCTTTGCCAGGACCTTGCCGACCACGGGGCTGGGGCGCGCCAGAAACTACATCCTCTATCATATCGTCGAGCCGCTGCTGCCGCCGCTTCCAGATGAAGTCGACGTCGCAGCGACCGCTGGCGCCCAGGCGAAGTGATCGGAGTTTTCCTGCGTCGGATCTCTGTCTTCGGGCTGCGTCGATCTCCGGCGTCACCAATCCGAGTTGGTAGCCTGTCGAGAAACAGGCGTCGGTCGACACGCCCTGGACTTGGCCGCCGCGGTCAACGGCCGCGTGGCTAAAGCCCGATTGCCGCCTCAAGCAGATCGAGGCCGACCCTGACTCGACGCCAGCCGCACTTCCCCGCGGCCGATGGCGCCAACCGCTCCTCCCGGGCGACAGTCGGCTTGCCCTCGCCGGGCGCAGGCGAAATGGACAAGGCCGACGGGCTTTGCCGTCGGTCCCACCGTCCGGTCCCGCGATCCCGGTTACGCTGACGGCAACCTCGGCGCCGAAGCGCGCAGCGCGCCCTCCGCCATCGCGACCGCCGTTTGCTCGCTCACCGCGCCGTGGTTCACGAGCGTCTCAGCAGCAACGCCGAGCAGCTCCTGCTTGGCCGCGTTCGAATAGACGACGAAGCCGCGCTCGAGCATGTCTCGACGACCCTGGAATTTCCGTCAGCAGGCCGGCAATAAGGCCCCCGGTGCAGGATTCCGCCGTCGCCGCCATGAGACAGCCTCACGGTAGCGGGCGATCAGCGCAGCGGCGCGAGTGATAAGGTCGGGGAGAACATGGCGGCAGGCAAGCCTACGCGATTTCGCGCGCTTGCGAAACCGGGCCCGACTAAGCGTCGCGCGCGGCCGAAAAAACATCCGCCAAATGTCATAGAAAGATAGCCCTTGATCGCCATGCGCCGTCCAGACATGAAAACGCGGGCGAGAGATTTCATGGCCGACGCGACTTCAGAGACAGACGCGGTGGTTGCGCAGCCGGTCGCACGCTGCTGACGCGGGCCGCGATTTTCCTGGTCGTGACGATCAATCCCGGCGAGGACAACGCACCGCCGTGCGGACTTCTGCGGCGATTTTTCCGGGCTTCGTGCGCGCGGTCGAGTTTCGCGATATCGACGCGCGCCTCTCCTGCGTCGTCGGGCTCGGGTCCGAGGCCTGGGACCGGCTGTTCGGCGGGCCGCGGCCGGCCGAACTGCATCCGTTCCGCGAATTCCGGGCAGGCGTCCCGCCACGCCGTCGCCACGCCCGGCGATTTGCTGTTTCACATTCGCGCCGAGCGGATGGACCTGTGCTTCGAGATGGCGATGCAGATCATGGCGCAGCTCGGGACGCGGTCACGGTGGTCGACGAGGTGCATGGATTCCGCTATTTCGACGATCGCGATCTGCTCGGCTTCGTCGACGGCACCGAGAACCCGCGCGGGCGAGGAGATGGTCGAGGCCGCGCTGATCGGCGACGAGGACCCGCTTTCGCCGGCGGCAGCTACGTCATCGTGCAGAAATATCTGCACAACCTCGACCGGATGGAACGCGCTGCCGACCGAGATGCAGGAGCGCATCATCGGCCGCGCCAAGCTTTCCGACATCGAGCTGGACGACGAGGTCAAGCCGACCTACGCCCACAACGCGCTGACCACATCGTCGAGGACGGGCAAGAGCAGAAGATCCTGCGCGCCAACATGCCGTTCGGCGACGTCGGCGCAAGGAGAGTTCGGCACTTATTTCATCGGCTACGCCGCACGCCGCGCGTCACCGAACAGATGATCGAAAACATGTTCGTCGGCCGGCCGCCGGGCAATTACGATCGGCTGCTCGATTTCAGCCGCGCGGTCACGGGAAGCCTGTTCTTCGCGCCGTGCGCGACATTCCTGGACGCCGTCGGCGGCGACGCGTATGCGCCGGAACCGGCGTCCAGCGATTTGCCAAGGGGCCCCCGCAAGCCACCCTGTCGCCGGGCGACAGCTCGCTCGGCAT
>CAVWPU010000034.1:0-20956 GCA_963756955.1 uncultured Alphaproteobacteria bacterium
AGCAATTTTTTCGTGAACGAATCCGACACGCCGCTGCCTGACCCCAGCCAACGACGAAGCGATCCGTGAATTTGTCGATAACGCAAGGCGTCCATGCCGAACGCGAACTATTAAGTCGAACCGGCGCCGCTGACATTGCTACGTCACTCTGTCGGATATCCTTGCCAGAGCCATTCGAGGGCCGCTGGCAGTGTCTGCGCAACGGTCGCTTTGTCGACATGCTGCGCGTTGCGGGCAAAGAGGAACTGGTAGTGGTAGCCTTTGTCGGCGAGGACTTTGGCGAAACGCTCGTCCGCCAGAACCCAGTCATGCATGCCGTCGGCGATGGCGCCGCGGGATAGAACAGATCGCGGTCTCCCGTCTCGAACCAGATACGGATAGGCTTTACCGGGCTGTTGGGGATCAGGGGCGAACCGAAGTGGGTATCGGTCTGCGAAACCTTGCCCCCCTCGACGCTGAGATTAGCGACCGGCGGCCCCGCCCACGCGCTGTGATATTCCCAGGCGCCGCCCGGCAGAGCCGGATTATGCGGCCACTGCTGGTTCACCACGGTCGGCGAGTAAGCCAGCACCCGGTGGTACAGCTCGGGATGGAACCAGGCCATCGTAAAGGCTGCCGCGCCACTCGAGCTGATGCCCATTGTCGCGCGGCCGTCCGGATTCTTGGTGAGCTTGATGTTCGCGTGGCTCTCGGCGAGTGGCAGCACTTCGTTCTCGACGAACTCTGCATACGCGCCATTGACCGCGTCGTACTCGAACCCCCGTTCGCTTCCCTGGGCGTCCTGCCCGCCAGCGCCGATCAAGATTGCGGCGATCGGCGGCACGCGATGCGCATTGATGAGGTTGTCGAGAATCGTGAAGACGTGCTTTTCATCAAAGTAGCCGCGCGGACCGCCGTCCCCTAGCACAATGAACGGGGCTTCGCTTCCTGCAACGTAGCCGGGCGGAACATACACATCGACGGCCCGCGTCCAGATCCCGGCGTGCGACGTTGGGACAAGAAGGTTCGACTTGTCGCCCGGCGCTGTCTGCGCGGTGAAAATCGACGCATTGCGGCAGCCGTCGGCATCATCACGGATGAAGCCGGGGTTGAAGACTGTGCTATCGTTTGACGACATGGCGAAGGAGAAGACCTTCCCGGTCGGAACGCCGTCTTGAGCGGTAAGCTCCGGCGCGGGAGAATGCGTCGGCCCGATGATGAAATTTCCTTCCGCCTTGAGCGAGGGGAGCGTTCCGTCAGGCAGTTCCATCGCGGTCGGATAATTGGGATTCTTTGGGTCGCGCGTCGGCGGCGAGGTTTTTAAGTCCAGCCCCGATATGTTGATGTAAAACGGCGCTGAGGAATCGGTGGTGTTGCTGCCGGGTGGAACGCCAGCGTTTCCTTTCAGGCACTCCGCATGCGCAGCGCCTCCGACCACGAGGCAGGAGAGCGCTGCGACCCTTAGCGTACTCATGATTGGCGTTCCCCCTTTGATTATGATGCAATCGTAGAAGGCCAAGCGAGGCTGCCAACGACCGGTTGGACGGAACGTCGCAGTTCAAGAGGATGTGAATGAGAACGCACGCGCGGGCGGTGGTGATCGGCGGGGGAGTGGTCGGCGTCTCGACGCTCTATCATCTCGCCAAGAAGGGCTGGACCGACAGCGTTCTCATCGAGCGCAAGGAGCTGACTTCCGGCTCGACCTGGCACGCGGCGGGTCTCCTGCCTCTGTTCAACTTGAGTTACTCGGTCGGACAAATCCACAAATACTCGGTCGCGCTCTACCAGACTCTGGAAAAAGACACCGGACTCGACCCCGGCCTGCGCCAAGTGTCGAACATTCGTCTGGCGCGCACGCGCGACCGGATGGACGAGTACAATTATTACGCAGGCGTCGCGGAGACGATCGGCGTCAAGGTCAAGTTCCTGAGCCCAAGTCAGGTCAAGGACATTTGGCCGCTTTGCAATGTCGAGGGAATCGTCGGCGCGATTCAGCATCCCGAAGACGGCTACATCCAGCCAGCCGATTTGACGCAGGCGCTGGCGCGCGGCGCGCGCGACCGCGGCGCTGAGATCAACCGCCACACGACTGTGATGGGCATCGAGCGGCTGCCGAGCGGCGAATGGAAAGTCTCGACCGACAAGGGCGACATCACTTGCGAGCATGTCGTTTCGGCGACCGGAAATTTCGCGCGGCAAACCGGCCGCATGGTCGGGATCAACGTCCCGGTGATCCCGGTCGAGCACCAATATATCGTCACCGAAGCGCATCCCGAGATCGTCAAGCGCAAGGCGCAAGGCCTGCCTGAAATGGGGGTCTTACGCGAATCGGATTCCGCCTGGTACATGCGCGAGGAGGCCGGCGGCTTGCTGCTGGGCCTTACGAAAAAGGCGCGCCGGCCTGCTATGTCGACGGACCGTCGTCAGACAGCGAATACGAGCTCTTTCCCGAGGATCTCGATCGTCTCGCGCCCCACATCGAAACCGCGATCGAGCGCGTTCCCGCGTTCGGCGAGGTCGGCGTCAAGAAGGTCTACAACGGCGCGATCGCCTATACGCCGGACGGCTCGCCGATCGTCGGCCCGGCGCCGGGGTCAGAAACTTCTGGCTCAACGAAGGCCATTCGTTCGGCGTCACTGCGGCCGGGGGCGCTGGCTGGCAGCTCGCCGAATGGATCGTCGAAGGCGAGCCGACCATCGATATGCTTGGCGTCGATCCGCGCCGCTTTGGCCCCTACGCGGACACGGGCTATCTGATCGAAAAGAACGAGGAGGCCTACGCCAAGGTCTTCACCGTGCATTATCCCGACGAGGAGCGCGCTGCCGCCCGCCCGCTGCGCCAGACGCCCTGCTATTCGCGGATGAAAGACCTCGGCGCCGTGTTTGGCTCCGTCTACGGCTGGGAGCGGCCGAACTGGTTCGCGCCGCAAGGCTACGGCTTGAGTGAAGCCGATCTCGCCAAGCCGGACGTGCTTCTCAACGAGAACCATCCCCCTGTCAGCGGAGCCGAGAAGCCGCGCGAGAAATGGAGCTTCCGCCGTTCGAACTATTTCCAGTTCGTCGGCGAAGAATGCCGAAACGTGCGCGACAACGTGGGCCTCATGGACATGTCGGCCTTCGCCAAGTGCGAGGTGTCCGGCCCGGGCGCGGAGGGTTGGCTCAATTTCATCCTCACCAACCGGGCGCCGAAGACGACCGGCCGCGTCACGTTGAGCTATCTTCTGACCGAACGCGGCGGTGTTCGAGCGGAGTTTACGCTGACGCGCATCGGGCCCGAGCGATTTTATCTCATCTCGGCGGGAGCGCTCGAGACGCATGATTTCGACGTGCTGGAGAAGCTCCTGCCTGCCGACAACAGCGTGCGCATCGACAAGGTGACGACGCAGCGCGGCGTGCTGGTGCTCGCGGGTCCCCGTTCGCGTGAGGTGCTGGCCAAGGTCACGGACGTTGATGTCTCGAACAAGGCGTTCCCGTGGCTCACCGCGCGCCGGCTGTCGATCAAGGCCGCGGGCGTCATCGCCATGCGGGTCAATTTCGTCGGCGAACTTGGCTATGAATTCCACCACCCCATCGAAATGCAAAACACCATCTTCGACGCGCTGATGGAGGCGGGCGCGTCGTTCGGGATCAAGCCGTTCGGCATTCGCGCCATGGATTCGCTCAGGCTGGAAAAGTCCTACAAGCTCGTCGGGCGCGAACTGTCGATCGAATATGCCGCGCTCGAGTCGGACCTCCTGAGGTTTGTCGATTTCGACAAAGGCCCGTTTCGCGGGCGCGATGCGCTCGTCGCCTGGAGGGACAAGGGCTTCAAGAACAGGTTGGTGACGCTCGAGGTCGAGGGCGTGACCGACGCCGACGCGCGCGGCTCCGAGCCGGTGATGAAACATGGCGCAATGATCGGGCGCACGACCTCCGGCGGCTATGGATGGAGGGTGGGAAAGTCGCTTGCGCTGGCGATGGTGAGGCCTGAGTTCTCGGAGGTTGGCGAGGAGGTCGAGGTGCGCATCCTCGGCGAGATGCGCCATGCGATCGTGATCCCGGATAGTCCCTATGACCCGAAGAACGCGGCGCTGCGGGCCTGACGGCGGACAGTGTGAAGCTCACTTCCTTCGCTTCATGGGTGGTGAGACGCAGAGGGGTGCGACGATCAGCTTATTCGGTTATTCTTGCCATCGAAGGTGAGCTATGGGCGCAAACAGCTACGACAAGGACGTTGTTTTATGGGCTCAGGAACAGGCGGCGCTGCTGCGCTCCGGCCAATTTTCGAAGCTCGACCTCGAGCATATAGCCGATGAGATCGAAGACGTGGGCAAGACGGAAAAACGCGAACTTGCCAGCCGAATGGCTGTTCTCATGGCGCATTTGTTGAAGTGGGAAGCTCAGCCTGACCGGCGCAGTCGTAGCTGGCAGAGCACGATCAACGAGCAGCGTAAACGCATCGCGCTCGCGCTTGATGAAACGCCGAGCCTTCAGACGACCCTGATCGAGCCCAAATGGCGGGCAGCCGTATGGTCGGACGCACGCGTGATGGCGATGACAGACACGGGCCTTTCGGGTGAGGCGTTTCCGAATGAATGGCCATGGTCGACCGACCAGGCCCTTGCCGAAGGTTGGCTTCCCGGCGTCGACTGACGGCCCAACATGCGGCCCCCTACGCCTCCCCCGCCGCGCGGCGCTGCTGGAGAAGGGCGCGGTAGATCTCGTCGTCGCCGCATAGACCCGCCATCCGGCCGAGGTCGTCGACCAGCACGATCGGATTGCCCGAAAGGCTGCGCAGCGCGATCGCCGAACGCATCCTCAAGTCGATCGGCGCGACGACGATATCGACGTCCTCGGGTCGTGCGGAGACCTCGCCGGTGATGCGGTCTGCGACCGCCATGGCGCCGGCGTTTCCATCAAGGGTCACGCCGATGGGCCTGTCATCAGCGTCAAGCTGCACGCAAACGCGGCCGGCTGGGTCGAGCATCACCTCGTTCTCACGGCGGCGCAGCGACGCGGCCGGCGTCATCAGCGATCCGCCCCGCAGCACGTTGAGCGGGTTCATATGCTTGACGAACTCCGCGACATAAGCGTCGGCGGGCCGCAGCAGGATATCTTCGGCCCTCCCGCATTGAACGATCCGCCCGCCTTCGAGGATCGCGATCCGGTTGCCGATCTTCAGCGCTTCATCGAGATCGTGGCTGACGAAGATGATCGTCTTCTTCAGATCCTTCTGCAGCAGCAGCAACTCGTCCTGCAGCTTGTCGCGGATGAGCGGATCGAGCGCCGAGAACGGCTCGTCCATCAGAAGAATGTCGGCGTCGGTGGCGAAGGCGCGCGCCAAGACCCACGCGCTGCTGCATGCCGCCGGACAATTCATGGCCGAATTTGCCCGCCCATTGGGTCAAGCCCACCATGGCGAGCTTGTCGGCGACAATTTTATCCATCTGCGCCTTCGGCATGCGCCGAAGTTCGAGCCCGAAGCCGACATTCTCCTTGACCGTGCGCCACGGCAGCAAGAGCGAATTGCTGGAACACCATGGCGATGCGGCTCGTGCGCAGCATCCGGAGCTGGTCTGCGCTGCAATGGGCGACGTCGATCGCCCCGTCGCCATGCCGGACCAGCACCTTGCCCCGCGCGACTTTATTGAGGCCATTGACGGCGCGCAGGATTGTCGATTTGCCCGACCCCGAAAGTCCCATCAGGACGCAGATTTCGCTCGGCTCGATCGAAAGATTGACCCCGGCCGCGCCGAGAACAACCCCAGTCGATTTGAGGATCTCGTCGCGCGTCGCGCCGCGATCGACCATCGACAGCGCTTCGGCCTGCTTGTCGCCGAACACGATGTCGACGTTGTCGAAAACGACCGCTGACATCTTACGCGCTTCCTCTTCGCTCTGGGTTGCGGAAGACGCGATCAAGCACGATCGCCAAGAGCACGATCGATACGCCAGCCTCGATGCCCATCGGAATGTTGACGGTTCCAAGCGCGCGCACGACCGGCACGCCGAGCCCCGCCGCGCCAACGAGAGCCGCGATGACGACCATCGAGAGGCTCAGCATGATGCATTGGGTCACGCCAGCCATGATCGTCGGCAGCGCATAGGGCAATTCCACTTTCCAAAGCAATTGTCGCTTCGTGGCGCCGAAAGCCTCGCCTGCTTCCTTCAGCGGCGTCGGCGCCGAAACGATGCCGAGATAGGTCAGACGGACCGGCGCAGCGATGGAGAAAATGACTGTCGAGATCAGACCTGGCGCTGAACCCAGATGAAACAGCACCAGGGTCGGGATCAGGTAGACGAAGGTCGGAAGCGTCTGCATCAGGTCGAGCACGGGCCGTAACAAAGCGTAGAGCCAGGGCCGATGCGCGGAGGCGATGCCGAGCGGCACGCCGATCAAGACGCTCACGATGGTCGCGAACCCGACCAGCGAAATCGTCTCGACGGTCGCTTGCCAATAACCGAGATTGGCGATGGCGATGAACGCGATGACCACGAACGCCGCCAGTTTCCATGACCGATGCATCCAATAGGCGAGAGCCGCCAGGGCGAAAACGACGATGAGAAACGGGATGTGGAGGAGGATCGCGGTGAAACCGTCGACCAGGAAGTCGATCACCGCGGTCACGGCGTCGAAGAATCCCGCGGCGTTGTCCTGTAACCAAGTGATCCCGATCTTAACCCAGCGTCCGAGCGGCAGTTTCGGCTCGGTGAACCAACTCTCCAACCCCGTCCCTCCAGAAACGCTGGCGAGCCCCTGACCTTTCCCGCATCACGGGAAAGGCGGGGCTCGCGCGCACGAGTCGATCGCTTACAGTCCGAGGCTCTTCTTGACCGCGTCGAGACCAGGCTTGCCGTCGAACGTCGTCACGCCGTCGAGCCAAGCGGTCAGTTGCGGCGGGTTGGTCTTCAGCCACTCCTGGGCCGCCTTCGGCCCCTCGTCGCCGTCGGTGAGGATCTTGTTCATCACCAGGTTCTCGATATCGACGGTAAAGATGAGATTGCTGATAAACTTGGCCGCATTCGGGCACTGTTCGGCCCAGCCGGCGCGCTCGTTGGTGTAGACAACCGCGCCGCCGAAATTCGGGCCGAAGCTATCGTCGCCGCCGGTCAGATACTGGATCTTGAAGTTGACGTTCATCGGGTGGGGCGCCCAGCCGAGAAACACAACGTCTTCCTTGTGACTGGTCGCCCGCTGCACTTCAGACAGCATCCCTTGCTCGCTCGAACTCGACGACCTGGAAGTCCTTCAGGCCGAATTTGTTGCCCTTGATGAGGTCGAGGACCAGGCGGTTGCCGTCGTTGCCCGGCTCGATACCGAAGATTTTGCCTTTCAGCGAATCTTTGAATTTGCCGATATCGCCGAAGTCCTTGAGTCCCTTGTCATAGGTGTATTGCGGGACGGCGAGCGTATATTTTGCCCCGACCGGCAGATTGGCGCCGGTCACGATCACCGACTTGTCCTCGACATAAGGCTTGCGGTCATTTTCCATCGACGGCTGCCAGTTTCCGAGAAATACGTCGATGTCCTTGTTCTTCATCGAGGCGTAGGTCACGGGAACCGAGAGGACCGTGATCTTGGGCGTATAACCGAGACCCTTCAGAATCTCGTTGGCGATCGCGGTCGTCGCAGTGATGTCGGTCCATCCGACGTCAGAGAACCGGACTGTCTTGCAACTTTCCGGATCGCCGGCGAAAGCCGCACCCGAGGTCGCGAGCGCGATCACGCCCGATAACGCCAGAACCGCTGAAATCCTCATGGTCTTCTCCTTTTATCGTGCGGTCGACCTCCGCACCCAACCAAGCCTGATAAAGAGTATCGGCGGGCTGCGGAGTGCGGTCAAATGCAATAATTGCAAGAAGCGGGCCGGCGTTCCAAACCGTTTGAGCTTCCATCCACGAGCGGCTAGAAGCGGACGCAACCCCACCTTGGGAGCCAAGATGGCCGAGCCCCTCAACCCCACGCCTCAGCAGCAGTCCGAAATCCTGATGCAGGCGCTGCCGCACATGCTGCGCTACGACGATGCGATCGTCGTCGTGAAGTACGGCGGCCATGCGATGGGCGACGAGGACAAAGCGCGCGCCTTCGCCAAGGACATGGTGCTTCTGGAGCAGTCCGGCATCAATCCGGTGGTCGTGCACGGCGGCGGCCCGCAGATCGGGATGATGCTCAAGAAGCTCGGCATCGAATCCCACTTCTCCGGCGGTCTCAGGGTCACCGATAAGCCGACGATGGAAATCGTCGAAATGGTGCTCGCCGGATCGATCAACAAGCAGATCGTCGGCTCGATCAACGCCGAGGGGGGGCGCGCGGTCGGCCTTTGCGGCAAGGACGGCAATATGGTCTCGGCGCGCAAGGTCCATCGCCCGCATCTCCCTGGCGAAGACGTTGTCGATCTCGGCTTCGTCGGCGAGCCCGATAAGGTCGACGCGACCGTGCTGGAGCAGATTCTCGGCCGCGAGTTGATCCCCGTGCTGGCGCCTGTCGCCCAAGGCCCCGATGGCCAGACTTACAACGTCAACGCCGACACCTTCGCCGGCGCCGTGGCCGGCGCGCTCGGGGCCAAACGCCTCTTGTTTCTGACCGACGTTCCGGGGGTGCTCGACAAGAACAAGGGTCTCATCAAGGAATTGCGGATCGACGACATTCGCGCTCTCATCGCCGACGGCACGATCACCGGCGGCATGATCCCCAAGGTCGAGACCTGCATTTACGCCCTGGAGAGAGGCGTCGAAGGCGTCGTGATCTTGGACGGCAAGGTCCCCCATGCGGTGCTGATTGAGCTCCTGACCGATTATGGCGCGGGAACGCTCATTACGAGATAGTGGGGCTGCAAGGGGCAAGCATGCGCATTCTGGCGATCGACACGTCCTGTGGCGCAGCGTCGGTCGCGGTTGTCGAAGGCGGCCGGAACGCGCCGCTGGCTGTGATGAGCCGCCCGATGGCGCGGGGCCACGCCGACGCTTTGCCGCTGATGGTCGAGGAGGTCATGCGGGGCATTGACGGCGGCTTTGCGTCGCTCGCGCGCATTGTGGTCGCGACCGGTCCCGGCTCCTTCACCGGCATCCGAATTGGCCTCGCCATGGCGCGGGCGATGGGCTTGGCGCTTGCCATTCCGGTCGCGGGGGTTTCGACTCTGGCCGCGTTCGCGGCGCCGCTTTTGAGCGAGCCTCGAACAGGGATCATCGCCGCGGCGATCGATGCTCGCCACGGCTCGGTCTATTTTCAGTTGTTCGAGGCGTCAGGACGCCCGCTGGCGCCGCCGCGTTGCGATACGCCGCGCGAGTGCGTGCGCGCGATTGGCGCCGGCCCAGCTTGGCTCGCAGGGGACGCGGCTGCGCTTGTCGCCAGTGAAGCGCAGCGCGCTGGCCTGCCTTATGACCTCGACGCCGCGAGAGCCGCGCCGGACATTGTCGCGCTTGCCTTGATGGGCCTCGCCGTCGACCCGTCGAAAAGCCCCGCCCGGCCAATTTATGTGAAGCCGCCGGACGCGCAGCCTAGCCTGGCCGAACCCATCGCCCGGGCGCCTGCCTGAGCGCTCTGGCCGAACCCATGATCTTCGGCCTGCGCCGACCTCCCCCGCCCATCATTCGCCTTCTCAGGCCGGACCGGGCGCAGTCTTGCGCGCGCCTGCACGCCGAGGGGTTCGCTTATTCCTGGTCGCCGGAGGAGATCTCGGCGCTCATCTCAAGTTCGTCGACTGTCGGCGCCGCGGCGCTCGATCCGGTGAACGGCCGCTTGCGCGGCTTCGTGCTGTCGCGTCTGGCGGCGGACGAGGCGGAGATTCTGACGATCGCCGTCGAGGCTGCGTTCCAGGGCAGAGGGGTCGGCCGAGCGCTGCTCAGCGAAAACCTGCGTCAGGCCGCGAACGCCGGGGCAAAGGCGATGTTTCTCGAGGTCGCCGAGGACAACGCGTCGGCTCTGGCTTTGTATGAGCGCTTTGGGTTCCTCCAAGTCGGAAAGCGCTCCGGCTATTATCGCCGCGCCGACGGATCGCGCGCCTCAGCGGTCATCATGCGGAAGCCGCTTGGCTGAGCAACAGAATCACGCTCGGTGCTTGGCATAAACGCCCTTGCCCCTCAGGACCGGGCGAATCTCCCCTATTTCCCCGGGGCCGGAAAGCGCCTACATTGGGGTTCGACCCTCTGGAGCCCCTAATTGTCCGAATTGATTGTGCTTGAAGACGCTGGCGGCATTGCAAGCCCTTTGAGGGAATCGCAACCGCGGGCGTTCATCAAGTCATTCGGATGCCAGATGAACGTCTATGACGCTGAGCGCATGGGGGACCTCGCGGCCGAAGCGGGATATCGCGAGGCGGCGCGGGTTGAAGACGCCGATCTCATCGTCCTCAATACCTGCCACATTCGTGAACGCGCGTCGGAGAAAGTCTTTTCAGAGCTCGGGAAGCTCCGCGAACTTAAGGAAGACCGCAGCCGGTCGGGTCGGCAAACGATGTTGGTCGTCGCCGGCTGCGTGGCCCAGGCCGAGGGGGCGGAAATCCTGCGCCGCCAGCCGGCGGTCGACGTCGTCGTCGGCCCGCAGAGCTACCATCGCCTGCCACAGCTCCTGCGCGAGGCGCGCGTCCGCCCTGGCGTTGTCGACACCGACTTCCCCGCCGAGGACAAATTCAGACGGCTTCCCGCGTCGCCGCCCGACGCGATTCGTCGGCGCGGCGTCAGCGCGTTCGTGACCGTGCAGGAGGGCTGCGACAAGTTCTGCTCGTTCTGTGTCGTGCCTTACACCCGTGGCGCCGAGGCGTCGCGCCCTCTCACCCACGTGCTCGACGAGATCAAGCGTCTCGCCGGCGCTGGCGTCCGCGAGGTCACGCTCTTGGGACAGAACGTCAACGCCTATCATGGGCTCGACGCTGGCGGCCAAGCGATCGGGCTCGCCGCATTGATCCGCGCCGCCGCTTCTGTGCCCGGTATTTGCCGCGTGCGCTATACGACCTCGCACCCTAACGACATGAGCGAGGATCTGATCGCCGCCCATCGCGACATCCCAGCGCTCGCGCCCTATCTCCATCTGCCGGTCCAATCCGGCTCCGACACTGTGCTGAAGTCGATGAACCGCCGCCACCGCGTCGCGGACTATCTCGACGTTGTGACGCGCGTGCGCGCCGTCCGCCCGGACATCGCTTTCTCCTCCGACTTCATCGTCGGCTATCCCGGCGAAACCGACGCCGACTTCGATCAAACGCTCGCTCTGGTTCGGGAGGTGGGATTCGCCTCGTCCTACGCCTTTAAATATTCGCCCCGGCCGGGGACGCCTGCAGCCGACATGTCGGGCCAGGTCGACGAAGCGACCAAGGCTCGCCGCCTTGCCGCGCTTCAGGACCTCATCGAGGATCAGCGCCAGACCTTCAACCTGGCGAGTGTGGGACAGCGCTTTGAGGTTTTGTTCGAGAAGCCCGGCCGGCGCGAGGGCCAGGTCATCGGACGGTCGCCCACCATGCAATCCGTGTTCGCCGAAGGGCCGCTATCGCTGATCGGCGAGCTCATGCAGGTCGAGATAGTCGCCATCGAGCCGCGTTCGCTGCGTGGCCGCATTGTCTCGCCAGCGTCGTAAATCGAGGCTTTATTGGTGTGATAGATGATTCTGAACCTGGACAGGATACAACGGAGAGAGCCAGTTTGAAGCCGCAGGACACGTCGCCGACCCGCATCGCCGCCGCCCCCCCGGTCATCAATCCAACGCTCCGCGAATCCAAACCTGCCGAAATCGCGATCGTTTTCCCTGACAATGCCGCGGCCTCCGTGGTCTTTGGCCATTACGACCAGAACATTGCGCGCATCGAGCGCACTCTCGGCGTATCGGCCTACGCCAACGGAAACCAGGTCGTGATCAAGGGCCCGCGCGAAGCGAGCGAACAGGCCCGCCGTGTGTTCGAGATGCTTTACGAACGCGTCAAGCTCGGCCAACCGGCGAGCGAAGGGGACGTGGAAGGCGTGATCGCTGAAAGCGCCTATCAGGGCCTTTTGTTTCCAGGCGACGAAGCGTCCAAGGATAGCTTCGGCGTCGTCAAGACGCGCAAACGCGGCGTCGTGCGCGCCCGCAGCGCGGCGCAGGACCACTATCTGGCGGCCTTGCGCAAATATGAGCTGGTGTTCGCCGAAGGCCCCGCCGGCACAGGCAAGACATGGCTTGCGGTTGGACACGCGGTGTCGCTGCTCGAACAGGGTCTGGTCGAACGGCTGGTGCTGTCGCGGCCGGCAGTCGAGGCCGGAGAGCGCCTGGGCTTCCTGCCCGGCGACATGCGTGACAAGGTCGATCCCTATTTGCGTCCCGTCTACGACGCGCTCTATGACTTCATGGATGGCCGCATGGTCGAACGGGGCATCCAGACTGGCATGATCGAGATCGCGCCGCTTGCTTTCATGCGGGGGCGAACTTTGTCCAAGGCGGCCATTCTTCTGGACGAAGCGCAGAACGCGACCGCCATGCAGATGAAGATGTTCCTGACTCGCCTTGGCGAAGGTTCGCGGATGATGGTCAACGGGGATCCCAGCCAAACGGACCTCGCGCCTGGACAGAAGTCAGGGCTCGGCGACGCGATCGGGCTTCTCAAGTCGATCCCACGCGTCGGTCACGTCCGCTTCACCCATGTCGACGTCGTCCGCCATGATCTCGTGCGTCAGATCGTCGAGGCCTATGGACGCGCGGGCGGAGAGGGACAGCCGACCGCGGCCAAATGAAGGTTTCGCTCGACATCAGCGTTTCATCGCGCTTGTGGCGGGGATTGCCCCAGGCGCGCGCGATTGCGCGTGAGACGATCGCCGCCGCTGTTGCAGAAAGCGGCGGCCCGAGCATAGCCCGTCCGGAAGGACGGGCGTCCTTGGAGGCGCCCTATGGCGGCGACGTGAGCCTCTGCCTTGCGGACGACGCCGCCCTGCACGCTCTCAACCTGCGCTGGCGCGGCGTGGACAAGCCGACCAACGTGCTCTCCTTTCCCGCAGCCCCGCCTGATCGCCTTGGGGGCGCGACGACGCTCGGCGACATCGCCCTCGCCTATGAAACGCTCGCGCGCGAGGCCGATGAGCTCGGCGTCTCCCTCGCCGACCACTATCGTCACCTCCTCGCCCATGGATTTCTGCATCTCATCGGCTACGATCATGAGACCGATGCGGAAGCGGAGCGCATGGAGGCGCTTGAGACAAAAATTCTGGAGCGACTCGGGGTGAGCGACCCTTACGCGCGCGAAGTCGTTGGCGAATGACCGTGACGAATGAGCTCGGACCGGCGCCGGAGACGCCGTCTGGTAGCGCAACTCGTGAACAGAGCTCGGGCCTGTTTGAGCGGGTGCGGGCGCTGTTCGGATTGGCGCCGGCTTCGGCGCGCGACGACATCGAAGACGCGATCGAAGAGAGCGCGAGCGAAGAATTCACCCCGCAAGAGCGCGCCATCCTCAAGAATGTGCTCGCGCTTCACGACGTGCGGGTCGAGGATGTGATGGTGCCGCGCGCCGACATCATTTCGCTTTCGCTCGACACCCCCTTAAGCGAAGTGCTCGATTGCTTTCGCACCGCCGGCCACTCGCGACTCCCTGTCTACGAAGAGACGCTCGACGATCCGCGCGGCATGATCCACATCCGCGACTTTGTCGTGTTCCTTGCCTCCGATCCCCGCTTCGGTCTCATGAAGGCGCGGCATGATTCGCCGTCCAACGGCGAGGGCCAGCCGGGCCTCGACATGCCTCTTTCGGCGGCGCAAATCCTGAGGCCGGTTCTGTACGCGCCGCCCTCAATGCCGGCGCTCGACCTTCTCCTCAAGATGCAGGCCTCGCGCACGCATATGGCGCTCGTCATCGACGAATACGGCGGGACCGATGGCCTGGTGTCGATCGAGGACGTGATGGAAGCGATCGTCGGCGACATCGAAGACGAGCATGACGAAGACGAGACGCCCGAGCTGCACGCGTCAGCCGATGGAGGGTGGATCGCCGAGGCGCGAGCCCCGCTCGACGCCATTTCCGAAGCGACGGGTTTCGATTTCTCTTCGCTCCCGGAGGCGGAGGAGGTGGACACGATCGGGGGACTGGTTACCGCCGCGGCCGGCCGCGTTCCCAGCCGCGGCGAAATTCTGCAAGGCCCAGGGGAATTCGAATATCAGGTGCTCGACGCCGACCCACGCCGCGTCAAGCGCGTAAAGATCCGGCCCCTTGCGGCGCCCGCCGCGTCCAACTTACTCCCGTCGCCGGCGGCGCCCAAGGCGAATTCTGGCGAACCGGCGTAGGCTCGTGTCCAGGCTCCCTCCCCGAGCTCCGCCTCCCGCTATGGAACCGCAGCGACTCAATACGGGGCATCCATAACTCCACGATCGGGAGCGCTCAGGGCAGATGACAAACTCATCCCCGCCCACAGTCCGCCCATCATGGCCATTAGCAACAGAACGACCAAGCCGATAGCGCCGAAGACTGCGGAAATTCTGCCTTTGCGCATTGCGGACGCCGTAGCTGAACGCCAAGTCGGAAAAGTCCTTGCGGAGATAATTGCGAGCATTGTGTCGTCGACCCGATTTTTGATCATCGCGGGGGCGGTCAGCCCTCCCACAACTCCCTCGCCGTCAGACCGTTCCCTCGACCATCAAGAAACACAATGCACTCAGCCGAGTCGCGTGACTCGGATGGTGGGCCTGCCTGCTCGTCGCAAGGATCGACAGGTCTAGTGTCTGTGTCGCCTTGTTAGAGGGGGTCGATAGGGAGCGCGAACGCGGGGGCTCACGAAGCGTGACCCACATGGGGACGCCAATCACTCGTCATGAGAATGGTCGGCGCTTGAGTGCGGGGAATCTTGCGCATGAACCGGCGATTGGTGAAGCGGCGGCTAGGCGGCGATCGCCCGTCTGACGGGCGTGCAACTCAGATCGACTTCACCTCGCCGCCGTCCCCTGCGGACTGTCGAACCGGTCAGCCCGATCCCCGGCATGCGCCGGTGACGATCGCGACTGACTTCCTCCATTTCGAAGTTCTCTTGAAGCGGGTTCAGCGGGGAAGGAACTCGCGGATCGCCGACGCGATCTCCGATGCATGGGTCTCCAATGCGAAATGCCCGGTGTCGTAGAAGCGCACAGTCGCGTTCGGGATGTCGCGCTTGAACGCCTCGGCGCCAGGGGGCAGGAAAAAGGGATCGTTCTTGCCCCAAGCCGCCAGGAAGGGCGGCTTGTGGGTGCGGAAATAGTGTTGGAAGGTCGGATAGAGCGCAACGTTGCTCTTGTAGTCGCCGAACAGGTCGAGTTGCACGTCGGCGACACCGGGTCGTAACGTATAGAAACTGTCGAGGGTGTACCCATCCGGCGACACGCTCGTCGGGTCGGGCACGCCGTGCGTATATTGCCAAGCGATCGACTCTGGCTTGAGGAACGCACGTAGCGCCTCGCGATTGGCTTGAGACGGATCCTTCCAATAGGCTTGGATCGGGTTCCAACCGTCGCTTAATCCCTCCTCATAGGCGTTGCCGTTCTGCGAAATGATCGCGGTGATCCGCTCCGGATGCTTGACCGCGAGTCGGAATCCGGTCGGCGCGCCATAGTCGAACACATAGATTGCGTAGCGGTCGAAGCCGATGGTCTCGGTGAAGCGATCGATCGTCTCCGCGATCTGGTCGAACGTGTTCGCCTTATCCGGCATATCGGAGTTCCCGAAGCCCGGCAGATCGGGGGCGACGATATGAAAGCGGTCGGCGAGCAGGGGGATGAGATCGCGAAACATGTGGCCGGCGGTCGGGAAGCCATGCAGCAGCAAGAGCTTCGGCGCGCCCGATGCGCCCGCTTCGCGGTAGAACACATTGCGACTGTCGACCTTCGCGGTCCGATAATGGATGGCGGTCATGACGCTTGTCCTTTCGCTCAAGAACTGGACGGCCTAGCCTTTGACGGCTTCGCCGATCGCCTCGCGGAGGATGTCGACGACGGCCGAGGGCGCCGTCACGAGAGGCGTGTGATCAACGGGATGGGAACGAATCCGAGCCTTCATCCGCTCGGCCATGAAGCGGTGGTTGTCCTCGACGATCATGCGGTCCTGCTCGGCGACGAGGAACCAGGACGGCCGGTCTTTCCACAGCGGCCGCTCCATCTTGACCGTGATGCAGGCGGGCGAGATCGGCCGCTGGACCGCCGCCAGCACCGCCAGTTCTTCCTTGGAGGCATTTTGCGCGAAGGCGGCGGCGAACGCCGCTTCGGGCAGATAGATCAGCCCATGCGCGTCCGGCGCGAGCTTGGGCGCGTCGGCATGCGGCGCGCCGCGCGCGAAAACGTCCAGCACCGTCTCGCCTTCGTCCGGCGCGAGCGCGGCCACATAGACGAGCGCCTTCACCTTGTCGCTGCGGGTCGCCCCGATGACCGCGCCGGCATAGGCGTGGCCGGCGAGGATGACCGGAGCCTCGACCCGCTCGAGCGTCCTTTCGAGCGCCGCGAGGTCGTCCTGGAACGACGTCAGCGGCAAAGGCGCGGCGACCGCTCTGACCCCGCTCGCGGCGAGCGGCGCGATGACTTTCGCCCAGCTTGAACCATCGGCCCAGGCGCCATGGACGAGGATAACCGTCGCGTCGTTCATCGCCACTCCTGCTCCGCCGATTGCGGGTTGACCGAGATAACCTGTTTGTTGATTATAAGCAGGTTATATAACAGGCGCTGAAATAACCTGTCAACGGCGCCTTTATCAGTTATGCTGGTCGAAGTTCTCGCCTGATTCGAGGGTCCTCGTGCCGGACAGCCCGCCTGCGTTTTTCATAGCCGACTCGCTGGGTCTCGATTTCTTGAACTCGATCGCGACGCCGGTCGATCAGCCGATTGACTGGCTCGACAGCGGCGCCGGCCTCGTCGCTTGGCTCGCTCAGGCCAACCTTGTTCCGCCGCAGGCGCTGAACGCGTTGACCGAACAGGCGACGCCCGGCGAACTGGACAAGGTCGCCAACCAGGCGCGTGCTTTACGCGAATGGTTCAGGGGCTTCGTCCGCCGGCACATGGGGCGGCGGCTCACGCCAAAAGCAATCCGCGAACTCAAGCCTCTCAACGCGCTTCTTGAGCGCGACGAAATGTTCCCTCGACTGGCGCATCCGCACACCCACGACGATCATTTGGAGCTGCAAATAACGCGGCGCTGGCGATCGCCAGAACTCTTTACTGCTGCCAATCGGCGAAGCGTTGGCGCGATGCGTGTGCGACGAGGACTTCTCTGCCATCCGGGCGTGTGAGGGACACCGCTGCACGCTCCTCTTCGCGGACCATACAAGGAGGCGCGGCAGACGGTGGTGCAGCATGGCGATGTGCGGCAATCGCGCCAAGCAAGCCGCTCATCGCCACCGACTCAAGGCTGAGCGCTGACGCGGCCGCGTTCATGCTCAGCGTTCAGTCCGCCTGAGCCGGCGTGTTCGAGAACAGGAAATTCAATCCTTCCGCCATGGTCGGATGCGCGAAGTCGGCGTCACGCAGCTTCGTGTAGGGCAAGCCCGCCATCATCGCCGTGTGCACAACGGCCATGACTTCGCCGGCCTGGGCGCCGATCATGGTGAAGCCGAGAATGCGGTCGTCATTCTCCGCGACAAGCGCCTTCATGAAACCTTCGGTCTCGCCGGTCGCTTGCGCCCTGAGCACAGCCTTCATCGGCAGTTTGGCGACGCGCGTCTTGACGCCCTGACGTTCCGCTTCGCGTTCGCTCAAGCCCACGTGCGCCAGCGGCGGATCGGTGAACATGCAATAGGGTAGGAACCGATCGTGCGTGCTGCGCTTCCCGCCGGCGAGATTGTCGCGAACGATGCGAAAGTCGTCCTCGGAGATGTGGGTGAACATCGGGCTGCCCGCGCATTCGCCGAGCGCCCAGACGTCCGGCGCGCTCGTCTCCAGCCGTTCGTTGACGCGAACGAAGCCGCGCTCGTCCAGTTCGACGCCGGCCGTATCGAGCCCGATGCCGGCAGTGTTCGGGATGCGCCCCGTTGCGACAAGGATGTGGCTGCCGTCGATCGTTTGCTCGCCCGAGTTCGTTTGCACCGTCACGCCGACCGCGTTTCCGGACTGGCCTTCCACCTTGAGAATCTGAGCCCCGACATGAATCGCAAGGCCTTCATCGGCGAGAATCCGCCGGATCTCCTGCGAGGCGTCGGGATCTTCCCTGCCCATCAGCTGGGTCCCGGCCTCGATGACAGTCACTTCGGCTCCGAAGCGACGATAGGCCTGCGCCAATTCAAGCCCGGCATAGCCCCCTCCGATCACGATCAGATGCTGCGGCAACACGTCGAGCTCGAGGGCTTCGATATGGGTGAGCGGCTTGGCGGCTTCGAGTCCGGGAGTATTCGGAATGGCGGCGTGCGTTCCGACGTTGAGAAACACCTGGGCGCCGACAAGCGTGCGTGTCCCGCCGTCATTCAGGCTTACTTCGATTGTCTTCGGCGCGACGAAGCGACCGTTCCCCATGATCAATTCGGCGCCGCTTGTTTTGTAGTTGCGTAGATGCGCGTCGACGAACCCCTGGACCATCTCTCGCTTGCGCTGACGAACCTTCGCCATGTCGACCGTGACCGGGCCGGTCATCGTTCCAAACTGCGCCGCGTTGCGCGCCATATGCGCGACCTCGGCGCTGCAAATCTCGTTCTTGCTCGGCAGGCACGCGATATTCGGACAGGAGCCGCCGATCCATCTGCGCTCGACGACCGCGACCCGTCGTCCCGATCGCGCCATATGCCAGGCGGTCAGCTTGCCCCCGCCTCCGCTGCCAAGGATAAGAACGTCGACATGTTCGGGCTGAGACACAAGCATCCCCCATACATTGAAGGCATCGCCCATCCGCGCCGTGAATTCTCGGCTCGCAAGATGGCCATCTTCTGAACTTAGCGGCTCAGGGCGCGAAAGCCACCAGGCGATTGTCCGTCTTTCGTTCCGACAATTCCGCTTGGGACTGCTATCTTGCCGCGCGGCCACCCACCAAGGCGGAGACTATGGGGAAAGAATTGGAAGGCAAGGTCGCCGTCGTGACCGGGGCGGCGTCGGGCATCGGATTGGCCAGCGCCGAGGCGATGTTGGCGGCCGGCGCGCGCGTGGTGATGGTCGACCGCGATAGGCCGGCGCTCGCGGCGCTCGGCGATAAGCACGGCAAAGCCGTGATCCCGCTGATCATCGACCTGCTCAACTCAAGGGACTGCGCAACGCTCTTGCCGAGAGTCCTGGAGAAGGCAGGCCAGCTCGACATCTTGCATGCGAATGCGGGCGCGTATGTCGGCGGCGACTTGGTCGACGCGGATACAGGGGCTATGGACCGGATGCTGAACTTGAATATCAACGTCGTGATGAAGAATGTGCACGACGTGCTGCCGCACATGATCGAGCGTCGGACCGGCGACATCATCGTCACGAGTTCCCTGGCCGCGCATTTTCCGACGCCATGGGAGCCGGTCTACGCGGCGTCCAAATGGGCCATCAACTGCTTCGTCCAGACGGTGCGGCGCCAGGTCTTCAAGCACGGCGTTCGGGTCGGCTCGATCTCCCCCGGGCCCGTCATCACGGCGTTGCTCTCGGATTGGCCGCCGGAGAAGCTGCAGGAGGCCAAGGATTCCGGAAGCCTGCTCGAGGCCAGCGAAGTGGCGAATGTCGTGATGTTCATGCTGACACGGCCGCGCGGCATGACCATTCGCGACGTGGTCATGCTGCCCACCAACTTCGATCTTTAGCGGCCCTACCGGCTGCGCCAGCCGGCCGAAGGCCATCGTCAGCCTTGTGCATGGCGTCAGGCCCCGCGGCCTGTGAACATTTTGCGGATATCACGCTCGCCCAGATCGGCGGCTTTGCTTATTGCGCCAGTCTTTGATGGAGAACGCTATCTAGCACTACTTTGGCAGATTGAGAGCTGCTGCAGGCATTTGTGATTGGGGTCCCTAATCACAAATGACTTTGAGCTCCCCTCAACAATGCCTCGCCAGGACATCAATTACCTGCTCGCCTTCCGGGCCGTGGCCCAGGAGCGGAGTTTCACCCGCGCCGCGGCGCAGATCGGCGTTTCGCCCTCCGCGCTCAGCCACACGATCCGCGCTTTGGAAGAGCGGCTCGGGCTTCGACTGCTAACCCGCACCACCCGAAGCGTTGTTCCGACCGAAGCGGGCGAACGGTTGCTCGGCGCGATCGGTCAACATTTCGACGGGATCGAAGCGGAGCTCGCCGCGCTAAGCGAGCTGCGCGACAAGCCGGCTGGCTCTGTCCGTATCACGACGGGCATCCACGCAGCTCAGGCCATCGTCTGGCCCGCGCTCGCCAAGCTGTTGCCCGTCTATCCTGACATCCAGGTCGAGCTCAGCGTGCACTCAGGATTCATCGACATCGTCGAGGAGCGGTTCGATGCGGGCGTGCGGCTCGGCGAGACCATTGCGCAAGACATGATCGCGGTGCGGATCGGGCCGGACATGCGCATGGCCGCCGTCGCTTCGCCCGCCTATTTCTCCGCCCGCGAAACGCCTCGAACGCCGCACGACCTCGCCAACCACAATTGCATCAATCTGCGCTTCCCCACTCGCGGCGGGCTCTATGCCTGGGAATTTGAAAAGGCCGGGCGGGCGCTCAACGTGCGGGTCGAGGGACAGCTCGTCGTCAACGAGATCGCGTCGCGCTGCAGGCGGCTCTCGACGGCCTGGGCGTCGTGTATCTGCCCGAGGACTACGTGCAGGCGAACATCAAAGCCGGACTGAGGCGCGTGCTCGGATCCTGGTGCCCGCCGTTCCCCGGTTACCACCTCTACTACCCGAGCCGCCGCCATCAATCGCCGGCTTTCACGCTTCTGGTGGAGGCGCTGCGCTACCGCGCTTAAACATCGAAGCCGGCCAGGCTGATCGACGTTTCGACCCCACAAGGGCGCTGGTTCGCGATTTTTGCCTCTTATGGCGTTCGTTGCTGAGCGACCCATGCGGCTCTTGCCTCAGAGGCTCGATCATCCTGGCCGGCTTGTCCCGGCCATGACGCTTCAGCGCCCCAACAGGTCCCTGTTCCATTCAACCAATATCTAGCGCTATAAGAGCCACATTTT
>CAVWPU010000035.1:0-17866 GCA_963756955.1 uncultured Alphaproteobacteria bacterium
CTCTCTCGCGTTCTCGACCGCGGCGCGCATCTCGGCTTTGGAAGCGAGCACAACATGCGCGCGCACCGTGCCGTCCATCGGCTGGAAGACGTCCGCGGTTCGGCCCGACTTGCCGGCGATCTGCTTGCCGCCGATGAAATGCCCGTATTCGATCATCGCTCCGCTCCCTGACGTTTCTCGTTTACGACTTTATGCGCCACGATTTTGCGCACAGCAATTTGAGAGATCGCGCATCGGCTGTGCGGGAATGGGCTAACTCGCATAGATCTTGACGCGGTAAGGATTTTCCTTACATTAGAGCCATGATCACCAGCAAGCTGACAAGCAAAGCGCAGACGACTATTCCGCAGCCCGTTCGCACCGCTCTGCGTCTCGTGGAAGGCGACGAGCTCGCCTACGAGATCGACGGCGGCAGGGTCATTTTGACCAAGGCATCGGACGCGGAGCCGAGGATCCATTCGGCGCCTTCGCCGAATGGGACAGCCACGCGGACCGGAAGGCCTATGCCAGGCTTTGAGCAGGGCGATGTCGTCCGCGTGCCTTTTCCCTACACGGATCGCGCGACCCGGCAATGGCGACCGGCTTTTGTCGTGTCCAGAGGAGGCCTCGGCGAGGACCGGCGCCTGCTCCGGGTCGCGATGATCACGAGCGCCGACAACCGGGCGTGGCCCGAAGATGTTCCTTCGGGGAAACCTACCAGAGGCCGGTCTGCCGGCGCCGTCCGTCATCCGCCCCTGCAAAGTGGCGACGATCGAAAGCGGCCATGCGGAAAAGATCGGTCGCGTGAACGCCGAACTGATGCGCAACGTCGTCGAATTTCTCCTGCGCTCGCTGAGGTCTTGAGCGTGCTCGCGCCGTCCACCGGATGCTGAGGAGCGGGTGGAAAGACGAAGCGCTTGACTTGCCCAAAGTCTCCCTCATCAAGCTGAGCGCCAACTCCATGGACTGGGAAACGTCCGCGTATTCCTCGCGGTCGCGCGCGGCGGGCAATTCGTCGCCGCGGCCAAGCGGCTCAAGCTCGACCATGCGACCGTCAGCCGCCGCATCGCCGCGCTCGAAGAAAACGGTCGGCGCCAAGCTGTTCGACCGGCGAACGACCGGGGCGAAGCTCACCGGCGCGGGCGAGCGGTTCATCAGCGCAGCCGAGCAGATGGAAAGCGCGTTCCTTCACGCGCAAGGCGAGATCTCGGGCGTCGATCTCGAACTCTCAGGCGATGTCCGCATCGGCGCGCCGGACGGGTTCTCGACCTATTACCTCGCGGGCGCGCTGCGCGACTTCGCGGAGCGCCATCCGGGGGTGCGGCTGCAACTCATGCCGCTGCCGCAACTGACGCCCCTCGCCCGGCGCGAGGTCGATGTGGTGGTCGGCCTCGACAAGCCGGAAGCCGGGACGGTTCGTCGCCCGCAAGCTGACCGACTATTCGCTCGGAATTTACGCGAGCGCCGTCCTATCTCAAACGCAAGGGCGCGCCGGCCGACATCGAGGCGCTCAAGAGCCACAGACTCATCGGCTATGTCGAAGAGCATGCGTTTTCGACTGCGCTCGACTATGTGCGCGAACTCTTCGACGGCGCGCCGACCAGCTTCGAAAGCGCGAGCGCGGTGACCCAGCTCGAGGCGCGCGCGCCGGCGTCGGCTCGGCGTCGTGCATGACTTCATCGCCCGCCGGTTCAAGGACCTGAAGCGGGTATTGCCGGACGGCGGGCGACACGGGCCTATTGGCTCGTCACCCACGAAGACACCCGCGCGCCTCGGCCGTATCCGCGCGGTCGCGGATCACCTGGCGAATGCTGTCGCGCGGGACAGATCCATCTTCCTCTGACGCGTTCGCAAGTCCACGCTCAATTGACAGCGCCGCCAAGGGTCGTATGGTGAACAAGCGCGTCGTGGGACTGGAAGCCGGTGGAAATCCGGCGCGGTCGCGCCACTGTGATCGGTCGATTTGGCCGAGAGTCAGACCCTCTCCGCGGCGAAGCATGTCTCGAACGGGGACGCGATATCCCCAGGAGTTCGACATGACGGCTTCAACATTTGCTCCCGCCGCTGCACGGCCCGCCGCGATCCCGCTTCGCGAATTGCTTCCCTGGGTCATCTTCGCCGGCCTGATTTGTTGCTCGGCGTCTATTTCGTCGGCGCGGAGGAGGGCGCCACCTCGATCATCAAGGGCATGTACGTGCATGAGTTCGTGCACGACAGCCGCCATCTGCTCGGCTTCCCCTGCCACTGAAGGCGCGGGCTAATTCGGTTTCCGGATGGCGAGTCCTCATCCGGAAAGTTGCCTGGCTTGAGTGGGCCGCGCCGAACGTCTGAGACGTCGTCGCCGCGCGTCGCATTGAGGATGATCGCAATGACAACGGGATCTTTGTTGTGGCGGGGAATGACCGTCGGCTTCGTCGCCGCCCTGCTTTCGTTTGGTTTGTTGAAAGTCGTAGGCGAACCGGCGGTCGACCGCGCCATCGCCTTCGAATCGGCGATGGACGAGGCGAAAGCCAAGGCCGAGCACGACGCGGCGGTGGCGAGAGGCGAACATCCGGGTCCAATCGTTGAAGAGCCGGAACTCGTGAGCCGGCCCGTCCAGGCGGGCATTGGCCTCTTCACCGGCGTCACCGTCTACAATCTCGCCTTCGGCGGCCTGTTCGCGCTCGCGTTCGGCCTTTGCTACGGCCGGATGGGAAATTGGAGCCCCCGCGTGACCGCGGCGCTACTCGCGCTGAGCGGCTTCCTCGCCGTCTACGCCGTCCCGATCCTCAAATATCCGGCCAACCCGCCATCGATCGGCAACCCAGACACGATCGGTCTGCGCACCGCGATCTATTTCGGCATGATTCTGTTGTCGATGGCGTCCATGATCGCGGCCTGGAACGTCCGCAATCGCCTCGTCGATCAGCTCGGCGCTTGGAATGCGACCCTGGTCGGCGCCGCCGTATTTCTTGTCGCGGTCGTGATCTTCGCCCATGTGCTGCCGCCGCTGGACGAGGTTCCGGAAGGCTTCCCGGCTGTGGCGCTGTGGCAGTTCCGCATGGCTTCGCTCGGCGCGCAGGCGATCATGTGGACGGTGCTTGGGCTCGGCTTCGGCGCGTGGGTCGAGCACGATTTCGCGCAAGCGAAGCAGGGCCGGCTGCAAGCGGCCTACTGAAGTCGCGGCGCGGGCGCCGATGACCGCGCGTCTCGACCTGCTTGCGCACGGGCCCACCGCTGCGACGCGCGCGGCGCGGTTTCCCGACGACGAAGCGCTCGAAACCTCCGCCGTCATCGGCCTCGAGGCTCTGAGGGGCCGATTGCGCCCCCATGCCCGCGTGCTGACCTCGCCGGCCCGCGCGGCCCGCGACACGGCTCGAGCGCTGGGTTTCGACCCCGAAGTCGAGATGGCGCTGAGAGACTGCGACTACGGGCGCTGGCGCGGCCGCGCCTCGAAGGACGTCGCTGAGCGCGAGCCTCATGAATTCGCGGCGTGGCTTGGCGATCCTGCGTCCGCGCCGCACGGCGGCGAGTCGGTCGCGGCCCTGATCGAGCGGATTGGCGCCTGGCTCGCGCAATCGCTGGCGCGCGAAGGCGCGACCCTGGCCGTGACACACGGCGCTGTCGTCCGCGCGGCGATTGTGAACGCGCTCGGCGCCAGTTCCTCGGCCTTCTATCGGATCGATATCGCGCCACTCTCGCTCGCGAGGCTCAGCGGTCATGGCCAACGCTGGAATCTTGTGGCGCTCGGGCCTTTGGGAGGCCTCGCGTGAGAGGCGCATGGATCGCTCTCGTCACGGCCCTCTTGATGCTTGGGGCGTGGCCGAGCCAGGCGCATCGAATCTCCACGCGCAACGGCCCGCCTCCGGACGGCGTCTCTATACCCAGTCTCACGCACGGCCAGATGGCGGTGATCCGCGACAATCTGCCCGCGATCCGGGCGCTCGCCAGCGCCAGAGTCGGGTTCGACCTGACGACCTGGCGGCTGGAGGACTATCTGAACCTTCAGTCTTTCGCCTGCCTTTGGGGGATTGTCCCCGGCAGCATCGCGGACGAGGACAGCCCGTTCAACGAATGCGCCCATGCCTATCTCGCCGCCGGGAGGGCGCTCCTCTTGCAGCTCGCTCGTGAGCCTGGCGCCGATCACAAGTCGATCGATGCGCTCATCGGCAAGATCGAGGTGGAAATGCTGGCGGACGGCGCTTCGCTGAACCTCTGTCGCTATAGCGACGAACCGTTCAACACCAATGAGGTGATCTGGCCGCACTGGCGCCGGATTCCCTTTCATCCGCCGACCCTCGCCGCTTTCGGCGTGGTCTTCGGATTCCTCGTCGCCGCCGTGTTCGGGCTGGCCCAAATGAAAACGCCCCGCGCTACGCGGAGCGTTTCCACATAGGCTGAGGTGAAGCGCCGGGTTACGGCGTCTTTTGCGGCTCGCCGTTCTGACGCGGAATCGGCTTGGCGCTGCCCGTCGCGTCCGTATTGCCCGCCGAGCCCGGCCCTGAGGCGGCGGCTCCGTTCGTTCCGGCGTTGCCTGCGCCGCCGTTATTGCCGCTGGCCGCCGAGTTGCCGCTGGCGCCGGCCGAGCCGCTTCCCGCGCTACCGCTGGCGCCCGAGGAGCCGCCCGCGCCGCCCGCTCCTCCAGCCCCCGCTGCGAAAGCAAGCGTTGGAAGCACGACAAGCGCTATCGTTCCGAAAAGTCTGGCTTTCATCGCGTTTCTCCGAGTTTTTTGGGTTTGCGTTGTCTCACGCCATCCGAGGATGCGCGACCAACGTGCGGCCCGGAGCGAAGGTTCCTCGTTCGGCGCTCGCTCGGCGCTACGAAATGTCTACAGCGTTCGAAGCGCGATCCCGGCGCGTGACCGCGACCCGACCGACCGCGGGAGAAGTCACGCGAACGCCGCTCGCACATCGCTCAATGCGGACAGAGATTGATGATCGCCTTGCCGGCGTCGTCCACCTCGCCGCGCCGACACAAGTCCGCGCCGACGGCCCGGACGAACGAATCCGCGATCGCGGCGTAGCCTTGCGCGGTCGGATGCATGGCGCTCGTGCCAAACGTGCTGATCGCGTTATCGATGTCGCGAACTTGATGCGTCGCCTGCCAATTCGTCGTGAGATAGGCGTCGTTGAAGGTGCGAAACCAGCGTTCGCGGGAGTGGTAGGGCCTGAATGCGGCGACCGGATACGGTACGGACGCTGTCCCCGCGAACCGGTCGGCAAAGGCGGGCAGCTTCGCCGTCTCCGCGGCGCAGCGCGACGAGCCAGGATTCTGCGCGCACACTTCTCCCGCGTCTGCCGCGACGGCGCAATATCCGTGCGGCCACGCTTTCTCCATGAACCCGGTCACGTAGCTCCAAGGCAACGTCGGGGCGGGGCCGACGACGCCCCCTGCTGCGCCCGCGCACGGTCCATGAGCCATCCAAGTCTCAGAGCTTTGTTTGTCGGGATCGAGCGTCCCGTTCATCCAGGCGCTTCGCCGCACGTCGAGCTTGCAGGCGGCCTCGTGCACGTCCTCGACGATCGCCTTCTTCGCGGCGGCGCGCCCGTTGACAAAGCCGCCGAAGACATCGACGCCATCCATGGTTTCGTTCGCCCGCTGAGACCCGTCGAGATTGTCGCCGCAGAGTCCGCTATCCCGCCATCCGTCCGGCAGCGGATAGCCGGCTATGAGAACGCGTGATAAATCCTGACCACGAATGGGCAGCGTGGTCTTGAACGCATCGTTGAGATGAAAATAGATGTCCTGAAGGTAGTCAAGGCGATCGGCAGCCGTTTTGCCGTCTTCGATCGCGCCCAGCAAATCTGCAAGGGCGGCCCGCAGAAGATTGTAATCGAGCGTGCCCCGTTGCAAGGCCTCTTCCGCGACCAGCGGCGCGAAACCGATATCGTTGCCGCCGATGCTCAACATAACGTAGTCAATGGGGCGGCGATAATCAGCTTGCCCGCATCCCTTGATCTCAACTCGGGACAAAAGCGCGGCCGCCGCGCCCTTGTTCGTTCGCCGCTCGCGCGTGAGACCGCCACCGCTCTTATACTCGCACAAGGCGTTTCGGGCGCACGCGTCCGGCCGGAAATGATCGTGATCGACGTAGAGGACTGGCCGAGACCAGTCCTCTGTCAAACGGTCGCAGGCAAGCCTCGCGACCTCGCCGACTTGCGATGGGACCGGACCGATAGCCGGTGAAAATCCCATGTCGAGCGGCTTGCTCGATAATAGCCCTTGCAGGACGGTCGCCCCGTTGCAGGAGAAATCGAGGAACGTCACCGAGTCGTGCTGCAAGGCGGCGGCGAGATGCAGGGCCGCGCGAAATTGCGGACCATATTGCGAACGAAAACAGCGCACGTCGAGCCACTGGGCCTGTCCCGGGCCGCCGCCGGGAGCGCCCAGACCCTCGCGAACGGGAAGATAGAATCGGCGCGGATCATCCGGCGGAGGATGGTTCGAGGAAACGCCGAACACAGTAAAGTAGGAGATCGCATTTTGCCCGCCGCTCGCGATGCGCGCGGGAATATCGGGGTTGCCAACTCCGGCGCCGAAGGAATCCCCCATTCCGACCACGAGATAGTCACGAACGCGAACAGTCTCCGGAGCAATCGTCGGGACCGCGCCGGCGCCGGCCGATTGAACAACGACGGAAAGCTTGGGGGCGGCTCCCGCGTCGGCCGTCAACGGCGTATCGATCTTGGAGCCGGCGCATGGGCCGCCGATCGTCGTCGAGGCGCCCTGCGGCGGCTCGAGCGTCCAGAGGCATGTCGCCGTCTCGAAAGCCGGCCCGCCCGCGAGCCGCGCCAGGATCGTAATCGTCTTGGGAAGGATATAGTCCGCCTCCGATCCGCACAGATCGTAGCGTTGCGTCCCTCGGTTCCAGCACAGGTCCTGAGCCCCGAAATTATTGGCCGCCCATCCCGCCTTCTCGTTGTCTGATTTCGTCTGGAGCGCGTTTTCGGTGTTCAGAACCCACTCGGCGGCCCCAGAGGACGCGCCCTCCTTGGCGACGCTGAGATAGTCGCGGAAGACTTGCGGGTTCTTGTAGAACCGGAATCGGTTGTAGACTTCCCATTCGATGTGCGGCGAGGTCTGCGCCTGCGCGCCGGAGATCGACGCGATCGAGGCAAAAATCCCGAACAAGACAGAGAGAGTGCGTTGGTTGCGTCGGCCGTAAGCCGACGCGTGAACGCGCCGTTCGTGAAACATGAGGCGCTCCCGCTAAAATCGCTTCTAAAAATTTCCGTAGCGAGCAGCTCGCCGCTCGCATCGAGCAAAACGCTCGACAACTGCATTCTACTGCGCCGTCAGCCCTCCGTCGACCATGAATTCGCCGCCGGTGGTGAATGAGGATTCGTCGCTCGCGAGGAAGAGGATGGTGTTGGCGACCTCGTCGGCCGTGCCCATGCGGCGCATCGGCGCGGCGCGCTCGAGCCCCGCGCGGATCCGCTCCGGGTCCTTGGCGCGCGCGATGCCCTCGAGCACCATCGGCGTTTCGGCGAACGAGGGGTGCACTGAGTTCACCCGAATTTTGTAGCCGGCGCGAGCGCAGTGAAGCGCGGCCGATTTGGTCAAAAGCCTGACCGCGCCCTTGCTCGCGCAATAGGCGGCCGAAGAAGCGTCGCCGATGATCCCCGCGACCGAGGAGAGATTGACGATCGAGCCGCCCCCGGTCTGCTTCATCGCGCGCACCGCTTCGCGGCACCCAAGAAACGTACCCTCAACGTTGACAGCGTTGACCTTGCGCCAGTCGGCGAGCGTCGCCGTCTCGATATTGCCGAGGATCGCGACGCCCGCGCTGTTGACGAGAATGTCGAGGCGCCCGAACGCCGCCAGCACTTCGTCGACCACTTCGCGCCAGCGCCCTTCGTCAGTCACGTCCTGCGCAAAGGTGAGATCGGCGTCGGCCCCGAGCGTCCTGAGGCCCGCTTCGTTGCGGTCGGTCGCGGCGACCTTGGCGCCCTGCCCATGGAACAGAGCCGCCGTCGCCCGCCCAATGCCCGACGCCGCCCCTGTAATGAGGGCGACCTTGCCCGCGAGCCGCCCCAACCCTGCTCCGTCCATCGTTGGCTTCCTCCTGCAGTTTCAAGCGAGCTTATAGGCTTGAACGGGGTTTCACGATATCGACGACGCGCGGGGGGCGGACATGAACCATGCAAGCAATGGTACGACACGGGCGCTTGCTGGGTTGTCGACTGAGCGAGCGGGTTCGCCCCCACAGGCTCGCCCGTTTCGCCCCGCGTCAGGCCGCACGCCCCGCGCTGGGCTTTTTATTACGCCCCGCGCGGCGCCTTTTATGTGTGTAGCTCGGCAATCGACCATAAGAACGCTTTCGCCGTTCGCGGGCTCTTGAAGCAGTTCGTGAGGTCGCCGTTTGGGCTTGAAGGATTCCAGAATGATTCGAACATTTTCGTGCATAAAGCCGAAACTGGCCCTATGATCATCAGCGATGATCAATCTGTCGGTCGAACTCGGCGCTGGGAAGAAGAGAAACGAGCTCAAGACGTTGAATACAACCTGAGCGGGGCGTCGGAAATTTTTTGTTTGAATTGGCCGTAAGTCACTGAAAAGTCTCGATTCGAAAAAATAAACGTAAATAAAAGAAAGCAAAAGAAAGCAATTTTGCTTTCTTTTATTTTCGTTTACTTGCCGCTATTTCGTCGACGATCGCCTTCCGGTTGTATTTGCCCGTCGCGGGGCGGGGCGCTGGACGCGCAGGGTCTGTCTATTTGGGCGCCATGCGCAGAGCCCCGTCGATGCGGATCGTCTCGCCGTTGATGTAGCCGTTCTCGATGATGTGGATTGCGAGCGCGGCATATTCCGCTGGTTGGCCGAGGCGGGCGGGAAACGGCACCGACGCGCCGAGCGAGTCCTGCGCCGCTTGTGGCAGGCCGGCCATCATCGGAGTCATGAAGACGCCGGGGGCAATCGCGTTGACCCGAATGCCGAACTGGGCGAATTCGCGGGCGATCGGCAGGGTCATCGCCACCACGCCGCCCTTGGAGGCGGAATAGGCGGCCTGCCCGATCTGGCCGTCATAGGCGGCGATGGAGGCGGTGGAGATTATCACCCCCCGCTCGCCCTCGACCGGTTCGAGCTTGCCCATTTCCGCCGCCGCAAGACGGATCATGTTGAAGGTCCCGATGAGGTTGACCCGGATCACCTTGTCGAAGTCGGCCAGCGGATGGGGGCCATCGCGACCGGCCACCCTCTTGGCGACGCCGATTCCCGCGCAATTGACGAGCACCCGCGCCGGCCCATGCGCCGCCGCGGCTTTGGCGATCGCCGCGCCGACTGAGGCTTCGTCCGCGACGTCGCCAGCGATCGCGAGGCCGCCGATCGCCTTGGCCGCCTCCTCGGCCGCCGCGGGGTTCAGGTCGAAGACCGCGACTTGCGCGCCCTTGGCGGCGAGAGCCTCCGCCGTCGCGCGGCCAAGCCCCGAGCCGCCGCCGGTCACGATCGCCGCAACGCCGGACAATTTCATCGGTCTTCCCCCTCAATTCGAGCGAGCCCGAGGCCCCTCGCTATGAATGATCGGCAACACCCGGCGTCACGATTGTGCGCGCGGCAGACGTCGAAGAACCGCGCCTCCGCTCAGTCGAGCTTGACGAGCAGCCTGCCGCCCTCGACCTTCACGGGATAGGTCGCCAGGTTGACGCAGGCCGGCGCGCCCTTCGCTTCACCGGTGGTGAAATCGAATTGGCCGTTGTGCATGGGGCATTCGATGATCGTGTCCTGAACGAAACCATCGGCGAGTTCGACCGCTTCGTGCGTGCAAAGGCCGTCGGTCGCAAAGTAGCGGTCGTCGGCCGTCCGGTAGAGCGCATATTGCCTGCCTTGGTGTTCGAACGGCGCGACGTCCTCGGACAAAATCCGGTCGGCGGGGCCGGTGTCGATCCAGCTCTCGCTCAATTGAGCCGCTCCCGTTCAACCTTCGCGGCTCTACCACGGGTCACCTCGGGGTGCGCGGAAGGCGGCAGTTCGCGCCGGACAAAATACGTCGGGTCCTTCAGCTGCCGAAGAACCGTCGGGATGATCTCGCGATAGGCGGCGATGGAGCTTGGATAAGCCGGCGGACAATCGGCCTTGATCGCTTCGTGCAGCTTGGGCAACGCGTGATAGGGCACAGTGGGAAAGATGTGGTGCTCCACATGGTAGTTCATGTTCCAATAGAGGAAGCGGAAGATTGGATTCATGTACACCGTGCGCGAATTCAGCCGATGGTCGAGCACGTCCTCGGCCAGGCCCAGATGCTGGGTCACGCCGCAATAGAGCGCGAACCATCCGCCGTAGAGCGTCGGCAGACCGATATACATCGCCGGCAGAATGGAGTGAAACGCGAGGCAGGCGGCGAGGACGAGGGCGTAGATGGCGAGGTAAATGCGAGCGATGAAGTACACTTTTGACCGCTCAGCCTCAGGCACAAAGGTCGCTTCCTCCTCGGTCAGTCGGCCGCTCGCGTGGAGAAGCACCCTCTGAAAGAAGACAAACGTGCTCTTGAGCGCAAAGATATTCAGCAGGAGGGAAAGAACGTCCGGGGGACGCGGGGTGATGATCTCGGGATCGCGCCCAACGATGATCGTATCCGTGTGGTGGCGCGTATGACTCCAGCGCCAGATTGTGGGTTCGCGCATGATCATGAAGCAGGCGAGTTGGTAGACCGCATCGTTCATCCATTGGGTTTTGAAAGCGGTGCGATGGCCACACTCGTGCCAGCGGCTGTCGGTCGAAGAGCCGTAGAGAACGCCGTAGACGATGAAGAAGGGAACGGCAGCCCAAGTCCCCCAGAAATAGTAGCCGAGGCCTCCCGACACGATGAACGCCGCGATCCAGATCAGCGTATCCCGGATCGCTGGGCCATCGTCACGTCGCATAAGCGCCTTGAGTTCGGCCCGAGCTATTGGGGGAGCGTACCATCGCGCTGAGGCGAGGCCGGCCGTGACTGCCCGGTCTGCCTCCGGACCGAGGAGGCTGTAATCGCGACTGAACGTCGTGGCTGACATCTGTCTCCGCCTCCCAGAGAGCGGCTTGCGAACGATCTAAACCTATCGGCAACTTATCTTAGGCTCAATGACCCGCCTCGTTCCGTTATGGCTCATATCCCGCGAGCGTAAGACACAATGCATCGAGAGGGGGGCAAGACGCCGCTTCCCGAGATTTTGCCCGGCTTCAGGACCCACCGCGCCGACGCCGCCACGCTTACGGAAGCCGTTTCGGCCAAAGCCGCAGTCGTGGGCGCGCGCTCCGCTGACGCAGTCAAACGTCGCCGGCGCCCTTTGGCCGAGCCATCGCGAAGATTTTCTCGACAGCCGCGTAATCCTGGTATCCGCAACGGGCGAGCGGGAGGGCGCGGGCGGTGTCGAAGCGTCCGTCGAGAAGAAACTCATCGTCGATATGAAACGCCACCACCTCGCCGAGCGTCAGCACCGCGCCGCTCGGCTCCCCGCTCAAGGATCTAATCTCGACGATCTCGACCACTTTGCATTCCAGTGCAGCCGGACTCTCCAACACCCGCGGTGCGGCGACGAGCCGGCAGTCGGCCATGGTCAGCCCCGCGCGCGTGAACTCGTTGTCTCCGCGCGCAAACGGGGCGGAGGTCTCATTCATCGCGCCGCGGAGATCGTGTGTCGCCAGATTCGCGACAAACTCGCCACTCTCCCTGGCGAAGGACGCCGAGTCTTTCCAGCCTTCGCTCGAAAAGCCGACAATTGGCGGCGTGCTCGCAAAGCCGTTGAAGAAACTGTAAGGGGCGAGATTGATCCGCCCATCGCGCGCACGCGTCGAGATCCACCCAATCGGGCGCGGCGCGACGATCGCCTTAAAGGGGTCGCGCGGCAGTTTCGCGTGGTCGCGATCTGCGGTTGCATAGTACATCGGCCTCGTGCCTCATTCCGGAAAGTTGGTCACAATCTGCGCGAGCGTCGGACGCGGACGATCCTCGATCGCCGCCGTTGTCCGGCCGATGTGAACAAAGCCGGCTACGCGTTCATGTTCGGCAAGGCCGATCGCCGCGCGAAAGCGACTGTCATAAGCCATCCATTCGGTGAGCCAAGTCGCGGAGAAACCAAGCGCGCGGGCGGCGACAATCATGTTCATGCACACAGCGCCGGCGGAAAGGACCTGCTCCCATTCCGGGATCTTGGGATGCCGCGCTGCGCGCGAAACGACAGCCACGACAAGCGGCGCGCGTACGAAGCGACGCGATTCTTCGGCGCGACCAGCCTCGTCCATATCGGATTGGTCGGCAAGGCGGATTTCGAGGGCAATCCGGCTCGCGCGCTCGCGCGCCCGGCCGGCGAAAACCACGAACCGCCAAGGAGCCAGCTTGCCGTGATCCGGTACGCGCGAGGCGACAGTCAGGATCGTCTCCAGTTCGGCAGGACTTGGCGCGGGCCCGGTCATCATGGGCGGCGGAACCGATCGGCGGCGCGTGAGGATCTCTATCGTGTCGTTCATCGGCCTTCTTCTTAGCGGAAGTCTGCTCCTTGGCCGAAAACCCCACAAGTGTAAACGCCTTCGATCCGCCTCATTGTCGGGTCACGAGCCGCCCAAGCTCGACGGAGCGTCGGTGTCAAATTTTTCGGCGGCGAGAGGCGGATTGACAGTACCTTGGCGAATGCTGGCGGTGTTCGTCGCACTGATGGCTTTGGCCGCTCCCCTCAAGGCAGAGACGGCTCCCGGGGAATCCGGTCAGGCGACGCTTAGCCTTTCTGCTGCCCTGACCGGCGGCGGCGCGCCGCTTGCAGGCGGTCTAAGGTGGCGGATATTCGGTGCACAAGCCGACCCGGACGGCTCGCATCCGCTGATTGTCGAATCCAGTCTCCCCGAGCCAACGCTGACCATACCGCCCGGCGACTACGTCGTTCACGTCGCTTTCGGGCTCGCCAGCGCGGCCAAACGCTTGACGCTCGGCGCGGGAGTTCGCTCCGAACAGTTGACTCTTTCGGCGGGCGCGCTGCGGATCGAAGGCACTCTCGCCGACGCGCCGATCGACGCGTCCAAGCTGTCACTGGCGATCTACGTACCGCAGAACCGCAATCCGCTTGGCAAGCTGGTGTACGCCAAAGGCAAGGCCGGCGATATCATCGGTTTGCCGGAAGGCTCCTATCACATCGTCTCGACCTATCTCGACACCGTCGGCGCCCATTCAGGGGTTAGCGCACCCGCCAATTCGGGGAAATCGGCGGCGCTCACGACACCCGCGGCGATCCCCTCCAATTCCGTGGTGAATGCCGATATCAAAGTCGCCTCCGGCAAGCGGATCGACGTCACGATTCGTCACCGGTGCGCGACCCTCACGCTCAAGCTCGTCAACAAGCCGGCCGGCGAGGCGCTCGCCAACACCACGTTCACGGTGCTCACGCCGGGCGGCGACGTCATCCGAGAGCTGATGGGCGCTTTTCCCTCGCTCGTACTTGCCGAGGGCGAGTACGTCGTCATCGCCCGTCACGAATCCAAGGTCTTTCAATCGACGTTCCAGGTTCAGACAGGGATGGACCGCGATATCGAAGTTGTTGCAGAAGAGGCCGGCAAGCAGGGGCCGTGACCGGATGCAGACCTTCTTCGTGCAAATCAAATGCTCGCTCGGGCGAACCTATGAGGTCGCCAGTGCGTTGGCGGAGGCGGAAATCGCCTCTGAGATCTATTCTATCGCCGGAGACTATGACATTCTGGCGAAGTTCTATGTGGAATCGGATGTCGATATCGGCCACTTCGTCGGCCACAAGGTCCAGATCATTCCAGGAATTGCCGACACGCGCACCATCATAACGTTCAAGGCGTTTTAGGCGTCACGCGTCTGGCCTTCTATCAGACCACCGACGTCGATTTTCCCGAAGGTTCCCCATTGTCCAACAGCAAGCGGTCCGGTTCCAAGATGCGCCTAGGCCTTTCTCTCGCCCTTGTCGTTCTCGCCTCCGCCGCGAACGCCGCGGAAACGGAGACGGGTTTCTTGTTCGACGCCTTGCATGGCAAGACGCCCTACCACGCCTCGTGGGACAAGCTGATGAAGCTGGTGCAGCCGACACCCGACTGGCTTGTCCATTTCAATCGGAACTTCGACGGCGTGTCGGGCGAGATGACCAAGGTCACCATCGACAGCAAACCCTATGAGATATCCTTTGTTTGCAAACCCTCAGAGTGCGGAGAGCACAAGTTTGTTGTGCTTTTCGATGCGAGCGGCGAGCACGCTTATGGCGCCCTTGGCGGCAAGGACAATGATCCCGCATTTTTCGGCTCGCCGACGCAGGCCGAGCAGGAGGCGATGGCGAAGGCCGTGAAAGACTAAACCAGCGGAAGACCGTCAGTTCAGCTCTAAAGTGAACGGCTCTCCCTCGGAGCATTCCTGGCCCCGGCCAATCTCGGCGATCGCTTTTTTCATGCGTCCTCCCCGTCCGAGGGCGTCGTCGGCAAGCGCCACGAGGTGGGCGTTGGGGGAAGCCGTCGGAGAGGCTGCGCGCAACGCGCGTGCGATCGCGAACTCATCACGCTCAGGCGCCAGCGCGCAGGCCGCGATATAGGCGGCCGCGGTCGAACGGCTCACGCCGGCGAAGCAATGGATCACCATCGGCGCCGCCCGGTCCCAGGAGTGGACAAATCTCAAAAGCTCGTCGAGATGTGTCGCGTCCGGCAGCACGTGACCCTCCATCGGCTCGACGATGTCGGAAACGGCCAGATAAAGATGCCGTTCCGGATGGATTGCCATTGGCCGCTCGACTTCCGTGCCGGGGCTCAGCAGAGTGAGGAGCGAGCGCGCGCCAGTCTTATCGACTGTCTCGGCGATCAGAGAAAGCGAACAGACATGAAGGCGAGGCATGCAGCGGTTCCTACGGTCGCGATCTTATAGAGTTGTGGCCGCCTTGGCGTCGAGTTCCGCGAAACGCGCCAGAAATCGCGCTTCCACATCGGCCGGCCGCGCCGGCTCGAGGTAGCCAGCGAAGTCACGGATCGGCACGTCAGGCTCGCCGAACAGTTTGCGCGCCTCCGCAACCGAGAAGCCGGCGAGCGTGATAGCCTCGAAATAGGCCGACGCGCGATCGGCGATCTTGATGCGACGCTCAAGATCATCCGGGAGTTCGGCCGTCAAGCCGAAACGAATGAGGACCGCCCGCTTGAGGCGCGCCTCAACCCGCTTGTAATCGCCGCCGACCGCCGCCTTGAATGGCGAGATCATGTCGCCAATCACATATTCGGGGGCGTCGTGGAGGAGCGCCGCCAGCCGGGCCTCGCTAGACGCGGAAGCATCCCGGGCCGCGAACAGCGCCTCCACCAACAGCGAATGCTGCGCGACGGAGAAGATCTCGGGCCCCTTGGTCTGACCGTTCCAGCGGGCGACGCGCGCCAGGCCATGGGCGATGTCGCTGATCTCGACGTCGAGCGGTGAAGGATCGATGAGGTCAAGCCGGCGTCCCGACAACATGCGCTGCCAAGCGCGACGCGGCGCACGCTCGCTCATGGGCGGAGTTCGCGCGCCAGCGCTCGGCACGCCTCGTGACGGCAACAATCGACGAGATGATCGTTGACCATGCCCGTCGCCTGCATGAAGGCGTAGACGATGGTCGGCCCGACGAAATTGCCCCCGCGCGCCCGCAAGTCCTTGGCGATGGCGCGCGAGGCGTCGCTATCGACCGGCACCTCCTTCATGCTGCGCCGCACGTGATCTGACCGGGCGTCCGTCGACAAAGCTCCACAAGTGCCGCGCGAAGCCGCCCTTGTCGGCAAAGTCGAGAACAATGCGCGCCAGCGCCACCGTCGCCTCGATCTTGGCGCGGTTGCGGACGATGCCCGCGTCCTGCATCAGCGCCTCCTTTTTCTTATCGCTCCAGCGGACGATCTTTTTGGGATCGAAGCCGTCGAACGCGTTGCGAAAGGCCGGGCGCTTGCGCAGGATGGTGATCCAGGAGAGGCCAGCCTGGAAGCCGTCGAGCACCAGCTTCTCGAACATCGCCTGGTCGTCGTATTCTGGGACGCCCCATTCCTCGTCATGATAGGCGACGTAGAGCGGATCGACGCCCGACCACGGGCACCGTATCAATCCGTCAGCGCCCTTGAGCGCCGTCACGACGCGGGCGGGCTTCTCTCGATCGGGCATGTGTCGCTTTCCCTCCTCAAGCTCTTGGGCGCGAGCGATTTGACCGGCCCGGAATCTCGCCCATAGACTTCACCGCTTCCCTCGCCAACTCAAGGCAAATGCCCATGACGTTTCGCGCCGTTCGAGCTCACAAGACCGAGGCCGGGCATCTCGTCCAATTTGCCGAGATGGACGAGGCCGAACTCATGGACGGCGACGTGACGATCCGGGTGACGCACTCGACCGTCAACTACAAGGACGGGCTCGCGCTCAGCGGCAAATCGCCGGTCATCCGCCGCTTTCCGATGGTGCTCGGGGTCGATCTCGCCGGAATTGTCGAGAACTCGCGCCGGTCGGACTTTGCGCCCGGCGACGAGGTCATCCTGACCGGCTACGGCCTGAGCGAGACCCATTTCGGCGGCTATGCCGAAAGGGCGCGGGTGAACGGCGACTGGCTGGTCAAGCTGCCCGACGGGCTGACCCGGGCCGCAAGCGATGGCGATCGGCACCGCGGGTTACACCGCCATGCTGGCGTGATGGCGATCGAGCGCCACGGCTCGACGCCCTCCGCAGGCGCGGCGCTGGTGACCGGGGCGGCCGGCGGCGTCGGCTCGATCGCGATCGCGCTCTTCGCCGACAAGGGCTGGCGCGTCATCGCCTCGACGGGCCGCGCGAGCGAGGCCGCCTATCTCAAGGCGCTCGGCGCCGACGAGGTCATCGACCGCGCGACGCTCGAGCGCGCCCGGCAAGCCGCTCGGCAAGGAGCGATGGGCGGCGGCGGTCGACAGCGTCGGCTCGACACCCTCGCCAACGTGCTCGCGCAGACCCGCTACGGCGGCGCGGTCGCGGCCTGCGGCCTCGCCCAGGGCATGGACCTGCCGGCGAGCGTCGCGCCGTTCATCCTGCGGGGCGTCTCGCTGCTTGGGATCGACAGCGTCCATTGCCCGGCGGCGCGCCGGCTCGAGGCCTGGCGGCGCCTGGCGCGCGATCTCGACCGCGACAAGCTCGCGTCGATGACCGAGACCATTCCGCTCGACGAAGTGTTCGAGGCCGGCGCCCGCATTCTCAAGGGCGAGACCCGGGGACGGCTGGTGGTGACGATCCCATGAAGCGCCGCGATACAACCCGAGCGTGCGAGCGCGATTCAAATAAAAGCAAGTAAGCGCCACTAAACGCAAATAAAAGAAAACAAATTTGCTTTCTTTTACTTACGTTTATTTTTTCTGATTGAGCCTTTTCAACGGGTTACGGCCGATTTAAACAAAAAAATTTCCCCGGACTGCGGGGCGCCCGTTCCGGTGGCAGGGGGCGGCCAGCGCCCGCCTGAACGCGAGTTGGTTTCGTCGCGGGGCTTGCGGAGATCGAGGCGGTCATAGCCGAAGATAATATCAGAAATTCTGTTTTGAGCAAGAGAATGTCGAAAGATCCAGGGCGTCGCAACTTGGCGTCTGTCGGCCTCCTTGCCGAGGTCACTTGTCCTTGTGGTCTTTACCGCAAGCGCAACGCCTGACTTCGTGGATCTTGTCGAGGCTCGTGCTGGGCAAAAAGGCGCTGTCCGACCCGGGAAGGTAGCTCGCGGTCACCCGATTGACGCCGATCTTGAGCCGCGGGGTGTCCCATCTCGCCCGGCCGTCGGCGTCGACCGTGATCGGCTCCCCTGCGTTCGAGCCGTCAACCGCGAACTGGACCGTCCCGCTCGGAACGCCCGTCGCGGTCGTTGAATAGGGAGCGACGAAGGCCGTGAAGGTCACCGATTCTCCCGGCTGCGAAGGATTGTCGCCATCGGTCAGGCTTGTGGCGGTCGAGAGACGCCACAGCAATACGTACGAGTCAGGCCACGCAGGAACATG
>CAVWPU010000036.1:0-12413 GCA_963756955.1 uncultured Alphaproteobacteria bacterium
CCGACGATCGGCCATAGCGGCAGAAGGCCACGTTTTCGGGCGGCTTTCACCCGGAAGCGGCGTCGACAAAACGTCTCGTCGCGGTCATGCGCCACATGTTATCGGCGCGCGTGAATTCTGAGAGTTTCGGCCGCCTGGCGTCGGCGGAAACCAGCGACCGGCCGGATGCCGCTCTGCGAAACCGGCGCAGCGCCGCCTGCTTTCGCCGAACGGCGCCCGCAGCGGAGGCTCCGCGCGCAACGACATGGCGCAGGCCGGCCGTCACCGCGGCCTCGGATTTTAGTCATTCGCGGCGCGAACCGGCATGGAACGGCAGGTTGCAATGCAGTGGACAAGCGCTGGGCGCCGAGCGCGCGGGGGCCCGACGATCGCAACTGCAGGTGAGTAAATCCCGATGCTTCCCCTTTGCGCCGCCGAGGCGTGAAACATGCACAGCGGGCGATCGGCGATCGATGCTTCGCCGCAATTGGCTCCGTTACGCTGGACAGCCGAAAGCGCGGCATCTCCCGGCTGCATCGCCGCAGCAACAATGGAGCGCATGATGTCAAAAGATAGTGAACTGAAACAGTCTGTTCTCGATGAGTTGAGCTGGGAGCCGAGCGTCGAAGCGGCCCACATCGGTGTCACCGCGAATTCCGGCGTCGTCACGCTCACCGGCCATGTCAGCAATTATGCTCACAAAAGCCATGCCGAGGCGGCGGTCAGCCGGGTGAAAGGCGTCAAAGCGGTGGTCGAGAATATCGAGGTCAAATTGCCATCGTCCTATGAGCGGGACGACGAAGAGATCGCCGCGGCGGCCATCGATCGCCTGGGCTGGAACTCAAACATTCCGGCGGACGCGGTGAAGGTGAAGGTCGAGGACGGGTGGATAACCCTGACCGGAGCTCTGACTTGGCAATTCGAAAAGTCGGCGGCCGAGGATGAAATCCGCACCCTGACGGGAGTCGTCGGCGTCTCCAATCAAATCGTCTTGAAGCCGCGGCTCGACGCGTCCAGCGTGCGCAGCGGCATTGAGCGCGCCCTCCATCGCTCCTGGTATTACGATCCCAACACGATCAAGGTGAACGCCGACGGCGGAACGATAACGCTAACGGGCTCGGTTTCGACTTGGAACGCCCGGCAGCTCGCCGGTTCCGCCGCCTGGTCGGCGCCGGGAGCGACGTCCGTTGTGAACGACATCACCGTCAGTTCCTAAGGCCGCCGCCGCCGGCCGTGGACATCGGCCGGCGGCGATCGCGGAGAAAGCGCATCGCTTCCGGCGTCGCAAAGTCGACGCCGGCTCGCGGGCGCCCCGGTCACCGATCCCGACCAACGGGCTTCGCGCGGCGAGACTTCGCCTGCTTTGCCTAAGCTCCGAGTCCGCTGTGTCTCCAGCGAAGCTTCGAAGATTGGACTCGCGCGGTTGTCGGCGCCGCCATCGCGCGCGATGGATCATCCCACATGCGAGTCAGCACGCCCGATGGCCCCGCATGGCCAAAGCGAACTGCGTAGAATTCCGAGCCTTCCGAGAGTTTTCTGCGGCGCCTATCTTTGGAATTCGCTGGCTAGCGCCGCCGCAGGCCGGGCTTACGGCACGAGCGAAACAAGGACACCGGGCCGTTCCACGCAAGCGGAGCGCGTGAAGCTAACAGGAGCCGGCAATGTTGTGGCATGCGTCAGCAATCAAGGGTTACGCCATTCAGGCCAGCGACGGCGCCATCGGCGCGGTCAGCGACTTCCTGTTCGATGACGTCAGCTGGCGGGTGCGCTGGCTGGTTGTCGACACCGGACATTGGCTATCCGGCCGCAAGGTCCTCTTGCCGCCGTCCGTGCTGGGGCGGGGCACGCAGACGACCGCGTCTTATCGGTTCATTTGACCATGCAGCAGATCAAGGACAGTCCGGACGTCGACACCGAACGGCCGGTGTCTCGGCAGATGGAGACCAGCGTCTATGACTACTACGGTTGGAGCCCCTATTGGGGCTCCGGCAGTTATTTAGGCGGATACGGGTTTATCCCGGGCGCCGCGATGATTTCGCCTTACCTGGAAGAGCGAAGCCGCCCTGCACAGCGGTTTCACGACGCCGAGGTCGAGCGCGAAGATGTGCATCTGCGCAGCGTCGCAACGGTCACCGGATACCATATTCACGCCAGCGACGGCGAAATCGGCCACGTGAAGGACTTCCTCGTCGACGACGCCGATTGGAGCCTCCACTATCTCGTCGTCGACACCGGGAACTGGTGGCCAGGAAAAACGATTTTGGTTTCGACGCGTTCGGCGGGAGAGATCAACTGGAGCGATAGGCTGGTCAACCTCGGCGTCGACCGTCAACAGATCATGAACGCTCCCGCATACGATCCCTCGACCACGATCGATCCGGCCTATGACGAAAAGCTCCTGGCTTATTACGGAATCACGTCGGCCGCCGCCTGATCTGCTCGGACGGCGTTCGCTTGCGTTGGCGACGCCGCTCCCGCCGGAAGCATGTGGTGCGCATGGCCATCGAGCGTCGAGGCGGCGGCAAGACTGATGGCCGCGTCGGGCAGGGCGGACGATGCGCCCGTTTGCGCGCAAGGAGACATGACCATGGCTCATATTGAAGTGACCAAAGTCGAAGAACAGAGGGAAGGCCGGTTCCTTTTCAATGTCCGGATCGACGCCGTCGAAGGGCGGATCGAGTTTCCCATCGGGATACAGGATCTTGGCTCTCCGGCCCAAGACGAAGCCGCCGTCCTGCGCTCCACTTTAGGCTTCGCAGAGGAGCTCGCGGCGTCTGTTCGCCTTCGGCTCGACGCGCGATTGCGCGGCCCTGAGGCGGGACGAACCACGGCTTAGCCGGACCATGCGGCGGAGGGCGCGTGTCTCGCCCGTTTGCCAGCGAGGCAATCGCGACCTGCGACGGGCGCTGTGAAGCACAGACAGGGACGTTGGATGATGTCGGTTCACGCAGATCAACCCGAGACGGCGAAGGCCAAGCCTGCCCCGAAGCCGACCGCGAATGACGACTTGCAAAAGGCGCCGATCGCGGAAGTCGAGAAAAGGCTGGGGTCTTCCCCGGAGGGGCTGACAGAGGCGGAGGCGAAGAAACGGCTGACGCAATACGGCCCCAACGAGATCGCGGAAAAAAAGACCAACGCGCTCCTGAAATTCCTCAGTTACTTTTGGGGCCCAATCCCCTGGATGATCGAAATCGCGGTCATTCTCTCCGGCGTCGTCCGCCACTGGCCGGATTTCTTCATCATTCTTCTGCTGCTGGTCGCCAATGCGGTGATCGGGTTCTGGGAGGAGCGCCAGGCCGGCAATGCGATCGACGCCCTGAAGGCGAGGCTCGCCGTCAAGTCTCGGGTGAAGCGCGACGGAAAGTGGATCACGCCGCCGGCGAAAGAGCTCGTGCCGGGCGACGTCATCCGTCTGCGCCTCGGCGACATCGTGCCCGGCGGACGCGCGCCTGCTCGACGGCGACGAACTCTCCGTCGACCAATCGGCCTTGACCGGCGAATCGCTGCCCGCAACGCGCAAGTCTGGCGATCCGGTATTTTCCGGTTCGATCGTTCGCCGCGGCGAGATCGACGCTCTGGTCTACGCGACAGGAACGAAAACCTATTTTGGCAAGACTGCGGAACTGGTCGAGACGGCGGTCACCGTCAGCCATTTCCAGAAGGCCGTGTTGAAGATCGGAGACTATCTGATCGTTCTGGCGGTCGTCTTGGTGGCTGTGATCATCGGGTTCGCGATCTATCGCGGCGATCCGATTCTCACCACCCTGCAATTCGCCCTGGTGCTCACCGTGGCGGCGATCCCCGTGGCGATGCCGACGGTTCTGTCGGTGACGATGGCCGTCGGCGCTCGCCTGTTGGCGAAGAAACAGGCGATCGTCAGCAAGCTGGTGGCCATCGAGGAGCTCGCGGGAGTCGACGTGCTGTGCGCCGACAAGACCGGCACGCTGACGCAGAACAAACTGACGCTGGGCGCGCCTTTCTGCCTGGACAAGATCACGCCCGACGAACTGATCCTCGCCGGGGCGCTCGCCTCGCGAAGCGAGAACGACGACACAATCGATCTTGCCGTTCTCGGCGGCCTCAAGGACAAGGACGCGCTGAAGCCCTACCAGGTGCTTCATTTCACGCCGTTCGATCCCGTCCACAAACGCACCGAGGCGACCGTCAAGGCCGCGGACGGCGGCACGTTCAAGGTGACCAAGGGGGCGCCCCAGATCATCCAGGCCCTCGCCTCCAACGCCGGCGCCGTGCAGGGCGCCCTCGACAAGGCGATCGATGACTTCGCAGCGCGCGGCTTTCGCGCTCTCGGCGTCGCGCGCGCGGACGGCGACGGAAAGTGGCGGCTGCTCGGCGTTTTGCCGCTGTTCGATCCGCCGCGCGAGGACGCCAAGTCCACCGTCGCGACCGCGGCGCAAATGGGCGTCAAGATCAAGATGGTCACCGGCGACGCCCTCGCCATCGCGCGGGAGACGGCTAAGACCCTCGGCATGGGCGCGAACATCCTCGACGGCGGAGCGCTCGGCGACGCCAAGACGGACGAGACGCCGGAAGCCGCCAAGTCAATCGAAGACGCCGACGGCTTCGCCCAGGTCTTTCCCGAGCACAAGTTCCATATCGTCGACGTCCTGCAGAAGCATGGCCATATCGTCGGCATGACCGGCGACGGCGTGAACGACGCGCCCGCTTTGAAAAAAGCGGACTGCGGATTCGCCGTCTCCGGGGCGACCGACGCCGCGCGCGCAGCGGCCTCGATCGTGCTTGTCACGCCCGGGCTCGACGTGATCATCGAGGCGATCAAGGAGAGCCGCCGAATTTTCCAGCGCATGAACAGCTACGCGATCTATCGCATCGCGGAGACGTTGCGCGTGCTGTTCTTCATGACCCTCGCCATCCTGGTCTTCAATTTCTATCCATTGACGGCGGTCATGATCGTGATGCTCGCCTTGCTCAACGACGGAGCCATTCTCTCGATCGCCTATGACAACGTCCTCTACAGGGCGAAGCCTGAAGCCTGGGACATGCGGACGGTGCTGGGGGTCTCAACGGTGCTTGGCGTTGTCGGAGTCGTCGCGGCATTTGGGCTGTTCTACTTGGCGGAGCGCGTCTTTCACCTCGACCGGGCGCATATCCAAACGCTGATGTACCTCAAACTTTCCATCGCGGGACACTTGACGATTTTCCTGACGCGCACCCGAGGCCCATTCTGGTCGATACGGCCGGCGCGGATTCTGTGGATCGCCGTGCTCGGCACTCAGGCTGTCGCGACCCTCATCGCCGTTTACGGCGTCTCGCTGATGACGCCTCTGGGCTGGGGCTGGGCGCTGTTCGTGTGGGGCTATGCGCTGGCGTGGTTTCTCGTCAACGACCGTCTGAAATTGATCACGTATTGGGCGCTCGACAAGACTGCGCCCAAACCCGCCGAGACGCCGAAGATCGAGCCCGGGCCGCGAGCCGAAATCAAGTCCAAGCCGACGCCGCAAACCGAAATCCACGCGCAAGCCTGAGCGCTCGGCCCGCCCCAAATGAAAGGGCGGGGCGGGCGTTCGAACGCGCTGTCGCCAAAAGGCGGGGCGAAACCCGTCGAAAGGAGCCCAATGAGAATCGACATTAAGGATTTCCGCGTGGCCGAGGGCGACGATGCCCGTCTTGAAAAGCGGCCGACGAAGGTCGATCCGGTCTACAAATCCAAAGAACAATACAAGGCGCTGCTCGAGGATCATGTCGCGAAGCTCAGCGCGATGCAGCATCTCCATTACGCGTCGAACCGGCATGCGATCCTGCTGATCCTCCAGGCCAGCGACGCCGCGGGAAAAGACGGCGCGATCCGTCACGTGATGTCCGGGGTCAACCCTCAGGGATGCAGCGTTTACAGCTTCAAGCAGCCGACGGAAGCGGAGCTGGAGCACGACTTTCTCTGGCGCGCCGCGCGAGACCTGCCGGAGCGCGGCCGGATCGCGATTTTCAATCGATCCTACTACGAGGAGGTGCTGGTCGTGCGCGTGCATCGCGACAATCTGGAGCGCGAAGCCATCCCGGATGCGCCCCATCACGACAGGAAGGTGTGGCTTCAGCGCTTTCATTCGATCAACGCTTTCGAAAAGCACCTCCACGTCAATGGGACCCGCGTCGTAAAGGTCTTTCTCCACCTATCGAAGGAGGAGCAGCGCAAGCGCTTTCTCGAACGCATCGACGACCCCGAGAAGAACTGGAAATTCAGCGATGCGGACATAAAGGAGCGCGCGTTCTGGGGCGACTACGCAAAGGCCTACGAAGAGTGCGTCGGCGCGACGAGCACGGACGATTCGCCGTGGTATGTCGTTCCCGCCGACGACAAGGAAAACGCCCGGCTGATCGTCTCCCAAATTGTCCTGGACACGTTCAAGTCGCTCACGATGGAGTACCCGAAAACCAGCGCCAAGCGGGAGCAGGAATTGCAAGGTTTCCGAAAGGAGCTGGCGAAGTGAGCGTCCGCCAGCGCCCCCCACCGCAGCCCCCTCAGGGCCGCATGGCGCCCGCGCCGCCGTGAAAAGCCTCATCATATTCGATCTCGACGGAACGCTCGCGCTGAGCAAATCCAATCTTGACGCGGAGATGGCGGCGCTTCTGAGCCGGCTGCTTGGAACCGTCGACGTCGCGATCATTTCCGGCGGGGCCTGGGCGCAATTCGAAAAGCAGGTGCTCGCCTTCCTGCCCCGTGGCGAACGTCTGAACAGGCTGTCTCTTCTGCCGACCTGCGGCACAAAGTACTATCGCTACGACGGAGCCTGGCAGAAGCTCTATTCCGAGGATTTCAGCGTCGATGAAAAGAAGACGATCATCGACGCGATCAACAAGGCGGTTCTGGAGGCCGGTTTCAAAACGGAGAAGCACTGGGGCGAATTGATCGAGGATCGAGATAGCCAAATCACCTTCTCCGCCCTTGGTCAGGAGGCGCCGCTTGCGGAAAAGGGCAAATGGGACTCCGATTTCGTCAAGCGCGAGAAAATCATGGCCATCCTCGCGCCGATGATTCCCAAATTCTCGATGCAATCGGGCGGCGCCACGTCGATCGACGTCACGCGGCCGGGACTCAACAAGGGCTATGGCGTCAAGAAGCTCCATGAGACGCTCGGAATTGCGATCGCGGACATGATCTTCGTCGGTGACGCCCTGTTCCCTGGCGGAAATGACTATCCCGCCGAGCAAGCCGGCGCGGAGTGCATTCGCGTTGAGAACCCGCACGAAACCAAGCAAGTCATCGAAGCGATCTGCGCGTGCCTCGAAACCGGGGACGGCCATCCAAGGTTTTCGGGCTAATTGGCGCCGGGCTCGCGACGGCCGCCCGCAAAATCTGCGGCGCCGAGCCAGCCCCCGGAGAATCCCGCGCGATCGAGCCCGGAGACGAGATAAGGGCAATGACGCATGAGATCCCAGATGAGGCGTGTGCGGTGGTTCTCGATCATCAAGAGAACCGGTCCCTGGTTGATCCCGAAATGGAACGGCGAAATCCATAGTTGCGACCGTTGGGGTCCAGAAGCCGACGTGGCGTTGAACGTGGCTTTGAAGCCGTAAGGATTGTCCGTTCGCAGATTGAGCGTCTCGAAATGCGCCAGCGCCGGCCGCACGATTTCAGGGGCGAACGGGAGAGAGGCGGCGACGGCCCATGGCGCGACGCTGCCGTCGTCAGGCCCGTCGGGCGCGCCCCGAGCTTTGTATCCGAAGAACCGCCGCTTGATTCCTTTGATCGTAGAACTCGCCGGTCCGGGACCGTCGCTCGCGGTAAGGCCCCAGGAGTTCTCGTTGTAGGCCTCGAATTGAGCCGGATTGGCGATCGCGTATTGCCGGTGGACATAGGTCGCGCGGCGGCTGTTCTCGAAATAGTCGGTGCGCTTTTCGCGCATATAGGCGTCCTGAATGCCGCGAAAATCGATCCAAACATGCGAGAATTGGTGGATGAACAGCGGGCCTGCATAAAGAAGCTCGCGCTCGTCGATCGTTCGCCAATCGTAGGTGGAGGTCCATTCTGCCCAGCTCTCGGCGGGCAGGGGATAAGTCGGCGAGCCCAGGCCGAGCAGATAAAGGATCATCGCCTCGCAATAGCCCTGCCACCGGTAGCGCAGGAAGCCGCTTTCGGGCTTCCAGCCATGGGTCACCGTCAGGCCGCCGTTCTGCGCCCAGTTCCAATCCGCGCGCAGGTAGAGCTCGTCAGCGAGCGCCCGAATTTCGCGTTCGCCCTCGTCGTCCCTGGCGAAGTATGCTGCGGCGGTCAGCATGCCTGCAAGCAGGATGGCGCTGTCGATTGTCGACAGTTCGCACTTCCAGACCCTCTTGCCGCTCACCATGTCGAGAAAGTGGTAGTAGAAGCCCTTGTATCCGGTCGCGTCGACGGCGGCGCTCTGAACGCTGGCGTGGAAAAATCGTAAGGTCGCCAGCGTTCGCGCGACCGCGTCCGCGCGATTCATGAAACCGCGTTCGACGCCTACGGGATAGGAGGAAAGAGCGAATCCAACCGCCGCGATGCTCGCCGGCCATCCGGCTTCGGTTTTATCCGCGATAAGTCCGTTGAGCGGGTTCGCCTCGTAAATGAAATAGGCAAACGTGTCCCGTTGCAGCGCCTCGAGGAAACTTGAACTGAGGGCGCTATCGTCCACGGCCGTCGGAACCCGTCACGCCACCGCGTCGTAGCCTGTGAGAAGGAGCGGCCTTCAAAGAATGCGGCCCCAGCCTCGATATTGAGGTCTCACGTCGTCCGGAGCCTATTCGGCCAGTTCGAAAAGGATCGAAACTTCACTGGGCCCCGATCGGATTCGAAATCCGCTTTTGGCGAGGCATGGGCGTCTTCCAAATGCGCCGCAGCGCCCCCTTCCGGAGACGCCGGCGCGCCGCGCCCTTCGGCAAATTGCTCGGTGCATATGGTGATCAAGGCCATGACAATGTAGATCGCGACGATCCACGGCGAGGCCTTCGGATCGTCCCACGCGATCTCTCGCGGCTGACGCTCCAACGGCGGCGTGCGCGGCAATAGGGCGACCACGCGAGCGATCTCCGCCGGCTCGGGCGGGTTCGCGGCGTTGGAAAGCAAGGACGTCAACCGCAAGGTAGCGTCTTGGATGGTCATGGCCGTCAGCGTCGCCGCCTCTTGCCAAGGATCTTTGTCGAGACGCGCCAACGCCGACAGCACGCTGAGCGGCGTTCCGTTTCTTTCCTCTCCGATCGGCGCGACGAGAAACGGGTCGAGATCGATCCTGCGTCCGAAAACAGCGCGGGTGGAGGGCGTTTGCACGTAATCGTTTCCCATTTCTGACTTGGGCACGCGAGTGTGCTTTGGGACTGTGCGACGGCGGCGGCCTCGCCCCAAGGCAGGTGGGACTGTAGCTGCGGCGATCTTGCATCGAAACGGTCGGAAAATACCTAAGGACCATTCGTCGCGCGGGCGGTCGCAGAGCCGCGACGCGCCCAGCGAGCAGAATTGCGGAATTTGGCGTTCGCGCTTCGCGGCCGTGCTCCGCGCGCGCCAATCGTCCAGCCCCTAAAACCTTGCGCCGGCTTCGTCCGCGCAATCAGGAGCGCTCTGTCTCAACAACGGCGTTCCTCCCACGCTCCCCAGCATCCAAAATCCAGGTGCGATCGGCAAACGCGACATAGATGCGCTCTTGCCCAAGCGCGGCGCCGAGTTCGACCGCGAGTTCGTTCAGCATCGCCTCGATGGCCGCGTCCGGGAGATGGCCAAGATAGGCGTGCACCGCTTCGCCCGTGAATAGGGCCACAGGTTCGCGGTCCGAACCAACGGATCCATCCGGGCGCGGCCAAGCGTAGGTGACTTCCGCGCGCGTGAACATCCCCGACAGAGCCGGCTCGCCGGCTTCGACCCGACGCTTCATCCAGCCTCGCGCCGTGCGCACCGCTTCGGAGACGTCGAACACGCGGCCCTCCGCGTCCCACCCCTCGCGAAGACCGACGCTGATCCGAAAATCGCGGCGTGGTCCTTGCGAGCCCTCCACGACGACATAGTCCTCGGGTTTCGGCGCGGTCGGTCGCGAATTCGCTGTTTCCGGCACGTCCAACCTCGTTTGCTCTCTTTGCGGATCGTCGGACCGGGGCGGATATGAAGGCGATCGATCGCGTCCGCAGCAATCTCATGGCTTTCTGTTCGTCTGTCTAGGCCGCACGGTGCGTACATGCCGAGGCTGCCATCGTCCGCGTCATCGCCCTAGTCTTCCTATCCTGGCGGACGACAGCTCCTGCGGCGCCCGCGCGACTAGGATTGCGCTCGTTCGTCGAAATTCGTCGCGTCGAGACCTGAAGAAAGCGGCTGACGCATGTTTACGCTGGCAACCTATCTCGTCCCCGTCGCCTTGATCCTTGTCTTCGCCTGTCTGGCGGCCTCGGTGCGCATCCTGCGCGAATACGAGCGGGCCGTGGTGTTCACGCTCGGGCGCTTTGAAAGCGTTAAGGGTCCAGGCCTCGTGCTTTTGATCCCGTTCGTCCAGGAAATGGTGCGGGTCGACTTGCGCATCCAGGTCATCGAGATCCCCAGCCAGGACGTGATTTCCCATGACAACGTCTCCATGAAGGTCGACGCGGTCCTGTACTTCAACGTCGTCAATCCCGAACGTGCGATCATCAAGGTGCAGGACTATCTTCCGGCGACGAACATGCTGGCGCAAACAACCTTGCGCGCCGTGCTCGGCCAGCACGAGCTCGACGAAATGCTCTCCGAGCGCAAGAAGCTGAGCGCCGACGTCCAAAGCATTCTCGATTCGCAGACGGAGACCTGGGGAATCAAAGTCAGCAACGTCGAGATCAGGACCGTCGAGCTCACCGACAACATGGTGCGGGCGATCGCCAAACAGGCCGAGGCCGAGCGCGATCGGCGCGCCAAGGTGATCCACGCCGAAGCCGAGTTCCAGGCCTCGCAGACGCTTGTCAATGCCGCCAAGATTCTCGGCAGCATTCCGGCGGCGATGCAACTGCGCTATCTCCAAACCCTGACCGAAATCGGCGCGGAGCGAAACTCGACCATCGTGTTCCCGATGCCGATCGACATTATGAAGCCGTTCCTCGACCTTCTTGAAAAGGCGGACCGCTCCACGGCTCGCCCGAATGGGCTCGACAAGGCGTCGTCCGCGATTGAGACCCCGCGGGAGCATTGAGCATGTTCGCATAGCCGGCCTCCCTTGCGATCGATGCGGGAAGACAGCCATGCGCGGGTTGATCGCCGGAAACTGGAACGATCCATTGGCTAGAGCCTATCCGAACGAAATCGAGTCGATCGCCGCTTGGGCGGGGAGCATGCAGCGCGGGTCGACATTCTCTGAGTGGGCGAAACCCAACGCGTCCGCCTGGCGCGACGCCGAGGAGCGATGCGGCGCACCGAACCTGCTGGGGCCAATGTGCCGCGAGGTTGATCGCGAAGCCGTGGACTGGCGGCCGATCGCCGGCGCGAGCAGGCCATGAGTACTTTCCGAGACTATCGTGGCGCAATCGCCTTCCATATTGTCAAAGCGTTCGAAGCGAAGTTGACGTGCCGTTTTGTCCGCCGAGTTTGGGGGCGAGTGGGGCCAACGCTGGAAGTCGTCCGCGACAGGAATGAGCGAAAAGGTCGCCGACAACTAGGCATGGTCCAGACGGAATGGCGCTTGCCCGGCGCGCCTCGTGAGACTTTGGCCGCGACCATCGGCCGCTTACGCGCCTTCGAAAGTCGGCGCGCGCTAAGAGACCGGATCAACGATTGGCGCGGTCGACGTGATCGATTGCGCCTAGCACAAAAGAGGCCCCAATGGCTAAGCCGCATGCCGTTCATACCCTCCAAGGAAATCTCGAGACCGAGCGACTCCACGCGGTCGAGGCGTTGGCCGCGACGGACGGCGTCGCGTCGGCGGACGCTGTGCGAGAACTCGCGACGCTTCAGACGGCGCTCACGGCCGTCCGGGAGGTCATTGAGTCTCACGGCGGAAGGCTCGGATCGGGCGCCGCAGCGCCGCTGATTTAGCCGAAGAGATCGCATCGCCAGCGCGTCGGCGGCGTCGAGTCGCGCGCTGCTCCTTTCATTTCGGGTCGATGTCCGCCGTTGAGCGAGGGTTGGACGCTGTGCGCGTCTCACGCCTGGACGAGGGAAGGCACGACGCCGCTCCGCTCCGGGGATGGGGCGGTCTCTCGGGAGGCCGCCGTTGCATCGACGCCGCGGCCAATAATTCCGCCACGGCGACCTGTGTCTTCAACGCCAGTTTGGACCGGCCCCTGTACGCATGCCGAAAGCGCAGGCGGCCGAATCTCCCGCCCTGCGGGATGACCGCGTTTCTTGGGGCGCCGGCGTTCGAGCCGACGTCGGCAGCCCGATCTCCTCCGCCGGCCACGATGCTTTCCGCCTAAGTAATTTCCGAGGCTGCTCGGGGTGCGAGTGGCTGCAGTAAAGCCGATCCGGCGTCGCGGACGCGAGGTCGGTCCGCGGCGAT
>CAVWPU010000037.1:0-24647 GCA_963756955.1 uncultured Alphaproteobacteria bacterium
GGCACGACGGGGTGCAGTTGAAGTCTAACTCTCGTGCCGACGGTCTTCAAGCGCGAGGGCTATCGGTTCTATTTCTTCTCGAACGAGGGAGATCCGCGCGAACCGCCTCATGTGCATGTGCGCAGGGGCGACGATGAAGCAAAGTTCTGGTTGCGGCCGGATATTGCTGTGGCCGAGAGCTTCGGGTTTAATGCGGCGGAACTGAACGCGCTCCTCCGAATGGTGAATGAGGAAAGGGCGCGAATCGAGAGAGCCTGGAATGGACACTTCGGCCAAGGCGGTTAGGTTCGACGACAATTCCATGTGGGTGGAATTGTCTGACGGCCGCACCCTCGGCGTTCCCTATGCGTGGTTCCCTCGGCTGCTTAAAGGAAATCCCGCGAACGCGAGGCGGTCGAGATCGGACACTTCGGGCTACATTGGGAGGACATTGACGAGGATATATCAGTCGCGGGGCTGTTGGCTGGGCGGAGGGATCAAACTACGACCTCTCTCCCCACACAGCCCACTAAGCGGCGGAAGCGCGGATGAAAGGCTACGTCGGGGAATCCTGCCCCAATCCGGCAATTTCACCATGGTCCGCAATGGCACGTGCCTCAAGTGCGACACCTGCGGCTTCACGACGGGGTGCAGTTGAATTGAGATAATAGGAAAACATTGTCGTGAAAGCCAGCACACTGCAGGTTGCCCAGCTTGTCGTCGCTGTAACCGCATTGTTTAGCGGGTGGGTTATCGCGATGGTTGCTGTAAAAACCTTTGCAAGAGGACCACAACCAGAAAAGCATCTGTATAGCCAAACAATCAATTCCCCAAACGCCCTCGACGATTTACGCCAAGCCCATGAGGTAGTAACGTACTCTGTCGTTGACGCCAAGGGAAATACTCTTGAGAACATGTACAGCCTTGTAGTGACTCTAAAGAATATAGGAACCGCTCCTATACTGGCTACTGACTTCTTTGGAAAGGTCAGATTAACTACCAAGGACCCTTGGGTGATTCTTACTATTAATGGAGTATCTCAAACGGGTGCTCCGTCGTTCACATGGCACAAGCTGGATAATACTACGTTTGAGGCCGAACCGGTTCTAATAAACCCTGGGGACGAATTTACTAACGTCGTTTATATGACTTCGACAAAGCCGCAGGAAGATCTAATTCCGTCGCCTCCGATAACGTGGGATATGCGAGTTGTTAATATGGATCATATAGATTATGGAGGCTCATCTACATCCGCCTCGCCGTTAATTCCGCAATTAATAAATGTCTCCGTTTCTTATGTTGGAAATTCAGTACTCACGCTACTTATCATATTTTCTCTTTATTTAGGAATCTATGTTTATTATCTTTGTGTTGCTGGTCAGTTATCTTCTCCAATAATAACTACATTATTAATAATACCCGTAGGATTATGGAGTTTAATGGCTGCAGACGTGGGCGAAACCGCCGGAAACTACTGTCCGAGATTAAGAGATGGCACTGGGTCATCACATATGACAACCCGTTGCCCGCGAACTCTTCAACGATTATCGTATCTTTGAGTTGCTTTGGGTAAATTAACGCTTGTCCAAACTAATAACGACATTATGTACTAATGCCAAGTAGTGATTGATTGGAGACAGTTTCGATGGGCGATCGCAACTGATCTCCATCCGAGAAGGGGCAATACCGTTTTATCTAAATCTTCGCTAGCTTCGCCTTCGAAAGCATTAATACATCTTATGAACGCTCCTATCCTTGCGCTAAATTTCATTGCCCTCTGGTGGGTTGTTCTCCGGATCTATCAAAAAGCAAAAAGCGCGAAGGCTTCAAGTCTACAACAAGCTGTTGAATAGATTCGGGTGCGTCGCGCCTTCATGATCCGCGCGGTCCGCTCCCTCACCCCGACCCCAGGTCCTGCGTCGCTTTGAGATGGGCGGCGACGGTGGCGGTGTCCACGGCCTCGTCCATCGCGATGTTGGTAAGCTTGCCCCGCGTCGCCGGATGCTCGAGGGCGGCCAGGATCGCGCCGACGAGGTCGTCGACAGGGACGAAGCTGCGCTTGAGCGGGCGAGCGTGCGCGTCCCCGTCGACCGCTAAAGCGGGGGGTTCTCGACGCCGATCTGCTTGAAAATGCCGTGCGGCGCGCCCCCAGGCACCGGATCGGGCCGGATCTCCTTCAATCCTGTCTCATCGACGGTGTAATAGAAATAATGCTCAGGGATCGTGACCACGCGATGGGTCGCTTCGACTTCGACAAAGCCGGGTAGCGCGAGCTTCGCCATATGCGTGCCGCCCTGGCGCCATTTGACGCCCCAACGTCCATCGTCGCCAAGCACGGGCGGGTCGTTGTCGTAACCCCAGTCGGGAAATCCGGCGTAGAGCGCTGCGAGGAAGCGCAGCGTCTGTTCGGAATCCATGCTGCGCAACGGCGTCACGAAACGGAGACCCGGCGCGAAGGATCGCCTGATCTTCTCAATGTCATGCTCCCGCAGGCCATCCATGTAGAAGAGAAGAGGGGCGGGGGCTATGACCATACTTGGATTTCCCGTGTCCTTAAGCGTTATCAGCGGCGACGCGAGGGGCGGCTCAGCCTCCCCGTGGCAGGCTAAGCCGCCGGCCCGTGTCGCGCTACCGGGGCTTAGCGGCCGATCCCGACGTTGTTCTGCGCGTAGCTCGAGGGATTGTAAGGATTGCAGGTGGGATCGTTCGCGCAGCGGCCCGCCTGTCCGGAGGGATTGATCGGCTGATTGGCGTTGCAGCCAGCGAGCGCGAGCGCCGCACAAGCCAGAAGGATCGGGATCCGCATCGCGTCCTCTCGTTCAATGGAGACGAGGCCGGCGCACGAGCGAGTGTGGCGCAGCCGGCGATCGGGTTCAAGTGTTCAGGACGGGCTCGGTCGGGTCGCGCGACAAACGATTGCGGACAATCCGAAATTGAAGTAAGCTTGCCCCATGAGCAATCCCGCCCTTGCCGCTCGCCTCGACCTTGAGCGCCGTTCCGGCTTCTCGCGCCAAGGAAGGCTTTACGAAAAAACGCCCGCCAAAAATCCCGCGCAACCCATTGATATCATTCGATTCGGACGAGAGAATCCAAGGAAATCCAAGGAATTCCAACCCTCATAAAAACGGTGTCCACGCCGGATTCGGGGCGTTCCAAGAAAACCCAAACGGATCGATGCGTCCGACAAGGCTTCTCCGTCCCGTCCAGCTAGTCGGGCTCGCGGCTCTTAACGGCCGCCGCCGCGCCCGGTGTTGTTCTGCGCGTAGCTGATGGGATCGTAAGGATTGTAGTCCACGTAGTGGCCGGCGAAGACCTGGGAGGGCGGCTGCGACGAGGGATTGACCGCCTGATTGGCGTTGCAGCCGGCGAGCCCGAGCGCCACAAAAGCCAGAAGGATCGGCATCCGCATTCGCAGGGGCGGAATGGCGACGATCGGCGAGCGCCGCACCCATAAGCCAGCCGCTTTATCGAAGAAGCCCAAAAGAAGGCTGTCGCCCATCGCGCCGCTCGCTCGATCTCTCGTCGAATCCCGTTCCGCCGCGCTTCTTAGCATTAAGTCCAAGGCTGGTTCTCCCGCCAAACGGTTAGCCTGGCAGATCGTTGGCGAGTTCGCCTGCCGGTGTTGTCTTCGCTCTTTCCCTCCGCCAATATCGCGTTGTGGAGGCTCCGCCGGTCTTTGAACGCCCGACCCCATGCTTCCTCCGAGCGCGCCCATGAAATACTGGATCGACACCGAGTTCATCGCGAAACCCTACACGATTGATCTCGTCAGTGTCGGAATCGTCGCCGAAGACGGTCGCGAGTTCTATGCGGAAAGCAGCGATGTGGACTGGTCGAAGGCCAATCCATGGACGCAGGAGAACGTGCGCCCCCAACTCGAGGGCAAAGGTGTGAGCCGCGAAGACATCAGCTATCGCCTGCGGGCGTTCACCGATCACGACGAGCAGCCTGTGTTCTGGGGCTATTTTCCGGCTTACGACTGGGTCGCGTTCGTCTGGTTGTTCGGCGGCCTCGAGGAATTGCCCTTCCATTATCCGCAGCTTTGTCTCGACATCAAACAATGGGCGATCGAACTCGGCAATCCCGAGCTGCCTCGCCAGCAGGGCGCAAAGCATCACGCGCTGCTTGACGCGCGATGGACGAGGGAGGCCTGGACGTTTCTCTCTCAGCCTTCATCCTGCTGGAAAAGAGCGACGCGCCATCGGCGGCAAGCATCCAAGAGCGCGGTGAGCGCGCTGGATTTGTGTCGAACGCGCAACGGGCCGTGGAGGCGGGTCGGCCCCGCCCGCGATTTACGAGCCTGAGGCTTACGAATCGTCATCGCTTTTTCACGAGCGCCTGTCTATGATGTGGGTTAGCTCGGACGCCGCGCTTCGGCGATGATGTTCGAGGGCGGCGCTTGCTCCTTAGCAAGTCGCCAAGAGGATTTTGATCCTCACGTCGGCGCAGTCGACCCGCTCGACGACGCTTTCCTACAAAGCGCATATCGGGCGGAGGTTGGTGGAATGTCGGCGACGGAAACGAAAAGCACGAGCCGGACGGGGCGCGATTGGGCGAAGGCGCTGGTCGCCTATCGCCGGCCGAGCGCGGTGCGCGGCGTTCTTGAGCTTGGTGTCACCTTTCCCCCGTTCGCCGCCGTCTGGACGGCGATGTTGCTCGCCTCGGGCCACGGGCTTTTCTGGCTGTCCTTCGCGCTCGCCCCGCTCGCCGCTGGGCTGCTCATTCGTCTGTTCCTGATCCAGCACGATTGTGGGCACGGATCGTTCTTTCCGAACAAGCACGCCAACGATTGGGTGGGCCGAGCGCTTGGCGTCTTGACGGTCACGCCCTACGATCTTTGGCGGCGCACCCACGCGATCCATCACGCCTCATCGGGCAATCTCGACCGGCGCGGCATCGGCGACATCAAGACGCTGACGGTGCGCGAATATTTCGCCCGGGATTGGCGCGGCCGGCTCAGGTATCGTTTCTATCGCCATCCGCTGGTGATGTTCGGGCTCGGGCCGGCCTATACATTCCTGATCGAAAGCCGGCTGCCCTTCGGCTTCATGCGAAAAGGCGCCATGCCGTGGGTCAGCACGATGACCACCAACGCTGGGATTGCGCTTGCGGCCGGCGTCCTGATCCTGTGCGTGGGCTTCACGACATTCGTCATCGTCCACGTGCCGATTGTCGTGCTGGCCGCGACGATGGGCGTGTGGCTATTCTACGTGCAGCATCAATTCGAGGCGACCACCTGGGACGAGGCGACGGATTGGAGCCAGCCTGAAGCCGCGCTGCACGGCAGCTCCCATTATGACCTGCCGCTGCCGTTGCGCTGGTTTAGCGCCAATATTGGCGTGCATCACGTGCACCACCTATCGAGCGGCGTGCCTTTTTATCGCCTTCCTGAGATTTTGCGCGCCTATCCCGAGCTCCGCCAGGTCGGCCGACTTACCTTGTGGAAAAGCCTCGTATGCGTCCGTCTTACCTTATGGGACGAGGAAACGCGGCGGCTGTTGTCGTTTCGCGAGGCGCGGGAGGCGCGGCGTCTTCAGACGGGCTGAAGGCAGGGGCTGATTCGGTTCGTGGGCGGAATCGTGGTTTTTCGGTTTGAAGGCGACTACAAAAAACCCCGCGGGCAGCTGAGCTGCACACGGGGTCTAAACCACACAAACCTAAACCAGCGATGTGGTTGGTCTAGGCGATAGGTTACCGGCAGAACCGGTCAGGCGGCCTTCAGATTGTCCGCCGAGGACTTGCCGGTCTTGCGATCCGCGACAAGGTCGTAAGAGACCTTCTGTCCCTCGTTCAGGCTGTACATGCCGGCGCGCTCGACGGCGCTGATGTGGACGAAAACGTCCTTGCTGCCGTCATCCGGCTGGATGAAGCCAAAGCCTTTTTGGCTGTTGAACCACTTCACGGTTCCTTGCGTCATGAGATACTTCTTTCAGTACGTTGGTCAGGTAGGCCGTGCGATCGCACGGCCGGCTCAAAATGATCGAGATTGGAAGAAGGTCGTCAGTCCGACGCGTAGCGCGCGGCGAGGCCAAGTCGTCCGGCCGAAACTCGATCGGACACCCATAGTCCATGTCGGCGTCCTTAACAAGGCCCATGCAGAGCCTCTCCCGCCAGCCGGCGCGCGGGCGGGAGGAGGAGTCATGGAACCAATAGGCCCCTCGGTCGCCTCGATTTATCTGATTTGCTTGGAGTAATTTGGACGGCTAAGCATGGCGGCGGCGAAGGCGAAGGAAACCCGTTGACAGACGCTCGCCTCTCGGCTCGGTGAGGTTAGGTTGAGGGGCCCTTCGATACCCAGAGTGAGCCGCGCGACATTTATGCTGATAGGCCTCGTGCTTGGTTTCGCCACGTCGATAAAGACAATGGCCGGCGAACCGCCCTTGCCGCCGCCGCGGCCCCCGGAACTCACGGCGCCCCCAACGCCCACAGCGCCTGAGAGAAAGCAGCCGCCGGTCCAAGCGCCGAGCGATGGCGGCGCTTCGACGTGCCTCGCGAAATTGGTTGCGAGCGGGGCCGCCGCTGAAACGGCGTCCGCGCCATCGACCTCGGTGGACGGGTGCGGGATCGCGGCCCCGGTCCGACTGTCATCGATCACGGTCATGAGCGGAGAGGTCGTAAGCTTGACCGACCGCCCGCTCCTTGACTGCGAATTCGCCGCCATGCTCGCCGACTATGTCCGCCTCATCGTCGCGCCGCTGGGACAGGCGATGCTGCACGCCGCGGTCGCCGATATCGAAACCGGTCCAGGCTACGAATGCCGGACCCAGGACCGTACCCCAGGCGCCAAGATCAGCGCTCACGCCAAGGGGCTCGCGGTAGATTTTGTTGCGATTACCCTTGCGGACAAGCGGCGCGTCATGGTCGAGCGACAAGCGGGGGCGGACGAAGCGTCCTATTTCCACGCGGTTCGGGTGGCCGCTTGCGGGTGGTTCACGACCGTTTTGGGTCCAGGCGCCGACGCCTTCCACGCCAACAATATGCATCTCGACACCGAACGGCACGGATCCAGCGGCGCCTATCGCATTTGCGAGTGATGGATGGCAAGCGGGCTCCGTTAACTGGCTCAGCTTGAGGTCGCGGCCGAGATCGGTAGCTCACGTCGCGTATTGCGCAATGCCGCTGCCGAAAGACCAGTTCTCCCTCTTGACCTCGACCAGACTGACGAAGACGTCCTCCCGGCGCAGGCTGAGCCTCGCAGCAAGTCCGTCCGCTATGGCCTTGTAAAGCGCCTTTTTCTGCTCGATCGTCCGACCTTCGTTCCACGTAACCTGAATTATCACCAGGTCTGCGCTACGCCGGACCCCGAGATATTCCTGGTCGAAGATGAAATTCGGCTGCTCGTGCTCACTGATGACCTGGAAGCGGTCGTCTTTCGGCATGCCGACGCTGACAAGGGCTTTGTGCACACCCATGTTGATCGCCTCTCTGTATTGGCGACTTTGCCTTTTACGGAGGTCGATGCGTACGAGCGGCATGGTTTGTCGTCCGGTCTGTGTGAAGGCGGATTCCGCGGGCAAACGTTCGCAGCTCGCAGGCGGCCGCAGTGCACGCGCCGTCAGGGCCGCCAACCCGAGATTAGCTTACATTGCGTTCGCCTTTTCGAGCTGACCACGAATTTCGCCCGGTTTATGCTCGGCCGTGTGAATGTTGAAATACATCATGCCGTCCGTCAGGTCCTTGGCCTGGGCGTCGGTCAAGGTTGCCGAGCCCTTCATCGGACTGTCGAGGGGGGATTGGAGCGGCACCTCGACCGGGGCTGGCTTGCCAGCCGGAGCCGGCCCATGGAAATGGGCGGCGACCGCCGGGCCGGTCAGGCCGGAGTAATCAATCGTCCAGTCCAGCTTCTTAGTGGTGGTGTCGAAGTTTGCGGCCAAAGTCCCTGAGCCCTTCGAATCGGTTGGCGGCGTTTCGGCTGCGCCCGTGAGCGTCGCCTTGTAGCGGATCGTTTCCGCCTTCGGCGCTACGACAGCCGCCATATGAGCCGCCGCGAAAAGCGCCGCGCCGTAGACAAATAACCGCATGACAGTCTCCTTAGAATTGAACCTTATCCAATGCGCTGGGACGCCTTGAGTTCCATCACACTACTTTGCAACGGACCGCTCGCGCCAGTCCCGCACGACTCGTCAGGTGCAAGCCTCAATCGGCGCCGCGTGCTCAATCGCCTTCGAGTTCGCCGACGTGCTTTTGCGCGTAGAGCTGAACGCCGAGCTGTTCGACAAAGTCAGCTGGGCCTCGAGGAAGTCGATGTGCTCCTCCTCGTCGGAGGTCAAATTCTCAAACAGGATCCTGCGACACCCGGTCGTTGGCCTGTTCGCAATAGCGGGCGGCCTCCAGGTACAGCTCCCGCGCGTGCATCTCCGCCGCGAGATCGCATTCGAGGATTTCCTTGACGTTTTTCCCGATCCTCAGCTGGTCGAGCGACTGCATGTTGGGCTGGCCGTCGAGGAAGAGAATGCGCGCAACCAGCTGGTCGGCGTGCTGCATCTCTTCGATCGAACTCCTTGCGCCAAGTCTTGGCGAACTCCTTGTAGCCCCAGTTGTCCAGAATGCGGTAGTGAAGCCAATATTGGTTGACTGCCGCGAGCTCGTGCTTCAGCGCCCGGTTGAGATAGTCGATAACCTGTACGTCACCCCGCATCGCGTCGCTCCACACATTGCTGCAAGCGCCGGAACCCACTATTGACCCGCCGCCGCGCCGTTGGTCCCTCGACGCCGCTCCCGGGACGGGTCATGCCGCTCTCTGCGAAAATCCCGTAGCACAGCGCTCGTCGCGCGACGAGACACCGCATGAAGTCTGCCCTTTGCGGGCCGTCTCGCCTTCGACTAGCCTATCGGGTCATGACGAGCCCACCTCGAATGCAGCCTCCGCCCGACGCCGATCAGCGTCGCGCAGCCGAACCCGTCATCGTCTACGCGCTCGAGCGGCTGCCTGCATACGACGCGGCGTTCTACGACGTGCGCGCGAGCCGGCATGACGAAGATCGGCGAGACGATCGTGCCGCCGCGCGAGGCGCGCGCGTTCGACGTTCCGGCCGGGCATTTTTTCCGCATCGTCAGCATCGAAGGGCCGCAGGTCGGCGACCTCAATCTGTGGAACGCCGCCAATCTCGCGGAGCGCTTCTTCAGCGGCAAGACGCGCGCGCTGCACGCGACGCATGTGACGACCGGCGCCCGGCTGTGGAGCGCGCTGCCCTATTTGCGGCCGATGGCGACGATCACCCACGACACGCTCGACTGGTACGGCTTCGACGCCGACGGCGCCGGCGTCCATGACGTGATCGGCACGCGCTGCGATCCCTATACCAACCGCCTGCTGACCGGCGGCGACTATCATCATTGCTGCCATTCGAACCTGACGCGGGCGCTGGCGGCGCGGATGAACTTCTCGCCGCGCGAGGCGGAGGCGCATGTGCACGACGTGCTGAACGTTTTCATGTGCACCGGCTTTAAGCGCAGCTCCCACCACTACTTCATGAAGGCGAGCCCGGTGCGGCCCGGCGATTTCATCGAATTCTTCGCCGAGATCGATCTCATTGGCGCGCTGTCGGCGTGTCCGGGCGGCGATTGCGGCGCGGGCCACTCGAGCGATGCGGCGCGGTGCTATCCGCTCAAGGTCGAGATATTCCGCCCGCGCGATGAGGCGCTGCAAGGCTGGCGGCCGCCCGAGGTCAGCGCCTATTCCGGGGCGTGAACGCGCGACGCCGCCTTATCCGTAGCGTAGCCGCGACCGCTCTCGCGCCTTGTGCGCATCGGTATCCCGGTCGCGCGGCGGGGCGGCGCTGTGGAGGGAGAGGATCAACTTGCGCGCCGCCTCGCTCACCTCGTCGACAGCCGTTCGAACGCCTCGGCGTTCGCCTGCGACGGCTTGCTGAAGCCGCTCACCTTGCGCACGAACTGAAGCGCCGATGCGCGGATTTCCTCTTCCGTCGCGGGCGGCTCGAAATTGAACAGCGGGCGGATGTTGCGGCACATGCGGACCTCCTGTCTCGTAACGTAATGAGCCGACCGATCCGCGCGAGGCCACTGCCGGCTTCGCCCGGTGAAAATAAGCGGCAATAAACGGAAATAAACGAAAATAAAAGAAAGCAAAATTGCTTTCTTTTGCTTACGTTTATTTTTTGGAATCGGGTCTTTTCAATGAGTTACGGCCGATTCAAATAAAAAAAATTCTGCTTCCCACCGGCTCCACGCAATATGTCCCGACCAATATCTCCAAAGCGCCGTCCCAGCTCCTCTGCATCGCTGGGGGCAGTCGCTGAAGACGGGTTTAGAGAATGGCCACTGGGACACCATATAGCACGGATTCCGTTTTATTGGAAGAAAATCGTGTCTTTCTGATTCGCGTCGAAGGTTCAATATTCCGCCCTGACAGACCTCCGGCCCCAAACGGTCACTGGGTCAACTCAAACCGCGCGGTGACGGTCACGGTCAGCTTGTTTTCGCCCGCCTCGATCGGCGTTGGGGCAGCCGCGGCGGTCGCGTAGGCGCGAGAAAACGCCATGGGCGGTTGGCGGCCCGCCTCTTCCGTCAGCACCATGAGCCGGCCGATTCTGCGCGTCCCCGGCGTTCGCGTAGATCTCAGCCTTTCGCCTCGCGTCGGCGACCGCGAGCGGACGCGCCAAGTCAAGCAGCGCGCTGGCGTTGTTGTAGCCGAAGCTGATGCCGTAAACCGAGTTCGCGCCGCCCCCCACAGCCTTGTCGAGCAGCCCGCCGAGGCGTGGGATGTCGCGAACTGTCACCGCCACGGCGTTGCTCACGCTATACCCGGTAATTGTCGAGGCGCTCGTTTGCCCGGGTGCCGGCTGCGAGAACATCGGCGAAATCGAAAGATCGGAGGTCTGGATGTCGGCTGAAGCGACGCCCTCCGCCTTGATGAGCGAAACGAGCGCATTGGCCGCCCTCGCGTTGGCGGCCACAGCGTCGCCTGCGTTTTTTCCGGTGCTCGTCACACCGAGCGTCACCCGAGCGAAATCGGGCGCGGCGTCCACGCTGCCTTCGCCGCTGACTTCGACCCAGCGGTCGTTGCTGATGTCGATCACGCGCTCGAGCGCAGGCGCCGGAGAGGCGGCGGCGAGGGCCGTCGAAAATGCGAGCAAAGTCAACGAAAGACGTATCAAATGCATCTCGGTTATTCCCGCGAGAAGGCCTCGTTTGAGAACAGTGAGAAGGCCTATTGCAGATCGATCGAGCCGGACATCACCGGTTTGCACTCGCCGCCAATGTAAGTCGAAGAAACTATCCTGTCGAGTTTTTCGGCGGCCGCCCGCATGAGACTCGGGCGTCCCATATCGATTCCTTGCCCGATAATTGCTTCTAGTCGCAATGACGGTTCAGATCGGAGATGGGCCAGGAGTCCAATCAAAGCAACATTCGCGCTGCCGGTCGCTGGGTCTTCGAATACGCCATGTAATGGCGCGAACATCCGCGACTGAAAGTCGGCGCCCCTCTCGGCATGTTTGATGTAGAGATGGATTCCCGTCGCCTCGTCTCTGGGCAATTGCGACATGAAGACATCCATTCGCGGTTGGGCTCGGCGGAGAGCGTTTCTGTCCCGGACCTCAGCAATAACGAACGGCGTCCCGCAACTGGCGACGCAGGGCGGATGGCGGCTAACTTCTATGTCGGCCGGATCGAGCGAGCACGCTTGCGCGACAAGCAGAGCGTCTAGTCTACGAATGATTTTAAACTGTTGAGGCGCAGCCAAGGTCGCCCCCGCGACCTCGCCGTCTACGCTATTGATCGTCATAGGGACCAGTCCGGCTATTTCCTCGAAGATCATGCTCTCGATATTGAGACTGGCGCCGCAAGCCGATCGTTGGCGAGCCAGTACAAAGGCTGTGCCGACGTTTGGATGGCCAGCAAATGGCATCTCTGCGCGAGGCGTAAAGATGCGTACCCGGGCAGCGTGCGCAGGATCAGCGGGAGGAAGTACAAACGTTGTCTCAGCGAGATTGAATTCGTTCGCAATGGCCTGCATCTGCAACTCTGAAAGGCCACGCGCGTCTGAGATCACCGCAACCGGATTGCCGCCAAATTGCCGATCGGTGAAGACATCGACAGTCTGAAACTCCACTCTCATGAACATAACCCGCGCATTTTTTTGCCGGCGTCTTAGCGCGCGGCGCCGCTTACGTCTGCGGCTCCGCGACTCGCGCGATAGCGGAAGTCGCAATGGCTCGCGCCGCCCATGATCGTCTGCGTCCGCGTCAGCTTGATGCGCGGATCGTAGCCCTCGCAGAACGCGCCGTCGCGGTTGCAGGACAGGATGTCGCCGATGTCGCCGAGCCCCATGGCGCGATAGGTCTCGGCGTAGCGGCAACGCTTGACGTTGAAGTCGAGCACGCCGGGCTTGTCGTCGATGACCTCGATCGTCAGCGCGTCGTCCTTCGTCCACAAAGGCAGGATCGCCTTGAAGCTTTCGAGATCCGCTCCGCCTTCGGCGCGCGTGGCCATTTCGGCGCCGGCGTCGATCGCCGCGCGGCGAATGGCGCGGCGCAGGATGTCGCGCGCCTTCTCTTCGCCGATCGCCTGGCGCATCTCGTCATAGATCGGCGCGATGATCGCCGCCTCGATCCTGCGGCGCGCCAGAATGCCGAGTTCGCCGTCGCCCTTGTTCTGCGGTCGTTCATGAGGCGAAGCGTGCGCCGGGCGCGGGGCGCATGTCAAATTCCGGCTTTGCATGCCTACCGACTTGACAGGGGCTGAGGGAGGCGACGAATCTGCGGTCGCAGGCGCCGGCTGCGCCGCGCTCTGCGCGCCAAGGGAGGACAGGCCGATGCCGATCGCTCGGATGGATCATTTCACCATCCTCACGACCAACGCCGAGAAGACGGTCGCCTTCTATAACGACATTCTCGGATTCACGTCCGGGCCGCGCCCGGCGTTCTCCTTCCCCGGCGCCTGGCTCTACAATGACGGCAAGGCGGTGCTGCATGTCGTGCAAAGACCGTCAATTCCGGACGGCGGCGGCGTGCTCGACCACATCGCCTTTTTCGGCACCGACGCGTCGGCCTATGTGGCCAAGCTCAAGGCGCGCGGGATCAAATACGACTTGAGGCGGTTGCCGGAGCCCGGCCATGCGGGCGGCTTGTGGCAATTGTTCTTTTTCGACCCGAGCGGCGCGCGGGTCGAGATCGACTTCGCGGCGAGCGAGACCGTGGAGGGGGAGGGGTAGCCCATCTTGCGCGGCGCTCCCTCATTCTGAGCGCCCGCGTAGCGGGCCTCGAAGAATGCTCCTACGTCGGCGCTTCGGCTTCCGCAGCGGGTGAAGCGTCCTTCGAGACGCGCCTCCAGCGCTCCTCAGGACGAGGCGCTTCCGAGTCTGACTGCCGCAGCGCTTGCCATTGAGCCGGCCCTATCAGTAAGAGCGCAGCCGAATGCGGGTCGTTTCCCGCGAGCGGGATATTTCCTTGCGCAACAACGCCATCGTTCAGGTCGGCCAGGGGCCGCTTGCGGCCCGGTTTGGCCCCTCGCTTCCGTTGGCGCTCATCGCGGGCCCATGCCAGATCGAAAGCCGAGCCCATGCGCTCGAGATGGCTGCGGCGCTCAAGGAGATCGCGGCGCGTCGCGCGATCGGCCTCGTGTTCAAGTCGTCGTTCGACAAGGCCAATCGGACCTCCGGGTCCGCCGCGCGCGGGGTGGGCGTGAAGGCCGCGCTGCCGATCTTCGCCGAGATCCGCGAGACGCTCGGCCTTCCGGTCATCACCGACGTGCACGAGAGCAGCCAGTGCGCGCCAGTCGCGCAAGCGGTCGACGCGTTGCAGATCCCGGCCTTCCTCTGCCGCCAGACCGATCTCCTGGTCGCGGCGGCGGAGACCGGACGGCCGGTCAACGTCAAGAAGGGGCAGTTTCTCGCGCCCTGGGACATGAAGAACGTCGTCGCCAAGCTCGACGCCGCCGGTCTGGCCGACATTCTGGTGACGGAGCGGGGCGCGAGCTTCGGCTACAACACGCTCGTCTCCGACATGCGCGCGCTGCCGATCCTGGCGCGCGAGACGGGCGCGCCCGTCATCTTCGACGCCACCCATTCGGTGCAGCAGCCGGGCGGGCAGGGGACCTCCTCGGGCGGCGAGCGCGCGTTCGTGAGAGTGCTGGCGCGAGCGGCGGTCGCGGTCGGCGTCGCGGGCGTCTTCATCGAGACCCATCAGGACCCCGACCATGCGCCGTCGGACGGCCCCAACATGGTGCCATTGAAGGAGTTCGAGGCGCTCATCGCCGAATTGCAGGATTTCGACCGGCTCGCCAAACGCGACGCTGACAACGCCTGACGCGGCTTGTCACATGACGGTCGCGTGAACGCAGCTATTCTAGCGGATCGGCGCGCCAAGACAAGTCATGGACAAATATCTCTTCAGCTACGCTACCGCGAGCGATCCGCCGATCCAGCGGGCCTTGATCCGGCTCGTCGAGAAAGCAACCGGCCAACCAAAGCTCAAGCGGATGTATGTGCAGAACCAACGCTTTCCGCGCGAAGGGCGAGACTTTCTGGCAGGCCGCGGTGCGCTCGCTCGAACTCGACGTCCGTTACGACGCCCATGCGCTTGCCGCCGTGCCTCAGACCGGCCCCGTCGTTTTCGTCGCCAATCATCCTTATGGCGTGCTCGACGGGATCGTCATGGCGTGGCTGGTGAGCAAGGTCCGAAGCCGATTTCCTCATTCTCACCCACATCGTGCTCACGCGGGCGCCGGAGGCGGCGGGTTTCATCCTTCCGGTCGATTTCTCAGGCGCCGAGGAAGCGGAAGAGACCAATCTTGCTTCGCGCGCCGCGGCGCGCGCTCATCTCGCAAAAGGCGGCGCTGTGGTGGTTTTCCCTGCCGGCGCGATTTCGACAACGCCCGACAAGCTTGGCCGCAAGCCCGCCGTCGACGGCCGCTGGCAGCCGTTCGTGTCGCAGCTCGTCCAGCGCTCGAAGGCGACGGTCGTGCCGATCTGGTTCGGCGGCCAGAACAGCCGCCTGTTCCAGATCGCGAGCCACGTGAGCCTGACGCTCCGTCTCTCCCTCATTTTCCATGAGGTGAAGACACGGATCGGAACATGCCTGCCCGTTGCGATCGGCGCGCCGATCCCGTTCGCGTCTATCGCCGCGATCCGGGACCGGCAGGCGCTCGCGGACGAGCTGCGCGCCCGCGTCTACGCTTTGTCGAGGGTTGCTTCGCCGAACAGTAGACCAGCCGCGACGGGCGATCGGCAAGCTGCTGAGGCCGAAGCTGCCGCCAATACCGCGAACGAACCGGGCTGCTTAGCGCAGCGGACTGTCGCTGAGGGCGTCAGCCGCGTCCGCGGTAGGGAGCGACGCCTTGGTCAGGGATCCAGACCCCCTTTGGCGGCTTGCCGCTCTGCCAGAACACGTCGATCGGCATGCCGCCGCGCGGGAACCAGTAGCCGCCAATTCTGAACCATCGCGGCTTGAGCAAGCGGACAAGGTCCTTGCCGATGCGCACCGTGCAATCCTCGTGGAACGCGCCGTGATTGCGGAAGCTCTGGAGGTAAAGCTTCAGCGATTTCAATTCGACGAGCCATCGGTCTGGCGCATAGTCGATGACCAGATGAGCGAAATCGGGCTGCCCGGTCACCGGGCATATCGAGGTGAATTCCGGCGCGGTAAAGCGGGCGATATAGTCCGTATCGGCCTGCGGATTGGGCGCCCGGTCGAGCGTCTTAGCGTCGGGCGCGTCCGGAATGCGCGAGGGGCGCCCCAGATGGGCGAAGGTGGGCTTGCGGTTTTTTCATGGAGCCCATTTAGTCCTCAGCCGCGTTCACCGCCAAGGCTGGGACGATGAGTTTACTTCAGTTGGCCGGCGCCGAACTGGGACGTGACGTAGCCGCTGAACCTGACGCAGACGCTATTCGCGGCAAGAACGCCCGGGAAACCGCCGACGTTGCACTTCTTCGCGGCTTCGGCCTGCGTCGGCTTGTCGCTATGGCGCTGCGACGGCAGCTCGGCCGCCTGAACGGCGGCTGCGCACAGAAGCGCGGCCACAAGGACGAACCCGATCGTCGTTGCACGATCATGAGCTCCTCGCCGGTCGCCGACGCGACACTGTGGCCGAATTGTTGCCGCATGAATGCGCATAGACGCCATATTGGGCCGCTATGTGGCGGCCGGCAAGCGGGGAATATGAGCTTGCAACTCATTCGCCAATCCGCGAGGAAGCTGCGGGGCCGGCAAGGGGAACGCGAAAGCATAAAGCATGGAGATGACGGCTCCTTACACGCGCCCTTTTGTGCGCCGGTCCGCGGTCTTGCCGTGGCTCGGCGGCGCGGCGCTGCTGGCGCTCGCCTTCTACGCCGCGATCGCGCTGCTTGAACCGATTCTCGCGGCGGTCGCCGGCGGCGGAGGATTGGCGCTCTTGCGCTGGGCGCGAGCCGAGCGTCCCTATTCCCCGGCGCTGATCGCAATTGACGCAGCGGCGTTTGCGATCTTCGCCATTCAACGCAATGACTCGCTCGGCTTCTGGCAATTGCCGGGACCCTGGGCGGATGTGTTTCGCTTCGACCCGCCCGGCGCCGCGATTGCGCTGATCATCTACGCTGGCGGTTCAATCCTGGCGCTCGTCGGCGGCTTTCGCGGGCTGCGCCTGATCGAGGCCCTGAGCCTGATCGCAGTCCCGTTCCTGTTCAACCTCATGCTCGCAATCGGCGCCGACTGGCACATGGCCGAACTCGGCGCCGTCGTGACTGCGCACGCCAACCTGCCCTTCGTCGCTCAGGTCGCGATCGGACGCGCGTTGATTCTTTGGTTCATCGGCGAGGCGATCCTGATTCTGCTCAGCCTGGTCAGCGTCAACCGACTGCCGCGATCGGCGCGCACGCACGCGATTGTTCGCGCTGAGCGGCGCCGTTGCCGCGGCGACTCCTCTGTTCGCGAACGCCGCGCAATGGGTCGTTCAGCCGTTCCTGGCGATCGTCTTTTCTGCCTTGTGTGGAGCGCTGGCCCAGGCGGGCCTATGGGCGATCGTCTATCTCCTGACGGGCGTTGCTCTCGATTGGCTCGCCGGCCGACCGCCGCGCTTCGAGACGGCGTGGGAGCATTGGCGGACCGGCTTCGTCAAGGGCGCGATTTACGGCGCTCTGTTCATGGGCCTGATCCTCATCGCCGCCCTTATCCTGCGCGCGCCCGGGGCGGCGTCCGTTCTCGACGGCGGCGCGCTCGTCATCGGCCCGCTTCTCGGCGCGCTCCTCTTTCCGCTCGGGCAAACGATCGTCGGCAGCGCCGACGGCGCGGCGCCTTTCTTCGGCCGGCTGAGAGCCGCCTATCGCGATCCGCGAGGACCCGTGCGCGGGCTTGTCATCGGCCTCGGCCTCGCGCTCGCCTATCGCGCCAATCTCGCGGCCTACGACGGCGGCGCGCGCTTTCTTGTGATGGCTGCGATCGGCGCGCTCTGTTACGGCGGCGTCGACTTCGCCTTCGACGCGTGGAGCGTGGTCCGCGGCGAGCGCGAAGCAAGCTGCCGAGCTGGCGGCTCTACGCTCTTGGCGTTCTGCTTGGCGGCTTGGTCGCGGGCGCGCTCGGCTGGTACTTCGACACGCCCCAGCTCCATGTCGTGATCGACAAGTTCTGGGCCTATGCCGACGTCAATTACCGACTCGACGGCCGCAAGCTCGGCGACTTCACCACCTATCCGATCTTCAACAAATATGGCTCGATCAATCTCGGCGAGGTCGCGGGCGGCGTCCGGCTGTTCTGGACCGAGTCGGTCGCGGGCGTGATCAACTGGTCGCTCGCCGCGCCGCTGTTCTCGATCAACTACGTTCTGCTCGATGCGGCGTTGCGGAGGAGCTTGCGTCCGATCAAGACGCTTCTGAGCCCTGCCGGCGTCGAAGGCCTGGTGGAGCAGGGGGTGCGGGTGTTGCGCTGGGGCCTGTGGATGGCGCCGGTCATCAACTCGTTCCTGCGCCAGTCGCCGGACCCGACCTGGTACAATCAGGACGGCGCGATCCGCACGGGCGTCGCCATCGGCGCGAACGCGACCCAGAGTCCGGCGGACTTCCGGCAGTTCAGTCTCGCCATGTTCACGGGCCTCCTCGCCTACGACTGGCTCCGGATCCTCATCTGGTTCGACCATATGGGGCTGAGGGTCGCGACCCTCGTCAATCTGTCGTTTCTCGGCGGCGACCGCGCCGACGAGGCGGCGGCGCGGTTCGTCGGCCACCATGGCCGCACGCGCGCCATTCCCGACGGCATCCGCCGCTTTGGCACCTGGGCGCCGCTGCTTATTCCGTTTTACATCCCGCGCGGCGCCGAGTGGGACAAGGCTTGGACGGGGGCGGAGACGCTGGCGCGCGGCGGCGCGCCCATGCCCGATGCGGTGAGGACGCTCGCCTTCGCCTACGCCGCTTCAGGCGCAGCGATCGCCGCGGCCTCCGTCGCGGCGTTTCTCAAAGAGCGCGCCAGGATTGGCGCTCCGGCGCCATGGCTCGACGGCGCGCCCTCCGAACTTGCGCGCCGCCCGGAGCGCTACGCCTTCAACAACGGCGCTGTAGGCCTCGAGATTCAGCGCGATGGGCGGGGCGCGGCTTTCGTCATGGGCGCCGAGCGCGGCGGCTTCGCGATCGATCTCTTTCGCCGGCCGCTCGATCCGCTCCAGGCGCGCGGCCATTTCTTCTATGTGAGCGAAGGAGGGCGAGGCGCCCTGGTCGATCGGCTTCGAGCCGGCGCGGCGCGCGGGCGACTATCGCATCGAGGAAACCGGCTTCAACCGTCTCGCGATCGTGCATGCGCTGAACGGGATCGAGGCGCGAATGGAGATCGCGCCCGATCCCGAGGGCGCGATCCTGAGCTGGCGCATTCGGCTCGAAAACAAGTCGGGCCAGCATCGACGCCTGCGCCTCACCAGCTTCTGCGAGGTCGCCGGCCATGAGACCGGCGCTTACGCGAAGGATCTCGATTTCGCCGGCATGCATGTCGAGACCGTGTTCGTCGGTCCCCTCAACGCTATCTTCGCGCGCAACCGGCTCTTGCGCTCGGCGCGCGCCGATCGCGGCGAAACCTCGTTCTTCGCCGTCAAGCCGGGCGCGGGTACGGAGCTCGTCGGCTACGAGGATTCGCGCATCCGCTTCATCGGCGAGGGCTCGCTGCTAAAGCCGACCGGCTGCGAGCCATGGCGCTGGCGCAAGCTCGATGACGAAGGCAAGGTCTGGCCCTTCGATCCGGCGGCCAGTTTCACGCTTGAGGCGGCCCTTGCGCCCGGCGCGACGGCCGAGGCGGAATTCATTGTCGGCCGTTCCGACAATTTCGTATGGGCGGGCGAACTGATCGCGAGGCGCCTCGGCCTTGCGCCTCTGCCTGAGGCGGAGCTGCAAAAGCGCTTCTACGAAACGCGCGCCGTCGAGCCTTCGCACGCGCTGCATTCGCGCTGGCCGTTCGCGCTTCTCGGCGGACGGCAAGGCGCTGAGCCTCACCCATCGCACGCCCGCGACCCTGGGCGCATGTGATGGCGAACGAGATCGGCATGGCGACGATGGTCTCCAACGACGGCGAGATTTTCTCCGCCTTCGGCAACGCCCGCCAGAACGGACTCTCCGCGTTTCGCTTCGACAGCGTGACCGCCGTGCAGCCGGGGCAGATCATCTATCTGCGCGACCTCGACAAGGGCGAAACCGACGCGCCGGGCTTCGCGCCCTTTCAGCGCGAGGACGCGACACACGACGTCCGTCTATGAGCCGGGCGTCGCGACGTTCACAATGACGCGCGGCGATCTCGAAACGGAATACGTTGTCTTCGTGCCGCCGAACTATCCCGGCGACATGCGTCTTCTGACTTTGCGCAATCGCGGGACGAGCGCGAAGCGCCTGCGCGTCACGCCATTCTTCGATCTCGCGCTCGAAGACAGCCCCAACGCGAGCATCGACAAGATTCTCGACGAGACGGTTGGCTCGACGCTTCTGTTCAACAACCCCCACAACGATTTCGTGCGCGGGTTCGCCTTCGCCGCGACGAGCCTCGAGGGGCCGACGACCGAGACCATCCGCGCCCGATTCTTCGGCGGCCCGGGCCGCAATATCTTGACCCCCGCGATGGTGGAGACTGGCGCGAGCGATGGCGCCGCGCGCGACGACGGACGGCGCGTGGCCGCCTTCTGCAGCGAGATCGTGCTGCCGCCCGGCGGCGAAACAAAGATCGCGATCGCTTTCGGCGAGGCGCCGAGCCGGTCGGAAGCGCTTGGCCGCCGCGGCGCGGGTCGGCGTGGCGAGCGCCGAAGACGAACTTGCGGCGACGCGCGCCTCCTGGGCCGAGCGGCTGGGCAAGGTCGAGGTGCATACCAACCGGCCAGACTTCGACCGGCTGGTCAACACCTGGCTGCCCTATCAGCTTTACGCGTCGCGGCTGTTTGGCCGCGTGGGTCCGAACCAGCTCGGCGGCGCCACCGGTTATCGCGACCAGTTGCAGGACGTGCTGGCGCTTACCCTGCTCGAACCTCGCCTCACGCGGGCGCAGATCGTGCTGCACGCGACCCAGCAGTTCCGCGAAGGCGACGTGCTCAAGTGGTGGCATCGCGCGCCCGGCGGCGGCACCGGCCTTGGCCAGCGGACCAAGGCGAGCGATCCGCACCTCTGGCTGCCCTATGTTCTCGCCCGCTACGTGCGCGAAACCGGCGATCGAACGGTGCTCGATGAGGTCACGCCCTTCCTCGAGGCCGACGCCGTGCCCGCGCACGAGGACACCTGGATCGTCATTCCCGCGCGTCTCGCGCGAGAGCGCGACCGTGTACGAGCACGCGCGTCTCGCGATCACCTTCACGCTCGAGCACATGGGCGCCAACGGCCTGCCGCTCTTGCGCGCCGGCGACTGGAACGACGGCATCGACGCGTTAGGCCGGCGCGAGATCGGCACCAGCGTCTGGATGGGTTTCTTCCTCGCCAACGTGCTCGACGGCTTCGTCGACCTGGCGCGGATCAAGGGCGACGAAGCTTTCGCCGCGCGCTGCGAGCAGGAATTCGCCGCCCAGCAGAAAGCGTTGGAGGCGGGCTGGATGGGCGACCATTACGCGCTCGACTTCGCCGACGACGGAACAGGAGGTCGGCGCGCGCAACGCGATGGCCAACGGCTGGGCCGCCTATTCCGGCGCCTGCGACGACGAGCGCGCGCTGGCCGCGATCGAGGGCGGCCTGAAGGGGATCGAGCGCGCCGAACCGGGTGCTGCTGCTCGAGCAGCCGTTCTACGAACATTCGCAGCCTTACCCGGGACGGATCGCCGACTATCCGCCCGGAGTGCGCGAGAACGGCGGCCAGTACAGCCATGGCGCGACCTGGATCGTCGATGGATTCATGCGGCTTGCCGCCTCCGCGCGAGCCAAGGGCGATCGCGAGCTGGCTGCTCGCCTTGGCGCGCGCGCCTTCGAGATTTACGAAAAGATCTCGCCGCTGAAGAAGACCGACCCGGAAACTCTGGCGGTCTACGGGCTCATTCCCACCCAGCAGCCGGCCGACATCTACGACGGTTGGGGCCATGGCGGGCGAGGCGGCTGGTCCTGGTACACCGGCTCGGCGGCCCGCATGCTTTCGGCGGCCTATGCTCTTGCTCGGAGTAGGCCAGAAGGACGGGCAAGGTCGCCCTCCGCGACGATCTCTTCGAGGCCAAGGGCGAATTGAAGGTTCAGTCGCTGCGGATCGGAGAAACGACCTGGACCCCGGACGGGAAGCGCTGAGCGGGCAAATCACCCGAAGTTCGCGGGCGGTTCGCCTCGGCGACCCGGTATCGCGCCGCATTTGCCTTAAAATCGATTGAAAACCGCCGCGCCGTTGCGGCTGCAGCGCGGTTTCTGGCAAGACGCGCCACCAACGAGCCGCGGGAGAGGCGCCCGCGGCCCTGAAACGGGGCTTTAGCGCATGCTTTTGGGCTTGATTATCGTCTGTGGACTGCTTTCCATTGTCTACGGCGTCTATACGATTAATAGCCTGATGGCGGCGGACGCCGGCACGGCACGGATGCAGGAGATTTCCGGCGCGGTGGCGGAAGGGGCGCAAGCCTATCTGCGGCGCCAGTACATCGACCATCGCCGGCGTCGGCGTCGTGGTGTTCATCGCGCTGGGCCTGCTGCTCTCGTGGACGGTGGCGATCGGGTTCGCGATCGGCGCCATCCTGTCCGGCGCGGCCGGTTTCATCGGCATGAACGTCTCGGTGCGCGCCAACGTGCGCACCGCGCAGGCGGCGACGAAATCGCTCGCCGGCGGTCTCGACATCGCCTTCCGTTCGGGCGCGGTGACCGGCCTGCTCGTCGCCGGCCTCGCGCTTCTCGGCGTCGCCGGCTACTTCGGCTTTCTCACCGGCGTCGCTCGGCTATGGCGCCGTCGGATCGAGTGACGATCGACGCGCTGGTCGCGCTGGGCTTCGGCGCCTCGCTGATCTCGATCTTCGCCCGGCTCGGCGGCGGCATCTTCACCAAAGGCGCGGACGTCGGCGCCGATCTCGTCGGCAAGGTCGAGGCCGGCATTCCGGAGGATGATCCTCGCAATCCGGCGACCATCGCCGACAACGTCGGCGACAACGTCGGCGATTGCGCCGGCATGGCGGCCGACCTGTTCGAGACTTACGCGGTGACCGTCGTTGCGACGATGGTGCTGGCCTCGATCTTCTTCGAGAACACGCCGGCGCTTCTTCCGGCGATGATGTATCCGCTGGCGATCTGCGGCGCCTGCATCGTGACCTCGATCGTCGGCACGTTCTTCGTCAAGCTCGGCGCCAACAATTCCATCATGGGCGCGCTCTACAAGGGCCTCATCGTCACCGGCGTTCTGTCCGATCGTCGGCCTCGCTCTCGCGACGAGCTATGTCGTCGGCTGGGGCGAGATCGGAACGGTGGCGGGCAAGGTCGGTCACGGGCTCGAGCCTGTTCATCTGCGGGCTCGTCGGCCTTGTGGTCACCGGCCTCATCGTCGTCATCACCGAATATTACACCGGCACCGGCAAACGCCCGGTCGTCTCGATCGCGCAGGCCTCGGTCACCGGCCACGGCACCAACGTCATCCAGGGCCTCGCGGTGTCGCTCGAATCGACGGCGCTTCCGGCGCTGGTCATCGTCGCCGGCATCATCTCGACCTATCAGCTCGCCGGCCTCTTCGGCACCGCGATCGCGGTCACGACCATGCTCGGCCTCGCCGGCATGATCGTCGCGCTCGACGCCTTCGGCCCGGTCACCGACAACGCCGGCGGCATCGCCGAAATGGCGGGGCTGCCTAAGGAAGTGCGCCAGTCGACCGACGCGCTCGACGCGGTCGGCAACACCACCAAGGCGATCACCAAGGGCTACGCGATCGGCTCCGCGGGCTTGGGCGCGCTGGTTCTGTTCGCGGCCTACACCAACGACATCAAGCACTTCACCGACACCGGCGCGGCCTATTTCAAGGACGTCGGCGTCGTCGACTTCAACCTCTCGAATCCTTATGTCGTCGCCGGCCTCATCTTCGGCGGCCTCATCCCCTACCTGTTCGCCGGCATCGCGATGACCGCGGTCGGCCGCGCGGCCGGGTCGGTGGTGCTCGAAGTGCGCCGCCAGTTCAAGGAAATGCCGGGCATCATGAACGGCACGCAGCGTCCCGACTACGGACGCGCCGTCGATCTGCTCACCAAGGCCGCGATCCGCGAGATGATCATCCCCTCGCTGCTGCCGGTGCTGGCGCCGTTCGTCGTCTATTTCGGCACCTTGTGGATCTCGGGCTCGAAGGCGTCGGCCTTCGCGGCGCTCGGCGCCTCGCTGCTCGGCGTGATCGTCAACGGCCTCTTCGTCGCCATCTCGATGACCTCGGGCGGCGGCGCGTGGGACAACGCCAAGAAGAGCTTCGAGGACGGGTTCGTCGACAAGGACGGCGTCAAGCATCTGAAGGGCTCGGAAGCCCACAAGGCCTCCGTCACCGGCGACACGGTCGGCGACCCCTACAAGGACACCGCCGGCCCGGCGGTCAATCCGGCGATCAAGATCACCAACATCGTCGCGCTGCTGCTGCTCGCGATCCTGGCGAAGTAAGCGGGCGAGCAGCCTGAGAGGACATCAGGCGCAGGGTCTGCGCTTGTCGCTATCGCCTGGCGTCGGCTCACGCGCAGCCGACCACTAAGCGTCGGGCTGCCCGTTTGGATTGTCTTGGCGCTTGGCGATTACCCTGCGAACCCAGGGTCGGCCCGATGGCCGGAGCCACGACCACCGCCATGCCATACACCGCGAAGGCCTGCCCGCGCTTGGCGACGGGAAAAGTGTCGGCGAGAATGGCCTGCTCGCTGGGCGCGAGGCCGCCGCCGCCGATGCCCTGCAGGACGCGCGCGAAGATCAGCAGGGCAGCGTGTTGGCGAACCCGCAGAGCATCGAGCAGACGGTGAACAGCGCCACGCACGTCATGTAGAAGCGCTTGCGCCCGAAGCGGTTGGAGAGCCATCCCGAGATGGGCAGCACGATGGCGCTCGACACCAGATAGCTGGTGAGCACCCAGGTCGCCTCCTCCTGGCTGGCGCCCAGCGACCCCGCCATGTGGGGCAGCGCCACGTTGGCAATGGAGGTGTCGAGCACCTCCATAAACGTGGCCAGCGTCACCGTCAGCGCGACCGCCCACGGGTTGTGGCTGGGCTTCCAGTGCAGCTCATCGACGACTAGCTCGGCCATCGCCACCCACTGCTATTTTTTTTGCCCCGGCCTGAAGACCCCATGCTTCGATTCTAAGTGCGCGCTGGCGATCTCC
>CAVWPU010000038.1:0-22361 GCA_963756955.1 uncultured Alphaproteobacteria bacterium
GTCACCGTCGAGCGCCTCCTGCTGGCGCTGGCGATGGAGAAGGGAACGCAGGCGGCCAAAATTCTCGCCAACGTCGGCGTTTCGGCTCAGACCCTCAACGCCGCGATCAACGACATCCGCAAGGGCCGCACGGCCGATTCGGCGAGCGCCGAGAACCAGTATGACGCGCTGAAGAAATACACCCGCGACCTTACGGAGGCTGCCCGTACCGGTAAGCTCGATCCGGTCATTGGCCGCGACGAGGAAATCCGCCGCACCGTCCAGGTGCTGTCGCGGCGCACGAAGAACAATCCGGTGCTGATCGGCGAGCCCGGCGTCGGCAAGACGGCGATCGTCGAGGGGCTGGCTTTGCGCATCGTCAATGGCGACGTCCCGGAATCGATCCGCGACAAGAAGCTGCTCGCGCTCGACATGGGCATCGCTCATCGCCGGCGCAAAATATCGCGGCGAGTTCGAGGAGCGCCTCAAGGGCGTGCTCAACGAAGTCACTGCGGCCGCGGGCGGCGTCATCCTGTTCATCGACGAGATGCACACGCTCGTCGGCGCCGGCAAGGCCGACGGCGCGATGGACGCTTCGAACATTTTGAAGCCTGCGCTCGCGCGCGGCGAGCTGCACTGCGTCGGCGCGACGACGCTCGACGAGTACCGCAAGCATATCGAAAAGGATGCGGCGCTCGCGCGGCGCTTCCAGCCGGTGTTCGTCTCCCAGCCGACGGTCGAGGACACGATCTCGATTTTGCGCGGCTTGAAGGAGCGAGTACGAGGCCCATCACGGCGTGCGCATCACCGACCCGGCGATCATCGCCGCGGCGACGCTCAGCGATCGCTACATCGCCGACCGCTTCCTGCCGGACAAGGCGATCGACCTGATCGACGAAGCGGCGGCCCGCCAGCGGATGCAGGTCGATTCGAAGCCCGAGGAGCTGGACGAATTCGACCGCCGCATCATGCAGCTCAAGATCGAGCAGGAGGCCTTGAAGAAGGAGACCGACACAGCTTCGAAGGATCGTCTCAAGAAGCTCGCTGGCGAGCTTGCGGAGCTGCAGGAGAAGTCCGACGCGCTGACCGCCCGCTGGAAGGCCGAGAAGGACAAGCTCGGCCAGGCGGCCAGGCTCAAGGAAGAGCTTGAGGCCGCGCGCAACGCGCTCGCCCAGGCGCAGCGCAAGGGCGATTACGCGGAAGCCGGACGGATAACCTATGGCACAATTCCCGAGCTCGAGAAGAAGCTTGAGGAGGCGGAGAGCCAGGACAACAGCGTGCTGGTCGACGAAGCGGTGACCGCGAGCCACGTCGCCCAGGTCGTGTCGCGCTGGACCGGCGTTCCCGTCGACAAGATGCTCGAAGGCGAGCGCGAGAAACTCCTGAAGATGGAGGAGGAGATCGCGCGCCGCGTCGTCGGCCAGCACGAAGCGGTGCACGCCGTTTCGACCGCCGTCCGCCGCGCCCGCGCCGGCCTGCAGGACCCGAACCGGCCGATCGGCTCGTTCATGTTTCTGGGCCCGACCGGCGTCGGCAAGACCGAGCTCACCAAGGCGCTCGCGTCCTTCCTCTTCGACGACGAGAGCGCGATGGTGCGCATCGACATGTCCGAGTACATGGAGAAGCATTCGGTCGCCCGGCTCATCGGCGCGCCTCCCGGCTATGTCGGCTATGAGGAAGGCGGCGCGTTGACGGAGGCGGTGCGGCGCCGGCCCTACCAGGTCGTGCTGTTCGACGAGATCGAGAAAGCGCATCCGGACGTGTTCAACGTCCTCTTGCAGGTGCTCGACGACGGGCGGCTGACCGACGGTCAGGGGCGCACGGTCGATTTCCGCAACGTGCTGATCATCATGACCTCGAACCTCGGGTCCGAATATCTCGTCAATTTGCGCGAGGGCGAGGACGTGAAGGTTGTCGAGAAGGAAGTGATGGGCGTCGTGCGCGGGCATTTCCGGCCCGAGTTCCTGAACCGCGTCGATGAAATCATCCTCTTCCATCGCCTGCGGCGCGAGGACATGAGCGAGATCGTCGACATCCAGCTCAAGCGCCTGAACCGGCTTTTGGAGGACCGCAAGATCGGGCTCAGCCTCGACGCCAAGGCGCGGCAATGGCTGGCCGACAAGGGCTACGATCCGACCTATGGCGCGCGTCCGTTGAAACGCGTCATCCAGAAATGGGTGCAGGACCCGCTGGCGCAGATGCTACTGGCCGGAGAGTTGCCCGACGGCTCGACGGTCAAGCTCAGCGCCGCGCACGGGCGCCTCACGATCAATGGCAAGGAGATCGGCGAAGAAGCCGCCGACTCCGCGCCGGCGAAATCGCCGTCGGTGGTGCAGTTTCCGAAGACGTGATCGATGAGGAGCCCATACGGTCCAACATTTGAGCGCCCTGCCTGCGGCAATGACCGCGGGCAGGCGTTCGTGGGCTTCCCTCACCGGAGTCTTCGGCGATGACCAATTCCCTCACCCGGTTCGTCGGCGGGTCGCCGGCTATGGTGGCCGTTCGGCTGATTGTGGTGTCGTTTGTGGTCGGGATCGTTCTCGAGACATTCGGCTTCGATCCGGCGACGCTGTTGACCGAGGTTGTGCGGGGCGCGAGACGGATTGTCGAACTCGGATTCAGCGACATGCGCCAGGTCGGGCGGATCCTGCTGACCGGCGCTATGGTGGTGATCCCGGTATGGCTCGTCTTGCGGCTGGTCGACTCGAGCGGCCGTCGCTAAGAAGGTCCTTCGACGCCCGTCAGGGCAATCCGCGCATTTGAGGGACGAAGGGCTTGACGCGCTCCACCCGCGCTGATCCCCTACGCCGCGCGGGATATCACCATGGGGCAAATGTACATGTCATTCTCACATCCCCTCGCCAGGGCGGCCAAAGTGTGGACCGCGAAGACACACGATGGCGGAGAGCAGCGGGTCCTTGTCATCGTCACCACGATCCCGCTGGAGCCCGGCGACAAGGGCTACAAGAAGCCTTTGGTCGAGCGCCTTTCACGCGCCGCGCGAGACTACCTGGCCGAATTCGAACGAAGCCGCCTCGTTCCTGCTCATGAATTGGTTGAGGGACTGGAGCGCCGCCAAGGCTTGAGGTAGGAAAGAGAGCAGACATGTCGCCGAAGTAGGAACTGTCGGACGCCTGCGACTTTTCGCCTAGAATGCGGTCTTTAGATCGGGACCTGCCTAACTGTCGGACCGTGTCCCATTTGAAAGGGCACAAAAAGCCGCCAGAGGCCCGGTCCAATGCTATACACGCGCTCACCGAGCCAGTGCCACGCCATAACGCTGAGAATGACGTTCACAACCGCAATTGTGCCAGCAAGTGCAGGGTCAGATGGCTTTTTTTTCTCACCCCAACCCGCGAAGAGCATGTATAGCGCAAGGATCGGCGGCCCGATGAGAATAGGAGTGAGCGCGAGGAGCCAAATCAGACGGGCGCGATCGTCGAACGCCACTCGCAGGGAAAAGAGCGTCGCAACGAGACGATGTTTGACCCGTTGCGACCCCAGCTCAAAGGGGATGATTCCTCCGCAAGAACCACAAACGAGCGCGCCACGATTGACCGCCGCATTGCAGTTTGGGCAGATTTCCGCGCGAGGCTGAGCACGAGGAACGCTCATCGCGGTTGCAGCGCCTGCATGCGCTGGAGATAACGGAGATCTCATCTGCTTGGCGATGCTGTAAGCGTCGATGATGGACCAGATCCATATGATCCAACCGAGCATGACGACCCACAGGAGAGCGCAGCCGAGCAGCATCAGGAAACCGCGCCCGACGCGTCCGCAATACATTTGGCCTGCGCCACACAGCAACAAGGACAAAACTAGGGCGACGCCCGGAGATTTCGGACCAAATGGCGAGCCGTCGTCCAGTACGATCATCGCTGGTGGGCTGATCGTATTCGTGACTTGGACGACCGTCGCGCCGGGAGCAGCTGTAATCGGAGGTGGCGTCGGGATCATGTGCGTTGGACGAAGAATCTGCGCCAATCGCACGTCCTCTCCCGCGCGCACCCATTTGTCGGACTCGATCAGCATGACCTGAGATGCGCCGTCGACGCGGCCTTCTTTTGCAAAGGCGCCCAGCTGGTGGCCAGTGTATGGCCCGTAGACTTGCCCCTCGACGTGGAGAAACCATTCGGCGTCGAGCGGATGGGGGGAGCGCCTGGAACGGCTGAGGGGGTACTCGGCACTGGGCTCGCCTGCTGCTCCGAGGAAGTTGGCGTGGAATTCCCGTAATAGCGCCCCATGAAAACTGTCCCCCAGTGAACTCTGGTCTCTTACACCCAAATCCAATGAGTGCAAATCACCGGGGTGTTCTAGTTGGCAATTCCTCGGAACAAGTGTTGGTTGAAAAATAAGCTTTCGGACCGTGCGCCGTCTGCAGCACCGACAGCAGTGTGGCTGAAAGGGGCGATTGGGTCTTCAGTTGAGTTTCGCGAACATGGCGCTGTGCAGGGAGGCCAATTGTGATAAGTTTATTCGAGTTGCGCGACACAAGGGCAATTAAACTCCCGCGCTGCGCGGAACGAATTGGGACGGACGCCATGACCAACACGCATCGGCATTAGGGCTTGGACCTCCGCGCGGGCCTCGCGCCGCTCAAGAGCAAATGGGGCTGGATCGTCGCGCTCGGCGTCGGTCTACCTCGTCGCTGGCGTCATCGCCCTTGGCAGCGTCGTCATGGCGACGATCGCCAGCGTCTATGTGGTCGGCATCATGATGCTGCTCGCCGGCGTGTTCGAAGTCATCCACTCGTTCCAGATCAAGTCCTGGGGCCGCTTTATCTTCTGGCTTCTGCTCGGCGTCCTCTACATCATTGCCGGGTTCACAGCGTTCGACAATCCGCTGCTGACCGCGGTGTGGCTGACGCTCATTCTCGGCGCGGCGCTGGTCGCGTCCGGCATCATGCGCGTCTTCCTCGGGTTCAACATGCAGGGCGGGACGCCCTGGGGCTGGGTCGTCGCTTCGGGACTGATCACGCTCTTGCTTGGAATTCATCATCCTGATCCATTGGCCGGTCTCCTCGCTCTACGTGCTCGGAATTTTTCTCGGCATCGATCTCGTGTTCGCCGGCGCGAGCTGGATCGGGCTCGGCTTGGGTTTGCGGCAAGCGGCCTGATAAGCGAAAGCGCCGGCCCATTGAGGGGCGGCAGTCCAGCTTAGGTCGAAGCGGCGACGCGCGGCCTGACTGTCTTGGCGAGGAGACTTTCCCGTGCGCTGGTTCTATCTGGCGATCGTGATTGTGTTTGTCGCTGCGTTGATCATCTTCGTGTTTCAGAACACTCAGAGCGTCGGCGTTTCCTTCCTCGCGCTCGGCGTCACGCTGCCGCTCTCTGCGCTCGTGTTCATCGTCTATGTGCTGGGCGCGCTGAGCGGCGGGAGCCTCTACGCGCTTCTCAGGCGATCGCTCGCCGGCTCGCGCCGCGCCTAAAGGAGCGCCGCTTTGATGCGCGCCATGGTCCTGCATCGGCGCGCACGACCGGCTCGTGATGGAGGAGCGCCCCGAGCCGTCGCCTGGACCGGGCCAGGTTCGCGTGCGGATCGAGGCTTGCGGCGTTTGCCGGACCGACTTGCACGTCGTCGACGGCGAGCTGCCGAACCCCAAGCTGCCCATCGTGCCGGGCCATGAAATCGTCGGCCGCGTCGACGCCGTCGGCGAAGGGGTCGAACTTCCGCACGGCGCCCGCGTCGGCGTCGCTTGGCTTGGCCACACCGACGGGACTTGCCCCTATTGCCGAAGCGATCGCGAAAACCTGTGCGACGCGCCTCTGTTCACCGGCTACACGCGCGACGGCGGATACGCCACGCACACGATCGCCGACGCGGACTTTGTGTTTCCGCTGTCCGAGGACCACGACCCGGTCGCGACCGCGCCGCTGCTCTGCGCCGGCCTGATCGGCTGGCGTTCGCTCAAACTCGCCGGCGACGGACGGACGATCGGCGTCTATGGCTTCGGCGCCGCCGGGCACATCATCGCCCAAGTCTGTCGCTGGCAGGGGCGGCGCGTGTTCGCCTTTACCCGGCCGGGCGACGATGTCGGTCAAGCGTTCGCGCGATCGGTCGGGGTCGACTGGGCGGGCGGGTCGGATGACCGGCCGCCCGAGCTCCTCGACGCGGCAATCTTGTTTGCCCCGGTTGGCGCGCTTGTCCCCGCCGCGCTGGCCGCGTTGCGCAAGGGCGGCCGAGTCGTCTGCGGCGGCATCCACATGAGCGACATACCCGCGTTCCCCTATGAGCTGTTATGGGAGGAGCGCAGCGTCGCCTCGGTCGCCAATCTGACCCGCGCTGACGGCCACGAATTTTTGGCGCTCGCGCCGCAGGCGAAGGTGCGAACGACCACCACGACCTATCCGCTCGACGAGGCGAACAAGGCGCTCGACGATTTGCGCGCGGGAAAGCTCGAAGGCGCAGCGGTGCTCGCGCCCTGAGTCCTGCGCCGAGGATCGACTTTTGCAGCGCTTTGATCTCACGGCGATTTAGAACGATTTTAAACTTACCCCGAACGCATCCTTTAGAACGTTTCTAATGTTGAACAGACCTGTCGTGTTTCGTTGACTTCACTAAACGCTCAGGGTTACGCGATAGGCTTCGAGTAGATGCCTGTGGTGGACGGGCCTTGAACCCGCCTTCTCAACGGATAAGCGTCCCAATGTTTGCCGCCTATTTGATCATGCTGCGCGAAGGAATCGAAGCCGCGCTGATCGTCGGCATCGTGGCGAGCTATCTCAAGCAATCCGGGCGCGCGCGATGGCTGCCCATGGTGTGGGTCGGCGTCGGCGCCGCCGTCGCTGTCTGTGTCGCCGTGGGTCTGGTTCTCGTCAGCGCCAATCGGGAATTCCCGCAGCGCGAGCAGGAGCTGTTCGAAGGTCTGGTCGCGCTTCTGGCGACCGCGATCCTGACCTCCATGGTCTTCTGGATGAAGAAGGCCGCCCGGTCGATCAAGGCGCAATTGCACGACTCGATCGACAACGCCTTGCGTGCGGGCGATCGTCAGGGCCTTGCGCTCATCGGAATGGTCTTCTTCGCCGTCGGCCGCGAAGGGCTCGAATCCCTTTTCTTCCTTCTCGCGATCATCCAGCAGAGCGAGGGCTTTGCGGTGCCGATCGGCGCGGCGCTTGGTCTTGCCTCAGCCGTCGGCGTGGGCTTCGCGATTTACTATTTCGGCGTGAAGCTGAACCTGCGCCATTTCTTCCGCTGGACCGGCGTCTTCATCATTTTCGTCGCCGCCGGCCTGCTCGCCAGCGCGCTGCGCGGCTTCCATGAAGCCGGAATCTGGAACGGCTTGCAGAGTACGGCCTTCGACTTCAGCGCGTTCATGCCGCAAGACGGCCTGGTCGGCACGCTGCTCTCGAGCGTCCTCGGCTATCAGGACTCGCCGACCGTCGGCGAAGTCATCGTCTATTTCGCCTACCTCATTCCCGCTTTGGCCCTCTTCTTCTCGCCGCCGCGCCCGGCGCCTGCGCCGCGCGCCGCTCCCCAGCTCTCCAAGACGTAACGCACTCGCCACCGCAGACCATCAAGGGAAGAAACCCATGCTGAACGCTCGTACACCCCGGTCAAAGCTCGCCCGCTTCGGAGGAGCCGCCTTCCTTGTCCTTCCGGCGACCGTCGGCGGTCAGGCGCTTGGCCAGGCGAACGCCAACCCAGTTGGGCCGGGCGCGATCCAGATCACCGTGACCAACGCGGGATGCGACCCCGCAAAGGTCGATGTCGCCGCCGGCAAGACCACCTTCAACATCAAGAATGAAAGCTCCCACGCCGTCGAATGGGAGATCCTCAAGGACGTCATGGTCGTCGACGAGCGCGAGAACATTCTGCCGGGCTTTGCTCAGACGCTGACCGCGACCCTCGACGCCGGCGATTATGCGATGACCTGCGGGCTCAGAAGCAGCCCCAAAGGCATTTTGACTGTCGCGGCCACAAACGCGTCGCCAACGAAACCGTCGCCGATGGACCTCGTCGGCCCGATCGCCGAGTACAAGGTCTATGTGAAGAAAGAAGTCGACGTTCTGGTCGCCGAGACGAAGAAGTTCACCGACGCGGTCAAGGCCGGCAAGCTGGCGGACGCCCAGCGGCTCTACGCGCCGGCGCATCAGCACTATGAGCGGATGACCAAAACAATTCAGCGTTAGGCTATGATCCCGACTATATCGCGTTCGTATTGCCCTACCAGTCGGCGATTTCAGCCTTCGCTGCTGAGCTGTGCTTCGAGCGCCAATTTCTTCTTCAAGGCCGACGACGGCCCCGCGCTGATCGCGGCGATGAAAGCGCTGTTCACGTCGACGTCCGCCCCCGTCGCCATCACCCAGTGAGCGCGGTCAGTTTCGTCGCGACGGCGAATTATTATGTTACTATTACGTTTCGTAGACGGCAAAGCCGTCGGCGCCCGTACCAGGCGGCCCAGGCGGCTGTGACCGCAATGCCCCGCCCCGTCATGCCCGTCCCCGGATCAGGTCCGGGGATCGAGCCGGGCCATCGCAGGCCGGGATGCGCACGGGTCAATCCACCGATCAGTCCCTAGAGGCGCCAAGTCAAGGATCTGGGGATCGTCCGGCTATCCACGGTGCGGATTTCCCGCATCCGCCTTCCCGGCCAGCTTCATTGTGCGGCTCGGGACAGCTTACGCGTTGCACGATTTTTGGCTCCGCGAGTGGGATGACAGCAACCGGGCGCGATGGGAATTGTGCATCATGTCCTCGCAATCCGAGGATTGTTTATCATCCCGCCGTAATCTCTATCTGCTGTCTGATTCCGATCGAAAGATCGGTGTATCTCGCCCCGCGCAACGTTCCCATGCTGGAATCGCAGGCGACCGGAGCGGCCAAACGCTGACCCGGCGCACCGTGAGGACTGCTATGAAATTTGGACTTGCCGGCTCCGGGCCGCGCGCGCGCGCTTTGCGATCGATCGCACGCGACGGTCGCGGTAATTTCGCGGTCATGTTCGCGCTGTCGGCGCCGGTGCTGATCGTATTGCTGGGCTTGGGGCTGGACTATCTCAGCGGGCTTTCTTTCAAGACGCGTTGGGACACCGCCGCGGACGCCGCTGCCCTCGCAGCCGTTCAGGCCGCCGAAGCCTATGTCAAGGCCAATGCCGCCACGGTCGCCGAGCCCGCGCTGGTGACGAACGCCGAGGCCGCGGGGGTCGCGGCGGGTCGAAAGGCCTTCCACGCCAACGCCGGCGCCAGCGCGGCCACGGAATCGGTGACGCCAACAGTGGCGATGTCGCAATCGGGGACCCAATTCACCGCGACCGCGACTTACGCCGGCGCCATGGGGACCCACTTTGGCGGATTGGTCGGGATATCGTCGCTCGCAATATCGGGCGCTTCAGTCGCGACCGCGAGCATGACGACCTACATTAATTACTATATTATAGTGGACATATCCCAGTCGATGGGATTCGGCTCGACCCAGACCGATATGTCAAATCTATATAGTCTCACGCTCTCCATGGGCTATTTCGACAACAATGAACCTGGTTGCGTTTTTGGCTGCCACACCGCCACTTACGGCCGGCCACTGACGAACGAACAAGTCGCGCACAACAACGGCATTACGCTCCGGATCGACGCCGCGAGAACCGCGATGCAGGATGTCATAAGTCAGGCGAGCGCCCTGAGCACGGTGGGAAACATTCAAATCGGTTTGTATACGATGCAATTGAATCCGATTACAAATTCTTACCGTACAGTTACGCTGTCGTCGTCGACGAGCAATTATGCCAAATTGACCACCGCCAACAATAAGATGGATCTGGGGCCCAATACCTCGGTGGGCCTCGCCGATACCGATCTTGCCGATTCCCTGCAGGATTTTGGCGCGAATATCGTTCCGGCCAACGGAACCGGATTTAGTCCATCCTCGCCGCTGAATTACGTCTTCGTTGTCACCGACGGCCTCGTCGACAAAACGGGAATGCTATGTCTATATAACCACTGTACAGGTGTGATCCCAAATTCGACGTGCTCACAATTGCAGCAAAATTCAACAGTGGGCGTAATATATACAACCTATCTGCCAATTTACAAGCAAAACAATTCGGCGCTGGGCTATGACGCCGACTATATAGCGTTCGTATTGCCGTATCAGTCGGCGATTCGGCCTTCGCTGCTGAGCTGTGCTTCGAGCGCCAATTACTTCTTTCAGGCCGATGACGGCCCGGCTCTGATCGCGGCCATGCAAGCGCTGTTCGCATCGACCTCCGCTCCCGTCACCATCACGCAGTGAGCACGGTCTTCGCGCCGCGGCTCGCGCCCTCAGCGGAACCTGCAACCAAGCTAGCGAGAGCGGATTATTCCTAGCTTCGCGCACCGAATCCTGTATAAGCCGCCGACCCGGGCTTGGCCCGGGCGCATCGACCGACCTGGACGACATCCCGGTTCGGCCGCCCCAAAAGGCGAGTTCGCTCGCCGCAACAATAAGGACATACCGATGTCGATCACCGCCGAGCGCAAGGCCGCGCTCATCAGAGACTATGCGTTGAAGGCCGGCGACACGGGTTCGCCGGAGGTTCAGGTGGCCATCCTCACCGAGCGGATCACCAACCTGACCGGCCATTTCAAGACCCACGTCAAGGACAACCATTCGCGCCGCGGCCTGCTCAAGATGGTCTCGCAGCGCCGCACCTTGCTGGACTACGTCAAGAAGAACGACGAAGCGCGATACAAGTCGCTGATCGAGCGTCTCGGCATTCGCCGCTGACGCTCTAATGAAGACGCGGGCGGCGGCATGGGGCCGCCGCGCGCGTCGAAGGCATGCGAAAGCCGCGTCATGGCAGGATAGCCAGGGGCTGGACCGCCAGGCCAGCCCCTCGCCGTCTTGCCGATGACGTTTATGAACCACGGGCCGAGAGGCCGAGCGCTTTCGCATCCTTATCCATACGAAAAGGATGAGAAGAGATGTTTGACATACAACGCGAAAAACTGAACCTGAGCGGGCGCGAGCTCGTGCTCGAAACCGGCCGCATCGCCCGCCAGGCCGACGGCGCCGTGTTCGCCAGCTGGGGCGAGACCACCGTGCTGGCGACCGTCGTCGCCGCCAAGGCGGCCAAGCCGGGGCAGGATTTCTTCCCGCTCACCGTTCACTACCAGGAAAAGGCGTTCGCCGCCGGCCGCATTCCCGGCGGCTTCCTGAAGCGCGAAGGGCGGCTCTCCGACAAGGAGACGCTCACCTCGCGCCTGATCGATCGCCCGATCCGCCCGCTGTTTCCCGATGATTTCCGCTGCGACACGCAGATCATCATCACCGTGCTCAGCCACGACATGGAGACCGATCCCGACATTCTCGCGATGATCGCGGCCTCCGCCGCGCTGACGCTTTCGGGCGTGCCGTTCATGGGCCCGATCGGCGGCGCCCGCGTCGGCTACATCAAGGACGAGATCGTCGTGAACCCGACGCTCGAGCAGATGAAGGATTCCGTGCTCGACCTCGTCGTCGCCGGCACGGCCGACGCGGTGCTGATGGTCGAATTGGAGGCCAAGGAGCTTTCCGAGGAGACGATGCTGAAGGCGGTGATGGCCGGCCATGCGTCGTTCCAGCCGGTCATCCAGGCGATCATCCGGCTCGCCGAAAAGGCCGCCAAGGAGCCGCGCGAGCTCGTGACCGATCGACAAGTCGGCGGTCGAGAAGGCCGTGCTCGAAGTCGGCGAGGCGGATCTGCGCGCCGCCTATTCGATCACCGACAAGCAGGAGCGCTACGCCGCCGTCGACGCGGTCAAGGCGAAGGTCGACAGCCGCGCTGCTGCCCGAGGGCGGCGCGCCGGAATTCACCAAGGAGGCGGTCGCCGAGGCCTTCCACAACGCGCAGGCCAAGGTCGTGCGCTGGAACATCCTCGACCACGGCCGCCGCATCGACGGCCGCGACCTGACGACGGTGCGCCCGATCCTCGCCGAAGTCGGCGTGCTGCCGCGCGCCCACGGCTCGGCGCTGTTCACCCGCGGCGAGACGCAGGCGCTGGTCGTCGCGACGCTCGGCACCGGCGAGGACGAGCAGTTCATCGACGCGCTGGAGGGCACCTACAAGGAGCGCTTCCTGCTCCACTACAACTTCCCTCCCTATTCCGTCGGCGAGACCGGCCGCATGGGCGCGCCCGGCCGGCGCGAGATCGGCCACGGCAAGCTCGCCTGGCGCGCGATCCACCCGATGCTGCCGACGCCGGCCGAGTTCCCCTACACGATCCGCGTCGTCTCGGAGATCACCGAGTCGAACGGCTCGTCGTCGATGGCGACGGTCTGCGGCTCCTCGCTCGCGCTGATGGACGCGGGCGTGCCGCTGAAGCGGCCGACCGCCGGCATCGCGATGGGCCTCATCCTCGAGGGCGACGCGCTTCGCCGTGCTCTCCGACATTCTCGGCGACGAGGATCACCTCGGCGACATGGACTTCAAGGTCGCCGGCACCACCGAGGGCGTCACCTCGCTGCAGATGGACATCAAGATCGCCGGCATCACCGAGGAGATCATGAAGCAGGCGCTCGCCCAGGCGAAGGACGGCCGCCTGCACATCCTCGGCGAAATGGCGAAGGCGATCACCGGCGCGCGCGCCGAACTCGGCGAGTTCGCGCCGCGCATCGAGACGATGAAGATCCCGACCGACAAGATCCGCGAAGTGATCGGCACCGGCGGCAAGGTGATCCGCGAGATCGTCGAGAAGACCGGCGCCAAGGTCAACATCGAGGACGACGGCACCGTGAAGATCGCCTCCAGCGACGGCGCCAAGATCAAGGCGGCGATCAACTGGATCAAGTCGATCGCCTCGGAGCCGGAAGTCGGCCAGATCTACGACGGCACGGTCGTCAAGACGATGGAGTTCGGCGCCTTCGTCAATTTCTTCGGCTCGAAGGACGGCCTCGTCCACATCTCGCAGCTCGCCAAGAGCCGCGTCGAACAAGACCACCGACGTCGTCAAGGAAGGCGACAAGGTCAAGGTCAAGCTGATGGGCTTCGACGATCGCGGCAAGACCAAGCTGTCGATGCGCGTCGTCGATCAGGCGACCGGCGCGGATCTCGAGAAGGCGGAGGCCGCCGCTGCGACGGAGTGATCTCGGCGCCTTACGGCATGTGGGCGGCGCCACATCGGCGTCGCCTCTTTAATTGTAACTATGATTTCTCGACGAGCGGTCGCCGTGCGTCAACCATGAAGGCGAATGGGTAGGATTATCCGCCTCATTTTAACGAATTGGTAACAGGCGCGGCGAAGCTGTCGGCACAACTTATTGTAAAAATGGCGTTAATCCATGAAAATCAGCACCATCCAGCGCGCTCGACAGCGATCGCGCGCAATTCCCCATTGGCCAGATCAAAGCGACAACCGGCTGGCGCGCCGCGCATAAGGCGGTCTCTGACGCGGACCGAGAAGTCGCGGCCCGCGCGCTGATCCGTGAGGCCGAGGAATACGGCGCGGACGCGCTGATCGAGGTGAGTTTCACTGTTGAGGAATGCCGCGACTGCGAGATCGAGGGCGTCAAGCTGCGGCGGCTGACGGCCACCGGAACGGCGGTGCGGTTGGCGATCGCGGCGTAGCATTGTGCCGGCAGTCTCGGCCGCGGGGATAATCCTGTATATCCGAGCTTCGTCGCCACGGAGCCATTCCCGGCGACGGTCACGTTCGGCGACGGGAGCGGGATTGCAATGACGGCTGACGCTGCGGAAACATATCCCGAAATTCGCGCGGCGGTGGCAAAGCTCTGCGCTCGCTTTCCTGGCGAATATTGGCGCGCGCGGGATCGCGAGATGGCCTACCCGAGCGAGTTCGTCGCACGCGCTGACCGAGGCCGGCTATCTCTCGGTGCTGATCCCGGAGGAATACGGCGGCGCGGGCCTGCCGCTGTCGGCGGCGGCGGCGGTGCTGGAGGAGATCCACCGCTCGGGGGGCAACGGCGGCGCCTGCCACGCGCAGATGTACACGATGGGCACCGTGCTGCGCCACGGATCGCCGGCGCAGAAGCAGCGCTATCTGCCGGCGATCGCGGAGGGAAAGCTGCGCCTGCAGGCGTTCGGCGTCACCGAGCCGAGCAGCGGCACCGACACCTCCGCGTTGAAGACGACGGCGCGGCGCGAGGGCGACCATTATCGTCGTCAAGCGGGCAGAAGATCTGGACCAGTCGCGCCGAACATTCCGACCTGATGCTGCTGCTCGCGCAGGACCAGCCCGATCGGCGAGGGCGGCGAAGCGCACCGACGGGCTCTCCGTGCTGCTGGTCGACATGCGCGCGGCGCTCGGCAATGGGCTGACCATCCGTCCGATCCGCACGATGATGAACCATGCGACGACGGAGGTGTTCTTCGACGATCTCCGCGTGCCCGCCGAGAACCTGATCGGCGAGGAGGGCAAGGGCTTTCGCTACATTCTCTCCGGCATGAACGCCGAGCGGATCCTGATCGCGGCCGAGATGCGTCGGCGACGCCAAATGGTTCATCGCCAAGGCGAGCGCCTACGCCAACGAGCGGCGGGTGTTCGGCCGGCCGATCGGCCAGAACCAGGGCGTCCAGTTCCCGATCGCCAAGGCCTACGCCAACATGCGCGCGGCGGAACTGATGGTGCGCGAGGCGCTGCGGCTCTTCGAGGCCGGCGCCAATCCCGGGCCGGAGGCCAACATGGCGAAGATGCTGGCGGCCGACGCGTCGTTCGAGGCGGCCAACGTCTGCATCCAGACCCATGGCGGCTTCGGCTTCGCCGAGGAATACGACGTCGAGCGCAAATTCCGCGAGACGCGGCTGTATCAGGTGGCGCCGATCTCGACCAACCTGATCCTCTCCTACCTCGCCGAGCACGTGCTCGGCCTGCCGCGGTCGTATTGATCGCGCCCTTGCCACGCGCCCCACGACAATCTATCCGCTCATCTCCACCGCCCCGCGAGACATTTGATGGCAACGAAGCCGCGGCCCGGCCCCGCCCTCCAGGTCGGGCCGAACGAGTTCCGGATCGGGTTCTACGTCCACGACGTCTCGCGCATGCGCCGAACCCTGTTCGATCAGGAGATGAAACCGCTCGGCATCACGCGCTCGCAATGGTGGGCGCTGGCGCAGCTTTCTCGCGGCGAGGCGCGCGAGGGCGGCAAGGGCATGTTGCAGACCGAATTGGCGCGCATGCTGGATGTCGGCAAGGTCACGATCGGGGGCCTGGTCGACCGGATGGAGGCGAGCAGCTTCGTTCGCAGGACGCCCGACATGCAGGATCGGCGCGCCAAGCGCGTCATCATCACCAAGCAGGGCCACGCGGTGCTGGACCAGATGATCGCGGTGGCGCGGCAACTCAACATCGATATCCTGCGCGGCATCTCCGAGCATGACGTCGCGGTCGCGGAGCGGGTGCTGTCGACGATGAAGAGCAACATCCGCGAAAGGCTGACCCAAACGCGCGACGGCGACGAGGACGGCGACGATCTCGAATGATCCCGGCGCACCGACCGCGCAAACGCATTCGACTTCGGCGCCGAAGTCGCCTATCTCGCGGGCGAGTTCAAACGGAGGCGCCCTCACCATGAACGGCCGCGCGCTGCTCCCCGGCAGACCCCTGACGCCCGCCGAAATTCGCGACTATTCGCTTGATCGCAAGGACTCGTCGGAGCTGTTCTCCGAGACCTTCATGCGGCGCCTGCGGACGCTCAACGGCTTTGTCCGGGATTCCGGCGAGATCATCGAGGGCGGGCTGTTCTATTGGGACAAGGATCCCGGTTTTTCTGGCGAGGCGCCGGACGCGAGTCTCGCGCCCGCGCGGCGCAATGTTTGGCGCGCGTCCCGCTTCAAGCGCAATCTGCTGGAGATCGGCGTCAACGCCGGACATGGCGCGCTGCTGTGTCTCTCCGCCAACGACGATCTCGTCTACCACGGCGTCGACATCGGCGCGCACAAATACACCGAACCTTGCGTGCGCTATCTCGAGCCGCGAATTTCCCGGCCGGGTGCGTTTCCATCCGGCGACTCCCGCGAGGTCCTGCCGTATCTGGCGACCCATCGGCGCGATTTGGATTTCGACATGTTCCATGTCGACGGCGGCCACACCGACGCGCTCTGCCGCGCCGACATTTCCAATTGCCTGCGGCTCGCCCGGGGCGGCGCGGGCAAGCACCTGCTGCTGGACGACATCAACGCGAGTTGGATTTTCGACGTCTATTGCGAGTTCGTTTCGCTCGGGCTATCTCGCAACCGAGACGCTGTTCGCCGACTGGGAGGACGTGAGCCGCAACGTGCTGGCGCGGATATCGTGCAATGACCGGCGGTCCGAATTCGCGACCTTCTGGCACGGCCCCTTCAATGCGACGGCCTACGCGTGCCTCGCCTCCTTCCCGGCGTTCGGCGCGCGCGCTGAAAATTTACACCTACGATGGACGAACTCGACGCGCCTGCCGGCGTCGAAGTCGTCGACGCGCGGCGGATCGTCCCCGATGAGATCGCTGTTGCATCGCTATTTCGCCGGCGGCAAACCGTCGCTCGCGACTTCTCCGACCGTTTTCGCTACAGCCTGCTCGAGCAGACCGACTGCTGCTGGGTCGACGCCGACATCATTTGTCTGAAGCAGCCCGACTTCGACGGCGAGGCGATGGTATGGGGACGCCAGCCGGAAGCGCACGGCAAGGCGCTGATCAACAATGCCGTGATGAAATTGCCGCGCGGACTACCCCGTCTCGCACGAGATGCTGGCGCGAGCCGAGGCGCCGCGTCGACGTCGATCTCGTCCTGGGGCGCGATCGGTCCGTTCCTGCTGACCGAGGTCGCGGAGAGACACGGCGTCTACGCGACTCGGCGCGCGACCGCGGAGTTCTATCCGATCGGCCCGGATCGATTTCTGGCAGCTCGCTGCTGCCGAGTCTATCGCGACGGCGTCGCAGGCGCCGTTGCCGGAGCGACATTCCTGCATCTCTGGAGCGAACTGCTGCGCCGTTGCGGCTACGATATGTCGCGCGTGCCCCCCCGTAGGCTCGTATTTGCACGACGGCATTCCAGCGATTGGGACGTGCTGGACCGGTTCGATCGCGTCTACGACGAGCGCGGAACTCGTCGGCCTGCTGGCGGATCGGCTGCCTCGCGCCTGAACGTTCGCCTTTATTCCGCGACCGAGACATTGTAACGGATCGGCTCGCTGGGGCGCTTGCAGTGTCGGACCTCGAAGCGGTATTCGAGACATCGTCGCGACCAACCAGTGGGGCAAGCGGAAAGCGTCAGCGGCGCCGGCTCGACGCTCTGCCTACACCTACAATTTGCGTCACGAACTCGAAATCTTCGTGCCCGCATTTGAAGTCAAAACCTTGTTCGACGCGCCTTGCGGCGACTTCAATTGGATGAAAGCAGTCTCGTTTCCGAGGGCATGAAATACATCGGCGGCGATATCGTCGTCGTCGCTGGTCGCGCCAATCGCGTCGAAGTACGCCGAGCGCCGGCGCGACGGTTCGTCGAATTCGACATCACCCGAGACCGTTTCCCGACTGCGATCTCTGGTTCTGTCGCGATTGTCTGTTTCATCTGCCGTTCGAGCTCGATGTTTCGCGCGCTCTGGAGGGTTTTTGCGATCGAAGATCGAGCTACGTGATGATGACCAACCATCTCAACACTCGCGGCTTCCGCAACGCGGATATCGAGGCGGCGATTTCCGGCTGCTCGACTTCCATATCGAGCCGTTCAATTTTCCGCGCGAGGTGTTGTATCGGATCGCCCGACTATGTGTATCCATTTCCGCAGCGGGAAATGTGCGTCTGGTCGCGCGCGCAGATCGTCGAGGCGCTGGCGTCGCGCGCGGCCTGAAGCCGCCGCGGCGTGGTGAGCGTCATTGACTTTTGTAGGTTCGAAATCCCCTCCCCCCTTGTGGGGGAGGGTTAGGGAGGGGGGTCGCCGCAGGGCGCCGCCGTTCGTGAGCGTCCGCGGTTCTCACCTCCGACCGCCCCCACCCTAGCCCTCCACCACGAGGGGGGAGGGGACGGCCGCGGCGCCCCAAAAACGGGTGACGCGGTCCACCAGTCGGAACAGAAACCCGGGGAGAGCGGCTTGGGCGTCGATGCGAGTTCGACCTCACTCGCCGATGCGGACCGCCGCCGACGCCGGCTGGGGCGCGTTCGGCCATGCGGCCTTCGCCGTCATCTGGTCCGCGAGCATGATCTCGAATGTCGGCATCGCGATGTTCGACACCGCCTCGGGCTGGTTCATGACCAACCTCAGCGCCGACCCGATGACGGTTTCGCTGGTGCAGGTGGCGACCAGCCTGCCGTTGTTTCTGTTCACGCTTGCCGGCGGGCGCGCTGACCGATCTCGTCGATCCCCGGCGACTGCTGATCGCGCGTCGGGATCGGCGTCGCCGTCGATTTCGGCGTCATATTCGCCGCGCTGGTTTCGCTCGGCGTGGCGACGCCGACGACGCTGTTGATCGCGACGTTCCTGCTCGGCATGCGGCGGCGCGCTCGGCGCTCCGGCCTGGGTTTCGATCGCGCCGCTGCTCGTGCCCCGACGCGATCTCGACCAGGCGGTCGCCGCCAACACGGTCGGCTACAATCTCAGCCGCGCGGTCGGGCCGGCGCTCGGCGGCGTCGCGATCGCGGCGTTCGGCGTTTCGCGCCGCCGTTCTGGATTTACGCGGCGAGCAACATCGTCGTCCTGGCCGCGCTGCTTTGGTGGCGCCAGCCGCCCCGGACCTCGGACGGCTTGCCGGCGGAGCGGCTGAGCAGCGCGATGCGCACCGGCATTCGCCACGCCAAGAACAACCCGCACCTGCATGCGACGCTGATGCGGGCGCTCGCCTTTTTCCCTTTCGCCAGCGCCTATTGGGCGCTGTTGCCGCTGGTCGCGCGCGCGCCAAATGACGCAGGGGCCGGAGTTCTATGGCCTGCTGCTCGGCTCGATCGGCGTCGGCGCGATCGTCGGTTCGCTGGTGCTCAACTGGCTGAAGGCGAAGCTCGGGCCGGACGGCTCTGGTCGCCTTCGCCACGGTCGGGAACCGCGCTGGCGCTCGTCTCTGTTCGGCCTCGCCGCACGACCGCCGCGATCGCGGTCACCGCCTGCTTCATCGCCGGCGTGACCTGGACGCTCGTCCTGGCGGCGCTCTACGTGTCGGCTCAGGTCGCGCTGCCCGATTGGGTGCGCGGGCGCGGGCTGGCGATTTTCCTGACCGAGCATTTTCGGCGCCTCGACGATCGGCAGCGCGGTCTGGGGCAGCATCGCGGGGATCGAAGGGCCTGTCGATCGCGCATTTCCTCGCGGCCGGCGGCGCGCTGCTCGCCATCCCGCTGACATGGCGGTTGAAGTTGCAGACCGGGCTCGGCGTCGATCTCGCCCCCTCGATGCATTGGCGCGCGCCGCAGGTCGGCGCACGAAATCGAGCTCAACCGCGGGCCGGTGCTGGTGACGGTCGAATATCGCATCGACGCCAAGGATCACGTCGCCTTTCTCACCGCGATCGAGGAGGTCGGACGCGAGCGCAAACGCGACGGCGCCTATGCCTGGGGCGTTTTCGAGGACGTCGCCGTGGAGGGGTGTTCGTCGAGACGTTCCTGATCGAATCCTGGCTCGAACTCATGCACTCAGCGCGAACGCGTGACCAACGCCGATCGCATGCTGGAGGAGCACATTCGCGGCCTGCTCGTCGCGTCGCCGCATCTCGCACATGATCGCGCCCAAGCGACGGCGCGCGTTCAAATCAAAGATCGGCAGGTCGCTGGTGTGATGGCGCTCTCCCGGACGAACCGGGCGAGCCTCGGATCATCAGCGGCTCGATCCGCTCCAACGAGGAACGTGGAGGATCGGTTGCCCAAATATTGTTTTTCGGCTTTGGCGCTCGCGGCTTATTTTTGCGGCGTCGCCGCGGCGAGCGCGCTTTCGCTGACCAGCCCCGACATCAAGCCGGGCGCGAGAATTGCGGCCGAACAGGAATTCAACGGCTGGGGTGCACAGGCAGGAACGTTTCGCCGGAACTCTAATGGTCGGGCGCGCCCAAGGGGACGAAGAGTTTCGCGATCAACCTGTATGATCCGGACGCGCCGACCGGAAGCGGCTTCTGGCACTGGGTCGTAGCGAATATTCCTGCCGATGCGACCTCTCTCGCCAAGGGCGCCGGCGATCCCGGGAGTCGCGCCGCGCCGAAAGGCGGACATCGCCATCAGGAACGATTTCGGCTCGCTGGGCTACGGTGGCCCCTGCCCGCCGAAGGGCGCGCCGCACCATTATGTCTTCACGGTCTACGCGCTCGACATCGCCGAACTCGACGCCGACGAAAACGCCAGCGCGACAGCGGTGGTCCGCCTCCTGCGTCTACATACGCTGGCCAAGGCGGCCCTGACCGGCTTTTTCGGACGCTGAACGTCGATAGCATCGCGCGCCGAGGCCAGCCGACGCGGCGCCCGCTTGTCGCTGCGGAATCGGTTGGCTATAGTACAACGGCAAGAACCCGACGCGGCGTGACTATTCGCCATATTTCAGGGCTTTACGAGGGCGCGGCGATGGAAATGAGCCGGCGTGGCTTCATCAAACTCACCGGCGCGGGCCTGGCGGCGTCCAGCCTCGGCGCGCTTGGGCTTCGGCTCGGCGGGCGAGGCGCTCGCCGCTTCGGTGCGGCCGTTCAAGCTGACCGCGACGACCGAGACCCGCAACACCTGCACCTATTGCTCGGTCGCCTGCGGCATCCTGATCTACAGCCTCGGCGATCGCGCCAAGAACGCCAAATCCGACATCATCCATATCGAGGGCGATCCGGACCATCCGGTCAATCGCGGCACGCTCTGCCCGAAGGGCTCGGCGCTGCTCGACATCGTGCATGCGCCGACCCGGCTGAAGGTCCCGAAATACCGCGCGCCGGGCAGCAACGGAATTCAAGCAGGTCTCCTGGGATTTCGCGCTCGACCGCATCGCCACGCTGATGAAGCAGGACCGCGACGCGAATTTCATCGCCAAGAACGCCGCCGGGACGACGGTCAATCGCTGGCTCAGCACCGGCATGCTGGCGGCCTCGGCCTCGTCCAGCGAGACCGCCTACGCTGACCTGGAAGGTGGCCCGATCGTTCGGGATGCTGGTCTTCGACAACCAGGCGCGCGTCTGACACGGACCGACGGTGGCCAGTCTGGCTCCAACATTCGGTCGCGGCGCGATGACCAACACCTGGCAGGACATCAAGAACGCCAACGTGGTGCTGGTGATGGGCGGCAATGCCGCCGAGGCGCATCCGTGCGGCTTCAAATGGGTGATCGAGGCGAAGATCGAGAACGACGCCAAGCTGGTGGTGGTCGATCCGCGCTTCACCCGCACCGCCTCGGTCGCCGATCTCTACGCGCCGATCCGTCCGGGCACCGACATCGCGTTCCTGAGCGGCGTGATCCGCTATCTGCTGGAGAAGGACGCGATCCAGCACGAATATGTGCGCGCCTACACCAACGCCAGCCTGATCGTGAAGGACGGCTTCGCGTTCGAGGACGGGCTGTTCAGCGGCTACAACGAGGACAAGCGCAGCTACGACAAGTCGAGCTGGGACTACGAGCTCGACGAGCAGGGCTTCGCCAAGATCGACGACACCTGGCAGCACCCGCGCTGCGTGATGCAACCTGCTGCGCAAGCATGTCGAGCGCTACACGCCCGAGATGGTGTCGCGCATCTGCGGCACGCCGCAGGACAAGTATCTGCAGGTCTGCGAGCTGATCGCCAGCACCGTCGGCGCCCGACAAGGCGCTGACCAGCCTGTTCGCGCTCGGCTGGACGCAGCATTCGGTCGGCGCGCAGAACATCCGCACGATGGCGATGGTGCAGTTGCTGCTCGGCAATATCGGCGTCGCCGGCGGCGGCATGAACGCGCTGCGCGGCCATTCCAACATCCAGGGCCTGACCGATGTCGGCCTGCTGTCGAACCAGATGCCCGGCTACATGACGCTGCCGAACGACGGCGAGCCGACCTTCGACGACTACATGAAGACGCGGCTGTTCAAGCCGCTGCGGCCCGGGCCAGACGAGCTACTGGCAGAACTACCGCAAGTTCTTCGTCAGCTTCCAGAAGGCGATCTACGGCGACGCCGCGCGACGGCCGACAACGACTGGGCCTATGACTGGCTGCCGAAGCTCGACAGTGCCGCTGCTACGACATCATCCGCGCCTTCGAGATGATGAGCGAACGGCCAGATGAACGGCTACATCTGCCAGGGCTTCAATCCGATGCAGGCGTTCCCGGACCGGGGCAAGATCCGCAAGGCGCTGGGCAAGCTGAAGTTCCTCGTCGTGATGGACCCGCTGGACACCGAGACCTCGCGGTTCTGGGAGGATTTCGGGCCGCAGAATCCGTCCGACCCGGCGAGCATCCAGACCGAAGTGTTCCAGCTGCCGACGACCTGCTTCGCCGAGGAGAACGGCTCGCTGGTCAATTCGGCGCGCTGGCTGCAATGGCACTGGAAGGCGGCCGACGCGCCGGGCGAGGCGCAGTCCG
>CAVWPU010000039.1:0-10868 GCA_963756955.1 uncultured Alphaproteobacteria bacterium
CCACGCCCGTCGCGCAGATTTACCAGCGCCTTGACGACCGCGAGGATATCCTCCTTGCGCAGGGTCCGCTGGGTGTCAGGCGCGTCGAGGTCGAGGCGCATGTTCATCTTCACTCGGCCGACCGCAGACAGGTCGTAGCGCTCGGAGTTGAAGAACAGCGACTGGAACATCGCCTCGGCGCTGTCGAGCGTCGGCGGCTCGCCCGGGCGCATGACGCGATAGACGTCGAAAAGAGCGTCCTCGCGGGAGGAATTCTTGTCGACCTTGAGCGTGTTGCGGATGTAGGCGCCAATGTTGATGTGGTCGATGTCGAGCACCGGCAGCTCGTTGAAGCCGGCCTCCAGCATCAGCGCGAGCGACTTCTCGGTGATCTCCTCGCCGGCCTCGGCGTAGATCTCGCCGGTCGTCGGGTTATAGAGATCCTCGGCGATATACTGGCCATAGAGATCGGCGTCGCTCGCCCGCAACGCCTTGAGGCCCTTCTCCGCCAACTGGCGCGCAGCGCGCACGGTCAGTTTCCGGCCGGACTCAATGGCGACCTCGCCGGTATCGGCGTCGATCAGGTCGACCGAGGCCTTGACGCCTCTCATGCGCTCGGCGTCGAAAGGCACGCGCCAACCGCCGTCTTTGAGATGCGTGTAAACGATCTTCTTATAGAAGGTCGACAAGATCTCCTCGCCGTCGAGGCCGAGGGCGTAAAGGAGCGAGGTCACCGGAATCTTGCGCCGCCGATCGATGCGCGCATAGACGATGTCCTTGGCGTCGAATTCGATGTCGAGCCACGAGCCGCGATAGGGGATGATGCGGGCGGCGAACAGAAGCTTGCCCGAGGAATGGCTCTTGCCCTTGTCGTGATCAAAGAACACGCCCGGGCTGCGGTGCATCTGCGAGACGATGACGCGTTCGGTGCCGTTGACAATGAAGGTGCCGTTCGTGGTCATGAGCGGCATATCGCCCATGTACACATCCTGCTCCTTGATGTCCTTGACCGACTTCGCCTGGGTCTCCGGATCGACATCGAACACGATGAGGCGCAGCGTCACCTTGAGCGGCGCAGAGAAAGTCATGCCGCGCTGGCGGCACTCGTCGACATCGTATTTCGGCGCTTCATACTCGTATTTGACGAATTCGAGATGAGCCGTGTCGGCGAAGTCCTTGATCGGGAACACCGACTTGAACACCGACTGCAGGCCCTCGTTTGGACGCCCGCCCTTCGGGGGGTCCATCAGCAGGAACTGATCGTACGAGGCCTTCTGGACTTCAATCAGGTTCGGCATCTCGCCGACTTCCTTGACGTGCCCGAACACCTTTCGAACGCGCTTGCGGCCAGTGAATGTCTGCGCCATGTCGCTCCTCTAAAGCTTGCTTGCCCGCCGCTGTTGATCCCGACGCGCTGAGAACGCGCGTCGGAAATTCGGCCGGTCTTCTTGGGACGCGCCGTCGCCGACGCTCCCTCTCACTCAAACCTGGTCCGGCAACCTCAAAGGCTCTTGCTCAGAGTTTATTCGCCCACCGGTTGACGACGCTCACACCCGCAAGCGTCGCTGAAACGCCGGAACGGCCCCTGGCCAATGGCCGGGACCGTCCCACCTTGATACCCCTCGCCCCGCAATGCGGGGCGCGTCATTACTTGACCTCGACCTTGGCCCCGGCCTTTTCCAAGGCAGCCTTGATCTTCTCGGCCTCTTCCTTGGACACGCCTTCCTTGATGGGCTTCGGCGCTGCTTCGACCAAGTCCTTTGCTTCCTTCAGGCCGAGCGCGGTGATGGCGCGCACTTCCTTGATCACTTCGATCTTCTTGTCGCCGATTGCAGCGAGGATAACGCTGAACTCGGTCTGCTCTTCGACCGGAGCGGCGGCGGCGCCACCGCCAGCCGGAGCAGCGGCGACCGCCACCGCGGCGGCGGCCGAGACGCCCCACTTGCCTTCAAGCAACTTGGCGAGCTCGGCGGCCTCCAGGACCGTGAGGCTCGAGAGTTCATCGACGATTTTTTCGAGATTGGCCATTGATGGACCTCCTATATGTAGTGCGGTTCGGTTGATTGTGAAGAGCTTGACTTAGGCAGCGTCTTTGGCGGCGTAGGCCCCGAACACGCGGGCGAGCTTGGCGGCTGGCGCGGTGGTGAGCTGAGCGAGCTTGGTCGCGGGGGCCACGAGAAGCCCCAGCAGTTTCGCACGCAGCTCGTCGAGGGACGGCAAGGTCGCGAGCGCCTTGACTCCATCGACGTCGAGGGCCGTCTTGCCCATGGCGCCGCCCAGAAGCACGAATTTCTCGTGATCCTTGGCGAAAGCCACGGCGGCCTTGGCCGCCGCCACCGGATCGATCGAATGAGCGATCAGGGTCGGCCCCTTGAGCAGGGGACCGATCGAGGCGACGTCCGTGTTCTTGACAGCAATCTGAGCGAGGCTATTCTTGGCGACCTGGACGGTCGCGCCCGCCTGCCGCATCTGCTTGCGCAGCCGCTGCATCTGGGCGACCGTCAAGCCGGAATAATGCGCCACGACCACCACCGACGTTTTCGTAAAAACGTCATGCAGGGCCGCGACCGCTTCCTTCTTTTCCGTTCTATCCACGGTGCTCATCTCCGGTCGGCGGGCTTCAATCGCTTGAAATCCACCTGTTGCACACGCCGCGGCACAACGATTCGGCTCCCCGAATCGAACGCCGCGACCACTTGCGCCTGTCCCCGGAGGCGGGCGAAAAGCCCGGCGCCGGACAGAAGGTTCGAACCGCTTTCCCCGCCCGGAAAGCGCCGGACGGGTGCAAAACTCGGTCTTCCCCGTCTATGCTGGCCCCCGCCCCGGATCGGGCTTCGGGAATTAAGCGTTAGCCCGTAGAGGCTTACGCGCCGGCAGTCTCGGACAGGACATGGTCGGAAGAGACGAAAAGCCTAAGCCTTCCATCCTCCGACCCATCCGCCGCTCCTGTTCCGATCAGCCGTCACCGGTTTGTTCTTCGCAGGGCGGTAGTCATGTTTGATCATCGGGGCGTAGCGCCTTCGACCCCAAACGATGGCCATAACGGGTTCGTGGGCCAGATGCAAGGGGGTCACGGAAAGTTTATGCGCCCTACTCACAGCAATATCACACGCCGCCCGGGTTGAGGCCAAGGTGTCGTTCCCTCAACTCAAGACGACGGAGCGGCGAGAGCAGGCCCCTTCCTCCCAGTTCCGCGATACAGGCTTCAGGCGGCGGTCGCCATCCTGCTGGTCTTCCGCGCGCCTCGAAATGAGGAAAACGCTATATTGCTATGTGTTGATCGCCTTGCATAATTTCACATTTGCATCATGAGAATTTATGATAGCGGCCACGAACCCCGCCGCGCGGAGTTGCAGAAAAATGAGATTAACGGATTGAAAACATTGAGTCGCGCGCAGAACTGCGCAGGTCGCCCTGGGCCGCCCGGCAACGCGAGTTGACCGCCTTGCCCTATGGCGCCCGCCTCGGCAGAGGTCCGCGCGCCCCCAAAAATTATTCCCGCCCGCCTCAAGACTGCGCTTGAACTCTCGCCCTGAGCGCGGGATTGAGCCCCGTCTGAGTCGCGCTTCGGCGGGGATTTGCGCCATGAAAACCAAAGCCGCCGTCTGCCGCGCCTATGGCGCCCCGCTTGCGATTGAGACGGTCGAACTGGCTGAACCCGGGGGGGGCGAAGTCCTGATCCGCACCGCCGCCTGCGCGATCTGCCACAGCGATATTTTCTTCTTCGACGGCGCCTGGGGCGGCGACCTGCCAGCCATCTACGGCCACGAGGCGGCGGGCGTGGTCGAGGCGGTCGGCCCTGGCGTGACGCGCCTGAACGTCGGCGACCACGTGGTCGCGACGCTCATCCGCAATTGCGGCTTTTGCCCCGCCTGCACGGAAGGCGCGCCCGTCTTCTGCGAGGAAGTGTTCCCGCTCGACCGCGAGACCCCTTTGCACGACGCGGCCGGCGCTCGAATTGTCCATGGGCTTCGCACCGGCGCTTTCGCCGAGCATATGGTCGTCGACCAGTCGCAGGCGATCGCCATCCCGAAGGACATGGCCCTCGACAGCGCGGCGCTCATCGCCTGCGGAGTGCTGACGGGGCTGGGCGCGGTCGTCAACACCGCCGGCGTGAAGGCAGGCTCGAGCGTCGTCGTCATCGGCTGCGGCGGCGTCGGCCTCAATTCCATCCAGGGCGCGCGGATCGCGGGCTCATCTCCGATCATCGCCGTCGATGTCCACCCGGCCAAGCTCGCCGCGGCGCGCGACTTCGGCGCGACCGAGACCGTCAACGCCAAAAGCGAAGATGTCGTCGAGCGGGTGACGGCGCTGACCGGGGGACGCAAGGCGGACTGGGTGTTCGTCACCGTCGGCGTCAAGGGCGCGGCCGAGCAAGGCGTTTCGCTGATGAAGCGCAAGGCGGCGCGACCGTCCTTGTCGGCATGCCGCCGTCGGGGGTCATGGCGACGATCGACCCCGGCTGGCTCGCCGCCGACGGCCAAAGGATTCTCGGCTCCAAGATGGGCTCCGCGCGGCCTCAGATCGACGTGCCCATGATCGTCAAGCTCTATCGCGAGGGGCGGCTCAAGCTCGACGAGTTGATCAGCGGCCGCTATCGGCTTGAGGCGATCAACGAGGCTCTCGCCTCCTCTCGCTCCGGGGCGGCGGTGCGCAACGTCATCGTATTCTGAGGGGCTTCAGGAGATCCGCGGCGCCGATTCCGACCGCTGAACGATGATCAGGAGAATCAGCGTGAGCACAGGGAAGATCAGGTCGCCTAAAAACGGAACCCCTGCGTTGCCGGATGCGAAATTGCCAGCGGCGATCATCTGACCCACATGGCCGATCGCGTCTCCCAAGAGGAAGATCGCGTTGATGATCACGACCGCCGCCTTGAAATCGAGGCTGCGCCAGAAGCTTATGCAGGCGGTCGCGCCAATCGCCAGATCCGCCATGCCGACTTCGAACTGGAAGGGGCTTGGCTCCCAGCCGATGTCAGCCGCTGCGATCTGAGGAAAGAAGAGATGAAAGACCGCCGCCCAGAGGCCCGTCACCCCAATGGGCAAGAGCAGAATCCACCCGAGCAAGCGCTCAGCGATTGTTCCGCCGGTCCGCCTCACCGCCGCAAGCGCCAACGCGGCGACGAACAGGAACACCGGCAGATTGCGCAGGGCGAAGGCAATCGTTTCGGCCATCATGGACTCTCGGCGCACATTTCTGGAGGCTTGGACAGACGCAAGCGGCGGGTTACCACAATGAAGGGCGCGCGCGAACGCCTGGGGACCGCAGTTCGGCCCCTGCCCCCTCCTCCGCCCTCCGGACGCCTATGAAAATCGCCGAGCTCAAAACTTTCGTCGTCGGCAATCCGCCGCCCGCCTTCGGCGGCCGCTATTTCCTGTTCCTCAAGCTCAAGACCGCCTGCGGGATCGAGGGCGTTGGCGAAGTGTACGCCGCGAGCTTCGCGCCCAAGGCGATCGTGGCGATGATCGAGGATGTGTTCGAGCGGCATGTCGAGGGCGCCGATCCGTTCCGCATCGAGGCGCTCTGGCGCAACGTCTACGGCCGCGGCTATTCCGGCCGGCCGGACATTTCGCTGATGGGCGTCCTTTCCGCCATCGAGATGGCGCTATGGGACATCGTCGGCAAGGCGGTCATGAAGCCCGTCTACGCGCTGCTCGGCGGCCAGGTGCATGAGCGGCTGCGCTCTTACACCTACCTCTATCCGGACGAGCCCGGCTCGCACGCCCATTCGGACAGTCCGGTCTATTCGAACCCACACGCCGCCGCCGAGCGTGCGCTCAAATATATGCGCCAAGGCTTCACCGCGGTGAAGTTCGATTGCGCCGGACCGTACTCGACTTTCGACCCACGCCAGCCAAGCCTCGAGCGACTCGAGCTGTGCGAAGCGTTCCTGAAGACTTTGCGACAAGCCGTAGGGACGAAATGCGATCTCCTGTTCGGGACGCACGGCCAGTTCACAGTCTCGGGCGCGCTGCGTCTCGCGCGGCGGATCGAGGCTTACGAGCCTTTATGGTTCGAGGAGCCGACCCCCCCGAAGCGCCGGAGGAAATGGCGAAGGTCGCCGCGCAATGCCGCATGCCGATCGCGACCGGCGAGCGGCTCACGACCAAGTACGAGTTCGCCCGCGTGCTCGAAACCGGCGCCGCCTCGATCCTGCAGATGAATCTGGGCCGCGTCGGCGGCATCCTGGAAGCGAAGAAGATCGCGGGAATCGCGGAAGCGCATTACGCGCAGATCGCGCCCCATCTCTATTGCGGGCCGGTGGTTGGCGCAGCCAACATCCAGCTCGCGACCTGCAGCCCCAACTTTCTCATCCTCGAGAGCATCGAGCGCTGGGACGGCTTCCATGGGCAAATCCTCAAGAAGCCGATCCGCTGGGAGGAAGGCTTCGTCATTCCGCCGGACGAGCCGGGTCTCGGCGTCGAGCTCAACGAAGAGGTCGCGCTCGCCCATCCTTGGACGGGAACGGATTTGCATCTCATGCCAAGATCGTCGCCGGCGCTGCCGCCGGATTGATTTTTTTGTGATCACGCATCGCCGCCTCCGCTGCGGCCGAAGGATTCAAGGTGGTTGAACGCGAGGCCGATAATGTCTCAAGCCCGTCCTCGAAGCTGAGCAGCGCCCAATCCTGGACCAATCGGGTGGTGGGCGCGATCGGGGGAGTCATTCTCGCGTCCGGCGTCGTTGGCACATTGATCAGCTTTTACCTTCAGGGCCGCAGCTGGGAATACCAAACGCGATCCGCCAAGATCGAAAAGGACTCCGCGGCGGTTTTGTCCGTGCTCGAAGGCGTGGACAAGCTGATCGACGAGAAATGGCTCTCCACTTACGAACTGAACGACGCCATCAAGACGAAGCTCGAGGGCGAGAAGTTGGACGCGGCGGCGAAACGCTTTTACGCGGCCAACAAAGATTGGGAGCTTCGGCACAACATCCTGTCGTCGAATTTAAGAATTGCCGTCGATTCTCAGTTTGGCATTGACGACCGGAATGTGAATGTCGGCGCGGTCGACTGCCGGACTTACACATTGAAAGGGCTGCAACCGAACGGGACCGATCCGCTGCCGGTCGGCGCCCTGTTGGAAATCGCCTACAATTGCCACAACGCCATCAAGGGCAAGATCGACGAGCAGCTGCGGGCGAGGGAACAGAACCAATCGGTTTGGCCGGCAACGGCTGCGGAACCTGATCCTGGCGGCGTGGCGCTCAGTCACATCTGGTGGGTCGATAAAGTCTTGCAGTGCATGATGGTCGAGCGCGCGCTCGAGCTTCGTCAACAATCGCCGCAAGTGCCCATCCTGCCGATCACGGCGCCCGAGGATACGCATGCCTACACGACGAATGAGCGTGAGCGGGCGCGCGAAGAGCAATGCGTGGAGCCGTACAAGAACGACCCCGCCCTTGGACTATCGTCGCTCAAACCGCATTGAGCCGCCGGCTCACAGCCGCGCCGAAAAACAGCTTGTGTTCACGATCCCGTGATGCAACATGTTAGCGACGCTAAAATCGGGAGGCGGCAATGAGAATCCTGGCCTGCATGGTTGTGGGGGCGTTCGCATTGTTGGCGGCAGACCGGGTCACATCGGCTGCGACAACGCTGCCTCCTTCTAGCGGCGATGCGGCCTGCGCCTCAGGTACGCTGGTCTCGACGGATCCCTGCTCATTCGGCGGCGCTTCGGCGTTCACGGTAGGCGCCCCCTTCGCAACCGCCGAGGCGACGGTCACAGGCACGCCGCCCTTCACGCCGGGCGCCAATTCAGCCCTCACCTACTACTACACCGTCGATGGGCCCGATAACGGGCCGATCGAAATCGGCGTAGGAACGAACCTGCTCACCTCTGCCGGTCCTGACAATACCGCGTTCGCCAGCCTCTCGACATCTCAGGGGACCAACGTCTGCGCGGATACACACGAGGGACTCTGCGGCGGAAGCCAGTTTGATGGCGCTTTTATCGAAATGGATGAACCGGGTCAGGTTTACTCGGTGCACCTGGAAGCCGTCGCCTCTGTCGGAATCTTCGGAGGCTCCGCATTTGCCTCCGCCGATCCCTTCTTCTTCGTGGAACCGACCAATCCCAACGCTGACCTTTACAGCATCCGCGTCAGCGACGGAATTGCGAACGCAGCGCCTTCAACGGGCGTGCCGGAGCCTGCGACCTGGGCGATGCTGCTTTTGGGTTTCGTGGGTCTCGGCGTCGCAGCGCGCCGGACGGGAAAGCGTCAGCCACGCCTGACCGTCTGATGGACGACCAGGTTCCGAAAAGGGTTTCGCCCCCTTGGGCTTCACGCCAGCTTGAGAAAGCCTTCGCCGGGCTTGGGCGGCGGAGTTTGACGGCTGCTGAGCGCTTCTGCGTCGGGTCGCTGCTCACGACTTAGGCAAATCATGCGTTCGCGCGCATTGGCTTCGGCTGGAAACCACTCGTAGGCCCGCTGGCCGGCCTCTTTGATCTTTCTGCGCAACGCTTTGAGATCGAGCGCCGCTTCGCGAACTTCGGGACTGAGCGAGAAAATCATGGCGTCCATGGCAATCACTAAGGTAGGCGTTCACGCTCCAAGTACAATTTATGACACGGATACATAATCGTCACATTTGCGTTAACGAAATGTTGCAAGTCGCGTGCCAGTTCGCCTAACGCGCTCGCCTTTTGGGTAGCGCGATTTTGGGCCGCGCGCTGTGCGCGCGCTCACTTCCGGATGTCTCGGTGAAGTTTGCCGCGACGATTGCGATGGGCGATCGGCCCCCGCTGGACGGGCGGCGCCGGCCCCTCCTCAACGGCGAGCGTCGCGCCTAGGGCGCGTTCAGGATTCGGCGGCGGCGTCGAAGGGAACGCTCACCCGAACCGGAAGGCCGAAATCATCTTGCCGCCGATCTTGTCGTTGAAGTCGCGCGTGCCCGTGCTGTCGCCAGCCGCGCCGGCCACCACCATCAGCGGCAACAGGTGCTCCTCGCGCGGATGGCACGCGCGCGCCGACGGCGCCTTGTCCCATTGGGCAAGCCGCGCCTCGCGCTCCGGTCCTGGCGCTTTCGCCGTCTCGTCGAGCCAGGCGTCGAAGGCGGCGGACGCCGTCGTGTCGCCGTCGCGAAAATGCCGGAGGTCGTGGAAGCTCATGCCGCTGCCGACGATCGCCACACCCTGATCGCGCAGAGGCGCAAGCGCCTTGCCGAGCTTGATATGGAAGGCGGGATCGAGGTCCTTGCGCAGCGACAGCATGACGACCGGGATCTCGGCCTTCGGATCGAGGATCAGGAACGGCACGAACACGCCGTGGTCGAAGCCGCGCTCGCCGTCGGTCGCGACGGGCAGGCCCGCCGCCTCGATGAGGCGCTTCACTTCGGCCGCCAGCTCCGGATCGCCGGGCGCGGGATAGCTCAGCTTATACGTGTGCGGGGGAAAGCCGTTATAGTCGTAGAGCATGCCCGGCTTCGGATTGACGCTGACCGTGGGCTTGTCGGCCTCCCAGTGCGCGGTGACGACAAGAAACGCCTTCGGCCGCTCGGGCAGCGACTTGAGAACGCCGGCCAGATAGTCGCGCAAATTGTCCCAGGCATGCGGGCCGAAGGGCGGCGGAAACTCGATCCAGAAGCAGGGGCCGCCGCCATGCGGCACGAAGATCACGGGTTGGCGGACGGCGGCCATGGGAACCTCGGGTCTGGATGTTCGCGCGGTGTTACGCCGTAAAGCCGCTACCGGCAACGCTGCACTGTCCGCGCGTGCGACTCTCGTCGCAAAGCCTTAAGCGTGGTGAAAGAAAAAAGAGCCGTCCTGTCTGCACTGCTTTATTGTGACATGACGCTCATGACCCGTTAGGTGGTCCGCGTCGGCCTTAGCGATGCATTGAGCCTTCACGTCCATATTGTGAATGTGCTTGGTCCCGGCATAAGCAGCGCCTGAACTCACAAAAAGGCAGGCTGATATCAGCAGCGCTCCTCGTCCTCGTTTACGCATCTCATGCCTCCCAGACTATCGCTCGGCAAAACTGTCCAACAAATCTTAGCTGGTCAAGCGCTCTCGCATGCGCGCTTGTCAGAGCGACAGGCGAAGCGCTCCTGTTGAAGGGAAATGATCTCGCTCTGACCGACATTCGCCGTGCGTGAGGATCCTGTCGCGAAGAGCGTCACGCCGCGTCGTGAAAGATCACGCCAAGGGTGAAGCGCTCGCCGCTTCTGATCCGGCTCACGCCGTGGCGCAGATTGACGCGATAGGTCCCGCGCGTCCCCTGCACCGGCCGCTCGCGCACCGCGAAGATGATTTCGTCGCCCTGGGTGAGCGGCGCGACCTCCGCACGCGACTGCATGCGCGGCCGCTGCTCGGTCAGCACGAACTCGCCGCCGGTGAAGTCGCGGCCCGGCTCCGAGAGCAGGATCGCGACCTGCAGCGGAAACAGATGCTCGCCATAGAGGTCCTGGTGCAGGCAATTGTAGTCGCCGGGCGCATAACGCAAAAGGAGCGGCGTCGGCCGTTTCTGACCCGCCTCATGGCAGCGCGCCAGGAACGCCTCGTGGTCGGCGGGAAAGCGGACAGGACGCCCATCCCCTCGTTCCATTGGTTGGCTACGCCGGCGAGCCGCGCATAGAGGCCGCGACGCACCGCGACGAGAAGGTCCGGCAGCGGGTTGGCGAAATATTTGTACTCGCCTCGGCCAAAGCCATGGGCAGCCATCACGACATGTCTGCGGAAATGACTTTCGTCGGGATAGAGCGCCGCGAGCGCGCGGCAGTCTCCGGGCACAGCAGTTCCGGGGCACCGCGCAGCCAAAGCTGTCGAGCTCCCGCTCGAGCGCCGGCCAGTCGAGCGCGGCAAGACCCTCATCCGACCCGCTATCGCGGGCCACCCCCGGGTCAAAAGCCCGGGGGGACAAGGGGTGGGCGGAGGCGTTTCGCTCCT
>CAVWPU010000040.1:0-18275 GCA_963756955.1 uncultured Alphaproteobacteria bacterium
GGTGTCGTTTTGGCGTGTCGCTCCTCGAGCGCCGCGCACACGATTGCAGTCAAGTCGCCGACGTCTTTGGCGATAAGAAAATAGTGCTTCATGAATTGCTCGACGTCGATCATGCCCGCGCGGGTGGAATAGCCAAGCTGCCGGGCGATCGGCCTTTGCACGTCGAAACTCAGGCGCTCCTCCGCCCGGCCGGCGAGAAAGTGGAGCCGGCAGCGAACAGTCCAAAGAAATTCCTCGCAGCGGCGAAAAAGCGCGAATTCTCGCGGCGAAAACAGTCCGGCGGCGACGAGCTCGTGGGGGTTACGAACGCGGTAGACGTATTTGGAGATCCAGAACAGCGTGTTGAGGTCGCGCAAGCCCCCTTTGCCCTCCTTGACGTTGGGCTCGACGAGATAGCGCGACGCGCCCGCCCTCCTCACTCGCGTTTCGCGTTCCGCGAGTTTGGCGGCGACAAATTCCGGCGCTGTCTTGGCGACGATCTCTTCGTCGAACCGGTTCTCAGCGTCTCGAACAGGCCGCTGTCGCCGATGATGAACCGCGCCTCGATGAGGGTGGTGCGAATGGTCATGTCGGCGCGCGCCTGCTTCAGGCATTCGTCGATCGTGCGCGTCGCGTGGCCGACCTTCAGCTTGAGGTCCCACAGCACATAGAGCAGCGCCTCGACCACCTTCTCCACCCCGGGCGCGGACTTGTCGGGCACAGAAAAAGGAGGTCGATGTCAGAAAAGGGCGCGAGCATGCCGCGCCCGTAGCCGCCAACCGCGACGATGGTCGGCAGGGGGCCCGACTGCGGCGGAGCAAGCCAGCGCGCTGACATTTCGAGCCCAAGCCGCAGCAATTCGTCGGTCTCCGCGCTCAGCGTCTCCGCGCAGGCGCGCCCAGTTCCACCCGCCTCCAGAGCCCGGCGGGCTTCGTCCCGACCGGCGTCCAGCGCCACGCGCAAAGTCTCGACGGCAGCGCGCCGGAACGCCGCTGTGTCGCCCGAAAGCTGCTCGTGGAGCGCGGCGAACTCGTCGAGAAGCTTCACTCGTTCGACGCCCTTAAGCGGCGTCGCGGCGAGGGCGCGGCGCTCGACCGCGGGCACTTGGGCGTCTGACATTGGAGGTATATCCTCCCTCGGTCTGGTAATCGCAAGGCCAGCCGGGTTTCAGCAGAAATGTTAGGCCTTGCCGACCTTGGCCTCGATTGCGTCCCAAATCGCGACAGCCAGATCAGGGCCGCCGACCTTCTTGATCGCACGAATTCCGGTCGGCGAGGTGACGTTGATCTCCGTCAGATAGCCGTCGATAACATCGATGCCGACAAACAAAAGGCCGCGCCGCCGGAGTTCAGGCCCGATTGTCGTACAAATCAGCTTTTCTTTCTCGGTTAGCTCGGTCCCTTTCGCGGATCCGCCGCGCACCATGTTGGAACGGATGTCGTCGCCCGTCGGCACGCGATTGACCACGCCCTTGGCTTCGCCATCGACGAGAATGATCCGTTTGTCGCCCAGCGCCACCGCGGGCAGGAACTTTTGGATCACCCATGGCTCGCGAAAGGTTGTGCTGAACAAATCGAACAGTGAGCCGAAATTGGGATCCTGAACGGCCATCTTGAACACCGACGCGCCCCCGAAGCCGTACAGCGGCTTCATCACCACTTCGCCATGTTCCGCGCGGAACGCCTCAATCGCCGCCTTGTCGCGCGCGATCAGGGTCGGCGGCATGAGGTCGGGGAAATCCATCACGAATAGCTTTTCGGGCGAATCGCGCACGCCGCGGGGATTATTGACGACCAGCGTTTTCGGGTGGATGCGCTCGAGAAAATGCGTCGTCGCGATATAGGCGAGGTCGAACGGCGGGTCTTGGCGCAACAGCACGACATCGACGGTCGAGAGGTCGACAAGCTTCGCCTCGCCGAGACGCGCGTGATCGCCCTCGACGTCCTTGACCGTGAGCGGCTCGGCCATCGCTTCAACGCGCGTGCCATTGAGCCTCAGTCGGTCGGGCGTGTAGTGCAGGATCCGATGACCGCGCGCCTGGGCCTCGAGAAGAAGCGCAAACGTCGAGTCGCCGGCGATGCGGATGCGCTCGATCGGGTCCATCTGCGCGGCGACGGTCAGGGGCATGGGCGTCCGGTCGAGGGCGAGAAGCGGATTTCAGGGATCAGTCGATTTCAAGCCTATACGCGTCCGGCTCGTGGCGGGGAAGCCGCCCCCTTGCGACAAAGACCGCGTCGCCGCGCAATGTCAGGCCAGCCGCCCACGGATTCCGCGTCAGCCAAACCCGCGCGGCCCGGGCGATTCGCCGCCTTTTCGTCGCGCTGATCGCAATCGCCGCGACTTCGAGATCGGCTCGCGCCTTGACTTCGACAAAGGCGATGGAATTCCCTCGGCGCGCGATAAGGTCGATTTCGCCGCCGGACACCACAAAACGGCGCGCGAGGATCGTGTAGCCTTTGAGGCGCAGAAGCAGAGCCGCAATCAATTCCGCTTTGAGTCCATAAAGATGCGCGTCGCGTCGGCGCTCCGTTCGCTCGTTGGCGCTGCGGCTTCTCATCGCTGAGCGCCCGCAATCGCCAGCGCGCGTGCGTAAACCTGCCGTCGCGGCAGCCCATGTTTGGCGGCGATCGCCGCGGCGGCGTCCTTGACCGAAAGCTTTTCAAGCGACTCGGCGATCTCTTGGTCCAGGGCGAACTCCGAAATCCGCGTACGTTCCTCAGCCCCGCCAACCACAATGACGATCTCACCCCTCGGCGCCCCAACTTCGGCATATTCGGCGGCGAGCGTGTCCAGGCCGCCGCGCCGCACCTCCTCATGCAGCTTGGTCAATTCGCGCGCCACCGCCGCGGGCCGGGCTCCAAGCTCATGCGCAAGGTCGGCGAGCGTCTCGGCGAGCCGTCCGGCGGCTTCGTAGAAAATGAGGGTGCCGGGCACGGCGGCGAGCGCATTGATCCGCTCCCGCCGCGCCGATTGCCGAGGCGGAAGGAATCCCTCGAAATAGAACCGGTCGGTCGGCAGGCCGGCGACGCAAAGGGCGGCAAGGGCCGCTGAGGGGCCTGGCGCGGCGACGACAGCAAGGCCGAGGCCGATCGCCTCAGCCACGAGTTTATACCCTGGATCGGAAATGAGCGGCGTGCCTGCGTCGGATATCAGCGCCAGGGCCTGCCCTTCGGCAATGCGTTTGAGCGCGCGCGGACGAGCCTCGGCGGCGTTGTGCTCGTGATAAGGCGAGAGCGGCCTCTCGATGCTGTAGCGCGCGAGCAGCGTGCGCGAAACGCGCGTGTCCTCGGCCAGGATGGCGTCAACGCCGGCCAGAATTGCCAGAGCCCTGAGGGTCACGTCGGCGAGGTTGCCGATCGGCGTCGCTACGACGTAAAGGCCGGGATCAAGGGTTGCCCCAGGCAGAGTACTGTCGCCAATGCGAAAGGTTCGACCCGAGCGGTCCGTCTTGACGCCGTCGGAGTGAGGAGCTTCTGCCGCGGTCATTGCGCTCGGGTCCGCCGATCGTCTGGCTGGCTCATTAATCGACGACATAGCCAAGCGCAGGTGAAAATGCCACAATTTCCGTCGACAGCCAGCGAATGGCGGCCATCGCGCGCTGACGTTTCGAACATGACGACGCGACGCGCTTGCCCGCGCCCGCGCCGCTCAGACGAGGGGTGGGTATGAGGTTTGCCGCTGAGCAGCTGGCAGGGGGACGCGGGCTGACAAGGCGCGCCTTGCTTGGCGGCGGGATGGCGTTGACGCTCGCGGGCTGCAATTCGGCCGGCATCGAGATCCCCAACGACGTTGGCGGCGCCCCGGCTCCAGCTGCTCCACCTGCGGGCGGAGCGCTGGTGGGCGAGACGATGGGCACAGGCCCCATTCGTGTCGGCATGATCCTGCCGCTCACGCAGAACGGCGCGCCAAGCCCGATCGGCGCGTCAATGCGCAACGCGGCGCAACTGGCGATCGACAATTCTGGGTCTTCGTACATCACGCTGATGGTTCAAGACGACCATTCAGGCTCGGACGCCGCCGCCCAGGCGGCTCAATCGGAGCTCGGCGCCGGGGCGCAACTCATCCTTGGCCCCGTGTTCGCCAACGATGTGCGGTCCGCGTCAGCGCCGGCAAAAGCTGCGGGGCGGCCGATGATCGCGTTCTCGACCGACGTCAGCGTCGCGGCCCCCGGCGTTTACCTTTTGTCGTTCCTGATCCAGGGATATGTCGACAGGATTCTTCAATATGCCGTTTCGAACGGCAAGAAGTCGTTCGCGATCATGGCTCCGCAAAACGACTATGGGAATGTCGCCGCCCAGCGGTTCCAGGACATGGCGGGAAATCTCAACGCACAAGTGGTCGTAACCGCCCGGTACTCGTCGGGCCAGATGGCGACCGCGGCGCAACAGGTGGCGGCGGTTCAAGGTCAGATCGACGCTCTCTTCATTCCCGAGCAGGCCGACGCCATGCCGGCCGTCGCGGGCGCTTTGGGGTCGGCCAATATCAAGACCAAGTTGTTGGGAACCGGCGTCTGGAACGACGGCCGGGTTCTCAAATTGCCGCAGATGCAGGGCGCCTGGTTTTCTGCGCCCGACAATTCCGGGTTCACCGCTTTTGCTCAGCGCTACAAGGCCAAATTCAACAGCGAGCCCGCGCGCCTCGCGACGCTAGCCTATGACGCGGTGACGCTTGCCGCCGCGCTCGCCCACAGCGGCGGTCCCGACCCGTTCAACCAGGCGGTGCTAACCAACGTATCGGGTTTCAATGGCGCCGACGGCGTGTTCCGCTTCCGCGCGGACGGAACCAACGAGCGAGGATTGGCGGTGATGGAAATCGGCGACGGCGCCGCGAAGGTCATCGGCCCCGCCCCGCGGAGCTTTGCCGCGGGGTGACCCCAAAGGCCTGACGGCCTTCCGGAAGCTCCTAGGATGCAATCGCAGCAAGGGGCGCGGCGTTAAGGCCAGACTGGGAGCGCCACTGGTCCGTCGCCGAGGCAGTCCGGGCGCAACCGATGGTGCAATGCGCGTTGCAATCTTTCGGCGCGTCGAACTGCTCTCGAAGGTCCGCGTAGGTGTACGCGAGGAGGTCCTTCGAGAATGCGTTTCGCGTCTGATAGCACCAGTGGACGCTTCCGAACTCGTCCACGTAAAGATAGCGGGAGCCCGAGCGACATTTGAAGGGCGCTTCGCCGGACTCGATCATCTTCCCCCGATATCCGAAGGCCTCGTTCGCACGGTCGCCGATGCGGCGCTTGGCTTCGTCGTACGCGCTCAATTCCTCGTGCGACAGCTGCGACTGACCGTTCTCGTCATGAACCAAGAGAATGCGCGGCGTGAAGCCATGGGCCTTCGCGAAGTCCACGACCTCGAGAGCCTCTTCCGCCGGCGCGCTGCCGATAACGCCGCTCATGACCACCTTGAAGGTCGCCTTGTCCGCGAGGAGCTCCAGCTTCTTTCGCAAGGGCTTCAGGGTTTTCACGGTGACCGCGTTTGGATTGACCCCATCCACGCTGATCTGCATGTCCGTAAGGCCAGCGCCATTGAGGGCTTCAATGAGGGCCGGCGTCAGACGCCATCCGTTCGTGATCATCATGCGCCGCTTGAAACCGAGCCTCCTCATCTCAGCCACGAGGTCCGGCAGGCGGGGGTGCATCGTGGGCTCCCCGCCAGTAAGGCAGACCGCCCAAGCACGGAGCTCAGCGAGCTTCGCAAGGCGCAATGAGAGTTCGTCGTACGGCACCGGATCCGACGTCCGGTCGTACTCTGTGCAGTAACCGCATTTCAGGTTGCACCGCCGCGTCACGACCACTTGGGCGAGCCAAGGGCCGTAGCGGAGCCACTGGAAAACGTTCAACGTCGCCATGTGCGCTAATACTTTCTGGGCCGCGTCAGCCAACCAATGCCCAATAGCGTCTGATGCCCTTCGATATCATCGTCCAGGTAGGACTGTATCACCGATCCCCAAGCGAAGAACCGTTGCTCGGCGCCGACATGTTGCGTGGATTTGCTCGGTTTTCTAACTTGGCTAGAGCATGCTCGGCAGCACCCGGTCGGGCGGTCGATGGCCGTCGACGAAGGTCCGGATGTTGACGATGACTTTTTCGCCCATATCGGCGCGGCCTTCGTGGGTCGCCGAGCCCATATGCGGCAGGAGCGTCACCTTGCCCCTTTTGGCAAGAGCAATCAATTTTTCGTTGACGGCGGGCGCGTGCTCGAACACGTCGAGACCGGCGTTGGCGAGTTCGCCCGCCTCGAGCATCCGGATCAACGCATTCTCGTCGACGATCTCGCCTCGCGCGGTATTGATGAGAATGGCGTCGGGCCGGAGATGTTTGAGCCGCCGGGCCGACAGAAGGTGGAAGGTGCCAGGGGTATGGGGGCAATTGATCGAGACGAAATCCATTCGCGCCAGCATCTGGTCGAGCGAATCCCAGTAGGTCGCCTCGAGCGCCTCCTCGATCTGCGACGCCACCCGCCGGCGATTGTGGTAGTGGATCGACATGCCAAAGGCGCGCGCGCGGCGCGCCAGCGCCTGGCCGATGCGTCCCATGCCGACAATGCCGAGCCGCTTGCCGGTAATGCGGCGCCCCAGCATCCAGGTCGGCGACCAGCCCGTCCATTGCCCTTCGGGAATGACCCGCGAGCCCTCGACCAGGCGGCGCGCCGTCGAGAGGATCAGCGCCATCGTCATGTCCGCTGTGTCCTCGGTCAGGACGCCAGGCGTGTTGGTGACGGTAATGCCGCGGCGAAGCGCGCTCGTGACGTCGATATGATCGACCCCATTGCCGAAATTGGCGATCAGCTTCATCTGCTCGCCGGCCTGGGCGACCATGGCGGCGTTGATCTGATCCGTGATTGTGGGCACCAGAACGTCCGCCTCGCGCATCGCTTCGACGATATCGGCCTGGGACATCGGCTGGTCGTCGATGTTGAGGCGAGCGTCGAACAACTCGCGCATCCGGGTCTCGACAAGTTCGGGCAGTCGCCGGGTGACCACCACAAGGGGCTTCTTCCTGTTCATGAGCGCCGCTCTTATCGCTCGCGCGGCGCAGCCGCCCCGGTTGGTGCAATCATCTCTTTCGCGCCTTCACAAGAGTTCACGCCGCGTTAACGACAGACGACGCAAATGGATACGCCGGCGCGCCCACGAATCCCGATCCGCCGAATTGGCCTCCTTAGCAGAAGACCGGGCAAAGACAAGGATGGCCAAATCGCTGTCGAGGAAGGCGGCATGAAACGAGACAACCACCCAATGAGCACGCTCGCAGTCGACCGTCGCCACGCGTTGGCGCTGGCCTGGTCGTTGATCCTTGCCCCTGGCGCGGCGATCGCCGATCCGGTCGGGCCGGTCACCAAATTGCCGTTGCCGCGCTTCGCCAGTCTGAAAACGGACCGGGTCAACCTCCGTGAGGGCCCGTCAAAGGATCACGCGACAAAGTGGGTCTACGAGCGGGCCGGGCTTCCGGTCGAGATCACCGCTGAGTTTGAAATCTGGCGCAGGGTCCGCGATTCGGAAGGCATCGACGGCTGGGTGCTCCATTCGCTGCTTTCCGGGCGGCGGACGGGGCTGGTCACGCCCAATAAAAAAGGCGAAAACGCAAAGCTCTACGCTCGCGCGTCCACGTCAGCGGATTTAGCCGCGACGCTTCAATCGGGGGTGATCGTCAACATTCGCAGTTGCGACGGCGCCTGGTGCCTCGTCGAGGGAGACGGCTTCAAGGGCTATATCGAGCAGGAAAAGTTATGGGGCGTCTATCCCGACGAAAAAATACAATGAGGCGGAGCGGATCCCCTGGCAGAACTTTTGCAAGCCTGCTCTGGGATTAAATACGGGCGGCCTGTCAGGCGCGTTTCACCAGTGTAGGCCAAGGCTTGCGTTGAGGCCATCGCCTTGCGGCGAGGGCTCGAGAGGGCTAGGGACGCTGCGGTCCTTTCGAGAGGAACTTGTCTTCCCATGAGAAAAGTCTACGCCACCGCGGATGAGGCGCTTGACGGCCAGATCAAGGATGGCATGACCTTGATGGCGGGCGGATTCGGGGTCTGCGGAGTTCCCGAGACGCTGATCGATGCCGTCCGTAAGTCAGGCGCGAAGGATCTGACGTTCGTTTCCAACAACGCCGGCGTCGACGGGATTGGCCTCGGCGTTCTGCTCGAAACCGGTCAGATCAAGAAGATGATCTCGAGCTACGTCGGCGAGAACAAGATTTTCGCGCGGATGTATCTGGCGGGCGAACTCGAGCTTGAGTTCAATCCCCAAGGCACCCTGGCCGAGCGCATCCGCGCTGGGGGCGCGGGAATTCCCGCCTTTTTTACGCGCACAGGCGTTGGCACCGTCATCGCGGAGGGCAAGGAAGTCCGCGATTTCAACAACAAGTCCTATGTCATGGAAACGGGCCTCGTCGCCGACATTTCTTTGGTTCATGCCTGGAAAGGCGACACAGAAGGCAATCTGGTCTACCGGAAGACGGCGCGGAACTTCAATCCGAATATGGCGACGGCGGGGCGTCTGACGATCGCCCAGGTTGAACATCTGGTTGAACCTGGCGAACTCGACGGCGACGCCATCGTCACGCCCGGCATCTACGTTCAACGGATCGTGCACGTGCCCAACGAGCTAAAGCGCATCGAGCAACGAACGATCCGCAAGCGTGACGCGGCCTGAAGACTTCGGAGGCACACTGAAATGGCTTGGACCCGCGACCAAATGGCGGCGCGCGCCGCTCAAGAGCTTAAGGACGGCTTTTACGTCAATCTCGGCATCGGCATTCCGACCTTGGTGTCGAACTATATTCCTAAGGGCATGAGCGTCCAGTTGCAGAGCGAGAATGGCATGCTGGGGATGGGGCCGTTCCCGTTCGAGGGCGAGGAGGACCCCGACCTCATCAATGCCGGCAAGCAGACCATCACGGAATTGCCGACGACCAGCTTCTTCTCGAGCGCCAACTCGTTCGCCATGATCCGCGGAGGGCATATCGACCTCGCCATCCTTGGCGCCATGCAGGTCGCCGAGAATGGCGATCTCGCGAACTGGATGATCCCGGGCAAGATGGTCAAGGGCATGGGCGGCGCCATGGACTTGGTCGCGGGCGTGAAGCGCATCGTCGTTGTCATGGAGCATGCGGCCAAAGACGGGGCGAAGCTCCTGCATCGTTGCACCTTGCCGCTGACCGGCGCCAGGGTGGTCGACCTCGTCATCACCGATCTCGGCGTGTTTACGATCGACAAGCATGGGTCGCGGGGCATGACGCTGATCGAACTCGCGCCCGGCGTGACTTTAGACGAAGTCGCCGCCAAGACCGAGGCGACCTATCGGGTCGCGCTCAACTCACTAGCGCCGATGCTAGCGTCGGCTTAGGTGCAGCGGCCTGCCGGCGTCGGGCTCGGAGCGATAGGCGCAGTCATCGCCGCAGGAACAGCATGCCGCCTCGTAGAGGGCGGCATGCGAGTTTCATGCGGGGAGTTATTTCTTGATCAGCGGGCAGGCTGAATCCGCGAGCTTGCCGTAAGCCTCCTCGGGCTTCAGCGTTTTGAGGATCTTGTAAAAGTCCCAGTCGCCCTTCAACTCCGCCGGCGTCTTCACCTGAACGACATACATCTCCTTCTCCAAGAGACCGTCCGGGCGGATCACGCCGTCACTGACGAACATGTCATTGATCTTCGTCTTCTTCAGCTGCTCCATGACCTTGTCGGGGTCGGTCGAGCCAACTGCCTTGACGGCGTTGAGGTAGGCGAGCGTCGCCGAGTAGTAAGCGGCCTGGGGAAAGGTCGGCATCTTCTTCGTCTTTTCAAAAAACCGGTTGGCGAATCCCCGCGTCGTGTCGTTCGTGTTCCAATACCAGGAGGTGGTCAGCACGAGGCTCTGAGCGATGTCGAGACCCAGCGCGTGGACGTCGGACAGGAACACGAGCAACGCCGCCGGCCTCATGGTTTTGGTCAGGCCGAATTCCGCCGCCGCCTTGAGCGAGTTCGACGTATCCGTCCCCGCGTTGGCGAGCGCCAGCACCTGCGCGCCGGAGCTTTGCGCCTGGAGGAGATAGGAGGAAAAGTCCGACGTCCCGAGCGGCACCCGAACGTCGCCGATCACGGTTCCGCCGCCCGCCTTGACCAGATCGGAGGCCGTCGCCTCGAGTTGCTTTCCGAAAGCGTAATCTGCGGTGATGAAGAACCAACTCTTGCCGCCCTCTTCGAGAATTGTTTTGGCGGTGCCGTTCGAAAGCGCGGTCGTGTCGTAGCCATAGTGGATCGTGTAGGGCGTGCAGTCCTTGCCGGTCAGCGACGCGCCGGCCGCGCCAATGGCGAAAAAGGGAACCTTCTTCTCCTTGGCCGCGGCGGACATGGCTAGGCTGACGCCGGTGTTCGAGCCGCCCAGCAGCATGCTCAGTCCGGCGGTGTCGGCCCATTCCCGGAGTTTCTGTCCGGCGATGTCCGGCTTATTTTGATGATCAAAGCTCAGGATTTGAATCGGCTGGCCAAGCACGGATCCGCCAAAATCCGCGATCGCCATCTTGATCGAACTCGATGCCGGACGCCCCGATGACGTCGGCATAGGGTCCCGACATGTCGTCGATGTCGCCGATGACGACCTTGTTGTCCGCGGCCCAGGCCGCGCCGGCGGCCAGTGACGCAGACAGCACGCCTGCCAGCATCAATGCGCGTTTGAGTGACTTCATTCCATTCCTCCCAATTTCACAGTTCGCACGGCGGCGCGCCGTCAAAGCCCTAGCCCCATGCGGGCATAATGCTTTGCGCTGCAGCGCATAGCAACTTGGACTTTGATCGGAGCCGCGCTTGGCGCGAGCGGCGGGCATGCCTATAAATCAGCCATGGCGCGAAGGGAGTCTCGGCAAGCGAGGGCGGCGAGGACCGAGGCGATCTTCGAACGATTGGCCGCCGCCAATCCTGCGCCAAAGGGCGAGCTCCAATACATCAATCCCTTCACGCTGCTCGTTGCGGTGGTGCTGTCGGCGCAAGCGACCGATGCCGGCGTGAACAGAGCCACGCCCGCCCTGTTCGCCATCGCCGACACGCCCGAGAAAATGGCCGCTCTCGGCGTGGAGAAGGTTACCGACCTGATCAAATCCATCGGGCTCTATCGGACCAAGGCCAAGAACGTCATCGCCCTGTCGCGCGCGATCGTCGAACAGCACGGCGGCGAGACGCCCCGCAACCGCGAGGCGCTGGAGGCCCTGCCCGGCGTCGGCCGCAAGACCGCGAACGTCGTGCTGAACACCGTTTTCGGGGAGCCGACGCTGGCCGTCGACACCCATGTGTTCCGCGTCGCGAACCGCCTCGAACGATCGCTCCCGGGAAAACGCCGCGCGAGGTCGAGGATGGTCTGATGCGCGTCGTCCCGGACCGGTTCTTGCTGCACGCCCATCATTGGCTCATCCTGCACGGCCGCTACGTCTGCATCGCCCGGAAACCTTTGTGCGGCGTTTGCGTCCTCGTCGATCTCTGCCCGTATGAACCGAAGAACCTGCCGGGCGAAAAGGATGAAACGCAGGTCGCTCGCGTGCGCAAGTCAGGCATGACTGGAGGTCCAGCGGGCGGATAAATCCGCCTCGACGCTTCTCCGATGCGGGGATCCAGCTCCTCCGCAGCGGAACGGCGGCCGCAACCTTGCCCCTCGACGCGCCGACCGGATAGGACTCTGTCTCTATGTTCGACATCGTCCTCCCCCTCGCCATTCTTGCGACCTTGCTGGTGGTCGTCGCCGTCTCCCAGCCGGTGGCTGTCCGCCTGAAGGTTGCGCCTGTGGTGCTCCTCGCTGTGATCGGGGTGGCGATCGGCGCGGTGTCGATCGTCTTGGTGCATACGCCCCTTTCCGCCCGCTACGGCGACCTCGCGGGGCTATTCGCCGATCTGCCGGTAGGCGCAGAGACCTTCATTTATGTCTTCCTCCCGCTGCTGGTCTTCGAGGGTGCGATCACGGTCGACGTCCGGCGGATGCTTGAGGACGCCGCCCCGATTCTGATGCTGGCGGTTGTCGCTACGATCGTGTGCACGGCCGTGGTCGGCTTCGCGCTTTGGCCGATTGCGGGCTTACCGCTGGTGGTCTGCCTGCTGCTCGGCTCGGTGGTGGCGACCACCGATCCGGCGGCGGTCATTGCGGTGTTCCGCGATGTCGGCGCCGCGGCGCGGCTAACGCGCCTCGTCGAGGGTGAAGCGCTTCTGAATGACGCCGCGGCAATCGTCATGTTCACAGTGCTGCTTGGGGTGATTGTCTCCGGACAACAACCAAACCTCCTCGTTGGCGAGGAGCAGTTTTTGGTTTCCTTTTTTGGCGGCGCGGTTCTGGGATTCCTGGGCGGCCGAGCGTTGCTGCAGCTGATCCCCTGGACCCGCGACGACCGGTTGGCCGAAGCGACGCTGACCGTCGCCCTCCCCTATCTCGTGTTCATCGTCGCCGAGCAGGTTGTGCATGTTTCGGGCGTGGTCGCGGTGCTCTGCGCCGGACTGACCGTGAGCGCTTTCGGTCGGTCGCGGATCACGCCGTACAATTGGTCGTTCATCACCGATCTCTGGGCGCAGATCGCCTTTTGGGCCCATTCGCTGGTCTTCGTTCTGGCTTCGATTTTGGTCCCGAAGCTCCTGGTCGACATGCAATTCCACGACGTCATGCTGATCGCGGTGCTGATCGCCGCGGCTTTCGGCGCGCGACTCTTGGTGCTGTTCCTGCTTCTCCCGCTGCTGAGCCTGGCCAAACTGACCCAGCCGATCAGCACCGCCTACAAATTGGCGATCGCCTGGGGCGGCTTGCGCGGCGCCTTGACCTTGGTGCTCGCGCTCGCCGTCACCGAGAACACGGCGCTGAAGCCCGAAATACAAAGATTCGTGGCGGTGCTCGCCACGGGCCTCGTGCTGTTCACGCTGCTCGTCAACGGCACGACATTGCGCTTCGTCATCCGCCTTCTGCGGCTTGATCGTCTGTCGCCGGTTGACGAAGCGCTTGCGCGATCGGGTGTTGGAGCTCTCTTACGCGGAAATCGGCGAGACCATCCGCACGATGGCGCGCGAACATCAAATCTCCCCTTCGGCCCTGACCAGCGCTCTTGCGCCGTACGAGGACCGAATTGCGGCGGCGAAATCGCGTGGCGAGAGCGACGTGGGCCTCACCGATCATCAGCGCCTGGCGATCGGCCTGGTGGCGCTCGGCAATCAGGAACGGATGCTGGCGCTCGAGATCATGGGCGAGCGCGCCGCCTCCCCCGTCACCGTGCAGGCGCTGCTCAGAAACGCCGAAGCGCTGGGCGAAGCCGCAAGGAGCGGCGGACGTCTCGGCTACAAGCGCGGCGCTGAAGCTGCGCTAGGCTTTCCATTCTCGTTCGCCGCCGCCTATTTTTTATATCGCCGCTTTGGGATCGTTCGCTTTCTCGCCGATCGGCTAGGCGACCGGTTCGAGCTGTTGCTTGTTACGCGCCTCGTGATCCAGGAGCTCATGGGCGCACATGCGGTGCGATCGCGGTCCATCTTTGGCGAGCGGGTCGTCGAGCTCATCGACACCGTCCTCAAGGTTCGCCTCGAGCGCACAACGGCCGCTCTTGATGCGCTGCGCCGGCAATATCCTCAATATGCGGCGGCTCTCGAGGCCAGGTTTCTACGCCAGTCCGCGATGCGGCGCGAGATGGGACGTTACGACGCCCTGTTTCAGGAAGGCCTCATCGCGGCCGAGGTCTATGAAGATCTCAAGGGCAGTGTCGAGGGTACGCAAGCGAGAGAGACTCGGCCTCGTTTCGACCTCGGCCTCGACACCCGCGAGCTGATCGGACGCCTCGACCTGTTCGCCGATCTCAATGACCAGCAGCTCGAGCGGGTGCAGAAGCTGCTCAAGCCCCGGTTCGCTGTCCCGCGCGAGCGGATCGTGCGCAAGGGCGATGAGGGCGACGCCTGTTATTTCATCGCCTCCGGCGCCGCAGAGGTCGTCTTTCCGGGTCGCCGGATCCCGCTCGGCAGCGGCGACCTGTTCGGCGAGATGGCGCTGCTGAGCGGCATGACGCGACAAGCTGACGTCGTGGCCATGACCTATTGTCGACTGCTCGTCCTGCGAAAGGTCGATTTCGACCGGTTCATGGCTGACAATCGCGATATCCGTCTCGTGATCCACACCATCGCCGCGTCGCGCACGTCGATGAATCGCTCGGATGAGACGCGCGCCGGTATGGCCTGAGTCTTAAGCGTCGCGCCGTACTTCATCGCCGCCAGTCGCCATATTGCTTGAGAACCGCCGCCGCGTCGAAGGCGCCGTATGCGCTTGGGTCGCCGGCGCGGAACATGACGACGGTTACGCCGAACTCGTCGAACGCATGCACATAGATCGGCATGAGCCGGAAGGCGCTATAGCCATTCTGCAAAGTGAGTTCCGCCGCGCGGCGTAGCGTTGCCTCGCCAACGAGCGGCTCCGCGTACGGTTTGACGTCCAATCGCACCATATTGGGTGCGAACGCCGTTTCCTGTATGTTTGCGCACCCGGCCAGTGCGAGTGCGACGGCGATTAAAGCGCACGTGCGTCGAGCAATCATCCCCGCGGCCCATGATTCGGTGCTTTTCAACCGCATTCCAGGTCCGCCGCCGTTCTCGGCGACGAACTCCTCGCTGGTTAGCCTATCGCGAGAGAAGCCCGCGCGCCATGATGCGCTCGCCCTACTTGTATCGCTTTGTCGCACGCTGTCCAAAAATGCCCTTAAAAAAGACGTTACCGAGATATTTTCGTTCTTCCGCGCTGCTCAATGCCAAGCAACCCGAAAGGCTGCGGCCTGAGCTGCATCGAACGCTGAAGTCAATTGACGGGTCGGTCCTCGCTCGGTGGGTTCGTCTTTCGCCGAGGGGCGAAAAATCGTGGTCGTTGAGCGCGCCAATTGGAGGAGCCCCGGCTGCGTTCCGCTTCTGCAGAATCCGCCGCGCTCAATTCCAGCCGCAGCGATTTGACGGCGAAGGTCGGACGACGTTAGCGCGGCTAATTCTTCCTCGTAGCAATAGCCCGGCGCCGCTCCATCGAAGTCCGAGCGAGTCGCCGGATGCGTATAAATTTCGGTGACCCCTTCCGGCAAATGGGCGATCAGCCCGGCGAGCCGGGCCTTGGTCATGGCGCCGCTCCACGCGAGCCCAAAAACCTGATCTGGCGTGAAAATGCCCGCCCGCCTCAAACGAGCGTGCTGAACGCGCGCCAACGGGGCCAAGGCGGAAGCCGCTAGGCTGGGGCGCATGCCCTCGATTTGCGCAAGAGTTGCAAAGGGCTCCAAAGGCGCGCGAATCGCGGGCGTCCCGAATTCCTGAGCCAGCTCGATGATTGCGGACAGAATCGAAGGATGCAGGTGAAAATGCTTGTGCGCGTTGACGTGATCGAGCTTAAGGCCGGTCGCTCGGAAGGCCTCGAACTGAGCGCGGATCTCCGCTCGCATTTGTTGGCGCACGTGGGGCAGAAAAAACATTGCTGCGCCTAAGCGCGCCATATCCGTTCTAAACCGCCCGCGACCGTCGACCAGATCCGGGATCGCTGAAGCCGGCAGCACCGGCTGGGCGTCGACCAGCGCCACATGCAGGCCGACAGCGAGCTTCGGCAAGCGGCGCGCCAGCTCCACAGCGCGGGCCGCCGCCGGCGCTCCGACCATCAGGCTCGCCGCGGTGAGCACGCCCTCGACATGCGCGCGCTCAATGGCTCGATTGACCTCGTCGGCGAGGCCGAAATCGTCCGCCGTGACGATCAGATATTTCAGTTAGCGCGGTCTCGTGCCGCTCGCGCAGGAAACGGAAGAACTCCACGCCCTCGCGGAGGCGTCGTTTCATGACGTCAGGACTTTTGACCATATCCCCGACGATCGAAGCGATCTTGCTCGGGCGGAAGTAGAAGCTCCGATAAAAAGTCTCGACCGAATCGAAGATCTCGGTGTGGCTCAGCCCCGGGTAATTCAAGGACGCGATCTGCCTGCCGTCTTCGTTCACGAGGTCGCCGTTGGCGTCGTCGAGCCAGCCATTTTCGAGCGCCTGCTTATAGAGGAACGTCCCGGGATAGGGCGCGGCCAACGACACCTGAAGGGTCTGCGGGTTGACCTCCTTGGCGAACTCGATCGTCTCCTTGATCGTCTCCTTCGTCTCGCCAGGCAGGCCCATGATGAACGTGCCATGGATGACGATGCCGAGCTCCCGGCAATCTTTGGCGAACCGCTTGGCGACGTCGACCCGCATGCCCTTCTTGATGTTGTGCAGGATCTGCTGGTTGCCGCACTCATAGCCGACCAGAAAGAGCCGCAGGCCATTGTCGCGCAGCACTTCGAGCGTGGCGCGCGGCACGTTGGCCTTGGCGTTGCATGACCAGGTCACGCCAAGCTTGCCGAGCTCGCGCGCGATCGCTTCGGCGCGCGGCAAATCGTCGGTGAACGTATCGTCGTCGAAGAAGAATTCCTTGACCTCGGGAAACGCGGCCTTCGCCCATTTCATTTCCTCGATCACATGGCCGACGGAGCGGGTGCGGTAGCGATGGCCGCCGACGGTCTGCGGCCACAGGCAGAAGGTGCAGCGCGATTTGCAGCCGCGCCCGGTGTAAAACGACATGTAGGGGTGCTTGAGATAGCCGCTGAAATATTTCTGGATATTCAGGTCGCGCTTGTAGACCGGCGTGACGAACGGCAAATTGTCCATGTTTTCGAGGATCGGCCGGTCCGGCGTATGCTGGATCTCGCCGTTGGCGTCCCGGTAGGAGAGGCCAAGGATCGACTTCCAGTCCCGCCCGTCGGCGACTTCCTTGATGGTGAAATCGAATTCATTGCGCGCGGCGAAATCGACGAGCGGCGCGGCTTTCAGGGTTGCCTCGGCGTTGACCGCGGCCTTGGCGCCGATCAAGCCGACCTTCAGCGCCGGATTGGCGTCCTTGAGAGCCGTGATCGCCTTCACGTCCGACGCGAACGAGGGCGTCGACGTGTGCACGCACGGCCAAATCGAAATTCTTCGCTTGCGCCGCAACCTCGGCCAGTGAGGTCTTGTGCGGCGGCGCGTCGATGAGCTTGCTGTTCTCGACCAGCGCGGCCGGCTGCGCGAGCCAGGTCGGATACCAGAACGACGCGATCTCGCGCTTCGTCTGGTAACGAGCGCCGGCGCCGCCGTCGAACCCGTCGAACGAAGGGGCCTGAAGAAAAAGGGTGCGCATTACCTCATCGCCTTTCCATAAGATGCGGAGCCGACCCGCGAAGACGCAAAGCCGACTTTCGGCTCAACCCTGGCCCGCAGCGTTCCGTCCCGCGCGACCGTGAAATCCTGCCCGCGCCAGCGGACGCGCGGGGACAGGAAACTCGCGACATAAATGGCGAACGAGAGCGATGTCTCGAGCCAACAGGAGCGCATAGCCCGGATCTGGCAGTTTGAATTCGCGCGCGAGCCGATATTTCAAGAACAGCCGGCAGGTCAAGGCGGCGAGAACAGCCGCCAGCCCCCACGCGTCGAACCCGCGGAAGAGCGCCCCGATGAGGGCCAAGCGGAAGCGCGTGGGTGACGCTGCTGCCGACATATCCGAGGGGATCGACGGTGAAAATCGTCCGCGCCCAACGCAATTCATGTCGTATCACATCGCTCAGCGAGTTGTCTTCGAATGTATGGGCCACCAGCATCGGGAGCACGACGACATCGAAGCCCGGCCTGCCGCACCGCCTTGCCGATCGCGTAGTCGTCGGCCAGTTGGTTCGCGACTGCCTCGGAAGCCGCCGATCCGCGATCAAGGTTTCTCGCGACAAAGCGATCGTCGCGCCTAGGCACGGCCGCGCCAGCCCGAGCGCAAGCCCAAGGATCGTTGCCTGGCAGGAAATGGTCGTGGACGGCCATGGATGACAGCCGCGACCAGAAGCCGCCGCTCGGCAGGCCGCGGTAGAGACAGGTGACCACGCCCACGCCGGGTTGCGCCAAGCCGGTGGCCAAGGTGCGCAAATAGTTTGGACCAACCGCCACGTCACTGTCCGCCATGACGATGAGCGGATGGCGGGCGACCTGCCCCATGTTGATGAGGTTGGAGACCTTGCGGTTCGCGCCATGCGCGGCGCTGTTGACGACTAGTTGAAGATCAAGCTCCGGATAGCGCTCGATCAGCGAACTGACGACTGGAATCGCGCTGTCGTTCGGGTCCTGGACGCCGAAAACGAATTGAATTTTGCCCGGATAATCTTGATGGAAATAGGTCTCGATGTTCTCGGACAAGTCGCGCTTCGTCGCCATGAAGCGGCTTCAGGATCGAGACGTCCGGCCATCGCTCCGGAGGCGTGGGCGCCGGCTGTCGGACGAACCACCGCGCCGCCCATGCCGCGCCCAAGGCGCAGATTGAGCCAAGGACACTGGCGG
>CAVWPU010000041.1:0-344975 GCA_963756955.1 uncultured Alphaproteobacteria bacterium
CCCCCTCCTTGTTCCTCCCCCGCAAGGGGGAGGAGACGCATCAGATCGAGAGTGAGCAGCGCTCGACGTCAGCGCGCCGCCGCCTCCGCCGTCTCGACCTGCGGAAAGTCGGTCCCGCGCGTCACCTCCTCCCATCGGTCCATCTCCTCGATGACGGAATCGAGCTTCTCGCGAGCGCGACGCAGCGCGTCCGTTCCCAAAAGGAGATGGATCGGCGGGTGTTCGCTTCGCACCAGGTCGAGGATCGCCTGCGCGGCGCGATCGGGATCGCCGATCTGCTTGCCGGCCATCGCGTCAAATCCGGACATCAGCCGACCGACGCTGGCGGCGTAGGCGGCGTCCTCGCCCTCGCTTTTGCGGATCGAATGGCTGGACAGGAAATCGGTCCGGAACGCGCCCGGCGCCACCGCCGTCACCTTGATTCCGAGCGGGCGCACTTCCTGGGCGAGACTCGCAGACAAGCCCTCGAGCGCATATTTGGCAGCCGAATACAGGGCCGAGCCGGGCCCAGGCGCGCGTCCGGCGATCGAGGTGATGTTGATGATATGGCCGGAACGCTGGGTGCGCAGGTGCGGGAGGGCCGCGCGAATGATCCGGAACGGCGCGAACACGTCGACCTCGAACAATCGCCGCGCTTCTGCGTCCGTGGCCTTCTCGAGCGCGCCCAGAAGGCCGTAGCCCGCGTTGTTGACGATCACATCGATCTTTCCCGCGCGGGCGAAGGCCTGGCCTACCGCCGCGTCCGCCGCCTCGCCGTCCGTCACGTCAAGGGTCACGACATGCAGCTTGCCGGATCCCGGCGCCAGATCAGGCGCGGCGTCGCGAACCGTTCCAATGACCGTGTCGCCTTCGTTCAGCGCGGCTTTCGCGATGGCGCGGCCGAGCCCGCGCGACACGCCGGTAATGAACCATGTTCTCATGAGCGATCTCCTTTTGCGGCTTCAGAGATGCGCCTCATGGCAGCGTTTCAGAATAGCCGCATTTCTTACAGGACTTGTAAGGCAGCCTTAAATATCGTTGGATGACGCCCATGGATTCCCTGCTGTCCGGCGCCGATTACAATCAGTTGCGGGCGTTCGTCGCCGTCGGCGAATGCTTGAGCTTCAGCCGCGCCGCGGAGCGCGCTTGGCGTCTCGCCGTCCGCCTTGAGCCAGATGCTGCGCGGCTTCGAAGAGCGGATCGGGGTCAGGCTCTTGAACCGCACGACCCGGAGCGTCGCCTTGACCGACGCCGGCGAGAATCTCTTGAGACGCGTGCGGCCTGCCGTGTCCGAGCTCGGCGACGCCGTCGGGCAGGTGCGCCGCTATCGGGAGCGGCCGGCAGGCGTCGTGCGCATCCACGCGTTTCGCTCCGCCGCCCGCACCTATGTCGAGCCGATCCTGGCCGCCTTCGCTGAAGCCTATCCCGATGTCGTGCTCAACCTCACTCTGGACGACGAGGTGGTCGACGTCGTCGCCGGCGGCTTCGACGTCGCCATCCGGATCGGCGAGGTCATCGAGAAGGATATGGTCGTGGCCCCTCTGGGCAAGGCGCTGCGTCAGGTCGCGGTCGCTTCGCCCGAGTATCTCGCCTTGCATGGCCGCCCCGAGCACCCGCGCGATCTCGTCCGGCATCGCTGCATTCAATGGCGCTGGCCCGGCCGCGCGACCCCCTACGCCTGGGAGTTCTTCGAGAACGGAGCCTGGTTCGAGGTCGTCGTCGCCGGTCCGGTGATCGTCAACGACAAGGAGATGGCTGTCCGCCTGGCGCTTGAGGGGGTTGGGATTGCGATCGCGGTTGAGGAGACGGTGGCCGAGTATATCGCGGCAGGCCGGCTGATGCCCTTTGCTCGAGCGCTGGTCGGCGCCGTTTCCGGGCTATTTCCTGTGCTACCCGCAGCAGCGCCAGATGGCGCCGGCTTTGCGCGCCTTTATCGACGCGGTTCGCGGCGGGTCGGTCGCGCCCGCACCAAATCACGTTCGCTCGGGCGTTCGAGAACCGCTGCCTGTCGCTCGCTCTTGAGCCTCAGCGCTTGGCGCGCGGCTTGCGGTTCGGCCATTTGACGATCCGGTCCGGCCAAAATTCGGGAGCAAGGTCGGTCTCGCTGACCGACACCCGGCCACGCACCGAGACGCCCGCCTCGTGCACGCTGTCGGGCGAACCCGAAACCAGCGGATGCCAGCTGTACAGATCCTCTCCCTTGGCCACCAGCCGATAGGCGCAGGTGACGGGAAGCCAGCTCAAATTGCGGACCACATCCGCGCGTCAGCCGCACGCAATCGGGAACCTTCCGGTGACGGCGCGGATAGTCCGTGCAGCGGCAGGTCTTGCCGTCGAGCAGCTTGCAGCCGATATCGGTGAAATGAATCTCGGCGGTGTCCTCGTCCTCGAGCTTGACGAGGCAGCAGCGGCCGCAGCCGTCGCATAGGCTTTCCCATTCGGGCAGACTCATCTCGTCGAGGGTCTTCACCCGCCAGAACGGCAGAGTTTCCTGGTCTTTCGCCGTCAAACCCTTTGTCCGTTTCAGCGCGGCAAGCGGCGGCTCGTTAAAACGAGCGGCGTTCAACACTAAGTTAGGTTTGGTCCGTTAGCCACTCTCAGGCGTTGTAGCGAGTGGACTTTCGGCAGCGGGAGCGGGACACATGCGGCTCAAAGTCGGGAGAACGGAAATCGGCAAGCCAGGACGTGACAAGCGGAACGACGCTCCTTGTCTCCCATCCCGCCTGCCTCGCGCATGACATGGGCGAGGGCCATCCCGAGCGGCCGGACCGGGTGCGCGCGATCGAACGGGCGCTCGAGAGCGAGGCGTTTCAGATGCTGGCGCGCGACGACGCGCCGCGCGCCGACGATGCCGCGATCGCCCGCGTCCATCCCCGCGCCTATATCGAGGCGATCCGGGAGGTCGCGCCCCAAACCGGCCGGGTCGCGCTCGACGCCGACACGTCGATGTCGTCAGGCACGCTCGAGGCCGCGCTGCGCGCTGCGGGCGGCGCGGTCTTCGCTGTCGACGAGGTGATGGGCGGCAGGGCGCGCAACGCGTTCGTCTCGACCCGCCCGCCCGGCCATCACGCCGAGGCCGCGACCCCGATGGGGTTCTGCTTCTTCAACAACGCCGCGATCGCCGCCCGGCACGCGCAGGCGGCGCATGGCGCCGAGCGCGTCGCGATCATGGATTTCGACGTCCATCACGGCAACGGCACCCAGCACATTTTTTGGGACGATCCGACCGTCATGTACGCCTCGACCCATCAGATGCCGCATTATCCCGGCACGGGCGCGGTTCGAGAGCGCGGCGAGCACAACCAGATCGTCAACGCGCCCTTGCGCTCCGGCGACGGGGGCGAAGCGTTTCGCGAGGCGATGGAGAGCGCGATCCTGCCGCGCCTCGAGACGTTCGCGCCGGATCTCGTGATCATTTCGGCCGGCTTCGACGCGCACCGGCGCGATCCGCTCGGCAATCTCAATCTCGTCGAGGCCGACTTCGCCTGGGCGACGCGGAAGCTCATGGGGCTCGCGCGGAAAGCCGCCCACGAGCGCGTCGTGTCGGTGCTGGAAGGCGGCTACGACCTCGAGGGCCTCTCGCGCTCGGTCGCCGCGCATGTGACGGCGCTGATGGAGGGGTGATCGAGGAAGAAGGTGCTGGATTCCCGCTTACGCGAGACCTCTGCGAAAGCGGGAATGACAAGGATGAGGACCAGCGGCCCCTACTCCAGCCTGTCCGCCTTCCGCAGCGCCGGAAAAATCCCCGCCCACAGCAGCGTCACGACAATCGCGCCGCAGCCGCCGAAAATCGCCGAGCCGACGGGCCCGAGCAGGCGCGCCATGCCGCCGGATTCGAATTCGCCCAGTTCGTTGGAGGCGCCGATGAACAGGCTCGACACGGCGGAGACGCGGCCGCGCATGGCGTCGGGGGTCACGATCTGCACGAGCGTCTGGCGCACGAAGACCGAGACCATGTCGGCCGCGCCCAGAATGGCGAGCGCCGCGACGCTCGAGCGCCATCGAGCGCGACAAAGCGAACACCAGGGTGGAGAGCCCGTAGATCCCGACGGCTGCGAACATTTTCAGCCCCACGCGGGTCTTCAGCGGCCGCGCGGCCAGGACGAAGCCGGTGAGAATCGCGCCGGCCGACGGGGCGGCGCGCAGGATGCCAAAACCTTCCGGCCCGACATGCAGGATGTCGCGCGCATAGACCGGCAGGAGCGCCGTGACGCCGCCGAGCAGAACCGCGAACAGGTCGAGGCTGATCGCGCCGAGCACGACCTTGGTGGTCCACACATAGTTCAAGCCCTCGGCGATCAGCGCCCAGCGCGAGGCGGTCGGACGCGGCTGGCGCGGCGGCGACTTGACCAGCAACAAGGAGACGAGCGAGGCGAGGCACAGCGCGCCCGACACGAGGAAAGCTGCAACCGGCGAAAACGCCACCAGAAGCCCGCCGATCGCCGGGCCGACGATGGTCGCCATCTGATTGCCCGCCGAATTGACCACGATCGCGCGCGGGATGAGCCGCCGCTCGACCAGGGTCGGCGCGAGCGCGGCGCTCGACGGCGTATAGAAGGCCCGGGCGCAACCGAACAAAGCCGCGACGCCATAGATCGGCCAGAGGAGGTTCAGCCCGCCATAGGCCATCGCGGCGAACAGGGCCGAGGTGCAAAGCTGCACGGCAAGGCCCGCCATCATGATCTTGCGCCGGTCATAAATATCCGCGGAATGGCCGGCGAAGAGGGTCAAAGCGAACATCGGCAGGAACTGGGCCAAGCCCAGCAGACCGACCGCCAGGGAGGCTTGGGCCACCGACGAAGTCTGGCGCGCGACCGCATAGACCTGCCAGGCGAGCGCGATCGCCTGGACCTGGATGCTGAGGCGGTTGGACACTGCGCCGATCCAGAACCAGACGTAGGACCGGACGGCGAAAAGGTCGCTGAGCGTCGCCGGATTTTGCAGGACGGCCTCGGCAGCCACGACGCCTGCGGGGCTCGTATCGGGAGGGGAGCTGGACATGGAGGGCTCCCTCTTGGCGGTATGAGCCGCCGGAGGCAAGGCCGCCCGGACCCAAGAGTTTGTGATGGCCGCGCCTACGCCGACGAAAACTGGGCGGCGGCGTTATTTTTCCGCATCCATCGCGCACTTGGCGGCGTAAAGAAGGAAGCCGGACCGGGTGTAGCCGAGCGCCTCGGCGAAGCGGTCGATCCGCTCAAGATCATTTTCCGGCACGGAGACGTTCACCCGAACCGTCCTCGTCGCCGGGGCTTTGACGAGGATTGCGACGCCGCTGCGGTTGTCATTGTCGGCCATGATGGCCTCAAGCGACGAGGGCTCGGGGATCGGGTCGCCGCCGCGCTCCATGCCCTCCAGATGCAGGCCGAGCGCCTCTTCCGCCATGGCGCGCGCGTCATCGAGGTCGACGCCCGCCGTCACGCAACCTGGAAGATCGGGGAAAGACACGCCGTAATCACTCCCGGCGTCCTTATGGATCAAGGCGATATACTGGCGCATGGGCTACCTCAATTTGATTCCCGCCTGCCGCTATACACACTTTTAGACGCCGCTCCGCGAGCGCTTCCGCGCATCAGCGCTGGCGCGAACAGAGCCAAGATGTCAAGCTTCCGCTCTGTCACTCCCGCGCAAGCGGGAACCCAGCCGAGGGGACACGGGACGCCAACACGTGAGCGCTATGCTCGGCCCCGCGATGAATCCCGGCCGACAGAAACGTCTCAAGAGTTGGCAAAAAATGGAATCTGTGCTATACCATTGGCGCTGGCGAGCCAGTCAGGGCCTGGCGCGCCCTGGATGAGGAAAGGACATGACGCAGGCTCTTCGCGAGGTATCAATCACAACCTCGCCGGCGAGCAAGACAAGGCGTCGAATTTTTTTGTTTTCTTCGCTGGTAACCCATTGAAAAGTCTCGATTTCGAAAAAATAAACGTAAGCAAAAGAAAGCAAATTTACTTACGTTTAGTTGCGTTTAAGCTCGTTTAGTTGCGTTTATTGGTCGAGGCATTCGCGCTGTGGTTGTATCAAGGGCGCCGCACAGGGGCCCGGCCACCGCTTCCTACTCGATCGGCTCGACCGCCGCGATCTCGATGCCGAAGCCCGCAAGCCCGACATAGGTGCGTTGATTGTCGGTGCGCAGCCGGATCGAGGTGACGCCGAGGTCGCGCAGGATCTGGGCGCCGAGGCCGATCTCCCGCCATTGCGTCTCGCGCGCATCGTCGGAGCCGGTCGCATGGGTCCCGCCGAGGTTCGCCGGCACGCCGGCCGAGCCGTCGCGCAGATAGACGAGCGCGCCGCGCCCCTCCGCCTTGAAGCGGTTCAGCACCTTGGGGATGGGGCCGCCGCCAAAAATATCGCTCAGGATGTCGGCGCGATGCAGACGCGCCGGCACGTTGCGGCCATCGCCGATGGTCCCGTGGACGAACGCAAAATGCAGGACCGGGTCGAACGGCGTGCGATAGGCGTAGCCCTGAAGCTCGCCGATCGGCGTCTGAATCGGAAAGCACGCGACCCGCTCGACCAGCTTCTCGCGCGCCTGCCGATAGGCGATGAGATCGGCGACCGAGATGCGCTTGATCTTGTGCTTGTCGGCGAAGGCCTCGATCTGCGGCCCGACCATCACCGTGCCGTCGTCGTTGGCGAGTTCGCAGATGACGGCGACCGGCGGCAGGCCGGCGAGCTTGCAGAGGTCGACCGCGGCCTCGGTATGGCCCGAGCGCATGAGCACGCCGCCGTCCTTGGCGACGAGCGGAAACACGTGGCCAGGGCGGACGAAATCGCTCGCGCCCATGTTGCGATTGGCGAGCGCGCGCACAGTGTTCGTCCGCTGCTCGGCCGAAATGCCGGTGGTCAGCCCATGGCGCACGTCGACCGAGACGGTGAAGGCGGTGCCGAGCGGCGCGTCGTTGATCGCGACCATCGGAGCGAGGTTCAACCGCCGCGCGTCCTCGCCGGTCAGCGGAACGCAGACGATGCCGCAGCAATTGCGGATGATGAAGGCCATCTTCTCGGTGGTGCAAAGCGAGGCGGCGACGATCAGGTCGCCCTCGTTCTCGCGATCGTCGTCGTCGGTGACGGCGACGATCTCGCCGCGCGCGAAGGCCTCGATGGCGTCTGCAACGGGATTGGGCATGTCGAGTCCCTTGGGCGGCGGGCCGCTGAGAAAATCGTTGGGCGTGACGGCGCCCTGCGTCTCGGCGACGATCCGCTCGGCGGTTTCGCGGGAAATCCACGATCCGTGCTCGCGGCAGATCAGCGTCACCGCGCCGGGCGAAACGCCGATGCGGCGGGCGAAATCCGTTCGCGACACCTGGTTGCGCTTGAGCCAATCGCCGAGCTTCATAAGCGGCTAAATAGGCGTGGCGGCTATTTATTGCAATTCAAACGAGCTTGAATGCTTGAGTTCAGCTCAATAAGAGGCTCGCGCGATAGGGATCGACAGACGAGCCGGGCGAGCAGCTCCGTCAATCGACCTTGACCAGCATCTTGCCGAAATTGCCGCCCCGCAGCAGCTCGACCAGCGCTTGGGGCGCGTTTTCGAGGCCGTCGTGGATCGTCTCGCGCCATTTGAGCTTCTTGGCGGCGACGAGACCGACCAGTTCGCCGATCGCCTGCGGCCACAGGTCCATATGGTCGGAGACGATGAAGCCTTCCATCTTGAAGCGCTTGACGAGGAAGATGCGCATGTCCGGCAGCGCGGTCGGCGCGCCCTCGTAGGAGGCGATGAGCCCGCAGATCGCGACCCGCGAGAAATCGTTGAGCCGGCGCAGCGCCTGCTGGAACGGCTCGCCGCCGACATTCTCGAACAGGCCGTCGATCCCGTTCGGCAGCGCCGCCTTCATCTCCTCGGCGAAATTCGGCGACTTGTGATCGACGCAGGCGTCATAGCCAAGTTCCTTGGCGGCGTAGGCGCATTTCTCCGGGCCGCCGGCGATTCCAACCGTCCTCGCGCCGGCAAGCTTCGCCAATTGTCCGACGACCGAGCCGACCGCGCCGGTCGCCGCCGACACCAGCACCGTTTCCCCCGCCTTCGGCGCGATGATCTTGTTCAGGCCGTACCAGGCGGTGACGCCGGGCATGCCGACCGGGCCGAGATAGGCCTGGATCGGGATCGCCTTCGCGTCGACGACCCTCAAGGTCGCGCCGTCGCTCAGCGAATAGCGCTGCCAGCCGCCCATGCCGACGACGGCGTCGCCCGGATGAAAGCGCGGATTGTTGGAGGCTTCGACGATTCCGACCGTGCCGCCGCCCATCACCGCGCCGATCTCCTGCGGCTTGGCGTAGGATTTCGCGTCGCTGAGGCGCCCGCGCATGTAGGGGTCGAGCGACAGAAACGTATGGCGCACCAGCACTTCGCCCGGGCCGGGCGTCGGAACCGGCGTCTCGACAACGCGGAAATTGGCGGGCGAGACCTTATCGGTCGGCCGATGGTCGAGCAGAACCTGGAGATTGCCAGCCAAAGCGGTTTCCTCTCGTAATCATTATCGAGCCGGCTGACCCCAGGTTTTCAGCGAGAAAAACAGGAGCGAGGCCGAAACGACAAACAGGCCGGCATAAAACATCCAGCTCACAGCAAAATGCAAATCGGAAATCCACCACGACATGGGAAGCGAGATCAAAGCCGTGAGCGCTGGGATCAGAAGAAAGAACATCGTGACGAAGCCATTGTCATTGCCGGTGACGCTGAGCGCGATCTGATAGAGCACGCGGCCCACCGAAGCGGCGACGATCGTGCCCGCGATCATCAGGATGACCGGAGCGAGCTGGCCGAAATTCAACTCAGAGCGCCAATACAAATAGACGCCGGCGGCCGGGATGAGGACAAGCGCGGAGACGGCGAAATTCGCCGCCATGGCCGCGGACTCCTCGTATTTCGCGAACCATTTGCAGACCAGCGTTCCGCCCAACGCCGAGCAGATCGGCACCGGAATGGCGTAAAGCCAGCGTGCCATGCATCGCGCTCTCAGCCAATTGGCCCAAGTCCGGCCGGTTGGCCTCGCCCACCTGGCTCCAGGCGACCGCCATCGCGCCGAGAAACGCGCTGATCAGGCAAGCGAAGAAGATTGTGGGCGAGACGGGTATAGGCACCCTCGCGATGACCAGCGCCACCAGAGCCGCGAAAAAAGGTTGGAGGTTGATGATCGCGGAGATGATGATCGGATGCGCGTTGCTCAGCGCGAGCTTGAACAGCAGCAGACCTGCCATGCCGATAAGAAACAGGGCTGCAAACTTGAAGTAATTCGCGGCGTTCCCGAGCAGCAAAAACAGGTCGCGGCGACTTTTCCCGCTGACCATGAGGAGCGGAATCGACATCAGCAAGGCGACTTGGGTCAGGAACACAAATTGGGTGAGGCTGAGCCGCTTGGCGGCCAGAAACGAAAACGGTTCTTGCACGGAGATCAGGAGCGCGGTGGCGACCGCGTATAGGCTTCCAAGCTTATAATTGATCAGGCGTTTTTGCGACGACGGCTGCTGCATGTCGGCGGACCTGACTCTCGAGTGCCGCAATAACGAGGAAAACGCCCGCGCTGGCGTTCGGTTCCGCGCTGCGCAAATGGGGCGGACGCGCGACAAGCGCTTGCCGGGGCGCAAGCGCCGGCCAGCCCGCCGTAACGGTCATCGTGACCCGCGGCGAATCTCGTCACGAAAAATTGCGTATCGCCCTCTTTCATGCCACGACCCGGCGAACGACAAAGGGCGCTCAAGGGAGCCTGGGCCATGCAAAGACTTGAAACGCGCCGCCGCGATCTCGTCGCCGCGCCCTCTGCTCGCGATGGCGGCTATGGCGCTTCGCATTCAAGCCGTCGCAGGCCGCGGGCGTGGATCCGGCAATGACCATGATCACGCTGCCCGACGCAATTCCCTGGAAGCCGCTTTACAACTTCCCCCCGGGCATGGCGGAATCCGCCAACATGTTCAGCGATATCCATTCACCCGGGCAATATTTCGTGCTCATCCGTTGGCATCCGGGCTACATGAGCGCGCCGCATTGGTATGAGACCGACCGGCTCTACGTCGTCATGTCCGGCACGTGGTATGTCGCGAGCGGCGAGGATTTTGCTCCCGACTCCACGGTTCCCGTGCCCGCAGGCTCGTTCGTCCGCCGGGTGGCGAAGACCCCTCACTACGACGGGGTCAAGAAAGGCGCGCCGGAGCCGGCCATCATCGCGATCTCCGGCATTGGCCCGATTACATACCACCTGACCGATCCGACGAAGCCGGGATGGCGCGAGGTCTGATCTCGAATGGCCGCGCAATCTGCCCGAACGCGGAAACTCTCCTAAATGTGAAGAGAATTTATCCCGATTTGCGTTACTCTCCGGCGCCAAAAATAAGGCACAGGAGGAAACGCAACATGGATCGACGTAATTTTCTGCGCGCAACTGCGACCGTGGCCGCATCATCAGTCGCCGCGGTCCCTGTCCTCGCCCAAAGCAACCTGCCTGATCCGCCAGGCACGATGCCGCCGGCGCGCGACTGGAGTGACCCTTCGACCGCGATCTATCCGGACCCCGCCTTCGAGGTCTTCGACCCGCGCTTCGCCAAATACAGCGGCGGCACGGCTGGCCTGGTGCGCGTGTGGACCGGCGGCGTCTGGACCGAAGGGCCTGTATGGTTCGGCGACCAGCAACTCCTCATCTTCAGCGACATCCCCAACGACCGGCTGATGGCGTACAACGCCGCCAGTGGCCGCACGCATGTGTTCCGTCAGCCATCGAATTTCACCAACGGCAACACCCGCGACCGCCAGGGCCGCTTGGTCTCCTGCGAACAGGGCACGCGCCGCGTCACCCGCACCGAATATGACGGGTCAATCACCACGCTCGCCGACAAGTTCAACGGCAAGCCGCTCAACTCGCCAAACGGCGTGATCGTCAAGTCCGACGAACTCGGTCTGGTTCACTGACCCGAGCTACGGCATCGGCGGCGATCACGAGGGAAATCGTGGCGAGGCGGAGCTGCCCCGCAACGTCTACCGGCTCGACCCAAAGAGCGGGAAAATGGACGTGGTCGCAGGAGACTTCAGCATGCCGAACGGGCTTTGCTTCTCGCCGGACGAGAAGAAGTTCTATGTCACCGACACTGGGGCGCTTGGCGGCCCCTTCAAGCAAACCATTATCCGCGTCTACGATGTGAGCGACGACGGCAAGCTCTCCAACGGACGGCTGTTGCATGACTTCAAAGACGTGCCGCAGCCCTATATCGCCGACGATATCCGCGCAGATGAGGACGGCAACATCTGGGCAGCCGGCGGCTGGTCGCCGAACCGCGCGATGAATGGCGTGCGCGTGTTTGCCCCAGACGGCACGCCGCTCGGCGCGATCGTCGTGCCGGAAGTCGCCGCCAATCTGTGCTTCGGGGGCCACCATCACAACCGGCTGTTCATCTGCGCGAGCACCTCGGTCTATGCGATGGACGTCGGCACGCGCGGCGTCGAGTTGTAAGGCAAACCAATGAGCGACCGCGACCCCCGGCTAGCACGGGGGTCGCGACGCAGCAGCGCTATTGCGCGGTCGCCGCGGTCACGAGCACGAAGCCGCGCGTCTTGTTGTCGTTCACCGCGTCGGGCGTATTCATGGCGGCGAACATGTCGGCCGTCTTCACCCAGACCGGCGGATATTTGTAGCGCGCGACATCGAGGATGAGAAAACGATCAGCTTTTGAGTCGTAAGCCGCCAGCGGCGAAATATGGCCGCCGGTCTGCTCGCCGAGCGCTCTGCGCAGATAGTTGACGATGACGAAATGGCCGGGCTCGCCGAGATAGGCGCTCGCCAGCTTGCGAAACTCGTCGACCGAACTATCCGCCGCATGATGGACTTCCGCCTTGACCGGTTGCGTGGCGAGAATGCCGCCGAGCTGGTCGAGCGTCATGCCCTGGTGGGCAAGGGTCTCGCGTGGCAGAACGACGTCTGTCCGCTCGCTCAGCACGTTATCCTGGGTGAAGGTGCGGTAGGGCTCGTATTCTGGAACCGCCGGCGCCGGGACGCCCAGCGCGTTCAAGACCATGACCATGCTCGCGACGCCGCAATAGGCCTGCGTCTTCTGGGTCAGAAAATTGCTGGCGAGCGGGAAATAAGCCTCATGCGCATCGCTCTCGCCGAAGTACGCCTCGCCATCATGCGTGCTGAATCCGGTCAGATTGTCCGGCAGCGGCAGGGTGTCGGCGTGCGCGCTTGCGGCGCAAAGCGATAAGAGAAGCGTCGCGCAGGCGATTGTGAGCTTGGACATGGGAAGCCGCTCGCTCGTTGAACTGAATTAGCGAAGGTTCAGATTGGCGCCCTCGGAGCAGCGGGGCAATGTCCGAACGGTATCCCGCCTCACGGCGTTCCGAACAGCTTGCTGAGAAGCCCTTTGTCGTGCGTCGACGGGCCACGGACCAGCATTGGGGATTTCGGCCGGCGGAAGTAGGCCTGTCTTCGCTGGGGCCTGGCGCTCCTCGGGGGCCGACAGCTCTTGGCTGCGCCGTGAAGCTGTCCGGCGGGGGCGGCGTCGGCTGGGGCGCGCGCCCTCCGCGTCCGCCGGTTCCCATTTGGGCGCCGGTGAGGTTGAGCGGCGGCGCAAGCGGCAGCATCCGGGTTCGGCGCCTCGGCGCTGCGCCAGGGCCCAGTCGGCAAGGCGACGACCGGCACGCCCTCGTGCGCGGCCTTCATGAACCGGCTCCAGATTTCGACCGGCAGATTGCCGCCCGACACTTTCTTGGTCGGCGAAGAGTCGTCGTTGCCGAGCCAGACGCCGGCGACAAGATAGCTCGTGTAGCCGAGGAACCAGGCGTCGCGCCAATCCTGGCTGGTGCCGGTCTTGCCCGCGGCCTGCCAGCCCGGCAGCTCGGCTTTGCGCGCGGTTCCAGTCAGCAGCGTCTCCTGCATCATCTGGTTCATCATCGCCACATATTGCGGGTCGATGACGCGGCCGAAATTCGCGTTGCGACGCGCATAGAGCTGCTTGCCGTTCGCCGTGCGCACGCGCGCGATCACATGCGGCTGAACGCCGAGGCCGCCATTGGCGAACGCCGCATAGGCTGAGACCATCTCGATCGGCGTCACGTCCGAGGAGCCGAGCGCGATCGAGGGAACAGGGTCGAGGTCGGAGGTGATGCCGAGCCGGTGCGCGACCTCGACCACCGCCTTCGGCCCGACCTCCTGCCCGAGGCGTACAGCGACCGTATTGAGCGACAGCGACAGCGCCTTCGTCAGCGTCACCGGGCCGAAATATTCGCGCGAGTAGTTTTCCGGATTCCAGCCTTTGATGGAGATCGGCGCGTCATCACGGACAGTGTCAGGAGTGAGGCCCTTCTCGAGCGCCGCCAGATAGACGAAGGGCTTGAACGACGAGCCGGGCTGGCGCTTGGCGGCGACTGCGCGATTGAACTGGCTGTCGGCATAGTTCCGCCCGCCGACCATCGCCTTGACCGCGCCGTTGGGATCGAGCGCCACCAGCGCGCCCTGCTCGACGCCGAACTTGGCGCCCTTGGCGTTGAGCTCGTCGGTCAGCGCGCGCTCGGCTTCGGCCTGCATCTTGAGGTTGATCGTGGTCGTCACCACGATGTCCTCGTCGATCGCGCCGACGGTGTCGTGCAAGCGCGTCCATCACGTAATCGGCGGCGTAGTTGATCGAGCCCGCGCCCTTGTCGTGCTTGACCTCAGCCGGATTGGCGAGCGCAAGCTTCGCCATCGCCTCGGTGATATGGCCCTGTTCGGCCATCGCCGTGATGACCTGCGCCGCGCGCTCGTTCGCGCCCTTGAGGTTGCGGTTGGGCGCAAGCCTGGTCGGAGACTTCATGAGCCCAGCGAGGACAGCGGCTTCCGACAGCGTCACGAAGCGCGCGCTCTTGCCGAAATATTTTTGCGCGGCGGCTTCGACGCCATAGGCGCCCGAGCCGAAATAGACGCGGTTCAGATAGAGTTCGAGGATCTGGTCCTTCGAGTAGCGGCGCTCGAGCCAAAACGCCAGGATCGCTTCCTGGATCTTGCGCGACAGGGTGCGCTCCTGGGTCAGGAACAGGTTCTTGGCGAGCTGCTGGGTCAGCGTCGAGCCGCCCTCGATGCCGCCGCCGCCGACTGACGTCGCGCAGCAAGCGCGCGCGACATGCCGATCGGGTCGACGCCATTGTGCTCATAAAATCGCCGATCCTCGATGGCCACGAACGCCTTTGGCAAATAGGGCGGCAGGTCGATGAGCCTGACCGCGGGGCCGCCGGTGTCGCCGCGATTGGCGATGAGCGAGCCATCATCGGAGAGGATGGCGATATTGGGCGGGCGCTTTGGAACCGCGAGCTGATCGATCGGCGGCAGCTGGCTCGCGTAGTAGGCGAAGAGCCCGCCCAGAAAGATTGCGCCCCAAACGGAGAGCACCACGCCCCAATAAGCGGCGTGGGCGAGTAGCGAGCGACGCTTTGCACCGCGACGCCTCGACGAGGATCGTGACGAGGGGGTCTTTCTCTTGCGGCTCGATGGCGGGCGGTCCGCGGGGTCGGCGCGAAGATCGCCTCCGCCGCTCCCGGCGCGCCCATTGAGGCGCGGCTCGATCCGGTCACGGGTTTTCTTGCGGCGTCCGCCGAACATCGCTGATCCCGCTCGCGGCGTCTCCTAATCAAGGAGCCTCGGGCGAAACGCGCCCCGCCAGGTCGCGGAGCGTAAGGCTCGCGGTTTAAGGGCTAGTAAAGCTTACGTTGGAATTGACGGAGCGGTGAAAATCCTTGAGGACACGCGCTTCATTCCACCCCACGCCCTTGCGCCGCTGGAAACGCCTTGGCAAGGTCCGGTCCCCCTCGGGGCTCGCCGGGCGTCAGGGATATCTCGGGATTTTTTGCGATGAAGGTCACTATCGAGCGTTCGGTCCTGCTCAAAGCGCTGGGGCACGTCCATCGCATCGTCGAGCGGCGCAACACCATTCCGATCCTCGCCAATGTGCTGATCGAGGCCGCGGACGGCAAATTGGCGCTGAAGAGCACCGACCTCGACCTCGAGGCGTCCGAGCAGGTCGCCGCCGACGTCGCCCAGACTGGCTCGACGACCGTACCTGCCCACGTGATCTACGACATCGTGCGCAAACTCCCGGATGGAGCGCAGGCGAGCCTCGAGACGACCGGCGACGCGGGACAGCTCTGCTTGCGCTCTGGCCGGTCGCGATTCACCCTTCAGGCCCTGCCGGCTTCCGATTTTCCCGACCTGACCTCGGGCGAGTTCAGCCATCGATTCTCGCTTCCCGCGGTCGAACTCAAGCGTCTGATCGAAAACACCCAGTTCGCGATCTCGACCGAGGAGACGCGCTATTATCTGAACGGCATTTTCCTCCATACCGTCGACGTCGACGGGGCGCCGATGCTGCGCGCGGTCGCGACCGACGGCCATCGGCTGGCGCGGGTCGAAACGCCGGCGCCGCGAGGGGTCGGTCGGGATGCCCGGCGTCATCGCCCCGCGCAAGGCGGTGAGCGAAGTGCAGAAGCTGCTGGAGGACCTGACCCAGGATGTGGCGATCGAGATTTCGACCGCCAAGGCGCGCTTCCAGTTCGGCGACGTCATGCTGACGACGAAACTGATCGACGGCACGTTCCCCGACTACGCGCGCGTCATCCCGACCGGCAACGACAAGCGGCTCGTCGTCGACAAGGAGCCGTTCCAGAAGGCGGTCGATCGAGTGTCGACGCTCTCGTCCGAGCGCGGCCGGGCGATCAAGCTCGCGATCGCCGAGGGCAAGATGACGCTATCGGTCAACAATCCCGATTCCGGCTCGGCCAGCGAGGAGATCGAGGCCGACTACGATTCGCCGCCGATCGATATCGGCTTCAACGCCCGCTATCTGCTCGACATCGTCGGCCAGCTGTCGTCCGACACCGCGCTGATCCGCCTGGCCGATCCCGGCTCGCCGACGCTTATCCAGGATCGCGACGGCGCGCCGGCGCTCTTCGTGCTGATGCCGCTCAGGGTGTGACCGCTTCGTTACGGCGGGCCTCTGCGCAGGCCTCGAAGCCGGCGCACCAGGTTAGCAAGTCAAGCATTTCAACGACATGTCTGCGGTTTACAAGTGGTAAATTGCGGGCGGGGGTTGCGAGGGGCCGCAAGGACGGGCCACGAGGCGCGAGCCGGCCTTCGGGCTATGGTGCATCAGACTAGCCCTTCGAGATGCTGCAGGACCGATTGCCAAGGAGCTGAGGCTCGCCGGCATACAAGTCGAGGCGGCCAGCTATCCGCAAGTCTATCTGCCGGCGCCACAAGCCCGCTTCGGTTCCCCCGGCCATATGATCGGCTCAGATCCGGCGTCTATCTCACGATTTCATGGTTAGGAAGAGCGACAGGACGGATCAAAAAATGCGAGTCACCGACCGTCAAGCAAAGAAAGACGACGCCCCTTCGTCAAACCGCGGGGCCGATGCAAAGGTATGTCTATCGGGAGGCTCGCAGCTCTTCAGGACCCCGCTCGGCTATGACGTTACATTGTCAGGCTGAGGAACGACCAACGACTTCCCTCGCGCCATGTCAAATCCGCTTTCAGCGGCGCGAGAAATGCCAAAAGCTGACCTTCAATTCACTCCTGGACCGTGGCCTCACTGTGCCGCGCCGGCCCTCGGTCGCAACCCGCGACCGCCCGCGCCCAAACCTCGGCCACCTGAAGATCGTCGGTCAGATGCACGAGATCGGCGCGAAGGCCCGGCGCGAGCCGGCCGATCCGGTCGTCGACGCGCAGCAGCCGCGCCGGGGTCAGCGTCGCCATCGTCAGCGCCTCGGCGAGCGGGACCTCGAGCGCGCTCACGACATAGTCGACCGCGTCGCGCATGGTGATCGCCGCGCCGGCGAGCGTGCCGTCCTCGGCGACCAGCTTGTTGCCGACCCGCGTCATCCGCCGCCCCTGCAATTCGAACACGTCCGGTCCGCCGGCGGCGGGCGGCATGGCGTCGGAAACGAGCGCGATGCCGCGCGCTCCCTTGGCGGCGATCGCGGCGCGATAGGCGGCAGGGCATGGGCGTGCTCGCCGTCGGCGATGAGGCCGCAGATGATGCGCGGATCGGCGAGCGCCGCGCCGACGACGCCGGGCGCGCGCGAGGAGAGCTGGCTCATCGCGTTATAGAGATGGGTGACCGCGCTCGCGCCGGCGTCGAAGACGCTTTCGGCTTCCTCGGCGCTCGCGTCGGAATGGCCGAGGCTGACGACGATCCCGGCTTTCGCCAGGCGCGCGATGCGCTCAAGTGGGACGGAGGCCGGGGCGAGCGTGACGACCATGACGCCCGCGCGCGCGGCGATCAGCGCGTCGGCGTCTGCCTCCAGCATCGGGCGGATGAATTCGGCCGGATGCACGCCCTTGCGCCGCGGGTCGATGAACGGCCCTTCGACATGGATCCCGAGCGCGCCGGGAACGCGTTCGCGCGCCTCGCGCGCCGCGGCCAGCGCCGCGTCGAGCACGCGCGGCGCGTCGGTCACGACCGTCGGCAGAAACGCGGTGACGCCGGCGCGCCGATGCGCGGCGGCGATCGCCGCGATTCCCTCGACGGTCGGCTCGGCGTTGAACAGCACGCCGCCGCCGCCATTGATCTGCCAATCGATGAAGCCGGGGCTTAAGATCCCGCCGCCGAGATCGACCTGCTCGCCGCCGCGCGGGCGGTCCGCAAAGCGGGTGAGCGCGTGGATCGAGTCGCCTTCGACGACGAGCGCGCAATCGTCGTGCAGCCGCTCGCCGTCGAAGATGCGCGCTCCGGCGAGAACCTTCATTGCGCGGCTTCCCGCTGCGGCGCGATGACGCCGCCGACGAACAGGATCGCCCCGTCGGTCGGATCGTGCAGCGGCGGCGAGAGCCGCGCGGCGATATCGGGCTCGAAATAGGGACGCAAGGCTTCGCCCACGCCCCCGACCAGCGCGACCCGTTCCGCGCCAAGCGCGACCACGCCGCGCGTCAACGCGCCGATGGCGCGCGCCGCGGCGTTCACGATCTCGAGCGCAATCGGATCGTGGGCCGCCGCATGCTCGAACACGCGCGGCGCGAAGGCGCCGAAATCTCCCGGTTTCGCCTGGAGCGCCCAATTCATCATCGCGACGGGATCGCCGCCGAATTCGGCCACGATGTCGTCGGTGAGCGCGCTCGCGGGCGCAAGACCGTCAAAGGCGCGCATCGCGGAGCGCAGCGCATCGAGGCCGATATGCGAGCCCGATCCGTCGTCGCCGAGCGCGAAGCCGCGTCCGCCAATGATGGTTTCCTTGGCCATGAACGCGCGCGATCGCCGCCGAGCCGGTGCCGGCGATCACCAGCCCGCCGTCCGCGCCGGCATGCGCGCCGATGCAGGCGGTCGTGGCGTCGTTCGCTGCGCGCACAAGCCGAAAGCCAGGAAAAGCCTCCGCGACGCGTGTCTGGTCGCTTCCCTGCTTGAAGCCCGCGAGCCCGAAGCCGATCGCGATCGCCCCTCGATCAACCTCGCTGAGCCCGGCCTTTCCTAAAACCTCATCGACGACCGCGCGCATGGCCGCAATGGCAGCGGCAAAATCGACATGAATGTTCGCCGCCGCGCCGCTCGCCTCCGCGAGCGACTTGTCCATCCGCGTCGCGCAGCCGCGCGCGGCAATGGGTGGCGCCGCCATCGACGCCGAGAGTGAGCGGCGCGCCGCTCACGCCGCTTCGCCCGCCTCCAGTCGGTCGAGCATCACCGCCGCGGCGACGCGAAGCGCGTTCGCGGCTTGGGCCGGCGTGAGCCGCCTTTCGCTCGCCCCTTGCGGAGCCTGGTCGGGCGTCACCGGCAAATGCACAAAGACGGCGGGGATCGCCGATCTCTTCGCGCCGAGATATTGCAGGGCGCCGAAATAGAGGTGGTTGCAGACAAATGCGCCAGCGTTCCTCGACACCCGCGCCGGAATTCCCGGCCTCATTGATGGCTCGCGCCATTGTCCTGACCGGCGCCGCCGCCTCCAGCCAATCGGGGGCGGCGCGGGAGATCCTGAGCCCCCTTCGCAGGACGCCGTCATTGTCCGGCGCGGTGGCGTCGTCAAGATTATGCGCGAACCGCTCGACGCAGACGACGCCGCGGCGCGCGGCCTGACCGGTCATGAGAAGCGCGTCCGGCCGAAGCGTCTCGATCGCGCTGATGAGTTTGTTCACCGAGGCGTCGTAGGCGCACGGCAGCAAGCGCGCGACGGCCACGGCGCCGTCGTGGCGCCAGCCCTCAAGCTTTTGCGCCGCTTCCCATGAGGCGTTGACCGTCTCGCCGCCGAACGGCTCGAACCCAGTGACAAGGATCGTCCGCGCCGCGCTTGACGAGGTCACGCGAACAGGCTGCTGCGGTCGGCGAGACGGCGCACATGAAAGTCGGCGTCGCCATAGGCCGTATCGATCATCGTCAGGCGCTTGAACAAATGGCCGGCCTTGTACTCATAGGTCATGGCGATGCCGCCATGCATTTGCACCGCCTGCTGGCCGATGAACTTGGCTGATCGTCCGATTTGCGCCTTCACCGCCGACATGGTCTTGGCGCGCTCCTCCGCGTTGTCCTCGTCCGCCATCATCGCCGCCAGATACATCATGCTGCGCGCCTGCTCGAGCGCCACCGTCATGTCGGCGGCGCGATGCTGAAGCGCCTGGAACGAGCCGATCGTGACGCCGAACTGCTTGCGTGTCTTGAGGTAGTCGACCGTCATGGTCAGCGCTTCGGACATCGCGCCGACGGCTTCCGCCGCAAGCGCGGCGATCGTCTCGTCGACCGCCCGCTCGATCGCCGGCAGCGCGCCGCCCGGCGCTCCCAAAACGTCATGCGGCGCGACGCGGACTTGCGTGAAGCCAATCTCGGCCGCGCGTTGCCCGTCCTGGGTCGGATAGCCGCGTCGGCTCACGCCGGGAGCGCTTGCGTCGACAAGGAAGAGGCCGATCCCGTCACGATCGCGGCGCTCGCCCTTCACCCTGCCTGAGACAATCAGTCGATCGGCGCTGTCGCCCTGGCCGACCAGCGTTTTTTCCCCGTTCAGCACGAACCCGCCGCCGCCGTCCTCGACCGCGCTCAGGCCCACATCGTGGAGATCGAAGCCTGACTGTTTCTCCATATGCGCGAAGCTGAGCTTGAGCTCGCCCGCCGCGATCGCGCCAATCAGTTCGGCGCGCTGCTTTCCGCTTGCTGCGTGCTTCAATAAGGCGCCGCACAGGACGACGGTTTGAAGGTAAGGCTCGAGCGTCAGCGCCTTGCCGAATTGCTCCATGACGATCATGGTTTCGACCGCGCCGCCCCCGTAGCCGCCGTCGTCTTCGGCAAAGGGCGCGCCGAGCAGGCCCATCTCGGCATAGTCGCGCCACAGGCCTTCGCTCCAGCCTTGGGGGCTGGCTTGATAGGTCTTGCGAGCCTCGAACCCGTAACGGTCCTTCATCAGCCGCGCGACATTGTCGCGCAACTGCTCTTGTTCAGGGCTAAGCTCGAAGTCCATATGTCTCAGAGCCCCAGGATCGCCTTGGCGATGATGCTGCGCTGGATCTCGTTCGATCCGCCGTAGATCGAGACCTTGCGGTTGTTGAAGTAGATCGGCGCAAGCGGCGACGCCCAGTCCGGACCCACCGGCGGCTCGTTGCTCATGTCGTCCGGCTCGCGATAGGGCAGCGCGTAAGGCCCGACGACCTCCATCAGGAGATCCGTGGTCGCCTGCTGGATCTCCGAGCCCTTGATCTTGAGGACGGAAGAGGCCGGATCCGGCTTGCCGGTGCGGGGGGTTGAGATGACCCGCATCTGCGTCATCTCGAGCGCCTTCAGCTCGACTTCGACCTCGGCAAGCTTGGTGCGGAAGAAGGGATCGTCGATCTTCGGCCCCGAGCCATAGACTGGAATCGAGGCGAGCTGGCGCACCCGGTCCAGACGCGCTTTCGAGACTCCGACCCGGGCGATGCCATTGCGTTCGTTGGCAAGCAGGAACTTGGCGTAGTCCCACCCCTTGTTCTCTTCGCCGACAAGCGCGTCGGCCGGAACGCGCACGTCGTCGAGAAAGACCTCGTTGACCTCGTGGCCGCCGTCGATCGTCTGGATCGGTTTGACCGTAATCCCAGGGGCCTTCATGTCCACCAGGAAGAAGGAAATGCCCTCCTGCTTTTTTGCCTGCGTGTTGGTGCGGGCGAGCACGAAGATCCAGTCGGCGTATTGGGCCATGGTCGTCCAGGTCTTCTGGCCCGAGATCACCCAACCGTCGGCGTCGCTCCGGGCGCTGGTCCTTAAGCTCGCAAGGTCGGATCCCGCGCCGGGCTCCGAAAAACCCTGGCACCACCAGTCGGTGAGATCGATGATGCGCGGCAGGAAGCGCTGCTTCTGCGCCTTGGAGCCAAAGGTGTAGATCACCGGGCCGACCATGCTGACGCCGAACGCCACCGGCTCTGGCGCATTGCCGCGCTGCGTCTCGTCCAGAAAGATCGAAAGTTGGATCGGGGTCCATCCGGTTCCGCCCCATTCCTGCGGCCAGTGGGGAGCTCCCCAACCTTTGGCTGCGAGAATGCGCGTCCAGCGCACATAGTCGTCCTTGGAAAGGCGGCGACCGGCGACCATCTTCTCGCGGATCGAGGCCGGCAGGTTGTCGCGCATGAAGGCGCGAACCTCGGCGCGAAATGCGATCTCGTCTTCGGTCAATCGAAGGTCCATGGGTCGCCTCCCATATCATGAGCGCGCCCGAAGCGGGCTTGGCGCGGGACTTGCGCCTTGGCGCCCAATGTCCGGCCTTAAGCCGGTCTCGTCAACATATTCGAGCAGTCGAAGCGGACCACAGGCTCGAATGGCCGAAAAGGCCATAAGCCCGTAGGTCATTTGGTTGCGGAATGGCTCCGCGAGCGGTGCAAGGCGCTGCTTTTATTGTCAAGGTCATACTTTCGCGGCATTTTGAACCGCGATGGTCGCCGAATCGTTCCTGCGACAGCTTGTCCAAGCGGAGTGGAAGTCGTTTCCCAGTGCGCACTATCCTGACCATCATCGCGGTCGCGCTCGTCGCGGTGATGTCGGTTGCGCTTGTCGCGCCGTACCTCATCGACTGGTCTGCGCAGCGCGGCGCGATCGAGGCGCGGCTTAACGCAATCACGGGCGCGGATGTCTCTCTGACTGGGCCGGTCGAACTGAGGGTGCTGCCGACGCCCTATCTTGCATTGGGCGAGGGTCTGGTCAGTGCGCCAGGTCCGGACGGGGCGAAGCTGTCGTTCGCCTCGGCGCGGGTGGAATTGGCGCTCGTCAAGCTGGCGAGCGGCCAGATCCGGTTCTCCGATATTCGTCTCGAGAAGCCCGTTCTCACCCTCACCCGCGGTTCTGACGGCGCGCTCAAACTGCCGCCGGTGCAGATGGCGGGCCTCCACTCGACCGGGTTTGATCGCCTGCGCATGGCGGACGGGCGCGTGAAGATTGTCGGCGCCGGCGCCGGAGCCGAGATTTCCGGCGTCGAGATCGACGCGGCCGCGCCGTCGCTCGATGGACCCGCGCGTTTGAGCGGCCAATTTTCCGGCCCGGACAACGCTCCCGTTGTCTTCTCGCTCGCCTCGGAAAAACCGGGACCGGAGGGGACGCCGCTCCGGCTCGAAGTGAACGCAGGTCCAAGCTGGCCCGCCGCGCAATTCGACGGCGCCCTCCAAGGCGACCCAGCCGCCGGGATTGGCGGCCTTCGGTTCGCGGGCTCAGCCACGTTCATAGGGACGGCGCCTGGCGAGGACACGCCGACCCCTTGGCGCGTCGCCGGCCCCATGACCGCCGATCTCAACCAGGCGAGCCTTCGACAGGCGGAATTTCGTTTGGGACCCGAGGAACGAGGGATCAGGGCCGACGGGGACGCCAAAGTCGTGTTCGGCTCGCCCGCCCAAATCAGCATCGCGCTGAGAGCCAAGCAGGTCAACGTCGACGCCTTCATGCGCCGAAAGGGCGAGGACGGGGTTGCGCCGGCTCGCGCCGTAACCCTCATCACGCGCATTGTCTCGGCGGCGCTTCAGGGCCGTGAGAGCCAGACGGCGATCGACGCACAGGTGTTAGCGCAGCCGATCATCCTCGGGGCGCAGACGCTGCCCGATGCAAGCGCGACCCTGAAGACGGCGCCCGGCGCGCCGCTCAACCTCACTCTGAACCTCGGCCTTCCCGGGCAAAGCCGCCTGAACGCGGACGGGGATCTGCAGACCGGCGCAGAGGCCAGGTTCCGCGGCGACGTTGCTTTCGTGAGCGCCGATTTTACTCTGCTGCGCGATTGGGCGACACAGGGCGCGCCGCCGGCTGCGGCCAAAATCACCGCTTTCGCCGAGGCGCTCCCTTATCGCAGCGCCTCGATATCGGGCGCGGTGGAAGCGGCGGCGAATGGATTCTCGGGACGCAACCTCAAGCTGACGTTGGACCGCTCGACGCTCACAGGCGCCCTTGCCTTCAAGGGGCCTGATGGCGGTCAGCCAAGCCGTCTCGATGTGGATCTCGCAAGCGATTCGCTCGACGTCGATGGGTTGCCGAGCCTCACCTCCACGAATTTGTTTGACGATCTCGACCTCTCGCTTTCACTGAGGGCGGGGTCGCTGCATATCGCCCGCATCGGCGAAGCTCAGATCGACAGCGGCTCCTTGGCGGTGAACGTGGCCAAGAGCGGGCCGAACGTCACGCTGAAGCGCCTGAGCGTGGCAGGCCTCGATGGGGCGTCTCTCGATGTCGAGGGCGCGAGCGGCCCCGACTCGACTGCCGCGACGGGTCATCTGCGAGCCGACCGGCTGCACGATTTCGCAGCGCTGGTTTCGCGGGTCGCGCCGAGCGATTGGAGCCGGATGCTGGTCACGCGGGCGAGCGAGCTTTCGCCGGCGGCGTTCTCCTTCGACGCTCATGGCGGAGCGACCGATAAGGGCGGCGTTCCGGCCATCGATTCGCTCCGGGCCAATGGAACGGCTGGTGAAACACAGCTCTCAGTCACCCTCGATCCTCGGCCGAGCGACGCCGGCCGCGCTCTGACCGTCAGTCTCAATTCAACAAATTCCGGCGCCCTGTTGCGCCAGCTTGGCGTGCACACGCCAACGTCGGGAGGCGGACGCGCGCATATCGCGCTCAACGCGAACGGGAGCTGGGATAAGGGCTACGACGTCGATGCAACCTCGCAGCTTGCCGGAGCTGACCTTTCATGGCGCGGCCGTTTCTTGCCCGCGGCGGAGAGCAGCGACGCGAAGCTGTTCGGGTCCGCCAAAGCCAAGTCGCCGAATCTCGCCCCGCTTGCCGTCGCTCTCGGTCTTGCGCCCGCGAATGGCGGCGCGCTCGGTCCGGCCGACATCGGATTCGACGCCACCTTGCGCGGCGATCGATGGGGTTTCTCCCGGCTCGCGGCGACGATTGCAGGGGTCAAGGCGAGCGGCGAGCTCACTTATCAGCCCTCGAAACTGCTTGAGGCCGTTCCTGAGGCGAACGCCGATATTGCTCGCGCCCAGGAGGCGATCGGCTCCGGGGCAGCTCCTGCGACCCCGCCGCCGGCGGAGATCGAGGGCCAGCTGACGGTTGAGCGCATGCCGCTTGGCGGCGTTTTGGCGCTCGCGCTCGGACCGCCCCAAGCGGGACGGACGGGAGCGCGCTGGTCGGATGTGAGGTTCGCGCCCGTGCCGCTCCGGCCGCCGTCCGCCGCCGTCAGGCTTAGGGTCGGGACCCTCGACTTGGCGGAGGCCCTGGCGGCGCGCGAGTTTGTGACGACGCTCCGATTCGATAACGGTCGGCTCGATCTTGACGACCTCGCGATGCGGATCGCAGGCGGCGGCGCCTCCGGGCATGTGACGCTGCGTCGCGACGCCGACAATGTGACGCTGACGGGCGCGCTGTCTCTCGAGTCGGTCGCGCTCGATCGAACCGGGTTCTCAGGCCACATCGGCGGCGCCCTCGATTTCGCTTCGACCGGACGGAGCCCCGCCGCGCTGATCGACGGACTCGCGGGCTCAGGGACCATGAGCTTCGCCGGCGCGGCGCTTGCCCGGAGCGATCCCGCCGCGCTCGATCGTGTGGTGGCCAAGGCTCAGACCCCCGACGCGCCCTTGGATGAGACCAATATCGCTTTCGCCTTCGGCAACGAGCTCAATCGCGCGCCGCTGGCGATCCCCGACGGGTTGGCGCCGCTTTCCCTTAGCGCGGGAGTTATGAAGATTGGCCCGATCACCATGCCGGAAGGACAAGGGGGCGAGGCGCTGAGCGCGGATCTCGATTTGCGCGCGCTAACCACCCGGGCGCGCTTCACGCTGACCTCGTCTGCCAGCGATTTGAAGTTCTGGTCCGGGTCGCCGCCGAGCGCGGCGGTAACGATCGATAACGTCTTGGAGACGCCGAAGCGACAGATCGACATCAGCGCCCTTTCCGCGGCGCTCGCCGCCCAGGCGATCGCCCGCGAAACCGACCGCATCTCCGCGATGGAAGCCGACATTCGCGAGCGCGCCTTCTTCAACCGACGTCTCAAGGGCGAGCGGCTGATGGATCGACGGCAGCAAGAAATCCAGGACTGGGAGGTCGAACAGGCGCGGCTGAAAGGGCAAGCGGAACGCTTGCGCTCGCTCGAGGAGGCGGAGAAAGCGGCCGACGCCGACGCGGCCAAGAGGGCGGCGGACGCCGCCGCAAACAAAGCCGCGGCTGAGAAAGCCGAGGAGGAAAAGGGCGCGGCCGGACAATTTCGAGCCGGCTAAGCCCCTCGAGGACAAGCAGCCGACAAAGGCGTTCGCGCCCGCTCCCGCGTCCAAGAGCGACCAATTCGGCGCCAACGGTCCTGGCCCCGCGGCCCCGACGCCCCCGCCGAGGCCCAAGGCCAGACCGACGCTGGCCGACCCGGCGCAGGGGGGACTCTACTGATCGGTCCGAGCGCCGATGTCGACCGGATCGCGGCCCGACCCCGCGCCTTTATCTTCAAGCACGAACACTCGAATGGCGGATGACAGATTGGCGTCGCCGCGCGAGGCGTCGATCATCGCCGCGAGGCCATTGAGAGACAGCCCGCGCTCGGCCGCGATGGCGCGCAGCCGCCGCCAGAACGCATCCTCAAGGGAGACGCTCGTTCGGTGTCCAGCGATCACAAGCGAACGCTTGATGACACGCGCGTTCGCGCCGTCAGTCGCCATCGGGGGTTACGAGGCGGCGGCCCTCGAGGCTCGCCTCGGCGAGCGCGCGCTCACTCTCGGTGAGGCGTTTCTCGGCCTTCGAGCGGCCGAAGCGAGCGCGGTTCTGGGCCGCCTCCGCTTGTTGGCGCTCGCGTTCCTTCAGCCTTCGGGCTCGGCGCAGATTGATGACTTCGCTCAAAGCGCCCCAGCTATTTCTTGCGGAAGGCGTCGATTGACACGACCTTCGCTTCTCCCGCGGCCTCCGCTGAGTTGTCCGCCGTTTGGGGGGATTTGGGAGCGGCCGCGGGTTGTTTGGGCGCCTTGGCCGGCGCGGGCTTTGCCGGAACCGGCGCAGCCTCCTGCGGGGCCGGCGCGTTCGTCGGCGCCTCCGACACACGCGGCTCGAGCTTGAATCCGAACGGAACTGAGGGATCGGTAAAGCCGGTGATCGCGTCGAACGGCACGATCAACCGCTCGGGCTTGCGGGAAAAATTCAGGCTGACCTCGAACGTGTCCTGAGTGACGACGAGGTCCCAGAACTCGTGCTGGAGGATGATCGACATCTCATCGGGGAACCGCTGCCTGACCACTGGCGGCGCAACCACTCCCGGCGCCTGGGTCTTGAATGCGATGTTGAAATGGTGCTCGCCGACGAGCCCGTTGCGCGCCGTGTCGGCCAGGACTTTGCGCACCACGGAGCGCAGCGCATCCTGCACCAGGAGGTCGTAGCGGATGAGATCGGTCGCCATGGAGAATGGTTTCGCGCGATGATACGAGAACTAGCTGACCAGCCGGAGCAATGCAATCGAGGCGTGAGACCCGGGCGGCGACGAAAAGAGGAAGTGGAGGCTTCTGTTGCCAGGCGCCTCCGGACCCCGCCTAGAAGTGCAAACCCCTAGGACTTGATTCCCAGTACCAGCGCTGCATTACGCAGCGAGGGCCACCGGAGCATAGTTGTCATTCGCAACTATAGGTTTGACCCGATAACGGCGGTATCATGCCGAGCGAAAGATCACCCTTTGGGTCCCCCGTCGAACCTATTTCGCCCCCGCCGAAACCCGCTTCGCCAGCGGGCTTGGGTGGAGGCGCCGGGTACCGCCCCCGGGTCCGAAAGACTTATTCCGATGTCCATTTATCGCCGTATCCGCCCTTGCGGGCGGCTTGTGGTATATAGGCCCTAAGGAGCCCTCTGGAAAGAGGCAGCCGTACTCACTGACTGGGAAGCCACGCGACGCACAACTGTCACGCTCGTTCGACATTCTCATTTTCATTGGCGAAACAAGGGAGACGCACATGGCGACCAAGGCTGATTTCACCCCGGACGAATGGAAGCTGCTGCTGCAAAGCCCGCTCGTGGCGGGCGTCGCGATCTCCGCCGCGGATCCGAGCGGCCTGATCGGAATGATGAAGGAGAGCATGGCGAGCGCGCGGGCGCTCATTCAGGCCAAGAGCGATCCGAACGCGGACGCGCTCGTCAAGGCGGTCGCCAGCGAATTCGAGACGTCCGAAGGCCGCGGCCTCGCGCAGGATGGTGTGAAGACCGCGATTTCCGGCGCCCAGGCCCCGGCCGAGATCGTTTCGAAGGCCCTCGCCGCCTTGAAAGCGACCTCCGCCCTGCTCGACGCCAAGGGCGGACTGGACGCCGCCCCGTTCAAAACCTGGCTTGCGGGCGTCGCCAAATCGGTCGCCGAGGCTGCGCCCGAGGGCGGCTTCCTCGGCTTTGGCGGGACCCAGGTGAGCGAGACGGAAAAGACGACCGTCGCTCAGATCGCCGCCGCGCTCGGCGTCCCGGCGCCAGCGGTCTAAGGCCGCTCGCCCGGCCACGCACCGCCCGGAGCCTCGCGGGCGAGGAACTTGTTCCGAGGCGCACGGATTATGCCAGACTTGGCCTTAAGCATAGGAGGCGGAAACATGGCGGGACCAGACCCTGACAAGCCGGCCGGCGAGGACTTTTCCAAATCGCTGAAGCAATTGGAGGAAGAGTTCGAACGCGCTCAAGGCCAAGATCGAGCAGGAACGGCGGGCCCATGACATGCCCATCAACTCGCAGCTTGGCGATCCCAAATGGGAGGAGAAAGCCAAAGACGGTCGCTTCGATCGCACTGAGGACGAGGACGAAGAGTAGGCCGCGGCGCAGCCCAGCCGCGCCGACCGGAGGCGATGCGGGGTTTGGCGACCCGCGCTTGGCGCATGTCTCAATTCAAATTGGACGTAGCAAAGGCAAATAAAAAGACTTGAATGCCCTTGCTTTTACTTGCGTTTATTTTCCCGAAGCGGGACTTTTCAATGCGTTACGCCCGATTCAAACAGAAATTTTTCTGCCTCTCTTTGCCCGGCTTCCGTATGCGCTTAAAGCTTGGCGTCTCGCCGCTGTTCAGCAAGCGCGGTACATGACCTCCCTCACGGAAAGCGCATTATACTGAGGTTTCCGGTTTCCAGGAAGGAGTTGTCGAAAAATCTGCGGGGGCGCCAAGGTGCGTCCGGTCGTTCGAGAACGCATGGGTTTGGTGTAGAAATAGGGAGGCCTAGGTTCACTCAGCAATCGATTTGCCAATGCTGAGGCTCCCGGCGTCGGGGGCGCGTTGGTCAATCCTTGCTGGCGATGACCGGGGTCCTGCGACTTCTCTTTTGGTGAGCGATCTTACGAGGCCCGGCCCCGGCATGAAACCCGGGGACAACGCGACTGCTTGCTTGCCAAAGCGTTCCCCAAGGCCAATCTGGCTCCCATGAAGTTCCCCCCCGAATTTCTCGACGAAATCAGGGCCCGCCTGCCGGTGTCCGAGGTGGCGGGGACGCGCGTCAAATTGCGCAAGGAGGGGCGCGAGTGGCGGGGCTTGTCGCCGTTCAGCGCCGAGAAGACGCCGTCATTCTTCGTCAACGACCAGAAGGGCTTCTTCCACGACTTCTCGTCCGGCAAGCACGGCGACGCCTTCGCTTTCCTGATGGAGACCGAGGGCCTCACGTTCCCGGAAGCCGTGGAACGGCTCGCCGGCATGGCGGGCTTGCCCATGCCGCGTCTGAGCCAGGCCGACGTGGTTCAAGAGAAGAAGCGGGCGAGCCTCGTCGACGTTCTGGCGATGGCGGCGCGCTTCTTCGAGGCTAACCTGCAGCAGCCGCTCGGCGCCAAAGCGCGCGGCTACCTCGCCGACCGTGGCCTCGGGCCTCCCGTGCAGCAACGCTTTGGTCTTGGCTACGCTTCGCCCGAACGGTTCGCGCTGCGCGACGCGCTCGCCGCCCAGGGCATCGGCGCCGAGGCGATGATCGAGGCGGGCCTGCTGGTGCACGGCGAAGACATTGCGGTTCCTTACGACCGCTTCCGCGACCGGGTGATGTTTCCGATCCACGACCGCGCCGGACGCGTCATCGCCTTCGGGGGCCGCGCGATGGAGGCCGGGGCCAAGGCGAAATACCTCAATTCCCCGGAGACGGCCCTCTTCCACAAGGGCGCGCTCCTGTTCAACCACCACCGCGCCCGAAAAGCCGCGCATGATTCAGGCGCGATCGTCGTGGTCGAGGGCTATATCGACGCGATTGCGGTGAGCGAGGCGGGCTTCCCCAACGTCGTCGCGCCATTGGGCACGGCGCTGACCCCCGATCAATGCGCGCTCCTGTGGGCCATGGCGAGCGAGCCGATCCTGTGCTTCGACGGCGACGGCGCAGGGCGCCGGGCGGCGTTCCGCGCCATCGAGACGGCGCTGCCGCTCATCGGCGCCGGCAAGAGCCTGCGCTTCGCCCTTTTGCCTGAAGGCCAGGATCCGGACGACCTGATCCGGGTCAGCGGGCCGGCGGCGATGGCCGAACATCTGAAGGACGCGCGGCCCCTCGCCGACATGCTGTTCATGCGCGAGACCGATGAGCAGAGCTTCGACACCCCCGAGCAGCGCGCGGCGCTCGAACGACGCCTTGGCGAGGCTGTCGGGAAGATTGCCGACGAGACGCTGCGCCGCCACTACCAGGCGGATATGAAGCGGCGCCTTGCGGCTTTTCTGGGCGACGAGCGTGAGCGGCCGGCGCAAGCCTACGCCAGCGCGAAACAGGCCTTCGTCCCCCGGCGCGGCGGTCCGTTTCCCCCGCGCGGACCGCGTATTGGCCTTGCGGAAGCGCCCTTGGCGCCCCAGAGCAAGTTCGGGCGCAAGGCCCGCCTGCCGGCGCGGGAAATCATGATCCTCTCGATCGCGCTCGGCCATCCCGCGCTCATCGAAAGCCATTTCGAGGAGCTGGCGACGACTGAATTCGTGGGCGTTGGGCTGAGCGCCTTCCGTGACGCGCTGCTGGCTGCTCCGGGTGAGGCGCTCGTCTCGTCTGTGGCGCTGGCCGAATGGCTGAACGGCGCCGGGCGTGGGGCAGGCTGCGAGCAGATCTTGGCGCTGGCCGCAAAGATGCCGAATTGGTGGTGCATGCGGCCGGAAGCATCGCCGTCCGACGCCGATCTGGTCTTACGGCAAAGCTTGGCCTTGCATCGACGGGCGGGCGCGTTAAATAGGGATTTGAAGCTCGCGGAGCGATTACTCGCAACGGAGCCGAACGAACTTAATCTTGGCCGATTGCTTGATATCAAGGCGAATTTGGCTGACCTTGCGGATGCGGATGCGGCGATCGACGGTTTTGGCGATCAATCCGGACGAGTGTCGTCAGCGATCTGACCCGAACGACCCGGCTCGAGGGATCGGAACGGTGGATTTTTTGGAAGCGCCGTAAAGAGCAAAGCCTTAGCTCTGCCCTATTAGGCTTGTTCGACCGCTCCGCCCACCGAGAACGGTCGCGGATTTTGGACACCCGGCGCCCTTGGCCGCTGAATGACGGAGACGCCGCAATGGCAAAAAAAGATGAGGCGAAGGGCGAAGTCGAAGCGGTTGTCGTCGAAACGCCGGACAGCCCACTCCTCGATCTCAGCGACGCCGCCGTCAAGCGGATGCTCAAAGTCGCCAAGAAGCGCGGCTGGGTCACGCAGGACGAACTGAACGCAGTCCTGCCATCCGAAGAGATTTCATCCGACCAGATCGAAGACATGAACGCGATGCTCAGCGAGATGGGCATCAATGTCGTCGAAAGCGAGGACGCGGAAGAGGCGGACAAGGAAAACCCTGAGGCCGCCGAGGAGGAAGAGGCCGAAGGCGGCGAACTCGTCGAGGCCGCGCGGCCGACGGCGGTTGCGACCCGCAGCTCCGAGCCGGCCGAGCGCACCGACGATCCCGTTCGCATGTATCTGCGCGAGATGGGGTCGGTTGAGCTCCTGTCGCGCGAGGGCGAAATCGCCATCGCCAAGCGTATCGAAGCCGGCCGCGAGGCGATGATCGCGGGTCTGTGCGAAAGCCCGCTCACCTTCCAGGCCATCATCATCTGGCGCGACGAGCTCAACGACGCCAAGATCCTGCTGCGCGACATCATTGATCTCGAGGCGACCTATGCCGGCCCCGACGGCAAGAAGGCGCCGAAGACCGATTATTCCGCCCCCGGCGCGCCGCCGCCGCCCAATCCGGCCCGCGACCGCATGGCCCCGGCGACGGCTCCTCAAGCCCCGCCGGAAGGATTCGAGGGCGAAACTCCGCCGCCCGACGGCTTCGACGATGAGGACGACCTCGAGAACTCCGTTTCGCTCTCGGCGATGGAAGCCGATCTCAAGCCGAAGGTGCTCGAGACCTTCGACCGCATTGCGGACGCTTACAAGAAGCTGCGCCGGCTGCAGGATCAGAACGTCGAGAACAAGCTTAAGAGCGAATCGCTCTCGCCGGCTCAGGAGCGCAAGTACAAGGCGCTGAAGAAAGACATCGTCGGCGACGTGAAGTCCCTGTCGCTCAATCAGAACCGCATCGATGCGCTGGTCGAGCAGCTCTACGACATCAATAAACGCCTCATCGGCCTCGATGTGCGCCTTATGCGCATGGCCGAAACGCATCGCGTGGGCCGCGAGGATTTCCTCAAAAACTACCAGAATTCGGAATTGGACCCGAAATGGCTGCTGAGGGTCTCCAAGCTATCCACGCGTGGGTGGAAGGAGTTCATCGCCGTCGACAAGAACGGGATCAAGGAAATTCGGGCGGAGATTCAGTCGCTGGCGACAGAGACCGGGCTCGAAATCCAGGAATTCCGGCGGCTCGTGCAGATGGTGCAGAAGGGCGAGCGGGAGGCCCGACAGGCGAAGAAGGAAATGGTCGAGGCCAATCTGCGCCTCGTCATCTCGATCGCCAAGAAATACACCAACCGTGGGCTCCAGTTCCTCGACCTCATCCAGGAAGGCAACATCGGGCTCATGAAGGCGGTCGACAAGTTCGAGTATCGCCGGGGCTACAAGTTTTCCACTTATGCGACCTGGTGGATTCGACAGGCGATCACGCGCTCCATTGCGGATCAGGCGCGCACCATCCGCATCCCAGTGCACATGATCGAGACGATCAACAAGATCGTGCGCACCTCGCGCCAGATGCTGCACGAGATCGGCCGCGAGCCGACGCCGGAAGAGCTTTCGGAAAAGCTCGCCATGCCGCTCGAGAAAGTGCGCAAGGTGCTCAAGATCGCCAAGGAGCCAATCAGCCTCGAGACGCCAATCGGCGACGAGGAGGATAGCCACCTCGGCGATTTCATTGAGGATAAGAACGCAATTCTGCCGATTGACGCGGCGATCCAGTCCAACCTGCGCGAGACGACCACGCGCGTGCTGGCGTCCCTGACCCCGCGCGAGGAACGTGTCTTGCGGATGCGGTTCGGCATCGGCATGAATACCGACCACACGCTGGAGGAGGTCGGCCAGCAATTTTCTGTGACCCGCGAGCGCATTCGGCAGATCGAGGCCAAAGCGCTGCGTAAGCTCAAGCACCCGAGCCGAAGCCGTAAGCTGCGAAGCTTTTTGGATAATTGAGCGGCGGCGGCGGCTCGCCCGTTTCTACGGGGCGATCCGCCTGGCCCACAAACAACCGCGTGAATCTGACCCCTCGTCACCTGACAATTGCTGGCCGATCATTGGGCGGCGTTATTGTACCGGGCGCCTTAATTATTCGCACTTTATGAAGCGTTGTTCGGCGGGTGCGGTTTGATCTCAGCATTTCCTGCCTACTATTGTTGCAACAACCGGTTTGAAAACACGGTCCGCGAGCGAGCATATCGCGCCGCAACATGGACTCGGACACCGCCGTGAGAGCATTAGTGGATGGTGACGGCACGCAACTCAGCCTGCGAACGTCGACGTTCAACCCGGCAGGCCTTAGACGAGCGGCCGAAATTCTACGCTGTTTCTCTGGATAACTTCTCGCCTGGGCGGGCATTGATTTGATTGAAGTTTATGGCCAAAGCGGACCCCTTCCAAGAGCCAAGTGCGCGGCCGCGCGTCATCCTCCTGTCACCGGGTCTTGCTACAGAGCGGTTGTAGTGGGCGCCGGCGAGTTAACATTGTCCATCCCTTTTTCGACAAATTTAGCGGAAAAAGGCTTAACTCGTTCTCCCGCACCTGCTTAGTTGACGCAGCGGTGCTCCACGCTTCATCTTGGTGGTTGTCTTCCTTAGGGGGATGTTATGAAAAAGTTGGTCTCTGCTTTAGCGGTCGCCTTGATCGCAACAATCGGTGCGGGTTCTGCTGCGCAAGCAGCAGTGAAGGTAATTGATTTCGCCGTTAAAGCGACTGGTCCGGTTAGCTATACGGGGACGAACTTGGGAGATTCGACAGCGCTGAACCTCGGTGCGGCAACGCTGAGCGTTTCTTCCGTCGGCGCTGATGATAACGCGTCCGGGCTGGCGATTGGCGACCCCATTGGCCTCACGCCGTTGGTTCTCTCGTACGGGACCGGGGCAGGGCCAAACACGGTTGACATCGTGAAGATGTGGACCGGCACGACGGGTTCCTTTGTCGAAACGCTGACATCGGCGACGATATTCCGTATTCCGGGCGCGCCTAATTTCATCACCGTTTCGTTGACTGGGACGGTGACAGGTCCTGGATTTACGGACACGCCGGCTGAAATGCTTATTTCAGCCACTCAGGTCGCCGGACCGGGGGGTAGCGTCTCCTTGTCGTTGACCAACACGGCGACGAGCACAGTTCCTGAGCCTTCAACCTGGGTGATGATGGGTCTTGGCTTCGTCGGGCTCGGCTACGCCGCGGTTCGTCGCAGTTCGAAGGATCGGACAGCGCTCGCTATCTGAACGCTTCGACCGAAACGTGAAAAGAAGGCCGCCGCGAGGCGGCCTTTTTTCTTGCGCGGGTCTCTGAGACCCGCGCGTCGTCGGAAACATGCGCTATTCGAGCGTGGCCCCGGGATCAGCGAGACGATGCAGGCGGTCTGCGGCTGCTTGGGCAAAGCGCAGCAAGAGCGCACGCCGGCTGGCCGGGGCTATGCGTTTCAGTTCGGCTTCGCGCACGATTTCCGCGCCATAGGAGTCGGCGACGATGAGGCCCGCCTCGATGGGCATCAGGTCGACTGGCGTATGCTCCGAAATGGCGAAATAGAGCCGGTCGCAACAGGCGGCATAGTCGCGCCACTTGCGGTCGGAGCGAAAGTCTGCCGCGCATGACTTGACCTCGACGATGATCACTTCGCCATCGCCATTGACCGCAGCGATGTCAGCGCGGCGACCGGCGGTTAGCGCGAGTTCAGGCAGGCTCGAGAAACCACGAGCCCGGAGAAGCCGCCGCACGCCTCGGGCGATCATCATGGCCGTTTCTGACTGGCGCCCGTCCGGCGGAAGGGTTTGCGCCTTCACATCAGGCGCCTTTGGCGTCTGCAAGGATCATTTCCGCCGCCTTCTCGGCGATCATCATGGTCGGCGAACCGGTATTGCCTGAGGTGATGCGCGGCATCACCGAGGCGTCGGCGACACGCAAGCTCATGAGACCGTGAACTCTGAGCCGTTCATCGACCACAGCGAATGGATCCTGCGCCAATCCCATCTTCGCGGTCCCGACGGGATGGAAGATCGTGGTGCCGATCTCGCCCGCCGCCCGCAAGCTCATCGTCCGACTGCAAGTTTGCGCCGGGCTTGAGTTCTTGAGGCGCGTAGCGCGCAAGAGCCGGGCGCCGATGCCAGGCGGCGCGTCAGCCTGATCGAGTTCTACCGCCACGCGCTGATCGGCGAGAGCCGACAGATAGTTCGGTTGGATGGCGGGCGCAGCGAGCGGATCGGCGCTTGTAGCGTGGCTCGAGCCGCGGCTCTCGGGCCGCAGGTTGCAGACACTGATCGTTATCGCCGGATAGGCGTGCATCGGCTCGCCGAACCGATCGAGCGACAGCGGTTGGACATGAAATTCGATATTGGCGGTGGCGAAATCGGGCGAGGACTTGGCGAACAGGCCGAGCTGCGAGGGCGCCATCGTCAGCGGCCCGCGCCGGCGAAGGCCGTAGTCGAGACCCATCATCGCCCGCTTAAGCCTCGACTGATAGTCGACATTGAGCGTGCGCGCGCCGGTGACGCCAAAGATCGCTCTCAGCTGCAGATGGTCCTGCAGATTTTCGCCAACCCCTGGGAGTGCGTGGACGACGGGGACCCCAATCTCCCTTAGATGATCCGGGTCGCCGACGCCAGAAAGCTCCAGAAGCTGCGGCGAGCCGATCGCGCCCGCGGCGAGGATGACTTCCCGCCCAGCTCGCGCCTCGCGGGAGGCGCCCTGCTGGGTGTAGCGCACGCCCGTGGCGCGCCGACCTTCGAACAGAATCCGCTCCACATGCGCCCCGGTCGCGAGGTGCAGATTCGGCCGCTTGAGGATCGGCTTCAAAAACGCCGTCGCGGCGCTCCAGCGGCGCCCGCGGCGCTGGTTGACCTCGAAATAGCCCGAGCCTTCGTTGTCGCCCTGATTGAAGTCGGCGATCTTGGGAATGCCGATTTCGACCCCGGCCTCGCGCACCGCGTCGAGGATGGGCCAGGAGACGCGCGGGCGCTCGACCCGCCATTCGCCGCCGGACCCGTGCAGCTCGCTTGTGCCGCCGTGATGGTCCTCCTGATGAAGGAAATAGGGCAGCACGTCGTCCCAGCCCCACCCGGTCAGGCCAAGCTGGCGCCAACCGTCATAGTCGGCCGCCTGGCCGCGCATATAGATCATGGCGTTGATGGCCGACGACCCACCCACCACCCGCCCGCGCGGATAGGCGATCGAACGGCCGCCCAAATTGGGCTCCGGCGCGGTCTTGAACATCCAGTCGGCGCGCGGATTGCCGATCGCGTAGAGATAGCCGACGGGAATATGGAACCAGATCCAATTGTCCTGGCCGCCGGCCTCGACGAGGAGAACGCGGTTCTTGGGGTCCCGGCTCAGCCGATTGGCGAGCACGCAGCCGGCCGAGCCGGCGCCGACCACAATGAAGTCGTAGGTCTCGACGGTCATGCCGTAACGGCCCAGCAGGCGACGTCGCGGCCCTGCTTGCGCTCGAGCGCCGGCTTGGCGACGCGGCAGCGATCGAAGGCGAGGCGGCAGCGCGGATGGAAGGCGCAGCCCGGAGGCGGGTCGAACGGCGACGGCGGCTCGCCGGAAACCAGAATGCGCTGGCGCTTGGCGGTCGGGTCGGCGACCGGCGTCGCGGACAGGAGCGCCTGCGTATAAGGATGTTGCGGGTGATCGAAGATCGCGGCGCGCTCCCCGAGCTCGACCGCATTGCCGAGGTAGATCACCATCACTTCGTCAGCGATGTGGCGCACGACCGAGAGATCGTGTGAGACGAACACATAGGCAAGCGCAAATTCCTCCTGCAAGCTGGCGAGCAGGTTAAGCGCCTGAGCGCGGATCGATACATCCAGCGCCGACACCGGCTCGTCGAGCACCAGGATCTTCGGCTTCAGCATGAGCGCGCGCGCGATGGCGATGCGCTGGCGCTGCCCTCCGGAGAACATATGCGGGTAGCGATGATAAGTTTCGGGCCTTAAGCCCACCTTGGCCATGATCGACAGAGCTTCGGCCTTGCGCTCGGCGGGCTTGAGGTCCGTGTTGACGAGCAGCGGCTCCTCGAGCGCCTTGCCGATCGTCTGGCGTGGGTTGAGCGACCCGTAGGGGTTCTGGAACACGATCTGGATTTCCCGCCTGAGGCGCGTCCGCGTCGCGGCGCTCGCGTGGGCGACGTCCTCGCCGTCGATCAGGAGCGCGCCCGCGGTCGGATTTTCGATCAACGTGAGCAGCCGCGCCAACGTTGATTTGCCGGAACCGGACTCGCCGACCACCGCCAGCGTTCGCCCGGCCTGCAGCGAGAAGGAGACGCCCGCAAGCGCCTTGATCGTCGCGTGGGAACGGAACGCGCCGCGCGAGACGGAATAGTCCCGCGTCAGGCCCCTCGCCTCAAGGATGGCGGTCACGGCGCCAATCCTTGCAGCTCGAGCGCGCTTGGAATCCCGTCGACCAAGGGCGTCAGACAGCGCGCGCGGCCAAGCGCGGGCGGCGCCGGCGGGGGCTCCGCGTCACGGCAGGCGTCGAACACGTAGGCGCAGCGCGGCGAGAACACGCAGCCCCGCGGGCGATCAAACGGCCCAGGCACAACGCCCGGGATGGCTGCCAGCCGCCGTCCGTTCGCCCGCTCGGGCAGCGCCGCCAGAAGGGCCGCCGTGTACGGATGATGGGGATCGGCGAACAGCTCACCCGTGCGGTTTGTCTCCATCTGCTGACCGGAATATTGGACGATGACCCTATCAGCGGTTTCGGCGACCACCCCCATGTCGTGGGTGATAAGCACAAGACCCATGCCGTAGTCGCGGCGCTCTCGCATCAGAAGATCGAGGATTTGCGCCTGGATGGTGACATCGAGCGCGGTGGTCGGCTCGTCCGCGATCAGGAGCTTTGGCCGGCAGGCCAGCGCCATCGCGATCATGACGCGCTGGCTCATGCCCCCCGAGAGCTGGTGGGGATAGGCGCGCGCGCGGCGCTCGGGATCGGGAATGCCGACTTCGGCAAGAAGCTCGACAATCCGCCGGTCGCGCTCAGCCCGAGCGAGATCGAGATGGGCTTTAAGCGTCTCGCCGATCTGAAAGCCGACGGTGAAGCAGGGATTGAGCGACGACATCGGCTCCTGGAAGATCATCGCCATGTCCTTGCCGGCGATCCGGCGCCTCTCGCTTGCGCTCATCGACAGGAGATCCGCGCCGTCGAAGGCCATGCGATCTGCGGATACGGTCGCGGTTGGAGGCAGGAGACCCATCGACGCCAGCATCGCCACCGATTTGCCGGAACCCGATTCGCCGACGATCGCCAGCACTTCGTTGCGATCGAGCGTCAGGTCGAACCCGTCGACCGCTGTGAAAAGGCCATGGCGGGTCGCGAAGGAGACGGAGAGATTGCGGATTTCGAGCAAAGACGGCGCCGGCGCCATCACCCCCTCCGCATCTTCGGATCGAGCGCGTCGCGCAGTCCGTCGCCGGTCAGATTGATGGCGATCACAGTGATGAGAATGGCCAAGCCTGGGAAGGTGACGATCCAGGGATCGGAGCGGATGAATTCGCGCGAGTCGGCCAGCATCGAGCCCCATTCCGGCGTTGGCGGCTGGGCGCCAAGGCCAAGGAAGCCAAGCGCCGCCGCCTCGAGAATGGCGCTCGACACGCCAAGCGCCGCCTGCACGATGAGAGGAGCGAGGCAGTTCGGCAGGACGGTCGAAGCCGCGAGCCTGAGCGGCCCGACCCCGACGACGCGCGCGGCGGTCACATAGTCCTTGTTCAGTTCGCCGAGCGCGGAAGCGCGCGCCAAGCGCACAAAGTTGGGAAGGTAAACGATTGTCACGGCGATGATGGTGTTGGCAAGGCTTGGCCCGAGCACCGCAACAACTAGCACGGCGAGCACCAGGCTCGGCACCGCCATGATCAAATCCATGAAGCGCGTGATGGCGACGTCGACGATCGGGCGGGTCATCGCCGCAGCCAGCCCGAGCGTGACGCCGACAATGAACGAAACGCACATCACAGAGAGACCGATGAACAACGACACCCGCGCCCCGAAGATGAGGCGCGACAGCATGTCGTGACCATCGCCGTCGGTTCCGAGCATGAAGCGCCAGGAGCCGCCTTTCTCCCAGACTGGCGGCGCCCGCACGGCGTCGCGGAACTGCTCGATCGGCGAGTGCGGCGCGACGATATTCGCTGTCAGCGCCAGAAGGACGATGACGGCGAAGACCGTGAGGCCGATCAACGCGCCGCGATTTTCCCGAAACGCGGCCCAGAACGAAGCCAGAGGCGAGGGTTGCGCAAGAACGGCCGCAGCCTCGTCGCCAATCGGGGTCGTCAACGTGGCGACGTCAGTGGCCATGACTGATCCTGGGATCGATGACGCCATAGACGAGATCGACGATCAGGTTGACGAGGACGACGACGGCGGAGATCAGCAGCACGCCGCCCTGTAGCGCCGGATAATCGCGCCGGCCGATGGAATTGATGAGCCAATGGCCGACGCCCGGCCAGGAGAAGATCGTCTCCGTCAGCACCGCGCCAGCCATCAGGCTCGAAATCGAAAGGCCGATGACCGTCACCACTGGCAAGAGCGCATTGCGCAAGGCATGCACGCCGATGACCCGCGCGGGCGATAGCCCCTTGGCCCGCGCCGTGCGCACATAATCTTCGCTCAAAACTTCGAGCATCGAGGAGCGGGTCATGCGGGCGATGACGGCGAGCGGCACCGTGCCGAGCACGATCGCCGGCAGGATGAGATGCCGCAAGCGCGTCGAGAAAAGCGCCGGGCTGATCGGACAGAAGCGCGTCGATCGTCATGAAGCCGGTCGGCTGGTCGAAGGAATAGTTGATGAGGTCGATGCGGCCCGAGACCGGCAGTAAGCCGAGCCGCACGGACACGAACATGATGAGCAGCAAACCCCACCAGAAGATCGGCATGGAGTAGCCAAACAGCGACACCGTCATCAGCGCCTGATCATAGAAGCCGCCGCGCTTGACCGCCGCAAGCGCGCCGGCCGGGACGCCGATCGCGATCGCAAACAGCATGGCGAAGAACGAGAGTTCGAGGGTCGCTGGAAACAGGGTCAGAAACTCGGTCAGAACTTTATCCTGTGACGACAGCGAGACACCGAAATCGCCATGCGCGAGGCGCCAGACATAGGCGAGAAACTGCCGCCACACCGGCTGGTCGAGGCCGAGTTCATGGCGAAAATACGCGAGCCGCTCGGGCGACATGCCATGCTCGCCGGTCCTCACCTCGACCGGATCGCCGGGCACAAGACGGATCGCCGCGAAGGTCAGGAACATCAGCGCCAGAAAGGTCGGGATGGTCAGCGCGATGCGGCGAAGGAAGTAGGCGACCATGGCCGATCCAAAAACAACGGGCCCCGCCGTGCATCATGGCTGGCGAGGCCCGGAACGGCCTTTACTGAATGTCGACGCCTTCGAACGCATGTGTTCCGAGCGGGCTCTGCTTATAGCCAGTCACATTCGAGCGCATCGCTTCGAACACGATCGAATGGGCGAGGAGAAGCTCCGGCGCCTCGTCGTGCTCGATCTCCTGCATGCGGGAATAGAGTTTCGCACGATCCGCCTGGTTCGTCAGGGTGCGTGCTTTCTCCAGGAGGTCATCGAATTCAGCGTTGCACCATTTCGTGGGATTGCTGCCGCCGGGTTTGCCATCGGGGCAACCTCTCAGAAAGAAGAAATTGTCGGGGTCGCCGTTGTCCCCGGTCCAACCGTACTGGCCGGTGATCTGCTCGCCAGCGGCGAGCCGCTTGCGATACTCGCCCCACTCATAGGTCACGAGCTTGGCGTTGACGCCGACCTTGGCGAGATCGGCCTGCATCATCTCGCCGATGCGCTTGCCGTTGGGATTGTAGGGCCGCGACACCGGCATGTACCAAAGGTCGATGTCGAGCGGCGTTTTGACCCCCGCCGCGGCCAGCATCGCCTTGGCTTTCTCGGGGTCATAGACCACGTCGGGTATCTTGTCGTTAAAGGACCACATCGTGGGCGGGATCAGCGTCGTCGCCTTCGACCCCGCGCCGAGATAGACATCCTTGATAACGGCGTCGCGATCGATCGCCATCGACAGAGCCTGACGGACCTCCTTCTTGTCGAACGGAGGCTTCTGCGCGTTGAAGGCCCAGTAGGCGACGTTGAGACCCGGCATATTGATGACCTTGAGGGTCGGATCTTTCTCCATCTCCTCGAGGTCGGCAGGCCTGGGATAGGCGTTGACATGGCACTCGCCCGCCTTGAGCTTGGCGTAGCGCGCCGTGGCGTCGGGCGTGATGGCGAACACGAGGTCGTCGACCAGCGGCTTTTCGCCGTAATAATCCTTGTTCGCCTTGTAGCGAATGACTGAATCCTTCTGATAGGAGACAAACGAGAACGGACCCGTGCCGACCGGCGCCTGGTCGAACTGCTCGGGCGTTCCTTTCTTGAGCAGGAAGTCGGCGTATTCCTTTGAGCCGATCGCCATGAAGTCCATCGCCAGATTGGCGAGGATCGCGACATTCGGCGTCTTGAGTTTCATGACGACGGTGTAATCGTCAGGTTTCTCGACCGAATCGAGCAGCTTCGGCATATCCATGTCGTTGAAATAGTCGTACTTGCCGCCCGAGACTTTGTAATAGGGATTGTCGGGCTTCCACTGCCGCTCGATCGAGAACAAGACATCGTCGGCGTTGAAATCGCGCGTCGGCTTGAAGTCCTTAAACGCGTGGAACTTGACGCCCTTGCGCAGATGAAAGGTGAGCGTCTTGCCGCCGTCGGTCACTTCCCAGCTTTCGGCGAGGCCGGGGACGACATCGGTCGTGCCGCGCTTGAATTCAGTCAGGCGATTGTAGACGGGCCGCGCCGCATCGAAGCTGGTTCCCGTCGTGTTGATCGCCGGGGTGAAATTCTCCGGACTGCCTTCCGAGCAATAGACCAGGGTCTTCGCCGAAGGGACGCCCGCGCCTGCTAACAACGCGGCCAGCGCGACGCCGGCAAAGATGAGCGCTTTCATGGGGCTTCTCCTGATCGAGCAGCAGCTCGCGACCACGAGCTTTACGCCATCGAAGCCCTTTTTCGCTGTGAGCGCAATGGCGGGGGCACGGAGCGGCGGCGGCGCCAGGGATGCGATGGGCTCACCTGAAAAACCCGCGCGACCTGTCTCTAATTGTATGCATGATCTGATTTGCGCATTGATCCGGCGACGGAGCGATGGTCACTTGGGATGAGGACATGAACGCGAAAGATGCGATGCTGGCGGAGCTGAAAACCCGCGACCCGGCCTTAAGCCTCGGGCAAAAATTCTACACCGACCCTGATTTCTACCGCCTCGACCTTGAGACGATTTTTTACCGGGATTGGCTCTTCGCCGGCCACGATTGCGAGATCCCAGCGCCGGGCGATTATTTCACCATGCAGATTGGAGACTATCCGATCATCATTGTGCGCGGGCTCGACGGTTCAATTCGAGCGCTCCACAATTCCTGCCGGCATCGCGGTTCGCGCATCTGCCCTACGGCCAAAGGCTCGGCGAAACGCCTCGTCTGCCCCTATCATCAGTGGATCTACAATCTGGATGGAGAATTGATTCGTACGCGCCACATGGACGCGGCGATCGACAAGACACAGTTTGGTCTCAAGTCCGTCCATTGCGAAAGCGTCGGCGGCTATATCTTCGTGTGCGTCGCGCCGGTTGCGCCGAGTTTCGAACCCTTTCGGACGCTGGCGCATGGCTATTTGGAGCCCCATCGGATCGCCGATGCCAAGGTCGCGTTCGAGAGCACGATCGTCGAAAACGGCAATTGGAAGCTCGTCTGGGAAAACAACCGGGAGTGCTACCACTGCGCCGCCAACCATCCGGAACTCTGCCGGACCTTTCCTGAGGCGCCCGCCGTGACGGGCGTCGAGGGCGTCATGAACAATCGGGAGATCACGGCCCATTGGGAGCGATGCGAGGCGGCGGGGCTGCCCAGCGTCTTCCGGATCTCCGAATCGGGCCAGTACCGCACTTGCCGCGTTCCACTCCTGGACGAAGCGGTCAGCTACACGATGTCCGGACGCGCGGCCGTGTCGCGTCCGCTCAGCGACATCGTGACCGAGCCGCGTATCGGATCCCTGCTCCTGTTTCACTTCCCCTCGATCTGGAATCACGTGTTGGGCGACCACGTTTGCACCTTTCGGGTCCTTCCGATCGGTCCGATGCAGACCCAACTCACGTCCAAATGGCTGGTTCACAAAGACGCTGTCGAGGGAAAAGACTATTCCATCGAGGAGCTGACCCATGTCTGGCTCGCGACGAACGCCCAGGACCAGCGCGTGGTCGAAGAGAACCAGCTCGGCATCCGCTCACCCGCATATGAGCCCGGACCCTACGCGCCCGAGCAAGAGGACGGCGTGATGCAGTTCGTCGACTGGTACTGCCGCGCTATGCAGCGCGGGCTGGGGGGCGTCCAATCCAGCATCAGTCGCGTCGCCTAGGCCGGCTCCTCGTCGTTCATGGGATGCAGATCGCGCACCATCGCCTTGGCGCGCTCATCGAGCACATGCGTGTAGATCTGTGTCGTCGCGATGTCGGCGTGGCCGAGCAGATCCTGAACGACGCGCAGATCCGCGCCATTCTGCAACAGATGACTTGCAAAGGCATGGCGAAGCACGTGCGGGCTCACGCGCGCGGAGGCAATGCCAGCCGCCGCGGCGACGCCTTTGAGATCGCGCGCGAAGGCCTGACGCGTCATGTGGCCGCTCGCGCTTGCGGCGGGAAAAAGCCAGGGGCCCGTCGCCGCGCCGGGCGACACTTTATCGAGCAGAGCGCGAAAGGCGCTGATCGCGGCGCGGGCGGGACCTGACAGCGGCGCCAGGCGCTCCTTGTCGCCCTTGCCGCGCACGGGGATGAGCGGGGACTTGGCTGTTGCGATCGATTTCTTGAGACTGAGCGCCTCCGACACGCGCAAGCCTGAGCCGTATATGAGCTCGATGAGACAGGCCATGCGCGCCGCATCCAGTTGCTCGCGCAACGGGCGCTCCTTGACGTCGAGCCCCTCACGCGCGGTCGCGATCAGGCGCTCGACCTCGGCCATGCTCAGCAGCTTCGGAAGCGGACGCGAGCGGCGCGGGCCTTCGACCCCGAGCGTCGGATCGTCGCGCCGCCAGCCTTCGGCATAGAGGAACTTGTGAAACTGACGGATCGCAGAGAGACGGCGCGCCAGCGATGCGGCGCCGAGCTTCTGCTCGCCGCGGGCGGCCAGAAATCCGCGCACGCAGGCCGCGTCCGCCTTTAATAAGATCTGCGCCCTTGGCCTTCAGGTAGCTTTCATAATCGTCGAGGTCGCGCCGGTAGGCTTCAATCGTGTTCACGCTCGCGCCACGCTCAGCGGCGAGCGCCTCGAGGAAGCTGAGCGATGTGAGAAACAGCTCCCGTCTTCATATCGCCGACTAGTCCTCATCCTCGAACAGAGTCGGGTGCGGCGCCTCGCGCCGCGGTTCGGCGAGCCCGAGATGGCGGAAGGCGTGTGACGTCAGGAGCCGCCCGCGCGGCGTGCGCTGAACGAAGCCAAGCTGGATGAGATAGGGCTCGATGATGTCCTCGATCGCGTCGCGCGGCTCGGAGAGCGCCGCGGCGATGGTCTCGACCCCGACCGGACCGCCGCCGAACTTGAGGGCGATGGTGTCGAGATAACGCCGGTCCATCTCGTCGAGCCCAATGATGTCGACGTCGAGCAGCTTGAGCGCGCTGTCGGCGAGCGCGCGCGTCACGCTTTTTGCGCCTTCGACCACGGCGAAGTCGCGCACGCGCCTCAGCAGGCGCCCAGCGATGCGCGGCGTGCCGCGGGAGCGCTTGGCGATCTCGTTCGCCCCATCATCGGCAAGGGCGAGCCCGATCACTCGCGCGCCTCGCGCGACGATGCCCTGCAGCTCTTCGGTGGTGTAGAAATTGAGCCGGATCGGAATGCCGAAACGATCGCGCAACGGCGTGGTGAGAAGCCCGGCGCGAGTCGTCGCGCCGATCAGAGTGAACCGGGCGAGATCGATCTTCACCGAGCGCGCCGCGGGGCCGGCGCCGATGATGAGGTCGAGCTGGAAATCCTCCATCGCCGGATAGAGAATCTCCTCGATCGCCGGGTTGAGCCGATGGATCTCATCGATGAACAGCACATCGCGCGGCTCGAGATTGGTGAGTTGCCCCGCGAGATCGCCCGCCTTGCCGATGACGGGCCCTGAGGTCGAATGAAAATTGACGCCGAGCTCGCGCGCGACGATCTGTGCGAGCGTCGTCTTGCCGAGACCAGGGGGACCGACGAACAGCACATGATCGAGCGCCTCGCCGCGCGATTTGGCGGACTGGATGAAGACGTTGAGATTCTTGCGCGCCGCTTCCTGCCCGGCGAAATCGGCGAGGCGCTGGGGGCGCACCGCCGACTCGTCCTCGGGACGCTTCTCGGCTGAGATGAGACGGCGCGGCGCTTCCGCCACCTCAGGCCTCTTCGCCCGGGGGATGAAGGCGCTCCGCCAAGCTCGGTTCCCGTCGCATGGTGAGGCCGATGAGGTTTGCGGCGAAGGCTGAGACGAGACCCGCGATGGCGGCGCAAGCGACAAAAGCATGGCCGAGCGTGACGCCGACGCGACCCGGGAAAGTCCAGTCGCCGGCCTCGGGGCTCACGTTGGTCCTGATCGTCATTTCAAACGACCCCCAGAGCGGGTTGAGCCGCCAGAGGAGGCCATACACCAGCACGCCGCCAATGAGAGCCGCGATCAGCGCGCGCGGCGCGCGGGCGGGCGCGACGGCGTCCCAGAGCGCATAGAGAAACCCAGTCGCCGCGGCTGGCCCAACGCCGACGATATAGGCCGGGATCAGCCCAAAGGCGTGGCCGAACATCGTGCTGAGCAAAACCACAAGCCCGATCGCCTCGAGATCTGTGGGCGTCTTGAACACGACGGAAGAGGAATGAACAGCGCGCCGCCGATGGCCGGACCGAGCGCTGCGAACAGAAGCACGATGCCGATCATGGGGACGAAGAAGGGCGGCCGTTCACGGCGGCCCCTTGGCGATATAGACGACACTCGGCAATTTGGCGAAATGCGCATCGCAGGTGAGCAGATCGGCACGCGCATCGGCGGCCGTAGCGAAGATGATCGCATCTGCCGTGGCGAGGCCGTGGACTTTCGCATAGGCTGCTGCTTTCGTCGCGATGTCCGTTGTCAGCGGCGCTACGACCAACTCAGCTGAAAAGGCAATCGCCCGGGCGGCCGCGGCGTCTGACATCTCCCGCGCGAGCCATCGTGACAGCTCATATTGAACAATGGTCGGGACAACCCACTGATCGTTCGTCGGCAGTTCTGGCGCCAAGGTCTCACCCACGGTCGATCCGACTATCCACTCGATCCAAGCCGACGTGTCGACCACGCGCATCAGTAGCGATCGTTTCGATCGCGATAGCCCTCCGTACTGGCTCCGCGGGCTATCCCCGCCAAGTCTTCGCGCTTTGGCACCGGGACAATCAGGATGCCTTCGGGCTTCGCGATGAAGGCGACCTTTTGACCTGGACGCAAGCCAAGCTGCTCACGCACTTCCTTTGGAATTGAGATTTGAAACTTCGAGGAAACCGTTGCGATCGCCGACATTCGCTTTACCTTATCTCTATCGATCATCATAGCGTAAGACGGGTCACTGCGCCAGTTCCTTCAACCCGGCGCGGATGAGCGCGGCGGTCTCGGCCGCCGGTCCGAGTTGAGCGGAAATCCTGGCCACGGCGGCGGCGGCCTGCGGCTGGCCGTAACCGAGGCCAACGAGGGCGAGGACCGCATCCTCCGCGGCCTTGGCGAGCTTCGGCGCGCGTTCGAAGCCCGCTTCCGCATGGTCGAAACCGGCTGGCGCAAGCGCCGGCGCTTTGTCCTTGAGTTCGAGCACGAGACGCGCCGCGAGCTTCGGGCCAACGCCAGGGGCGCGCGCCATCATGGCTTTGTCCTGCCGCGCGACCGCTGCGCTCAAAGCTTCCGCGGACAAAGCGCCGAGAATCCCCAGCGCAACCTTGGCGCCCACGCCCTGCACGCTCTGCAGCAGGCGAAACCAATCGCGCTCGCCCGCGGTGAGGAAGCCGTACAGTCTGATGGCGTCTTCGCGCACATGCGTCTCGATCAAGAGCTCCGCCGGCTCGCCGACGGCAGGCAGCGCGCGAAGGGTGCGAGCCGAAGCGGAAACGAGATAGCCCACGCCATTGACGTCGAGGATGATGGCTTCCTCGTCGATACTGTCGATGACGCCCTTGAGCTTCCCGATCATGCCGCGCCTCTCGCCCGCGCCGCGCGATGCTGGGCGTGGCAGATGGCGACGGCGAGCGCGTCGGCTGCGTCCGAAGTCGCTGCGGTCGAGGCCGGCAAGAGCATCCTCACCATCATCGCCACCTGCCGCTTTTCCGCATGGCCTACGCCGACGACCGTCTTCTTGATGAGGTTCGCGGCATATTCCGCCACCGGCAGGCCGCTCAGAGCCAAGGATGCGAGCGCGACGCCGCGCGCCTGGCCGAGTTTCAGCGCCGATTGCGGATCGCGGTTGATGAACGTCTCCTCGACCGCCGCTTCATGCGGCCCCTCCCGTTCGACGAGGCCGGTGAGCAAGCGATGGATTGTCGCGAGGCGCTCGGCGAGCGAGGTCGCGGCGTCGGTCTCGATCGACCCGCAGGCGATGAAGACAAGCCGCGAGCCGGCGGCCTCGATCACGCCCCAGCCTGTCTTGCGCAGGCCGGGATCGACGCCGAGAATGCGAATCGCGCCGATGGTCATGATGAATCTGATAGCTGATTTCGAGCGCACGCGCATTTTGCGCACGCGAGTGAGGCGGGATTTGCTACTCACCTACGCGGCCTGCAAACCGCGTCTCTTTCCACCGGCATTTCCGTTTCGCGCCTTGGCGCGGCCGCCGCGGCTGCGATAGCCTGCTGCGCAACGAAAGGCGCGATTCGTGGCGATCGGCGTGAAGACCATAAAGAAAAAGGCCGCGCCGCCGCCGCGTCCCGCGCTGACCACGCCCCATTTCGACTTCGAGCGCGAGGCCTTCGCCAACGGCCATCGATGGGTCGCCGGCGTCGATGAAGTCGGGCGCGGCCCGCTGGCCGGCCCGGTCGGCGTGGCCGCCGTCATTCTCGATCCCGACGATCTGCCCGAGGGGCTCAACGATTCGAAGGTTCTTCTCGCGCCCGCGCGCGAATCCTTGTGCGAAATCATTTTCGCCAAGGCGCTGAGCGTCTCCGTCGTCTTCGCCAGCGTCGAGGAAATCGATCTCTTCAACATCCGCGGCGCGTCGCTTCGCGCGATGGCGCGCGCTTTGGCGGCCTTGAGCCTGCGTCCGCATCTCGCGCTGATCGACGGCCGCGATTTGCCGGACGGCCTCATCTGCCCGGCGCGCCCGATCATCGACGGCGATGCGCTCTCGATGTCGATCGCCGCCGCCTCGATCGTCGCCAAGACGATGCGCGACGCGCTGATGCGCAATCTCGGCCTCGAATATCCGCAATATGGTTTCGCCGACCACGTCGGCTACGCGACCGTCGCGCACCGCCGGGCGCTGGCCTCCGCGGGCCCGTGTCCCTATCACCGGCGCTCGTTCCGACTCGAGCCGAGAGCAAGAGTGACGCGCCGGCCCAAAAAGGTTTCAAAAGGGTTGAAATCGAATATCCTGTTAGAAGGACTTACGCCGTACGAAAACGACACAGCGGAATGTGTGGCGGCATAACCGGACCTTTACTTTAAACCGAGCATAAACGACGCGCCGGCTCGAATGATCTGGCTCTTGCGTCGAGTGGTTGCGTTCATGCGTATCGCGCGTGCCGGAGCGTTCCGCCTCCCCGCCCAGATTCAGGTTTTGCGTACTGGGACCGGCGAGGCGAAACGCCCGGCCGCAATCGCTTGAGGCGCTCGGCGAAGCCGAAGCCGCGCGCCGCGCGACACGATCCTCGTCGGCGACTGCGTCGCGGAGATGATGAGGCTTCCTCCAGCCTCAGTCGATCTCGTCTTCGCCGATCCGCCCTACAACCTGCAGCTCGAAGGCGCATCTGTCGCGCCCCGACCAGAGCCTCGTCGACGGGGTCGACGATTCCTGGGACAAGTTCGCCAATTTCGCCGAATACGACGCCTTCACGCGCGACTGGCTGGCCGCCGTCCGGCGGCTGATGAAGCCCGCCGCCACGATCGTGGTGATCGGCTCCTATCACAACATCTTCCGCGTCGGCGCCATCCTGCAGGATCTCGGCTTCTGGATCCTGAACGACATCGTCTGGCGCAAAGCCAATCCGATGCCGAACTTCCGCGGCCGCCGCTTCACCAACGCCCACGAGACGATGATCTGGGCGGCGCGCGGACCGGAAGCCAAGGCCTATACGTTCAATTACGAGACCTTGAAGGCCGGCAACGAGGACGTGCAGGTCCGTTCCGATTGGTTTCTGCCGATCTGCACCGGCGCGGAGCGGCTGAAGGACGAGAACGGGCGAAAGACTCACCCGACCCAAAAGCCCGAGGCGCTGCTTCAGCGCGTGCTGCTCGCCGCCTCCAACGCTGGCGATCTGGTGCTCGATCCGTTTTTCGGCTCCGGGACGACCGGGGTCGCGGCGCGGCGGCTCGGGCCGGTCGTTCATCGGCCTCGAGCGGGATCCGGCTTACGCCGAAGCGGCGCGAAAGCGGATCGACGCGGTCGAGCCGTTGCCCGAACGCGGCGCTCGCAATCGCGCCGACGCGCCGCAGCGAGCCGCGCGTGGCGTTTTCGAGCGTGGTCGAGGCCGGACTGGCGCGCCCGGGCGAACAGCTGGTCGACGCGGGGCGGCGCCATAGCGCGCTGGTGCGGGCCGATGGCGCGCTTGCCGCAGGTCCCGCCGTCGGCTCGATCCACAAGATCGGCGCGCTGGTGCAAGGGCTGCCCGCCTGCAACGGCTGGACCTTCTGGCATGTCGAGCGCGAGCGGCGGCTGGCCCCGATCGACGATCTGCGCGCCGCGATGCGCGCGACGATGCGCGAAGGCGGCGGACTTAAGACGTTAGCGCTTGCCCTTTGCCCCCGGCTTCGCCGAGCCGAAATCGGCGGCGCGCAAAAGAAACACTTCGCCGGACGTGTCTTCGGTGTCGAGCCAGACAAACGGCAGATGCGGGAACTCACGCTCGAGCAGCGCGCGGGCGCCGCCGACCTCGCAAACAGCGTCCCGCTTCGCCGTCAGATGTTTGGGCGCCTCGCTCAGGATCCGGCGCACGATATCCAGTCCGTCCGCTCCCCCTGCATGCGCGAGCGTCGGCTCGGCCGCATATTCGGGCGGGAAGTCGCGCGATTGTCGCTGCGTCGACATAAGGGGGGTTCGTCAGGATCAGATCGAAGCGTTCGCCTTTGACCGGACGCAAACAGGTCGCCACGCTTCAGCGTAATGCGGTCTTGAAGCCCATGCTCTTCAAGGTTGCGCTCGGCGACTTCGAGCGCGCCTGGCGAGAGTTCGACCGCATCAATGCGCGCATTGGGGAAGACTTGGGCGGCAAGAATTGCGAGCGAACCGCCCCCTGTGCAGAGGTCGAGCACTGAAGCGACGCCCTCAGGATCGCCGATCAGCGCGTTGTCATCGACGAAAGCGGTCATCAGTGAGTTCGCCGATGAGGCTGCGCGGGACGATGACGCGCTCGTCGACATAGAAAGGCACGCCCTTGATGTAGGCGCGGTTGACAAGATAGGCGGCGGGCTTGCGCGTCGTCGAGCGGGCCTCCATCAGGTGGTCAAGTCGCTCCCGCTCCGCGCGCAGGAGTCTGGCGTCGAGAAAGGGGTCGAGCATGTCGATCGGCAGGCCCAGACCCTCGAGGATGAGAAAGGCGGCCTCGTCCAGCGCCGTTGTCGCGCCGTGACCGAATGCGAGACCGGCGGAGAGGAAGCGGCCCACCGCATACCGCAGCCAGTCCCGCGGGGTGAGGAACGTTTCGACCCGCTCGTCGGCCTCAGTCAAAGGGGCGGCCTCGGTTCGACGGTCATCGCCTCGTTGTCATTGTCGCAAGGCGTGTCTGTGCGACGCGCCCTGCAAGCCCCGAGCGTCGGCCTTTGGGCGCATTCGATCGACTTGGCGGGCTGCTGCCGGCGGCTGAAGACGCATAGGGCTGACTTCACCAACGGGTCGCGGGCTTAAGGGTCAACAGCGCTTGGAAAGCAACAACAAGAAGCGGACCGATCAAACCCCAGGATAGACTCGTATATTCAAGATATCCCCGTTCACTTCGATGGCGACGCTTAAGTCACTTAACTCCTAACACTTTGGCTTAATAGCGACCTCGCACCTGTCCGGCGGCCGGCCGTGTCGTGTGCGTCTCTCGATTGCCCCACTTCGATGACACCTGGGGCAGGTCTGCATTGATCCAGATTTGGTTGAGGGGCAGGCGTAGGTTGCGGCGCAAAAAAAGGTTCCTGGCAGCGCAAAAAACGCCTATCTTGTGTTGACCTGCGGGTCGGCGTCACTCTGGGATCGGCAACGACATGGCGAACTCCAACTCCACTCCGATTACGATCAAGAAGTACGCCAATCGTCGCTTGTATAATACGGCGTCGAGCGCTTACGTGACCCTGGCCGATTTGGCGAAAATGGTGAAGGCGGGCGAGGACTTCGTGGTTTTTGACGCCAAAACCAATGATGACATCACACGTTCGGTTCTCACCCAGATCATCTTCGAGCAGGAGGGAATTGAAGGGCAGTCGCTGCTGCCGACGACCTTCCTGCGTCAACTGATCCGCTTTTATGGCGACAGCATGCAGGCCATATTGCCGAGCTATCTGGAATTCTCGATCGACCGCTTTTCGGGCGAGCAACAGCAGATGCGCGAAGCCGCAAGCCGGATGTTTGGTCCGGAGGCGTTCACCGCCGGCTCCTTCGCCGCCTTGCAGGAATTGACGAAAAAGAATTTCGCCGCGTTCAATCAAGCGCTGGCGATGTTCTCGCCATTTGCTGGCGCGACCCCGGCGACGGAATCGGCGCTCAAGAAGGTGAATTCCGAGGAAGACATCGACCAATTGCGCAATCAGCTGTCCGACATGCAAAAGCGGCTTGAATCCTTGGCCAAGAAGACCGACACGCCTTAAAATCGGTCCTTGCGCCCGCGCAACTCCCCAAACACCGCCGCAGGCTCCGCGCCGCCCATGCCGACCGCGGCCTGAACCGCCGGCTCCTCCACGCGTAAAAATGGATTGGCGGCAAGCTCGGCGGCAATCGTCGTCGGCACAGTCGGACGTCGTTCGGCGCGCAGCCGCGCGATCTCCTCGATCCGAGCCTTCAGAACGCGATTGTCAGGTTCGATGGTGATGGCGAACCGTCCATTCGCCTCTGTGTATTCGTGCCCGCAATAGATCTGCGTCTCGCCGGGAAGGGCGGCAAGCTTAGCCAGCGAACTCCACATGACCGCAAGCGGCGTTTCGAACACACGCCCGCAACCGAGCGAGAACAGCGTATCGCCGCAGAAGGCGACATCGTCGTTCTCGAAATGGTAGGCGATATGACCGAGCGTATGCCCAGGGGTTTCGATGACTTTCGCTCTCAGCGATCCGACCTGGGCTGTGTCCCCCTCCTTCACCTGGCGATCGAGGAAAGGGATTCGCGCGGCGTCCTTGGCCGGACCCCACACCTTCGCGTTTGGGAATTTCGCCCTGACGTCCGGAACGCCCTGAATGTGGTCGGCGTGATGATGGGTGATCAAGATGTCGGTCAAACCCCAGCCCCGCTCCGCCAATGCGGAGATGGTGGCGCCCGCTTCCGGCACGTCGACGCAGGCGGTCGCGCCCGTCGTCGAATCGTGGATCAGGGCGCCGTAATTATCGGTGAGACAAAGATACTGATGAACGCTCATCGTCATGGGGCGTGGCTCGGCGATTTCGGTTCTGAGGGGCTTTGCGCGGCGCTTAGCCCAACGCGCGCAGACCGCGCGCCGTCTGTATAGCCAAGCGGCCGGCCGCTGTCTCTCTCTCTCTCTTCTCTGTATGGAGTCGCGCGCGCTTTCTGACGCATTGCGAAAGATCTATGGGTCGTTCAAAGTCATCGCCCCCGTCCGGCCGATATCGATGCCCCTCGACGTCCTCAGTTTGCAGAGCTTTTACAGCTCGCCCCTCGGCGGGGTTGCTCGCAGGCTGATCGGGCGCGTGATCCGCGAGCGTTGGAGCAGCAGCATCGGCCTTTCCATTGCTGCGGTGGGTTACGGGACGCCATACCTCGAACGATTCCGCGACGGCGCTCGCCGATGCCTGGCCTTAATGCCCGCGGAACAGGGCGTCGCGGTATGGCCGGAAATCGGGCGTTGCGCGACGGCGCTGGTGGATGCGCAAATGTTGCCGCTGCCCGACGGCTCCATCGACCGGCTGCTGCTTGCTCACGCGTTGGAGGCTGCCGATCGACCGGACGCGCTGCTCGAGGAATTGTGGCGCATCACCGCGCCCGAGGGACGCATGATCGTGATTGCGCCCTCCCGCCGGGGCGTCTGGGCGCGCACCGACAGCACGCCTTACGGACAGGGCCTGCCCTATTCGAAATCGCAGCTGCGCGACCTGCTTCAACGCGCGGAATTCTCGCCCGTCTTCTGGGGCGAGGCGCTTCATGCGCCGCCAATCGCCCGTCCCTTCATGATGCGGTCGGCGACGACAATCGAGCGCGTCGGAGGCGCAGTCGGATTGCCGTTCGCTGGGGTCCACATTGTCGAGGCGATCAAGCAGGTTCCGCGCCGCGTCGCCGTCCGTGCGGTCGCGCGGGCGCGCTTGCCGCCGCTCAAACCGGCTCTGGCGCCCAGCGCCCGGCGAGAGCGCCATTCCGAGTGAGCCGCGGCGGTTTCCGGTTGGCGCCGCCGATGCGCCATGCTTTTAACAGCCGCCCGATCTCAACCCAAGGCGAATGCCCATGCCCGCCGATCGTCTCCTCGTCCTGTTGCGCCACGGCCAGAGCGAATGGAACCTGAAAAACCTGTTCACGGGCTGGCGGGACGTGGATCTGAGCCCCGCCGGAGTCGAGGAGGCCAAGGCGGCCGGGCAAAGAATGAAGGCGCATGGAATCGCCTTCGACCTCGTTTTCACCTCGGCCCTCATCCGCGCCCAGCGCACCCTGAGCCTGGCGCTCGCCGAGATGGGGCAAACCGGCCTGCCGGAAAAGCGGGACCAGGCCCTCAATGAACGCGACTACGGCGATCTTGCCGGGCTCAACAAGGACGACGCGCGCAAGAAATGGGGCGAGGAGCAGGTCCACATTTGGCGGCGCAGTTACGACATCAATCCGCCCGGCGGCGAGAGCCTGAAGGATACGGTGGCGCGCGCGCTTCCCTATTATTGCCAGAACATCCTGCCCCCGGTGCTTGACGGCAAGCGCGTGCTGGTCGCGGCGCATGGCAACTCTCTGCGCGCTCTGGTCATGGTGCTCGACCGGCTGACGCCGGAGACCATTCCGACGATGGAGCTCGCGACCGGCGTGCCCATTGTCTATCGGCTCAAGGCCAACTCGACCGTCGCGAGCAAAGAGATTTTGACGGCGTGATCTTTGATTGAGCGTTAACCTTAACGATTTGTGAAGACGCTCGGCGCCATGGTGACCTCACGTGATTTGCGCTTCGCAGAGGTCGGCCATGTCGGGGAAAGCTTCAGGTTTTGGGATTGCGGCGATCGCCGCCTGCCTTTTTGCGAGCGGCGCCGCCGCCGGCCAATATGAGTTTCTCGCCGCGCCGCAAATCAACCTGTCGCTGGTCTATCGCCTCGACAAATTGTCGGGCGACGTCATCGCCTGCCAGTTCGCCCACAATCCGGGGCGAGCCGATGTCGGCCCGGGCGCGTTCGGCGTCACCTCCTGCTATCGCAGCGGGGACGGCGCGACCAAGCAGGACCCCGGCGACTATGGGCTCATCGCGACGCGTCACGAGCAGGAAGGCGGCGTGTTTCGCGTCGATAATCGCACCGGCGCGCTCAGCATTTGCTATCTTATATTTCCAGCGCGAGAAGCAGGGCGATCACGAGGCGATTGCGGACCAATATGTCGTATGCACGCCGCAATGGAAGCAGGCGACGGCCGCCCCCGCCCGTTCCGGCGGCGCGGTCAGCGAATTGCCGGCCGCCGGTCCGACGCGAGACTGACGCTCCCTCACCGATCGTCTGGGCGAGCACAAAGTGCTATCAGCCAACGCCGTCGTCTGTCATGCCCGCGAAAGCGGGCATCCAGCGAGCCTTTGCCAACACTCTGGATTCCCGCTTGCGCGGGAATGACAGGAGGGGCGGCCGCGTTTCAATTTGAACGCGTTGCTTCAGAGCGACCGTCCATGTTCGCCAACGATCACGACACGATCTTCGCGCTCGCGTCCGGCGCCGGCCGAGCCGCGATCGCCGTCCTGCGCCTATCCGGTCCCGGCTGTTCGAAGGCGCTTGAAGACACTTCGCGCCAGGGGCCGAGTTTCCCGAGCGGCGCGCAATCTTGCGAACGCTAAGGCACCCTCAATCGCAAGAGCCGCTCGACCGGGCGTTGATCACCCGTTTCCAGGCGCCGCGCAGCTTCACCGGCGAGGACATGGCGGAGATCAGCGTCACCGGCGGGCGGGCGGTCACGTCCGCTGTGGTTCGGGCGCTGGCCCTTATTCCAGGCCTGCGTCCAGCCGAGCCCGGCGAGTTCGCCTGGCGCGCGTTCATGAACGGCAAGATCGATCTTTCCGAGGTGGAAGGGCTCGCCGATCTGGTCGAAGCCGAAACGGAGGCGCAGCGGCGACAGGCCCAAAACATCGCGGGCGGGGCGCTGAGCCGCGAATGTGATGCGATCCGGACAAGCCTTCTTCAGGCCATGGCGGCCGTCGAAACGCAGATCGATTTCACCGACGTGGAGGACGCCTCCGATTTTACGCTTGATAGCGGTAAAGGACGCGGCGCGCGAGGCCATCGAGCGGGTTGACCGTGCGCTCGCGACTGCCGAATTCGGCACAGCGCCTCCGTGACGGCTTTACCGTGGTGATCGCCGGACCGCCCAATGTCGGCAAGTCGACGCTGATGAACGCTCTGGCGGGGCGGGATGTCGCGATCACCTCGCCCATCCCGGGAACGACGCGCGATCTGATCGAAGTGTTTCTCGATCTTCGCGGGTATCCGGTGATTCTCGTCGACACCGCGGGCATTCGGGAGAGCCCTGATCCGATCGAACAGGAGGGCGTGGCGCGAGCGCGCCGCAGAGCCGAGAGCGCGGACCTGATGCTGTGGCTCAGTGACGGCGGGGAGGTCCAGGCCCGGCCGAGCATGGGAACTCCGACCTTAGCCGTGCGGACCAAGACCGATCTCGACGAGGCCGACCTCCCGCCAAAGCCCTCAGAACTCGCGATATCGGCAAAAACGGGAGCCGGGATTGACCGGCTGCTTGACGTCATTGCCGATCTGGCCGAAGAGCGGATGTCCTCGCGTGAGCCGGCTTTGTTGACGCTTGAAAGGCATCGGCGCGGTTTTCAGGACGCGCGCCAAGCCCTGGTCTTGGCGCTCGCGCCGGACGCGGCGGAGCCAGAACTGATCGCCGAGGATCTGCGTCGCGCGGCCTTCGCAATGGACCAGATTGTCGGGACGGATCGGCGTTGAAGACGTGCTCGGAGAGATTTTTGCGCGATTGTGCGTCGGGAAATAGGATCGGCCGTCGTCGCATGTTTCACGTGAAACAAACGCCCATGAAATTTGACGTCATTGTCATCGGTGGCGGCCATGCGGGATGCGAAGCCGCGGCCGCGGCCGCGCGCTCGGCGCACGCACCGCGCTCGTCACCCATCGCTTCGCGACGATCGGCGAAATGTCCTGCAACCCCGCGATCGGGGGCTTGGGCAAGGGCCATCTGGTGCGCGAGATCGATGCGCTCGACGGCGTGATGGCCCGCGCCGCGGACGCCGCGGGCATCCAGTTCCGCGTCCTCAACCGCCGCAAAGGGCCGGCCGTCCAGGGCCCCCGCGCCCAGGCCGACCGCAAGCTTTACCGGCGCGCCATGCAGCAGTTGATCAACGAAACCGCAAATCTGAGCGTGATCGAAGGGGAGGCCGCTCGGATTGAATCCGACGCCGGCGCCGTCACTGGAATTGCGCTCGCTGACGGCCGCGCCATCGCTTGCGGCGCCGTCGTCCTGACCACCGGCACCTTCTTCGCGGCATGATCCATCTCGGCGACCAGCGCACGCCGGCCGGGCGCTTTGGCGACGCGCCCTCGGTCTCGCTCGCCCAAAGCCTCGATGCGGCCGGCTTCGCGCTCGGGCGGCTCAAGACCGGAACGCCGCCCCGCCTTGACGGCTCGACGATCGACTGGGCGCAGCTCGAAATCCAGCTCGGCGATCCGGAGCCGGAATTCTTCTCCTCGATGACGCATTCGGTCACGGCGCCGCAGCTCCCCTGTCACATCACCCGCACGACCGCCGAGACCCACCGCATCATCCAGGCCGACGCGCATCGCTCCGCCGTCTATTCGGGCGCAATCTCCGGGCGCGGCCCGCGCTATTGTCCCTCGATCGAGGACAAGGTGATCCGGTTCGCGGATCGCGACAGCCACCAGATTTTTCTCGAGCCGGAGGGCGTCGACGATCCGACCGTCTACCCGAACGGCATTTCGACCTCGCTGCCCGAAGCGACGCAGCGCGCGCTCGTCGCGACCATTCCGGGCCTTGAGCAGGCGCGCATCCTCCGCCCCGGCTATGCGATCGAATATGATTACATCGACCCGCGCGGCCTCGATCCGACGCTTGAGGCGCGCCGGCTCGGCGGCCTGTTCCTGGCCGGACAGATCAACGGCACGACCGGCTATGAAGAAGCGGCGGCCAAGGGCGTCGTTGCGGGCATCAACGCCGCGCGCAAGGCCGGCGGCCAGGCGCTGACGACGTTCGACCGCGCCAAATCCTATCTCGGCGTGATGATCGACGATCTCACCACCCACGGCGTCACCGAGCCCTATCGCATGTTCACCTCGCGCGCCGAGTTTCGGCTGTCGCTGCGCGCCGACAATGCCGACGAGCGGCTGACGGCGAAGGGGATCGCGCTCGGCTGCGTCGGGCTCGAGCGGGCGCGCGCCTATAGTCAGCTCAGCGACGAACTGAGGCAGGCGCGGGCGATGCTCCACGCCGCGACCGCCACGCCGCGCGAGCTTGAGGCGCACGGCCTCACGGTCAATCGCGACGGGGCGCGCCGCTCGGCCTTCGAGCTCGCGGCGCAAGCCCAGTTCCCGCTCGCTATTCTTGCGCGCGTCTGGCCTGAACTTGCCAATATTCCAGCTCATCTTGTGCGCCGCCTCGAAGCGGACGCGAAATACTCGGTTTATCTTGATCGCCAGGCCGAGGATGTCGCCCGCTACCGCCGCGACGATCTGGCGACCCTGCCCGCCGACCTCGACTATGGCCGGCTCTCGGGGCTCTCCAACGAGATCAAGCAGAAGTTCATCGCCGTCCGCCCCGTGAGCCTTGGACAGGCCCGCCGCATCGAAGGCGTCACGCCGGCGGCCTTGGCGCTCATCGCCGCGCATGCGCGCAAGGCCGAGCGGTCCGCCAGCCGCGAGTCGGCTTCCGGCGGGGACGTGAGCCGGCCGCCGTCAAAAGACCCTGCGGCCGACCAGCTTGCAGACGATCGCCGTGAGGCTCTGCGCCTCGTGCCTGTTTCACGTGAAACAGAGGAGCGCCTGGCGACCTTCGTCGCCCTGCTCGACCGCTGGCGGCATAAGATCAACCTCATCTCCAACCCGACTTTCGCGTCGGTCTGGACCCGCCACATCGCCGATTCCGCCCAGCTCTCGGCCCTCGCGCCGGAGCGCCAAACGCTGGATCGACATGGGCTCCGGCGCCGGCTTTCCCGGCCTGGTCATCGCCATCCAGCTTGCGGACGTTCCCGGCGCCATCGTCCATTGCATCGAGAGCGACGGGCGGAAATGCGCCTTCCTGCGCGAAGCGGTCCGCGCCACCGGGGCGGCGGCTGTGATTCACCCCGTTCGCGTCGAGACAATCGAGCCCGAAACCCTCGGACCTGTGGACGCCGTCACCGCGCGGGCCTTCGCCCCCTTGCCGCTGACTCTCGAATTGGCGAGACCATGGATGGAGCGCGGCGCCATTGCCGTGTTTCCGCGCGGCGAATCAGCTAAGGACCAGATTGCGGCGCTGCCTGAGGCCTCGGCTTATGCGATCGAAACGCTTCAGAGCGTCGTCAACCCGAAGGCCGCGATCCTGCGGATCCGCCAAGGCTGAAACCCGATGATCGAGACCCAAGCCGAGTCCCTCGTTCGCGAGCCCGACGGCGCGGCGCGTCCCCGCGTTCTCGCCATGGCCAACCAGAAAGGCGGCGTCGGCAAGACGACAACCGCCATCAACCTCGGCACCGCGCTGGCCGCGATCGGCGAGCGCGTGCTCATCGTGGATCTCGATCCCCAGGGCAACGCGTCCACCGGCCTCGGCATCAATCGCAGCGCCCGGGTGACCTCGAGCTACGACATGCTGGTCGGCGAAAAGTCCTTGCGCGACGTCGTCATTCCCACCTCGGTGCCGCGCCTGACCATTGCGCCCTCCACCATGGATCTGCTCGGGGTCGAGCTCGAAATCGCTGGCCATTCCGATCGCTCCTACAAATTTCGAAATGCGCTCCGCGCTTATGGCGCCGCGAGCGCGAACGATCCGGAGCGGGTCACTTATGTCCTGGTGGACTGTCCTCCGTCCCTCAATCTCCTCACGATCAACGCCCTCGCCGCCGCCGATGCGGTCGTCGTCCCGCTGCAATGCGAATTCTTCGCGCTCGAGGGCCTGTCGCAACTCCTGACGACAGTCGAGCAGGTGCGCAGCACCCTTAACCCGGCGCTAACCATACATGGCGTGGTGCTGACCATGTACGACCCCCGCAACAGCCTCGCCGGCCAGGTGGTCGCGGATGTGCGCGCCTATATGGGCGATCAGGTCTACGAGACCGTCATTCCCCGCAACGTGCGCCTGTCCGAAGCGCCTTCGCACGGCAAGCCGGCGCTGCTTTACGATCTGAAATGCGCCGGCAGCCAAGCCTATCTCAAGCTCGCGTCCGAGGTCATTCGTCGCGAGGCGCTCTGGCGCGCCGCCTGATCAACCGGGCTTCAAACACCGAAAGACAAGCCATGGCCGAAGATTCAGCCGCCCGCACCGAAAACCGGCCCCGCCTTGGGCGCGGCCTCGCGGCCTTGCTGGGCGGGGCGAACGCGCCGCATGCCGAGGTTTCGCGCGCCGCGCGCCAGACGCCGATCGAGTTCCTGCGCCCCAATCCGCGCAATCCGCGCAAGCGCTTCGACGATGCGGAACTCGACGAACTCACCGCCTCCATCAAGGAGCGCGGGATCATCCAGCCGGTCATCGTTCGCGCAATTTCCGGCGTCGCGGACGCTTACGAGATCATCGCCGGCGAGCGGCGCTGGCGGGCCGCGCAGCGGGCGGGGCTGCACGAGATCCCGGTCATCATCGTCGAGGCCGGCGACCGCGAAGCGCTCGAAATCGCCATCGTCGAAAACGTGCAGCGGGCCGACCTCAACGCGCTCGAAGAGGCCGCAGGCTACGCCCAGCTCGGCGAGATTTATGGCTATTCGCATGGCGACATCGCCCGCGTGGTCGGCAAGAGCCGAAGCCATGTCGCCAACACCTTCCGTCTGACCAACCTGCCCGAACATACGCGGAGCCTGCTCGCGGGCGGGCAGATTTCGGCGGGCCATGCGCGCGCTCTGCTCGCCGTCGCCGATCCGAATGCGGTGGCCAACCGCATCGTCGCCGAGGGCCTGACGGTGAGAGACATCGAGCGCCTCGGCGAAAATTCCGGCAAGACGAGCCGCCCGCGGCGAGGGGCCGCGCCCGTCGACGCCGACACGGCGGCGCTACAGAAAAAGCTCAGCCTCGAACTGGGCACGAAAGTGACAATTCGCCACAGCGGCGAGACCGGCGAGATTCGCATCGCCTTCCGCGATTTCGACCAGCTCGACGACTTCTGCCGCAGGCTCACTCAGTTCGGGTAAGCACGCGCCTCCGGCAAATCGGGAGCTTCCATTCTGTCATCGAGCATCACGGGTCGGGGCCATACGCGCGAGCACGCTGTCCTGGATGATATAGTGGTGAAATAACGCAGCCGCGGCATGGAGACCCGCCAACCCTAGCAAGAGGTTCGCAGTCAAACCGTGCCAGTTGGTAATGGGTTTGCGCATGTCCCGGTCGCCAATCTGCGGCAGGCTCACGAGGTCGAACAGATTGTATCCGCGAACGAAGGCGTTGGTGATTCCCAATACGATGACAACCAGCAACAGGAGATAGAGACCGTAATGAGTCGCCGCCGCCACCGCGTGAAGAACGCCCGCATCAGCCGGGGGTAAGCGGCGACCGCCGGAGTTCCGCCAAAAAATCCGACAAGCGATCACGCCCGCTAAAGCGAAACCTAGTACTACATGGATCGACCAGTAATCTGTGTTGATGGGCCCGTCCGGAAACCAGTCGGCGGTCTGGCCGATAATCCACAGGACAACCACAAGCCCTGCCGTTATCCAATGCAGAGAGATCGTGGTTCGATCGTATTTCACGCTAGTCGCCATGTGCATGGCCTTGCTCTCTTCCTTGGTGCGAGATCAAATCAGACATGCGGACGGCGCGTCGCCCGCGATCGCGGACATGCCCGCCGCTCAGACCGTCACTAGCCGGCGTTTCCGTTCATGATGCCGGTCGCGAGGACGAGCCCGCCGCCGAGCATGACTTTGGCCGCAGCCGATACGGCTTCGCGGAAGCCTTGGCCGACGACGGCAAGATCTCGGGCCGTGGCGCGCCCTACCTGCGCGGTCTCGTTTGCGGGCTCATGACGATCGCGGGCGGGATCGGCCACACCGTCCCCTATTTGATCCCGGATTTCTATAAGGCGACAATCATTGCGGGCACGCTTCATGCGGACAGCTCATTTAGAATGATTTCAATTTAGAATGATTTTAAATTGGCAAATGCGACAAATATTTGTTTTGTCTTTGCATGGGCTGCAGAGGAAATTCGACGGACAAGATGGCAGCGTTAGCTGTGCGTGGTGGGTTTGAGTATCGGCAAAGCCGTCATGGCCGGCCTTGTGCCGGCCATCCACGCGGCGCCGCTGCAATCTCTGGGCCCTTAGACTTCCGTCAGTTCAGAGGCTTACGAACAGGGTACCGTGTTCTCATGGATGGCCGGGTCAAGCCCGGCCATGACAGAAAGGAGAGTCCACAGCTAAAGCTAAAAGAGCCAAATCGACCTTGATGAAAATCAGAAACTGAGCTGATCTTGTCCCATGAGCAATTCGCCCGTCGCCACAACAAATCCTGGGCTAAAGTCGTAGGGGGCGCATTAAGCGGCCACGGAAAGGCGGAGGCCGAGGGCCTTCAAGACCTTCGCGACGGTTGCAAACTCCGGGTTGCCCTCTGGCGATAGCGCCTTGTACAGATTGGCGCGGCCGAGACCGGCGGCCTGGGCAATCTCCGTCATGCCTTTCGCGCGGGCGATGTCGCCGAGAGCCGCTTTCAGCAAATCAGGGTCGCCGTCCTCGAGCACTGCGTCCAAGTAGGCGGCAATGTCCTCCTTGGTCTCCAAGGAATCGGCTGCGTCCCAAGGGCTGGTGAAGCGCGTCATCTCGTCCTTCAAACCTCTTTCGCCAGTTCGAGAGCGCGCGCGATGTCGCGGTCCTGGCTTCGTTTGTCGCCGCCGCAGAGCAGGACCACGACTGCAGCGCCGCGTCCGACGAAATAGACCCGATAGCCCGGACCGTAATCGATCCGCATCTCCGACACTCCACTACCCACCGGCTTTACGTCGCCCGGATTGCCCAGCGATAGAGCGCGGATTCGAGCTGTGATGCGGGCCCGCGCCTGACGATCCGGCAGCCCACCAAACCAAGCGACAAAAACCCAAGTCTGCCGACTTCCAACATGTGACTGTCTCTTATAAAGGACACTTTGCCAAGATTTCTCTTTCCGCGCAACTGACGCGCCGACGGCGCCTCACCGCCTCGCCCGCCTCCCCGACGCGAGCGCCCACAGCGCGCGGGTCGCCAGAACTTCGGCGAGCTGCGTTTCAGTGCGAACGCGGGCGCTGGCCAGCCGGATCGCGGGGAGCCGCTGGGCGAGCGATTCCGTGGTCCAGCGCTCGGCCTGTTTGGCCAAAGCGCGGCGCGCCGCCATCGGCAGCTTTACGAACAAAGCCTGGCATGCGGCTTCGAATGGCCGGCCCTGATCCATTTCGAGTCTCAGCCGGTGCAGAAGCGTCAATCGCGCCACCAGCCGGATCATCAGATAGTCGGCGTCGCCCCCGTCGTGGAAAAACCGGGCGGCCGACGTCTCGACCGCGGGCAGGTCGCTGAGCAAACGCGTGGTCGATGACTTCGTCGAGGTTGGACGGGGCTGCGTCCGCGACGATCGCCTCCACGTCCTCCGCCGTGATTTGCGATTGTCCCTGCGCGTAGAGCATCAGTTTGGCGATCTCGCCGCGCGTCGTTCGGCGGTCGGCGCCGACCATATGGACGAGCGCGGCGCGCGCATCGGGCGCGATCGCGAGACCCGCAGCGCGGGCTTCCGCATCGATGAGCGATTCGAGCGCGCCCGCATCGTCCGAATAGCACTCGATCGACGCTCGCGCCGCCGAACTTTCGAACGCGCCGCGCAGGCCCGTTCCCTTCTTGAGTTGTCCGGCCTTGACGACGATCGTGCAATCGGTCGGCGGCCGGGCGAACAGGGGCTCGAGCGCGGGCAGGAGATCGCGTCCCTGCGCGTCGATCCAGATCACGCGATTCCCCCCGAACATCGAGATCGCATAGGCCTCATCGGCGAGCGCGCCCGGATCGCGCGCAATGGCGTCGCCCTCGAGGCGCACGAGCCGCATCGGGTCGGTGTCGTCGCCGATGCGGCTGCGAACGATCGCTTTCACCCGTTCGTGCGTGAGCCCCTCGTCGAGCCCGTGAACCAGGTAGAAGGAAATTGCCTTGCGGCAAACGCTGGATGAAGGCGTCAGCGGCGGCGCTGTTCACTGTGGTCATGGGGTCGCGCTCAACCGCTCACTTGTCATGCCCGCGAAAGCGGGCATCCAGCGAGGCTCTCGATTCCCGCGTGCGCGGGAATGACAAGATTCCGCGCCGGATCGCGGCCAGGTCAGGCTTTCGCGCGACTATGAAATCGTCTAGCACACGGCCTCGCATTCCCCTGACATACGTGACGGACCATGGCGACTTTCAAGCTCCTGCTCTTTCCTGGCGACGGCATCGGCCCCGAAGTTATGGCCGAACTCGAGAAGATTATCGATCACTTCAATAGCGAGGGCGTCGCCAAGTTTCGAGGTCGAGAAAGGCTTGGTCGGCGGCGGCGCTTACGACAAACATGGGAAGGCGATCAGCGACTCGGACATGGCGCTCGCGCATGCGGCCGACGCGATCTTCTTGGCGGCCGTCGGCGGTCCGAAATGGGATGGCGTCCCCTATGACGTTCGCCCCGAGGCGGGGCTTCTGCGTCTGCGCAAGGACCTCAGCCTGTACGCCAATCTGCGGCCGGCGATCTGCTATCCGGCGCTCGCTTCGGCTTCGTCGCTCAAACCTGAAATTGTCGAGGGGCTCGACATCATGATCGTGCGCGAGCTGACCGGCGGCGTCTATTTCGGCGAGCCCAAAGAGATCAAGGACCTCGGCAACGGTCAAAAGCGTGCAATCGACACCCAGGTCTACGACACCTACGAAATCGAGCGGATCGGGCGCACCGCCTTCGAACTCGCCCGCAACCGCGGCAACAAGGTCACGTCGGCGGAAAAGCGCAACGTGATGAAGTCGGGCGTCTTGTGGAACGAGGTGATGACCGCTCTGCACAAGCGCGAGTTTTCCGACGTCAAGCTCGAGCACCAGCTCGCCGACGCGCTTGGCATGCAGCTTGTCCGCGCGCCCAAGCAATTCGACGTCATCGTCACCGACAATCTGTTCGGCGACATGCTGTCCGATGTCGCGGCGATGTTGACCGGCTCGCTTGGCATGCTGCCCTCCGCCTCGCTCGGCGACGTCGATCCGAAGAGCGGCCGGCGCAAGGCGCTCTATGAGCCGGTCCACGGATCGGCGCCCGACATCGCCGGCAAGGGAATCGCCAATCCGATCGCGATGATCGGGTCGTTCGGCATGGCTTTGCGCTATTCGTTCGGGCTCCACACCGCCGCCGATCGGCTGGACGCGGCCATCGCCGGCGTGCTTGCCGCCGGGTTCCGAACCGCCGACATCCGCGGCGAAGGGGAGGCAACTGTGTCGACAAGCGAAATGGGCGACGCGATCGTCAAGGAGCTGGAGCAACAGGCGACTGAAAGCCTCACCGACGAAGAGAATTAGGCTGTCCGCTATGAGGCTTCCCAAGCCGTGAGGAGGAAGGCGCCCCCGCCTGAGGCCGACGCAATTTTGCTACTCTAGCGCTACCGATTGGCTGAGTGGAAAAGGGGACCTGTTCTGGCGCTGAAGCGCCATCGCCGGCTGGGCCTTGGAGGCTCTATCGTCCTGGCCGGGCTTGACCCGGCCATCCACGCCGGCGCCCGCTCAATGACGAGTGCGGACGTCCTTCCGCGCAAAGTTTTCTAAGAAAAACGCTTGCCGTCCAAGCTTTCTCCCTTTTTCACCTCACAAATACGTAGATATCCGAGACAAGCCCGGCCATGACGTTTCAGCGCCGTCAGTTCCCTTCTCCACTCAACCAATTGCTCACGCTATGGACAGCCTGCAATTCATTTACGGGAAACAGAAACCGTGGTATACGTTGCCTTAGTCGGGGGGTCGGCCCGCGTTATCGCAGGACGGGCCCGGAAGGGGAAAAATCGAGCTGGAAACATGCGTGAGACGGCTCGCTCGGGAAGCTTCGGAGAGGGGAAACTTTTTTAGTTTAAATCGGCCGTAACCCATTGAAAAGGCTCGATCCCAAAAAATAAACGATAAGTAAAAGAAAGCAAATTTACTTACGTTTATTTTCGTTTGCTTTCGTTTATTTGCCTTTATTTGAAAGGCTAGCGAAGCTGCGGCTTCGCGGCCGGGCGGTCTCCGCCCCGACGTTGAGCTTGCATCTTCCGGTCCTTCCTCTATAACAAACGATCTGTTCGACAAAGAGAACAGTTTGTCAGGAAGGGCTTATCGTTGGGGGACGTCGGGCACTTCTGCACGACGCAGCCACGCAATCCGTTTCGCCGGATAGCCTCACGCTGCGCCTAGGTTCCGATGCGCCGTTGCGGATGGATTCGGGCGCGGCCTTGGCGCCGCTGACCATCGCCTACCAGACCTATGGCGCTCTCAATGCGGCGAAATCCAACGCCATTCTCCTCTGTCACGCTCTGACCGGCGACCAGCACGTCGCCAATCCGCACCCGGTCACCGGCCGCCCGGGCTGGTGGGAGACGATGGTTGGCCCCGGCCGGCCGTTCGACACCGACCGGTTCTTCGTCATCTGCTCGAATGTCCTCGGCGGCTGCATGGGCTCGACCGGCCCCGCTTCCCTCAACCCGGAAACAGGCGAGCCCTACGGCCTCGACTTTCCGATCGTGACGATCGCCGACATGGTGCGGGCGCAGGCGCTGCTCATCGATCATCTTGGCATCGACACGCTGCTTTGCGTCGCCGGCGGTTCGATGGGCGGCATGCAGGTGCTGCAATGGGCCGCGACCTATCCCGATCGCGTCTTCGCCGCGCTGCCGATCGCCACGGCGGCGCGCCATTCCTCGCAGAACATCGCCTTCCACGAGGTCGGCCGACAGGCGATCATGGCCGATCCGGATTGGCGGCACGGGCGCTATCTCGTCGAAGGCACGCGGCCCGGCAAGGGCCTCGGCGTCGCGCGCATGGCGGCCCACATCACCTACCTTTCCGAGAGCGCGCTGCATCGCAAGTTCGGGCGCAATCTCCAGAACCGCGCGGCGCGCACCTTCTCCTTCGACGCGGATTTTCAGGTCGAATCCTACCTGCGTCACCAGGGCGCGATCTTCGTCGAGCGCTTCGATCCGAACTCCTATCTCTACATGACGCGGGCGATGGACTATTTCGACCTCGCCGCGGACTATGGCGGATCGCTCGCGAACGCCTTCAAAGGCTCGCGGACCCGCTTCTGCGTCGTCTCCTTCACCTCCGACTGGCTGTTTCCGACGAGCGACTCGCGCGCCACCGTGCGCGCGCTCAACGCCGGCGGCGCTTCGGTCTCCTTCGTCGAGATCGAGACCGATCGCGGGCATGACGCCTTCCTGCTCGACGTCCCCGACCTCATCGACACGACGAAAGGCTTCATCGACGCGGCCGCGCGCGCCAGAGGCGTCGATTGAACTTTGCCCGAACCCCCGCTCCGCCGCGCGTCGACCTCTTGCGCGTGGCGGAACTTGTCGCGCCCAAGTCGCGCGTGCTCGACGTCGGCTGCGGCGACGGCGCGTTGCTGCGGCTTCTGGCCGAGGAGCGCGACGTCGACGGGCGCGGCATCGAACTCTCGCAGCACGGCGTCAACGATTGCGTCGCCAAGGGATTGTCGGTCATTCAGGGCGACGCCGACGCCGATCTCGTCGACTATCCCGATGACGCTTTCGACTACGTGATCCTGTCGCAGACGTTGCAGGCGACGCGCCAGCCTCGCGTCGTGCTCGAACACATGCTGCGCATCGGCCGGCGCGCCATCGTTTCGGTGCCGAATTTCGGCCATTGGCGCATTCGGGCGCAGGTCGCCTTCGCGGGCCGCATGCCGGTGACCGAAAGCCTGTCCCATTCCTGGTACGACACGCCGAACATCCATTTCTGCACGATCGCCGATTTCGTCGCGCTGGCGCGCGAGGTCGGCGCGACGATCGACAAGAGCGTCGCGCTCGATCTTAAGGGCCGGCCGCTGCATCCGATATTCTCGCCATGGGCGTGGAATCTGTTGGGCGATCAGGCGATTTTTCTCCTGCACCGCAAGCGGTGACGCGCCGCGCGCGTTGACAGCGCGCGCCGCCGCGCCGTCAACTGTCGGAGTTTGCAAGGAGCCGCCTGCCGATGCCGATCCGCTCCGCCATCGAAGACCTCGTTCGCCGACGCTCAGACCTGGCGCCGCGAAATCCATCAAAACCCCGAGCTCATGTACGACGTCGAGGGAACCGCCGAAGTTTGTCGCCGACCGGCTTGCGCGCCTTCGGCTGCGATGAGGTCGAAAACCGCGATCGGCCGCACCGGCGTGGTCGGCGTCATTCGCGGCGCCAAGGGGCCGAGCGCGCGCGCGATCGGACTTCGCGCCGACATGGACGCGCTGCCGATCGAAGAGGAGACCAACCTCCCCTATCGCTCCGAAGATCCCGGGCAAAATGCACGCCTGCGGTCATGACGGCCATACCGCGATGCTGCTCGGCGCGGCGCAGCGCCTCGCGCAAACGCGCGACTTCGCCGGCAACGCCGTCGTCATCTTCCAGCCCGCCGAGGAGGGCGGCGCGGGCGCGATGGCGATGATCGACGACGGGCTCATGGACCAGTTCGGCATCGAGCAGGTCTATGGCATGCACAACTGGCCGGCGCTGCCGGTCGGCGCATTCGTACTGCGCAAGGGACCGATGATGGCCGCGGCCGACGAGATCACGATCACCATCGAAGGCCAGGGCGGCCACGCCGCGATGCCCCATCAGTGCGTCGATCCGGTGGTGGTCGGCGCGCAGATCGTGCTCGCCTTGCAGACCATCGCCTCGCGCAATGTCGATCCGCTCGATTCGTGCGTCGTCTCGATCACGCGCTTCGAGGCCGGCTCGGCCAACAACATCATTCCGCAATCGGCCTGGCTCAACGGGACGGTCCGCACGCTCAAGGCCGCGACCCGCGACATGGTCGAAAAGCGAATCCACGAGATCGCCGGCGGTCTCGCCGCGGCAGGCGGCGTGACGGCGCGGGTCGAGTATCGTCGCGGCTACCCGCCGACCGTCAATCATGCGGCGCAGACCGACTTCGCCGCTCAAATCGCCCGCAAGGTCGCAGGCGATTCCCATGTCGATGTGAACGCCCCGCCGAGCATGGGCGCGGAGGATTTCTCCTTCATGCTCGAGGCCCGTCCGGGCGCGTTCATCTTCATCGGCAACGGCGACAGCGCGACGCTGCATCATCCCGCTTATGATTTCAACGACGCCGTTCTGCCCTACGGGATGAGCTACTGGGTCGAACTGGTCGAGACGGCGCTCGCGCCTTAGCCCGTGGGCCGGGGCTTGCGTCCGAAATCCGGAAGATTGCTGCGATCCTGGTGGCGGACGTCGTCGGCTATCGCCGGCTGGCGAGCGCGGATGGGGGACTGCACGGCTGTCTCGGCTCCGGGCGCTGCGCAGCGATCCGATCGTCGCGGTCCGTCATGGCGGGTGTCAAGCGCACGGGCGATGGCCCTGAACGCCATCCTCGGTCTTCCCACAGGACAGGTCGCGCAAACTCCAATATCCAAAGGCCTTTGCTTTATTGATCGCAGGCGCCGCGCCGCTCAGAGGACGCCGAAGGTGTCGAACGCCTCACGCGCTCCCATGCCTTCTCGAATGGCGGTCGCAACCTTGTTCTCGGTCGACGCCTTGGCGAGCGCGGCTTCTATCGCTTCCACCTCGATTTCGGCGGGAATGACCAGGACGCCCTCGCGATCGCCGAAGATCAGATCGCCGGGCGCAATCCGGACCCCTTCGATTTCGACGATTGTGCGAAAGTCGATCACTTTGCCGCGCGGGCCCTGGTCTTGCGCGTACAATCCGCGGGAGAACGTCGGGAAACCGAGCGACTCGATCCCGTCCGCATCGCGAACGAAGCCATTGAGAACAGCCCCTGCGGCGCGCAAATAGCGTGCGCGTGTGGACATGAGCTCGCCCCAAACCGCATAGCGAAACGACCCGCCCGTGGCGACATAGACCTCGTTCGGGCGAAGGTCGTCGAGCGCTTCCAGCATCAGCCCAAACGGCTTGGCGCTCAAAGGGCCTGGCGAGCGAGAGGTTTCCTCGAAGACGTCCGCCTCAAGCACCGGCATCGCGCGGCCGACCACCTTCATCTCAGGCTTGAGCGGCCCGATGGCCTGCGGCAGGAATTGGCGCCGCCATCCCATCTTGTCCAAGACGTCGCCCACGACCGCCGTGAACAGCTTGTCGCGCAGGTTCGAAAAGAGGGCGTCGTCCTCCATCCTGGCCATGTTCCTCTCCCAGATTTCCGTGCGCTGGCGGCTATGCCGTCCCGCTCACTGTCCCCGCAGAACCGCCAGATTGTGATTGCTTTGGCAATCGTTCACGGTTTTCGTGTCTGCGTTTTCGAACCAGACGCAGGTTTCCGTCACGATTTCTTTCGGGCCGCTTGCGTCTTCCGCCCTATAGGTCACCGCGAGAAACGCATACAGGTATTTTCGTTTCGCCTGAAACTCCGCCCAGCCCTCATCGTCGATGCCGTTCTGGCTTGCAAAAGAGATGATTTGACCGGGTTCGACGGCGCCATCTATTTTGACGGACCACCGCGTCGCCGCAACCTTGAAGAACTCGTCTTCCTCGGCCGGAGTCAGGATCTTGTCGGTGAGAACTGGCATGGTTCCAAGCGTCAGGAGACGCGCCGGCTCCTGCCCCTCATTCTTGAACCACAATTTGAGGTTCGTGAGCTCCAGCCGTTGATCTCTGATCAGCAAGGGCTGGAGAAATGGTTCCGCGTGAGTAAAGACCAGCTTCGCACTCGGCGCCACGGGTTTTTTCGTTTCATCGGCAAGTTCCGAGTTGTTATGAACCGGCTGAGCGGCCGCAATCTTTTCGTACGCGCCCCAGTAAATCATTGTGGCTGCTGCCAGTCTTATAACCTTGGAAGGCCACATGAATAATACTTCGCCGCCGTTCGGGAGGATGTACGAGTGAAAGCGCGTCTACCGCCATGTGTCAACGCTCGACTGGACTCGCGCGGTGACCCAATCGTTTCCGCGGCGGGGGGCTCAATGAGCGACGTGGTCCATGTCTCGTTTTTGCGTGGAACGATTTCCGCTCGTCCGGTTTGCTCATCCGGTTTTTCCCGGAGGAAGAACGTATGGCCAAGGCTCGTTTCGCGAGCTCCAATACGGGCTTTCATCAAGGACCCGTGCAGGATCGTCTTCTTCGACGTTTGACCGTCGAAATCGACGACTTGATCGCTCAATCGCGCGAAGTCACTCTGTCCACGCGTGAAGCGATCGAACTCCTAGAGCGATTGCAAGGCCGGCAATTTTCAAGCTGAGACGTTGCCTATTGCTGCTCGAGCTCCTCGCGGAGCATCTCCAGTCCCAGCCACTCGTCTTCAGCCCTAGTTAGCTCGTCGCGCAATTTGGCGTAAGCCTTGGTCGCGGTCGCGAACGCAGCAGGCTGACGGGCAGGAAAGTCAGCGTCAGCGAGCTTGCGCTCCATCACGCCGAGGTCGATCCGCAGCTTTTCGATTCGACCGGGCAATGTTTCGAGCGCCCGTTTCTCGTTAAACCCCATCTTGCGCTTCGGCGCGGCCCGCTCAGCCGGCCTCTTGGATGCCTTCTGCGGCGGTCTCCGCTGGCGCGCCGAGCGGACCGGCTAAACCATAGCCGCGCTGCGCAACCATGTCGGAATAGCCGCCCGCATATTCCACCCAACGGCCATCCCCCTCGCCCAGGATGACAGACGTCGCGACACGATCCAGAAAATCGCGATCGTGGCTGACGATCAGGATCGTTCCGGAATAATCGCCGAGCAACTCCTGCAGGAGATCGAGCGTTTCGATGTCGAGATCGTTGGTCGGCTCGTCGAGAACCATCAGGTTGGAGGGCTTCGCCAGCGCCCTCGCAAGCATCAACCGTCCGCGCTCGCCGCCTGACAATCTGCCGATCGGCGTTCGCGCCTGCTCGGGCGGGAACAGGAAGTCGCGCATGTAGCCCATGACATGGCGCCGCTCGCCGTTGATCGTCACGTAGTCGCTGCCGCCGCCGGTCAGCGCGTCCACGAGGGTCGTTGTCGGCTCGAGCGAGGCGCGCTGCTGATCGAGCGAGGCCATCGTGACGTTCGCGCCGATGCGCACCGAGCCCGCGTCAGGCGGCAGCGCGCCGGTTAGAAGGTTGATGAGCGTCGTCTTGCCGGCGCCGTTAGCCCCGATGATGCCGATCCTGTCGCGGCGCATGACGCGGAGCGAAAAGTCGCGTCACGATCGGGCGCTCGCCATAGGATTTGCTGATCTGCTCTGCGTCGATCACCAACGCGCCCGAGGCTTTGGTGTCCTGCGCGACCATGGCGGCGACGCCGACCGATCGGAGCGCTTCGCGGCGCTCGCTTCTGAGATCAGCGAGCTCCCCGACACGCCGCATGTTGCGCTTGCGCCGCGCGGTCACGCCGTAGCGCATCCAGTGCTCTTCGTTGACGATCTTGCGGTCGAGCTTGTGGCGCTCGATCTCTTCCTCCTCCAGCTTCACGTCGCGCCAGGCCTCGAACGCGCCGAAGCCCTGATCGAGCCGCCGGGTGCGACCGCGGTCGAGCCAAATCGTGGCGCGCGTCAAGTCGGCAAGCAGCCGCTTGTCGTGGCTGATCAGCGCCAAAGCGGAACGCATGTTCGCAAGATGCGCCTCGAGCCACTCGATCGCAACCAGATCGAGATGATTGGTCGGCTCGTCGAGCAGCAGGATCTCCGGCTCCGGGCTCAAGATCCTGACCAACGCCGCGCGGCGCGCTTCGCCGCCCGACAATCGGCTGGGATCGGCCTCCGGATCAACTCCGAGCTCGGCCATCATGGTTCGCGCCGCATACGGATTGTCGAAATCGCTGAGCCCGGCGAGGATATAGTCGAGCGTGGTGGCGAAACCGGACATGTCCGGCTCCTGCGGCAGATAGGCGAGCCGGGCGGACGGCTGGACGAACCGGCTTCCCCGGTCAGCCGTCATTTGGCCCGCGGCAATGCGAAACAGGGTCGATTTGCCCGATCCGTTGCGGCCGACGACGGCGATCCGGTCGCCAGCGGAAATCGACAGCTCGGCCCCATCAAGGAGCGGCGCGCCCCCAAGCGTCAGGGCAGTGTCTCGCAATTGTAGGAGGGGCGGCATATGAATGGGTCCGGACGCGGCGGCGTCCTGCTTAACGGCAAGCGTGGATGAGGAAAAGGGCCATGGCGACCCAGGCGACACTAGCGGCATTGGCGAAACTGACCAGCTTGCGCGAGGGCGTGCTCGCGCGGGCGGCGAGAGCGGAATTCGCTGACGACCCGGCGCGGTTCAAGCAGTTCAGCGTCACCCTTGACGATCTCCTGTTCGATTACTCGAAGCAGCGCATCGACGCCCCTATTCTCAGCGCGCTCGTCGAACTCGCCAAGGCCGCCAAAGTCGAAGCCAAGCGCGAGGCGATGTTCGCCGGCGAGAAGATCAACACCACCGAGAAGCGCGCGGTCCTACATACCGCCTTGCGAAATTTCGACGGCAAGCCGGTTCTGGTCGACGGCAAAGACGTGATGCCCGAGGTGATCGAGGTGCGGGAGAAGATGCTGACCTTCGCGGCGGACGTGCGCGAGGGCCGCGTGCGCGGCGCGCTCGGCCAGCCGATGACGGATGTCATCAACATCGGCATCGGCGGCTCCGATCTTGGCCCCGCCATGGCGACGCGCGCCTTGGCGCCGTTCGCCCCGCCGCAATTGCGCAGCCATTTCGTCTCCAACGTCGATGGGGCGGACATCGGCGACACCTTGCGCGGGCTCGATCCGTCGAGGACGCTGTTCATCGTCTCCTCGAAGACCTTCACCACCGTGGAGACGATGACCAACGCCGCAACCGCCCGCGCCTGGATCGCGCAAGGCGTTGGCGAGGCGGCGGTTGGGGATCATTTCGCCGCCGTCTCGACGCAGCTCGACAAGGTCGCGCAATTCGGCATCCAGCCGACACGCGTGTTCGGCTTCTGGGATTGGGTCGGCGGCCGCTATTCGGTCTGGTCGAGCATTGGGCTGCCGCTCGCGATTGCGATCGGGCCTGACCGCTTCAACGAATTTCTCCGCGGCGGCTACGAGATCGACCAGCACTTCCGCGAAGCGCCGATCGAGAAGAACATCCCGATCCTGATGGGGCTCCTCAGCGTCTGGAACCGCAACATCCTCGGTCACGCCACGCATGGGGTGATCCCGTACGACCAGCGGCTCGGGCGCTTCCCGGCCTATCTTCAGCAATTGCAGATGGAGAGCAACGGCAAGCACGTCCAGCTCGACGGATCGCCCGCCAATACGGCGACCGGCCCGGTGGTGTGGGGCGAGCCCGGCACCAACGGCCAGCACGCCTTCTTCCAGCTCATCCATCAGGGAACGGAGATCATTCCCCTGGACCTCCTCGTCGCGGCGACGCCGACCGACGCCGACGCGCATCACCACGATCTCCTAGTCGCCAACTGCTTTGCCCAGGGACAGGCGCTGATGCATGGCCGCACCCCCGCGGAAGCCGAGGCGCTGACCCGCAAGCAGGGCGCGAGCGAGGCTGACGCCGCTCGCCTTGCGCCGCACAAGAGCTTCTCCGGCAGCCGCCCCACGAGCACGTTCCTCTATCGAGCGCCTCGATCCGCGCATGCTCGGCCGGCTCATCGCCCTCTACGAGCACAAGGTGTTCACGGAAGGCGCGGTCTGGGACATCAATTCGTTCGACCAGTGGGGCGTCGAACTGGGCAAGGAGCTCGCCACGAGCCTCGCGCCGGTCGTCTCTGACAAGGCCACGAGCACGGCCGCGCTCGATCCGTCGACCGCGGGGCTGGTCGCGCATCTGCGCGCGCTGCGGGCAGCGGGAGGGAGCGGCGCCGCGTAAAGGACTTCCGCTGCCCTGCAACCCGCACAGCCACGCGTTGACCGTCATTGTGCCCATGCCGCCGATGGCTTAGGACGGCGGGCGTAAGTTCGTCTCGCGCCAACGCTGCCAGCGGCGGCGCAATTCGCCGTGGCGCAGGCCGATCATTTCGTCCAGCGTCTCCGCCTCGATCATACGGTCGGTGCGAAAATGCCGGAAGCCCTGCCGCAGCTCACACCACGCGACCAACATGCGCGTCGTCTCGGCATAGCCGAGGATGACCGGCCACACTCGTTCGCTCGCTTTCCTCACCGGCCTCGGACCGATAGCGGAGCCGCAGCTTCCGGCCCTCGCGGATTGCCGAATCGTAAGACTCGCGGGATCGATGCTTTCCTTCGGCTCAGAGAGCGTTGGCTTCACGCCGACGCTCGGCTCGATGATGAACGGGCGAAGGCGTTCAGGAACCACCGCGGCGATCTTCGCCATCACGTCGCGCGCCGCATTGGAGAGCGCCTTGTCGGAGCGGCTCGCGACCCATTGCGCACCCAGCATAACAGCCTCGATCTCGTCGGGTGTCAGCATGAGCGGCGGCATGTCGTAGTCGGAAGCCAGGAGGTAGCCCAGGCCCGCCTCGCCCTCGATCGGAACTCGCTGGCCGATCAGGTCCGCGACGTCACGATACACCGTGCGAGTGGAAACTTCGAGTTCCTCCGCCAATGCGGCCGCTGTTACGGCCCGGGTTGATCGGCGGAGGATCTGGATGATCTGGAACAATCGGTCGGCGCGACGCATGGAAATGCTAACTCCTGCTGCCAGAATGCTGTCAGCAGCCTCATGCGACAAGTCTTTCGACGCCGCCGTCTCCCACGGCCAATATGAAAGGACTAAGGCCATGAAATTCGCTTCCACACGCCTCGTCGCTGCCGACATTAAAGCCATGGTCGGCTTCTACGAGATGGTGACCGGTCAAACCGCCGAATGGCTTGCGCCCGTCTTCGCGGAGATCGTGACGCCCTCCGCGACGCTTGCCATCGGGAGCGCCGATACGGTCGCCCTATTCAAGGAAGGCAGCGCCGAACCCGCGGCTAACCGGACCGCGATCATCGAATTCCAGGTCGATGACGTCGACGCCGAATTCACGCGTCTGAAAGACAGGGTCGACGTTGTGCATGAGCCGAAGATGATGCCGTGGGGAAACCGCGCGGCCCAGTTCCGCGATCCCGAGGGTACGCTCGTCGGTATGTACACGCCGGTCACCGACGCCGCGAAGCAGCGGTTCGGGTCGCGGTAAGATGCGACGAATAAGCATAGGGCACGATGCGCTTGCAAGAGGACGAGCCGGGCCGCCGCTCACAAAGATCGCGCTTAAGGCGCCCCGTACCTCGGGCAGTACCGGGGCACCATCTATCCGCGCCGCGCCTTGACCACCGCCAGCCGGCGGGTGGCCTTCGTGAGCCAAGCGCGCGTCGCGGTGTCGACCCGAGGCGACAAGGTCTTCCGCACACGCGCGTGGTACTCGTCGAGCCAGGCGATTTCGTCGGCGTCCATCAATTTCGGCTCGACGAGGCTGAGGTCGATCGGGGCGAAGGTCAGCGTCTCGAAGCCGAGCATGGGCCTTTCGCCGCCCGCAATCGTCCGCGACTTCGACCGCGAGCAGGTTCTCGATCCGGATGCCGAAGGCGTCCGCGGCGTAATAGCCGGGCTCGTTGGATATGATCATGCCCGGGGCGAGCGCGGTCGTTCCAGTCTTGGCGATGCGCTGAGGGCCTTCGTGCACCGAAAGATACGACCCAATGCCGTGTCCCGTGCCGTGATCGAAATCAAGGCCCGCCCGCCAGAGCGCCGCGCGGGCCAGCGCATCGATCTGGGCGCCGTTCGTTCCTGGTGGAAAGACGGCGCGGGCGACGGCGATATGGCCCTTCAGCACGCGCGTGAACCGGTCACGCATCAGCGCGGTCGGCCGTCCGACGGCGATCGTTCGGGTAATGTCGGTCGTGCCGTCTTCGTATTGCGCCCCGCTGTCGATGAGAAAAATGCCGCGCCCGATTTTCCGATTGGAGGCTTCACTGACCCGGTAGTGAGGGATGGCAGAATTCGGGCCGGCGCCCGCGATGGTCGGGAACGAGAGGTCTTTGAGCGCAGGGCTCGCTCGCCGGAAGGTCTCCAGAGCCTTGACCGCGTCGATTTCTGTGAGGCGGCCTCGCGGCGCCTCAGTGGCGAGCCAGGCGAGAAAATTCGCCATCGCCGCGCCGTCCCGCTCATGCGCGGCGCGCGCGCCCGCAAGTTCGAACGGATTTTTCTTCGCCTTCATCAGCGTGATCGGATCGGGGCCGATGTCGGCCTTGCCGCCGGCTCGCTCGATCGCTTGGGTCAAATAGGCTGGCGCGGTCGCAGCGTCGAAGGCGACCCGAGCCCCTTGCCGGCCCAAGTCCTCGACGAACTCGAGTATTGCGTCCGGCTCGCGCACTTCCGCATGGCGGCTGAGACTCTGGCGGCTCGCCGGGGAGAGCTTCCTTCCGTCGAGAAACGCGACCGGACGGCCCTCGAGCGGCAGATAAGCCCAGCCGATCGGCAGCGGCGTGTAGGAGACGTCTGAGCCGCGGATATTGAACAGCCACGCCAGATTGTGAGGATCGCTGATCAGGAGACCTTGCGACGACCCCAGGGCCTGTCGCGCGCGGGCGATTTTCTTATGGCTGCCTTCGCCCGCGAATCGCAGCTTGTGCGGAGTAATCGCGCCCAACGGTGCCAGGCGGCCGATCGCGCCAGATCGCGTCGATCGGGTTCGCGTCGACCGGAACGAGCCCGGCCCCGGCCTTCTCGCATGCGGCGGTGAAGCGCGTGACGGCGTCGGGGGTATGAAGTCGGGGGTCGTAACCAAGCTTGTCGCCGGGCTTGAGCTGGCGCGCGACCCATTCGGAAGGCGGCTCCTCCATAACGTGACGAAACTCGAAGACGGACGCGTCAACCTCAGTCTTGACCTGCTCTGTGTATCGGCCATCGACGAATAGCGCCGCCGAGTCCTTCAGCACCACAGCGAGCCCCGCCGAGCCGGCGAATCCAGTCAGCCACCTGCAGCCGCTCGGCGTTGGCCGGGACATATTCGTTCTGGTGCTCGTCCGCGCGAGGCACGATGAATCCAGCCAGCCCCTGCCTCGCCAATTCGGCGCGCAATTGGCTGACGCGAGCGCGCCCATGCGAAGGATCGCCCAGTGCGGCAAAGGATTGGAAACGGCTTTCAAACACGTGTCGCGGTTTCCGCAATGTCGGCGTCGTCGACTTTGTCCTCTGCGGTGACGACTCGGCCGATGAACGGCAATTCGCGATAGGAATGCGCGACATCCATGCCATAGCCGACCACAAAAACATCGGGACAGACAAATCCGACGAAATCGGCGCTGATTTCAACCGCCCGCTTGCCCGGCTTCTCCAGCATCGTGCAGACGAGAACCCGCCGCGCGCCGCGCGCGACAAGAAGATCCTTGGCGAAGGCCAGCGTCCGGCCCGATTCGAGAATATCGTCGACGAGCAGGACGTCTCGGTCACGCACGGAGGATTCGATGTCGCGAAGGATCTTCACCGTGCCACTGGAGACGGTGCCGCTCAAATAGCTCGACAGATGGAAGAACTCGACCTGTGGCTCGAGCCCCACCCGATGCAGGGCGCGCAAGAGGTCAGCCGCAAACATGAACGACCCTTTGAGGATAGCGACGACAAGCAAGTCTTTTGGCTTCGCCGCTGCGATGTCCCGCGCGAGCGCCTCCGTTCGTTCGGCGATCGTCCGTTCGTCGTATAAGACTTTGACCTGTCGTTCGCCGCTCATGAAGGGGACTCTGTGAACGAGCCTTTATCTCCCGGCTCGGCGAATTTTACCAGAACGTCGCGAACGCCAGCCGGGGGCGCCGCCAACCGGGCTCGGAACGGAACTCGCTCGCGAGCGCCAAGGCTACTCTTCGGTCCCCGGACGGTCCACGCATAGACTTCTCGCCCATCCTCGTTGCGCAAGGTCAGGCGAAGATTGGGCCCCGCTGTTTCGCTGTCGCGCAGATTCTTTATCTCGCCTGTGACCAAGAGCTCTCCCTGACCCTCGGCTTGTTGCGTAATCGTCGCGCGAATGTGGGCGATCGAGAGACCGCGAAGATTAACCGGCATGCCCATGCCGGCATAGATGGCCGCGGCAGCCGGCGCGATTGAGACGATCGCCGCCCGAGCCGCGATGACCGTAGTCGCCGCGACCACCAAGCCGACAAACGTGGAAGCTGTGACAACTGAGCCGCGGGCTCGCCAAGACCGCCGCGACGCGCAGCTGACGACGTCCTGATCGCAATTTGAGCCAAACTGGTGATCCATAATCATGGCGCTCGCTCGCTGTTCCGGCCTGATGGCCAATGGTGGTATTTGGTTGGAAACACGGTTAAAGGCGCGTTAAGCGGCCAACCGTCGCCGTCCCGGGGATCGCGTTGCTACGGTTCGAAAACGTCGGTGTACGCTACGGCATGGGATCGGAGGTGCTCGGCGACCTCAATTTTTCCGTTGAACCGCAAAGCTTTCAGTTCCTCACCGGGCCATCCGGCGCGGGCAAGACGACCCTCATGCGGCTCATGTTGCTCTCGCTCCGGCCGACACGAGGCACGATTCGCGTCTTCGGTCAGGATTCAGCGGCGCTGAGCAAGGACGGCTTGACGACGCTCAGACGGCGGATCGGGGCTGTCTTCCAGGATTTCCGGCTACTGGACCATCTCACGACCTACGAGAACGTGGCGCTGCCCTTACGGGCGATGGGGCGGGAGGAATCGGGCTATCGGGCTGAAGTGGTCGAACTTCTGCGCTGGGTTGGTCTCGGCGATCGGATGCATGCCTCTCCACCTGTCCTTTCTGGAGGCGAGAAGCAGCGAGCGGCGATTGCTCGCGCGTTGATCGTTCGCCCGGAATTGTTGCTGGCCGACGAGCCGACCGGCAATGTCGATCCCCGCTCTAGCGCGCCGCCTCCTGAGGTTGTTCGTCGAACTCCATCGGCTTGGTACGGCGGTTGTCATCGCCACGCATGATCTCCAGCTTATGGACCAGTTCGGCTTCGCCCGCAGGCTGGTCGTCGGGGACAACAAGCTGACGATTTTTGACGGACTGCCGTCATGAACGGACCGATCGCCGATCCTATCGTTGCCGTTGAACCGGAGCCTGCGCCTGAGACCCACGCGCCCCTCATACCACGCGATTCTGTCGCCGGGCGCGCGCTTGTCGTCGTCATTGCGATTATGACCTTTCTCGCGTGCTTGACCGCAGGCGCCGCCTTGCTCGTCGCCGACGCCTCCCAAGGCTGGCGCTCAGATATATTGCGGGACGCGACGATCCAGGTGAAACCTCGACCTGGCGACGACGTCGAGAGCCTCGTCGCCAAAGCCGTCGCCATCGCCGCCCAAGCGCCGCAGGTCGATTCCGCCCATGCTCTTTCCAAGGCCGAATCGGAAAAGCTTCTGGAGCCGTGGCTGGGCGGCGGGGCTCGACCTTGGTCAGTTGCCAATTCCCCGCTTGATCCTGGTCAGGTTGCGCGAACAGGGTTCTGACGACCTCGGCGCGCTGCGCAAGGCGCTCGCGGCAGCCGTGCCGCAAGCCGACCTCGATGACCATCGGATCTGGGCGACGCGCCTCGGCACGATGGCCAACGCGATCGTCATCCTTGCGGCCGCTCTCTTCGCGCTCATGATCGTCGCGATGGGGACGGCGATTGGGTTCGCCACGCGCGGCGCCATGGCGGGCAATCGGGAGATCATTGAAGTCCTTCATCTCGTTGGCGCGTCAGACGCGTTCATCGCCAGGGAGTTCCAGGCCCATTTCCGTCGCTTGGGGCTTCACGGCGCGATGATCGGGGGGCTGGCGGCGATCGCCTTCTTCGCCATAGCGTCGATTTTGTCCTTCTGGTGGGCGCACTCACCGGGCGGGGAGGAGATTGCTGCGATGTTCGGTTCGTTCGCGCTCGGTTCATCGGGCTATCTCGCGCTTGCGATCGTGTGCGCCGCCGTCACGCTCCTGACGGGTCTTCTTTCGCGCGAGATCGTCATGCGCCATTTGAAAACGCTGTAATAGACACGCGGTTCGCCCACGAAAACTCGACGTGCCAATGCTCGCAACGCGATCGCTGCTTTTCAACACGCTCTTCTATCTGAACCTGGTGGTTCTGATGATCATCGGCCTGCCGACCATGCTGTTCGGCAGGCGAGCCGTCTTCGCTCTCGCCCGACTCTGGGGCGCCATTTCCGTCTGGCTTCTGGAAACGATCTGCGGTCTTCGGCTCGAATATCGCGGGGTCGAAAACATTCCTCCTGGCGCGCTCCTGATCGCGGCCAAGCATCAATCGTTTCTTGAGACCTTCGCGCTGCTCAAATACGCCCCCGACTTCGCCATCATCCTCAAGCGCCAGCTTACCTACGTTCCCCTGTTCGGCCTCTATCTCATCGTCTCGCAGCAGATCGCGATCGATCGCGGGCGGGGCAGGCAAGCCCTGAACCAGATGTCGGCCGCCGCCAAGGCCGTGTTCGCCGCGGGCCGACAGGTATTCATCTACCCAGAGGGAACGCGCCGTCTCCCTGGCGCGCCGCCCATGTATAAACAGGGCGTCGCAGCGCTTTATACCGCCACCGCGGTCCCTTGCCTTCCCGTTGCTGTCAACACCGGACTGTTCTGGAGGAGACGCGGCTTTCTGCGTCGCCCGGGCGTGGCGGTGATCGAATATCTGCCGGTCATCGCCCCAGGACTCGATCGCGCGGCATTCTCTAAACGGCTGCAGGCGACGATCGAGACCGCCTGCGACCGCCTGAACGCCGAAGCAATCGCCAAGGACCCGTCGCTTGCGGCGGTCGTTGCGGAAGGCGCGAAGAGCGATGCCGAAACGCTACGTCCGTCTTGACGATAATCCTGTTTTGTTCTATTAACGTTCTCGTAATAATCAGGATTGGGCGATGACGCTGGCATACGAGGATGGAGCTTCGACAACTGAGTGGGCATCCGGGGTCTCGGAAGGGCCCGCGAGTGCATGGGTCGCTCCTGTGAGCAATCGCCACGACAAGATCCGTGACTCCTCGCTGGCTGCGCTGGCCGGCATGCCGATCTCGTCCAGATTTTGTTCGTGGATTGGGTTGTCGGGGCGGCGCTACATATTTTCCGTCTACCCGGCCGCGGACTGTCCAGCGTTTCGCGACGCCATCCTGCTGGCCGTGGTCCGCGATATGACGGGGCAGCGGCGCGTCGTTTCGGTGTGGGAGACAGGCGCGTTTCCGGAACCCCTGGTCACGAGGGCTCAGGGGGAGCTGCGCGCCTTCGGCCCTGGCGTTGAGTTCCATCTCCATTTGCTCACCACGTCAGCGGCAGAGCGTGCGGCGACCGTTGCCGATCTTGCGATCGCCGAGGCCTGACCAGGGAGTTCCGCCGTTTACTGGGTGGCTCTAAGCCTCGCGCTCAGCCATTCGAGATCGCGATCGTGCACGCCTATCTCGCGGAGGTGATCGTTGGTTTCAAGGACATATTCCGTATTGCCGCCAAACTGTCCTTTGCCTGCGCGCACATGTTCGAGCATCGCCTCGCGATCGAGACGCCCCGCATATTGGTCGTGGAGCCGGTCCGCGACATAAGTGAGAGCAAGGACGCGATCGCCGCTTTCGAGCGTCACAGGGGCGAGGCGTTCCAGATAGACAGAAGTCACTTGTTCGCGTTCCCGAAGGTAGCGGATCGTCGGGCTCGCGCATTGCGGCGTCGACCTCGAACGCGACCCCCTGGCAGGCGCCGCCTCGATCCAGGCCAAGCACGAGCCCGGGCCGCTCCGGCGAGCCCCGGTGGACATGGGAGTAAATGCACAGGCTTCTGCGCCAGCCGCGCAACAGCGCCTTGGATCGTCGCGCATAGGCGAAACCGGGCCGCCACATCAGCGAGCCGTAGCCGAATACCCAAAGAGCGCCGTCTGAAACGGGCTCCGCCGCGTCCGGAGGCGTCAAGGAACCGGCTCGTCCGCTTCCGGCTGCACGCGTCGACCGAAAGTCCGGGGCGGCGGTTTCCTGGCCCTCGGCGACAATTCCGAGCCGGATCGCTCGCGTCCGAGTGAACAGCGCAAACAGGCCGTCGCCATCCTCGCGGCGGATCATCCTCTGCAGCGCGGTCAAATCCTCGTTGAACCGGCCCAGCATCTCCAGCACCGCGTCCTTGTTGTGCAGGAAGACGTCGCGCCACATCGTCGGGTCGGAAGAGGCGATCCGGGTGAAATCGCGAAATCCGCCGGCCGAGAACTTGATCACTTCCGAGCGGGTGACCTCTTCGAGATCGGCCGCGGTGCCGACGATATTATAGGCGATGAGATGCGGCACGTGGCTGGTGATCGCCAGCACGAGGTCGTGATGCGCCGCGCTCATGATTTCGACATGCGATCCCAGCGCTTGCCAAAACGCCTGCACCTTCATGACCGCCTGTTCGTCTGTTCCCTCGGGCGGCGTGAGGATGCACCAGCGGTTGACGAACAGGCTCGCGAATCCAGCGTCCGGACCCGAGTATTCGGTCCCCGCGACCGGATGCGCCGGGACCAGATGCGCGTGGGCGGGAAGCGCGGGCTTCAGCGCCGCTATGACGGCGCCCTTGACCGAACCGACGTCCGAGACGACCGCGCCTGGCCGCAGCGCGGGCGCGATGATGCGTCCGATCGTCTCGTTGGCCCCAACGGGCGCGCAAAGATGACGCAATCCGCGTGGCTCACCGCGCGGGCGAGATCGTCGGTGACAAGGTCGCCGAGCCCCAGGGCTTTCGCGCGCTCCAAGACCGCGATCGATTGGTCGGCAAGAACGATGCGGCCGTGCGGCGTGCCGGTCGGCGCGCGGCGCGGGCGATCGACGAGCCGATCAGCCCGACGCCGATGATCGCCAGCTCTTCGAAGATCGGCTCGCCAAGCGGCTCACCGAGCCGGTCAATCACCTTCGCCTCGCATGAATTCGGCAGCGCGGACGACCACGCCTTTGTTGGCTTCTTCGCTCCCGACCGTCAGCCGCAGCGAGTCCGGCAGCCCGTAGGCGCGCGACCGCCCGGAGGATGAATCCGCGCGCGCTCAAGAACGCATCCGCTTCCGCGGCGGTGCGGCCGGATCGCTTTGGGAAGGTCAGCAGCAGAAAATTTCCGACGCTCGGCGTCACCTCGATCCCAAGCTTGGCGATCGCTTCGGCGAGCCAGGGCAGCCAGTGCGAATTGTGGGCGATCGCGCCCTCGATATGCGCCGTGTCGTCAAGGCTCGCGACGCCCGCCGCCTGCGCCGCTCCATTCAGATTGAATGGCCCGCGGACCCGGTTCAATGCTTCGACGATATGCGCCGACCCATAGCCCCAACCAATGCGTAAACCCGCAAGCCCATGGATCTTGGAAAAAGTCCGGGTCATGACGACGTTGTCCGCCGTCGACGCCAATTCCAGCCCCGCCGCATAATCGTTGCGGGTCACGTATTCGGCATAAGCCGCGTCGATCACCAGGAGCGTGTGCGGCGGCAGGCCGGCAGTGCAGGCGCTTAACCTCGGAGAACGGAATATACGTGCCCGTCGGATTGTTCGGGTTGGCGAGGTAGACGATCTTCGTGCGGGCGCTCACCTTCGCGAGGATCGCGTCCACGCTAGCCGTCCGGTCTGTCTCCTCGGCCACAACCGGTATCCCGCCGGCCGCGCGAATGCAGATCGGGTAGGTCAGAAACCCGTATTGGCTATAGAGGCCTTCGTCGCCGGGGTGCAGAAAGACATGCGCCAGCAGCGCCAACAGTTCATCGGAGCCGTTGCCGCAGATGATCCGGGAGGGATCAAGGCCAAAGCGGCGGCCAATCGCCTCACGGAGCGCGGTCGAGGCGCCATCAGGATAAAGTTCGAGCCTTTCAGCCACGGCGTGGACGGCTTCGATCGCCTTCGGCGACGGACCGAGGGGAGATTCGTTCGACGAGAGCTTATGTACCTTGGCGACGCCCGCGACGTGGCTCTTGCCCGGCACATAGGGGTCGATTTCTAGGATCGCCGCCCTGGGCTGAGGGCGGAGGGGAGCACTGGAGGTCATGGCCGGTCCGATTGCCTCAATTTGCGCGCTTGCGCAACGCCGAGGCGTCAATTCGATTCGCATGCGCGCCGATCTCCGAGGAGCGCACGTCAGCGGCGCCGGCCGACCGTAACGCTTCGCTAACGGCATGAGACGCGTTCTCGCCCGGCCGCGCGACAAGAAGCGCAAGGCCCATCCCATCGGCCGCCGAGCCGACCGCTTCGGCTTCAATCTTGCGCAACGCGTGAGGAATGTCCGGGCGCCAGCGGTCGAGCGTGACGGACTCGAGCACGACGTCGCGCGCCGCTCCATCGACCAATGGCTTCGAGATCACGAACACCGGCATTCCGGCAGGGTGATCGGCGCGCTCGACGAATGGCAACCGGGCTATGACCTTCGGCGCGTCCGGCGACACAAGTTTCGTCCACCAGGCGCCCGCGCCTGGGCCGCCGTCGATTGCGAACATGCCAAGATCGCCAACCAACTCGCCGACAGCGCGGATCACCGCGCCCGCGCCAAAATGCGGCACGCAAGGCGTTGTGAACCCGAAGTGAAAACGCGCCGAATCCCGCATCGCCGCGTCGCCTCCCGACACGTCAGCGTGAATGCTGTAGGGCGCCTGAATGTAGGTGAAAGTTGAGATGATCACCCGCCAGATGCCTTCGACCGTGTCGAGGGGCAGAAGCCCGCGATGCCTCTCGACAAGCGCGCGCATCATCGAGGCCTCCCGCGCCGGACGGAACGCAGAACCCCCTCCCTGACGCGTCTTGATCTCGATCAATTGGTCAATGACCCGCCCTCTCGCCATGAGAAGCTCGTGCATTTCCGCATCAATTCGGTCGATCTCCACTCGCAGATCGGCAAGGGTCGGCTTCAATGGTTGGGACACGGCGGACGCCCTCTTCTTTCGAGGGGATTGGCGCGGGTGGAGAACAGTTATGCCCGAGAACCGCGGCGAACTCGGCTCAGGTGTTCATCAATTCAAAGAAACTCGCATTGCTCTTCGTCTCGCGCAGTTTTCCGAGCAGGAACTCGATCGCGTCGACTGTGCCCATCGGATTGAGGATGCGTCGCAGCACATACATTTTCTTCAGGATATCCGGCGGCACGAGCAGCTCTTCCTTTCGGGTTCCCGATCGGGTGATGTCCATGGAGGGGAAGGTGCGCTTGTCGGCCACCTTTCGATCGAGAATGATTTCCGAGTTGCCGGTTCCTTTGAATTCTTCGAAAATGACTTCGTCCATTCGTGAGCCGGTGTCGATCAATGCGGTCGCGATGATGGTCAGCGAGCCGCCCTCCTCGATATTCCGGGCTGCGCCGAAAAACCGCTTCGGTCGTTGCAGCGCGTTCGCGTCGACACCGCCCGTCAGGACCTTTCCGGACGAAGGGACCACTGTGTTGTAGGCGCGTCCCAGGCGCGTGATCGAATCGAGCAGGATGACCACGTCGCGCCCGTGTTCGACCAGCCGCTTGGCCTTTTCAATCACCATCTCGGCAACTTGAACGTGGCGCACCGCGGGTTCGTCGAAGGTCGACGACACCACCTCGCCGTTCACCGAGCGCTGCATGTCGGTCACTTCTTCCGGCCGCTCGTCGATCAAAAGCACGATCAGATAGCATTCCGGATGATTGGCCGTGACTGACTGGGCGATGTTCTGCAAGAGCACCGTCTTGCCGGTGCGAGGTGGCGCGACAATCAGGGCGCGTTGCCCCTTGCCGATGGGCGCGACGATATCGATGACCCGCGACGACAGATCCTTTCGGGTCGGATCCTCAACTTCAAGCTTCAGTCGCTCGTTGGGATAGAGGGGCGTCAGGTTGTCGAAGTGGACCTTATGCCGGGTCTTCTCGGGGTCTTCGAAGTTGATTTCGTTGCACTTGAGCAGGGCGAAGTATCGTTCCCCCTCCTTGGGGCTTCGAATGGCGCCTTCGACCGTGTCGCCGGTTCTTAAGCCCAGGCGCCTGATCTGAGATGGCGACACGTAGATGTCGTCGGGACCTGGGAGGTAGTTGGCGTCAGCCGATCTCAGGAAGGCAAACCCGTCCTGCAAGATCTCGACCACTCCCTCGCCAATAATCTGAACGTCGACGCTCGCAAGTTGCTTGAGGATCGCAAACATCAGCTCCTGCTTACGCATGATCGACGCGTTTTCGACGTCGTTCTCTTCAGCAAAAGCCAAGAGTTCAGTTGGCGATTTTTGCTTTAAATCCTTGAGTTTCATTTCCCGCATGGGCGGACCTTTACTTGGACTTCCGGTCACGCAGACCCGCAAAGTCACTGAATTGATGGATGATGGCGCCGACCTTTTGACCAGGGAAGTCGGTCGCGCCAGGGTTGCGGCGGAGAAAGTTGGACCGGGCGATCCAGCGCCGCTAGGAACCCGCGTTATGATTGCGGGCGCAGGTTCATAGTCGTGTTTGCGGAATTTTTCAATGGCCATTTGTGGCCCCGGTCATTCGTCTCCAAAACCGATTAAAACGGCTTCACCACCGCCAGCACGACGATCAGGATCATGAGCACCGTCGGGGCCTCGTTCAAGACTCGATAAAAACGAGCCGGCCGCTCGTTGGCGTCCTCGGCAAAAGTGCGCACGCAGCGGGCGAAATAGCCGTGCAGCCCAACAAGACCAAGAACCAGAATGAATTTCGCCTGCCACCAGCCATCCCGCCAATCGTCGGTCAGATAGACGAGCGCGAAGCCGGTCACAAAGGCCAGAGCCATCGCTGGATTGACGATGGCCTTGAGAAGCCGCCGCTCCATGATTTTAAAGGTCGCCGAGACATCGGATCCCTTGAGCGCGTCAGCGTGGTAGACGAACAGCCTTGGCAGATAGAGCATTCCCGCCATCCAAGCGATGATGGCGAGGACGTGGGCAGCCTTAATCCAAAGAATCATCCGAACTTCGCTTCCGAGCGAGCAACTCACTACGCCGCCGCGAATGGCGGACGGCATTAGGCGCTGAGTTCCGTTCACGCAAGCCGGGGTTCGCCGTTGGCGCAAAACAGACAGTTAAGATTCTGAACTGTTTCTTCTTCTTTGGGGGGCCATTTGCGCTCGTTCAATTCCATCCAGAACGGCCAACAGTCACAATTGACGGAATCGGCGGCGAAGCGCTCCTGAGACGAGCCTTCTTGTGGTTAACATTTCGTTAACGAATTCCGTGCCATAGCCAAACATCATAACCGAGTTGTTCTAATTATCCCCGCTGTTCAAACGAAACGGCGCCAGAGCTCTCCGATCTTGTCCCAATGGGGACAGTTGTGGATCGGCAAACACGCCTGGCCTGGGGGGCTCATGGGTCAGGTCTGAGGGGTCGGGTTCTCCACGCCTGTCCACATGCTCCGCGGCTGGTTATAACCAGCCACGATTGACCTCTAGGGGGCCGCATTGGGCCGCAGCTATTTCCATCTTCATCTGGTCTCGGACTCGACCGGCGAAACGCTGATCGCCGCCTCGCGAGCCGCGGCGGCGCAATATCAAGGCGTGGCCTCGATCGAACATATCTATCCGCTGGTGCGCACTCCGGCGCAGCTCGATCGGGTCATTGCCGAGATCGAGAATGCGCCGGGCATCGTTCTCTTCACGCTGGTCGATTCCGATCTTTCCAAGCGGCTTGAAGAGGGCTGCGAAGCATCGGGCTCGCCGTGCTTGTCGGTGCTCGAGCCAATATTGACGCTGTTCAAATCCTACCTCGGACAGAACTCGACGCCACGAGCCGGCGCTCAGCATATGCTCAACGCCGACTACTTCAAGAGGATCGATGCGCTCAATTTCAGCATGATCTGCGACGACGGCCAGTCGCCGGAAAATCTCGATAATGCCGACATCGTTCTATTGGGGGTGAGCCGAACCTCGAAGACGCCGACCAGCATCTATCTCGCCAATCGCGGATATAAGACTGCCAACATTCCCTTGGTGCCGCACGTGCCATTGCCGAAAACCATCGATCATCTTCGCCGGCCCTTGATTGTCGGCCTGATCGCCTCGGCTGAGCGGATCGTGCAGATCCGGCAAAATCGGCTCCTTTCCCTCAACGCCGATTCTCAAACCGATTATGTGGACCGCATTGCGGTCGCTGAGGAAATCGCCGCGTCGCGACGCCTATTCGCTGAGCGGGGCTGGCCCGCGATCGACGTGACGCGGCGCTCGATTGAAGAGACTGCGGCGGCGGTGCTCGATCTCTTTCGCGCCCACCGTCTCAAGTTTATCGCTGACGGCTGACAGTCGTGGGGCAGACGCGCGGAAAAATTGCCTCCGTTGTGGCGCGGCGATGGACCATTGGTTCTAGGCTCCGGGAGCGCGAGCCGCAGGGCTCTCCTCTTGGCGGCAGGTCTGGATGCCGAGTTCGTCGCGCCAAAAGTCGACGAGCGCGCGCTCGAAGATCGATATCTGGCGCGCGGAGGCTCGCTCGAAAACGTGGCCTCCGAGTTGGCGCAAGCCAAGGCGCTTGCGGTTAGCGCCGAGCGTCCGGACGCCTATTGCATCGGCGCCGATCAGACGCTCACGCTCGAAGGCAAGATTCTTCACAAGTCCCGCGATCTTGCCGAAGGCGCACGAACGTTGGCGGCGCTCTCCGGCAAGACGCATCGCCTGACCTCCGCCTTCTGCGTCGCCCGCGCTGGGCAAGCGTTAGTCGTCCACAGGGATCACGCGGATCTGCGAATGCGGGCCCTCGATCTGGCTGAGATTTCGCGCTATCTCGAGCGCGCGGGACCGTCGGTGTTGAGCTCGGTCGGGGTGTATCAGGGCGAGAGTCTTGGAATTCACCTTTTCGAGCACATTGAAGGGGATCACTCCGTTGTTCTCGGACTGCCGATGTTGAGTCTCCTTGCTTGGATGCGCCGCGAAAATCTGATCTCGCTATGAACAGGATGGTTGCGCCGCGCGCGGGCGTGGTGGGCTGGCCGATCGAGCACTCGCGGTCGCCGACGATTCATCGTTACTGGCTTAAAGAGCTCGGCTTACCGGGAAGCCTACGAGAAGTTCGCCGTACGACCGGGAGAATTTCGCGAGTTCGCCGACAAGATTGGCGAAGACGCGCTCGTCGGCGCCAACGTCACGGCGCCTCACAAGGAAGCAGCCTTCAACGCCTGCGATGCGCGAACGCCGGTCGCCGAGGCCCTCGGGGCAGTCAACACGTTATGGCGACAAGACGGGCGGCTATGGGGCGACAACACCGACGTCGCCGGCTTTTTGGCGAACCTGGACGAGGCTGACGCCCGGCTGGGCGGAGCGGGGGAAATTGGCCGTTGTTATCGGCGCGGGCGGCGCGGCGCGAGCGAATCATCTACGCCTCTGATCTCGCGTGGCTTTCAGCGCGTTGCGGTCGTCAACCGAACCCATGCCCGCGCCGAAGCGCTGGCCGCGCATTTCGGCGGTTCGACAACAGCCGTGCCCTGGGCGGATCTCGCGACCGAATTGCGGAAGGCGGACTTGCTCGTCAACGCCAGCACGCTTGGCATGATCGGACAGCCGGCGCTCGCCATCGATCTCGGCGCCTTGCCGGAGCACGCCGTCGTCACTGACGCGGTGTACGTTCCTTTGCGCACGCCGCTCATCGAGGCCGCAAGCGCGCGCGGACTTGCGCGTCGCTGAGGGGCTGGGGATGCTGCTTCACCAGGCCGCGCCTGCCTTCGCTCGCTGGTTCGGCAGGCGCCCCGTCGTGACGCCAGCGTTGCGCGCGTCTGGTCGAAGCCGAAGTCGTCGCGACTTACGAGGCGAGCGCGGTGATCATCGTGGGGCTGACGGGCTCGATCGCGATGGGGAAATCGACTGTCGTCGGACATGTTTGCGGAGCTTGGCGTCCCGACATTTGACGCCGACGAGGCCGTCCGGAACTTCTATGCCGGAGAGGGGGCGGCATCGATCGAGGCGGCGTTTCCGGGCGTTGTCGTCTCGGGACAGGTCGATCGCGAGCGCCTTGGATCGCGGGTGCTGGGCGACGCCGAGGCGCTCCGGCGTCTTGAAGGGCTCGTGCATCCTGCCGTGGCGCAGACGCGCGGTCAGTTCGTTAAGCAGGCCGAGGCCGCCGGCCGCCGATTGGTCATCGTGGACGTGCCGTTGTTGTTCGAGACTGGCGGGGAAGCGAATGTCGATCTCGTGATCGTGGTGAGCGCGCCCGCATCTGTCCAACGGGCGCGCGCTTTGGCGCGAGCGGGCATGACGCGAGGCCAAGCTTCGAGGCAATCCTTTCCCGCCAAACGCCGGATGAAGAGAAGAAGCGTCGGGCTCATTTCGTCATCGACACGCGCGGCAAGCTCGAAGTTGACGCGCGCTATTGTCGCTCAGTTCGTGCGCTCGACCGCGGCGCTAATCGGAGGCCGGACGCGTCATGCGTGAAATCGTGCTCGACACGGAAACGACCGGCCTCGATCCTGCCGACGGGCCATCGGGTGCTGGAAATTGGCGCTGTCGAGATTGTGCACCAAAGCCTGACCGGCAATGTTTTCCACGTTCTCATCAACCCCGAGCGCGACGTGCCTGAGGACGCAGCGCGCGTCCATGGTCACACCGCCGCGGTCCTGCAAGGACAAGCCGGTCTTCGCGAAGATCGTCGACGATTTTCTGGCCTTCATCGGCGACTTCGAAGCTCGTCATTCACAACGCCGATTTTGACGTGCGCTTTATGAATGCGGAGCTGGCGAGGCTCGGCCTTGCCGCGATCGGCATGGACCGGGTTGTCGACACGCTTGCGCTCGCGCGAAAAAAGCACCCCGGACAGCCCAACAGCCTCGACGCTCTCTGCGATCGCTACCGCATCGACCGTTCGCGGCGGGTAAGGCACGGCGCGCTGCTCGACGCGGAAATTCTGGTCGAGGTCTATTGCGAGCTGATGGGCGGTCGTCAGCGGTCGCTTACGTTTGGCGACGCAGTCGAGCTGGCCGAGGCCGCGGCAGCCGTGCTCGCGCCGCGCTATAGTCGAGCGGCCGCGGAGTCAATGCTGTCGATCGAGCCCGCGGAGGAGAGCGCTCACGCTCGAGTACATCGAAAGCTTTGGCCCCGACGCGATCTGGTTTCGTTATTTGGCGCAGCCGACGCCGGCCTGACTTCGTCGCCGAGAAAGATCAGGCCGTCTGTTGCTGCAATTGACCGCCGGCTGCAGCCAGTCTCTGCAGATAGAGCGCCTGAAAATCGATCGGATCGATAAAGAGCGGCGGATAGGACCCGCCGCGCACCGCGTCCGCAACGATTTGCCGCGCGAACGGGAACAGGATTCGTGGGCCCTCGATCATGACCACCGGCTGGACTTGCTCGGCGGGAAAGTTCTCCACCCGGAAAACGCCCGCATAGTTCAGCTCGAACTTGAACATCGTATCGGCGCCCTGGCCGGCGCCGCCTTCGAGCATGAGGCTGACCTCGTAGTCGGAAGGGGCGAGCTGCCGCGCGTTCACATTGATCTGTATCGAGATATTGGGGGGCGTCTGTTGCGGGCCCAAGGTGCGTGGAGCATTGGGATTTTCGAACGAAAAATCCTTCGTATATTGGGCGAGAACCGAAAATTTCGGACCGGCTTGCGGCGTGTCAGCGCCATTGCCGTTCTGTTCAGCCATCGTCAATTGCTCCTTGAACGCGACTTCGAGCGCCTCTTGGCGGCCGTTTACGCGACGGGCCGGTCGCCTAGCATGGCGCCACTATCCAAACAAGCGCGCGCCGCACCGCGGATCATCGCGAAGCGCTGATCCGACTGAACAGCGCCTGGTTGGCGTAGCCGTCGGGCGGGAGGCCGTTGCGCTCCTGGTAGGCGGAGACGGCCGAACGCAGCGTATCGCCGATTTTTCCATCGATCTTGCCGACCTCGTAGCCCATTTTCTTGCAGTTTGGTTTGCAGCGTCTGGATCTGCGCAGCGGTCAAGGGGCGATCGTGGGTCGGCCATTGAGCGATGAGACCGGCGCGGCCCGACACGGCGTCGCCAAGCAGGCCAACAGAGAGCGCATAGGCTGTCGAATTGTTGTAAGTCTTGATCGACGTCGAAATTGCTGGTGACGAGAAACACCGGCCCATTGAGGCCAGCGAGGATCAGCAGCCGTCCCTCGCCCGATTCCGGCAGTGGCGACCCGTCGGCCTTTACGCACGCCGCGAGCGGCGAAGGATGAGAACGGCGCCGGCGACGAGGAGTTGGCTGCGGTCAATGCGAATTTGGCCGGCAGACGAACCTCGAAACCCCACGGCAACCCCTTGGTCCAGCCATGTTTCGCCAAATAATTCGCGGTCGAGCCGATCGCGTCGGCTTCACTCGTCCAGATGTCGCGTCGGTCATGCCGTTGAAACGCGACGGCGTAGCTTAAGTAGCTCGACGGCATGAACTGCGTCTGTCCCATCGCGCCTGCCCACGAGCCGCGCATGAGCGAAGGCGCGATGTCGCCCTCCTCGAGGATGACCAGCGCCGAAAGCAATTCGTCACGGAAATAGTCGCCCTGAAAGTGAATATAGGCGAGGCTGGCGAGGGACCGAATGATGTTGTTCGAGCCGGCAAAACCGCCGAAGTCTGTCTCCAGTCCCCAGACGCCCAGAATCACCGCGTCGTCAACGCCATAGAGATCCTCGCGCCCTCGCGAGCCATAGGGCTTCCGAGCGCGCTTTGTCGCGGCCGCGTTGAATGCGGTCAGCCGATACGGCGCTCGCGACGTAGTCCCAGATGGGACGCACGAACTCGGGTTGAGATTCCGCGCTCGCGACGACCGTGGGATCGAAGGCGACGCCGGCGAACGCGCTGTCGAAGGTGGGGCGGGAAACGCCACGCGCTTCGGCCAGCGGCCAAAGCGTTTCAACAAATTCGCGGAACGCAGCCTGCCGAGACCCGGCGGTTTTGTTGGCGGCCGCGGCCGCCGCCGAAAACGCCGACGCCCGACAGAGCCAGCGCTGACAACGAGGCCGCGCAGCAGAGCGAGGGCAGAGCCCCAAATCGGAAAGGAATGTCGGCGGATTTTGGCCATTGGCTCGCGCCGCACCTCTGAAGAGGTCTAGAGGCTGCGCCAAAACGCGTAAAAAGCAACCGCTGTGTTGAAGGCGACCGGAATATCAAACGTCAATTGTTCATTTCGTTCGGGCGCGGCATGGAGACGATGTTATAGCCTGCATCGACGAAGTGGACCTCGCCCGTCACCCCCTCCGAAAGGCTCGAGAGCAGATAGACAGCGGCGCCGCCGACGTTCTCGATTGTGACCGTGCGCCGGAGCGGCGAATGGTCGCGCTGAAAGTTGAACATGAAGCGTGCGTCGGCGATCCCCGCGCCTGCCAAAGTCCGGACGGGTCCGGCGGAGATCGCGTTGATGCGAATGTTGTCGGGGCCATAGTCCGCCGCCAAATATCGCACGCTGGCCTCCAAGCGCGGCTTTGGCGACGCCCATGACATTGTAGTTCGGCACGACACGCGTCGAACCGCCGAAAGTTAGGGTCAGCATCGCGCCGCCCGAAGGCATCAGCGTAGCGGCGCGTTTGGCGACCTCGGTGAAGGAGAAGGCCGAAATGACCATCGTCCGGCTGAAATTCTCGCGGCTGGTGTCGGCGTAGCGCCCCTTGAGTTCGTTGCGGTCGGAAAAGCCTATGCAATGGACCAAAAAATCGAGGCTGGCTCCAGGTTGACTTCAGCTCGGAAAACATAGTCTCGACCGAGGCCAAATCCTCGACGTCGCAGCGGTAGACATGATCCGCGGCGCCGAGCTCTTCGGCGAGCGGCGCGACCCGTTTGCCAAGCGCATCGTTCTGATAGGTGAAGGCAAGCTCAGCGCCTTCGCTGGCTAAGACCTTGGCGATGCCCCAGGCTATCGAGTGATCATTCGCGACGCCCATCACCAGGCCGCGTTTGCCGCTCATCAAGCCAGATCTCATTTTCGCGCGCTCGTCGATCAAGTCAGGGGTCGGAGAGGAGCAGAGAATTCTGCTTTCGTCGCACGTTGGCGGGGTTTGGAGTTCAAGCGTCGACGTGCTTGAACACGAGCGTCGCGTTTGTCCCGCCAAAGCCGAAAGAGTTCGACAGCGCCGCCCTCAATCTTACGTTGTCGCGGCGCGAACGCACGATCGGCATATCCGAGAAAGCGGGGTCGACTTCGTCGATATGCGCGCTTTCGCAAATGAAGCCGTTCTGCATCATCAGCAAAGAATAGATCGCCTCGTGCGCGCCGGTCGCGCCCTGAGAATGCCCAGTCAGCGATTTGGTCGCTGAGATCGGCGGGCACTTGTCGCCCGAGCCAAAGACCTCTCGCACCGCCTCGATCTCCCTAAGATCGCCAATCGGGGTCGAAGTCGCATGGGGATTGATATAGTCGATCGGGACTTTGACCCGCGGTCAAAGCTTGGCGCATGCAGCGCGCCGCGCCCTCGCCCGAGGGCGCGACCATGTCGTGCCCGTCCGAAGTCGCTCCATAGCCGACGATCTCGCCGTAAATCTTGGCGCGTCTGGCCTTGGCTCGCTCGTACTCCTCGAGCACCAACACGCCCGCGCCGCCGGAGATGACAAATCCGTCCCGGTTCTTGTCGTAGGCGCGGGAGGCGCGCGAAGGCGTATCGTTATACGCGGAGGACATAGCCCCCATCGCGTCGAACAGCACCGACAATGTCCAATCGAGTTCCTCGCAGCCCCCGGCGAACATCACATCCTGCCGTTCGGCCAGGATATGCTCATAGGCTGCGCCGATACAATGATTGGACGTGGCGCAGGCGGAGGAAATCGAATAGCTGAGGCCCTTGATTTTGAACCAGGTCGAGAGCGTCGCAGACGCGGTCGAGGACATGGATTTCGGCACCGCGAATGGGCCAACGCGTTTGGGGCCTTTCGTTCGGGCGACATCGGCGGCCTCGACGATCGTGCGGGTCGAGGGACCGCCCGAACCCATGATGATGCCGGTCCGTTCGTTCGAGACCTCGTCGGGCGCAAGACCGCTGTCCACGATCGCCTGGTCCATCGCGACATGGTTCCAGGCCGTTCCGCCGCCGTGGAAACGCATCGCCCTCCGATCGACGACCTCTTCGGCGCGGAGTGTTGGCGCCCCGTGGACTTGGGAGCGAAAGCCGAGCTCGGCTTGTCGGTCGGCGCGCGTGATCCCGGACCGGCCGTCGTGAAGACTGGCGGTCACTTCCTGCGTGTTGTTGCCGATCGAGGACACGATGCCCATGCCGGTGACGACCACGCGTCTCATTCTGTCGCCTCCACCGCTGACCTGGCTCGCTCCGAGAGGTTAAGCCGAAGCTGCTGGCGCAGGGCTGAATAAGCCAACGCGGATATCCTTGACCTCATAGATTCGTCTGCCATCGCCCTCTAGCCACCCGTCAGCGACGCCAAGGATCAGCTTGCCCTTGAAGACACGCTTGATGTCCACGCCATAGACGACCTTCTTCATTGTGGGAAGCACCTGATCGGCGAACTTCACTTCGCCGACGCCGAGCGCCCGGCCCCGTCCAGGCAATCCAAGCCAACCAAGAAAGAACCCGGTCAATTGCCAAAGCGCATCCAGGCCAAGACACCCCGGCATCACCGGATCATTCTTGAAATGGCAACTGAAAAACCAAAGATTCGGGTTGATGTCGAACTCCGCGCGCACGCCGCCTTTGCCGTTGGCCCCTCCGGTTTCGGAGATCTCGCTGATCCGGTCGAACATCAACATCGGCGGCAAAGGCAGCTGCGCGTTGCCAGGTCCGAACAACTCGCCGCGACCGCAGGCGATAAGGTCCTCGTAATTGAAACTGGTACGCCGTTCAGTCCATGCGCGCGGTCTGTCCCGGGATCGCGCCACGCGCGGAAGCCTCAAGCCGGCGTGGTAACACAGGCGCCATCTTATCGAAAGCGTCCGGCGCTGGGCGTAAGTTAACGCAGCTGGGCTGGGCAGGTCTTTCCGCGCCGACCGAAACCTGCCAGCGTCGCTTGCGTTGCCTGCCGCGCGCCTCGGACGCCCCGGCCGATTCGAGGCGTCGCGAGAATGCGACTAGTAGCGCGGGAATCAGCGGAAGCGATAAGACCTTCGCTGGTCATGACGACCCATCCGTCGCCTCTCAGCTCGATCCGCTCGACCCGTCCCGCTCCGGGGAGAAAATCTCCCTGGCGGACTTCGCGCTCGCCATAGCGTCCGCCGACAAGCGCGATGTCGTCGCGGGCGTCGAGCACGACGTATCCGCGCAAAAGCGGTCTTGGCCGCTCGATTGAACTCGTCGTGTCCATCGAGACGTTGCCGAATTTCGGACGTAGTCGGCGGTTGCTTGGCCTGCGCAACTGGCTGCGCGGCAGGCGGCGGCGCGGCAATTTTCTGCTCGAGCTTGTCGATGCGAGTGGAAAGTCCGGTCGTCACGGCGCTTGCTTCGTGATCGACGCGCTCAGTGAGCTTGTCGACTTTTGCGCTCTCGTCTCGGTCCAGCTTGTCGACGCGCTGGGTCAATTGGGCCAAAGCGCCGCTAAACTCCCGAGGCGAAACCACGGTCGACTTGATCTGGCCAATTGACTGACGCAAGTCGGCGAGATCGCGTCGGCGCGGCCGTATCAATCGCGTCGAGGCGGACCTTCAGCGACTTGACGGTGCCGAGCCAGGGACGCGTTTTCGCTCGTCTGCTCGGCAAGCGCTTGGCCTGCTCGTCGATCCTCCACCAGCAACGCGCCCGCGACGGCGACAACGACCGCAAGCGCCGCCGCGGCGGCGAAATGGAGACGTGAGAAGAGAACAATCTGTCGCGCGGCTTGCAGCCGCGGCTCGGCTTCCGGACCGGCTTGCGCATGCTGGAACGACCACAAGGTCGCGCGAGGGACTATGGGGCGGCGGCTCAAGGCCGGCGCTTGAACTTTCCAATCCACCCATCGACAACATCCACGGCTAACGAAGCGTTTATTCAAGTCTCCGCCAATGGGATTAACGAAATGTTGACCCTCACTGAGCGCTCTAGCGAATTCGAACCGTGCGGACCTGTATCGAAATCGTGTTAGCGAAAAATGCGAGGGCCGCTGCTAACTGAGGCGCTAGGCGGCGCCGAGCCTCAGCCCCGCCGCGTCGGCGCGAATGCGCTCGACCATCGCGCGCACGCCATTCGAGCGCTGGGGCGTCAGATGTTGCTCGAGACCCAGCTCGCGAAAGGCGGCGTTTGCATCCACGCTCAGGATCTGCTCGGGCGTTCGATCCGAAAACAGCGCAATCGCAATGGCGATCAGCCCTCGCACAAGGTGAGAGTCGCTGTCGCCGCGGTAGTGCAGGATTTTTTCGCCTTCGGCATTCGTTTTCGGCTCACACTCCAGCCAGACCTGGCTGACGCAGCCGCGCACTTTGTTGAGCTCGTTGTGGGCCTCCTCGCTCAGCGGCTCGAGGGCGTTTCCGAGCTCGATGACATAGCGATACCGATCCTCCCAATCGTCAAGGGAAGCAAAATCTTCGCGTATGCTGTCAATCGCCGACAAGGGTATGCGCCAGTCTCGTTAGCGTCCCGTTATATGCGGCTCGTCACCTATGGCCAGCGCCAAATGCTCGGGAGCGATTCGAGCCGAAGCTGATCGCTATGTCGGATATCGTGATCCTACGTCATGACCTCGGAGACGCGCCGCAATAAAGCGTAAACCATAGCCCAAGTCCGTTGGACGAGAGCGTATTCAGCGGGCCCGCCTGACTTTAGACTTAAGATTGATTTAATCAGCGGCTGCGAATTTACGGAAACGCGCGACGAATCCCGAAAGGTTTGCAACCGATCCGCTGCACGCAATCACGGCGATCGTTTCTGACGCGCCCGCGCGGTCTCGTCAGGTTAACGTCGTCGAGCTCAGGTGTTGAAACCATCGCCATCGTTAGGCAGCCAATGTTTCACCGAGAAGATTCAACTCCGCGCTCCTTGAAACGCGAGATGGAATCGACCGGCGCCGGGTTTTCAGGAGAAAGAACTTGGATTTAGCGCTTGCACGCATAAGAAATAATCTTGGCCAACTTCGCGGGCCTATCCAGCGTCCGCTACGAGAAGCCTGCGGCGAAAGTTCGCCGGGCGCGTGAAGGTCGCGCATTTGCAATATTATCTCGGAGCGGCTCTGCTCGGTCGCCCTTGTCGGCATCGGCGTCAACGCGCTTCTCTTGCAGCGCGAGCGTCATCCTGCGCCGTTGTTCGGATCTACGCGCGCCGAAGCCTCCCCAGTCGCCCGCGCCAGCCGCCGGCCGCGTCTCCCGCCAAAGCCTGTCAGCGCGGAAGACGGACGCCCCGCCTGCGCAGTCCGCCGCGGCTCTTCCGCCGGCGCGGCCGGCTGAGGCCGCGGCGACGGCCCGCCTTCATCGTCCGATCCGATCGCCGATCTGTTGGCCGGCGAGACCCACAGCGACGGATCGCGGCTGGTTCTGGCCGCCCAAACCGCCTTGGCCAAACTGGGCTACGCGGTCAAAGCCGGACGGGAAAGAGGGGGTCGCGACCCAGCAGGCCTTGCGAGAATTCGAGCACGCCCACGGCTTGCCTCCCGCGACCGAGATCAATGAGCGGCTTGTCAAGCAGCTGACCCCGGCCGCGCGCGGAGCGGGACACTAAACCGGTTGCGCTTGCGCTCCGACATCTGGGTCGCCGCCTATTTGCGTCGATGCGGAGTGGAAGGGGCAAGCGCGGTCCTCCGCCGTCGCGGCGCCGCCGAGGCCGGCGCGATTTTCGTCAAAGTCGATCACCTGAACGGGCGCGCGACGCTTTATGGACCCGCGCCGCAGTCCGAGGCCGCGGACGCGCCGCCCGGCGTCGACCGGATCTTCGCCCGCGCCCATGCGGGGGCGTTCATCGATTCCGGCGAGGCGGAGGAGCGGCTCAAACGGGAAATCGCCTTTGATCCCGACCTGTGGATTGTCGAGGTCGAGAATGGCGTCGACGGCGCCTGGCTCGATCTCGCGCCCTAGACTAGCGCTGCATAACCAACGCTCGAGCGCGCCCAAGCTCAGAAGTGGGGCGCGATGCGTCTTTCGGATCACCGGGAGACTTGCCAGGCAAGAAATCTCATTTTAAAGAGTAAATTTGATTTAAACCGATGCTAAGGATCTCTCGATTGATTTGTAGGGGATTAACCAAGCTGCTTAACCTATGGCCTCGTGCTCATCTGGAAAGACATTCGAATTAACTACGCTGAAAGCTGCCAAGCCTACTTTGTCCCTGTCGGCGGCACGGAAGGACGAATTCGCCGCTGCATGCGGGTCTCGGAGCAGGAGCCGATCATGTTCAAGTCCATGAAGAAGTTCGCCGCAGAAGAAGCTGGCGTCACGGCGATCGAATATGCCCTGATCGCCTCGCTCATCGCCGTCTTCATCATCACGGCGGTTCAAACGGTAGGCACCAAGGTCAGCACGGTGTTCACGGAAGTCGGCAATACACTGAAGTAGACGCTGTTCGCTTCGGATCTTCGCCTCGACGCATAAAGATCTCCACGAGGCGAAGGATCGTCCAGTGGCGGCGAACGGGTTTCGCCCGATTTTGCCCCTGTTCGAAGGCAAACGACGAACGAAAAATGGCTTCGACGCTCCTCCATCTTTTGGTCCTCTTCTTTTTTCCGGTCCTCATGGCGCTTTCAGCGTCCATGGATCTCCTGACCTTCACGATCCCAAATCGAATCTGTGTCGCTCTCGCGCTTGGCTATTTGATCTTCGCGGCGCTGCTCGGCGTTCCGGCCATCGGATATTCTTCTTAATCTGTCATGCGCCTTGGCGATTCTGGCGATCACATTCGTCATGTTCAATCTTCGGCTTGATCGGCGGCGGGGACGCGAAGCTGGCGGCGGCGACCGCCGCATGGCTGGGCTGGGCCGCGATCCTCGACTATGGCCTCGCTGCGGCCGCTCTTCGGCGGAATCCTCACCCTGATCCTTCTGGGCGCCCGTATGGTCCCTTTGCCCGCTGTCCTTGGTCGTATCGATTGGCTTGCCCGACTGCATAATGTGAACGCGGGCGTTCCTTATGGAATTGCATTGGCGGCGGCGGGCCTGATGCAATACCCGAACTCACCATCTGGGCGGCGATCGCCTAAGCCGATCTGCGCCGGATCGACGGTCGTTCGGCTCGGGCCGACTCGGCGATCGACAAGGATGGCGATTGACCGGCCCAAAGACGGCGCGCACTCGAGCGACCGGCCGAGCAGCCAGCGCTCGCTCATTTTGTCGACGCTCGGCCGTCAAATTCCATCTTTTTCGCTCATTGCTTGGTGGACATCTCAGCTCTCTATGCCAGATTTGATCAATTCGGTCAGTCGTTCCGGATGATGAGCATGTTTTGTGAAGCCAAGATGAGCGGCAATTCAAAAGATCAGCGTCGGTTACGTGACTTATATTGAATTACTTTATGGACTTATTCTTTAATTGCTGCTCCCATTACGGCAGTAGTGATCCCTACCTCTACGGAATACCTCTTCACTGAGAGATGGAATTTAGCGTCGACGTTCACTTGAACAGATCACTGCCGGACGACCTAAGATACAATTCGATACTTTAAATTAACCGTACCTTGACGATTACGATGTCTAAATCGCGCCGGTGGCGGGTCAGCGCGAAGGGCCGTGATTTCATGAATCGAAGGCTGATCATCGTGGGGGCGATCGCGATTTTGGCGTTCGGCGCGACGTACATGTTCTTGCGAGGCGCCGAGCTCGGCGCCGAGCCCCATCCGTCGAAGCGCGCCGAAGGTCGACGTCGAGCAGGTGCTTGTGGCCGGCCAGGATCTGCCGATGGGGACGGTGGTCAATGAGGGCGCGATCGGCCTGGCAAGCCTGGCCAAAAGGGCGCCGTCTCCGAACTCATGATCACAAAATCGGGAAAGCCCGACGCGCTGAAGGACATGGAAGGCTCGATGACGCGGGTGGCCTTCCTTCGCGGCGAGCCGATCCGGCATGACAAGCTCGTCAAGGCGGGAGAGGGCGGGTTCATGTCGGCGATCCTGCCGACCGGAAAGCGCGCGGTCGCGATCAAGATCGATAACGATGGCGATTCGACGGCCGGCGGATTCATTCTCCCCAATGACCGCGTCGACGTCGTCCGTCTTGCGCGCGACGAGGAATCCACCAAGGCCCGAGGGGTCGAAGTCATGACGGCGCAGCCGATCCTCTCCAATGTGCGCGTCCTCGCCATCGGCCAGAACGTCGAAGAGCAGAACGGCAAGAAGGTCATCACCGGGGCCAACGCGACGCTCGAGCTCGACCCGGATCAAGTCAACCTCATCATCCTTGCTCAGCATGCCGGCAATTCGAACCTTCATCTCGTTCTCCGCAGTCTCGTCGACAGCGGCGGGCCAGCGCAGACCGTTGTCAGCGCCGACAGCGCGTTGACGGTCGTCCGCTACGGCGCGCCCCAGCAGGCCGCCCGGTGATTCGCATCCTTTTCTTTGTCGCTTGTTCTCCAGAGACGGAGCCGGGGCATGAAGTCCGATCGCACGCAGAGACGGCCGAACATCGTCACTGTGCGTCGCCGCGGCGCTTCTCGCGATCGCGCCGGCTTCGACTCGTTCACGCCGCCGACGGCGATTCGCTCCGATGGCCGGCGCCAGCGAGCGGCGGCCAGCCACCTGCAACTGGGCGTCGGCCAGTCTGTGATCTTCGATTTGCCGGAGGAGGCGGGAGAGATCTACGTCGGCGATCCCACCGTCGCCAACGCGATCGTGCGCTCGGCGAAGCGCGTTTATATTTCCGGCGTCGCCAATGGCCAGACGAGCATTTTCGCGTTGGCCAGGGACGGGCGAAGAATCGCGGCCATCCAAGTCTCCGTCGGCCGCGACGTCGCCGAATTGTCGAGCCTGCTCAACACCGCGATTCCCGGCAACGAAATTCACGTGCGCACGGTCGAGAACACGATCATCCTCACAGGGTCGGTCGCCTCGGCCGAGGAGGCGCAAAAGGCGCTCGATATCGCTACGGCTTTGTCAATGATTCGACGTCGTCGTCGGGATCACCAGGAACGTCGATCTCGATCTCGAGCGGCTCAAGCGCGCAGCGGCGCCGGCGCGGCGCCTCCGGCGGCTCGAACGGCAAGGCCAGCAGCCCGCAGGGAAAAGTGATCAACGCCCTGACGATCCGCGGCGCCGATCAGGTCAGCCTGCGCGTCACGGTCGCTGAAATTCGGCGCGACATCGTCAAGCAGCTCGGCGTCAACTTGAGCGGCACCGGGCCAAACGGAAGCTTCACGCTCAATAATCCGTTCGCGATCAACGGCGCGGTCGTCGCGACTTCCGCAGGCGACCCTGAACTGGGTCAAGGGCAACCAGAACTTCAGCGCCACTTTGCAGGCCTTCGAGCGGCACGGGGTCGCCCACACGCTCGCCGAGCCGACCGTGACCGCGGTGTCCGGCGAAACCGCGAAATTTCTCGCCGGCGGCACGGTTCCCATCCTCAACAGCGTGCAGTGCAACCCGGTCTGCTCAGTACGGATTCATCCAGCAGCCCTATGGCGTGACCTTGAATTTCACCCCGGTCGTCTTGTCGCAGGGGCGGATCCAGCTGCGAATCGCAACCGAAGTCACCGATATCGACCACTCGACGCAAGATCACGTTCAGCGGGATCGCGATCCCCGGATTCCGGACCCGCAGCAACACGACGACGGTCGAATTGCCCTCCGGCGGCTCGGTCGCCTCGGCCGGCCTGATCAGCACGCAGACAGAGCAGGCGATCAACGGCTTTCCGGCGCTGATGAATCTCCCGGTGCTCGGCGCGCTGTTTCGCTCGCGAGACTATCAGCGCAATGAGACGGAGCTTCTGATCACCGTGACGCCCTACATCGTCCACCCGATCGATCCGAGCCAGGTCGTGAGGCCCGACCAGAATTTCCAGGACGCCAGCGATCCGCAGACCTGGTTCCTTGGCCGCGTCAACCGGATCTATTCGACCTCGCAGTCGCTCGCAGCCGATGCCCGGCTATGCCGGCAAGATCGGATTCATCACCCAGTAGGCCTTGCCGCGCTTCGCCAACGAATTTCCTCAAGGAACCGAGAAGGACAGCTCTCATGGCCGCTCTTTCTGACGCACGATCAATGCTCACGGCGCAGGTCTTGAGGTTGAGTCTCGCCGCCGCCGCCGCCGCGCTCAGCGGCTGCGGCGTTCCCTATGCGTCTTCGGACCCCGCGTTCCCGGGCGGCTTTCGAAGAGCGCCATCCGATCGTGGTCGCCGCCGCGCCGACGAGCGTCGATCTCTATCCGGTCGGCGGCGCGCTCGACGAGCGTTCGATGGCCAACATTCGCGCCTTCGCTGAGCGCTATCGGCGCTACGGCTCGGGCGCGATCACGATTCAGACGCCCGCGGGAGCGAACCCAAACTCGATAGCCGTTCACGAGGTCCGGAGTGCGCTTGTCGCCGCCGGCGTCAGAGGCAGGGTGACCGTCGGCGCCTATCTGCCGCCGAACGACGGCGCCGCGCCGCCGGTGCGCGTGTCGTTCACGGGGCTCAAGGCGATCGTTCCGACCAAGTGCGGCCAGTGGCCCGAGGATCTCGCTTCGGGATCATCGGTCGAAGGATGGAAGAACGAGCCGTATTCGAACTTCGGCTGCGCCACCCAGTCGACGATCGCGGCTCAGGTCGACGACCCGCGCGATTTCGTTCAACCGCGCGCGCTTGGGCCATCCGACGTCGCCATGCGCACCCGAGCCATCGAGGCCGTCCGCAACGGCAAGGATCCGAGCACCGCAGTGGAAAGAACGCCATGACTCACGCCAATCGGCGGCGCAAGTTGCCGACGAACGGAGAACTGATCGATCATGAAGGCGCACTACGCCGGCGACGGAATCGACGGCGACGCGCCCATGGATCGGCCGATTGGGCAGATCGAGCCGGTGCCGCGCGTATCGATCCAGGCGTTCTGCGAATCGCCCGACATCGCGGCCATCGTCAGCGCTGCGATATCCGATCGCAGAATGGCGAAAGCGCATGTCAAGCAGAACATGGGCGGCGCGGCCGCTGCGGTTGAAGCCTACAGGAGCGCGCCGACGCCGAATGTCGTCGTTCTCGAGGCGCCGGCCAGTCGAGACGCGCTGCTCGGGCAACTCGAAGAGCTCGCCGAATATTGCGACGCGGGGACCAAGGTCGTCGTTCTCGGCAAGCTCAACGACATCGTTCTCTACCGGCAGCTGATGGCGCGCGGGGTCAGCGAATATCTGGTCGCCCCGTTCGGCGTCGTCGACTTCATTCAGGCGATATCCCAGCTGTTCAGCGTGCCCGGCGCGAAGCCGCTTGGGCGGGTGATCGCGGTCGTCGGCGCCAAGGGCGGCGTCGGCGCATCCACCGTCGCTCACAATCTGGCGTGGAGTCTGGCGTCGGTCACCGAGATGGCGACGATCATCGCCGATCTCGATCTCGCCTTCGGCACCGCGGGGCTCGACTACAATCAGGATCCGCCGCAGGGCGTCGCCGAGGCGGTGTTCGCTCCGGATCGCGTCGACGCCGTGCTGGTGGAGCGTCTGCTCTCCAAGTGCGGCGAGAAGCTCAGCCTGCTGGCGGCGCCCGCCACGCTTGATCGGGTCCTCGACTTCAGCGAGGCCTCGTTCGACTCGCTGCTCGACGCCATGCGCGCGTCGACGCCCTGGATCGTGCTCGATGTGCCGCATCTGTGGTCGGCCTGGGCTCGACGGATCCTCGTCTCCGCCGACGAGGTCATCGTCGTCGCGAGCCCCGACCTCGCGAATCTTCGCAACACCAAAAATCTGATCGACAACGTGAAGGGCGCCCGCCTCAACGACGCGCCGTCGCGGCTCGTCCTGAACGGCGTCGGCATGCTCAAGCGGCCGGAGATCGCCTCCGCGGAATTCGCCAAGGCGGTGGAGACCGATCCGACCGCGATCATTCCGCATGACGCGAAGCTGTTCGGCGCGGCGGCCAACAATGGGCAAATGATCGCCGAAATCGAGCCAAACGGCAAAATCGCGCAGATCTTCGTTGACCTTGCCTCCACGCTTGCCGGCCGAACCGGACACGCGCAAGCCGAAAAGAGGCGTTCTTGAGCCGCTCATCGCCAAACTCGGGCGCAAGAAGAAATGATCGGCTTGCAAACGCATCGCGCCATCTCCGCTCAGCGCTCGCGCAAGCGGAAAGGATTCTGAGCGATGTTCGGCAAGCGTGCGAGTGGGGGCGCTCAGCGCCCAGGTCGCCGTGTCGCGCGTCGCGTCCGTGAGCGTCGTCGAGCGAGGCGCCCAAGCCTCCGCCGGCTCCGGCCGCGCCGGTTCAAACCGAACGACGATCGGAGACCTATTTTCAGACCAAGTCGCTGATCTTCGGCGCCTTGATCGAGGCGATCGATCTTGCCGCGCTGTCCAAGCTCGACGCCGAAAGCGCACGCGAGGAAATTCGGGACATCGTCCACGAGATCGTCACCATCAAGAATTTGGTGCTGTCGATCGCCGAGCAGGAAGATCTGCTCGACGACATCTGCAACGACGTCCTCGGCTTCGGTCCGCTTGAGCCGCTGCTTGCGCGCGACGACATCGCCGACATCATGGTCAATGGGCCGACGCGATGCTTCATCGAAGTCGGCGGCAAGATCCAGCTCACCAACGTTCGCTTCCGCGACGCATCGCAGTTGATGAACATCTGCCAGCGGATCGTCAGCCAGGTCGGGCGTCGGGTCGACGAATCCTCGCCGATCTGCGACGCCCGCCTGCTCGACGGCTCGCGCGTCAACGTCATTGCGCCGCCGCTCGCGATCGACGGCGCGGCGCTGACGATCCGCAAGTTCAGGAAGGACAAGCTGACCCTCGATCAATTGGTCAAGTTCGGCTCGATCTCGCCGGCCGGCGCGGAAATCCTCAAGATCATCGGCCGCGTCCGCTGCAACGTCGTCATTTCCGGCGGCACGGGCTCGGGCAAGACGACGCTCCTGAACTGCCTGACGAACTATATCGACGCTCGATGAGCGAATCATCACCTGCGAGGACGCGGCCGAGCTCCAGCTTCAGCAGCCCCATGTCGTGCGGCTCGAGACGCGCCCGGCGAATCTCGAGGGCGTAGGCCAGATCACGATGCGCGACCTGGTCAAGAACTGCCTGCGCATGCGGCCGGAACGCATCATCGTCGGCGAGGTTCGCGGACCGGAAGCGTTCGATCTGCTGCAGGCCATGAACACCGGCCACGACGGGTCGATGGGCACGCTGCACGCGAACTCGCCGCGCGAAGCGCTGAGCCGTATCGAATCCATGATCACGATGGGCGGATATGCGCTGCCGATGAAGACGATCCGCGAAATGGTCACGTCCTCGGTCGACGTGATCATTCAAGCCTCTCGCCTTCGCGATGGATCGCGCCGGATCACGCACATCACCGAAGTCATCGGCATGGAAGGCGACGTCGTGATCACACAGGACCTCTTCGTCTACGAAATTCTGGGAGAGGACGCCCAGGGCAAGCTGATAGGGCGGCATCGCTCGACCGGGATCGGGCGGCCGCAATTCTGGGACCGGGCGCGCATGTATGGAGAGGAAGCGCGCCTGGCGGCGGCGCTGGATATCTCGGAAATCGCCGGCGCAGCCTAAGACGTCGAGCTGAGTAGAGGGTGGTGGCCATGATCAATCCGATAGCGATCGCGGCAGGTCTGGCGCTTGGATTCGGCGGTCTGGCGTTCGCCTTCGTCGGCGGGGACTCGCGAGCCGACAAGCGTCGCGCGGCTGTCGCCGAAAACCGACGCGAAGGCGAGCGTGCGTCGGCGGGCGTCGATCGAGCGGCGCGCAAGAAGCAGATCGCCGACGGTCGTCCGCGATATCGAAATGAAGGGAAAGCGGCGGCGCGTCAGCCTGGCGACAAAGATCGAACAGGCCGGGCTCTCGATCACCAAACAGCAATATTGGATCGGCAGCGTGCTCTTGGGCCTGATTTGCAGCGCCTTGACCTACCTTCAATCGAGAAGCTTGGTGCTCACGCTTCTTGTTGGCGTGACCGCCACGATCGGGTTGCCGCAACTCACGCTGGCGCGCTTGCGCGTGCGCCGCATCAACAAGTTCATCTCCAACTTTCCGACCGCCATCGACATCATCGTGCGCGGCATCAAATCCGGCCTGCCCCTCGGCGATACGATCCGGATCGCCGCGACCGAAAGCCCCGAGCCGGTGAAGTCGGAGTTTCGAAGAATTGTCGAGGCGCTCTCGATTGGAATGACCATGTCGGAAGGCATCGAGCGGATGGCGCAGCGGGTCCCGATCGCCGAAACAAATTTCTTTTCGATCGTCATCGCCATTCAGAGCAAGGCGGGCGGCAACCTCTCGGAAGCCTTGGGCAATCTTTCCCGCGTGTTGCGCGAGCGCAAGAAGATGAAGGCGAAGATCACCGCCATGTCGATGGAAGCGAAAGCTTCGGCGGCGATTATCGGCGCGGTGCCGTTTCTCGTCGTCGGCGCGCTTTACGTTTCGTCTCCCAAATACATTTCACTGTTGTGGACGACGAGTCATGGAAAAATGATCTCCGTGATTGCGATTTGTTGGATGGGGATCGGAATCGCAATGATGAAGAAGATGATCTCGTTCGACTTCTAGACCGAGCCTGCCCATGCTTGACGAAATCGTCGCCAAATTCTCCGACGCCCACTTCCTGGCGATGCTGTTCGCGGCGATCGGGTCGGCCGCGACCGTTCTCACCGCCGCGATGCCTTGGCTCCAGCCGGACACGTTGTCGCGCCGCATCAAGGCGGTCAGTTCGGAGCGCGAGCGAATCCGGGCGCGCGAGCGCGAGCGGCTGCAGGCGTCTCAGAGCAAAGGCACGTTGAGGGTGAAGCCGAGCGGCCTCGTCAAGCAATTGGTCGAAACGCTCAATCTGTCGAGCTGGCTCAGCACCGAAAAGGCCAAGATGCAATTGGCCATGGCCGGGTATCGCGGCGCCGGAGCGGAATATGCTTTTCTGTCCTTTCGCCTCGTGGCGCCGATCGCCTTTTTCCTCGCCGCGATGATTTATCAGTTTCTGATCATCAAGTGGAACCAGCCCGCGATGGTCAAGATCGGCATCGCGGTCGCAGCCACCTACCTCGGCATCAAGGCGCCCGAACTGTTCCTGAAGAACAAGACCGGCAAGCGGCAGAAGGAGCTCGAGCGGGCGTTTCCCAACACCCTGGATCTCCTCCTGATTTGCGCGGAATCGGGAATTTCGATCGAACATGCGGTGCGCAAGGTCAGTCAGGAAATTGGCATCGAGAGCGTCTCGATGGCGGAGGAGATGGGGATTTTGGCCGCGGAAATGTCCTATCTGGCCGAGCGGCGGATCGCGTTCGAGAATCTCGGGCTTGAGGACCGGATTGGAATCCATTCGCTCGCTCATCACGGTCCTCTCGCAGTCGGAGAAGTATGGCACGCCGCTTGGCGCCGCGCTTCGCGTTCTGAGCCAGGAGAGCCGCGACCAACGAATGGCGATGGCCGAGAAAAAGGCCGCGGCGCTGCCGCCGGTTCTGACGGTTCCGATGATCCTCTTTTTTCTGCCGGGGCTCTTCGCCGCAATTCTGACGCCCGCCATCGTTCAGATCAACAACTGGAATTAGCCGCGGGTTTCTTCGGGAACCGGCGGTTGGGCAAGGTGGACGCGGCGTCCCTGAATCGGAAAAAGCAAAAGAAAGCTTCCATTTTTCTGGATTCTTGGGTATCATCGCGGAGAACGAAAAACCGAGCCGAGCCTGAAGAAGCATGCGAGGATCGTTTCCATGGGCCGCGTCGCGGGATTGCGCCAATCTGCCGTTGCGCCAACCCATAGACGCCGTCGCGCCAGGGAGCCGGAAGGAAAATATCCCGCAACCCTCTGAAATCGCTCATTTCGCGGAAGAAACAAGAAGTCCGGGAACCGCTTTTTGGTGATTCCAGCACGGTTTTTCGCCGCGGAAGGCGCAGTTTGCGCCTGAGGAGAGCCCTTTTTGGCCGCAAATGCGGGTTTTAGGCAGGGTCGGCAACCGCTGCTTGCCCGTTTCGGGTTGCGCTGATTCGCTGGTCGGCGCATGATTTGATTCGTGTCTCGACCCTCAGAACAATTCGAACCGGCGATCGCGCCGTCGCCGTCGCGCGACCTCGTTCGTGCGGCGCCGCTCACCCCTCGTTCGCAAGACGCTCCCTACCTCGAGGGGCTGAACGAAGAGCAACGGCGGGCGGTCGAATCGCTCGACGGGCCGGTTCTCATTCTCGCCGGCGCGGGCGTGGGCAAGACACGCGTCCTCACCACTCGAATTGCGCACATCGTTTCGACAGGCCGCGCTCGCGCCCATGAAATCTTGGCGGTGACGTTCACCAACAAGGCTGCGCGAGAGATGCGGCAACGCGTCGCCGTCTTCTCGGGTTCGGAGCAGGCGATGCCGTGGCTCGGCACGTTCCACTCGGTCGGCGCCAAGATCCTGCGCATGCATGCCGAGCTGGTCGGTCTGCGGTCGAACTTCACCATCCTCGACTCGGATGACCAGCTGCGCCTACTCAAGCAGTTGCTCCAAGCTGAAAACCTGGACGACAAACGCTGGCCGGCGCGGGCTCTGGCGAACCTCATCGATGGATGGAAGAATCGCGGCATCGATCCGAAGAGCGTGTCGCCGAGCGAAGCCGCAGGCTTCGCCGCTGGCAAGGGCGCGACGCTTTACGAAAATTATCAGGCCCGCCTGAAATCGCTCAACGCGGTCGACTTCGGCGATCTCCTGCTCGAGCCGCTGCGCCTATTGCGCGAAAACAGCGACATTCTCGGCCAATTCCGCCGGCGCTTCCGTTACATCCTGGTCGATGAGTACCAGGACACCAACGTCGTTCAGTATCTTCTTCTCCGGCTGATCGCCCAAGCCAACGGCAATCTGTGCTGCGTCGGTGATGACGATCAGTCGATCTACGCCTGGCGCGGGGCGGATGTCGAAAACATCCTGCGCTTCGAGAAGGATTTTCCCGGCGCTAAGGTGATCCGGCTCGAGCGAAATTATCGATCGACGGGCCACATTCTCGCTGTCGCGTCGGGATTGATCGCCCACAATCGCGGCCGTCTGGGGAAGACGCTATTCACCGACAAGCCGCTCGGAGACCGGCCAACGGTCGCTGAAGGATCGGACAGTCAGGAAGAAGCGAGGCTCGTCGGCGAGGAGATCGAGGCGGCCCAGCACAAAGGCGTTTCCCTGGACGAGATCGCTATCCTTGTGCGCGCTTCCTTTCAGATGCGCGAGTTCGAGGAGCGATTCATAGCCTTGGGGCTGCCTTACAAAGTCATCGGCGGCCCACGATTTTACGAACGGGCGGAAATCCGCGACGCGTTGGCTTACCTTCGCTGCATCGCTCAACCCGACGACGATCTCGCCTTCGAGCGCATCTATAACCAGCCCAAACGCGGCCTCGGCGAAGCGACGCTCGCGGTCTTGCACGTTTACGGTCGGCGAGCTGGTCTTTCCTTGACGCGCGCGGCGCGGGGGCTGGTCGAAACCGAGGAGCTGAAATCACGTCCCCGTCAAATTTTGCGCGGCGTCCTCGACGATTTCGATCGTTGGCGCAAGCAAGCCGATCAGATCCCTCACGAGGAGCTGGCGCAGCTCGTTCTCGAGGAGAGCGGCTACATCGACATGTGGAAAGCGGAGCGCACGCCCGATGCGGCGGGACGGCTCGACAACCTGAAAGAGCTCGTCCGTTCGATGGGCGAATTTCCTAATCTTGGGGCGTTTCTCGAGCATGTGTCGCTGATCATGGACATCGACAGCGGCGAGGAGGGCGAGCGCGTCTCGATCATGACCCTTCATGCAGCGAAGGGGCTCGAGTTTGACCTCGTCTTTCTGCCGGGTTGGGAGGAGGGCCTGTTTCCGAATCAGCGCTCGCTCGACGACAACGGCCTTGCCGGGCTCGAGGAGGAGCGGAGACTGGCTTATGTCGGCCTGACCCGGGCCCGCCGGCAGGCCAAGATTTTCTACGCCCTCAACAGACGGGTCCGGGGGCTCTGGCAGACGTCGTTGCCATCCCGGTTCATCCAGGAATTGCCTGCCGACCATGTCGAGTTTGATGAGTTCGTCGGCTCGGCGGAGCGCGCCTATGGTTCGTGGCCGACCGTCAACAGGGATCCGGGGTTTGGCTCCGGTTACAATACGCCTGGCTGGCGTCGCGCCGAGGCGCGGCAGCGCGAGTGGGGGGAATCGACCGCGCGCGGGCCTAGATCGTCAGGCCCGATCCTCGAGGGAGCCATTCACCGGCAGGCTTCGCCCTCGTCGGCCTTCCACGCGGGATCGCGGGTGTTCCACAACAAATTTGGGCCGGGCGCGGTGGTTGCGGTGGATGGCTCCAAACTCACCGTCGACTTCGACAAGGCGGGTCGGAAATTGGTGATGGACAGTTTTGTCGCCGCCGAGGGATAGCTGAACCGAGTCCCCCCTGAGCGGGCGGGCGCGCGCCTCGAGTCGTTGGGGCAGATCGACGCGCCTGGGCGAGCCACCAAGCTTTTCCGCGCCGTGGGACGGCTTCTCAGCACGCTGTAGGGAAGCGCGCGCAGGGCTTGCGCTCAGCCGTGGATGGTTTCGCCGCGCTCCAGCATGGCCACGAAGCGCGCGATCTTGCGGGCGCGCGCCTCGAGCGTCTTCACCGCGCCGATGCGATAGAGGATGGCGTAGCGGTTGGCTCCCTTGAGAGTCGCAAAGAAGGCGGCGGCCTTGGGATTTGCGTCGAGCGCAGCCGCAAGGTCAGGGGGCGGTTCGGCGGCGCTGGCTGGAGCATAGGCTCGCTCCCAACGACCATCCGATTTGGCCATCTCGATCTGAGCAAGGCCGGCGGGGCGCATCCGACCTTCGGCAAGGAGCTCTGTTGCGCGCTGACGATTGAGCTCTGACCACTTGCTTCGAGGTTTGCGGGGCGTGAGGCGGATCAGCCAATAACGCTCATCATAGGCGTTGAGCTGGCCGTCGATCCAGCCGTGGCAAAGCGCTACGTCGATCGCCTCCAACTTGGTGAGCGTCCGCTCGGGCGCGCCCTTCTTTGCCAGCTTGAGCCAAAACCCGAGAGCCATTGGGCTCTGAGACTTGAACCAAGCGTCAAAGGCGCGAGCGTCAGCGAACGCCAAGATTGGCAGGCCGGCGCGCATTTCGCTTGTCTCCAGCTCGTCTTTCATGGTTCCCGATTCGTCGTGGGACCGCCGCGCCAATCCGACGCGTCGCCCTTTGTCGCGGTCGGATGTTCGTCTGAACTTGCCTCAGGCAGCCTTGGTTCTCGGCTTGACTTCCTCGGTATAGGCGTCAATGAGGGCTGCGGTTATCGCCGCTGGCTTGTAGTGGTGCGGACCGATCTCGCCGACCGGCGTCACCTCGGCGGCGGTTCCAGTAATGAAGCATTCGTCGAAGTCGCCGAGTTCGGCAGGCAAGATTTCGACGCTCGATGACTTCAAACCCACGCTTACGCGCAAGATCGATGACCGTCGCTCGCGTGATGCCGGCGAGGAAGCAATCGGCGATTGGGGTGTGAATCGTCCCGTTCTTGACGAAGAAAATGTTCGCGCCGGTGCATTCCGCCACCCGGCCCTGCCAATCGTACATCAAAGCGTCGGCGTATCCTCGACGCTCGGCGCGGTGCTTGGAGATCGTGCAAATCATATAGAGGCCCGCCGCCTTCGCCATGGCGGGAGCCGTCGCAGGGTCAGGGCGCCGATACTCGGCGATATCGAGCCGGATGCCCTTCATTCGTTGGGCGGGGTCGAAATAGCTGGGCCAATCCCACACCGAAATTGCCACATGGATCTTGTTATGCTGCGCCGCCACGCCCATCATTTCCGAACCCCGCCAGGCAATCGCTCGGACGTAGGCGTCGGCGAGATGGTTTCGCTTCAACACCTCGGCCTTGGCGGCGTCGATTTCCGCGACGCTTAAGGGGACCTCGAAGTCGAGAACCCGCGCGGACTCCCTCAATCGCTTGGAATGATCGGATGATTTGAAAATGCGCCCGCCATAGGCGCGTTCGCCCTCGAAGACCGCGCTCGCGTAGTGCAGCGCGTGAGTGAGCACATGCACTTTGGCGTCTCGCCAATCGACCAAATGGCCGTCCATCCAGATCCAGCCGTCACGATTGTCAAAAGTCTGCGCGGCCATGGCGGTTTCCTCTGTTGGTAGCCTGCCGGTTTGGATTTTCGGCGTTTGGAGCTACATGGACTGCGTCGGATGATTTGAAGGATAGCAAGAGGGCCGAATTATGTCAACATTGCTGACCTAATGGGTTCATAAATGGCGTCCGACGTGACCGATCCCCGTTCTGCCGCGCAACCGCGCCGCGCCGAGGAGCCGATGTATGAATTGATCGAACAATTTTTTTTCGCCTACCGCGATTTTGTTGGAGACGCCGATCGATTGCTCGAAGCTTATGGATTCGGACGTGCTCATCATCGCGTTCTCTATTTTGTCAGCCGGCGGCCAGGCCTGACAATAGCCGAACTCTTGGAGATATTGCGCATTACCAAACAAAGCCTCAACCGCGTGTTACGCGAACTCGTCGACAAAAATTTCGTCGAAATCCAAGCCGGCGCACTGGATCGTCGCCGCCGCCAGCTTTATGCGACCCCGGACGGCGAACGATTGGCGCTAAAGCTAGCTGTGGTCCAGACCCGGCGGTTCGCGTCGGCCCTGGAACAATTGGGCGACCGGGGCCTCCCGTCGGCACAAGCGTTTCTGCGGGCAATGATCGACCCCCAAAAGGCGACTGGCGACCTAGTCGGTCGCCAGGATCCGACGAAGCGGGCGGGTCAGGCGCGGTGAACTCGACACCACTTTCGTTCCAGGATGACGCTCCCCACGTTCTCGTCGTTGACGACGATCGGCGACTTCGCGCCTTGCTGTCCACCTATCTCGTCAAACACGGCCATCGTGTCACGGTCGCCCCCACGGCCGCCAAGGCTCGTGCTTTTCTCGACGGGCTGGCCTTCGACATCATCGTGCTTGACGTCATGATGCCGGGAGAGAGCGGGTTCGATTTCGCCGCCGATTTGCGCGGCCGCTCGCAAGTGCCGATTCTCATGCTGACGGCCCGTGGCGACCCGCAGGATCGCGTGCGCGGCCTCGAAATTGGCGTAGACGACTATCTCGCAAAGCCCTTTGAGCCTCGCGAATTGCTGCTGCGGATCGGTTCGGTGCTTCGGCGAACCCGAGCTCCATCAGCGGGCGCCTCGAGTCCACGATCGTTCGCTTCGGACGTTTTGCGTTTTCGCTCGAGCGCGGGGAACTGCGCGCCGGAGATGATCCGGTCCGTATTACCGAGCGTGAGCGCGAGATGCTTCGCTTGCTCAGCGCGAATGCCGGCGCGATCGTTTCGCGTGAGGCGCTGTCGGGATCAGGCGGCGCCGCCCAAGAGCGAACGGTCGACGTTCTCGTCAATCGGCTGCGGCGCAAGATCGAACAAGACCCCGCCAATCCGGTATACTTGCAGACGGCGCGAGGCGCGGGATATCGGCTTGTAGCTGACAGATGAGTGGACGGCGTGCATTTCGAAATCTGCGCTTGCTGGCGCAGATTCGCATGCTTTGGCGGCGGGTGGCGCGCGGCCTAGCGGAGATGCTGCCGAAGGGCCTCTATAAGCGGTCGCTCTTGATCGTGATCGTGCCGATGGTCCTGCTCCAGAGCGCTGTGACGCTCGCATTCATGCAGCATCATTGGGATTTGGTGACGCGCAGGCTCTCCGAGGCGGTCGCGCGGGATGTTGGGGCGCTGACGGACCTTTACGGGAGGCTTCCGCCGGGGCAGGACGACGCCTCTTTGGCCAGTCTGGCGTCCGAAAGGTTTCGCATGGACGCGTCATTGATGCCGGCGGGGCCCTTGCCACCGGTTATGCCCCGCTCTTTTTTCAGCGCCTTGGACCCGCTCACGCGCACCCTCCCCAACGAACTCAAGAAGCAGGTTATCCAGCCCTTCTGGGTCGACACGATCGGCCGATCGGGACTCATGGAAATCCGCGTCGATTTGGGGAGCCGAGTGCTCCGCCTGGTGACGCGACGCGCTCTCGCCTATGAGGCGAACGCCCATATTTTCGTGCTCTGGATGCTGGGCGCGATGATCCTCCTCCTAACGCTCGCAATTATTTTTCTCCGTAATCAAATTCGGCCGATTGTGCGCCTGGCTAAGGCGGCGGAGGATTTTGGCAAAGGCAGAAATCCAGACTTTAACCCGCACGGCGCCCGGGAGGTGCGGCAAGCTGGCCACGCATTCGTCGAGATGAAACGGCGAATCGAGCGAGCGACCGAACAGCGCACTGCAATGCTGAATGGGGTCAGTCATGACCTACGCACGATGCTGACCCGGTTCAAATTATCATTGGCGTTGCTCGACAATTCAGCGGAGAGCGAATTGCTGCAAACAGACGTCGATGAAATGGGCCAGATGCTGGAGGGGTATCTCTCCTTCGCGCGTGGGGACACAGGCGAATCGACCGCCCGGGTCAATATTGGATCAATCCTTGAGGACCTGCGGGCCGCGTCCGAACGACACGGCGCGAGCCTGGGCGTGGAGACCCGCGGGGATCTCGATATACGCATCAGGCCGATGGCGATGAAACGATGCGTCGGCAATCTTGTCGCCAACGCCCAGCGTCACGCCGAACGCGTCCGCGTTTCGGCTACGCGCGAGGCTCAATTCGTCTCGATCGTCGTCGACGATGACGGCGCCGGTATTGACCCCGCTTATCGTGAGGATGTCTTCCGGCCATTCTACCGCCTTGACGAAGCACGCAACCAAGATGAGGGCGGCTCGGGCTTGGGGCTCGCGATCGCGCGGGACATCGCCCGTTCCCATGGAGGCGATATCACCCTGTCCGATAGCCCGATGGGGGGGCTGAGGGCGGCGGTCCGGATTCCCGTTTAACTTGGCCACGCCGAAGCGCGGGAGCTAGACCGAAGCGCTGATCCAGCGAGACAATTCGCTCTTCGGACCCGCGCCGGTCTTGGTGGCAACCTGCTTGCCGCCTTTGAACACCATCAGCGTCGGGATCGAGCGGATGCCGTATTTGCTGGCGACGCCAGGATTCTCGTCCACATTGAGCTTGGCGATTTTCACTTTGCCGTTCATTTCCGTGGCGATTTCTTCAAGCGCCGGCCCGATCATACGGCATGGCCCGCACCATTCCGCCCAGAAGTCGACGACGACTGGCTCGTCCGATTTGATGACATCTGTCTCGAAACTTGCGTCCGTGACCTTGGCCGTTACTGACATGGCGTCCTCGAAGACGGCGTGCTTGCCGCGAGCTTATAGCTAGGAACCCGCCCAAGCCTAGTCAAGCGGCCTGCCCCGCGCAACGGCGTCGACCTGCGCCTTGACAGGGATCAGGCTGTCGCCTAGCCGAGCCCCGGCGATGAAGCAGCAACAGGCGCAGATTGTCCGGCAGATTGACGGTCTGGGCGAGATCTCCGAGTCCTATGACGCGATCCTTTGCGATATCTGGGGCGTATTGCACAACGGCGTGGCCTCGTTCGCGGCAGCTTCAGAGGCGCTTGTCTCATTTCGGCGCCGGGGCGGCGCCGTTGTTTTGATCAGCAACGCCCCGCGGCCGTTTCCGCCTATTCAAAGGCAAGTGCTGAAGCTTGGGGTCTCGCCCGAAGCGTTCGACGCCGTCGTCACCTCCGGCGACGTGACGATCGGGTTGATGGAGCAGCAGACTGGCAATCGAGTTCTTCACATCGGGCCGGCGCGCGACCTGAGCCTCTTCGCCGCGGCCGAGGAGGGGACAGGCGCACGGCCGCGGCTCGTACCCCTCGAGGACGCCGATTATGCCCTATGCACGGGCCTCAGAAACGACGACATCGAGGCGCCTGACGACTACGAGTCGGAACTTCAGGCGATGGCGAGCCGGGCCATGACGATGATCTGCGCCAATCCAGACATCGTGATCCATCGCGGCGACACCCTCATTTATTGCGCGGGAGCGCTTGCGCGTCGCTATGAGGAGCTCGGCGGTTCGGTGATCTACGCCGGCAAGCCCTATGCCCCGATTTACGACCGGGCGTTGGCGCTCGCGGAGCAGATTCGAGGCGCGCCGGTCGAGAAGCGCCGCGTGCTCGCCGTCGGGGACGGCATGAGGACAGACATCATTGGCGCGACGCGAGCGGGGTTGGACGCGCTCTTCGTCACCGGAGGCATTCATCGGTCCTTGCATAAGGAAACGTTGGACTCGCCGGCCGATCCCATCGAACTGCAACGGCTGTATGATGATCACGAAGCGTGGCCGGTCGCCGCCATGCCCTTACTTCGGCTATAGAGCGGTCCGGGGGCTGGGCAGTTACACGGCGCCACCGGGCTCTGGATTTTTGGGTCTTTTGCCGAATGCAAAATACGCCTTTCAAGACGCTCTATTTCGATGATCTAGCGGTCGGGATGCGCGCGACCATTCGGAAGACGGTCGAGAATGAAGACGTCATTGGGTTCGCCGAACTGTCCGGCGACCACAATCCGATCCATCTGTCCGAGCATTTTGCCCGCAAGACGCGCTTCGGGGGCCGAATCGTTCATGGGCTCTATACAGCGAGTCTCATTTCCGGGGTCATTGGCATGCGGCTGCCAGGGCCGGGCGCTGTCTATATCTCGCAGACCTTGCGCTTTCTTGGCCCTGTCAAAATCGGCGACGTGGTTGACGTCAGCGTCGAGGTCGCCGAACTGACCGAGAAGAACCGCCGCGTCCGGTTGCATTGCGAGTGTCGGGTTGGCGACCAAATCGTCCTCGACGGCGAGGGCGTCCTCAGCGTCCCTCCGACGCCCAAACTCAGGCCACCCCCGACTTGACCGCGCTGGGCCGCCGAGCGGGTTGCGCGGACTGCGAAACGAAGGTACGGGTCGGCGAATTCTCTAGGCTCGGCAGGACGCAATGACCAACGGCTTCGTGCTCGCCACGGACCCGATGCTGCCGCCGCTCGGGTTGGAAGGCGCAGTCTACGCGATCGGCAATTTTGACGGCTTGCATCGCGGGCACCAGGTCGTCATCGGGCGTGCTGTCGCGATGGCGAAAGAGAGAGCGGCCCCCAGCGCTCTCCTGACGTTCGAACCGCATCCCGTCGACTTCTTTGCCGGACGCCCGGTCGTGTTTCGACTGACGCCGCCCCGGGACAAAGCCGCGATATGCGCCGGGCTTGGGCTGACGGGCCTCGTTCTTATTCATTTTGATGCTGCGCTCGCGGCGATGAGCGCGGACGAGTTCGTTGCAAACGTTCTAATTGAGCGGCTCGGAGCGAGCGCGGTGATCGTCGGATGGGACTTCCATTTTGGTAAGGGCCGGTCCGGTTCCCCGGCCACGCTCGCCGAAGCCGGAGCAAAGCTCGGCTTTGGGGTCGAGATTGTTAAGAAGGTGGAGGACGAAGCAGGGGCTTTCTCCTCGAGCGCCATCCGCAAGGCCATCGAGCACGGCGATCTCGCCGCGGCGGCGCGCGGACTCGGCCGCAACTATTCGGTTTCGGGCCAGGTGATTTCGGGCCAGCGGCTGGGGCGCACGCTTGGCGTGCCGACGGCGAATATCGCGCTTGAGCCGACAAACCGGCTCGCTCACGGAGTTTACGCGGTCACAGCCCGCATCGACGGGCGTGCTTATCCGGCCGTGGCTAGTTTTGGCACTCGGCCCACGGTTGATGACGGCCCGCCTCTGCTGGAAGTTCATCTCCTGGATTTCGACGGCGACCTTTATGGGCGCGAAATGGACGTCGAGTTCATTGAACGCATTCGGGATGAGCTGAAGTTCGAATTCTATCCCCGCGCTGGTCGCGGAAATGATGCGGGACAAGGCGCGGGCGCGGGCTATCCTTGCGGTCGAGCGCTAGCAACAAATTTGGCGAATTGCGCCAAATCCTCTAATCCGACGCGTTCGTTGCAACGAAATCCGAATTTGGCCCCAATCTCATGTCCGACGCGTCCGTTTCAGGCCTCGATTATTCGCGCACCCTCTATCTGCCGAAGACGGATTTTCCCATGCGCGGCGGTCTGCCGCAGAAGGAGCCGGAGATCCTTGCGCGCTGGGCGCGCGAGAATCTGTACGCAGAGCTACGCCGTAGCGGCAGAGGCCGCCCCAAATTCGTTCTGCACGACGGGCCGCCTTACGCGAATGGCAATGTCCATATCGGCACGGCGCTCAACAAGACGCTGAAAGACATCGTCGTCCGTTCGCATCAGATGACCGGGAGGGAATCCAACTACGTGCCCGGCTGGGACTGTCACGGGCTGCCGATCGAATGGAAGGTCGAGGAAGAATTCTACCGCAGCAAAGGCAAGGTGAAGCCCGACTTCTCGGATTCGCAAGCCATCATCGCCTTCCGCAAGGAATGCCGCGCCTACGCCGAGCATTGGCTCTCCGTGCAGCGGGAGGAATTCAAGCGCTTGGGCGTCGTTGGCGATTGGGATCATCCCTATACGACGATGAGTTTTCCGGCTGAAGCGCAGATCGCGCGCGAAATTTTCAAATTCGTGGCCAGCGGGCTGCTCTACCGCGGCTCAAAGCCGGTGATGTGGAGCGTCGTCGAGAAGACGGCGCTTGCCGAGGCTGAGGTGGAATATGAAGACCATGTCAGCGATACGATTTTCGCAGCGTTCCCGGTTGAGGGCGAGGACGCCTCCGTGGTCATCTGGACCACGACCCCTTGGACGATTCCGGGCAATCGCGCGATCGCCTTCTCTCGCCGCATTGCTTACGGGCGCTACCGCGTAACGGACGCCGCGGCCGACAATTGGGCGAAGGTCGGAGCGACCTACATCGTCGCGCAGTCGCTCGCCCAGAGCGTCTTCGACGCGGCGAAGGTGACCGCATTCGAATTTCTTGGCGAAGTCAAAGGGGATGCGCTCGCCCTGATGGTCTGCGCCCATCCTTTGCATGCGCATGGCTATGGCTTTATCGTTCCCCTGCTTGACGGCGACCATGTGACGGAGGACGCCGGAACCGGCTTCGTTCATACCGCGCCCGGCCATGGGCGCGAGGACTTCGAGCTTTGGACCGCGAGCACCCGGCTTCTCCAGGAGCGCGGCGTCGACACCCGTATTCCCTACACGGTCGACGAGAACGGCGCCCTCACCGATGAAGCGCCTGGCTTCGAGGGCAAGCAGGTCATTACCGACAAGGGCAAGACCGGCGACGCGAACGCAGCCGTCATCGCGGCGCTGATCGAGGCCGGGACGCTCGTCGCCCGAGGCAAGCTCAAGCATCAATATCCGCACAGCTGGCGCTCGAAGACGCCGGTGATCTTTCGCAACACGCCGCAATGGTTCCTGGCGATGGATCGGCCATTCGCCAACGCGCACGGCGGCAAGACTCTTCGGGTCCTCGCGGTCGACGCGATCGAACGGACGCGATGGGCGCCCCCGTCCGGCGAGAACCGGATCAAGGGCATGGTCGCCAACAAGCCCGACTGGGTGTTGTCGCGCCAGCGCGCCTGGGGCGTGCCGCTGTCGATTTTCGTCCGCAACGACGGTCACGAAATCCTGTTCGACGAGGAGGTGAATGCGAGGATCGCCGACGCCTACGAGCGGGAGGGCGCCGACGCATGGTTCGCTGATGGCGCGAAGGAGCGGTTCCTCGGCGCAAAGCACGACGCCGCGACTTATGACAAGGTCGACGATCTGGTCGAGGTCTGGTTCGATTCGGGATCGACGCACGCCTTCGTCCTTGAGGACCCCGAGCACTTTCCGGGATTGGCCGGCATCCGGCGGACGATCGACGGCGGCGAAGACACCGTCATGTATCTCGAGGGCTCGGACCAGCATCGCGGCTGGTTTCAGTCGTCGCTTTTGGAAAGCTGCGGGACCCGCGGCCGCGCGCCATTCGACGTGGTGCTGACGCACGGCTTCACGCTCGACGAGAGCGGGCGGAAAATGTCGAAGTCGCTGGGCAACCAGACCTTCCCCCAAGACGTCATCCGCGTTTCGGGCGCCGACATCCTGCGTCTATGGGTGGCGAGCGTCGACTACACCGACGATCAACGCATCGGCCCCGAAATCCTGAAAGCTGTCAGCGACAATTATCGCAAGTTGCGCAACACGATTCGCTGGATGCTCGGAACTTTGGCTCATCGGGAATCGGACGATGCGGTCGGCCACTCCGCAATGACCGGCCTTGAGCGCCTGATGTTGCACAAGCTTGTCGAGCTCGATCGTCAAGGTTCGCGAGGCTTACGAGAATTTCGACTTCGCGCGCGTCGTCGCGACGCTGACTGCGTTTATGAATGCTGACCTATCCGCCTTCTATTTCGATATCCGCAAGGACGCGCTCTACTGCGATCCGCCGTCGAGCGTCAGGCGACGCGGAGCATTGGAGGCGATCGAGCACATTTTCCGAGCCGTGACGGTTTGGCTTGCGCCGGTTCTGGTTTTCACCGCTGAGGAAGCTTGGTCGGCGCGGGACGCCGCCCATGGCTCGATCCATCTCGAGCAATTTCCGGAGATCCCCAGCGCGTGGCGGGATGATCACCTAGCCGCGACCTGGGAGACCATCCGGTTGCTGCGTCTCGCCGTCACTGGCGCAATCGAAATCGCCCGGGCTGAGAAGCAGATCGGGTCCTCGCTAGAAGCTGCGCCGCGAGTCTATCTCAGCAATCCCGGGCACCTGAAGGCGCTCGAGGGCATCGATTTCGCCGAGGTCTGCATCACCTCGGACATAGCAATCGAATTCGGAACGCCGATGCCTGAAACGGCGTTTCGTCTGTCCGAAGCGCCGGACGTCGGCGTCGTCGTTGAGCGCGCGCGCGGCATTAAATGCGCGCGCTCATGGCGCTACTTCGATCCCGAAACCGCTTCGCCGGATTTTCCCGATGTGACGCCGCGCGACGCGGAGGCGCTTCGCGAACTTAAAGATCTGGGTCGCTTGCCATGAAGCCTCCCGCGGTGGGCGGCATGATCGCGCTCGCCGTGGTGCTGGTGGACCAGATCATAAAAGTCGGCGTCCTTTCCTATATCTCACGCGCCGAGATCGATCCAAGACCTCTGGGCCCGTTCCTTGATTTGACCCTGCGGTGGAACCGGGGCATTTCGTTCAGCCTGTTCGCCCGCAATTCCGCGTCGGCGCAGATCGCTCTGCTGGCTTTGACATTGGCGGCGACCGGCTTGCTCACCTGGTGGCTGCTTCGAACCCGATCCTCGCTGCCCGCGGCTGGCCTTGGATTGATCATTGGCGGCGCCCTAGGCAACGCCATCGATCGCCTTGTCCATGGGGCAGTGATTGATTATCTCGACTTGCACGCGTTTGGCCGTCACTTTTTCGTCTTCAATGTCGCCGACGCGGCCATTAACATTGGCGTCGTGCTTTTGATTCTTGACCTATTGTTAACTCCAGGCGCCGAGAAGCGCCGAAACCAGGGGAGTCCGCCGCGTGGCGCGACCTAAGATCGGCAAGGATCGGCCGCCGAGGGCTGGAAATGTTGTCAATGTCATCGAATAGCCGAAATTTGTGGCGACACACGCCGACGTCGAAGTGTTGTCGCAACGCTCGCGGAGGGCAGGTGACAGAGGCCATAGGCTTTGGTTTGCGACCAGCGATAGTCGCTTTGGCGTTGATTTCCGCCGGTCTTGTCAGTTCGTCCGCCTGGGCCGGCGATGATGGCGACGCGCCTTTGTGGAAAGGGATCGGATCGATTTTTGGTCCCTTTATTGGCTTTGGAGGCGAAAAGCCGCCGCCAATCAACTACCGCGAGCATGGCAAGCTGGTTTTGCCGCCAAACACCGAGTTACCGCCTCCTGGAGCATCGGCTACCGCTGATCCGGCTTGGCCCGTGAATCAAGAGATCGCGCGCAAGAAAGCGCTAAAGGATGCGGGAAAGAATGAGATCGCTGGAGTTGGAGACGCCCGTCTGCGCTACACTCACGGGTTCCCGGCGAACGAGCCGGTGACCGTTCGCGCAGTCGATCCCGATGGACAGCCCGTAAAATGCGAAGGCGCTTGCGGATCGACCTCGTCGACGCTGGGCAGCTTTAATCCGTTAAACTGGGTAGGAATGGGAAAGTCGGCGACTGCGCTGGGTCCTGAGCCCGATCGGGAATGGCTGACGGATCCCCCGAAGGGCTTCCGAGCTCCCGTCGCAGCGACAACGTCCGCTGCAGCGCAGGGATCGGCCAAAAACTGATTGCCCCAGGGGCTGATGCTTAGCTGCCTTTAGCCATTCGAACCCGAAATTCGAGGAATGAAGCGATTTGCGGCTTGGCGGCCCGAGCAAAAAACGTTATTCTGTTTGAAAGGATTCGCCGACAACTCAAATTCCGCCGCCTCAGCCTCACCCGACCCGACGCGAACCATTTCAGCGCGGCGGAGGTGTTGAGGTCGCGGAACATAGTCAGGCGAGGCGACCTCGAAAGGGTCTTCCGGACATAGGACGTGGTCCGAGCGCGGCCAAGGGGCGCCGCTGGTAAAGGGAATTCGCACGAGATCGGATTTGGCGCGATCGTTCGTGTCCGTATGGCGGACGCGATCAGATAGGCCCCATTCGACAGACGCGACGACGTGAACCGGCCGTCTCGCGCCAAATTTGAGAAAGCTTGCGCCGACTTGATCGGAAAGGCTCCGGCTTAACGGATGGATATTGGGAAGCCAAAATGAGACCAGGCCAGAATAAGAGGATGCGCGGTCGGCCGACGAACAACAGACGCGGCCCAAATCCTCTGACTCGCTCCTATGAATTGAACGGACCGGATGTAAAGATACGCGGCAACGCGCATCATGTCGCAGAAAAATATCTCCAGCTCGCGAGAGACGCGCACACCGGCGGAGATCCGGTTGCGGCGGAGAATTATTTGCAACACGCTGAACATTACTTTCGGCTCATTGCGACGGCGCAGGCTGCACAGGCGCTCGCGCAGAGCGGCCAGCAGCGCCCGCCCGGAGAGGGCGAGGACGACCTCGATGATGACGGCGATTTTGGTGGGCTGTCGGATCGATTTGCGTCTCCTGCGGAGCGGCAGAACGTTTACCAGCAGCCACAGCAAGGATTTCAACCTCAGCCGAGCGCTCCGCCGAACTCCCCACAACCCTTCGTCGACAGACCCGCGTATGAAGGCGAGCGCCAGAGCGGCGGAGATCGCGGGGGATTTGCTCCCCGGCAGGATCGTCAGGGCAATCGATTTCAGGACCGCGGTCCGCGACCTGATCGGCAATTCCCGGACCGTAACGAAGGATATCGGGACAATCGGCAGGGGCGCGATGGCCGGCCGCGCGATTTCCGGCCCTACCGCGATCCTCAGCCTCCGCGCGAACCCGTCCCCGAGGCGGCGGCGCCAGGGCTTCCCTCCTTCATAACGGCGAGCCCGCGGATCAATAACCCGGATCCGGCCATGGAGGCGCCGCCGCCCGAGACGGCAGCTTCGCCGGCGCCCGTTGCGACTCCTGAGGCTGTTCCCTCGGGGTTCGAATCGCCCTCAGAGGGCGGCGTCTTTCCGGCCAGAGGCCGACGGCGGCGGCTGCGGTCCCCATATGGGTTTGGCGGAGCCGGCTCGGGCGAAGGCGAGCAACCGGACGCTACTCCGGAACCCGCGGACGATACGCCGGTTAGAGAATAGCGGCGGTGCGCACAAGACGAGCGCGCTCAACGATCGAACCGGCCACACGGCCCCCATTATGCGGCTGGCGAGCCGTCAACCGAGTGGGCGGAGAGCTGCGCGTTCTCAAGTCGAGGCGCTGGGGTAGCCGTCAGGGTCACGCTTTCCGGTGATGTCGCTACGTTGAGGGTCGCGTTGGACTCTCGGGCCAAGAGCCGCGTGAAATAGAGCTGAATGGAATGGCCATCGACCGCGTCTTTGGGAAAGGCGTCGCTCAAGAAATCGGCCGCGCTGTGCGACAGCTTGGCGTTGGCGCCCTTGGCCTCGACGCGTATCATCGTCGCGTTGTCTTCGCCCGAGATGTCTACCGTCACCACGCCGCCCCGCGGCACCGTGCTCGCTGCGATGAGGCAAAGGTTCAGCAACAGCTTGATAGAATTTCTCGACGCCATCCGGCGGCCGGCGCGCCACTCCAGAACCGTGCGGCCGTTGGCGAAAATATCCCTCGCCACCTTCTCGGCGTCGCCCGTATCGATCATTGCGCCGAACGAACCCGCTGCGCCGAAAGCCAGCCGGCAGAATTGAAGGCGCGCCGAGGCTGACATTGCGCTCTTCTTGATGAGCTCCATGGCCACAGTGCGCATCTCCTCGTCCTGCTCTCCGTCGAGCACTTCAAGGCCGTTGATGATCGCCCCAACTGGGCCGATCACGTCATGGCACACCCGCGAGCAAAGCAGGGCGGCGAGGTCGAGTGGAGTTAGCGAGGCCATCATCAAGCGTTTGATCCTGAGTTCGAGATCGGGGCCTTGGCGGACACGGAAAAGGGCGCGCAGCCGCCTCAAGTCATCTGATTCACCTCTACCCGATTCGCGCGCCGGTTGCGATGACGCCTCGCGATGTGCGAACGCGTTGAACGCGCCGCGGCGGGGCGGATTTGCGTCCTGGGCGCAATCGGCGTTCACTGGAACCGACAGGCTTCCCCTTCCATTGACGGCTGTCGATTGAAATGAAGGAAACAAGTTGAGCTCGGTTGTCCGGCGTCCAGACGCCTTCGCGATCGATTCCCACACCCGCGACGAAATCGCTCTGTTTCTCGCCAAGGCGGCGCTCGCGGCGGGGCCGGCGGTGATGGAGGAATATGATCGTGGCTGCGAGGTCGCATCGAAGGCTGACGGCAGTCCAGTTACGGCCGCCGATCAGCGGGCCGAAGCGATAATCTCCGACTATCTCACGCACCTAACGCCCACCACGCCCCTGTGCGCGGAGGAGGCGACAGCGGCGGGAGCGAAACCTCAAGTCGCCGAGCGGTTCCTACTGGTCGATCCGCTGGATGGAACGCGGGAATTTCTCGCGGGCAACGGCGAGTTTACGATCAATGTCGCGCTGATGGAGAAAGGCGCTCCAATTGCAGGCGCCGTGTATGCGCCCGCGATCGGTCGGTTGTGGCTCGGCGGCGATACGGCGCTCGCGTGTGAGGTGCAACCCGGCGAAGAATTGCCTGGCCAGGGCGCATGGCGGCGCATTCAAACGCGCAACGCGCCCCCGAGCCTCACCGCTTTTGCGAGCCGTTCGCATCTCGATCCCCAGTCGGACGCCTTCCTCAAAGGATTGCCCATTGGGGAGACACGGTTTGCGGGGTCGTCGCTGAAGTTTTGCCTCATCGCCGAGGGCCTCGGCGACGTCTATCCGCGGTTCGCGCCAACGATGGAATGGGACACGGCGGCAGGCGACGCGGTTTTGCGCGCGGCCGGCGGCGCTCGTTCTCGATCCTTCAGGACAGCCGCTTTCGTACGGCAAGATCGAGCGCCGGATTGCGCAATGGATCGTTCATCGCTTGGGGTGACCCAACGGCCGCCAAGTCAGTTCGGATACTAAAATTGGCGCCCGCCCGTTCGTTGGCCATAAACTGAATTTGCAGCGGGACGACCGGCCGCCCCAAATGTAAAGCGGGAGCGCCGCCTTTTGACCATTTGTTAACCTTCGCGCTTCGAGACTGAGGGCGGTCGCAATGATCGACCGATTCTCAGCGGGGGCCACATTTGAACAATGTCATCCATTTCCGGCCCGCGAACAGTCCCCGTCGCATGGCTTCGGGTGACCGCGGCGCGCTCAGATCCTGTTCTTCACCGGGGTGCGCTATCAGCGCATGGAGCGAAGATCCGCTGGCGCCGACGCCGCAATCACAACGCGCTCGGCGGAAGCGTCAGGGCGTCGAGATGGGCAGCGTGGGAAGCGGGCGGAAGAGCCAGCGCTAACCTGGCGACGAGAAGTCAAAGCTGTGTTTGAGAAGGGCGCGACATCGAGGAGCTCCTCGGCCAACCCTTAACCGCGGTCCTCGAACTTCGTACGTCCTGAATGCGACCCCGCCCTGCCGCTTGCCCTTATTTCGTCAATTCCGATAATGAGCCGCGGCGGGACACCTCTCCCCAACGAGAGGCTTCCATCTGAAAGGATGGCGCATCATGACGACTGCAACGCCGGGCGTTCGCCCCGCAAATCCCTGCTTCTCTTCCGGCCCCTGCGCAAAGCGCCCTGGCTGGACCCCCTCAGCTCTGAATGACGCGGCGCTCGGGCGCTCGCATCGCGCGAAGGTCGGGAAGACCAAGCTCAAACTCGCAATCGATCTTACCCGCGAAGTGCTCGGCGTTCCCGCCGACTATCGCATCGGGATCACGCCGGGGTCCGACACCGGCGCGGTCGAGATGGCGCTCTGGACGCTTCTCGGCGCGCGAGGCGTCGATGTTCTCGCCTGGGAAAGCTTTGGCGAGGGGTGGGTGACCGACGTCGTCAAGCAGCTCAAGCTCAAGGACGTCCGCACACTCAAGGCGGCTTACGGCGAACTGCCAGATCTCGCCGAGGTGAATTTCGACAACGATGTCGTCTTCACCTGGAATGGCACCACCTCCGGCGTTCGCGTGCCGAACGGCGACTGGATCGCCGCCGACCGCAAGGGATTGACGATCTGCGACGCGACCTCGGCCGCCTTCGCTCAGGAGCTCGATTGGCCGAAGCTCGATGTCGTCACCTTCTCCTGGCAGAAGGTTCTTGGCGGCGAGGCGGCGCATGGAATCATCATCCTCGAGTCCCGCGCGCGGCCGAACGTCTTCTGACCTACACGCCGGCTTGGCCGCTGCCGAAGCTGTTTCGCCTGACCAGCGGCGGCAAGCTCACCGAGGGCTTTTTCGAGGGCGAGACCATCAACACCCCCTCGATGCTGTGCGTCGAGGACTATCTCGACGCGCTGAACTGGGCGAAGTCGCTCGGCGGCCGGAAGGGGCTCTTCGCCCGCGCCGACGCGAACGCCAAGGCGATCGCGGATTGGGTCGAGCGCACGCCCTGGATCGATTTCCTCGCCCGCGCGCCCGAGACGCGCTCAAACACCAGCGTCTGTCTCAAGGTCGTCGATCCGGCGGTCGCCGCTCTGCCGCCCGACGCGCAGGCCGCGTTCGCCAAGGGTCTGGCGACTTTGCTCGAGAAGGAAAAGGTTGCGTTCGACATCGGCGCCTATCGCGACGCCCCGCCTGGCTTGCGAATCTGGTGCGGCGCGACGGTCGAGACGGCCGACGTCGAGGCGCTGACCCGCTGGCTCGACTACGCCTTCGTCATCGAGAAGAGCAAGCTCGCCAAGGCGGCCTGATTGCGACTTTGTCACTCCCGCGAAAGCGGGGGTCCAGGCCGCCCTCAGCCTGCTCTGAATGCCCGCTTTCGCGGGCATGACGCAGACAATCCGCTTTCCCTGTCATTTCGTTGCGGCCCCAACGCGCCGCCAACCCAAGGTCATCCGCCATGACTCCTCGCGTTCTCATCTCCGATAAACTTTCCCCCGCCGCCGTCGCGATCTTCAAGGAGCGCGGCGTCGAGGTCGACGTCAAACCGGGCCTCGACAAGGAGGAGATCGCCAAGATTATCGGCGACTATGACGGGCTCGCCATTCGCTCCAACACCAAGGTCACGGCCAAGCTGCTCGAGCGCGCGACGAAGCTGAAGGTCGTCGGCCGCGCCGGCATCGGCGTCGACAACGTCGACATTCCGGCCGCGACCGCTCGCGGCGTGATCGTGATGAACACGCCGTTCGGCAATTCGATCACCACCGCCGAGCATGCGATCGCGCTGATGTTCGCGCTCGCCCGGCAGATCCCGAGCGCCGATGTCTCGACGCAAGCGGGCAAGTGGGAAAAGAACCGCTTCATGGGCGTCGAACTGACCGGCAAGACGCTCGGCATCATCGGTTGCGGGAACATCGGCGCGATCGTCGCCTCGCGCGCGCTTCGGATTGAAGATGCGGGTCGTCGCCTTCGATCCGTTCCTGAGCGCTGAGCGCGCCCAAGAGATCGGCGTCGAAAAGGTTGAGCTGGACGATCTTCTGGCGCGCGCCGATTTCATCACCCTGCACACGCCGCTGACGGCGCAGACGCGCAACATCCTCTCGGCGGAAAATCTGGCGAAGACGAAGCCCGGCGTTCGCATCATCAATTGCGCCCGCGGCGGCCTTGTCGACGAGGCCGCCTTGCGCGCGGCGCTCGACAGCGGTCATGTCTTGGGCGCGGCCTTCGATGTCTTCATCGAGGAGCCCGCGACAGCCAACCCGCTATTCGGCCATCCGAACTTCATCGCCACGCCCCATCTCGGCGCCTCCACCAACGAAGCGCAGGAAAACGTTGCGCTTCAGGTCGCCGAGCAGATGTCGGACTATTTGACGCGCGGGGCGATTTCGAACGCGATCAACTTTCCCTCGATCACGGCGGAAGAAGCGCCGAAGCTCAAGCCCTTTATCGCTTTGGCGGAGGGTCTCGGCTCATTCGCCGGCCAGCTCACGCAAGCGCCGATCCAGAAGGTCACGCTCACTTACGAGGGCGCGGTCGCCGACCTCAAGATCAAGGCGCTGACGTCGGCGGCGATCGCGGGGCTGCTGCGTCCCTCGCTGGTCGACATCAATGTCGTGTCGGCGCCCGCCGTCGCTGCGCAGCGCGGCATCGTCATCGAGGAAATGACGCGCGCCGCGGATGGCGACTACGAAAGCTTCATCACGCTCGCCGTCGAGACGGGACAGCAAACACGGGCGATTGGCGGGACCGTTTTCCAGGACGGCAAGCCGCGCATCCTCTCGATCAAGGGGATCAAGGTCGACGCCGAATTCACCCCTTCGATGATCTATGTCACCAATGAGGATAAGCCGGGCTTCATCGGCCGCTTCGCGGGCCTATTGGGAGACGCGGGGGTCAACATCGCGACTTTCGCGCTTGGGCGCGACGAGCCGGGAGGGTCAGCGATCGCGCTTGTTTCGATCGATGGGACCGCGCCTCCTGAGGTCATCGCGAGAGTGAGTCAGATCGATGGGGTGCGCCAGGTCGCGGCTTTGCGCTTCTGAGTTGACTTCGATCGGCTTGGCGGCGTCCCCTTCCCTTCTCCCTCCGGGAGAAGGTGGTGGGCAAAAGGGCGTTCGGAAGGACGCCCGTCTTTCTAACGGGCGCTGGCCCGCCGGATGAGGGAATTAGCCCATGAGCGATGATGCAGACGACCGCACGCCGGAGAACGATCTCGACTCAGCCGAAAGTCGACGCCCGTCTCCTTGAGATCCTCGTTTGCCCGGTGACGCGTGCGGAGCTCACTTACGATCCCGTTCGGCAGGAGCTGATTTCACGCGCCGCGCGGCTCGCCTATCCGATCCGGGACGGCGTCCCGATCATGCTGCCTGAAGAGGCGCGCAAGCTCGACGATTGACGCCGGCCCGGCGCTGCAATTCGACGCAGGGCGATCCAAAGCAGTCGATAGCGTGGAACAACGCCCACGCCCGCCGGCCTATCTCCGGGTTGCCGTCCATTGGGCGATCAAGACCCTCCGCGACTCGCTGAGCCGCGACTCAGCCTCGGCCGGAAGATCTCCTTCGCGCTGCACCGCTGTCCCCGACAGCGTCGCCGAGATGGCGCATGGGCGAAACGCGTGACAAGAAGCGTAAAAAGCGCAATATCACTGTTAGGCGGACGGAGCGCCCCAATGGGGCGCGCAAGAAACAGGCTGAACCCGGCCGGGGCGGCTGAATATGGCGGACGAGTCTGGCGGTGTTTCGATTTTCGTCTCTTACGCCCACGAGGACGAGGGGCTGAAAGAAGAGCTCGACAAATATCTGAAAGTGCTGAAACGGTCCTCGAAAGTGCAGGTCTGGCACGATCGGGAATTGATCGCCGGACAGGAATGGGACGAGACAATCATGTCCGAGCTCGCAAGAGCGAACATTATTCTTTTACTCGTCAGCGTTGACTTCAATGCTTCCGACTTCATCTGGGACAAGGAACTCGCCGCAGCGATGAAGCGCCATGAGGCGGGAACGGCGCATGTGGTGCCGATCATCCTGCGCAAATGTGACTGGAGTCGAATGCCTTACGCTAAATTGCAGGCGCTGCCTCGCGACGGTCGGCCGGTTCTCGACTATCCCAGCCGGGACGACGCTTTCACCGAAATCGCCGAAGGCATCTCCAAGCTGGTCGATTCGATCGACGCTCGGAACACGGCGGCGGTTAGAGCCAGCCCGAAATAGAGAAGGGCCATGGACTCTGTCTCGCCCAATCCGTCAGCGGCTCAGGCACACAGACGGAGCTCTATTCTCGTCTACCTTCTCGCCGATCCCAACGATCGGCAAATCAGCGAGGCGATCCTCAAGCATCTCAAGCCGATCGTCAGAAATTTCCCCTTGCCGATCGAGATCGACAGCGATTTCAGCGCCCCTCCCGGAACGGACAGGGAGAAATACGAACAGAAGCTGTTCGAGGCGAATATCGTTCTCCCCCTGATCAGTTCCGATTTCATCGACAACGACGCGCTTTACGCCCGCAATCAGATTGTTATGGAGCGCCACAATCGCGGCCAGACCGTCATGATTCCGGTCTTGATTCGCAACTGCATGTGGAAGAGGACGCCGTTTGCCCGCCTGGACTTGCTGCCCAGAAATTATCAGCCGCTCAACAACAAGCAATATTGGAACAGCCAGGACGACGCCATCATGGCGGTGGTCGAGGACATCGATCGTTCGCTCAACGAACTGGCGCACCGTGGCGCAATCCAGTTGTCGCTTGTCTCAGACGCCAAGAGCGGTGTCGCCGGCAAGGATGTCCCGCAGCCGCCCGCGGCTCAGGCTGCGCCTTCGGGGCCGGCGAGCGCGGGGCGACAAGGCGGGGCTGAACGACCGGCGTTCGCAGCGGCGACGATAGGCGCATCGAGCCCCATAGGCGTCTCGGCAGCGTCGAGGACCGGCTCGGCGGGCGACGTCGACTGGCGGCGAAATTACTACTGGGGCGTCTTTTGGAAACGGGGACTGGCGCTTTTTCTCGATTATCTGTTGGCCGCCTTGCTGACCGGCATAATTCTCGCGATCGGCCTGATCGCCGGCGGCGGGTCTCCGCGCGCCTCTGACAACTCGAACTCCCCGTGGACCCTGATCATATTTCTCGCCTTATTTTATCTGGTTTGCCCCTACATCGAGTCGAGGTGGTGGGCGACCTTCGGCAAGATGGTCATGGGATTGCAGATAACCGACAAGGACGGCAATCGAATCTCGTTCTGGCGGGCGTTCTGGCGCAATCTTCTGCGATCGATCAGCTTTTATTTGTACTGCTTAATTGTTCCGGCCGTCTATCAATATTTCAGGTTCCGCGAGACCAGGATGCTCTTCCACGACGAGTGGTCTCACACGGTGATCGGCGAAAGACTGAAGAGCGCAAAAGTGACAATCATGGCGCCCGCCCCGGCCGAATGATCGCCGCCGAAATTCTCGGCCTCGGTTCTCAAATCGACGGCGCCCATTGGACGGGCTTGGCTCTGGTCGCCGCTTCATCCCCGCGCCGCGCCTCGATCGCCGCCATCGTCGCGCGCAGGACCTCGGTCACGCCGTCGCTGGTCGCGGTCGAGAGCATCAGCGGCTTCGCGCGCTTTGCGCCCGGCGCAAGCGGCGGCCCGAAGCTCGCGCATCGCGCGCATCGAGCCGCTCCGTCTGCTTCTTGAGCGTCTCCTCGTCGACCGCGTCGACCTTCGACAGCGCGACGATCTCGGCTTTCTCGGCGAGGCCCTCGCCATAAGCCGCGAGCTCGCGGCGGATCGTGCGATAGTCGGCGCCGGCGTTCTCGCCCGTCGCGTCGACGAGATGGACGAGCGCGCCGCAGCGCTCGACATGGCCGAGGAACCGGTCGCCGAGGCCGTGACCCTCATGCGCGCCCTCGATCAGGCCGGGAATGTCGGCGAGCACGAAGTCGCGCCCGTCGATCCGGACGACGCCGAGACCGGGATGCAGGGTGGTGAACGGATAGTCGGCGATCTTGGGCTTGGCGGCGGAGACGGCGGCGAGGAAGGTCGATTTGCCGGCGTTCGGCAGACCGATGAGGCCGGCGTCGGCGATCAGCTTCAGCCGCAGAATGAGCGTGCGCTCGATGCCCTCAAGACCGGGATTGGCGCGGCGCGGGGCGCGGTTGGTCGAGGTGGTGAAATGGAGGTTGCCAAAGCCGCCGTTGCCGCCTTGAGCGACGACCACGCGCTCGCCAGGCTCGGTCATGTCGGCGAGCATCGCGCCGCTCTCCTCGTCGAACACCTGCGTTCCGACCGGCACCTTCAGCACGGCGTCGGCGCCGCGCCCGCCTGCGCGGTTGCGGCCCATGCCGTGCATGCCGGTCTTGGCCTTGAAATGCTGCTGGTAGCGAAAGTCGATGAGCGTGTTGAGGCCGTCCGCGCATTCGACCACGACATCGCCGCCGCGCCCGCCGTCGCCGCCGTCGGGGCCGCCGAACTCGATGAATTTCTCGCGCCGGAACGAGACCGCGCCCGCCCCGCCGTCGCCGGAGCGCACATAGACGCGCGCCTGGTCGAGAAATTTCATCGGCGGCTGCCTCTCACGGTGCGCGCGCCAGCGCGGCTTCCGCCTTGCTCCGCAGCGGGACAGCGCTTGCCCAATCCGCGCGGGTCAGGCGCAGGCTATGGCATTCGACCAGGCCCCCGCGCGCCGGGGCGCCCTGCAGGCCCGTGCCCAGAAGCGCGAACCCGCACTTCTCGAGCACGGTCCTTGAGGCCTCATTCTCGACCCTGACGCTGGCCAGGATCTCGACCGTCGGCGTCAGCCCGAAGGCCGCGTCGATCATGGCCTCCGCAGCCTCGGTCGCGAGGCCCTTGCCCCAGACCTCCGGCGCCAGCACATAGCCGAGCGCCAGGCGGTCGCGGCCGCGCGATTCGAGGCTGATCGACCCGATGGCGTCGCGTCTTGCCCTTGATCGGCGTCATCACCAGGGTCAGGTCGCGCCCGGCGGAGTTCGCTTCGCGCGCGGCGTAGATGAACCGCTCGGCCGAGCCTGCCGGATAGGGATGGGGGATGCGCGCGGTGTAGCGGGCGACTTCCCACCGGCTGCAAAATTTATGGATCGCCGCGGCGTCGCAGATTCTCGGCCAGCGCAGCCAAAGCCGCGGCGTCTCAAGCCGGAACACATCGTCTCGCGCCAGATCGGGAAACATGAAATCACCGGTCAGCGGCCCGCTCACGGGGCCAAAAACGACGAAGGGGACGCGGCGACCGCATCCCCTTCGTAAGCTTGAGCTTACCGGACGATTGAGCAGGCTCTTTGGCCTTTTGTCTCATCTCGAAATGTCTGAGCTTTCGAGAACGTCCGCGGGGGCTTGTCGCCGAAGCGGGGTTCTCGTCTTGCTCCCCGCTTTATTCTGAAATGCTAATCGTGCGTACCGATACATATTGGCGTCCGTCGCCTTTTCGCTCAAAGGCCACTTCGCCGGCGGCGGTGGCGAACAACGTATGGTCCGTGCCGAGGCCGACATTTCGACCCGGGATGAAATTTGGTTCCTCGTTGGCGTACAAGAATCATGCCGCCAATCACTTGCTCGCCGCCGAACTTTTTCACGCCCAGACGCCGGCCGGCCGAGTCGCGGCCGTTGCGCGACGAACCGCCTGCCTTCTTATGAGCCATAGTCTTCGCTCCGAAACTTGCTGCGGCCGGACTCCGGAGAGCGCCGCCAACTTTGAATCCACCTTATAGCGCGTTCGAACGCGCCGGGGAATTGTCGGTTCTACCTACTCGCTCGCCGAAGCCGCCGCCGCTGTCGCCGGGGCTTCGCCGCCGGTCAGAATGCTGGTCACCCGCACGATCGTGAGATCCTGCTTGTGGCCGCGCTTGCGCTTCGAATTCTTGCGGCGGCGCTTCTTGAAGGCGTAAACCTTCGGCCCGCGCGCCTGCTCGACGATCTCGCCGACGACGCTCGCGCCCGCGACCCGCGGCGCGCCGACATGGTTGGTCGTCGCCGTCGAACAGCGCCAGCACCTCGTCGAACACAATCCTCGCGCCCGCTTCGCCGGGCAGCGTCATGACCGTGATCTTGTCCTCGGCGGCGACCTTGTACTGCTTGCCGCCGGTCTTGATGACTGCGAACATCGTTCTTTCCCGTGTTCCGCCCGGCTCACTACGCATGGGATCATGCGCGGCCGGCTTCTTTGCAGTTGACCGAAAATGCGGCTCTCGCGAACCGCGGGTTTGACGCTCGGATTTGAAGCTTAAGGGCTCAAAACCAAAAGCGCGGCTTGGCGGCCGCGCTGGAGCGAGGCGAGTCCTATAGGCGGAGCTTAATCAAAGTCAATCGCTTTTCGGCCGATCGCTGGCGGCGCTTGGCGAGCGCGGGTACGGTTAGCTCGGATTCGCCGGGAGGGCAGATATGTTCGTCGACTGGCTGCTTGCGAGCCTCCACCACCTGGCGGTCTTTTCGCTTGCCGCGATCCTGTCGGCGGAGATCTTCTTGACGGCGGGGCCGATCGACGACCGCGTTGTGTTGAGGGTCGCCCGCGTCGACGCCTGGTTCGGCATTCTGGCCGCGCTGGTTGTCGCGGCAGGCGTCTTGCGCGTGTTCTTCGGCGCCAAGGGCTACGAGTATTATTGGGTCAACATCTTCTTTTGGGCCAAGATGGCGTTGTTCGTCGGGGTCGCGCTCCTCTCCGTCGCCCCACCATGCTGTACATCGGCTGGCGGCGGCGGGTGCGCGCCGACCCCTCGTTCCGGCCGCCGGCTGACGAGATCAAGCAATTGCGCCAGGCTCTCTATGTCGAGGCGGGCCTATTCGCCCTCATTCCACTCTGCGCCGCGGCGATGGCGCGCGGCTACGGGATGTGAGGGCGCGCCCCGCGCCCCTACAGCCCTTCGACGATGCGCATGTCCCGCTCGACGCCACCGGCGAGCGCGTCCAGCGCTTCCTTATAGGCCGGGCTGTCATGCGCCGCCCGCGCCGCCTCCACGCTGTCGAACTCGATCAGCACGGTGCGCTGCTGAAGGCCGGCCTCGTAGACCTGCGCCGGCACGCCACGCGCCAGGAACCGCCCGCCCGCGGCGGTGAGCGCCGGCCCGGCGAGCTTGGCGTAAGCCGCGAGCGCGTCCGGGTTGCTGACCGAACGATATGTGGAAATCCAATAGGCTTTGGCCATCGCGTTTTCTCTCCCTCGTTTGCCCGTCGGCTTGGCCCTAAAGGCGCGCCGACTCAGTCGATGAGCTTGTATGCCGGCAGGGTCAGGAACTCGTCGAACGTGTCGCTGAGCGACATGTCCGAGAAGAGCGCAATCGCCTCCGGGAAGCGGCCGCCGTCGAACGCCTTGGCGCCGACCTCGCCCTTGACCCGCTCCATCTCACCCTTGAGCGCCTCACGGAACATCGCCGGCGTCACTTCACGGCCGTCATCGAGCTTGGCTTTGAGATGCAACCATTGCCAGACCTGGGCGCGGGAAATCTCGGCCGTCGCCGCGTCTTCCATCAGGTGATAGATCGGCACGGCGCCGCGGCCCCTGAGCCAAGCCTCGATATATTGGACGCCGACCCGGATGTTTTCGCGCAGGCCATCCTCGGTGTGCTTGCCCTTGTGCACCTCGATGAGGTCCGCCTGCGTCACGTGGACGTCGTCACGCTTCTTCGTGAGCTGGTTGGGCTCAGGCATCAGCCGGTCGAACACGTCCATCGCGATCGGCACGAGGTCCGGATGGGCGACCCAGGTGCCGTCATGGCCGTTGGTCGCCTCGCGCTCCTTGTCGGCGCGCACCTTGGCGAAGGCCGCCTCGTTCGCCTTTTGGTCGCCCTTGATCGGAATCTGCGCCGCCATGCCGCCCATCGCGAAGGCGCCGCGGCGGTGGCAGGTCTTGATGAGCAGGAGGGAATAGGCGTTCAGGAACGCCTTTCCCATCGTCATTTCCGAGCGGTCCGGCGTGAGAAACGCCTGGTTCTTGCCGAGGCGCTTGATGAACGAGAAGATGTAGTCCCAGCGGCCGCAATTGAGGCCGACGATGTGGTCGCGAAGCTCGTAGAGAATCTCGTCCATCTCGAACGCCGCCGGCAGCGTCTCGATCAGCACCGTCGCCTTGAACGTCCCGTGTGGAACGCCGAGCTCACGTTCCGCCTCCGAGAAAACGTCGTTCCAGAGCCTGGCTTCGAGATGGCTCTCGAGTTTGGGCAAGTAGAAGGCCGGCGTCGAGCCTTGGGCGATCTGGGCCTTGGCGCAGTGGAAGACGTAAAGGCCAAAATCGAACAGCGACCCGGACACCTCTTCGCCATCGACGACGACGTGCCGTTCAGGCAAATGCCATCCGCGCGGGCGCACCATCAGTATGGCCGGATTGCTTTTGACAGCGTAGCGCTTGCCGCTGGCTTGGTCAGTGAAGTCGATCTTCCCGGCCCAGCGGTCTTTCAGGTTGGCCTGGCCTTCGACCATGTTGGCGAAGACGGGCGAGGTCGCGTCCTCGAAATCCGCCATGAAGACTTTGGCGCCGGAGTTCAGCGCGTTGACGATCATCTTGCGATCGACGGGGCCCGTGATCTCGACCCGGCGATCGAGCAGGTCGGCTGGTATCTTGGCGACGGTCCATTCGCCGTCGCGGATCGCTTTTGTGTCGGCGAGAAAGTCCGGTCGTTTGCCAGCGTCGAAGTCTTCTTGGCGCCCCATCCGCCGCGCCAGCAATTCGAGCCGGCGCCGGTTGAAGCGCCGATGCAGCCCGGCGACGAAGGCTAGCGCCGCGGCGCTGAGAATTTCGTCCCGCCGACCGCTGGGCTGGGCGTCGATCTCCACGCCGGTTACAGCCGAGTGCGCTGTCATGAGGTGCTCCGGAAAAGCGAAAAGGTCCAGGGCGCACGTCCTAGACCCTTTCACCGCCTTTGTGGAGTGCCGGCCAGCGCGGCTATCGAAATCTTGATCACGCGGCGAGATTGACTTGCTCGTTAGCGGGCCGTTCGCGCCAAGCCCGTCGCCGGACCAGCAAGCCGGACGGGTCAGCGTCCAGCGGCAGCGCCGTCGCGTCGTTGACGTCGGAGCGCGTGAGGCCAATGTCGCGGAGCTCGTATTCCGACATCCGCGCCAAATCGGACATCGTCCGCCGCGCCTCGCTGACCCGCGCCGGCCAGGTGAGGACGCGCCACAAAGCCTTCGCCGGCAGAGCGGCCATAAATGGGAATGAAGCAGTCATGTTCGCCTCCAGTTCAAAGTGACGGCTTCGCAGCCGGCGCTAAGGGGCGTCGTGAGGAAGTCAGTCAATCTCGGGATGGTTATCTCGGGATGCTTATTTATATAGTGAGGGCCATTGATCGGTCCAACGAATGTTTGTAGAGTAACCCATCAAAATTTTGCATGAGTTGTCTCCATGCTCGACACCGACCAGTTGCGCTCGTTTCTCGCCATCGTCGATTCCGGCTCGTTCACCAAGGCGGCCGATCGGGTCCACAAAACCCAGTCGGCCGTTTCGATGCACATTCGCCGGCTCGAGGAGCAATTGGGATGCGCCCTGTTCGTGAAGCAGGGGCGCGGCGCGCGGCTTACGGATGAGGGCGAGCGGCTGATCGAATTCGCGCGTCGCATCGTCCAGGTCGAAGCGGGCGCGTTCGCCGCGCTGTCGCGCAAGGGTTTACGGGGCGCGGCCCGGCTCGGCATTCCAGACGACTACGCCGAATCGTTCCTCGCGGACATCCTGGCGCGCTTCAATCGCCGTCATCCGCTGGTCGAGGTTTCGGTCGTTTGCGAGGCGTCGACCGAGCTTGCGCCTCAAGTGGCGGCGGGCGCGCTCGATCTCGCCTTGATCACCGATTACGAGGGCCTGAAAGGCCTTGAGCTTCTCCGCGAGGAACCCCTGGTCTGGGTCGCCTCCGAACGGTTCCAGGTGGAGGCGGGAACGCCGATCCCGCTGGCGCTCGGCAGCACGACCTGTTGCTGGCGTCGCGCGACCGAGGAAGCGCTGACCACCGTTGAGGCCGGGGTCACGCGGGCGCGGGTCTATTCCAAGAACTTCAGCGCGATTGGCACGGTCCTGCGCGCGGGGCTCGCGGCCACGATCCTGCCGGCCTCGCTGGTCGGGCCCGGCCTCAAGCGCCTTGGGCGCGCCGAAGGACTGCCGGATCTGCCCTTGAACCGTATGGGTCTCATCCACGCGCCGGGACGTCAGAGCGAGGAGGCCAAGGCCCTGGCCGACGCCATCCGGGAGACCATTGTCGCCGACGGGCGCCAAGCCGCGGCTTGACCGCTCGGGCCTATGCCCCGGCGCGTGACGTCTCGAGCGAGGCGGGTCGTCCCCGTTCCCGATCTGTCGGTTGGATTGCCTTCATCTCTGGCGCGGCCTATTCCGACCCCGCTCATCCCCTTTCGACGGTCTATGTCCGCTCAGCGCCGAGCGAATTGAGGCCCTTCTCGAAGCCGAACCTGCCGAAGAGATTCATGACTGACGTGACCGCGCCAAGGACCGGGCTCATGCAATCGGCCTGGGCCAAGCCGATCCTGCTGCTCGTTCTCACCACATTGATCTGGGGCGCCCATTCGGTCGTCGGTCGGTTGGCTGTCGGCCAGATTGGGCCGATGACTTTGACCTGCCTCCGGTGGGCGGTGGCGCTCGTTCCCATTCTCATCACCGCCCGCCCTTCGCTGCGGCGCGATTGGCCGGCGCTGCGCGCGCGCTGGGTCTATCTCGCCATTATGGGCGCCTTGGGATATACAGCCTTCAACGCGCTGTTCTATGTCGCCGCCCATCATACGAGCGCGCTCAATCTCTCGATCATTCAGGGCGCCATCCCTGCGCTGGTCCTCCTGGGAGCCCGGCTTTTCCTCGGGGTTCGTTTTACCGCCTTGCAAGCGCTTGGCGCGGCGATCACCATGCTCGGCGTCGCCACGATCGCGGCGCAGGGCGATCTCGCGCGGCTCAAAGCGCTCGCTTTCAATAGCGGCGACGTCATGATGGTCGTTGGCGGCGGCGCTCTACGCGGGTTACACGGTCGGCCTTCGCCAGCGGCCAAACGTCTCTGGGGTCAGCATGCTGGCCGCCATGGCGATCGCCGCCTTCATCACCTCGATTCCGCTGATGGTCTGGGAAATTATGTCCGGCGGATTCATTTGGCCGACCTGGGGCGGCCTTCTGGCGCTTGCGTTTGTGGCGCTCGGACCGGCCTTCATCTCGCAGCTCATGTATATGCGCGGGGTTGAATTGATCGGGCCGGGCCGGGCGGGCGTGTTCGTTAATCTCGTGCCGGTGTTCGGCGCGATCATGGCGGTGGCCATCTTGGGCGAGCCCTTCGCCCTCTATCATGTCCTCGCGCTCTTGTTAGTTGTCGGCGGCATCGCGATCGCGCAAAGAGGCGCAGCCAACGCCCAGCGTTAAGCGCCACTGAAACCCAAGGAGATCGACATGGCCTGGATTGAACTGAAGCCGGAAGGGGCTGGCCCGATTCGAGCCTGGCGCGCCGATCCCTCAGGAAAGCCGAAGGGCGGGATCGTGGTGATCCAGGAGATCTTCGGCGTCAATTCGCATATCCGGGCGGTCACCGATAAATTCGCGGGCGAAGGCTACCTTGCGATCGCCCCGGCCATCTTCGAGCATCTCGAGCCCAAGTTCGAGACCGGCTACGATGCCGACGCCAGAACACGCGGCATGGCGATCGCCGGCAAGTTGGATCACGAGCAGGTGCTGCGCGACGTCGTCGCGGCGATTGCGGTCGCCAAGGAAGGCGGCAAGGTCGGCATCGTCGGCTTTTGCCTCGGCGGCACGGTCGCTTGGGCGGCTGCCGGCAAGCTTTCGGGGCTAAGCGCCGCGGTCGGCTATTACGGCGGCGGGATCATCGGGCAAAAGGCCTTGAAGCCCAAGGTTCCGACGCTCCTCCATTTCGGCGAGAAGGACGCGCACATCCCCATCGCCGGGGTGAAAGAGGTCGCCGCCGCCCACCCGGAGGTCGAGGTCCATATTTATCCGGCCGACCACGGCTTCAATTGCGACCAGCGGGACAGTTACGACGCGCCGAGCGCGGCGCTCGCTTGGACCCGCACACTGGCCTTCCTGAGCAAGCATCTGAGCGCCTGACGGCGCGAGCCCTGTCCCGAAATCGTCAGTCTGCTGTTCGAACCCGCCGATCGAGCGGGCTCGCGAGCGTCGACGACCGGGTGGGCCATAAAGGGAGAGCCTGAAAGGTCCTCGCCAAGCGCTCGGTCTATTGTTGGACCGGGCGGTCAGCGCGTGTTAGACACGAGACTCCTGTCGATTGGGCGTGTGGCGCGCGCAGGGTCGCGCCTTCCAGAGCAGACGAGCGGGAGGGTCGGCTATGACGGTTTTGTCTCCGATCATGAACGACGCGGAAGGCGTCGATCACGGCGCGCTGGCCGAGAGCATGCCGCTCGACAAAATCGACGTCAGCAATCCGAGCCTGTACCAGCAGGATATCTGGCAGCCGTATTTCCGCCGCCTGCGACGCGAGGCGCCTGTGCACTTTTGCAAGGACGGCCTGCTCGGCTCGTTCTGGTCGGTGACCAAGCACAAGGACATCATCGCCCTCGAGGTGGATCACAAAACGTTCTCGTCGAGCTCTGCGCTTGGCGGAATCACTCTGCGCGACCGGGCGGCCGAGCTTGAACTGCCGATGTTCATCGCCATGGATCCGCCGAAGCATGACGTGCAGCGCAAGGTGGTGCAGCCGATCGTCTCGCCCGAAAATCTTGCCAATTTCGAGACCCTGATCCGCTCCCGCGTGCGCGAGACGCTCGACGACTTGCCGCGCGGCGAGACATTCAACTGGGTGGACAAGGTCTCGATCGAACTCGACCTGCCAAATGTTGGCGACGCTGTTCGACTTCCCTTACGAGGACCGGCGCAAACTGAGCTACTGGTCGGATATCTCGACCGCCATCCCCTATCCGGGCGGGTTGGTCGAAAGTGAAGAACAGCGCGAGGCGATCTTCCGCGAGTGCCTCGGTTATTTCATGAAGCTTTGGAACGAGCGGGTCAACGCGGAGCCGCGCCGCGATCTCATCTCGATGCTGGCCCATGGGGAGGCCACGCGCAATATGAGCGCGCGCGAATATCTCGGGAACGTCGTCCTCCTGATCGTTGGGGGCAACGACACCACGCGCAACGCAATGAGCGGGGGCCTCCTGTTTCTCAGCCAGAACCCGGATGAATTCGCCAAACTGCGGGCCAAGCCCGAACTCGTCGAGTTCGATGGCGCCGGAAATCATTCGCTACCAGACGCCGGTCTCCTACATGCGCCGCACGGCGCTTGCGGACATCGAGTTCGGAGGCCAGTTCATCCGGAAAGGCGACAAGGTCGCCATGTGGTACATTTCCGGCAACCGCGACGAGGAGGCGATCGAAGATCCCGACCGCTTCATCATCGATCGCGCGCGTCCGCGCCAGCATCTGTCGTTCGGCTTCGGCATCCACCGCTGCGTCGGCAGGAACCTGGCCGAAATGCAATTGAAGATCCTATGGGAGGAAATTCTCGACCGCTTGCCGAAAATCGAGGTCGTCGGCGAACCGAAGCGGCTGTTCTCGTCCTTCATCCACGGGATTACCGAATTGCCGGTGCGCATTCCGGCCTAGAGCCGACGGTCGAACTCAACTTCGCCCTTGCCGGCGGACGCTTGGCTCGACGGTCTTTCGTCTATTTCAGCGCTTGCGCCGGAATGACGCCGGTGGCGAAAGCAACCGCGGCCGCGTGGGTCAGATTCATGCAGTGCAGCTTATGGCGGGCCGCGTCCAGATGGGTTTTCACGCTGCCGAACGCCAAGCCGAGGATCTCCGCGATCTCTTGATAAGTCTTGCCGCGCGCCGCCCAAAGCAGACACTGCTCTTCGCGGTTCGACAAGTGAACCGGAAAGGCGGGCAATTTGAAATTGATGTTTGCCGCGGAATTGATAAGAACAGACAGCAGTTTGAGGCTCTTGATGTTGGCGGCTTTGTAGTCCTCCCACTCGTCCTTCGAGAGGTCGCTGGTGAACGAAACGAGTGCGAGCACGCCCCGCCGGCCGCGTAAGGGAATCGAGAGGCCGTTTCGGCCAACACTGTGGTTCATTGCATCGGCAAAGAAGGCCTTAGTCTCGGGATCGTTTAGGGCCAAATTCGACCAATCAAAGGGCTCATCAGCCTCGCGGCCGTAGGAAATCACCGGATCGTTCGACATATATTTCTTTACGAAATATCGGTGCTGCCACAGTCGTGAATACGTAACGACTGCAACTAACAGCGAGATATCCGGGCTCTTGTCTGGCGATAGGCGCACATATGAAATGTGAGAGAGGCCAATATCTGAAGCAATCGTCCGCAGGGTTTCAGCGAGATCATGGTCATCGTTGCCCAGAATTGTCTCGGTCAGGCGCGTCGTCGCCGAGTTGATACTGATGGCTGTGTCCAGCGTTTTGCTAAGGCTTAACATCGAAGATCCCCAACATCACTTCATCTCGTGCGTGAGCGACCATCCAGCCGGCTTGCGGGTCTATTCGACCCGAGACGTGGCTGCATAATTCAAGCAGCTCAACACAAATGCCGTACAACCTACGAGCTTCACAAGCGGACAGACTTAATGCTCCCACTTGCCGCTTAGCATCTATGATTTCGGGTTCACGTTTTTTTAATTTCTTTGCCAATCCGTTCCCCCATTACTTGATTTCGCCTCCGAAGCTAGTTTGATGACGTAGGGTTAGAATGACAAGCGACAAACCTGTAGACGACAAATCGTGAACAACCGGATCACTACACTTGCTGACGTGTGTTACTTCTGCTTTTACTACTTGGGAGTTGCAACGTCTGACAGGCTAGCGAAGCAGCCTAATGTCTCATTTTGATTGACTTTGACCTAACCCGCAAGACTTCCAGAGGGCCTGGCAACGTCCAGTCGACGCGCCGTTAGAATTGCGTATAGGAGAGCGAACCCGCGACCGACACGGTTGCGCCGGAAGTCACTGCGCATAGCGCGTTGCCCGGGGGGATGACATAGAGCGGCTGGGGGCCCCCGTCGCGCGATATACCTGATTGGGCCGCAAAGTTGTAGGATCCGGTTACCGCGGCGGTTCCGGTGTCACATGGATTCTTGGTTGTTGTTCCGTATTCAAGGCTGAAGTTGCCCGCTGCGTTTGCGAGCACGTCCCATGCGGTCACATAGATCTGGGTTGAGCCCAAGGGCGCGACAACCTGCGTTGTAGTGGCTGTGGTTATGTTGATCGGGACAGACCGGCCTGTTGGGCTAAGCGCGTGGCCCCCTGATGGGGGAATGAGGCTACAGGCGGTTAAGATTACCAGAATCCGTTTCATAAAGTTCTCCAGTTTTAAGTGTCGCGCACCACCTCGCAGTCTGCGACGGCTTAGCTAAAGCGCCCTGCTCTCATTGGAGCTGAGTGCGCACGCGTATCGATGACGGCGTCGCAACCGTCCTAACCAACCGCGAGTGAAACCTCTTGCACTGATGGAGCCACACGGGCTCGCGCCCGTCGTCGAACTGCTCGGATGTTCCCCGCATCAGCTTTCTTGTTCGCGAGAAAGTGCCCCGGATGCGTCATGAAGGAAGGCAAGTTGGGTTTCAAAGCGGCGGATACGCGGCCTGGTGGATTCGTGTTCCTACTGTCGATCGCTGGCCGATCCACCCGCCCCCTTGCGTCCGTGAAAAGCAAGGGCAGTGTGATGATTTCCCTTGAAATCACAAGCGGCAGACGTGGAGAGAACAAATAATGAACAATACTCGCATATAGCTGATTTATCGGTATTTTTGCTACTGGGTGGTTGTGCAGGGGTAGCGGCATGGCGAGGTTCTCTGTTGGAGGGCGAACGATATCTGAGCTGAAGCCCGGCCAAGTGCCCACTTGGAGGCCTTCGTTCTTCAGGCGAACGCCATCTCTTTGGCGCCTGGAGCGAGAACTGAACGCTCGATTCCAGTGGCGGCGCGAAACGCCTTGAGCGGGCCCTCGCCGGTATCGAAAAGGCCCGCATAGCACATGACATCGCCGATCCGCTGAGGCGTTCCAATGATTTCGGGGTTGCATCCGGCAGCTTTTAGAACGCGGAAAATCCTGGCGTCGAATACAGCTGCGACTTGGGTCAACCCGGCGGCGACCCCAACTTCGCCGATGCCCAATATGAGTTCATTAAGGACAGAGTTGGCGCCGCTCTGGCTTCGTTCCGGCCGGCCGGGGGCGGCGGCGGCGCAGATGCGTGAAACTTCCCATATTGTCGCACTCTCAATGTAGTCTCCGTCGAGCAGTTGCGGAAAGACGTCGCGCAGCATGTTCGGCCCGGTTGTCGGCAGCATTCTTAACGATCCCCAGTATTCTTCAGTATCTGGATCGACTGAGACAAGGTATAGAGGGTTCGCGTCGTCAAATTCGTCTCGCTCGTAGCCGTCCTTGACTGTAACCTCCCAGCCAAGCCGATCCGAAAAGGTCTCGGCTCTATTGCGATGCATCGCATCAATTTCCTTTGGAAAAAATGAAGCATATGATCCTTCGATAAGCTTCAACATCACCCGCTCCTCTTCGTATTCGAAGGCCGCGAAAAGCGTCGACGGCCCTCTCGCATGAACACCACTCTGAACGAACAACCCTGCCTGAAACTCGCCGCAGAATGTTCTTGATTTGTTCATGATGGGAAAAAGAGAAACGCGAGTCAACGTTACGTCGCGTGGTCTTGTGTGTTTTCGAAAGGTTTGGTTAACCAGGAAAACAGAATGCGGGGGCCCTTATGCGGCGCTCCCCTTTCACGCACTTGTCGCCTGGCGATTTAGCGGCTTGAATCTCAGCTTCGGCCAAACGCTACGGCGCGAAGCTCCGCCAACCCAGGAAACGTGGACCTTCGCTCGTGCGAGTCCTGGCGGAGACTTGGTAGGCGGGGCCTACGCCTGCGAACCAGTTGCGGACTGGCCAGCCTGCGGGCGACTAGGCTCTGGCGCCGATCACAGGACCTCGGTCGCGAGCGCGGGCGGTCCTCGCTCAGCGAGCGGAATCGCAGCCTCAGGGGGCTTGGCCCGCAGGCCGACAAGGTGGCAGATCGCGAACACGAGATCCGCGCGGTTCATGGTGTAGAAGTGCAGCTCCTGCACGCCATGGTCGATAAGATCGATCACCTGCTCGGCGCAGACGGCCGCCGCGACCAGGCGCCGCGTCGCCGGATCGTCCTCAAGCCCCTCGAACCGGTCGGCAAGCCATTGCGGCACGCTCGCCCCCGTTCTCCGGGCGAAATTGGCGGTCTGCTTGAAGTTCTGCACCGGAAAGATGCCCGGCACGATCGGGACGTCGAGCCCGGCGGCCGTCGCGACGTCGAGAAAGCGGAAATAGGCGGAGTTGTCGAAAAAGAACTGGGTTATGGCCCGCGTCGCCCCGGCGTCGACCTTTTGCTTGAGGATCTCGATGTCATGCAACAAGGTGGAGCTTTGCGGATGGCGCTCCGGATAGGTCCCGACCGATACTTCAAAGCCCATCTTTGCAGCGTCGGCGACGAGTTCGGCGGTCGATCGATAGCCGCCGGGAACCGTTTCGTAGGGCGCGTCGAAACCCGTCGGAGGGTCGCCGCGCAGCGCCACGATGTGGCGCACGCCCGCTGAGCGATAGTCGCGAAGCGTCTCGCGAATTTCGCCACACGAAGAGCCGACACAGGTGAGATGGGCCGCTGGCCTCATCGTCGTCTCGCGCGCCAGGCGCGCGACCAGCGCATGGGTGCGCTCGCGGGTTGAGCCCCCGGCGCCGTAAGTGACTGAGACGAAGGCGGGGCTTAGGGGCTCAAGTCTGGTCGCCGCCTCCCATAAATGCGCCTCCATTTCCGCCGTTTTCGGCGGGAAGAACTCGAATGAGACCTGAACCTGCGCCCCGGCGCGGCTCAAGGGAACCGGTTTCCTAGCCATCACGCGAACTCCGTGTCTGCTTTTTGGAAATCATCGGAGATGAAGCGAGGATCTTCGGCGATCCATAGCCCGACCGTCAGCTTGCCGGCTTCTCCCCTGGCGGGCGGAACGCGCTCCACGCGGATGGCGGCGAGGCCCGCTTCGGCGAGATAGCCCTCGACCTCGTCGACCGCAAAACCGAGCCGGCGATGGGCGAATTCGTCGCGCAGGAATTCCTGATCATGAGCGTCGAAATCGACCACCACGAGTCGCCCGCCGGGCGCCAGCGCTCGCGCAGCTTCGGCGAGCGCGCGCGCGGGGTCGTCAAGGAAGTGGAGCACCTGGTGGATGATCACGAGATCGTAGGCGTCGCGTTCGACGGGCGGAGCGTAAATATCGCCCTGGCGCAGCGAGACGTGGCGAAGACCGGCCTGATCGATGCGGGCGCGCGCGAGCGCCAGCATCGCCGCGCTCTGGTCGACCCCGACGGCACGCGCGGCGCGCGGGGCCAGAAGCTCAAGCATACGCCCGGTGCCGGTGCCAAGATCGAGCAGATTGCGAAACGGCTTTTCGCCGATCATGGCGGCGAGCGCCGCTTCGACCCGCTCCTCCGGCGCATGCAGCGCCCGAATCTGATCCCAATCGCCAGCGCGCGTGGCGAAATAAGCCGCCGCCTGCTTCCGGCGCGCCTCGCGCGCAATGTCGAGGCGGACGCGGTCGGCGTTTACGATCGGGTCGGCCGGATCGAGACGGCGCAGCCATTCGCGCGCCAGCGTCCCGCCCGGTTCGGCGAGGCGGAAGAAGGCCCAGGCGCCTTCGCGCTGGCGCGTGGCGAGACCGGCTTCGACCAGCAGCCGAAGATGGCGCGAGACGCGGGGCTGCGATTGGCCAAGGATGGCGACGAGTTCGCTCACGGTGAGTTCGGCGACTTCCAGCAGGCAGAGGATGCGCAGCCGCGTCTCCTCGCTGGCCGCTTCGAGGCCCGTGAGCAAAGCGCGAAAGGCGAGCGGCGGCCCGGGTCGTTCGTTAGACATAAGCATATCTTTATATCTGTTTTCGGCCAAGTCAAGCAGAGACCGTGACTGGGAGGACAATTGCGGTTCACGCACGGGGCTAACGCGCGCGAAAAATGCGCCTCGAAGGCATCTCAGCGCGCGGAAACCGGCCCATTGGGCGGCGGAATCCGTTCGTCGAGCCGCAGAGGCCGCGAAAACGCCGCCCACGTAACCTTAGTAATCGATCAATCTGTGAAATTCTCGCTTTGTGTTGGTAATCCCATCAAGGAAGATGTAGATCGGCGTCGGACCCTACCGCCAGGGTATGTGATTAGGGAAGGCGTCGATGAAGAAACTACTGACGCTAGTAGTGATAGCGGCGGCTGGGATGATTCCCTTCGGCGCGAATGCGGCGACCTACAGTTTTGATTTTTCTACGACCGACTCGGTTTTCACCGTGACCGGCACGATCACGACCGCCGATACGCCAGACGCGGTTGGCGGTTACGACGTGCTGTCGATTTCGGGCGCAATTTCCGGTCCGAGCGGAGGCGAAATCGCACTCTTATCGAACCCGTCGCAACCTTATCCAGGATATGCCGGACTCTTTTCATACGACAACGTGTATTTTCCGGCTGGTCCGACACGTGTCGACGAGGATGGAATTCTATTCAGCGCCGGCGGGTATGACTACAATTTATATTCGTACGAAACGACGACCCAACTTTCATCCGACAATCCCGCGGGCAGCTATATCCCCGGTCAAACGGTCAGTTTCGGCGACCCGGTTCACGCCGACTTCGCGATCGGCGCGCCGGAGCCCTCGACATGGGCATTGATGCTGCTGGGCTTTGCTGGCCTCGCCATTGCCGGCTGGCGGAAAGCTCGACCCGCGGCGTGCTGAGCGGGAGTCCAGGTCGGAGAGCGCATACGGCATAGGTTTTCCCCGTTTGGACGCATCGTCCTCTGGAGCGGCTCTCCCATCGCGCCGCGCATCCTGACGTCTCGGGGCGCTTTACCTCAGTCGCAGCGGATGCCGAATCCTCGCTGGACACGCCAAACGTCGAGCGGGTTCGTGCATTGCTGCTACCCCGATAGAGAACAGTGGCGCCGCCCACGACGGATCGTGTAGAAACCACGTGATCACGACACCCGTCCCCAATCCTCTCCAAAGGGAGACTGACATGCCCGCCTCCGAGATCGTCATCGCCAGCGCCAAACGAACCCCTGTGGGGTCGTTCAACGGCGCCTTCGGCACGACCGCCGCGCACGAACTGGGCGCGATCGCCATCAAGAGCGCTCTCGAGGCGGCGAAGGTCGAGGCGGGCGACGTCGACGAAGTGATTCTCGGGCAGATCCTTTCAGCCGCGCAGGGCCAAAATCCGGCCCGCCAGGCGGCGATGAAGGCCGGCGTTCCCCAGGAAAAGACCGCCTTCGGCGTCAATCAGCTGTGCGGCAGCGGCTTGCGCGCGGTCGCGCTCGGACTGCAGCAGATCGCCAGCGGCGACGCCAATATCATCGTCGCGGGCGGCCAGGAATCGATGTCGCTCGCCCCCCATGCCGCCTATCTGCGCAGCGGCGTGAAGATGGGGGAGATGAAGCTCGTCGACACCATGCTGACAGGACGGCCTCATCGACGCCTTTCACGGCTATCACATGGGCAACACCGCGGAGAACATCGCCAAGAAATGGCAGATCACCCGCGAGGAGCAGGATCGCTTCGCCGTCGGCTCGCAAAACAAGGCGGAAGCGGCGCAGAAGGCCGGACGGTTCAAGGACGAGATTGCGCCGGTGACGCTCATCGACGCGCAAGGGCGACGTCGTCGTCGACGCCGACGAATATCCGCGCGCCGGCTCGACCTACGAGGCGATGGCGAAACTGAAGCCGGCCTTCTCCAAGGACGGGTCGGTGACCGCGGGCAACGCCTCGGGCCTCAACGACGGGGCGGCCGCTCTGGTCATCATGAGCGCCGACGAGGCCAAGCGCCGGGGGCTGACGCCGATGGCGCGCATCGTCTCCTGGGCGACGGCGGGCGTCGATCCGGCGATCATGGGCACCGGACCCATTCCGGCGACCCGCAAGGCGCTCGAAAAGGCCGGCTGGTCGGTCAAGGACCTCGAGCTTGTGGAAGCGAACGAAGCCTTCGCCGCGCAGGCGCTCGCGGTCAACAAGGACCTGGGCTGGGACCCGGGAATCGTCAACGTCAACGGCGGCGCCATTGCGATCGGCCACCCGATCGGCGCTTCGGGCGCGCGCGTCCTGACGACGCTGCTGCACGAAATGGCGCGCCGCAACGCCAAGAAGGGTCTCGCCACGCTCTGCATCGGCGGCGGCATGGGAATTGCCATGGCGGTTGAACGTTAGTCTTCGCCATTCGTTTCAAATCGGACGCGCCGAGCTGAACGGCGCGCTTCAAAAAATCTGGGAGGAAAACATGGCCAGAGTCGCAGTGGTTACGGGCGGCACGCGAGGGATTGGCGCGGCCGTCTCCAAGGCGCTGAAGGCGACCGGCTGCGAGGTCGCGGCGACCTATCATTCCAACGATGACGCCGCCGCCAAGTTCAAGGCGGAGACGGGCGTCGACGTCTACAAATGGAACGTCGGCAAATACGAGGATTGCGTGGCTGGGCTGGCCGAGGTCGCGAAGGACCTCGGGCCGGTCGACATCCTCGTCAACAACGCCGGCATCACCAGGGACGGCGATGTTCCACAAGATGACGCCGGAGCAATGGTACGACGTCATCAACACCAACCTCAATTCCCTCTTCAACATGTGCCGGCCGGTGATCGAAGGCATGCGCGAGCGCGGCTTCGGCCGGATCATCAACATCTCCTCGATCAACGGCCAGAAGGGCCAGATGGGCCAGGCCAATTACTCGGCCGCGAAGGCCGGCGACATCGGCTTCACCAAGGCGCTGGCGCAGGAGAACGCCAACAAGGGCGTCACCGTCAACGCCATCTGCCCCGGCTATATCGCGACCGAAATGGTGATGGCGGTGCCGAAGGATGTGCTCGAAAAGGCGATCCTGCCGCAAATTCCGGTGCGCCGTCTCGGCCAGCCGGAGGAGATCGCCCGCTGCGTCGTCTTCCTCGCCTCCGACGACGCCGGCTTCATCACCGGCTCGACGCTGTCGGCGAACGGCGGCCAGTATCTGGCTTAGGAGTCGCGAAGAGCCCGAGTTGCAGCGTGCGTCCCTCAACGGGACGCGCCTTTGATGCATTACCAGCGCCTTCCGGAACGACCGCCCGCCAGCCCCGCTGATCAATCTAAGAATAATCAGCAGGACGATCGCGCCTAGCGTGGCGTTGACGACGAGGGCGACCATCCCGGTGCCGAGGTGGAGACCCAGCCCTCGGCATAAGCCGATCTCCGATGAACGCCCCGATAATGCCAACGATTAGGTCGCCGACGAGGCCGAAGCCGCCGCCGCTCACGATGTTGCCGGCAAGCCATCCCGCGACAATGCCGACGATGATGATAACGACTAGACTTTCATTCGATAGGTGCATGGCGTTCCTTTAAGGGATTTCGTAAAATCGCCTGCTGAGGCCTGTCCGTCGCTTCCGACAACGCAGGCTTTACTACCGGGCTCGGCGCTGACAGCCAAAGCTGACCCCGAAGCGCTATTGCACTTGCCTTGGCTGGTGCGCGAAGGCGACTCAGTCCCAACCATTGTTGCATCGAACGAGCCAGAGACGGATCGCCTTCGATCTCCAGATTGCCGCTCTCGGACTTCCGTCTTGATCGTCGTCAACCCCATCCAGATCGCCGTCATTGATCGGAGCGAGCTTTTAACGAGAAGGTCCAATTCGTGGCCGGGATCGAAATTGCAGAGATCGACCGCGCCACCATCTACGACCAGCCACCAGCTCCGCCGTGAAGGCGGAAGTTCCGAGTACAGAAACTGTATCGTGCAGCGTCGGTTGGGCATGAGCTTCACATCCAGGCCGCGGCGCATATCCCACATCAAGAGGGAGGGATCTAAATTCTTGAGCGATAGCCGCGATTCCATCCAGCGTTGCGCCCAAATCTTTCAGCTTCAATGCTTGCCCAGATATTCGGTTATATCGAAGAACAAGGTGTGAATGACGCCATCTGGAGTTCCACACTTGATCGAGTGGTACTGGCGGCCGGCGCGGCCAACCAAGGCCTGCTGTGTGAGGTTGCACTCTTGAATGTGCGCTCCAATGAACGCCAATTCAGCCATGGTTCCCTGCTCATCCGAATGAACGCCCTTGATGATAATAGCGTCCTCCATTGTTGAGCCGTCTCCACCCTCGTAGGAGACATTCCTTGCTGCGTTTTGCATCGACTCCCTCCAGGCAAGCGCGACAATACGCCCGAGGTCCTTTGCTTCCGGAGGCAAAGCGCCGAGCGCCTCCAGATTTTTGACGATGGAAGTCGCCTCTACGAATTGCTTGGTGCTGTCGGGACCTAAAAGCCCGACACGGGAGAGATCCAAAGCAAGCGACGTTTGAACGGTGACGTTGGCCGGATTTGAGGCCAACATTTTGCGCCAACATCTAACACTTTCCTGAAACGCGGCGAGCGCGCCGGGACTGTCGTTCAAGGCGCCTTTCGTAAGCCCGAGCAGGTCGAGCGTTCGGGGCAAGCCGAGCCGCGCCTGTTGATCACTGGGTTGCTCGTCGATCAGCTTTCTGAGAATTTCGGCGCTCTCCTCGAGTAAAGGAAGCGCGGCTTTCGCATTTCCAGCCTTCAGGTCTGATTCACCCAATTTGCGGACGGCCAAGGCCGTCGCCGTCTTAAAGCTAGCGTTATTCGGTTCCTTCCGCACCAGATCCCGACCAACGATCACGCTCTCGTTGAACGTCGTCGTTGCTCCCGGGGTATCGCCGGAGGAAAGTCTCTCATTCCCGAGCACGTTAAGCGCGACCAGGAGAAAATATACACTCTGGTTAGAGTTGGCCTGAGAGGCGCTCGAGCGCATCCAATCGACGTTCTCTTGAAATGCCGACAGCGCCCCCGCCTCGTCCTTGTTTTGCGACTTGGCCAGCCCGAGCATTGAGAGGGCTCCGAATAGCGCATTCTGTGCGTCCAGATCTCCGACCGCCCTTTTCGCGATGCTCTCGCGAATATCAGCAGCCTCACGCAAATCGCTGATCGCGCTCTGATCGGCTCGGCTCTGTTTAAGCGTACCAATCGCGGCGAGAGTAGATGCCTCGCCCTCCTGCACTTTGCGACTGGCTGCCTGATCGTCGCCGGGTTTCGCCGCAACCGAACGATAAATGGAGAGGCTTTCTTCCAAGACCGCCAGCGCCTCACTAACATCGGTCGACGACCTCGATTTTCCATAAGCGGAGAGCGCAAGGGCGAATGAAGTCGAGAGCTGCAAGTTGCTTGGGTATTGCTGAACGAGCCGCCGTTCAGCATCGAGTTCATCTCGATAGCTCTCGAGCGCGCCTGGTTGGCTATTCGTCTCCTCATCCAGCGCGGCCAGCTTGACGAACGCCGCGGCGATTTTCTGACTGCCCTGAGCGGAAGTTGGCCCCCTGCCAGCCTCCGCGAGAGCATAGGCCAGCGCTGAAAGATAGGCAGTCTTGGCGGCGCGGTAGTCGTTCGCTCTGAGCGCCTGATCCCCTCGCTCTATGTCGACTGAGAAAGTGCCGTCGTTCGAGCTAGCCTGTGCGGTCGGCTGGTCGCTTGAAGCAGCACTGGCGGCCGGGACCACACTCAAGCCAATCACCAGTGCGAATAGGAACTCGGCGACCTGAATAGGCGTACGACCTGCGGCTCGGAACAGACATTCGATCGCCTCCCTCAAACCCCGTGCCAGATATTGGGTCGGATTTTGTGTTCGCTAGTCACGCCCGATCGCACCAAAACGTAGCGCAGATTCAACCTCTAGGCCAGACGGAGCGGGAGCCCAGCGGCTCGCAGCCCGCAATTTAGAAACCAGCCGAAGCGGACCCAATTGTGAGACTTGCGGCGAGATCCCACCGACCGCCTCGCTCAGAACCAGACCTTGATTCGGTTGCGACAACCTTTCGCTTCGGATCGAAACGGGTCGACAGGACTGGGTGTTCACTTAGGGCGGCGCCTCCGGATCGACAGCCGACAAGCGGGCCCGTGCAATTGTGGCGATAGGCTTGTCTTGACAAAAATAGAAATATGAGATAATAATCATCTTTAGCAGAAGCGCATCCTTGTTCGGCGCGAGTTGGGCCAGAAAGAGAGAAATTGTGGCTGTTTGAACCGCTACGACCACAAACCACAACGCGAGCCGGAAAGTCATAGAGATTTTTTTATTATTTTTATCGACCATAACCTATTGAAAAGTAACGAGTCCAAAAAATAAACGCAAGCAAAAGAAAGCTGATTTGCTTACGTTTATTTGCGTTTAAGAGCGTTTATTGGCTTTCACTTATGAGGAAGTTCGCGCGTTGGTTGTATCGAAGGCTTGGGGATGGCCCGCATCGGAACGACCGTCTGCTCCGCGTCGAAGCGCGCTTCCACCTCTTGGACGATCGCGCCGAGGATGCCGTTGATCGCGAAGTCCTTGGGCGTGTAGACCGCCGCGATCCCGGCCGCCTTCAATCGCTCCGCGTCGGCGGGGGGAATGATGCCGCCCACGACCACCGGGATCCGCTCCAGGCCGGCGGCGCGCAAGAGCTTCAGAGCCTCTTCGGTCAGCGCGACATGCGAGCCCGACAGGATCGACAGGCCCACGCAATGGACCCCCGCTTTGGCGCGTTCGACGATCTCGGCCGGGGTGAAACGGATGCCGTCGTAGACCACATCCATGCCGGCGTCGGTCGCGCGCGCCGCGATCTGCTCGGCCCCGTTCGAGTGGCCGTCGAGGCCCGGCTTGCCGATGAGGAACTTGATCCGGCGCCCGAGCTTCAGCGACACGCGCTCGACCTCGCTGCGCAGGGCGTCGAGGTCGCCTGCTTCCTGCCGCGCCTTGGGCGAAACGCCGGTCGGCGCGCGGAACTCGCCGAATTCCCCCTTAAGCGCCTCGCCCCATTCGCCGGTCGTGACGCCGGCCTTCGCGGCCTCAATGGAGGCCGGCATGATGTTGGCGCCGCTCGCCGCCGCCTTGCGCAGAGCCCTGAGCGCCTCACGGACGCGCGCGGGATCGCGGCTCGCCCGCCAAGCGGCGAGCGCTTGAACTTGTTCCGCCTCGGCTTCGGCCGAGGGAACCAGGATCGAGGTCTCGCCGGCAGTCAGCGGCGAGGGCTCGAAATTGGTGAAGGCGTTGACGCCGACGACGATCTGCTCGCCGCGCTCGATGGCCTCGAGCCGGCGCGTGTTGGACGCCACCAGCCGAGCCTTGATGGCGCCGGATTCGATCGCCTTGACCATTCCGCCGATGGCGTCGATCGAGGCGAGTTCGGCGAGCGCTTCGGCCTTGAGCTGCTGGACCAGGGCGTCGATTTCCGTGCTGCCCTCAAAAATGTCGCCGAACTCCAGTAGATCCGTCTCGTAGGCCATGATCTGCTGGAGACGCAGGGACCATTGCTGGTCGAATGGCCGCGGCAGCCCCAGCGCCTCGTTCCAGGCCGGGAGTTGCACGGCGCGCGCGCGCGCGCCGCGCGACAGCACCACCGACAGCATTTCGATGAGGATGCGGTAGGCGTTGTTCTCCGGCTGCTGCTCGGTCAGGCCGAGCGAGTTGACCTGCACGCCGTAGCGAAAGCGGCGCTTCGATGGATCAGCGACGCCGAAGCGGTCGCGGGTGATTTCGTCCCACAATTCGACGAAGGCGCGCATCTTGGCGAGTTCGGTCACGAAGCGCATGCCGGCGTTGACGAAGAACGAAATCCGGCCAACGGCCTCAGCGAAGGCCGCCTCGTCGACCTCGCCGGATCGGCGCACTCTTTCCAGCACCGCGATCGCCGTCGCCAGCGCGTAGCTGAGTTCCTGCACCGGCGTCGCGCCCGCTTCCTGCAGATGGTAGGAGCAGACGTTGATGGGGTTCCACTTCGGCGTCTCGCGGGCGCAAAACAGGATCAGGTCCTGCGTCAGTCGGAGCGACGGCTCAGGCGGAAACACATAGGCCCCGCGCGCCAGATATTCCTTGACGATGTCGTTCTGGGTCGTGCCTTGAAGCTCGGAACGCGGCGCGCCTTGCTCGTCGGCGACCGCGATATAGAGCGCCATCAGCCAGGGCGCGGTCGCGTTGATCGTCATCGACGTGTTCATCGACGCGAGCGGAATGTCCGTAAACAGCGCGCGCATGTCGCCGATATGCGAGATCGCAACCCCGACCTTGCCCACTTCGCCGCGCGCGAGGGGATGGTCGCTGTCGAGACCGGTTTGGGTCGGCAGGTCGAAGGCGATTGATAGACCCGTCTGCCCCTTGGCGAGGTTCTGGCGATAGAGCTTATTCAACTCGCGCGCGGTCGAATGGCCGGCGTAGGTGCGGAAGATCCAGGGCTTGTCGCGGCGCGCCACTGTCGTTTGTCCGTCCGCCTGCTTCCATGATTTGCTCGCCTCAGGCAAGTCGGCGGGCGTCGCCTTCGCCAGCCAAAAGAATTGTGCGGGGCACAATTACAGAAAAACCTGCGCGGCGCCACAGGTTCGGGCGAGGCGCGCCCCAGGCCGCGATTGGGGGTTCCGTGCTCAGCGTTTGGCGACCGCGCTCGCCATCACGATCGTCGCCAACAATCCGCCGGCGACCGCGATAGCGGTCAAATAGGGGTCATAACCGGCGTAAGGTCGAAGCCACCAATCGCGGACGCAAAGCCCCAAATAAGCGCCAAGCATCGCGTAAAAAGCATTCCAGTAGGGGCCCATTCCGTGGCGCCCGACAACGTAGTCGATCGCAAAGCCGGCGGAAAAGAACACGACCGCTAAACCCAGCAGGAATGCCGCGAAGTCGAAACCTTCGAGATCTTGAACCATTTGAAACAATGGCCAGTTCGACATCGCAGCAGGTCCTTGTCCGCTTCGACCGCCGAATTTCCCGAAGCCGGTCCGTCTTGTTTACGCGGGATTTCCTGCCGTGGCGTAAATTCCGTTGCAGACAAGCGAAAACGTTGACCAAAGTCGGATTGATTTTCGCGCGCTCAAGCGCAATGGTTAATTGTGCCGCGCAATAGCAGGATTGATTCCAGCTCGGGTACGCTGCAAGGACCCTTGAGGGAGCCATGAACACTCGCCCTGTGGGCGCCGAGTCGCTTGCTACGGCGCAGAACAAGGATCTCTACGAAATCGGCGAGATTCCGCCGGTGGGTCACGTGCCCGCGTCGATGTATGCCTGGGTCGTACGCAAGGACCGGCATGGACCGCCGGAACAATCCATGCAGGTCGAGGTCGTGCCGACATGGCCTCTCGACAGCCACGACGTGCTGGTCCTGGTGATGGCCGCCGGGGTCAATTACAACGGCGTCTGGGCGGCGCTTGGCGAACCCATTTCCCCGCTCGATGTCCATAAAACTCCCTATCACATCGCCGGCTCTGACGCGTCCGGGATCGTCTGGGCGGTCGGCTCCAAGGTCAAGCGGTGGAAGGTCGGCGACGAGGTCGTGGTCCACTGCAACCAGGACGACGGCGACGACGAGGAGTGCAACGGCGGCGACCCGATGTTCTCCGCCTCGCAACGCATCTGGGGTTATGAAACGCCGGACGGGTCATTCGCTCAGTTTTGCCGCGTGCAGGATCGACAGCTGATGGCCCGCCCCAAACACCTGACATGGGAGGAAGCCGCCTCTTACACGCTGACGCTCGCCACCGCCTATCGCATGCTGTTCGGCCACGAGCCGCATCGGCTGAAGCCTGGCGACAACGTGCTGGTCTGGGGCGCCTCGGGCGGATTGGGCGTCTTTGGCGTCCAGCTTTGCGCGGCGGCTGGCGCAAACGCCATCGGCGTCATCTCCGATGAAACGAAGCGCGAGTTCGTGATGTCGCTCGGCGCCAAGGGCGTCATCAATCGCAAGGACTACAAGTGCTGGGGCCAGCTGCCGAAGGTCAATTCGCCCGAGTACAACGCCTTCATGGCGGAGGCGCGTAAGTTCGGCAAAGCGATCTGGAACATCACCGAGAAGAAGGACGTCGACACGGTCTTCGAACATCCGGGCGAGCAGACCTTCCCGGTGTCCTGCTTCGTGGTGAAGCGCGGCGGCATGGTGGTGTTCTGCGCCGGCACCACCGGCTTCAACATCACCTTCGACGCCCGCTTTGTCTGGATGCGGCAAAAGCGCATCCAGGGCTCGCATTTCGCCAACCTGAAACAGGCCTCAGCGGCCAACAAGTTCGTGCTTGACCGGCGCATCGATCCTTGCATGTCGGAAGTGTTCCCCTGGACGGAGATCCCAGCCGCCCACACCAAGATGTGGAAGAACGAGCATAAACCCGGCAATATGGCGGTCCTCGTCAACGCGCCGATCACGGGTTTGCGTACGTTCGAGGACGTGCTCCACGCGGCGCGGAGGTAAGGGAGAGGCGGAACGCCGACGTGATTTGCGTTCGTTTGCTCCAGCCGGTAAAGCGACTGCCCCTGGCGTTGGCGCGCGGCGGCCGTTCCTGACAGATTTCTGCACGGCGTCTGGTCGCCTGTCCTCTATGCGCACGAGACCGGATCGGGTCGTTGAGCGAACGATAAGCGAGTGAGCGCAATGATCGCGACGCAGGACAGGGACCAACGAAAACGGCAAGCGGCCGAACGCGCCCTCGAATTGGTCAAGCCGGGCATGAAGCTCGGGCTCGGCAGCGGCACGACCGCGCGCATCTTCGTAGATCTCGTGGGCGAGCGCGTCAAAGCGGGTCTCAACTTGCACTGTGTCGCGACCTCCGAGGCGACGGCAACGCAAGCGAAGGCGCTTGGCATTCCGCTTGGGACGCTGGACGACATTCCGGAACTCGATCTGACGGTCGACGGCGCCGACGAAGTCGATCCAAAGCTGAGATTGATCAAGGGCGGCGGCGGGGCTTTGTTGCGCGAAAAGATCGTCGCCTCAGCCTCCAAGCGCATGGCGGTCATCGCCAATTCGAGCAAGCTCGTGACGGAGCTGGGCGCCTTTCCGCTGCCGATCGAGGTCGTGCCATTCGGCCTGGCGGCGACGAGGCGTCACATCGAGCGCGTCTTCGCTGAGCTCGGGCTGGCTGGGCCGATGCGTCTGCGGGGCGACGCATCCCCGTTCATCACCGACGGCGGCCACTACATTCTTGACTGCTCGCTCGGCGCCATTGCGGAGCCCGAACAGTTGAGCGAGATGTTGTCGCCAATTCCCGGCGTTGTCGAACACGGACTTTTCATCGGCCTGGCGCGCGCGGCGATCATTGCCGGAGCGGAGGGCGTCGAAATTCTTGGCGACCCGGACTGAACGTCGAAGTCGCACACTTCAGGAGTCTCTCATGCCCGTCCGCGCCGGAATCGCCAAAGGCCGTCTTGCTCTGTTCATGTTCGCAGCCCTGAGCGCGTCGGCGAGGGCGGCCGACACCACTCCGCCTACAGCGCCCGCGCCCGCCCCTCCTGCAGCCGCCGCGCCCGCCGCGCCATCGCCCGCGGCCATCGCGGCCGCCGACAAGATCCTCGCGACAATCGGCCTCAAGCAGTCGATCGCCATCGTCGTTCCCGGCATGATGGCGGAGCTCGAAACGAACGTCACCCGGACCCGACCCGAGATTAGGGATATGCTGCGGACGACCCTGAAGTCGATCCAACCCGAATTCGATCTGACCGCGAAACAGACTTACGCCGAGGCGGAGGACCTGCTCGCCTCGCAGATGCCCGAGAAGGATATCACCGACGTCGCGGCCTTCTTTGAGAGTCCCGCAGGCAAGAAATATATCGAGGTCACGCCGGTCTTCCTTCAGAAACTTTCCGACGTCACCGGCGCCTGGCGCGAGAAGTTGTCGACCGACATCCTCGTTCGCGCCCGCGAAGACATGAAGAAGAAGGGCGTCGATTTCTAGCGAGGCGCATCTTGCTACAGCCCGGGTCGGAGAACTGAACGATGGCGTTCGACGTCGATTTCTTCGTGATCGGCGCAGGATCGGGCGGCGTACGGGCGGCGCGCATCGCCGCCAGTCATGGCGCGAACACATGGTGGCGGAGGAAGGCCGTATTGGCGGCGCGTGCGTCATTCGCGGCTGTGTGCCGAAGAAGCTCTATGTTCATGCCAGCCGTTTTGCCGACGACTTCCGCGACGCGGCCGGGTTTGGCTGGAGCGTTGGCGAACCGACCTTCGATTGGCCAACTCTTGTCAGGGCCAAGGACAAGGAGATCGGCCGGCTATCCGACGCCTATCGGGCGAATTTAGCGCGGTCCGGCGCCAAACTGGTCGAACAGCGGGCGACCGTTGTCGACCCCCACCGGGCGCGAATTCGCCGACGGACACGAGATCTCCGCTCGGCATATTCTCATCGCCTCCGGCTCGCGCCCCGTAATGCCGACCGGCGTCGAAGGGCTCGAGCACGCGATCACCTCGAATGAGGTGTTCGATCTGCCTGTCTTTCCGCGTCGCCTTCTCGTGATGGGCGGCGGCTATATCGCGGTCGAGTTCGCTTCGCTCTTTCAACGGCTGGGGTCGCAGGTGACGATGGTCATGCGCGGGCCGAACCTCTTGCGCGGCTTCGACCAGGACATGCGCGACGGCATGCGCGATGCAATGCTCAACTCCGGAATTGTCTTTCGGTTTGGCTGCTTGCCGACTTCGATCGAAAAACAGTCCGACGGATCGTTGCGCGTGACGCTATCCGACGGCTCGGTCATCGAAGCCGATCAGGCGCTGATCGCGACCGGCCGTAACCCCAATACCAAGGACCTTGGCCTCGAGGCCGCCGGCGTTGAACTCAGCGCGGAGCATGGCGCAGTGAAGGTCAATGAATATTTGACCAGCAGCGTCCCGTCGATCCACGCCATCGGCGACGTCACCCACCGGGTCGATCTCACCCCCGTCGCCATTCGCGAAGGGCATACTCTGGCCGACAGGCTGTTCGGGCCTGGCGCGGCGCCGCTCCGCTACGACACGATCGGGAGCACGGTGTTCGGCACGCCGGAACTGGGCGCGGTCGGATTGACCGAGAGCGAGGCCCTGCAGCAGTTCAAGCAAGTCCACATCTACAAGACCAATTTCCGTCCTCTGAAGGCGACGGTGTCCGGCAGCCCGGAGCGCACGCTCATGAAGCTTGTCGTCGAGGGCTCAACGCAGCGCATCGTCGGCGCGCATATTCTGGGAGGCGAGGCTGCCGAGATCATCCAACTGGTTGCTGTCGCGATGACCATGGGCGCGACGAAGGCGGACTTTGATGCGACTGTCGCCGTTCATCCCACCGCCGCCGAGGAATTGGTGACCATGCGTTCGGCCCACGCGCGTTATGAGGACGGTATGCAGATCGCGTAACAATTCGACGGTGTCGCCGAAAGGGCTTAGGCCGGCGCTGCGACGTCCGGCAAAAGATCTGCCGAGACGTGTGCACTCTCACTGCGCTGAACACGCACGTTGCTCGTAGTCTGCAGACTGAGTTTCGTCAGCGCGTCGATCACAGTTCAGCTCACAGTGGGTCGCGAGAAAACCTTCTCGACAATTTGGGCCCTGCCCGGCCGTCCGACGATCGCAACGCCGTCGCCCTCGTTGATCGCAACATTCGCCGATGGCTGGAGCAACGTTTCTCCGTTATGACGGTCCAGCGCGACGACGAGAAAGGCGCCTGCGGCGGCGGCCTCGAGTTCGCCTACAGTGGCCCCGACACTTTGGCTGCCTTTCTCTGCGGCGACCACCTCGATTTCAAGACCAAGACGACGCAAATCACGGCCGAGCCGATCCAGGTCGCCGGCTTGAATTCCAGACAAAAGCTTGGCGACGTTTTGATACAGCAGGAGCTCAGCCATCCGTTCGGCGCCGATCCGCGTGGGCAGCACAACACGATCGGCTCCGGCCTGAATGAGCTTGCTTTCCGTAGACGCCGCTTCTCCCCGCGCAATGATCGTCAACTCGCGGTTAAGACTGCGGGCGCTGAGCGTTATAAAAACGTTCGCCGCGTCATCCGGCAACACGGTCGCCAGGGCCCTCGCCCGCGCAATGCCGGCGCGACGCAAAACGTCTTCATCCGTCGCATCGCCCTGCAAGCTCAGGAAGCCTAGCTCTCGCGCGGCCGTCATGCGCCCGTCGCCGCGCTCCACGATCACAAAGTCGGCCTTTCCCGCTTGAAGCTCTCGCGCAAGCATTTGACCAATGCGTCCGTAACCGCAAATGATGACGTGATCGGTGAGATGGTCAATGTCCTTTTGCATGCGGCGGAACCCAAACAATTGTTGAAGCTGGCTGGCGGTAATGAGCTGGATGAGCGTGCCGGTCAGAAAAATCATCCCGGTACAGCCTGTGACGATCAACGCGATCGTAATGGCGCGTAATTCTGGGGTGTCGATCGGTTTCACTTCGTCATAGCCGACCGTATAGACGGTCAGCACAACCATGTAGAGCGCGTCCCCGAAATTCCACCCGTTATGCATATATGCGGCAGTTGCGCATGCCGAGACGACAAGCATGAACGCAAGGCCGGCGGCGAGATTGCGAAGGGGAGAGGATAGAAACTGAATCATCGATCAGAGATCAGCGCGTGTTGACGCCAACTGACCCAGATTCAGAACGGGCGCACGAGACTGTTCTCCGATCGGAGGGACCCAGCCTCGGGGCCTCACGCAACGATTTGCGTCCGGTATGGTGATCCGCATTTGGCCCCCCGTGCGGAGTATTTATCAGGCCCGTCCGTCGGACGGTGACCTAAGTTTTCACATAATAAGAGATTTCAGCGACAGGGGCGCCCTGGGGATTCGATTGCGACTTTTGGCCAGCGGCGGCGCCCTATGGAACGACAGGCGCGAAGCCAGAACCTCACAGAAAGCTTTGCGGATCGACGTCGATCGCAACGCGAACCCCGCCGCGCGGCTGGGGCGCCGCGGCCAGCATCGGCGCGCAGGAATCCTTGCAGGTCGGCGGACCGCGGCGCCTTGGCGGCGAGTCGGAAACGGTAGCGTTTGCGCAACATGGCGATTGGCGCCTCGGCCGGACCAAGCAAGGATGATCTCGTTATCCTGCGGCTGCCCGCCAAGCGGCGCGACGCGCCAGGTCTTGGTCCCGGGCAAGCGGTGGGCGGCCTGCGCGAGCAGCCGCGCATGCGCTTCCGCCGCGCCGCGGTCCTCGGCCGAAACGATGATCGCCGCGAGGCGCCCGAACGGCGGCAGGCCGCCACGCCGGCGCTCCTCGGTCTCTTCGCGGTAGAACCGCTCGGCGTCGCCGGACATGAGCGCCGCGATGACTGGATGCTCCGGCTGCCAGGTCTGCAGCAAAGCGCGTCCGGGCTTCTCCGCCGCGCCCGGCGCGTCCGGTCGCCTGACGCAGGAGCTGGAACGTGCGCTCGGCCGCGCGCGGATCGGCGTTGGCGAGGCCGACGTCCGCGTCGACCACGCAGACGAAGGTGAGAAGCGGGAAATTGTGCCCCTTGGCGACGAGCTGCGTGCCGATGATGAGGTCATAGGCGCCGCGCGCCGCCGCGTCGAGCTGACCGCGCAGCGTCTCGATCCCGCCCGGCGTGTCCGACGACAGCACGAGCGTGCGAATGTCGGGAAAGAGGACTTCCGCTTCCTCGGCCAGGCGCTCGACGCCCGGCCCGCAGGCGGTGAGCGTGTCGGCCTCGTGGCATTGCGGGCAGAGCTGCGGCCGGCTCTCGACATGGCCGCAATGATGGCAGACGAGCGACGCGCGAAATCGGTGCTCGACCAGCCAGGCGGCGCAATTGGGACATTCGAAGCGATGGCCGCACGATCGGCACAGCGTCAGCGGCGCATAGCCGCGCCGGTTGAGGAACAGCATGCGCCTGCTCGCCCTGGCTCCTCGCCTCCTCGACACAGGCGATCGCGCGCGGCGACAGCCATCGACCGCGCGGCGGACCTTCGCGCTTGAGGTCCACCAAGGCGATGTCGGGCAGCGTCGCCTTGCCAAAGCGCGAGGGAAGCCGGAGCCAGCGATAGCGTCCGCTCTCGGCGTTGAACCGGGTCTCGATCGCCGGCGTCGCGGAGGCCAGCACGATCGGCGCCTTCTCGAAGCGCGCGCGCACCACCGCCATGTCGCGCGCGTTGTAGATGACGCCCTCCTCCTGCTTGTAGGCGCCCTCGTGCTCTTCATCGACCACGATGAGGCCGAGGTCGGCGAACGGCAGGAACAAAGCCGAGCGCGCGCCGACAACGACCGGCGCCTCGCCGCTCGCGACCGCCGTCCAGACGCGCTCGCGCTGGCGCTCGGTCAGACCGGAATGCCACTCGGCGGGTCGCGCGCCGAAACGCGCCGCGAACCGATCGAGAAATTGCCCGGTGAGCGCAATTTCCGGCAGCAGCACCAGCGCCTGCCGTTTTTGCCGCAGAGCTTCGGCGACCGCCTCGAAATAAACTTCGGTCTTGCCCGATCCCGTCACGCCCTCGAGCAGGGTCGTCGAGAACGCGCGATCGGCGACGAGGCGGGTCGAGATCGTCGGCCGCGGCGCGCTGGTCGGCGTTGAGTTGGGTCAGGTGGAAATCCGGATCGAGCGCCGCTGCGACCGCTTTCCGGCGGGAGCGCGACCGCCTCAAGCGCGCCGTCGGCGACGAGGCCGTCGATGACGCCGGTCGAGCAGGCCGCGCGCGCGGCGAGCGCGGCTTTTGGCGTCGGCGCGCTCGTTTCAGCGAGCGCCGCGAGGACCCGCGCCCGCGCCTCCGTCATGCGCGTCGGGCGGCTTGCCAGTGGCGACAAGGCCGAACTTTGGGACGGGCGGCGCGCCGACCTCGCCGGCGCGGATCGCCATCCGCAACAGCATGCCGCGCGGAGCCAATGTCCAGCGCGCCGTCCAGTCGATGAAGTCGCGCAGGGCCGGACGCAGCGGCGGCCAGTCAAGCGCCTCGGCGATGGGCTTGAGGTTGTCGCCGCCGGCGGCGCGCGCCGCCCATACGACGCCGGTCGCAACGCGAGCGCCGAGCGGCATGCGGACGAAGGCGCCGGGTTCGAGTTTGAGGCTCCGGGGCGCGCGGTAGCTGTAAGCCGTGTCGACGGCGACCGGCGCCAGCACGTCGACGACCTCCGATGACGCGCCGCCGAGGTCGAGTTCCGGAGGCGGGGTCATTCAGGGAGCGCAGACAAGAAAGCCGGCGGGATAGCCGCCGGCCTTGCTTCTTCGCGACACGGGGTTGGGCGGCGGCTTTATTCCTTGGCTGCCGTCTTGGCGGCGACCGCTATCCGTCCGCTCGGCGATGCGGGCCGACTTGCCGCGGCGATCGCGCAGATAATAGAGCTTGGCGCGCCGCACCTTGCCGCGCCGCACGAGCTTGACCGAGTCGATCATCGGCGAATAGACCGGAAAAACGCGCTCGACGCCTTCGCCATAAGAGATCTTGCGCACCGTGAAGCTCTCGTTGAGGCCATGGCCGCTGCGCGCGATGCACACGCCCTCGTAGGCCTGAACGCGGGTGCGCTCGCCTTCCGCGACCTTCACGTTGACGACAACCGTGTCGCCGGGCTGGAACAGGCGGTATCTTGGCGCCGGGCAATTGGGCTGCGTGCTCGGCCTCGATCTGCTGGATGACGTTCATGTGACTAACTCCTGCCGTGACGCCGGATCGAGTCCCGGCGAGCGCTTCGGCGCGCTGTTTTCAGTTGAGGCGCGGCTCATATCGCAAAGGGAGGAGGAAGTCGAGCATCTCCAGCGCGCGCCCTCCGCAGATCACGCGGGGCCTCGGCTCGCTTTCGCGTTCCGACGTTACGGCGGCCTCTCAGTTTCGCACAGGTTTTTCCTCGGCTCTGGGTTGATTGCGCGACTCCGATATGGCCGCTAAGCCCCGTACGGGCCTCGCGAAAAATGATTCGCCGCGGGCAATGACGTGTGAGCGGCGCAAGGCGCGCCTAGCCGGACCGAAGGGTCGCGACGATGAAATTCGAGCGCTTGCGCCTGACCGGCTTCAAGAGCTTCTGCGACAGCGCCGAGTTCAAGATCGAGCCCGGGCTTGACCGGCGTCGTCGGGCCGAACGGCTGCGGCAAGTCGAACCTCGTCGAAGCCCTGCGCTGGGTGATGGGCGAGAGCTCGTTCAAGAACATGCGCGCCTCCGGCATGGAGGACGTGATCTTCGCCGGCTCGGGCCGGCGGCCCTCGCGCAACAACGCCGAGGTCGGGCTCCTGCTCAACAATTCGGACCGCCGCGCGCCCGCCGCCTTCAACGATTCCGAGACGATCGAGGTCACGCGGCGGATCGAGCGCGACAACGGCTCGACCTATCGCGTCAACGGCAAGGAGGTGCGCGCGCGCGACGTGCAGCTCCTGTTCGCCGACGCTTCGACCGGCGCGCGCTCGCCCTCGCTCGTGCGCCAGGGCCAGATCGGCGAGATCATTTCCGCCAAGCCCCAGGCGCGCCGGCTGATCCTGGAAGAGGCCGCGGGCGTCTCCGGCCTCCACTCGCGCCGGCACGAAGCCGAGCTCAGGCTCAAGGGCGCCGAGGACAATCTCATCCGCGTCGAGGATGTGCTGAAGCAGATCGACGCCCAGATCGACAGCCTCAAGCGTCAGGCGCGCCAGTCGAACCGCTACCGCGAGCTTGCCGGCGCGATCCGCCGCCAGGAGGCGCTCGCGCGGCTCATCGCCTGGCGCGAACATGAGACGGCCTTCGCCGAGGCGCGCCGGCGGCTCGACGCCGATCTTCTCGAGGTCACGGAGCGCACCCGCGCGCAAGCCGAGGCCGCGCGCCTGCAGGCGCTCGCCGCCGTCGCCCTGCCGCCCTTGCGCGAGGAGGAAGCGCGGCGCGGCGCGGCCCTGCATCGCATCGCGCTCGCCCGCGAGGCGCTCGAAGCGGAAGAGAAGCGCGCCAAGGAGCGCGAGGCCGAACTCGCGCGGCGCCTCGCGCAATTCACCGGCGATCTTCAGCGCGAGGAAGCGCTGATCGCCGACGCGGCCGGCGTCATGGAGAGGCTCGCGGCCGAGGAGGCCGCGCTCATCGCAGCAGGGCGCGCAAGCGGACGAGGACGCAGCGCAGGCGCGCGAAGCCGAGGAGAGCGCTCAAGCCCGCCTCGCCAGCGCCGAAAGCGCGCTCGCCGAGGCGCAGGCCGCCGCGTCCGACCTCGGCGCCCGTCGCCGGGCGCTCGCTCGATGCGGCGAGAGAAGAGGGGCGCCGCCTCGCGCGGCTCGAGGCGGAATATGCCGGCAATCGAGCGCGAGCGCGGCGCGCTCAGCACGCGCGGGCTTTGAGGAGACGGAGCGCGCGGCGCGCGCTCAAGCCGTCGCCGAGGCGGTCGAGGCGCTTGCCGCCGCCGAGCGCGAAACGCAGGCGGCGGAGGAACGCCACGCCGAGGCGCGCGACGATCGAGGCGCGCCATCGCGGGCCCTTGGCCGAGGCCGAGCGCGCCGCGCAGAGGCTCGAGACGGAGGCGCGCACGCGTCGCAGGCCTGCTCGGCTCCGATTCGAGCGGCCCCTGGCCGCGCGCGGTCGACGCGGTCAGCGTCGCGCGCGGCTATGAGGCGGCGCTCGGCGCGGCGCTCGGCGACGATCTCGACGCCTCGGTCGACGAAGCGGCGCCGGCGCATTGGTCGCTGATCGCGCCGGCCGACGAAGATCCCGTCGCTGCCGGCTGGCGCCGATCCGCTCGCCGCCCGCGTCTCCGCGCCGCCCGCGCTCGCCCGTCGTCTGGCGCAGGTCGGCGTGGTCGCGCGCGCGGATGGCAAGCGGCTTGCGCAGGAACTCAAGCCCGGCCAGCGGCTGGTCTCGCTCGAAGGCGATCTCTGGCGCTGGGACGGCTTCGTCGCCGCCGCCGAAGCGCCGACGCGCGGCCGCGCGGCGCCTGGCCGAAAAGAATCGCCTTGGCGACCTCGAGCGCGAAGCCGAGGCGGCGCGCCAGGCGGCAGCGGCGCTCGGCGTCGAAGCGGCGAGCGCGGCCAACGCGGTCCGCGAAGCCGCCGCCGCGGAAACGGAATGGCGCGGGCGCGTCCGCGCCGCCCGGAGTGCGTCGGACGCCGCCCGCGACGCCTTCGCCCAATTCGAGCGCGAGCGCGCCAAAACCCTGTCGCGGCTGTCGGCCGTCGAAGAGGCCTTTTCACGCGCCGGCGCGGCGCGCAACGAGGCGGCCGAACGCAAGGCCAACGCCGAGGCCGCGCTGGAACAGCTCGGGCCGGGCGAGCGATGTCGCGCGAGAGCCTCGAGAGCGCGCGCGCCAGTGGCCGCGCGCGAGCGGACCGCCTTCGCCGAAGCGCGCGCGACCGCGCAATCGCATCGCGCGCGAGACTGCGGCGCGCGCCGCGCGGCGCGCCGCGATCGTCGCCGAGCGGTCGTCCTGGGATGAGCGGCTTGCCCATGCGCAAAGCCGCATCGCCGAACTTGCCGATCGGAAGGCCGAAGCGGAGCGGGAGCGCGAGAGCCTCGCCGACGCGCCGACCGATTTCGCCCGCGCCCGCCGCGCGCTCGCCGACGAACATGCCCAGGCGGAAGCGGCGCGCAAGGAGGCCGCCGACGCGCTGGCGCTCGCCGAAACCGCGCTCGCCGACGCCGATCGCGCCGCGCGAGCAGGCGCTCGAAGCGATGAGCGCCGCGCGCGAGCAGCGCGCCGCCTCCGAAGAGCGCCTGGAAGGCGCGCGCGCGCGGGACGAAGAGCTCAGGCACGCGATCGCGAGCGAACTCGATTGCGAGCCGGCCGGCCTCGCCGCGCTTGCCGATCATAAAGGCGACAAGCCGCTGCCCGGCGGCGTCGAGGTCGAGCGCAAGCTCGAGAATCTGCGCCAGGAGCGCGAGCGGCTCGGCGCCGTCAACCTGCGCGCCGACGACGAACTCGTCGAAGTCCTGGCCAGCCGCGACAAGCTCATTGCCGAGCGCGACGATCTGACCGAAGCGATCAAGCGCCTGCGCGGCGCGATCGGCACCCTCAATCAGGAGGGGCGCGAGCGGCTCGTCGCCGCTTTCGATGTCGTCAACGGCCATTTCAAGGATCTGTTCTCGACCCTGTTCGAAGGCGGCAACGCCGAGCTGCAGCTGGTCGAATCCGACGATCCGCTCGAGGCGGGACTCGAGCTTGTCGCGCAGCCGCCCGGCAAGAAGCCGCAGACGCTGACGCTGCTCTCGGGCGGCGAGCAGGCGCTGACCGCGCTCGCGCTCATCTTCGCCGTGTTCCTCACCAATCCCGCGCCGATCTGCGTGCTCGACGAGGTCGACGCGCCGCTCGACGACTACAATGTCGAGCGCTTCTGCGATCTGCTCGAAGCCATGCGCAAGCGCGCCGACACCCGCTTCGTCGCCATCACCCACAATCCCGTCACGATGTCGCGCATGGACCGCCTGTTCGGCGTGACCATGGCGGAGAAGGGCGTGAGCCAGCTCGTGTCGGTCGAGCTGGCGGAGGCGCAGGAGTTCGCCGAGGCGGGGTAACGGAGCGGAGTTCCGCTCAAAAAGCCTTCGACAGTCCGACGTCTTTGAGGACGCCGTTCGCTGTGCGTCTTGATTTTTTGCTCTAACCACACTTCACTGCAAAGGGCACAAATTCTGGCAAGGGGAAGGGGCACGCCTCGATCCTCTCGTTTGGGTCCGCGAGTTTTTGATTCACACTGGATGCCTAGACGAGCCGCTTCAACATTCACAGACCTTGCAGGTGTGCGGGCACAGGCTCGCCGCGGAGCTGAAGCCAAAACGCTATTAAAGCCCCAAGTAGATCATCATTTCGCAAGGTCTCTTCTCGAAGAAGCTGCTCGGTCCATGTGACCTCTCCCGCGCGGGTTTTCTTACGGAGCTCCGTTCGAGAGTTGCCGCCGCCGGAGACCTTAACGGGGTCATGAAATAATGAAGCACCTATCCTTAGGACTATTGGGTCTGAAGTTGACACCGGCGTTGAGTGGGCAATCTGATTGCGACGCTCAGCAGCCTGACCCACGCGCTTCTTTAACTCAATCCAGCGTCCGATAGTCTGCGAGTCAGCGTCGGACACTGCCGCCGTGACTGCGTCAAGCCTGGCTTCAAGACCGCGAACGACCGCGAATACGCGCATGGCTTTTTCTGGCGCACCTCCGAGGGCAGCTGCAAATAAATCCTCGAGTTGATCTTCGCATTTTTGGTATCCAATTATGCATTCTCCGGCCTTGGCAAAGAACATAGTTCGTTGCTTCAGAAACTTTGCCACTCCGGTATCCTGCTCACGGCTGCTTTCGTTGGCCATGGTTCGAACCACTAAATTCGTGGGGAAACCCTTACATCACGCGGCGACGTGGGCGCGTATCGAGGCGTGCGCGATAATTTCAATATGAGCTTCGCCGCCCTCGCCTTCGAGCAGATCCCCGACTGCGCTGGCGACATTGCGGCAGAACGCCTCGAAGTTCTCGCCCTCGACATGCAGGCCGTCGACATCGGAGTGCTCGACATACCAAACGCCGGCCTCGTCATCGTGAGCGGCTTTGACCACGGCGACGCGCATGTCTTGATTCCCTTTGTTTATCCTGACATCATAACACGTATGCCGAGCTTCGTCCTCGCGACGCCGCTGGCGTCCGGACCGAGCCGCGCACGTCCACTTGATTGAGCAGCGTGGCGGGGGTGTAGGTAGACTATGCGGCGCGCCTGTGGAGCGCCGACGGGGCTGCCGCATCCCTGATTCTCGTGCAAGAAACGGCAGGTGAGAATTCCCTCACAACGCTGTGGGCCGCCCATCGATGAAATACGGGCTGGACACCGAGTTCATCGCGAGGCCCTACACGATCGATCTCACAGCATTGGAATCGTCGCCGAGGACGGGCGGGAATTTTATGCCGAGAGGCGCAGGCTCGCTAACGGCGGCGATTGCATCGCTAACGATCGGCACAGGACGCGATCTCGATAAGGCTGCCGTCAGGATCGCGACAATAGACCGATATCAGCGCGCCTTGGGCGCCGCGCCGCGGACCGGGGCCGGTCACGATGGCGACGCCCTGAGCACGCAAATGCTGGACGACCTCATCCGGCGTCGAGTTGGTGAGAAAGCAAAGGTCCTCGCTGCCGTCAGTCTCGTTGTGGGCAGTGAACCGATCCGCCTTGCTCGTGGCGATTGGCCGGAGGTTGATCTTCTGAATGCCGAATTTTACCTCGGTCCGCGGCGGCTGGCCGGGCCGCCGGCGAAACATCCTCGCGCGTCATGCCGAGCACCCGCTCATACCAACGGGCCGAGACCTCGAGGTCGGAGACTTGGACGACCAGATGATCCAGCGCCTGCACCCTCAGCGTCATCGCGACCTCTTTGGTATCCCTTGCGGACGCCACGGTTCCTGTGACGTGTCGGTAACTCATTATTAACTATAATTAAGGACCTTTTGTCTTAGCTCGGGCTGGCGGTTCCTTAAGGAACACACGCCGCGAGATTAAACTCCACACGAGGGCTTCTCATGGCTAGAACGCCAACCAGTAAAGGGAAATCGACTAAAAAAGCCGCGCCGGCCGCATCGAACGCGCAGGCAATCAAACTCTCAAGCCAACCTGACGAGCACCGTGTCCGCGAGCGCGCCTATGGCATCTGGATCGAGGAAGGTCGACCTCACGGGCGCGAGCATGCGCATTGGCGGCGCGCCTATCAGGAGCTTCAGTACGAGGCTTAGGAGAAGCTCGCTCCAACGTTTCAAGTCCGCGCCAGTGAAAGCCGACCAGCGCCGTCAACCGGACGTCGGATTGTCTTCAATCAGCGCATGACGCCGGCATCGAAGGATCCTGGATCTCTCGACCGGATCTCGCCAATGCAGCATTGCCTGGAGGCAACGCTCCTCGTCCTGTTCGACCTCGGTCAGGCGATGCAGCTTCAATCTGGCGAAGGCGTCGATCTTGCGCCATGAGGGTTGAGTGCGAAGCGTTTCGCCAATCGTTTCGAACATCGACATTGTCGCCTCCGCTCCCCGCCGCCCGAATCAACGCGGATGGCTCGCCGTCGTTCCCTGGGGCGCTTCGCTTTTGGATGGAGGCGGTCCGAACGGAAGGGCTCCGGCGGCAATCTCTTGCAGAAAATCAGAAATCGAGCTAAGGTTGCCCCATGAAGAATGCGCCCCTTCGCCATGACAAATCGTCGGCTGACCGGTTCGACGGCGCTTTCGCGGCGACAGAGCGGCGAGGAAAAATGTGCTCCTGAAAATCGCGCGTAACCCATTGATAAGTCTCGATTCGGACGAGAGAATCCAAGGAAATCCAAGGAAATCCAATAGCTGAAAAGTTGGGGTTCAGCGGCCAAACGGTCCGTTTCAAGAAAACCCAAACCGGGCGGGCGAACGGCCTCGCGCCGGCCGCCGAGACAGAGCCAAACCGAGTCCATCCAAAGGCACAGCGGTCTAGCGAAGACATTTGATCGCGACCCGATAGCGGCCAGCGACAGTCAGTATGTGATCGCGCCTGTGCGTGGCGATTGTGGCCGCACGCGGATCTTCCGAGTCACCCGGGCCAGCGCCTGGCGACTTCGTCGCGCACCGGCGTCTCGACCTCGGGCGGGGCTTTGCGGATATAGGCGAGCGCCTGCGCGAACTTGGCGCCGTCGTCCTTTTCCAGTGTTTCGAGATATTGCAACGCCGCAGAGACGGAGAACGGCTCGCCGCCCTTGCCCCAGTCGTTGAAATTGCTGGCGAGCGCAGTCCAGATCGCGGAATCGTAACCGGCCGCCTCGACCCAGGCGCCGATCGTTGCGACCACCTGAGGATGGTTTTCCAAGGCAAAGTCGCTTTGTCTGTCCGAAGCAGGCTCGACGAACCCTACCGCTCGAACGTCCGCCATGCCCTCTTGCTGGCGGAGATCATTCCTCGCCGCATCGAGGTTCTCGAGGGCGCTCGGCGCCGAATAGGTCTTGCAGAGGGCGCCGAAGGAATTCGTCGATCGCCAGCGTCAGCCGTCCGTCGTCCGAAACGCGGCAAAACTCGATCGGCAAGAGCGGCCCGTTGGCCGTGAATTTGCCTGTGGTTTGCAACGCGCGCGGATCCCACACCAGGGAACCCCACGCCAGAACAGCGCTCTTCACCATTCGCCTCCTTGACCCTCTCGCCGACACGGTTTGCCGGGGCGATCCATAAGCAATCCGCGGCGCTATTTGCGTCTCAGCGTGCTCATGCCCGCGAAAACGGGCGTCCAGCAAGCTTTGATGCTCTGGATTCCCATTCGCGCGGGACTGACAAGCTGAGAGAGCGGCGCCCCGCGCGCGCCCTCAGGCGTAGAACACCTTGCCCGGATTGAACAGGTTCTGCGGGTCGAACGAGGCTTTGAGGCGGCGCATGAGGTCGATGGCGATGGCCCCGTGCTCCTCTTCCATATATTCCCGCTTCTTCTGGCCGACGCCATGCTCCCCGGTGCACGTGCCGCCCATGGCGATGGCGCGATGGGCGAGACGGTGGGCGAAAGCATCCGCAGCCTCGATCTCGGCCTGGTTTTCGAGGTCGATGAGGGGGCTCACGTGAAAATTCCCATCGCCGACATGGCCGACGATCGGCGCGACGAGGCCGCTCCGCGCGATATCGTCGAGCGTTTCCTCGACGCAATCGGCGAGGCGCGAGATCGGCACACAGGCGTCGGTGGCGAACGGACGGGCGCCCGGCCGCAGCGTCTGTTGCGACCAATAGGTGTCGTGACGGGCCTGCCAGAGTTTGGTGCGGTCCTCGGGCTTGGTGGCGGAAGCGAACGCGCCGCCGCCATGACTCGCGGCGATGTCGCCAAAGCGGCTTGCCTGTTCAGCGACGCTCTGCTCTGTCCCGTGGAATTCGACCAGCAGCAGGGGCTGTTCTGGCAGGGAAAGATGCGAATAGGTGTTGAAAGCGCGCACCGACAGCGTGTCGATGAGCTCGATGCGGGCGACCGGCAGGCCGGACTGGATGGTTTCGATCGTCGTCTCGCAAGCCGCGCGGATGCTGGGGAAAGAGCAATGCCCGGCCGCGATCGCCTCGGGAATGCCGGAGAGCTTGAGGGTCACCTCGACGATGATTCCAAGCGTCCCCTCGGAACCAATGAACATATGGGTGAGATCGTAGCCGGCGGAGGATTTCTTCGCCCGCGTTCCGGTGCGCAGGAACGATCCGTCGGGAGCGACCACCCCAAGCGACAACACGACGTCCTTCATCGTGCCATAGCGCACCGCGTTAGTGCCCGAGGCGCGGGTTGCCGCCATGCCGCCGAGGGAAGCGTCGGCGCCCGGATCGATCGGAAAGAAGAGCCCGCTGTCGCGCAGGTGCTCGTTGAGTTGCTTACGGGTGACGCCGGGCTCCACGACGCAATCGAGGTCGTCGGCGTTGACGGCGAGGACGTTATTCATGCGCGAGAGATCGAGGGAAACGCCGCCATGCGGCGCGTTGATATGGCCCTCGAGCGACGAGCCGACGCCAAACGGAACGATCGGCGCGTCATGCCGGCCGCAGAGCTTGGCGAGGTCGATCACGTCCTCCTTGGATTCGGCGAACACCACCGCGTCCGGCGGCTCGTTCTTGAGCCAGGTCAGGGTGTGCCCGTGCGCCTTACAAATCGCTTCGGAGGCCGTGAAGCGGTTGCCGAAACGGGCGGCGAGATCGGAATTGAGCGCGGCGACCGCGTCGGTCGAGAGGCGGCCTTGGCGCCGGCGGACGGAGAGTTGGGTCACTGGTCTTTCGCTTTGGTTTGAAGGGCGAAGACTAGTCGCAATGGCGTGCTATTGCCAGCGCCAGTCCTTTCATAGGGCTCGACCAGAACACGGACATCGAGAGCGGCGACTATGTTCGACCGGTCATCGAAACGGTGTAGATCGATATTAGGATCGGGGGAGGCGCCGCCATGACCGAGATCGCCCATCGCACCATCGAGGCGAACGGCATTCCGATCCACCTTGCGGAGGCGGGAACCGGACCCGTGGTGCTTCTCTGCCATGGCTTTCCGGAATCCTGGTATTCGTGGCGCCATCAGCTGAGGGCGCTTGCCGAAGCCGGCTATCACGCGGTGGCGCCCGACATGCGCGGCTACGGCCAGACAGGCCAGCCCGAGGCGATCGATCAGTACACTTTGTTTCACCTGGTCGGCGACATGCTCGGCCTGTTGGACGTGCTGAACGCGCCTGAGGCCGTCGTCGTCGGCCATGACTGGGGCGCGCCCGTCGCCTGGCATTGCGCCTTGCTGAGGCCCGACCGTTTTCGCGCAGTCGCGGGCTTAAGCGTGCCGTTCGTTCCGCGCGGGTCCAAACGGCCGACGAGCGTCATGCCGCAGACCGAATCGTCGCTCTTCTATCAGCTCTACTTCCAGACGCCGGGCGTTGCGGATGCGGAGCTTGGGCGCGATCCGCGGGCGACGATCCGGCGGCTTCTCTATTCAGGCTCGGGCGATGTTCCGCGCCGGTCCGACAACGCGCTTGGCGACGACGCCCCGGGCATGGTTCCAAAGACGGGCGGCTTTCTCACCCGCACGATCGACCCGCCAACCCTGCCCACATGGCTTGACGAGGCCGACATCGATGTCTTCGCGGCGGAATTCGCCCGCACAGGCTTCCGCGGCGGCCTCAACTGGTATCGAAACATCGACCGCAACTGGGAGATGCTCGCGCCCTTCGCCGGGGCGAAAGTGACTGTGCCTGCGCTTTACATCGCGGGCGACCGAGACCTCGTGGTCAAATTCCCGAAGTTCGATCAGTTGATCGCGAACCTGAAACTGTTTGTCCCCAACCTCACGAAAACGATCATGCTGCCCGGCTGCGGCCATTGGACGCAGCAGGAGCGAGCGGACGAGGTCAACGCGGCCCTAATCGCATTTCTTCGCGAGGTCGGCCACACGTAACGCTTGGCCGTCATCGTGGGGAGGCCGAAGGCCGACGCGGCGATCCAGGAGTTGTTGCGCTACATCCCCCCTCTGGATGGCATTCGCTCGAAACGACGATTGGGGTTCGCCGTCACACGCGCTCGATAGCCAACGCCGCGCCCTGGCCGACGCCAACGCACATTGTGGCGAGGCCGTAGCGGCCGCCACGTCGCTCGAGTTCGAGCGCGACGGCCCCGGCAAGGCGCGCGCCCGACATTCCTAGCGGATGGCCGAGCGCGATCGCCCCTCCGTTCGGATTGACGTGGTCCGAATCGTCTTTGAGCCCAAGCCCGCGCAGGCAGGCGAGCGCCTGCGAGGCGAACGCCTCGTTGAGCTCGATGACGTCGAAGCTCGACGGCTTGAGCTTCAGCCGTTCCGTCAGTTTGCCGACCGCCGGGATTGGACCAATACCCATCACGCGCGGCGCGACGCCGGCCGTGGCGTAGCCGAGGATGCGGGCGATCGGCTTGAGCCCACGCGCTTCCGCCGCTTTGGCCGAGGCGATAATGAGCGCCGCGGCGCCGTCGTTGACGCCGGAGGCGTTGCCGGCGGTCACGCTGCCGTCCGGGCGCACAATCCCCCCGAGCTTCGCCAGCGCCTCAAGCGTCGTATCACCGCGCGGATGCTCGTCGCTCGCGATCCGAGTGACATTGCCCTTGCGGTCCTTCATCTCGACCGCGACGATTTCCTGGTCGAACGTGCCCTTCGCCTGCGCCGTCGCCGCGCGCGTTTGCGAGCGCAGCGCGAAGGCGTCCTGGTCGGCGCGCGAGACCTGGTGCTCGTCGGCGACGTTCTCGGCCGTCTCGGGCATCGAATCGACGCCATAAAGCTTTTTCATCACCGGATTGACGAAGCGCCAGCCGATGGTGGTGTCGAAAACCTCAGCCGCTCGCTGATACGCCGCTTGAGCCTTGCCCATTACAAAGGGTGCGCGGGTCATCAATTCGGCGCCGCCGGCGATCGCAAGCTCGATCTCGCCCGCCTTGATTCCTCGCGCCGCAGCCGCGACCGCTTCCATCCCCGAGGCGCACAGACGATTGACGGTCGCCCCTGGAATAAACTCGGGCAAGCCCGCCAGCAGGAGCGCCATGCGCGCGAGATTGCGGTTGTCCTCACCCGCCTGGTTTGCGCAGCCGAGAAAGACCTCATCGATCTTGTCGCCGAGGTCGGGGTGTCGGCGCATCAGCTCGCGAATCGGCAGCGCCGCAAGATCGTCGGCGCGCAGGCCGGCGAGCGCGCCGCCGTAGCGGCCGATCGGCGTGCGCACGTAATCACAGATGAAGGCTTCGTCGGTCATGGCTGCGCCATTCGCAGGTTCAGCCGCAGATCGCAATCCGCCATTGTCGCCTCCATTGACCAGCGTCTAATATAGACGTTCGCGCCGCGCGCCGGCGACTGACGAATTGAGGGAGAGAGCGCCCGTGACCGCAGAGGCCGAGATTTCGTCGTCACCCGTTCTCTTGGATAGGCTCGAGGGCGGTGTACTGACGCTAACCCTGAACCGGCCCGAGCGCCTGAATGCGCTCAACGCCGCTCTCATCGACGGGTTGTCAACCGCCATCAGGCGCGCGGCGGCGGAGCCCGACTGTCGCGCGGTTCTCATCACTGGCGCGGGGCGAGGCTTCTGCGCCGGCGCCGACCTCGCCAACCGCGCGTTTACTCCCGGCGAAGCTCGGCCCGACCTCGGCGAAGCGCTTGAAAAGGGGCTCAATCCCATCGTTCGTGGGATTCGGAACCTGCCGAAGCCGGTCGTCTGCGCGGTCAACGGTCCAGCGGCGGGGGCGGGAGCCAATATCGCGCTCGCCTGCGACATTGTGCTGGCCGCGAAGTCGGCTCAGTTCCTGCAGGCGTTCGCTCGCATTGGTCTCATTCCGGATGCGGGGGGCACTTTCGTTCTCCCACGGCTCGTTGGCGACGCGCGCGCCCGCGCGTTGATGATGCTGGCCGAGCCGATCGGGGCGGAGCAGGCCCAAGCCGTGGGTATGATCTATCGGGCGGTCGACGACGAGGACCTGATGGGAGAGGCGCACACGATCGCGGAACGCCTTGCGTCCGGCCCGACGCATGCGCTGGGCCTGATGAAGCGCGCGCTCGCGGCGTCGCCCGCCAACAGTTTCGACGGCCAGCTTGCGCTTGAGCGCGACCTACAACGCGAGGCCGGAGGCGGCGATGAATATTTGGAGGGCGTGCGGGCTTTTCTCGACAAGCGTCCGCCGAATTTCCGGCGCAAGCCGTCAGGGGCGTAAAAACTCCGGGCGCTGCGCCCGACCTAACTGATCGCATCAGTTGGTGACGTGATCGCTACTCGGCCGCCCGAACCATATTCCGGCGTTCGAGCTCAGCATTGACCACCGCCTCGGCGTCGCGTCCGACACTCAAAAACCGACCGGAGCCCCAGGTCCACAACCAAGGCAGGCCGAGAACATAAACGCCCGGTACGCTGGTTACGCCGCGCCGGTTGGCTGGATAGCCGGTTCCATCGAAAATCGGGAGCCGAACATACGACCAATCGGCGGTGAAACCGGTTGCCCACACCACCGCGGCCACTCCGGCTGCGACAAGGTCAAGCTCGGCTGGCTCATCGTCCGGCTGCCAGACCGGCTTGTATGCCCCTCCTTCGGGCGCGGAGACGCCTTTTTCGGCAATGTGTTTGTCAATCAGCGCATTGATGCCGTTATAGACGCGATCGGCCTCGTCGAGGTTGGCGCGGAGATTCGGCTCGAAGATCATCCGGCCCTTTTCGACACCCACAAGGCGGCCATAGAGCTCCATTCCTTGTCGCGCGAAAGCGCGCAAGTCGATGTCTCTGCCTCCGTCGCGACCGGTCAGATAATGGTTCGTGTCGTGACGCTTGTGGCCCATGCCATCGTTGGCGACGGTAATTTCGTATTGCCCAATGTCCCACAGCCAATCGACGACGTCGCGTCCGCGATAGAAACGTGCACAACGCGGCGCATTCCCTGTGACCAGATGCACCCTCCGGCCCGCAAGATGCAGATCTTCGGCGATCTGCGCGCCGGATTGGCCTGAGCCCACGACGACGACCGGTCCATTGGGGAGCGCGCCCGGATTGCGGTATTCGGCCGTATGGACCTGCAGGATTGAGTCCGGGATTCGATTCGCGAAGCGCGGAACACTGGGCTTTCCATAGAGACTGGTCGCTAGGAACACTGCGTCCGCGGTACAGACGCCTTCGGTGGTCGTGATCCTGAATCCAGCCCCTTCCTTGTCGACGGCGTGAACTTCGACATTCTCGCGGATTGGCGCATCCACTTTTCGTTGGAACGCCTCGAGATAATCGAGGATCTGTTCCTTCACCATGAACCCGTTTGGGTCTGGCCCGTCATACGCGTGTCCGGGCAGCTGGCACTGCCAATTGGGCGTGACGAGACAGAAGGCGTCCCATCTCTCTTCTCGCCATTTGTGCATGGCGGTCTTCTTTTCGAACACGACATGATCAAGCCCGGCGCGGCTCAACCAGTAGCTGGCGGAGAGACCGGCCTGACCGCCGCCGACGACGACGGCGCGATAGTGAGGTGCAGCGTTCCCGTTCATCGTTCGACCTCGTTGAGAAAGCGTTCGCAGAAAACAGTCGCGTTTGGATCACCCTCAAAGCGAGCCACCGCGGTTTCGATGGCTGACAGCTGACCAAGCGCGAGGCTGCATGGGCGGCCGTATTTGGCCTTCACGCGATCGGACGCGATCTGAAGCGCCGTGCGGCTGCGCTCAAGGAAGTCTGAAACCGCGTAAGCTTGGCCCTCCCGGAAATAATCCTTGATTACGAGCGAGGGCGAATAGCAGGCCTCGCTTGATCCGTCGGGCCAGCGGACCTCGAACCACATCTCAGGCATTGGCGAGCTCCAGAAGTTGCCGGTATTGCGGCTCATGCGCTTCCGCGACCGAGCGCCAGTCAAAGCGGGTGGCGACCTTGGGCCCATTGCTCCGTAGGCGCCCCGCAAAATCGTCCCTCAGCGCGAGCGCCATAGCGTCAGCTACGGTGGTCACGTTGAAGGGATCGCACCAGATTGCGTCGTCAGGTTCGAGATAGCTGACGAACGGCTCGATCCTCGACGCGATGACGGGAACGCCGCTCGCCAAGCTTTCGAGAACGCAGAGGCCGAACCCTTCTTTCACCGAAGCAAAGACCAGCGCCGTCGCGAGGCGATAGAGGCGCGGCATGTCCGCATCGGCGATAACCCCTGTAAGGCGCACCGATCCAGCCAAGGGGGCCATCTCCGCAAGGCGGCGCGCGAAGGTCCGCTGATAAACGTCATGGTTCAGCAGACTCGCGCCGCCCGCGATCACGAGCTCCGCATCGGGACGCAACGCGACGATTTGAGTAAAGGCGTCGAGAATGCGGACAGTGTTCTTGCGCTCCTCGACGCCCCCGACGACGAGGAAGATAGGCCCAGCGCCGAGTTCGAGGCGGCGTCGCAGCTCGGCCTCGCCGCCGTCGCGCTGCGAACAGAAGCGGTCGCGATCGACTCCGTTTCCGCAGACTGACGCTTCAATTCCGAAGTCTTGACGGAGACAGTTCCGCCAAAGCTTGCTGACAGTTATCCAGGCGTCTGCCTCTCGAATCGAGCGCGCCTGTAAGCAGGCGATTCGTAGGTCGGTAAAATCGTCGATATGATGCACCGTGCGGGCGAACGCGCGAATGCGCCCCTGCGCCTTCAAAGTCGCCAGCGCGTTGCCGGAGATGCCGTCATGCGCGTGGTAAAGCTCGAAGTCGCGATTTCCCATATCGGCGAAATACTCAACATAGTCGACGATGCGTTGTTCGATCATCGCGCGCATGTCGAGGGCTGCCGGCGCGACCGGGAAGGGGCGGGTCTTGCAGCGCGCAGATCGGAAAAAACCGTTCCCCGTTGAGTCGGGAGCGTGCAAGATGACATCGTGTCCGAGCGTCGTCAGCGCCTCGGAAAGCTGGAGCGCGTGGACCACCCCGCCGCGCGGATTGGTGGAATGCGTCAGCATCGCGATGCGAAGCGGACGCATCACGCTAGGCACTTCTCGACGAGGCGCGAAGTCCTAGAAGCGGCTCTTGACGCCAGTCACGCACCACTGCGCGGCGAGCGCCGGCCACCAGCGCGACCTCCGAGCCGGTACGCACTTCGCCAATGACGGCGGCGTGGAGGTCGCGCTCGTGGAAGATTGATAGCAGGGAGGCGGCGCGTGCTCGCTCGGTCGCCAACAGGAACCCGAAGCTTGGAAATGTCTTCAGCCAGCGAGAAAGCGAAACCCCCGGCGGAGGAAGGATCGCCTCGATGTCAAGGTCAACGCCAACGCCCGAACATTCGGCCAGCATTGTCGAGGTTCCAGGAATTCCACCCTGGCTGATGTCCTTCGCCGCATGCGCGAGCCCGCGAGTCGCGACCTCCGGCAGCAGCGCCAAATCGCCTCGCAGCCGTTCGTGAGGGGCAGAGAGCGCCGCCTGCCAATTGTCGAAGGGCTCGCGATAGGCGCCTCGATGGTCGATCGCAGCGATCAGAACATCGCCGAATCGCGCGTCGAAACTTGTCAATAGCCGCGATCCCGCACGCCCAAGTATCGCCACCGCGAGCTGGGACTGCGTCGTATGGAGGTTACTGTGGCCGCCAACGATCGGCGTTCCGTAAGCCCCCGCGGCAGCCTTCATTCCCTCGAGAATCTTCGCGGCGGCGGGCTCTCCTGCCGCCCAAATGGCGTCCACAACGGCGATTGGCCATCCGCCCATCGATGCGATGTCGGATACATTCACCATGACCCCGCACCAGCCCGCGAACCATGGATCGGCGGCGACAAAGCTGTTTATGAAACCTTCGATTGCGAACAGGAGGTGCCCGTCCGCGTCGGGAATCGCGGCGCAGTCGTCGCCTACCCGAATGTCCGCGTTTCCGAGTCCGAGGCGCTCAGCAACGACGCCGATTTCGGCCTTGGCCTTCAGGGTGAGACTCGCGCGCGCCTCGCGTGCAAGCGATTCGAACGCCTCGGCGTCCACGTCAGGCGGCCTTGCGTAGCGCGACATAGCCGAGTTCAGGCGTGGCGCAGGCCGGATAGGCGGAGAGATCCGCGCGCATCTTCAGGTGCGGTCGGCCATGCAGCTCGATTTCCTCGATCGTCTCCCAGCGCATCTGACGAAACAGCGGCCCGTTCTGCGCTTGGACATGAGCCGAGAAGGTTTTGCACCCCATCGCATTGGCGGACGACACGGCAAGACGGATCAGCGTCGCGCCGATGGCGCCGATTCGGCGATAGTCCTGCTCGACGGCGAGACGCGAGCCCCACCAGACGCCCGGCGCCTCTTCGTGGATTCGCACGGTTCCAACGACCCGGTCTGAGGCGACGCCAAGCATGGAAAGTGCGACAATCGGGATCGCATAATCGTCCGTTGCGTCCCGATCGCTCGTCCGAAAGATGCCCTGCTCCTCGCAGAACACCGCCCGTCTCAGGGCGTACGAACCCTCACGCTCCCATCGCGATGCAGCGAATTTGATTCGGAATTCGCAAGGAAGGAAGGGCAGAATGCTGTCGACGATCATGACAGAAGCGCCTTCTCGTAAGTGGAAAGAGCGGAGCAGGCTCCGCACTTACCGCAACCCGCCTTGATATCGGTCGCTTTGAGCCCATTCTGGATCAGCAAGCGCGCGAGTGGCTGAAGCAACGAATGCATGAGGGCAGGAGTTGGCGCCGGCGTGCTTTCGAGCGGCGTTCCCGAGATCGGCACGAGAGGCACGACAAATGGATAGACGCCGATCGTCACGAGCCTTTCGCACATAGTTAGGATTTCCTCAGCCGTGTCGCCGAGACCGGCAAGGATGTAGGTCGAAACCTGTCCGCGGCCGAAGACTGCGACCGCTGAGGCGAACGCGCCAAGATAGCGCTCGACCGGCACTTCGGCCTTTCCGGGCATGACGCGCCGCCGCACTTCCGGCGTAACCGCTTCGAGATGCATGCCGAGGCTGTCGACGCCGGCCTCCCGCATACGCGTGAACCACGCATCCTCGTCTGGCGGCTCGCATTGCGCCTGAATGGGAAGGTCGACGGCCGCTTTCACGGCCGCCGCGCTCTCGCAGAGGATCGCGGCGCCCCGGTCGCGTCCCTGCGGAGTGCCGGTGGTCATCACCATGTGTTTCACGCCGTCGAGAACCACGGCCGCTTTCGCGACCTCCGCCAGCTGCGCCGGCGTCTTCCGCTCGATCGTCCGGCCCGCCGCCAGCGATTGGCCAATGGCGCAAAACTGACAGGTCTTGGTGCGGCTCTGGTAGCGGATGCAGGTCTGAAGAACTGTCGTCGCGAGCACGTCGCGGCCATGCAAAGTCGCGATCTTGGAATAAGGCACGCCGTCTGCCGTCGTAAGATCGTAGAAGCGGGGCCGCGACGGGAAGGTGGCCTCCGCGAGCGCCGAGCCATCTCTAAGAATGCGGCTTCGGCCCCTCGCGTCGGGGGCCTCGATCACGTAGGGGCTATCGAACGCCGACGCCGTATGCACCGGCGCCATCACCGTCATGCCGTCGATTGTCAGCGCTTTGTGGTCCGACGGACCTGCGCCGCCGCGCCGGCTTTCGACGCCAGCTTTTGGATCAACCAGCCGCACGCCGAAGGTTTGCAATTCGTTGATCAGGTGTTCAGTCGGCAGATTCACGGCTCTCTCCATCGGCAACCGGATGCGCAGCAGGCGGCAAGGGCTCAAAACTCAAGGGTTTGGCCGGGCGGGGATTCAACGTCACATTGATCAGCTCGGGCCGTGCATAATGGCCGACGGAATCCATCATTCGCTTGCGCTTCACGATCAGGCTCATGTCGAGATCGGCGATGACCATGCCCTCGCCCTCAGTGAGCGGGGGCGCGAGATGTCTTCCTTCAGGCGAGATGATCGCTGTCATGCAGCCGCCGCGAAGCGCGCGTTGGAGACCTTGGTCGGGTGTGATCGTGGCGATCTGGTCTTCTCTTAGCCAGCCGGTCGCGTTGACCACGAAGCATCCGCTTTCGAGGGCGTGATGGCGGATCGTGACCTCGATCTGCTCCGCGAAGATCGGTCCCACCAGCGATCCGGGAAATTGCGCGATGTGTATCTCTTCATGCTGCGCCATCAGCGCGTAGCGCGCGAGGGGATTGTAATGCTCCCAGCAAGCGAGCGCCCCGATCCGGCCAACTTTCGTGTCGACCGTCGTCAGGCCTGAGCCGTCGCCCTGTCCCCAGATCATGCGCTCGTGAAAGGTCGGCGTGATCTTGCGCCGCTTAAGCTTCAGCGCCCCGTCGGCGTCGAAGACGAGCTGGGTGTTATAGAGCGAACCATGGTCGCGCTCGTTGACCCCGAGCACGACGACCGCGCCGGCCTTGCGGGCCGCCGCGGCCACCCTTTCCGTCTGCGAGCTCGGCACGACAACCGCCTCTTCGTAGAGGCGGATATGCTCGGCGCCGCTCTGTACCGGGGGCAAGACGAAGGAAAAGTAAGGATACCAGGGCACGAAGGTTTCAGGGAAGGCGATCAGTTCTGCGCCCTTTCCCGCCGCCTCGTCGATCGCGCTCACAACACGGTCGAGTGTTGCCTCGCGCGAAGCAAGGTCCGGCGCGATCTGCACCGCGGCGGCCCGCACCTTTCTAGCATTGGACATGATTCATCTCCCGCCGGCGACGCGGCAGACCAGGCTGCCGCCCGCGGACGTCAAAGTGTCCAGGTATCGAGGATGACCGCGTTGTCGCGTTTGTGGATGAGCACAAGGTCGAGCACATCCAGCGGACTGATCGGGCGGATGCCTTCGATCAGCGAGGGTTCACCATGCCCGTAGAGCGCTTGCAGGGCGAAGCGGCAGGCGTAGGCCTTACCGCCTTCGCCGATGAATTTCGTGATCTGATTGTTGAAGTTCTGCGCTCCAGGAAATGCCTCGTCTCCGATCTTCGGGAAGCCGCGTTGCACCCCGAGTGTGACACCGGGCCCGTATAGGAGGATTGAGGTCTCGAAGCCTTTGCGTAAGAGCCGCAGCGCCTGCAGGAGATTAACGAGGCCAATTGAACCTTCGAAAGCGACGGTGTGGAACGTGACCAGCGCCTTTTCGCCTGGCTTCGCCTTTACGTCCTCAAAAACCTTTTCCTCGTAGTCGACAAAGAAGTCCCCCTTCTTGTGGGCGGGAGCGGTGACTGCTGGCATTTCGCTGATCCTCGGGCTGAGACCGGCAGGCAGCCGGGCTGCCAAACGCAGTGCAACGACCGTGCCAACAAAGATCCAGCCACTTCGACCTTCAATTCGGCTTGTTTTTGCCAAAGAATCCAGTCAATGCTGGCGGATCCGTGGGGATGATCGGATTGTCGTAGCCCTGATATCGTACCGGCGGGCGCCAAATGTTTCCGCGGCCAGCGAGCAACACGCTCCAGTCAATGCGGGCGCACAAGAGGAAGATGGTCAAACGATGAAGGCGTGGATGCCATCGCTCGACGATAGAGAAGGACCACGGTATCTCGCGATCGCCGAGGCCATATCGTCCGATATTGCAGCTGGCCGACTTGCGCCAGGAGACCGACTGCCGCCCCAGCGGGAATTGGCGCAGCGACTGTCTCTCGACTTTACGACGGTCGCGCGCGGCTATGTCGAGGCCAGCAAGCGGGGCCTGGTCGAATCGGTCGTCGGGCGCGGCACGTTCGTGCGTCGGGCCGCGATGGTTCGCGGCGAACCCGCGCCGGGCCGTTCGCGTGCGGACTTCGCGATGAACATGCCGCCCGAGCCGGAGGATCCCGCTCTGATCGCGCGCATGCGGGAAGGCTATGCAAGCGTCGCTGCGGACCTCGAGTCGCTGCTCCGCTACCAGGGCTTCGGCGGCTCGCCGGCGGATCGGGACGCCGCCTCGGCATGGCTGGGCCGGCGGGCTCTCGTTCCCGCCCAGGAGCGCATATTTGTCACGCCCGGCGCGCATCCAGCAATGGTCGGCATTTTCAGCTTGCTGGCCAAGGCCGGCGAAACGGTGCTGTGCGAAGCGATCACCTATCCCGGAGTTCGTTCGATTGCCGCTCAACTCGGTCTGCAACTCGTCGGGATCGAGATGGACCAAAATGGCGTCATCCCCGAGGCTCTCGAGGAGGGCGTCCGCATCCATGCTCCCAAGGCGATCTACCTCAATCCCACGCTGCAAAATCCGACAACGATCACGATCCCGGAGCGCCGACGCGCGGAGATTTGCACTATCGCAAGGAAGCACGGGGTGATGATTGTCGAGGACGATGCTTATGGCTTCATCCAGACCCATGGTCCGGCGCCCCTCGCTGCTATCGCGCCGGACGCATGCTGGCACGTCGCGGGTCTAGCCAAATGCATCGGGGCTGGTCTTCGAACTCGCTTATGTTATCGCGCCGGACGCGCGCGCGGCCTGGTCGTTCAACAGCGCGATGCGTGCGCTCTGCGTCATGGCTTCGCCAATCACGGCCGCCGTCGCCACTCGCTGGATCACAGATGGGACCGCCGACATGATCCTGCGTTTCATCCGTTCCGAGACGATGGCGAGAGAGAAAATCGCGGCGATCGCGCTCGAGCCTGGCTCCTATTTGTCGGACCCCTTGAGCTTTAACTTGTGGCTGCCCATGCGCAATGGCTGGACGCGATCGGCCTTCGTAAGTCACGTGCGCTCGACTGGACTTGGCGTCATCGCGAGCGATGTCTGTACGGCCAGCGGCCCTCCGCCCGAAGCCGTCAGAGTTGGGCTGGGGGGTCCCGTGACGCGCTCGCAAATTGAGCGTGGGCTCGAATTCATGGCGCACGCGTTGGATGGAGGTCAGGACCGGAATGCGATCTGAGGACGCCTGCCTTGAGTGGCTTGGCCTTGTCGAGTTGAGTCAAGATCGTCGCGATCGGCGGCCGATCTATCGGGAAAAGTCAGCGGTCCGAAAAGCCGATCGTGCGTGCGACAGCGTCGCGCCAGCGGCGATAGCGGGATTCGCGTTCGCTTGCCGCCATCGAGGGCCGGAAGCTCGCCTGCCGCCGCCAGGTGTGCGAAAACTGCTCGGGATCGGGGTAAAGGCCCGCTTGCCAGCCCGCCAGATAGCCGGCGCCGAGAGCGGTGGTCTCGAAAATCTCCGGGCGGTCGACCTGCGCATTCAAGATGTCGGCTAGAAATTGCATCGTCCAGTCGCTGTTGCTCATTCCGCCGTCGATCCGGATGACCGAAGCGAACGCGACCCCCCATAACCCGTGAGCAGTCGGCGCGCATCGCGTCGATGAGATCGCGGGTCTGATAGCCGATGCTCTCGAGCGCCGCCCGGATAATCTCCTTGCGCGTGGCGCCGCGCGTCAGTCCGAAGATCGCGGCGCGGGCCTCGCTGTCCCAATGGGGAGCGCCGAGCCCGGTGAACGCCGGCACCAGATAGACCTCCTGGCGGGGGTCGGCGCTCGCCGCCAATTCACCCGCTTCCGGGGCGCTGGCGAGAATCCCGAGGCCGTCTCGCAACCATTGCACCGTCGCGCCCGCCGAGAAGATCGAACCTTCGAGCGCATAGGTGCGCTCGCCCATGAACTGGTAGGCGATGGTGGTCAGCAATTTGTGCGTCGACTCGACCGCTTTGTCGCCAGTATTGACGAGCGCGAAGCATCCCGTCCCATATGTCGACTTCACCATGCCCGGACGAAAGCATGCCTGTCCGATCAGCGCCGCCTGCTGGTCTCCGGCGATCCCGCGGATAGGGATCGCAACGCCGAGATGTTCGGCAGTCGCGTGGCCAAATTCGGCGGCGCAGTCCTTAACCTCGGGCAGCATCGACCTTGGGACTCGGAAGAGAGCGAGAAGGTCCTCGTCCCACGACCCCGAATGGATGTTGAACAGCAGCGTTCGCGAAGCGTTGGTGGCGTCGGTGACGTGACCCTTGCCGTTGGTCAGGCGCCAGACAAGAAAGCTATCCACGGTCCCGAAGGCCAGGTCTCCGCGTTCCGCTTCAGCACGCGCGCCGGGGACATGATCGAGAATCCAGGCGATCTTCGTCGCTGAGAAGTAGGGATCAAGCAGTAGGCCCGTACGGGTGGACACGAGCGTCTCGCATCCGCGCTCTTTCAGTTCGGCGCAAAGGGGCGCCGTGCGACGATCCTGCCAGACGATCGCATTGTGGATTGGTCGGCCGGTCGTCCGGCTCCAGACCAATGTCGTTTCGCGCTGGTTGGTGATCCCAAGCCCGGCGAGCGCGCTCGGCTCGACGCCGGCCCTAGACAGAGCCTGCCGCGCTGTCGAGAGGGCGGTCCGCCAGAGCGACTCGGGGTCGTGCTCGACCCAGCCTGGCTGAGGAAAGATCTGCGGGAACTCCTCCTGCGCCATGGCGACGAGCGCAGCCTCTGACCCAAAGACGATCGAGCGCGTCGAGGTCGTGCCTTGGTCGATGACGAGAACATGTCCGTTCATAGGGGCGATCCCTGCCCAAAACCAAAGGGCCCGGGCGGTGGGCCTGATCTGGTTCGCGAACTAAAACGCGCGTCCCAGCCGGTAGCCAGCAGAAGCTCGCCGCCGCAATTGCGTGGCGTAAGTGCCGCATACCGACGAAGGTGTTAGGCGCAACCGACTGATCCAGGATCGATCTCGACGATCCAGCCAACCCTTTGATTTTGAGAGATTTCCGGGATGAATTTGGATACCCTAAAACAGGGAGGTGGTGCCCAGGAAAGGACTTCGAACCTTCACGGCTTGCACCGCTGGTACCTGAAACCAGTGCGTCTACCAATTCCGCCACCTGGGCATGCGCCCGCTTCTTAAGAGGGCAGGCGGCCGGCTGTCAACGCTGCGCCGCGGTTCGAGCGGCGGCATGACAAGCGCATGGCGCACGCGCTAAAACCTTTGAAACAGCGTGAGGCGGATCAAGACACTCCGTCGGAGAGATAATCGGATGACCAGCGCCGCCCGTCTTTCGCTGCATGTGCCCGAGCCGACCGTGCGCCCCGGCGGCAGGCCCGACTTCAGCCATGTCGGCATGGCCGAGGCTGGCCAGGTTGCCCGTCCGCCGATCAACGTCAGCCCCTCCGAAATCCGCGACTATGCCTATACGATGATCCGCACCCTCGATGACAAGGGGGATGCGGTCGGCGAGTGGGCGGGGTCGCTCAGCGCGGACCAATTGCGCAAGGGTCTACGCGACATGATGCTGACCCGCGCGTTCGACGCGCGCATGCTCCTGTCTCAGCGGCAGGGCAAGACCTCGTTCTACATGCAGAGCCTCGGCGAGGAGGCGATCGCGACAGCGCATCGCGTTGCGCTCAAGCCCGGCGACATGTGCTTTCCGACCTACCGTCAGCAGGGCTTGCTCATCGCTTATGGCTGGCCGCTCGTCGACATGATGTGCCAGATCTTCTCCAATGAGAAAGATCGCCTGCACGGCCGTCAGATGCCGGTCATGTATTCCGTTCGCGAGGCCGGCTTCTTTTCGATCTCGGGCAACCTCGGCACGCAATATCCGCAAGCCGTCGGTTGGGCGATGGCGTCGGCGATTGCGGGCGATACGCGCGTTGCTTCGGGCTGGATCGGCGAGGGTTCGACCGCGGAAAGCGATTTCCACGCAGCGTTGGTATTCGCTTCCGTCTATCGGCCTCCGGTCGTTCTCAACGTCGTTAACAACCAGTGGGCGATCTCGTCCTATCAGGGCATAGCAGGAGGCGAGAGCGCGCGATTCGCCGCTCGCGCGCATGGCTTCGGCATTCCCTCGCTGCGCGTCGACGGCAACGACTATCTTGCGGTTCACGCTGTTTCGCTCTGGGCGGCCGAGCGGGCGCGCGCCAATCTCGGGCCCACGCTCATCGAATGGGTCACCTACCGCGCCGGCGCCCACTCGACCTCCGACGATCCCTCGAAATATCGCCCCAAGGACGAAGGGACCGCCTGGCCGCTTGGCGATCCGATCGAGCGGCTGAAAATCCATCTCATTCGCGTCGGCGCATGGAGCGAGGAACGCCACCAGCAGATGCAGGCCGAGGTCGACGCCGAAATTCTGGACGCCGCCAAGGAAGCCGAAAGCCACGGCACCTTGCACGACGGGCCGAAGCCGAGCGCAGCGACGATGTTCGAGCAGGTTTACAAGGAGATGCCGCGCCATCTGCGTGAGCAGCGCCAGCAGCTCGGGGTTTAGCCCATGCCGCGCCTGTCGATGGTGGAGGCGATCCGCGACGCCATGGATTGCAAGATGGCCGAGGACGAACGGGTCGTCGTGTTCGGCGAGGACGTCGGCTATTTCGGCGGGGTCTTTCGCTGCACCGATGGCCTCCAGCGCAAATACGGTAAATCGCGCTGCTTCGACGCGCCGATCAACGAATCCGGCATTGTCGCGGTGGCGATCGGCATGGGTGCTTATGGCTTGCGCGCCGTCGCCGAGATCCAGTTCGCCGACTATTTTTATCCCGGCTACGACCAGATCGTTTCCGAGGCGGCGCGCCTGCGCTACCGCTCGGGCGGCGAGTTCTTCGCCCCGATCGTGATCCGCATGCCCTGCGGCGGCGGCATCTATGGCGGACAAACGCATAGCCAGAGCCCAGAGGCTTTGTTCACCCATGTCTCCGGCCTCAAGACCGTCATTCCCTCCAACCCCTACGACGCCAAGGGTCTCCTGATCGCCGCGATCGAGGACGACGATCCCGTCATCTTTCTCGAGCCGAAACGGCTCTACAACGGGCCGTTCGCCGGCCATCCAGAGCAGCCGACCGTGCCCTGGGCGAAACACCCGTTAAGCGAAGTGCCGGAAGGCCGCTATGTGGTGCCGCTGGGCAAGGCGGCCGTGAGGCGCGAGGGCAAAGGCGTCACCGTCCTCTGCTATGGCACGATGGTTCATGTCTCGGAGGCGGCGGCCGAGGAGACCGGCGTCGATGCGGAGATCATCGATCTGCGTACGCTTCTTCCGCTCGACGTCGACGCCATCGAGGCTTCGGTGAACAAGACCGGGCGCTGCGTGATTGTGCATGAGGCGACGCTGACCTCGGGATTTGGCGCCGAGCTCGCCGCGCGGGTGATGGAGCGCTGCTTCTATGCGCTCGAAGCGCCGGTTCAGCGAGTTGCGGGCTGGGACACGCCTTATCCGCATGCCGAGGAGTGGGACTATTTTCCGGGTCCTGCACGCGTCGGGCGCGCGCTCGTGAAGGCCATGGAGGCCTCGTGATGGGCATACGCTCGATCAAAATGCCGGACGTCGGCGAGGGCGTGGCGGCAGCCGAGATCGTCGAGTGGGCGGTCAAGGTCGGCGATCTCGTCAGGGAGGATCAGGTCATCGCCGCCGTCATGACGGATAAGGCGACGGTCGATATTCCGACGCCCGTGGCGGGCGCGGTGCTCGCGCTCGGCGGCGCGGTCGGCGACGTGCTGGCGGTCGGCTCCGAGCTCATTCGCATCGATGCGCCGGGCATGCCGGACGCGCTTCTTCCCGCCGCGAAAACGACCAACGAGAAGCCGGAGCCCGCGCCGATCATTAAATCCGAGTTTACCGAGACGGCCAAGCCAGCGCCGCTTGCGTCGGCCGCCGAGCCGCTCCCGCGTCCGCCTGAACTCCAGAAGGCCGCGCCGCGCGCCTCTGAGCCGCCCACGGGCGGGCCGCGCCCGCTCGGCGAGAAGCCGCTCGCCGCGCCCGCTGTGCGCCTGAGGGCGCGCGAGGCCGGCGTCGATCTCAAATTCGTGCGCGGATCAGGGCCCGCGGGGCGCATCACGCACCCGGATCTCGACGCCTATATCGCCCGCCCGCCGGAGCCGTCGAAATCGTCAGGCCGCGCGCCCAGTCAAGCCGTCGAGACGATCAAGGTCGTCGGCATGCGCCGGCGCATCGCCGAGAACATGGCCGAGTTGGCCCGCCGCATCGCGCATTTCTCCTATGTCGAGGAAGTCGACGTCACCGCGCTTGAAGAGTTGCGCGCCGCGCTCAACGCCCGCGCCAATGAAGAGCGGCCAAAGCTGACGCTGCTGCCGTTCCTCATCCTCGGGATTGTGAAGGCGGTCGCGGAATTCCCGCAGATCAACGCTCATTACGACGACGAGAACGAAATCATCACCCGCTTCGGCGCCGTCCATGTGGGCGTGGCGACGCAAACGCCGAACGGCCTCATGGTTCCCGTCGTCCGTCACGCCGAGACGCTCGGCTTGCACGCATGCGCGCGCGAAATGCGCCGGGTGAGCGAGGCCGCGCGCCAGGGCGTCGCGGCGCGCGATGAGCTGTCGGGCTCGACCATCACGCTGACTTCGCTTGGGAGCCTCGGCGGCATTGTCTCGACGCCGATCATCAATCGGCCGGAAGTCGCGATCGTCGGCGTCAACAAGATCGTCGTGAGACCCGTCTGGCGGGACGGCGCGTTCGTTCCGCGCAAAAGCGATGAACTTGTCGTCGTCGTTCGATCATCGCGTGGTCGACGGCTATGACGCCGCGACCTTCATCCAGCGCCTGCGCATGCTGATCGAGACGCCGGCTGCTCTGTTCATCGAGGCGTGAAGAGTGGAAAGCTGTCATACCCGCGAAAGCGGGTATCCAGGAGGGCCGGCGCCACAAACGACCCTCTCTCTGGAGACGGCGTCTGGACCCCCGCTTTCGCGGGGGTGACAAGGCGCGGAATTGCAAGGCGGCAAAGACGACATGAACGAGCTTCGCTGCAAGGTCCTCGTCATTGGCGGCGGCCCGGGCGGCTATGTCGCCGCGATCCGCGCCGGCCAGCTCGGCCTCGACACGATCCTCGTCGAAGCGGACCGGCTCGGCGGAACCTGTCTCAACGTGGGCTGCATCCCCTCGAAAGCGCTGATCCATGCGGCCGGCGCCGCCCATGGCCTTCGCGAGCCCCGCGCGCTCGACGCCATCGGGCTGTCGATTGGGCCGCCGAAGCTCGATTTCGCCCGCACGATCGCCTGGAAGGATTCCGATCGTCACGCGCCTCACCAATGGCGTCGGCGCGCTTCTGAAGAAGGCCAAGGTGCGTACCCTTCTCGGGACAGCGACGATCGTCGATGGCAAGACGGCGACTGTCAGCGCCGACACCGGCGAGAGCGCGTATCCAGTGCCGAGCACCTTGTCCTCGCGACCGGCTCGGAGCCGGTGGAATTGCCGGCCCTCAAGTTTGGCGGCGACATTCTGTCTTCGACCGACGCGCTCGCGTTGAGCGAGGTGCCGCAATCGCTCGCTGTGGTCGGCGCCGGTTACATAGGCATGGAACTCGGAATCGCCTTCGCGAAGCTTGGCGCCAAGGTGACGATTGTCGAGGCGCTTCCCAAGATCCTGCCGCTTTACGACGCGGAGCTGACGCACCCGATCGTGCGACGGCTCGCCGATCTTGGCGTCGAGACTTTGGTCGGCGCGAAGGCGATTGCGCACGCCAATGGCGCGCTCAAGGTCGCCACGGCGGACGGCAGGGAGCGCGCCGTCGTCGCCGACAAAGTCCTGGTCGCGGTCGGCCGGCGTGCGCATACAACTGGCTTTGGCCTCGAGACGCTGGATCTGACGATGAGCGGTCCGTTCGTGCGCATCGACGCGCAATGCGCGACCTCGATGCGCAACGTTTGGGCGATTGGCGACGTGACCGGCGAACCGATGCTCGCGCATCGCGCGATGGCGCAAGGCGAAATGGTCTCCGAGATCATCGCGGGCAAGAAGCGGGCTTTCGACCATGTGGCAATTCCGGCGATCTGCTTCACCGATCCTGAGATCGTGACAGTGGGACTTTCGCCCGACGCCGCCAAGGCGGCGCATGGCGAAATCCGCGTCGGCCAATTTCCGTTCCGCGCCAACGGTCGCGCCATGACGCTGCAGGACGATGAAGGCTTCGTGCGCATCGTCGCGCGCGCCGACAACCATGTGGCGCTTGGCGTCCAGGCCGTCGGAGCAGGGGTGTCGGAGCTTTCGGCCGCCTTTTCGGCGGCGCTCGAAATGGGCGCGCGGCTTGAAGACATCGCGCTCACCATCCACGCCCATCCGACGCTGAGCGAAGCCTTCCACGAGTCGGCGCTCGCCGCGCTCGGGCATCCTCTCCATATTTGACTATCTGCCTCTGGTTGACACGCGTTCGTCCAGTGCTAAACACCCGCTCCCCATTCTGAGGGAACCGCCCGATGACGTCGCAACCGCTTCTTTGCAAGGGGTGCTGGGAGAATCTGAAGGTTCCCGTTCCTTTGCGCGGCTTTGCCTCCGTGCCGTTCCGGGCGGTCGGCATTCGCCCGAGCCGCATGAACCCCAACACCTGTACGGTCTGCGAGACGATGTTCGAGCGGGTCATGAAGGCGCGGCAGATCGAGATCGATGCGACCATCCTGTTCGCGGATCTCAGAGGCTACACCAGCCTTTCGCAGTCTCAGTCGAGCGGCGCGATCGCCTCGATGCTCGACGCCTTTTACGATGTCTGCGGTGAGGCGATCTGGGAGCGCGACGGCATCATCAACAAGACGATGGGCGACGCGGTCCTCGCCATCTTCAATTTCCCGATGCGGCGCGCAGACCATGCTGCCGAGGCGGTCGCCGCGGCGCGGAAAATCCAGGAGCTTTGGCGCGCGCGGCGGGATGAGTTGTCGCACGAGTTCGGCGCGGAGGCCGCAAGGATCGGCGTCGGAATCGGCCTCGACACCGGCAAGGTCAATTTCGGGGAGTTTGGCCGCACACACCACGACCTGACCGCGATCGGCACGGTAGTGAATGTGGCCTCCCGTGCGCAGAGCGCCGCGGGGCCGGATGAGATTCTCATAACCGCCGCCGTTCGTGAAAAAGCGGAGGCCACGCTGCCGGAGAGCGCCGGGCGGGAGTACCAGCTGAAGGGAATCGACGCGCCCGCCAAACTGTGGGCAGCGTGATGCGGAGACCCTCTGTGCACATGTGAAACGCCTGAGTATTGACATTTGTATATACGAGGCGCATGAATTTGCCCGCGATCCGGGGATTCGATTGGGACGCGGGCAACCGGGATAAATGCCAAAAGCATGGCGTGTCGATCGGGGAACTCGAGGCCGTCTTTAGCCTACCTGTCCTTATCTTGCCCGATCGGGAGAATGCGTCCGGCGAGCGCCGGTTGAAAGCGATCGGGATCACACCTGCGGGACGCCACGTGTTCATCATCTTCACGTGGCGAAATGAGCGCGCCGACAGCGCGTTGCTGCGGCCCATCAGCGCACGCTACATGCACAAGAGCGAAGTCGAAGCTTATGAAAAAGCCTATCCCGACGTTCGAAACAGATAGCGAAGCGGAAGACTTCGTCGCCCAGGCGGACCTCGCCGAGTACGATCTGTCAGGCGGACAGATCGTGCGTTTCGAAATGCGCCCGAAGGACAAGGCCGTGAGCTTGAGACTGCCCGAGACGCTGCTAGATGCGGTTCGCGGAGCGGCTAAACGCCAGGGCGTGCCCTACCAGCGGTTCATTCGCATGGCGATTGAAAGCGCTCTCGACAGAGCGGCGCGGAAGTAGGCGCCAATCCTCAACCATCAATCTCTTTCCACACCCGCGCGCTTTCGTTAGTTCTCCCTGCGTTTGCCGAAGGAATCCGAGCCCATGACCTACGCCAACATCCTTGTAGAAACGCATGGGGGCGTCGGCCTCATCAGGCTCAACCGGCCGCAGGCCCTGAACGCGCTGTCGGCGGCCTTGATCGAAGACCTCAACGTGGCGCTCGAAGCTTTCGAGTCCGATCCCGCAATCGGCGCGATCGTTCTGACCGGCTCGGAGAAGGCGTTCGCCGCCGGCGCCGACATCAAGGAGATGCAGGACAAGACCTTCGCCGAAGCCTTCGTCGGCGACTTCATCTCGCGATGGGAGAATGTGGCGAAGGCGCGCAAGCCCATCATCGCCGCGGTCGCCGGCTTTGCGCTCGGCGGCGGATGCGAGATCGCGATGATGTGCGATTTCATTCTCGCCGCCGACACCGCCAAGTTCGGCCAGCCCGAGATCAAGCTTGGCGTCATCCCCGGCGCCGGCGGCACGCAGCGCCTGACGCGCGCGGTCGGCAAGGCAAAGGCGATGGAGATGATCCTGACCGGGCGCATGATGGACGCGGCCGAGGCCGAGCGCTCAGGCCTCGTCTCGCGCGTCGTGCCGGCCGCTTCGCTGGTCGAGGAGGCGCTCAAGGTCGCGGCGTCGATCGCCGCCTTGTCGAGGCCTGCGGTTTACGCCGCCAAGGAGGCCGTCAACCGCGCCTACGAGACGACGCTCGCCGAGGGCATCCGGTTCGAGCGCCGCATCTTCCACTCGCTGTTCGCAACCGAGGATCAGAAGGAAGGCATGCGCGCCTTCGCCGAGAAGCGAGCGGCCGCATTCAAGCATCGGTAACGAATTATATACATAATATTTCTGTATATAACGGCTATGCGATTGGCGCAGGCCCCGCTGCCGTTCGACCGCGTGGCAGTTGCAGAAAAAGAAGCCTAAGCGATTGAAAACGCTGTCTCGCGCGCAGAAACGCACATTTGGGCGGGTCGCCCAATAACGCAGGCCTTCCAAGCGCAACCAGCGTCGCCGCATTCGCCCCGCAGCCCGCCGTTCAGCCCGCCGTCCAACCGCCGTCGATCGACAGGTTGGCGCCCGTGATCGAGGCGCCTGCCTCCGAGCAAAGAAAGACCGCGACCGCCGCGACGTGGTCGACGTCCACGAATTGCTTGGTCGGTTGGGCGGCGAGCATGACATCGTTGATCACCTGCTCGCGCGTCATGTTGCGCGCCTTCATCGTGTCGGGGATCTGCCGCTCGACCAGCGGCGTCGAGACGTAGCCCGGCGATATGCAATTCGCCGTGACTCCGGAAGTCGCAAGCTCGAGCGCAACGGTCTTGGTCAGTCCCGTGAGGCCGTGCTTGGCCGCCACATAGGCCCCCTTGAACGGCGAGGCGACCAGCGAATGCGCTGAGGCGGTGCTGATGATACGGCCCCACTTTTGCGCCTTCATGCCCGGAATCGCGGCGCGCATCGCATGGAACGGGGCGGAAAGATTGATGGCGATGATGGCGTCCCACTTGTCGGTCGGAAAGTCCTCGATCGGCGAGACATGCTGGATGCCCGCGTTGTTGACGAGGATGTCGACCGATCCCATCTTCTTGCGAGCGTCGGCGACCATCGCCTCGATCTCGGCGCCTTTGGCCATATCCGCGCTATGGTAAAAAGCCTTGACCCCGAATTCCTTCTCGATTTTGGCGCGCTCGGCCTCGATCGCCGCCTTGTCGCCGAAACCGTTAATCATGATATCCGCCCCCTCCTTGGCGAGGGCGCGCGCGATCGCCAGGCCAATGCCGCTCGTCGAGCCGGTAACAAGGGCGTGACGTTTGGCCAGCGACATCTTCGGTTCTCCTTCTGGGAACGGCGGGCAAACCGTCCGCGCCGAGCGGTCATATTGCATCGCGACGAAGCTTTCGAGGGTTCGATTGCGCTGCAAACGTCTCGGGATGACAAATTCGCCCTGAGAGCTTAGAAGCCTGCGGGATTACTTCGGTCGGAAGCGGCCGGAAAGGGTTGACGACGATGAACTTTGCGATGTCGGAAACGCCCTGCGGGCCGCTCTCCCGCCACGCGACGGTCGGGGTTCGGGTCGGTCAGGGCGACGGGGCGGTCACTGGTCGGCGGCGGCGCGCCGATCGTCGTGCAGTCGATGACAAACACCGACACCGCTGATATCGAGGCGACCACGCGCCAGGTCGCGGCGTTTGGCGCGCGCCGGTTCGGAGATGGTGCGGATCACGGTCGATCGCGACGAGGCCGCTGCGGCCGTGCCCCATATCCGCGACCGCCTGCGTGCGCGGGGGATCACGGCGCCGCTGATCGGCGACTTCCATTATATCGGCCACAAGCTGCTCGCCGATCATCCGGCCTGCGCCGAAGCGCTCGACAAATATCGCATCAATCCCGGCAATGTCGGCTTCAAGACCAAGCGCGACCTGCAGTTCGGCAAGATCATCGAAATCGCGATCCGCAACGACAAGACGGTGCGCATCGGCGCCAACTGGGGATCGCTCGATCAGGATCTTTTGACGACCCTCATGGACGAGAACGCGGCGAGCGCCAAGCCCCTCGAGGCCGGCGCCGTCACGCGCGAGGCGATGGTCCAGTCCGCGCTTCTCTCGGCCGCTCGGGCCGAGGAGATCGGGCTCAAGCGCGATCGCATCATCCTGTCAGCGAAAGTCTCGTCGGTGCAGGATCTCATCACCGTCTATCGCATGTTGGGGCAACGCTCCGATTACGCGCTGCATCTGGGCCTCACCGAAGCCGGCATGGGTTCGAAAGGCATCGTCGCCTCTTCCGCGGCGCTCGGCATCCTGCTGCAGGAAGGGCTCGGCGACACGATCCGTATTTCCCTCACCCCCGAGCCGGGCGGCGATCGCTCGCAGGAAGTGAAGGTCGCGCAGGAATTGCTGCAGACCATGGGGTTCCGCAGCTTTGCGCCGCAGGTGGCCGCCTGTCCCGGCTGCGGGCGCACGACCTCGACCGTGTTCCAGGAACTGGCGCGCGACATCGAGACCTATCTCGCGACGTCGATGCCGGAATGGCGCGCGGTCTATCCGGGCGTCGAGCGGCTGAACGTCGCGGTGATGGGCTGCATCGTCAACGGCCCGGGCGAGAGCAAGCACGCCAATATCGGCATCTCGCTGCCCGGAACCGGGCGAGGCGCCGGCCGCGCCGGTGTTCGTCGACGGGGTCAAGACTGTTACGCTTCGGGGCCCGCGCATCGCCGAGGACTTCAAGGCGCTGGTCAGCGACTATATCGAGAAGCGCTACGGCGCGGGCCGGCAGGCGGCGGAATAGGGGAGCTAGCCATGAGCCGACCCCCGCTTCCACCCTTCACTCAGGAGACCGCGGCGCAGAAGGCGCGCGGGGCCGAGGACGGCTGGAACACCCGCGACCCGGCGCGCGTCGCGCTCGCCTATTCCGAAAACAGCCGCTGGCGAAACCGGGCCGAGTTCCTTCAAGGACGCCCTGCGATCGAGGCGTTTCTCACCCGCAAATGGAACCGCGAGCTCGACTATCGGCTGATCAAGGAACTCTGGGCCTTTCATGAGAACCGTATCGCGGTTCGCTTCGCCTACGAATGGCATGACGATTCCGGAAGCTGGTTCCGCTCTTACGGCAATGAGAACTGGGAGTTCGACGCGGACGGCCTGATGCGCGTGCGCATCGCGAGCATCAACGACCTGCCGATCCGCGAGCAGGACCGTCTTTATCACTGGCCGCTCGGCCGTCGTCCGGACGATCATCCGGGCTCTGAGCGACCTCGGGCTCTGAGGCGAAGGCCTTCGCTCTTCATATTCGTTTTGACATCGCCACATAAGGGGTGACGAGGCTGTCTTGTACGAACCGCCGCTCCATCGAAACGAGAATTTGCCGGAACTGCACGCGCTGATCCGGGAGCGCGTGTTCGGCCTTCTCATCAGCAATGGCGCCGAGGGGCTCGCCGCGAGCTCAGTCCCGTTCGTTCTCGACACGGCCGCCTCGAAGCTCGGCACGCTAAAAGTGCATCTCGCCAAGGCCAATCCGCAATGGCGTGATCTTGAAGCGGCGCCCGATACGCTCATCGTGTTTCAGGGCCACGACCATTACATCACCCCCTCCTGGTACGAGACCAAGCGCGAGACTGGCAAAGTCGTGCCGACCTGGAATTATACGATGGTCCAGGCGAAGGGCCGCGCGAGGGTGATGGACGACGCGTGGCTTGACCAGCAGATCGAGGAGCTGACGCAAGCGCTCGAGCAGCGCCGCGAAAAGCCTTGGGCGGTCAGCGACGCGCCGGCCGATTTCATTCGCCATGCAGCGCCGGGCGATCGTCGGCGTCGAGATCGAGATCCTCGACATCCGCGGCAAATGGAAGACGAGCCAGAACCGCAACGCCGCCGACCGCGAAGGCGTCGTCTCTGGGCTCGAGGCCATGGGCGACCATGAGTCGCGCGTTATGGCCGAGATCGTGCGCGCGACGGGCCGCGACTGACCCGCGCGCATTTGCCTCGCGCAAGAAGGCGTGATCCATTTCGGCATCCGCCGAAATTTTTGAGAAGAAGGAGAGCACATGACCGACGCGATCAAGCCGCTTTACACCGCTCATGGAACCGCGCAGGGCGGACGGAACGGCCATACCCAATCCGACGACGGCATGGTCAGTGTCGACCTGTCGGTGCCGAAGGAAATGGGCGGTCCGGGCAAGCCGAACACCGCAACGCCCGAGCACTTGTTCGCCGCCGGCTATGCGGCCTGCTTCGGCGGAGCGCTCGACTTCATCGCCAAGCAGCATAAGAAGGACGCGTCGAAAGCGACGGTGAAATGCGCCGTCAGCATTGGCCCGCGCGAAAAGGGCGGCTTTGGCCTCGCCGTCGTCCTCGACGTGACCGACACCAGCCTGCCGCAGGCGGAGCTGCAGTCGCTAGCGGAAGAGGCGCACGAGAAGATCTGCCCCTATAGCCACGCGACGCGCGGCAATGTCGACGTCAAGCTCGTCACCCACGGGGCGTGACGTCGGCGCGCGCTCACCACTCACGCCCTCATCGTAGACAAGTCTCAGGAGAAGCACGCCGTCCGGGCGCATTGCTTTTGCGTTGTTGCCGCAGCCTCGGATCGAGGGAAATACTCAAAGCTTCGCTAAGCCTGTTCCGCGGCGCCGCTTGCTTATGACCAAGCGTCATTGCGTACGGTCGCTTCCTCGAACGAACCGTACGCGGAGGGCCAGCGTCGATGATGGAGACCGCGCCGCCTCTCAGCGAGGGGACGCCGCTTGACCGGGGCTTGCGCGCTCTGTGTGGGATCGCGGCCTACTACCGCATAGGCGCGGACCCGGTGCAGCTTGGGCGTGAACTCGCTCTGAGCGGTCGTGAGGCTGACGAAGCCGATCTCATCCGGGCCGCCAAGCTCATCGGGCTCAAGGCGCGCCTGGTCGCCAAAGTCACCGCCGAACGGCTGGCGACATTGCCCACTCCGGCGATCGTCCGCATGAGGGGCGGCGCGCTGATGGTGTTCGGCGGCCGAAATCCGTCGGGGCTCTGCCGGCTGGTCGATCCGATCAGCCACGCCGTGCAGGAAGCGACGCTCGAAGATCTGGCGCGCAGCATCGGAGGGCAGGCGCTCCTCGTCGCTCGCCGGATCGGCGGCGCCGGCGTCGATCCCCGCCAGTTCGGCATGCGCTGGTTCCTGCCCACCATCTGGCGCTATCGGCGTCCGCTCGGTCATGTGTTGGCGGCCTCGCTGTTCGTGCAGATTTTCGCCCTCGCGACGCCTCTGTTCTTCCAGGTGGTCGTCGACAAGGTGCTGACCCACCGCGGCTATGAGACCTTGTTCGTGCTCGTCGGCGGGCTCGTCGCCATCGGCTTGTTCGACGTCGCGCTTCAATATTTGCGTACCTATGCGCTGTCGCACACCACCAATCGGATCGACGTCGAGCTCGGCCAACGACTGTTCGCGCATCTCCTCCGCCTGCCGATCGCCTATTTCGAGACCCGATCGACCGGGCAAACGGTCGCCCGGGTCCGAGAGCTTGAGACGATCCGCAATTTTCTCACCGGACAGGCCCTGTTCTCGGCGCTCGACCTCGTGTTCGCTTTCGTGTTCGTCGGCGTCCTGTTCGCCTATTCGTGGTCGCTGACCCTGATCGTGCTCGCCGGGATTCCGTTTTACGTGCTGATTGGTTTTTCCGTCCGGCCCCCCTTACGCGAACTGGTCAAGGAGAAGTTCAATCGCGGCGCGGCGAGCCAGCAGTTCCTGGTCGAGACGATCGTCGGCGTGAACACGGTGAAGGCGGCTGCGGTCGAGCCGATTATGCGCGCGCAATGGGAGGAAAAGCTCGCGGCCTACGTCAAGACGAGCTTCGCCGCCGCGATGCTGGGCTCTGGCGGTCAGCTCGCCATTCAGTATATCAGCAAGGTCACGACCGCCGCGCTGCTTCTGTTCGGCGCCAAGGCGGTGATCGACGGCGAACTGACCGTCGGCGCCCTCATCGCTTTCAACATGATCGCCTCGCAGGCGGTCCAGCCGATTCTCCGCCTGTCGCAGATCTGGCAGGACTTTCAGCAGGTGCAGATCTCGATCGAGCGCCTGGGCGACATCCTCAACACTCCGCCCGAATTCTCGTCCACGGCTCGTCTGCTCCCCCCGACGCCGCGCGGCGCGATTGAATTTCGCCGCGTCAGCTTCCGCTACCGTCCGGGTGCGCCTGAGGTCCTGAAGGATATTTCTCTCGCCATCCGACCTGGTGATACGATCGGAGTCATCGGCCCATCGGGCTCCGGCAAATCGACCCTAACCAAGCTCATCCAGCGGCTCTATCTGCCGGGCGAGGGGCAAGTTCTGCTCGACGGGGCGGACCTGAACCATGTCGATCCGGCGTGGCTGCGCAGCCATATTGGCGTTGTCCTGCAGGAGAACCTCCTGTTCAATCGCACCGTCCACGAGAACATCGCGTTCGCCACTCCAGCGATGCCGCGCGCGCGCGTGATCGACATCGCCCGGCTTGCTGGGGCGGACGAGTTCATCGACAAGCTTCCCGAAGGCTACGACACGCTGATTGAAGAGCGCGGCGCCAATCTTTCCGGCGGACAAAGGCAGCGCCTCGCCATCGCCCGGGCGCTGGCGACCAACCCGCGCATTCTCATTTTCGACGAGGCGACCTCGTCTCTCGACTACGAGAGCGAGCGCATTGTTCAGCGCAATATGCGCCGCATCGCCAAGGACCGCACCGTCATCATCATTGCTCACCGTTTGGCGGCGGTTCGCGGCTGCGACCGCATCGTCGGCATGACCGATGGCCGCATCGTCGAGGTCGGTTCGCATGCCGAGCTCGTTCGCCGTCCCGGCGGCCTCTACGCCTATCTCTGGAGTCTCCAGAGCCAGCCGACGGAGATCGCTGCATGACTGCGATCCGCGCGGTAGCGCCGGCCGACCCGGCGCCTCCCGCCATCAAACCGTTCGCCTCGCGCGCGTTGGGGCGACTCAAGGCCCCTGGAATGAATCTCGGTGACCGGGAATTCCTCGCGCCGGCGCTCGAAATCCTGGAAACGCCCCCATCTCCGGTTCATGTCGCGTTCCTTTGGATCATCTGCGCCTTCGTCGCGGCCTCCGTCGCCTGGGCCTATTTCGGCCGCGTCGACATCATCGCCGCCGCGCAAGGCAAGTTTCAGCCGACAGGGCAGGTCAAGGTCGTCGAGCCGGTTGAAACCGGCAGGGTCGAAGAGATTCGCGTCGGCAACGGCTCGCTTGTCCAGGCGGGCGATGTGCTGGTCGAGCTTGATCGCTCGGCGGCTCTGGCCGACACAAAAGGCGCGCGCGCCGAACTTGCTTCCGCACGGGCAGAAATCCTGCGCCGCAGGACTGCGCTCACGAGCGCGCGATCGCATGCCTTCGACCCGCTTCCTGCGATCGACTGGCCCAACGACGTGGCGCCGGCCTTGCGCGAGCGCGAGAACCAGGTCCTCGCCGCCGATCTCGGGCAATTGGCCGCGAATGTCGCCTCCTTCGACGCCGAGCGGACGCAGAAGACCGCCGAACGCGACAAGCTGAGGGAGACCATCGCCACCCAGAAGAGCCTCGTTTCAACGCTGCAGGAGCGCGTCGACATGCGCACCAAGCTGGTTGAAGCCAAAGCGGGCGCGAAGGCCGCGGTCATCGACGCCACCGAGACGCTGCAATATCAGATCACCCAGGAGGCGAAGCTGGAGCAGGATCTGGCGTCGTTGACCGCAGGCCTTGAGGTCATCGCCCGCAATTCCGACAAGGCTGTCCAGGACTTTGTCTCCGAAGACGCGCAGAAACTCGAGGACGCCGAGCGGCGCGTCGAAGAGGTCGAGCAGCGCCTCGCCAAGTCCGAGGCCGCGCTCGATCATCTGACGCTCAAAGCGCCGATTTCAGGACGCGTGCAATCGTCGATCATCACCAACGTCGGTCAGGTGGTCACGAGCGGGCAGGAGATCATGCGCATCGTCCCCGAGGGTTCCGGGCTCGAGATCCAGGCCTATGTGCGCAATCGCGATATCGGGTTTGTCAGCGTCGGCCAGGAGGCGGTGGTCAAAGTCGAGTCCTTCCCTTTCACCCGCTACGGCTCGATCAAAGCGCATGTGATACGCATCGCCAAGGACGCGATCCCTGAGCCCGACGCCAGCGCGATCGAAGGCGATCCGACGCGCGTATCCAACGCGGCTGGGTTCGCGGGTGGAGAGCGCACGCAGAATCTGGTGTTCCCGGTGGTGTTGAAGCCCGACGCCGAAACGATTTTGGTCGATGGCCTCACTCAGCCGCTGACCTCCGGAATGGCGGTCACGGTCGAGCTCAGGACCGGCGCGCGGCGCATGCTCGAATATCTGTTCGCGCCGCTGGTCGAGGTCGCGTCAAAGGCGATGCGGGAGCGGTAGGAGGCGCCCGCCCCGGCACGACTTCCCCTTGTCATTCCCGACGGCCGCGCAGCGGCCGATCGGGAATCCAGCGCGCGCCGGCCGCTTATTGGAATGGCAGGATTCCCGGTCGGACCTGCGGTCCGCCGGGAATGACAATAACGCAAAGCCATATGAAGCGGGTTGGCTTGCGACCTATTTGATCACCTGCCAGAAAATCCCTGCGACGCAAACGAAGCCCAAGGTGAACAGCACAGTTCTCAGATAAGGGATCGCCGTCCAGTAGACGATCGCGTGCGCGAGTCGGAGCCAAAAGAAGCTCATCGCCCAGAAGGCCGTCATCCCGTTCGCCTTGCCAGCGACTTGGGCGACGATGACGAGCGCGGCGAAGGGAGCGAAACATTCGACCGCGTTGAGATAGGCGCGGTGCGCCCGCTGACCCCACAAGGGAACCGGACGCGGCGTTGGGTCTGCGTAATTCGCTGGCGTAGGCGCGCCGTTCGTCATCGACTGGCAGATGATGTAGGGAATCCACAGGGCCGCCGTCAGCATTGCCGTGCACGCAAGGTACCAAAGATCGGTCGTCATGAGGTTAGCCTCCCAGTCGTCGTCGTGTGGATCGATCGTGCGAGAACGCCATCAACAAATAGACGTCCGAGGGCGGCCCATTTCGACATCGGGCCCCAAACCGGCGTTCATCATTTTGATCTCACCAGCCGAGCGCTTGATTTTTCCGCCAACCCGCCATCCATATGGCCGCTGCCGATTGGGGTAAGGCTGGGGTCGGATGAGCGCCGAAGATCTGGTCTCTGCGCCTGCGTTTCGCCTGAGCGACCTTGTCCGCCACGGCGCCGAGCCGCCTCCCGTCGCCTTCCTCACGCGCCTGCCCTCCTATCCGTGGCTGGTTGTCGGCGCGTGCTGCATTGCTGGTGTCATGGGCCAGATCGACGCGAGCATCGTCCAGCTCGCGCTGCCGACTTTGGGACGCGTCTTCGACTGTACGCTGGAGAGCGTGAGTTGGGTGGCGCTTTCGTATCTCTTGGGCGTCGCAGCGTTCATGCCGATCTTCGGCCAGCTTTGCCGGATCTTTGGCAGAAAGCTGTTTTACATCGTAGGCTTCGTCCTGTTCACATCCGCCAGCGCTCTCTGCGGCTTCGCGCCGGATCTTCTCACTCTCGTCGGGCTTCGGTTCGTGCAAGGCGTGGGCGGAGCGATGATTGGCGCCAACAGCATGGCGCTTGTCGTCGAGGCGACGGATGAGAGTTGGCGCGGGCGCGCGCTTGGCCTTTATGCCGCAGCCCAAGCGGTCGGGATCAGCGCCGGTCCAGTCGCAGGGGGGCTGCTGATTGGGACTTTGGGTTGGCGCTGGGTGTTTTGGGTCAACGTTCCTGTCGGGCTGATCTCGATTGTCGCCGCCTGGCTCGTCCTCCCGGTCACGCCTCGGCAGAGTCCGACCCCGACATTCGACTGGCGCGGCGCGCTCCTGCTCGCGCCAGCTCTGACGCTCGCGGTGTTCGCGCTCAATCAGGTATCAGCGCTCGGGATCGCTTCGCCCATGCTCCTGGGCTCGGTCGCCGCCGCGATCGTGCTCATCTTTCTGTTCGTGAGGCAGGAGGGCAGGGTCCACTCGCCGCTGGTCGACCTTGCGCTGCTCAAAGGTCCCGTGTTTCTGGCTGGGGCGCTTGCGTGTGTGCTCGCCTATGCCATGCTCTACGGTATATTTTTCCTCGCTTCGTTCGCCCTCGTGCGCGGCTACGAGGACAGTCCCATTGTCGCGGGGCTCAAGCTCGCGATTGTCCCGATCAGTATCGGAATCGTTGCGCCTCTCTCGGGCGGACTCACCGAATGGATCGGCGCCCGCATCCTCAGTGTCGCCGGAATGGCTTTGTGCTGCGCCGCGCTTATCGCGCTCACTCTGGTCGTGATGGAGCCCACACCCAATCTTTGGGCCGGTTTCTTCGGCCTCGTCGCATTCGGAATTGGCCTCGGCGTGTTCATTGCGCCCAACAATCACGCGACGATCAACTCGGTTCCGGCCAATCTCGCGGGCGTCGCCGGGGCGACGTTGAATTTGATGCGCATTCTCGGCACCGTCGCCGGCGTCGCCAGCGCGTCCGCCGTGCTGTCGTGGCAGATCCAGGTCGCGCGGGGATCGACCGAGCGCAGGCTTGCCGCCTTCTCGCCCCATCATTTCGTCGAGGCCGTGGCGGGGGAACTCATCATGCTCGCGGTCTTCGCGGCGATCGCCGGAGCCGTTTCTCTGATTCGGAAATCTCCCGCTTGAGGAACTTCGCCTCATCACCGCCGGCTCTCTTTGCTATAAGCCCCCAACTTTGGAGGCCATCCCCCATGAAACTCGCTGATCCCTCGCTCCTGAAAAGCCAGTGTCTCGTCGACGGAAAATGGGTGGGAGAGGGCACGCGCCCCATCGCCAATCCAGCGACCGGAATTGTCCTCGCCAAGACGCCGCGCTTCGGCGAGGCCGAGACGATTGGCGCGATCGAAGCGGCGCAACGCGCCTTCGGCCCCTGGGCGAAGACATTGCCGAAAGAGCGCGCGCAGATCCTGCGCCGCTGGTTCGACCTCATCATCGCGAATCGTGACGATATCGCCCTCATCATGACCAGCGAGCAGGGGAAGCCGCTCGCAGAAGCGCGCGGCGAGGTCGACTACGCCGCCGCCTATATCGAGTTTTTTGGCGAGGAGGCGAAGCGCATCTACGGCGAGATCAATCCGACCTTCCGCGCCGATTCCCGCATCGTCGTCATCAAGCAGCCGATCGGCGTCGTGGCGGCGATCACGCCGTGGAACTTCCCCGCGGCGATGATCACCCGCAAGGTGGCGCCGGCGATCGCGGTTGGCTGCACCGTGGTGGCGAAGCCCGCGGGCGAGACGCCGCTCACGGCTCTCGCGCTCGGCGAACTCGGAATGCGCGCCGGCCTGCCGCCAGGAGTGCTGAATTTTGTCACGGGCGAAGCGCACGCCATCGGCAAGGCGATGACCGAGCATCCGGCCGTGCGGGTGGTCGGTTTCACCGGCTCGACCGAGGTCGGAAAAGTGCTGATGGCGCAAGCGGCGAGCACAGTGAAGAAGGTCGGGCTCGAGCTTGGCGGCAACGCGCCGTTCATCGTGTTCGACGACGCGCATGTCGATTCGGCGGTTGAGGGCGCGATCATCTCGAAATTCCGCAACATGGGTCAGACCTGCGTCTGCGCCAACCGCATCTATGCGCAGGAAGGAATCTACGACGCTTTCGTCGCCAAGCTCACGACCGCGGTCTCGCGGCTAAAAGTCGGCGACGGGACGGAGGCCGGCGTCATGCAGGGGCCGCTGATCAACGAAGCGGCGGTCACGAAGGTCGAAGAGCACATCGCCGACGCCGTGAAGAAGGGCGCGAAGGTTGTCGTTGGCGGCAAGCGGCATGCGCTCGGCCGCACGTTCTATGAGCCGACCGTCATCTCGGGCGTCGATTCTTCGATGCTGGTCGCGAAGGAAGAGACCTTTGGTCCGATCGCGCCGGTCTTCCGCTTCAAGGACGAAGCCGACGTCATCGCCAAAGCCAACGACACGCAGTTCGGGCTCGCGTCCTATTTTTACGCGCGTGACCTCGGCCGGGTGTGGCGCGTCGCCGAGGCGCTCGAATACGGCATGGTGGGCATCAACACCGGCGCCATCTCGAGCGAACTCGCCCCATTTGGCGGCGTGAAGGAATTCGGGCATCGGCCGCGAGGGCTCGCGCCACGGAGTTGAGGAGTTCGTGGAGCTCAAATACATGCTCATGGGCGGGCTCGACAGGTAGAGCGCGCGCTACCGGAAGCCCCGCTTGAAGGAGAGCTTATGCGCGATAAGCGCCCAACCAGACGCCACGACGACCGTTTTCCTGGGGCGGAAGGAAATGGCGCCGCAACCCCTTGGGATCGTGAGAAATACGGAAGGAAATAGCAGGCGGCTCCCGCGCCAAAGCCGCGATCCGTCAATCACTCCGTTAGGCGTGCGTAAGCCGCGGCGAGCGAGAGGATGATCGCGCCGTAAAGGATCTGCTTGATCGGCTCGGAGACGTCCAGGAGCGTCAGCAGCCCGGTGAGTACGGTCAGGATCAGAGCGCCGATGATGGTCCCCGCATAGCCGCCACGTCCGCCGAAGATGGATGTGCCGCCGATGACGACGCAGGCGACCGAGGGCAGGAGATAGCTGTCGGCGAGGCTGAGATCGGCCGCGTTCGTTCCCCCCACCACCACGAGCCCGGCGACCGCCGCGAGGATCGCGCACAGCACATAATTGACGAACAGGACGCGCCAGACCCTGACGCCAGCGAGATGGCACGCCTCGCGATTGTCGCCGACCGCGTAGAGAAGGCGGCCGAACCCGGTTCGCTGCAAGCCGAACAGGATGAGCGCGGCGATAATGAGCCACAGGAACAGGTCGATCGGCACAAGGCCGAACACACGTCCGGCGCCCAGCGTCTGGATGATGGCGGGGACATGCGGCTGGCTCGCCAGCATGTGCTGGCTATAGACGATCAGCACGCCCCCAGTCATGAGGCCGGTGCCGAGCGTCATCACCAGCGGCTGCACGCGCAACAGCGCGACGCCGATGCCGTTGATGAGGCCGACGATAATTCCGACCAGAAGCGCTGAGCTGATCGCCGTCGCGGAGCCGGCAGAGGCGTTGGTCGCGAGCAAATAGGCGGCTCCCGTGGCCACGCTCGCCACCGAGAGGTCGATGCCGCCGGTCAGCATCACCAGCGTTTGCCCGCCGGCCATGATTGCGAGCGGCGCTGCGAACAGGATCGTGTTTGAGGCCCAAAGCGGCGTGACGGTTCCGGGCCGCACGAGCTCGACGCCGACCACGAAAACCGCCAGCAACAAGATCAGCGCATAGATCGTGTGCCCGCGCAGGAAGCTTAAGGCCCGCTTCATTTGCGTTCCTGCAGATAAGCGAACAGGCCCGCGACCATCACCACGACGACGATCAGCGTGCCCTGGATGACCTGCCCATAATTCGGGTCGATGCCGAGAAACACCAGGACCATTGGCGCGAGCGTCAGCAACACGGCGGCGATGATTGGGCCGACCATTCCGCCGCGGCCGCCCGCAAGGCTGACGCCGCCGATGACGATCGCGGCGACGCTGCTCAGCGTGTAATAGGCGCCAGACAAGGGCGCGCCAATTCCGGTCGTCATGGTCAAGGCCATGCCGCCGATTGCGCAGGCGATCCCGCTGAAAATATAAGCGATCGTGCGCGCTTGCATGACGTTGACGCCGCTGCGAAACGCGGCGACCGGATCGCTGCCGGCGGCGTAGATCAGAAGGCCGATGCGGCTGAGGCGGATCGGCAGCCAGATCGCGGCGATGGCGACGACCATCAGCACAAGCGCGTTCGGCAGCCACGGCCAGAAATCAGCGCCGGCGCCGATATTGAGGTAGTCGGCGGGCGCGCCCCCGCCGGGGCGCTCGAGGATGAGCAGGGCCACGCCGCCCCATATGAATCCAGTGGTCAGCGTCGCGACAACGTCGGGAATGCGGGAGAAGGCGACGACGAGGCCGTTCAATAATCCCTGGCCGGCGCCGGCGATCAGGACGACGATGGAGAGAGCAAGCGACTGGCCGAAGGTCGCGTGCTGCATGAGGCTCGCGGAGAGGACGTTCGACACCGCGATCATCGAGCCGATCGAGAGATCGATGCCGCCGCTGATGACGACGATCGCCTGTGCAGCGGCGGCCAGCGCGAGCGGCAAAGCGCCAAGCGCCAGAGATTGAATCTCGAACGAACCAAAATCGGGGTGCACCGCGACCGTTGCAGCCAGCGCCGCTGCGAGCAGGAGCGGCATGCCGAGAAAGCGGCCGGCTCGGGCCAAAGCGCGCCACGCGGCGCCGTTGTTTCGAACCGCCGCATCACTCATGCGAGCGCCGCCGCCTCCGCGCTGGTCAGGCCGTGCGCGGCGCGCAAGAGGCGCGCTTCGTCGGCTTCCGCCGCCGGCATTTCGCCGGAGATGCGTCCGCCGAACAGGACAATCGCGCGATCGCAGGCAAGGCGAATCTCTGGCAGTTCGGAAGTGAACAACAGGACGGATAGACCTTGGTCGGCGATCTCGCGCATGAGCGCGTAGATTTGCTTCTTGGTGCCGATGTCGATGCCGCGCGTCGGGTCGAAGCAGAGCAGGGTCTTGAAGCCGGCCGCGATCCAGCGGGCGATGACCACCTTCTGCATGTTGCCGCCGCTGAGGCGTCTCACTTCCGCGGCCGCGCGGGTGTCGATCTGCAATTTCTGCACGGCCATGTCGACCCGGCGTCTCTCCTCGCCCATCGCGATGGGGCCCCAGGAGCGCAATCGGCCAAACGCGGCCAGCGCCACGTTTTCCTGCACGGAGCGTTGCGGCAAAAGCGAAACCAGCCGATTGGCCGGAACCAGCACAAGCCCGGCTCGGATCGCGTCGGCGGGATGACGCAACTTGAGCGCGCGCCCTTCCGCTCGCACCTCTCCCGCGTCGGCTCGCCGGACGCCCGCGATGCAATCGAACAGTTCTTCCTGCCCCTGGCCTTCCAACGCGGCGACGCCAAGCACTTCGCCGCGATTGACGCGGAAGGAGACGTCCTGCAGCGCATGGCCATAGCTCAAGCCTTCCACTTCAAGCGCGGCGACCTCATGGGTTGTGTCGGGCCGGGCGGCGCGCGCGATTGGCGCCTCGGTCGTCGCCCTGGCGACGTCCGAGCCGAGCATCAAATTGACGATCGTCTCTTCGCCGCCCTTCGTCGGCGTGACGCCCACGGTCACCCCGTCGCGCAGCACGGTCGCGCGGTCGCAGAGCATGGCGATTTCGGCCATGCGGTGCGAGATGAAGATCACGCTCGCGCCACGGCTGCGAAAATCCCGCACGACTTTGAACACGCGCTCGGAAAGGTCAGCCGGCAGCGCGGCGGTGATCTCGTCCAGCATCAGAATATGCGGGTCGGAAGCGAGCGCGCGGGCAAGATCGATCAGCCGCAACAGCGCAAAATCGACATCGCGCGCCACGGTCGAAAGAGGAATGCGGTCGACTCCCAGGTCGCGCATCGCCGCCTTGACCTTGTCGGTTGAGACACGCGCGAGGCGCATGTTCTGCGCGACGGTCAGGTCCGGAACGATTGCTGGGTCCTGATAGACCGATACGATGCCGGCCCGGCGCGCTTCGGCAGGCGATCGAAACGCCACCTTCCGCCCGGCGAGCGTCATCTCGCCCTCATCCGCCGGGAAGACGCCGGTGATGATCTTGACCAGAGTGCTCTTGCCGGCGCCGTTTGCGCCCATCAGCGCATGGGCTTCGCCCGCCTTCACCTCGAGGTCGGCCGAACGCAGGGCTCTCACAGCTCCGAACGTCTTCGCGACGCCGCGAATGTTGAGAAGCGGCGCCGCGTCGTTCATGGGTTCCCTGTCAGAAAAATGCCGGCGGCTTGCGCCGCCGGCGTACGATTCGGTTATTCAGCTTAAGATCAGGGGCCTTTGCAAGCGATGAGCTGCTCGGGCGTATAGTGCGTGTAGGGAGGCACCGTGGCGACGCTGAAATACGGGTCGAGCTTCGGATTGTACGCGGCCTTCAGCTCACTCATGCCCTTGTCAGTGTCCCAAACTGTCGGCGTGATCTTGATCAGGTGGGGGTGTTCCTTCTTGGCCAGGACGTCGAGCGCGAGGCTCAGGCCCGCGGCTCCGACCGCCGGCGGGTTGCTGACCGCCGCGCCCGCCAGTCCCTTGTCCTTCTGGTCGAGGAGCTGGCCGATGAAGCCGTTGTTGTCCGCGCCGACCACGGGCACGTAGGGCTTCCCTGCGGTCTTGTAGGCGTCGACGACCGTCGAATCGATGCCCGAGGTCCAGACGCCGTCGATCGGCTTGCCGGAAGCAAGAAGGTCCTTGGTCGTTTGCGCCGTCTTGTCGAGCGCCCAGCCCGTGAACACCGAGGTCACCTTGATGTCCGGGTAGGCCTTGGCCGTCTCGGTGAAGCCCTGGTGACGATCAGCGTCAGCGGGAACGCCGTCAATTCCGCGCATTTCCACGACTGATCCCTTGCCGCCCAGTTTGTCGAACAGCCACTTGGCGCCGAGCTTGGCGTATTCGACCTGATCGTTGGTCAGAACGTAAGCTTCCGGCGCGGACACCGCCTGGTCGACCGCGACCACCACGATCCCCTTGGCCGCCGCCTGTTTGATGACGGGGTTCAGCGCCTCGCGGTCGGAAGGGTTGATGATGATGATATTGGCGCCAGCCGAAATCAGATTGCGGATGTCGGCGATCTGCTCCGACGGACCGCCATTGCGGTTGGCGACAACGACCTTCGAGACCTTGCCCGACGCTTCCGCTTCGGCCTTGATCGAGCAGATCATCTCTTCACGCCAGCCGTTGCCGATCAGCGTATTGGAGACGCCGACGACATACTTGTCCGCCGCGTGAGCGTTGCCCACCATCGCCAAGACGGCGAGTGAGGCGCTGCCGAGAATTCCAGTCAGTTTCATTTTGCTTCCTCCCAATCAACATTTGCGAGACGGCATAGCGCACTTGCACGATCCACTCAACCGAAACGCGCGGACGTCCACGCTCCATCCTTCTGGCTGGACTGGACCGCGGCTTCGATAAACGCGACGCCCCGCGCGCCGTCCAGTACGGTCGGGGTTAATTTTGCGCTCCTGTCAGGCGTGCGCCCCGCGCGGCGCGCCGAAATCAGTTCCGCCGCGCCGCGGTAGAGGTTGGCGAAACCCTCGACATAACCTTCGGGATGGCCGCCCGGCATGCGGGAACCGTCGATCGCAAGCGGCGTATTTCCCGGGCCGCCGCGCCGCAAGATGCGCGACGGCTCGCCATAGGGCGTGAAGCGCAGCGTTTCCGGGTCTTCGCCCGCCCATTCGAGCCCGGCGCGCGAACCGTAGACCTTGAGGCTCAGATTGTTGAGATTGCCGACCGCGACCTGGCTCGACGCCAGCACGCCGCGCGCTCCGCCCGGCGAACCGCATCAGCACATGCGCGTTGTCGTCGAGCCGGCGGCCAGGCACGAAGGTCGTGAGATCCGCCGAGACGGCGTCGAGTTCGAGGCCCGTCACGAACAAAGCCAGACTGTGGGCGTGCACGCCGATGTCGGCGAGACATGCGGAAGCGCCGGCGCGCGTCGGATCGGTGCGCCATTCCGCCTGCTTGTGTCCGTCGGCGTCGATCGGCAAGGTCAGCCAATCCTGGACATAAGCTGCGTGGACGACCCGAATGTCGCCGAGTTCGCCAGCTTCGATCATTTCGCGCGCTTGGCGCACCATCGGATAGCCGGTGTTGTTCAAAGTCACCGCAAAAACCAGCCCCTTTGCGCGCGTGAGCTCGACCAGCTCGGACGCTTCAGCAAGCGTCGTCGACAGCGGCTTGTCGCAGATGACGTCTATGCCCGCTTCGAGGAACGCTTTTGCGACAGGGAAGTGCAGGTGGTTCGGGGTGACGATGACGACGGCCTCGACGCCATCCGGGCGCGTTGCCTCGCGAACCGCCATTTCGCGATAATCCGAGTAGGTCCGGTCCGGCGCAAGACCCAAGATCCGCGCCCGAAGCGCGCGCATTCTCAGCGTCAGAGGAAAGCGCGCCCGCTTTCAGTTCGATCAGATCGTCGAGCCGCATCGCCATCCGGTGGACCGCGCCGATGAAGGCGTTGCGCCCGCCGCCGACCATGCCGACGCGCAGGCGTTCGCCCTTATTTCCGTCGGCGGTCGCGTGGACCATCGGCTCAGCCCTTGATTCCGAGGAGACTGAGGTTCGTCGCGCGGTCAGCGCCGGTCTTGGCGAAGTCGTCGAAGGTGCGGTCCGTCACTTCGATGATGTGGTTGGCGATGAACTTGGCGCCCTCGCGCGCCGCGACCTCAGGATGCTGAAGGCAGCATTCCCACTCGTACACCGCCCAGCCAGCGAAATCATACGCCGCGAGCTTCGAGAAGATCGCCTTGAAATTGACTTGCCCGTCGCCGAGCGACCGATCGCGCCCGGCGCGCTCAAGCCAGCCCTTATACCCGCCGTAAACCCCCTGTTTCGCCGTCGGGTTGAACTCAGCGTCCTTGACGTGAAACATCTTGATGCGGTCGTGATAGGCGTCGATGAAGCCGAGATAGTCCATGCACTGCTTGATGTAGTGGCTGGCGTCGTAATTGATATTGCAGCGCTGATGGCCGCCGACGGCGTCGAGAAACATGTCGAAGGTGTCACCGTCGAAAACGTCTTCGCTCGGATGAATCTCGAAGCAGAGGTCGACGCCGTTCTCGTCATAGATGTCGAGAATTGGTTTCCAGCGGCGGCCTTGCTCGGCGAAACATTCTTCGATGAGTCCGGCCGGCCGCTGCGGATAGGGATAGAAATAGGGCCAGGCGAGGGAGCCGGTGAAGGTCACATGCTCGGTCAGGCCGAACCGGCGTGAAACGCGCGCCGCCTTGCGCACCTGATCAGCCGCCCAAAGGCGTCGCTTCTCAGGGTTGCCGCGAACCGCGGCCGGGCATTGTCCATCGAACATCGCATCATAGGCCGGATGAACTGACACCATCTGGCCCTGAAAATGGGTGGAGAACTCGCTGACTGCGATGCCAATGTCGGCAAGCTTTCCCTTGATCTCGTCGCAATAAGCCTCGCTGTCGTAAGCGCGATCAAGGTCGAAAAAGCGGCTGTCCCAGGTTGGAATCTGAATCGCTTTGTATCCGTAATCCTTCGCCCATTTCGCGATGCCGGAGAGGGTGTTATGGGGCGGAGTGTCCGTTGCAAACTGAGCCAGAAACAAGCCCGGGCCCTTGATCGTTCGCATACGCGTTCTCTCCCTCAGCGCGACCTGATGCTGCCCTGCAAGGGCGAATTATTATGTCGTTAAAATATTTTTGGCAAAAAAATTCCATTTGTCAAATCCCATCCTGCTTGTTGTGGCCAGGCGCTTTCGGTGAAGTTTCCAAAATTTGACAAACGGAATTTCTGATCCAAAATCATCGCAACTGAAAATGGGCGTGGGGAGGGCGGGCGTGAGAGGGCGGGTGGTCGTGGTCACCGGGTCGACCCAGGGGGTGGGTTTGGCCATTGCCCAAGCGGTCGCCCGCGCCGGCGCCGAAGGTCTCGTGGTCACGGGACGGGACGCCAAAAAAGGCGCGGCTGCAGCTGGCGAAGTCGAGCGCAGCGGGGCGCCCGCCTTATTCGTTGTCGCGGATCTCGAACATGCCAACGCGCCGGATTTGATATTCGACGCCGCTCTCAAGCGATTTGGTCATGTCGACGGGCTGGTGAATTCCGCCGCGCTGACAGACAGAGGATCGCTCGTAGAAGCGAACATGAGATTCTGGGACCGGCTGTTCGCGGTCAACGCGCGCGCGCCGTTCTTTCTCATGCAGCGGCTCGTCAATCATTTACGGGAGCGCAAGGCGCCGGGCTCGATTGTCAATATCCTCTCTGTGCACGCGCGCGGCGGCGCGCCGGAGCTTGCAGTCTACGCCTCCTCCAAATCGGCGTTGGCCGGGCTGACGAAGAACACGGCCCACGCGCATCGTTTCGATCGCATCCGCGTCAATGGAATCATTCTCGGCTGGGTCGATACGCCCGCCGAGCGGCAGATGCAGGCGGTCACGCTTGGCAAGGGCGAGGGATGGTTGGCGCGAGGCCGCTGCGAGCATGCCGTTCGGACGCTTACTCAATCCGGAGGACGTCGCGCGGCTCTCGCTATTCCTTCTCTCCGACGCCTCGGAACCGATGTCAGGCGCGCTGATCGATTATACGCAGAACGTCTTTGGCGCACTGGACTGAGGCGATGCGACGCCTGTCCCGCAGCGTATTGCCGGACCTGCGGCCATCGGTGCGCCAGCCGCACTATGATCGCGATAGCCTGAAAATCGGCATGGCGCATATCGGCGTCGGGGCCTTTCATCGCTGTCACCAGGAAGAATTCATTGACGACATGCTCGAGGCCCGCTTCGGGCCATGGGGCGTGCTCGGCGTGAACCTCACAGCGCCAAACCTCGCCGATCTCCTGGACCCGCAGGATTGTCTCTATTCCCGCACGCTGAGGCAGGACGACCGCGCCGAGACCCGCATCATCGGCGCGCTGCGTCACGTGATCGACGTTAAGGACAAAGCGAGCGCCGACGCCGCGATCGCCGCGCTCGGCAGCGCCCGAGATTTCCGTTGCGACGATGACCGTGACCGAGAAGGGCTATTGTCTGACCCCGTCGACCGGCGCGCTCGATATCGACAATCCGGCGCTTCGCGCGGATCTTGACGGCGGCTTTCCGCCCCGCACGCTGCTCGGCCTGCTGGCGCTCGCGCTCGAGCGGCGGCGGCAGACCTCGCGGAGCGCCACTGACGCTGATCAGCTGCGACAACGTTCCCTCGAACGGCGCGCGGCTCGGCGCGGCGATGCTCAAATTCGCGGCGCTGCGATCGGCGGAGCTGGCGCGCTGGATCGAGGACCGCGTCACATTCCCCTCGACGATGGTCGACCGGATCGTGCCGGCGACGACGCCGGAAGACATCGACAGCGTCTCCGAGGCGCTCGGCGCGCGCGACCCCGCCGCGGTGGTCGGCGAGCCGTTCCGGCAATGGGTGATCGAGGACAAGTTCGCCGGCGAGCGGCCGCCGTTGGATCTCGCCGGCGCGCAGTTCGTCGCCGACGCGAAGCCTTACGAGCAGATCAAGATGCGCGTGCTCAACGCCGCGCAATCGACGCTGGCGCATCAGGGCGCGCTCGTCGGCCACGAATTCAGCTATCGAGGCCGCCGCCGATCCCGTGCTGGCCGCGCTCACGCGCAGGATGCTCGAGCGGGAAACCGCGACCACGCTGCCGAAGGTCGCGGGCATGGAGGTCGCGCCCTACATCGATCACTCGATGGCGCGCATCCGCAACACCGCGATCCGCCATCGATGCCATCAGATCGGCACGGACGGATCGCAGAAGATCGTCCAGCGTCTCGTCGATCCGTTGCGCGAGCGGCTTGCGGCGGGCCAGCCGGCGCGGCTTGCTCACGCTCGCGGTCGCCAGCTGGATCGCCTATGTGCTTGAGCGGCGCGCGGCGCTTTGGCGCGCGCTGGGCGCCGTCGGACCCCTGGGCGGAGAGCGTCATCGCGATCGGCGAAAAGAATGCCGACTGGACCGAACTCGCGAGGGCTGTTCTCTCCATAGTCCCGATCTTCGGCGTGGACATGGCGCGACCGCAGGTCGTCGAGGCCCGATCGCGCGGCGCATCTGCGCGGTCTGCTCGGCGGCGACGCCGCGCGGCTATCTCCGAGAACGGCTCAACGATGAATAGCCGCCGAACCATCGCGCGCGCCGACGCGGTTGCGGACGCCGGCGTCGGCGCGGCGCTCGGCTATTCGCGGCCCGGCAGCTACGAGGAATTGCGCGCGGTGCTGTCGTCCGGAACGGCGCGCCTGCCGAAGAAGCTGCGCCAGGTCGCGATCCATCTTTGGCAGCATCCGACCGCCGTCGCGCTCGGCACTGTGACCAGCGTCGCGCGCGAAGCGGGCGTGCAGCCCTCGACCCTGGTGCGGTTCGCGCAAGCCTTCGGCTATTCGGGCTTTTCCGATCTGCAAGAGGTGTTCAAGGCCCATCTCGCAGGCGGAGGACAGAGCCGCGACTCGTTGGGAAAGCGCTTCGAGCAGCGAGGCGGCGCGCCTCGTCGACGGGTTCATCGGCTCGTCGCACCGCCGCGCTCGCCGCGTCCGCGATCGGCTCGACCTCGCCCAATTCGAGACGATGAGCGAGACGCTGGCGGCGGCGGATCTGATCTACATCATCGGCTCGAAGCGCGCTTTCTCGCTGGTGAGCTATGTGTCGCTCGCGCTCGCCAATCTCGGCGTGCGCAATCTCGCGCTCGACAACGTCGGCTCGACCGCCTTCGAGCTTCTGCGCTGCGCGGCGACGTCCGACGCGGTGCTCGCCGATCAGCTTCACGCCCTACAATTCCATCACCCCGGAACTGGCGGCGTCGGCCGCGCAGCGCGGCGTTCCCATCGTCTCGCTGACCGACAGCGCGTTCAGCCCGCTGGTGCCGGTCTCGAAGGCCTATGTCGAGGTGGTGGAGGAGAGCTTCTCCGGGTTCAAATCGCTGTCGGCGACGCTGGCGGTGGCGATGGCCTGGTGCTGCGCGTCGAGCAGCGGCGCAGCGAAGCACGCCGTGCGCGGACGCGACGCGGAGACGATCGAGCCGCGCAAGCCGACGATGAAGACCGTATGGGAGGAGCTAAGATGCGAAAATGGCGCGTCGTCGGCGTCAGCTTCGAGCACATGCACATGGGCGACCTGCTGCGCGAGGCGCACGAGCATCCAAACGCGGAGATCGTCGGCGTCTGCGATCGACGACCAGGCGAGGATGGCCGACGCGATCGCCAACTTCTCCATTCCCCAGAGCCGCGTCTATCGACGATATCGCGCGATGCGTGCGCGAGACGCATCCCGATCTCGCCATCCTCTGTCCGGCGACCGCGCGCCATGCCGATGTGGTCGAGGAGGTCGCCGCGCTCGGCGTCGACATGCTGCTCGAAAAGCCGTTCGCCGCCTCGCTCGCCGACGCCGACCGGATGCTCGCGGCCGTCAAGAAGTCGGGCGTGCGGCTCGCCGTCAACTGGCCGTTGCGCTGGTATCCCTCCCACGTGACCACCAAGCGGCTGATCGACGAAGGCGTCATCGGCGAGGTGATCGAGGTGCATTTCTACGACGGCAACCGCGGTCCGCTCTATCACCGCGCCGACAAGGTCGCCGTGTCGGACGAGGAGGTGCGGCGCGAGAAGCCGAATTCGTGGTGGTACAGCAAGGCCTCGGGCGGCGGCAGCCTGCTCGACTATCTCGGCTACGGCGCGACGCTCGGCACCTGGTTCATGAACGGCGAGGCGCCGATCGAAGTGACCGCGGTCGTCGACCAGCCCGACGGGCTCGAAGTCGACGAGCATTCGATCACCATTTGCCGCTACGCGCGCGGCCTGTCGAAACTCGAGACGCGCTGGGGCGACCTTCACCGATCCCTGGACCACCCAGCCGCAGCCCAAATGCGGTTTCGTCATCGTCGGCTCGGAAGGCACGATTTCGAGCTACGATTACGACCCGCATGTCGGGCTGCAGACACGCGCCGAGCCGGCGATCCGCCAAGTTCCCGTCGACGAATTGAAGGCGCCGTTCCGCAAGCCGGTCGAATACGTGCTCCATTGCAAGGAGCGCGATCTGCCATTCGAGGGGCCGCTCGATCCGGCGCTTTGCCGCACCGCGCAGCGCATCGTCGACACCGCGGCGCTTTCCGCTCGCGAGCGGCGCACGCTGGCGCTGCTGCCATGACGCGACCGAAGCGGGGAAGGCCGACGGACCATCGGCTGACGACTATGCGCTGGTCGCCAAGGCCGCCGCCGAGATCGACGGCGCCGGACCTTCCCTATCGCCCGCCGATGCCGCGGGATCGCGAGCGATCCGATCGCGCTCGTCGGCGCAGGCGGCATCAGCGGCGCGCATCTCGACGCCTACGCGACGCCATGGGCTCAACGTCGTCGCCATCTGCTCGCGCGATCTCGAGCGCGCCCGGGCGCGGCGCGACGCCTATTTTCCGGACGCGCGCATCACCGACGATTTCGACGCGCTGCTCCGCGATCCGGACATGAGCGTTCTCGACCTCACGACCCATCCGGACGTCCGCCTCGATCTGATGCGGCGCGCGCTCGCGGCGGGAAAGCATGTGCTGTCGCAGAAGCCGTTCGTCGAGGATATCGACGACGGCCGCGAACTCGTCGAACTCGCCGAGCGGCGCGATCTCAAGCTCGCGGTCAACCAGAACGGCCGCTGGGCGCCGCATCTCGCTTATATCCGCGAGGCCGTGCGCGCCGGCCTGATCGGCGAGGTGACCGGCGTGCATGTCGAGATCCGCTGGAATCATGGCTGGATCGCCGGCACCGCGTTCGAGGCGATGGACGATCTCATCCTCTGGGATTTCGGCATCCACTGGTTCGATTTTCTCGCGAGCGTCATCGGCGACCGCGCCCGTTTCGTTCATGCGACGGCGGCCCGCGCCGGCGGGCCAGACCGCGCGGCCGCCGCTCTTCGCCCAGGCGCTTGTCGCCTTTGACGGCGGTCAGGCCTCGCTCGTTTTCGACGGCGCGACGCGCTACGGCGCGCGCGATTCGACGTCGGTCATCGGCGACGAACGGCGTCGCCTTCAGCCAGGGCCCCGACCTCGGCCATCAGGCGGTCGAGCTGTATACCGAAGCCGGCGTCGCCCGGCCCGCTGCTTGCGCGGCTCCTGGTTCAACGACGGCTTCGCCGGCGCGATGGGCGAACTCTTGTGCGCGATCGAGGACGGACCGCGAGCCGCTGAACTCGGCGCGCGGCAATCTTTTGTCGCTCAGGCTCTGCCAGGCGGCGCTGCGCTCGGTCCGGACGGGCGCTCCGGTCGCCGTCTGAATGGGCGATGATGAGGAACCGTCGGCAGGCCGTCGCCGTTCGCCTATGATAAACCTCGAAGCGGAGACAGCGCGATGGCGGATAGACGGGTTCACACGTCGAAAGAGCCGCCGCGGCCGCTTGAGCTTGACCCCGAGCGCGCGAGACAAGCCGACAGACGCCCGTACGCGATCGTCGACATCGGCTCGAACTCGATCCGGCTCATGGTCTACGATCAACTTGGCCGCGCGCCGATGCCGCGCTTCAATGAAAAATCGCTCTGCCCGCCTCGCCGAGGGGCTGGCCGAGACCGGCGCGATCGCGCCGGACCACTTTCGTCGTGCGGTTGAGGCTGTGCGACGATTTCGCGCCATCGCCGACGCCATGGGCGTCAGCCGAATCGACGCCGTGGCGACGGAGGCGATGCGTCGGGCTTCGAACGGCCCAAAGCTCGCCGCGGCCATTGAGGCGGAGTCCGGCCTGAAGGTGCGGATCCTTAGTGGCGCTGAGGAAGCGCGGTTCGCGACGCTTGGCGTGATTTCCGGGATTCTTCCGCCCCGTGGGGACGGTCGGCGACATGGGCGGCGGCAGTCTCGAAGTCGCGGAAGCGATTGATGATCGCGTCGGGGATCGCTGGGTCAGTATGCCGCTTGGCGCTCTGCCGGTCGAAGCCATGTTGTCCGAGGGCGTTTCGGCGGCGAAGCGGCGGATTGACGAGATTCTGCGGCGGAGCCTGCCGCAGGCGCTGGCAAGGCCCGTGTTCTATCCGGTCGGCGGCGGCTGGCGCGCGCTCGCGAAAGCGCATCTGGAAGCCATCGGCGCGCCGGTCAAAGTCGTGCACGGCTATACGCTCAGCGCGGCCGAAGCGCGAGAATTCGCCCGGGCGATTTCGCGCCTGTCGCCGGCGAAACTCTCGGCGACTCCGGGTGTGTCGGAACGCCGGGCGCGCACATTGCCGGCGGCGGCGCTGACGCTCGATCGGGTGCTGAAACATCTGGAGCCTGACCGCGTCGTCTTTTCCGCCCTCGGCCTGCGCGAGGGGTTTCTCTATTCGCAGCTGAGCCGGGAGGAGCAATATCTGGATCCGCTGGTCGAGGGCGCGCAGCTGATTGGCTTGCCGCTTGCCCGGGTGCCCGAATTCGCCCCTGAACTCGCATCATGGACGGAGGGCCTCTTTCCTGAAGAGACGGTGCCTGAGAAGAGGCTGCGCGTCGCTGTCTGCGCTCTGTCCGATCTCGCCTGGAGAGACGCTGCCGACCTTCGGGCGGAAGAGAGCTTTCGTCGGCTGCTCGAGTTTCCCTTTATTGGCGTCACCCACCCTGAGCGCGTGTTCGTCGCCGCCTCCATACATGCCCGCTACGTCGGCCGGCCGGACGCGCCGTGGCTGAGTCCTGCCATCAAGCTGCTCACGCAATCGGAGCGCCGGCGAGCGCAGATACTGGGCCGCGCCATTCTGCTCGCCTATCGCTTTTCCGGCGGCGTGCCAGCCGTGCTCGAAAGCGCGCGATTGCGCATCGATTCAAACTGCGTTCGGCTTGAGGTGACGACAGCCGCCCGGGCTCCCGACAGCGAGGTGGTGAGCGACCGGCTTAAGCTGCTGGCGAGCGCGATCGGCGTCAAACGCAGCGAGGTCGTCGACATCGCCGCGCCGTCGCCGCCGCTGGGACCGTCCGAGCCGGAGCGCCGAATTGAAAAGTCCGGTTTCGAGTAAATAAAAGCAAATGAAAGCCATTCTGCTTTCATTTATTTGCCTTTATTGAATCGTTTCTCAGCAAGGGCGCAGCCGCGATCCAGTCGGATCGGTCGCGCCGGCCGCGCGACGATACCGCCCGAACGCGACATGCTCTAGGATGGCGGCGCCCACCGAGACCGGACGGCCCATGTCCTCGACGACCTTCACCGCGCGCGTTGTTCCGTCGATCGTCGCAATTGATGCGGCCGCTTGGGACGCCTGCGCCAATCCGCCGGGCCGATCGTTCGAAGAGGCCGAGGGCGAACGGTTCAATCCATTCATCACCCACGCCTTTTTGCATGCGCTCGAGGCGTCGGGCTCGGTTGGCGGACGCTCGGGCTGGACGCCCGCGCATATTGTCGTCGAGGACGCGCGCGATCGCATGGTCGCCGCCGCCCCCTGCTACCTCAAGAGCCACAGCCAGGGCGAGTACGTCTTCGACCACGCCTGGGCGGACGCCTATGAGCGCGCCGGCGGCGATTATTATCCCAAGCTTCAGGTGGCCGTCCCGTTCACGCCCGTTACGGGACGGCGGCTGCTTGTCGCGGCCGATGCGCCCGAGGGCGCGCGTGACGCCCTGATCGGGGCGCTGGGCCAATTGCGCAAACAGACCAAGACCTCGTCGATTCACATCACTTTCCCGACTCTCGAAGACAGCCAGCGGCTGTCCAAGGCCGGCTTTCTGATCCGCAATGGCGAGCAGTTCCATTTCTCCTGCGATGGCTTCGCGACTTTCGACGACTTCCTCGCGGCGTTGGCCTCGCGCAAGCGCAAGGCGATCAAACGCGAGCGGCGCGACGCGCTGGATGGCGACGTCACGATCGAGCCGCTGACCGGCTCTGCGATTCGACCCGAGCACTGGGACGCCTTCTTCAAGTTCTACATGCATACGGGCTCGCGAAAGTGGGGGCGCCCATACCTCACCCGCGCTTTCTTCGAACTGATCGGGTCAACTCTGGCCGATCGCGTACTCCTGGTGATGGCCCGCCGGGCCGGGCGGTATATTGCGGGCGCGATCAATTTCATTGGCGACGACGCGCTCTATGGCCGGAACTGGGGCGCGATCGAGCTTCGGCCGTTCCTGCATTTCGAGGTCTGCTATTATCAGGCGATCGACTTCGCGCTTGCGCGCGGATTGCGCCGTATCGAAGCGGGCGCGCAGGGCGAGCACAAGCTCGCGCGGGGCTACCGGCCGACCCTCACCTATTCGGCGCACGAGTTCGCCGACGCGCGCTTGAGACGAGCGATCGCCGACTATCTCGGACACGAGCGAGAAGCGGTCGAGCGCACCATCGCCCATTATCAGGAATACGCGCCCTTCCGCCGCGGCGATGGCGGCGAGCGAGGGGACGAACGCCAGGGAGAATCGTTTGACGCCGAAGTATGATCCCGACAACATCTTCGCCAAGATCCTTCGGGGCGAAATGCCCTGCGTGAAGGTCTATGAGGACGACGTCTCGCTGGCCTTCATGGACGTGATGCCGCGCGCCGAAGGCCACACGCTGGTCATCCCGAAGTCGCCCGCCCGCACGCTGTTAGACCTGCCGCCCGAAGAATTGGCGCGCTTCATGCCGTCGGTGCAGAAGGTCGGGCGCGCAGTGATGGCCGGCATGAGGGCCGAAGGGCTCTTGCTTCAGCAATTCAACGAGCCGGCGAGCGGGCAGCAGGTCTTCCATCTGCATTTTCACCTGCTCCCGTGCTGGACGGGCGTCTCGATCCGTCCGCCAGGGGGCCCATTCCAAAGCGCCGAGACGCTCAAGCCGCAGGCGGACAAGATCATCGCGGCGCTCGCTCACGTGTAAGCCTTCGCCGGCCGTCTGCCGGCGCGCAACCCGGACGCCGACACCGTGGCCCACACGCACGACTTCCCGCTCGGCGCGGGCGTCGCAACTCTCTTCTTCGCGATTCTGCTCGGCCTGATGTTTTTCATCCAGATCGGGCTCTTGGGCCACGCTTATTCCGCGCTCGGCCTCGATCCGCGGGTCGCGACGCTGGTGCTGTTCGGCTCCCTTCTCGGCTCCTACATCAATCTGCCGTTGGTGCGCCTGCCGGAGCAGCACGTCGTGTCGCGGGAGGTGGTGGAACTCTTCGGCGTGCCGTTTTTGGCCCCAGTCGGGTCGATTGGCCTGGCGCTATTCTGGCGATCAATGTCGGAGGCGCGGTCATTCCGCTCATGCTGTCGGTCTACCTCCTGATGCGCTACGAGCTTTGGGGGCTCGCTGCAGTATCGACGGCGATTGTCGCCTTTGTAGTCCATCGGATGGCGACGCCGATTCCGGGCGTGGGCATATCGGTGCCGACTTTTGCTCCGCCGCTGTTGGCCGCGGGGGTCGCCCCCGGTGCTCTCGAGGCGATTCGCGGCGCCCCTCGCCTATATCGCAGGCAGCCTTGGCGTGCTGATCGGCGCCGATCTCGCCAATCTCGGCCGGCTGCGCAGTCTCGGCGCTCCCATGGCCTCGATCGGCGGCGCAGGAACTTTCGATGGCGTTTTCCTGACCGGGGTGATCGCTGTGCTGCTGGCAAGTCTCGTCGTTTAACAAAGGTTACCAATAGGTTACCGTTCTGTGGCGCATTTGCCACATTGGCCCACAAATGCTTTTAGACGGCGAGAGTCAGGTAGACTCGTATGGATCGGAATCCTATAGTCCGCTCATTGTTAAAGGCGGCGGGGTGACGCGTGTTGCGTACGGCGTCGCGCCACAAACGGAGACCACAAGATGATGAATCGCTGGCTTAAGGGTGTCGCAGTTGCGGCGCTGACCGCAGCCGGAGCGGTGGCTGCTCAGGCGGCCGATCTTCCGACCAGAAAAGAGGCGCCGGCGCCGGTGTTCGTGCCGCCACCGTTCACCTGGACCGGGTTCTACGTGGGTCTGAACGCAGGCGGCCTGTGGCCGAGCGGCAGCCGTAGCGCCTCGCTGGCCGACCCGACCGCGGGTTTCGGCTTTGTCAGCGCCGGGTTCCCGGGCGGTCTCGGATCGCAAAGCGCCGGATTTCTCGGCGGCGGACAGGCGGGCTACAATTGGCAGACCGGCGCCTTCGTGCTCGGTGTCGAAACCGACTTCGATGGGTCGACCGTCAGCAAGTCGTTCAACAACGTCGGCACTCCCTTTCGCGGCGCGGGCGTTCCGGCTCTCCTCTCCGGCGACTTCTTGAGCGTCAACGGCAAGGCGAGCCTGAGCTGGCTCGGGACCACGCGCGGCCGGGTTGGCTTCGTCGCCACTCCCGACAATCGCCTCATGATCTACGCCACAGGCGGTGTGGCTTACGGCGGCGGCACGTCAAACTTCAGCGCGTTTGAACTCGACGACCGGCTCTTTCTGGACCGGCAGCCCCAGCTCCACCCGCGTCGGCTGGACGATCGGCGGCGGTGTCGAATACGCGATCACCAACAACATCACGATCAAAGGCGAATATCTGTACGCCGACCTCGGCAGCAGCAGCTTCAACAGCATCGGAAACGCTGCTTCGGCCATCGCTTTCCCGGGCGCCGTCGTGAGCGGCAAACTCGACTACAACGCGTCGATCTTCCGCGCTGGCGTGAACTACAAGTTCTGAGCTGAACGTTTCAGTCTGAGCGGGTTTAGGCCGGAGGAAAGGCGACTTTCCTCCGGTTTTTTTTGCGCTTGTGGCCCATAGCGGCTGCGGCTGGCTCTTCGCGCCGCTCCGAGTCGTTGGCCTCTCCGTCCAGTCGGCCGCTGAGTGAGACTAGGACGGCCGGGGTGTTCCGGCGATTTGTCTCCAGCGTGAAGGGCCGACCTTAAGGCCCGATCAAGCGTCGGCTTCTACTCTCGGTTGCATAGTTCATGGCCGAGACAGCCTAAATGCTTGCTGACAACGTTCCCGCCCTTGTCCTGCGATCGCTGACCAAGAGCTTTAGTCGGCCAGCGGTCGATCGGCTCGACCTCGCGATCAAGGCTGGCGAATTCTATGCTTTGCTCGGACCCAACGGCGCCGGAAAGACCACGACGCTGCGCCTGGTCGCGGGCCTTCTGCCGGCCGACGCCGGCGACATCGAGATCTTCGGCATCGACGCCCGCCGCTCGCCGATCGAGGCCAAGCGCATCGTCGCCTGGCTGCCCGACGAGCCGATGCTCTACGATAAGCTCGACGCGCTCGAATATCTCGAATTCGTCGCCGGCTTATGGTCGGTCGAAGCGCGGCGCGCCAAGCGGCTCGCGGAAGACCTGCTCGAAAGCCTGGGCTTATGGCCGAATCGGCGCGAGCGCTGCGAAGGCTTCTCGCGCGGCATGCGGCAGAAGCTGGCGCTGGCCGGGGCGCTCATCCACGAGCCCCGGCTTTTGATGCTCGACGAGCCGCTGACCGGCCTCGACGCCGCCGCCGCGCGGCAGGTGAAGGACATCCTGACCGATCGGGTGCGGGCCGGCGCGACGATCATCATGACCACGCATATCCTCGAGGTCGCCGAGCGGCTCGCGGATCGGATCGGCATCATCGCCCGCGGCAAGATGATCGCCGAGGGGACGCTCGATGAACTGCGCGCTGGCAGCGGCGCGGGCGGGGCGACGCTCGAGACGGTGTTCCTCGGTTTGACCTCTCAGGCGGGACGCGCCGCGTGATTCGGCGCCGGATTCGCTCTTTGGCCGCTTTTCCTCGTTTCGTCCTGCACGATTTGCGCTTGAGCGCGCGCAGCCTCGCGTCGATGTTCGGCTCGTTGTCACTCCCCAGGCTGGCGGCTCTGATCGCTCTTCTGTTTGCGGGGCTCCATGTCGCGGCCTATCCGGTCGCGGGCTGGCTGATTCGCATTGAGGATGGCCCCGACGGCGCCGCGCGGGTCACGGCGATTTTCGCCAGCGGCGCGGCGCTCGTGCTTCCGTGGATCATGGGCCAGTCGATCGCCGACTTCACCCGCGCTTTGTTTGGCCGCTCGGACCTCGAGCTGATCCTCGCTTCGCCGGTCGATGCGCATGCTCTGCTGGCCGCCCGCGCTTTGTCGATTGCGGTCGGGGCCGTCGCATCGGTCGCGCTGTTGTTGGCGCCGGTCGCCGACGTCGCCGCTCTTAGGGGCCATCCGCATTGGCTCGCCCTCTATCCGGCGCTGCTTGCCGCCGGGCTTGCCGGAACCGGCCTGGGAGTCATTGTCGCAATGGCCCTGTTTCTGGCGGCAGGCCCGCGTCGCGCGCGCCTGTTCGGCCAGATCGCGGCCACCGCGATCGGCGCATCCGCCGTGATCGGGGCGCAGGTTGTCGCCATGCTGCCTGAGGGTCTGCGCGCCAGGGTCCTCGCGGCTCTTGCGCCCACAAACGCTATGGGCGCGGCGCACGGCGTCCTGTGGGCGCCGGTGCGCGCGGCGGCGGGCGATCCTCGGGCGCTTCTCGTCTGGATGGCTTTCGGCGCGCTCGTTTTTGCGCTCGCATGCCGGCTGTTCGGGGAGCGATTCGCGCGCGCGGCGATTGCGTCAGCGGGCGCGCCCGCTCATGCCGGGGTCGCGGCCAGGGGGGCGGCGCGCTTCGGCGTCAGCGCCAGCGCCGCCTTGCGAATCAAGGAGCGGCGGGTCGTCTGGCGCGATCCCTGGCTCATGTCGCAGCTTCTTCTGCAGGCCGCCTATACCACCCCGCTCGCCGTCATCTTATGGCGCAGCGGAGGCCCAACCGGCACGGTCGGGGTCGCCTTCACGCCCGCGCTCGTGGTGATCGCCGCGCAACTCGGGGGCGCTCTCGCCTGGATCGCGCTCTCGGCCGAGGACGCGCCGGATTTCCTGACGACCGCGCCCCTGCCGCGCGCCGTCATCGAGCGCGCCAAGATCGCGGCCATCGGCCAGCCGATCGCGCTCATTCTCGCCCTGCCGGTCGCCGCATTGACGCTCGCTTCGCCCTGGGCTGGCCTATGCGCGCTTGTGTTCGGCGCCGGCGCCATCGCCTCGGCCGCGCTGGTCAATCTCTGGCGCCAAGCCCCGTCGCGTCGTGGCCTCGTGCTCCGCCGTCATTCGCAGTCGAAACTCGTCGGCATGATGGAGCACCTTGTGTCGATCCTGTGGGCCGTGGCGACGACCACCGCGGTGATCGGCTCGTTTGCGGTGGTTGTCCCGCTGGCCGCCATCGCCGCGGTCCTGGCGCTCAACCGGAAATGGGCGGCTCAAGCGACGCCCGGCCGCGCTTGATCCGTGGGCCGGCCGGATTGAGGCTCCAAGGGCCTCGAATTCCGGAATGGCGAAAGCGATCTCGTTGAACGAGAATGGGTCGAGGGGATCGCCTTCGAGGATCGACACTCAGGCCAGATGGTGGGGCCGTTCGCTTCCCCGGAGCACGTCGAGACCTTCATCGTAGCGACCCCGTGGTTTATTGGCCGCGACACGTAGCGGCTCCGGCTTCGCAATCCAAGGCTCGGCCGCCGCCGCTTCCGGCCACGTCGGCCCTCCCGCTCACAAACGGCTTTCTGCTTGCCAGAAGCCTAGATCGTGTGCTATAAATTTCCAGCGCCTGGATGGAGGCGCAGGAATCGCTACATGGGCCAGAGCGCGCGCGTTTGAGATCTCTACATACAACCCGACACGCGAGTTGAAGAACGAGGAATGTTTTTGTTTGAATCGCTCGTAATCCATTGAAAAGTCTCGATTCGGAAAAATAAACGTAAATAAAAGAAAGCAAAAGAAAGCAATTTTGCTTTCTTTTATTTACGTTTACTTGCGCCGAGCTCGCCCTCAAGTTGCATTCCGCGCCGACAATTCGCGTGGCGAGCCCTGGGCCGCAACGGCCTGGACAAATCGGCGCGCGCTCCCACATGCTGCAATGCGGCAAACGGCCGAAGCCAGGTCTCTTGTCCGGGCCCCGCTCGCCGCGTATGGATGGCGTTCTGGAGCTCGTCGCGAGGTCGCGGGTTTGGATGAGCCTGTCATCAGGCGAGCCCCATCGAGGCTTCGGCGAGAAGGCAGGGGAATGAAGATCATTCTTGCTCAGCCACGCGGGTTTTGCGCCGGCGTCGTTCGGGCGATCGATATCGTCGAGCGGGCGCTGGCCAAGCACGGCGCTCCCGTCTACGTGCGCCACGAGATCGTCCACAATCGCCACGTGGTCGAATTCGCTCAAGGCGAAGGGCGCGCGTTTCGTCGAAACCCTGAAGGACGTGCCGGCGGGCGCCATGACGATCTTCAGCGCCCACGGCGTCTCGCGAGACGTCGAGAACGAGGCCAAGGCGCGCGCTCTGCCGACCATTGACGCGACCTGTCCGCTGGTCACCAAGGTGCATAACCAGGGCCGCGGCTACATCGCCCGGGGCCGGGTGCTGGTGTTCATCGGTCATGACGGGCATCCCGAGGTTGAGGGAACGTTGGGTCAGATCGACGGCCAGGTTCACCTCGTCGAAGACGAAGACGATGTCGAGAAGCTGCCCATCGCGGTCGACACGCCGATCGCCTACATTACGCAGACCACGTTGAGCGTCGACGATACGCGCGGAATCATCGCTGCGTTGGGCCGTCGCTTCAGCGACGTCGTCGGCCCCGACGTTCGCGACATTTGCTACGCGACACAGAACCGACAGACGGCGGTGCGCGAATTGTGCCAGGTCGCCGACGTCATCATTGTCGTGGGCGCACGGAACAGCTCGAATTCCAATCGGCTGCGCGAGATTGGCGACGAGGTGGGCATTCCGAGCTATCTTGTCGCCGACAGCAGCGAGATCGACCCGGAATGGGTGCGCAACGCCGCTGTCGTCGGGGTGACGGCCGGCGCGTCTGCGCCTGAGGTCGTCGTCGAAGACGTGGTTCGCGCCTTGTCGGCGCTCGCGCCCTCGGAAGTTTCGGTTCTCGACGGCCCGGCGGAGACGGTAAGCTTCCGCCTGCCGGCGGAACTTCGGAATGAGCCCGTCAGTTAATTCTTTTTCGCAAGGATCGCTCGTGGGCATACCCTTCAGGCAAATTGTAAGAGTCGGCGCCTATGTGGTTCGGCAGCATCTCGCTGGCCGCAAGCGCTATCCGCTGGTGTTGATGCTCGAGCCCTTGTTCCGGTGCAATCTCGCCTGCGCCGGCTGCGGCAAGATCGACTATCCCGACGCCATTCTCAATAAGCGCATCTCGGTTGAGGATGCGCTGGCCTCGGTCGACGAGTGCGGCGCGCCGGTGGTCGTCATGGCGGGCGGCGAGCCGCTGCTGCACAGAGACCTGGCGAAGATCGTCGAGGGCGTCATTGCGCGCAAAAAGTTTGCAATCGTCTGCACCAATGCGCTGCTGCTCGAAAAGAAGATCGATCAATATAAGCCCAGCCCCTATTTCACCTGGTCGATCCATCTCGACGGCGACCAGGAGATGCACGACAAGTCTGTTTGCGAGCCAGGCGTTTACGACCGCGCGGTCAAGGCGCTCAAAACGGCCAAGGCCAAGGGCTTCCGCGTCACCATCAACTGCACCTTCTTCAATGATGCGGACCCTGCGCGCGTCGCCGCCTTCTTCGATACGGTGACCGAGCTTGGCGTCGACGGCATCACCGTGTCGCCGGGCTACGCCTACGAGCGCGCCCCCGACCAGAAGCATTTCCTCAACCGCTCGGCGACCAAGCAGCTCTTCCGCTCGATCTTCGAGCGCGGCGACAAGGGCCGCAAGTGGGCCTTTCAACAGTCGACCATGTTCCTCGATTTTTTGGCCGGCAACCAGACCTACCATTGCACGCCCTGGGGCAATCCGACCCGCACCGTGTTCGGCTGGCAGAAGCCCTGCTATCTGCTCGGCGAAGGTTACACCAAGACCTTCAAGGAGCTGATGGACGACACGAATTGGGACGCCTATGGCACCGGCAATTACGAGAAATGCGCCGACTGCATGGTCCATAGCGGGTTCGAGGCGACGGCCGTGCGCGATACGGTGACGAAGCCCTGGAAAGCCGCGCGCGTCGCGCTCATGGGCGTCAAGACCACGGGGCCGATGGCCCCGGACATCCCGCTCGACGGCCAGCGCGAGGCCGAGTACGTATTTGACAAGAATGTCGCCCAGAAGCTGTCAGACATCCGCCGCGCCGAGGCCGAGGAAAAGGCCCGGAAGAAGGCCCCCGCGCTTTAACGCCTGGAAAGCGGCCCGGCTGTCGCTCGCGGCGGCGCGCAGCGCTGCGAACTGACCCGGAGAGCGAATCAGCCCTCCGATGACGGCGAGCGCGTCGATCCCGCCGTCGGAATCAACCGCCTTCAACACGAGCGGCGGCAAGTCGCGTTCGGCGGGGTCTGAAACCGCGCGCAGGATCGCGAACGGCGCCCTGTGCTCGAGCGCATAGCGGCCGGCGATCAGGCTTTCCATGTCGACCGCCGACGCGTCCGTAGCGCGCCGCAGGCCGGCCTTGGCGGCGGCGGTCAGTACGGGAGCGTCGGAGGCGGCGAAGCGTTCGACGCCAACGCGGACACCCGCTCCGAGCAGGCGCTCGGCGAGCGACGCCGTGACGGCCTCGTCGGTTCGGACATCGCCCTCATCCGAGACGACCTCCGTTCCGAGAATGAGGTCGCCGGGACGGAGCCGCGGATCGAGCCCGCCGCACAAACCCCAGCTGACCACGAGCGAGGGCCGGAGGCTCTGCAGCCTCCGCGAGTCTCGGCGCGCAGGGTTGGCGCGTCGCCGCAGAGCGCAGTCCGCCCCGGTCCTCGGATGATCGCCGCCTCGCGCTTCAGTCCGCAGACGATCAGGACATTCGCGGAAGACGGCAAGCCGCTCGGCTAGCCAGCGAGCAGGCTCGCCGTCCGCTCACGCAAGGTCTTGACCAGAGCGTCCGCGCCACCGCCGCCGGCGAGAATCGAGGCGAATTCGTCGCGTCGCGTCGCGAGATCGCTGATCGTGCCGTTGAGATAGACGTCGATTATGCGGCCGCCGCGAACGAGATAGTTGATCTGAACGGTCCGCCCGCCAGGCTGGAGCAATTTGGTCTTGACGACTTCGCCGCCGCCCGAGGCGGGGCTCGTCTGAGGATCGACGACGAAGCTTTCTCCCGAGTAGTCGCCCACCTGATGGGCATATTCGGCAACGAGGAAGCGGGCGAAGGCGTCGCGAACCGCGGCCTGCTGGGCGCCTGAGAACTTGCTCCAGGCAGGTCCTGTCGCCAGCCTCGCCATGGTCCCGATGTCAAAGGCCGATGTGATAGCGGGCGAGAAGCGACGATCGCGTTCGACAACGCTGAGCGATCCCGCCGCTTTGAGCGTCGGCATCAGCTGGCCGTAATAGGCCTCGATGCGATGAGCAGCCTGCGCCTGAGCGGGCGACGCGATTGCGGCTAGCGAGAGAAAGGCGAGCATGGCCGCAATCAAAGGCGTCGACAGGCTCAAGCGAAATGGGATGGGTTTCATCTGCGCGGGATTCCGTTTGGCTCGGGAGGGGAAGATCTTTCAGCCAGCCGAGTACATTGTTCGTGGGACTCGCCGGCGCAAGGCCGGGACCGGCTTCTACCGCCATTTTGGGAATTGAGTCGAGACTGCCCGTTGAAAGCCCGCGCCCCCGCTAGCGACTTAAGTTTTTTCAGCAGTTTGCGCCTGCCCTCCCTCGGCGCGCAGGGGCGATATGCGTCCCTCGGCCAAGCAGGACAGGTCGCCGACAGCCTGCTAGAATGGCGTAGCTCTCCCCAGAACAACAATCGGACATCGACGGAATGAGATATTGCATCGTCGGCGCTGGATTCAGCGGCGCGGTCATCGGCCGCGCTCTTGCCGAAGCTGGTCACGAAGTGCTCGTCATCGACGAGCGCGCGCATGTTGCGGGCAATTGCCATTCGCAGCGCGACTCGGAGACCGGCGTGATGACGCATGTCTACGGGCCCCACATCTTCCACACCGGCGACGAGCGCGTCTGGGCCTATGTGCAGCAGTTCGGGGTGATGCGCCCTTACCGGCACCGGGTGCAGGCGGTCAGCGGCGGGTTGGTCTATTCGCTGCCGGTCAATCTCCTCACCATCAACCAATTCTTCCGCAAAACCCTGGGCCCCGCGGAGGCGAGCGCCTTCGTCGCCTCGAAGACCCGGAAGATCGCAGAGCCGGCCAATTTCGAGGAGCAGGCGCTCAGCATGATCGGGCCCGAACTCTACGAGGCCTTCTTCCGTGGCTATACCCGCAAGCAATGGGGCCTCGACCCCACCCAATTGCCCGCTTCAATCCTCAAACGTCTGCCGCTGCGGTTCAACTACGACGATTCCTATTTTGCTCACGCCCATCAGGCGATGCCGGAGCGCGGCTACACCGAACTGGTCGCCGCGATTCTGGACACCCCGCGCCTCGAATTGCGCTTGGGCGCGCGGTACGAAGATTTGACCGAGTCGTTCGCCCATGTCGTTTATAGCGGCCCGATCGACCGCTATTTCGACTACAGTTCCGGCCGACTCGGCTACCGCACCCTCGACTTCGAAGTGATCAGGGCGAAGGGTGACTATCAGGGCTCGGCCGTCATCAATTATTGCGACGAAGCCACCCCCTTCACCCGCATAACCGAGCACAAGCACTTCGCTCCCTGGGAAAAGGACCAGTTCGAGGGCACGATCTTGTATCGCGAATTCAGCCGGTCCTGCGGTCCAAACGACATCCCCTATTACCCGATCCGCCAGACGAACGAAGAAGCGATGCTGGGGACATATGTCGATCGGGCGATGGCGACGCCCGGCGTGACCTTCGTCGGGCGGTTGGGATCTTATCGTTATCTCGATATGGACGTGACGATCGGCGAAGCGTTAACCGCCGCCGATGGAATGCTCAAACGCATCGCCGGGGGCTCCGACATTCCGGCATTCTTCGTGCCGCCGCTGAGAAGCCATTGATTGTAACGCGCAAAGCGACCGAAGCTGATTTTGCTTATCGGTCTAAAAGACCGAACATGTCTTTCTTCGGCATCGACAGCGCAAATCCAATTCCGGAACATAGACCATAAAGTATCGTTTGACACTTCGCGATAGCGAATTTTCCATCTCGAATAGACAAGAACATATCTCTAAAAGATCTAAACACAAACTTAATCGTATTGACCGAGAATACCCCGTCATATTTCAAGTTTATAAAAAGTCTGTTCCTGTAAAACCAATGATACTGCCATATCTTATCACGATCTTGTTCTCGAAATAAGCTCTGGGATGCATCTCCTGACTTCAAATGCTTTGTCTTACTTTTCCCAACCTGATAAAGCCTGGTGAAGCGAGCGAGACGACGCGAATACTCGGTATCATCTCCCCAAATGAAGAACTCTTTTAACGGCAATCCAACTTTCCGCACCAAGTCGACGGAAACGAGAAATGAAACGAACGTAAGCGCGCCCATCTCAAGCAGGCCGTCCGCCAAATGAAGGGGATACTGCGGCAAGCAATTCATTCCAAGCCGCTGACTGACCGATTGGACATTGATGCTTTCGTCATTGAGGTCGAGGATGTTCCCGCCGAGGACCGCGTCCTCCCCGACGATAGCCGTTGCCGCGACCAGTTCCGCGACGGCCTGCGAATCGGGTTCGCAATCGTCGTCCATCAGCCACATGTGTGTGCATGGAAGGGACAGGCAGGCGCGCATTCCGGCGTGAAACCCGCCGGCCCCGCCCGTGTTCTCTTCCAAACGAATTAGGTTAAACGCAGCGCCGCGGCGCGCAACCTCGGCGGCGAGCAGCTCGCGCGTCGGCTCATCAGAAGCATTGTCGACGACCACAATCTGGCTGGTAGGGTAAGTCTGCGAGTCAATTGCCGCAAGGCATCGCTTGAGTAACGCTGGACGGTTCCGCGTTACGACGACTGCGGCTACAGTTATCACGAGGGGACGTCCTTGACCTATGTAAGCTTCGAAATTATTGTCCAGCGGCTCCGTTTCTTGCGGCGGCCTCAGGTTGGCGCGTGGACGAACCATGCCGCCGCCTACCTTGTCAAGCACGGCGCGCCGCGATCCGAGCCATAAGAAACTCGAATTTTCGACGATTGTGTGAATGTGGATCCCCCGGTCTGCAGGGCTGAGTTTTTCGGTCATCGCCACAGAGGAAGTTAGCCCTTGCCGATGGAATGGTGCGCCTCTATTTGCCCTTCCGTCTTGGCCCCGGAAAAGAAATCCCGCAGCGATGAAAAATCTTATGAGGTCTGGTCTTCGAAGAGTCGGATTTGGCAGTGTCAAGTACAGATGTAGCAAAGTCACGGAACTGATGGACGAATCGGTTGGTCCAGGGGGCGGGCGCGTCGCCCCCAGTCCAAACCTCTAGCAACTACGACGTGCCGCTCAGCGCGGGAGGCGTACAATTGGCCAGGAAAGTTAGGACCGATTTTCAGTGGAGATCGAGCAAAATCGCCTTCTGCCAAAATTTTGGGTAAGTGCGCTCGACTTGAAGGATTGTCGATATTATTTGCTAAAGACAGTAGGTTACAGTATACCATGAAATTGTACCGCACGAAGCAAATTATAAATCCACTTGTTACTCTCGGGTTGATCAAATTAAACGCTCGCAGATATTCCAAATTCATTAGACAACAAGAGGACGCTCGCCGGCGACGATTTGATGCCCTCAGGAACTCTGTCGGTGATACCATTCCCGCGGTCAGTTCTCTTACAGGAGCCCAATCCGTCGATCTCGACCTCCTCGAAAACGAATTCATCCCTTCGTTGGGGCTGAGGGTGGGCGGTGGGCCCTGTCCTAAAGGAGGCGGCGAATTCATCGGCAAATGACGCACAAAGGATGTCGAACGCTCTGTAATTGCCAACTGACGGAAGACCAAATCAGTTTTGGACTCCAGCAAATATGTGTCGCCTTCGATCCAGGACCTTCAGATTTGTTCCTGACGGTTCAAAGCGTTGAATTTTAAGGGCGTGGCGAACGCCATGTTATGGTCTGTCAAAGGATACTTATGTCGAAGAGATCACTTAGAACAAGTTTTATCGTTAATCTTGTAAGTCCTTCTGTACGGATTCTGGTCGCCTTTGTGACGATTCCGATCTACCTCCATCATGTTGGCGAGGCGCGCTACGGAGTAATATCAATCACCTGGGTGCTCTTCGGATTCTTCGGATTTCTTGATCTCGGGCTCTCCCGCGCGGTGACCAACGCCCTCGCGAAGCTACGAGATGCTCCGCAGAGTGAGCGCGCGCGGGTTCTCCTTACTACGCTCGGTCTCAATTTTATTATTGGCCTCGTCGGGGGCGCCGTTTTATTTATATTCGGCGCATTCTTGCTCGAATACTTCATTTCGGTGCCTGATGCGTTGAAATCGGAAGTCTCCCGGTCGCTGCCCTGGATCGCCTGCCTATTGCCCCTCACGCTCCTCTCAACCGCCGGCGCCGGCGCCCTTGAGAGTCGCGAACTGTTTCCGCTCGTGAATGGGATCCAGATCGTGGGAACAACGATTACACAAGTGGCGCCAGTTATTATGGCCGTGTTCGTCAGCCCATCTCTCACGGTCGTCATTCCCACCCAAGCCGTCGCACAGGGGTTGGGGGCTATCGCGGTCTTGGCTGTCGTCTATCGTCTTGGAGGGGCCATTTTCGCTTCGCGCCATTGATTGGGGCGAGGCGCGGAAATTACTCGGCTACGGTGGCTGGATGTTCGCTACGAATGTGGTCAATCCGGCGCTGGCTTCCGCTGATCAGTTTATCATCGGGTCCGCAATGGGGGTCAGCGCGGTTGCGCACTATGCGGTGCCTATGAACCTTGTTTTGCGCAGTGGAGCCATCCCGGTGGCGTTCGGCCGCACATTCTTTCCGCGCATGTCCAGCCTATCCGGCGACGCAGCCTACGTACTGGCAGCGCGTGGACTGTCGTCCATGGCTTATGGGTTTGCCGCCGTTTGCGCTCCGGCGATTATTCTTTCGCCGACCTTCTTTCGGTATTGGATCGGCGCTGATTTCGCAGGGGTCTCGGCCCCGGTCGCGCAATTCCTCTTCCCCGGAATGTGGATGGCTGGATTGTCCTTCGTCGGTTTCACCCTGCTGCAGAGCCAGGGGCGGGCCGATGTGACAGGCAAACTCAACATCATTGAATTTCTGCCGTTTCTGGCCATCCTTTGGAGCCTGACGCACGCCTTCGGGATTGTTGGCGCGGCTATCGCCTGGAGCTTGCGGTGCACGATTGACGCGTTCGCGATATTTTGGGCTTCCGGAATAAAAAGAAGGGACCTTCTTCCTCTGGCGCCTCCGGCGACACTCTTGGTCGTCACTTTGGTTGCAGCTCGCTTTTTAGGTTCCCACCTTCTCCTAGATTTCCTCCTCGCGACGTTCGCCGGCACCGCGGCGGTGGTCCTTAGCTATTTCTTCTCGGAAGATTGGCGCGCAATCCTCCGTTCGTTGGGGAAGCGGGTTCGTGTTTCCATGAGCGCTCTCACGAACCGGGCCAAGCCGGTGGCCGTTAAGACAAACGCGCAAAAGTAAAGATTGCTGCGGATTAGATGCGCCAGGCAGCGCTGGCGGCCCGAGCGAGGGAAGCATTCCTCGATCGCACGGATGATGCCGGGCGCCCCGTGCTGACCACGAGCAGCGGATAGCCGAGCCCTCTGGCGCGCAGGTCCTGAAAGAACGCGCGCACCGTCTCGACGTCCTCTCTAGAACCGGCCATCAATCCAAGCAGCGATTTGCGCGCCGTCTTGGCCGATTCCCCAGGCGGCTAGAACCGCTTCTCGCCGCTGGCCCGGGCGCAGCCGCTCGGCGATGCCGTGGATAAACAGGTAGGCCACCGCGTGTTCGGAGAGATCGCGCTTGCAGAAGTCTTCGTACTCGGCCCAAAGCTTCTCGGTGATCTCGCTCACCGCCGCCCGCGACAGAAGCCGCCGGCCGGTCTCGTCGGTAAACGTGTCCTCGATGTCGCGGGTCGACAGGCCTCGCGCGTAAAGCTCGAGCGCCAGCCGCTCGAGTTCCCGCGTTCGTCCCGCAAGCGCCTCCCGAGGCTCGACCGACGGGCTGGAGAGCCGCATGCATGGGGGAGGCGCACGCAGGGAACGAAAAGTTAGCCCCGCGCCCGCCCCCTGTCGAGAGTTGGACGAGGCTTCTTTTCACCTGGGATACGAATAGGCCCCCACGGCGTAGGGAGCTGTGCGCGTGACGCCGAGGATGTCGACGGCCGGCGCCCCGGCCGCGGTCCCTGGTCCAATGGCCTGCGCGCCTGCCTTGAGCATGACATTGAAAGTCAGCGTCGCGGGGTTGAAGTTGACAAATTCGCTCTTCGCCCCGCCCGTATCGATAACGTTGCCGTTGGCATACGTTCCCGGGTTGCCGTAATATTGCGGGACGCCGCCGACGTACCAGTTAAATTCTGGACTTGTGCCCGAGATGCCGACGTTATGATCGGCTTCAACGCCGCTATCGAGATTGTCGACTGAGAGGCGGCTCTCGAGATTGTTGCGGACCGCGGTGTTGCTGCTCGGCGCCCCCAAATACGTTGTGTTGCCGACTGAAATGCCGGCGGCGCAACCCGGCGTCACAACGAGACCGTCCTCGACCACGGTATTGTTGGCGATCAAACTGCTATGGATGCTCGAGTAGGCGATTCCCCAGCAGGCGCTCGTGACAACAACATTGTTGGTTACGGTGACATTGGTCCAATCCGAGTTGGAGGCGTCGATGCCCTGCAGATAGGTAGGAAAAGCAAGCTCCGGGTCCGTCTGCCGGAGGACCAGGTTGCTGTCGATCAGGACGTTCTGGAAATGGTTCACAGCGACGCCGGGCGCGAGGGTGCCGATCACGCCCTGCATGGCGTCTTCGTGATTGCCGTCGCCGATGTCGAGGTTGTCGTGGATGTTATTCTTCGTGATGGCGAGATTGCTTGCCGCGTAGTCGATTCCATCGTCGCCGAAATGGTCGATCTGGTTGTTTGAGAACAGAACTTGGTTCGCCGTAATCGCAACGCCGACCCTGACATTGCTGATATGCGACCCGGTGAACGAAACGCACCTCGTATTCGTGCCGCCGGCGGAGCTCATGACTTGAAAGCCGTTACGCGCATTCGCCACCCATTGGGCTTTGCTCCAGGCCTGAGCGTTGTCCTGGGATGAGATGGTCATATTCTGAAGCACAATGTCGGACGTCGGAAGCGTCGCGCCCCCGTCCTTGACCTCGACCAGCCCGTTCCCACTGCGCGCGGCGGGTTGAAGGCTCTGCACCTTGAGCCCGCTGAACACCCACTTGTTGGTCCCGGCGACCAAAATCGAGGTCAGGACGGGCGTCTGACCCTGCGCGGCTGCGATGGTTATGAAATCGGAATTCGAAATCGGCGCATTCCAAATATTGAGCCAGAGGTCGCCGTAGTTTCCGCTCGTGAGCAGGATTTCGTCGCCAGGCGCGATCGGGCCTGCCTTGGGGCCCGTCGCGGTGACCGCGGGTTTTCCGGGGACGGGGGTCTGATTATAAGGCGCTGTGGTGAGAAGCGGGTAGGAGTATCCCGGCTCCGCCTGAGCCAAAGCCTGGAGGTTATTCCACGGACTGGCCTGAGAACCATTGCCGCCGGCCGCCACCGTCTTGCCGTGCACCGGATCAAAGTACCACACGTGCCTGAACGTTGGCGATGGGGTTGCACAGCCAGAATAGACCTGTGCCGCATGCGCAGGAAAAGCGAAGCATAGCAGCAGAAATACAGCGTAACTAAGCGTCTTCATGGAAAATCTCACTGACATCTAGACGATCATGGCGTGTATAATGCCATGATAATCGATATCATGCTTCTGTTATGCTCTGAAAGATAAAAGTGTTTACCACTGCCACTCGGGTACGACACGAGCGGATTCAATTCATAGTACTAAACCAGGCGAGAAATTGGCCCAGATGACTGAAAAATCGAGTACGGTTGCGATCGCCTGCGAATCTAGACGAGGGCCGATACCACCGGAAGATCGAGTCGCGGCCCCGACGCGATCACGAGCGCACTCGATAGTCCGGGTCCGCGGCGATCCAACCCCCACCCATGGTTTCCAAGAGGTGCGGACGCGCTCACCTAGCTATTTTTGACGCAGACAACTCGAACCGTTGCCGGACCTGTCGCCGGCAAGCGCCACGGGGTTATCCTCGCGGCATTCCTCCACAATGATGATCGCAAAAGGTCAGGCGCGGACCAGCAAAGTGACCCCCACCCCTTCGGCTGAATTACGCCCTGATAATCTTACGGGCTAGATGCGCCGGGGGCGGAGACCAATGATCCGCGGCCGACCCGATCAGTTTTTCGGCTGTTCCTTCTGGATGTCAGAAGCGGGAGGCTCGGGCGTCGGCGGCGCGCCAGCCGGCGCCTCACCTTCTGTTGCGGGCGCCGGAGCGGGAGCCCCCGGCGCCGCTGTCGTCATGATGCGGGCATAGTCCCCTTCGAATTTGGAATCCGCCAACGCGGCCTTGCTAATGGCTTCTGCGCCCTTCCGGCCGATATCCACCCGGACCTCGCGTTTCGCGAATTCATTGGCCTGGTCGCCGGTCATCGGCTTCGGGTCCACTGACGACACCTTGAAAAAGCTGGCGCTTCCTCTCGAGCGCACGAAGTAAATGTCGTCGGCTTTCCTGGCGTCTAGCACCTTCAGCATCTCGGCTGGCATCGTGGCGCTGTCCAGGGTTGCGGTGCCGCGGCTGAATTTGACGTTCATTTCGTTCAGCTTCGCCTCAACTTGATCGAGCGACTTGAAGTCCTTCGTCGCCGCCGAGAGGGCCTCGACGTCCTTCGGCGCAGTGAAAGAGATCTGGTCGATCTGAAATAGCTCCCGTTGGTCGAACTGCTTGGGATGGCCTTGGATGTAGCTGTCGATTTCATTCTTGGAAACCGCACTCATCTTGCCGGAGAGATCGCGCTGAACGAAGGCGCCGGCAAGGATCTGTTCATGCGCGCGTAAGAGATCGAGATGGACGGTCGGTTCGCGATCGAGCTTCGCCGCGAGCGCCTGCTGCACCAGATACTTGCGCTCGACGATGCGTGACAGCGCTCCCTTGAGCACCTCGTCGCCGCGCTTGTCGGCCGGTACGTTGGCGAGACGAAGCTCGTTGTCCAACTCCTGTTGAGTGACGTCATCCGGCCCGACATGAGCGATCACTTGGCCGACCACGGCCTGGGCCTCCTGCTTCTTGCCGCATCCGGCGAGCAGCATTGCGGCCGGCAAAGCGCATGCGATCGCAGCGATGCGCCACCGGCGCCGAGACATTGCCGTTATGTGCAGCAAAGCTATTCTCCTGAGTTCCAGCCAGGCGATGTCCAGACGCGGGACGATCGCGAAATGGTTACGGATGGTCCAATGGACGCGAGGCCTAGCTTGCGCAACTAATCCTGGCCCAGCGTCCGCGACGCGCATTCGAACCTGCTACCACATCTTTCCAGGCCTTAGCACCGACGAATTTGTCGCCGCGGGCATAACACACATACGATCAACGATATTCTTGAAGCCTTCCTAATCAATTCGCTCTCGCCGTTGGTCCCGCGCCGCTTCGGATCTGGCCGGTCGCGATTCCGACCTTCCCCCACGCCGCGCGCTAAAGTCGCGCCGCACGAACTTCAATCCGCCCTGAAACTTATGAAATCCTTACGCTCGCCCGCCCAATTCGCAATCGAAAGCTTACGCGGGTCGGGGCTAAGACCGGCTCCAGCAAGGAGACGATTATGCTCGACGTCGCATTCGTGGCGCTCGGTTTAGCGGCTTTGGCGTTGATGGGCGGTTACGCGCTCGCGCTGCGTCAGCTTTAGGAGCGGCAGATGAGTGAACCGATCATCGGACTGGTCGTCGCCGTAGGGCTCGGCCTCTACCTCCTTTACACGCTGCTCCACCCCGAAAAATTCTAGATCGAAAAGGTGATGCGATGACGCTCGTTGGTTGGGCGCAGATCGCGCTTGTGCTCGCTTTGGTGCTGGGCTGCGCCGTGCCGCTCAGCAGGTTCATCGCGGGCGTTTACGCAGGCGAGAGAAACTTTCTCAGTCCAGTCCTCGGACCGGTCGAGCGCGGCTTTTACCGCTTGGCCGGGGTGGACCCGGCGCGCGAGCAGGGCTGGTTCGTCTATACGATCGCGATGCTCGTCTTTTCCGTGGCGGGCTTTCTCCTTCTGTACGCGGTCCAGAGGCTCCAGGGCCTGCTCCCGTTCAACCCGCGCGGCTTTGACGCCGTAGCCCCCGACCTCGCCTTCAACACGTCGATCAGCTTCATCACCAACACCAATTGGCAGAATTACTCTGGCGAGTCGACGATGAGCAATCTGACTCAGATGCTCGGCCTCACCGTGCACAATTTCCTCTCCGCCGCGACGGGTCTCGCCATGGCCTTCGCGGTGGTGCGCGGATTCACGCGCTCCTCGGCGACCACGGTCGGCAATTTCTGGGTCGATCTCACGCGCGTCACGCTCTACCTTCTCGTGCCGCTCGCCATCGTCGTGGGGCTTGCGTTCGTCGCCCTCGGCGTGCCACAGACGCTCGCCGGGGCCGTCGAAGCGACGACGCTCGAAGGCGCCAAGCAGGTCATCGCCATCGGACCGATGGCGAGCCAGGAGGCGATCAAGCAGCTGGGGACAAACGGCGGCGGGTTCTTCAACGCCAATTCGTCCCATCCGTTCGAGAATCCCAGCGCGCTCACCAATATCCTGCAGATCTGGTCGCTGTTGCTCATTCCGATCGCCACCGTGCTCGCCTTCGGCCGCGCCGTCGGCGACACGCGCCAGGGGCGCGCCATTCTGGCGACGATGGCCATTTTCCTCATCGTTGGCGTCGGCCTGATTTACTGGGCCGAGACCTCCGGCAATCCGCTTCTGACTGCCCTCGGCGTCGATCCGTCGGGCGGCAATCTTGAGGGCAAGGAGATCCGCTTCGGTCAGGCGCTGTCCGCTCTCTTCACCTCCGCGACAACCGGCACCGGAACCGGCGCGGTCGTGGCCATGCACGATTCCCTCACCCCGCTCGGCGGCCTCGTGCCGATGTTCAACATCCTCGCCGGCTGCATCTGGCCGGGCGGCGTCGGCTGCGGGCTCTACGGTTTCCTGGTCGTCGCGATCATCGCGGTGTTCGTCGCCGGGCTGATGGTCGGCCGCACGCCGGAATACCTCGGCAAGAAAATTGAAACCCGCGAGATGAAACTCGCGATGCTCGCGGTGCTCATCTATCCGCTCGTGGTGCTCGGTTTCTCCGGCGCTTCGGTGCTCCTGCAGACCGCGCTCGACAGCCTCGGCAACAGCGGGCCGCACGGCCTCTCGGAGATCATCTACGCCTACGCGTCGACCAGCGGAAACAACGGCTCGGCCTTCGCCGGCTTGAACGGCAACACGCTCTGGTTCAACTCGACGCTCGGCATCGCGATGCTGCTTGGCCGCTTCGCCTATGTCGTTCCCGTGTTGGCCTTGGCCGGATCGCTGGCCGCGAAGAAGAAGATTCCGGCTTCCGCCGGCACCTTCCCGACCGACGGGCCGCTGTTCGTTGGTCTCCTCGTCGGCGTGATCGTCATTCTCTACCTCCTGCAATATTTCCCGGCGCTCTCGCTCGCGCCAATCGTCGAGCACTTCCTGATGCTCGACGGCAAAACCTTCTGATCGGAGATCGTCATGGCCTCGAAAGCCACGCCGCAAGGCCTGTTCGACGGCAAGATCGTCGCCGCCGCCTCAGTCGACGCGCTGCGCAAGCTCAACCCGCGGGCGCTGGCGAAGAACCCGGTCATCTTCGTCACCGAAGTGGTGTCGATGGTGGTGACCCTGTTCTTCATCCGCGACCTCGTGACCCACAACGGGACGGCCCTGTTTTCGGGCCAGATCGCCGCCTGGCTTTGGTTCACGGTGCTGTTCGCCAATTTCGCCGAGGCCGTCGCCGAAGGGCGCGGCAAGGCGCAAGCCGACGCTCTGCGCCGCACCCGCAGCGACACCCGCGCCAAGCGCTATGTCGATCCGGAGAATCTCAGCAGCGTCGTCGAAGGCGTCAACGCGCTCGATCTTCGCCTTGGCGATGTCGTTCTGGTCGAAGCGGGCGAGGTCATTCCCGGCGACGGCGAGATCCTCGAAGGCGTCGCCTCGGTCAATGAATCGGCGATCACCGGCGAGTCCGCGCCCGTCATTCGCGAGGCCGGCGGCGATCGATCGGCTGTCACCGGCGGAACGACGGTGCTGTCCGACTTCATCAAGGTGAAGATCACCGCCGCGCCCGGCTCGACCTTCATCGACCGGATGATCGCGCTGGTCGAGGGCGCCGAACGGCAGAAGACGCCGAACGAACTGGCGCTGTCGATTCTGCTCGCTGGCCTCACCATCATCTTTCTGATCGTCTGCGTCACGCTCTGGCCGCTCGCCAAATATTCGGGGACCGATCCTCTCCGCGACCGTCCTGATCGCGCTGCTCGTCTGCCTCATCCCGACGACGATCGGCGGCCTTCTCTCCGCGATCGGCATCGCCGGCATGGATCGGCTCGTGCGCTTCAACGTCATCGCGACCTCAGGGCGCGCGGTCGAGGCGGCGGGCGACGTCGACACGCTGCTGCTCGACAAGACCGGGACGATCACCTTCGGCAATCGCATGGCGACCGAGTTCTTGCCCGTGAACGGCGTCGAGGCCGAAGATCTCGCCGCCGCGGCGCTTGCCTCGAGCCTCGCCGACGATACGCCCGAGGGCCGCTCGATTGTCGCTCTCGCCAAGGGCGATTTCGGCCTCACGGAGCCGAAGCTTGACCCCAAGACGACCGTCATCGTGCCGTTCACCGCACAGACCCGCATTTCAGGCGTCGACGTCGGCGGCCGCTGGATTCGCAAGGGCGCGATCGACTCGATCCTGCGTTATCTCAAGTTGCCGATCGAGAAGACGCCGCTCGAGTTTCGTCAGGCGGTCGAGCGGGTCGCGATGTCCGGCGGCACGCCGCTCGCGGTCGTCGAGGAAGGCCGGTTGCTCGGCGTCATCCATCTCAAAGACATCGTGAAGCCCGGCATCAAGGAGCGTTTCGCCGCGATGCGCGCCATGGGTATCCGAACCGTGATGGTGACCGGCGACAATCCCGTCACCGCCGCGGCGATCGCCTCCGAAGCTGGCGTGGACGATTTTCTCGCCGAGGCGACGCCTGAGGACAAGCTCGCCTATATCCGCAAGGAGCAGTCCGGCGGCCGGCTGATCGCCATGTGCGGCGACGGCACCAATGACGCGCCGGCGCTCGCCCAGGCCGATGTTGGCGTCGCCATGCAGACCGGCACGCAGGCGGCGCGCGAAGCCGGCAACATGGTCGACCTCGATTCCAACCCAACCAAGCTGATCGAGATCGTCGAGATCGGCAAACAGCTCCTGATGACGCGCGGCTCGCTCACCACCTTCTCAATCGCCAATGACGTGGCGAAATATTTCGCGATTCTGCCGGCGATGTTTGCGGCGACCTATCCGGTTCTCGGGACGCTCAACATCATGCGCCTCACGTCATCGCAATCGGCGATCCTGTCCGCGGTGATCTTCAACGCGCTCATCATCATCGCCTTGATCCCCCTGGCGTTGAAGGGCGTCGCCTACCGGCCGGTCGGCGCGGCGGCCCTGCTCCGGCGCAATCTCCTCATCTACGGCCTCGGCGGCCTGATCCTGCCCTTCATCGGCATCAAGGCGATCGACCTCGTCGTCGCCGCCCTTCACCTCGCTTAGACCTTAGGCTTGAACCCATGCTCCAGCACCTGCGTCCCGCGCTCGTCCTCATTGTTCTGTTCAGCGTCCTCACCGGCCTTGTCTATCCCTTGGCGGTGACGGGGATCGCCCAGATCGCCCTGCCCTATCAGGCTAACGGAAGCCTGATCCAAAAGGATGGCGTGGTCGTCGGCTCGGCGTTGATCGGCCAGTGGTTCAAGAGCGACCGCTACTTTCATCCGCGTCCCTCCGCCACGAGCGACACCGACCCCAACGATGCGACGAAGACCATCGACGCGCCTTACAACGCCACGAATTCGTCAGGCTCAAACCTCGGCCCGACCTCGCAAAAGCTGGTCGACCGGGTGAAGGGCGGCGTCGAAGCTTGGCGCGCTATGGCCGGCCCCGGCCCGGTTCCCGCCGACGCCGTCACGACATCGGCTTCCGGCCTCGATCCCGGACGTCTCGCCGGCGACCGCTTTGGGCCAGGTCGCCTGCAGTGGCGAAAGCGCGCGGCTTGCCCGAGGATCGGGTGCGGGCGCTGGTTCAAGGCGCGATCGACGGTCGGGCTTTGGGGTTGATCGGCGAGCCGAGAGTCAATGTTTTGCGGCTGAATTTGGCGCTGGATGGGTTAAAAGCGTCATGACGACCCATGAGCGCCGATGGCCCCATCCAACCGAACCGACGCCGCACGCCCTGATCCGGACGCGCTTCTGGCGGCGTTCCACCGGGAGAAAGCTGGCCGGCTGAAGGTTTTTCTCGGCGCCGCGCCCGGCGTCGGCAAGACCTACGCAATGTTGCAGAACGCGCGGCGCCTGAGAGATGAAGGCGTCGATGTCGTTATCGGGCTCGTCGAGACGCATGGCCGCGCCGAGACGAGCGCGCTCGTCGAAGGGCTCGAAATCCTTCCGCGGCGGCAGATCGAATATCACGGCCGCACGCTCGAGGAATTTGATCTCGACGCGGCTCTGGCGCGCAAGCCCAAGCTGATCGTCGTCGACGAGCTCGCTCACAGCAACGCCCCGGACAGCCGGCACCCGAAGCGCTGGCAGGACGTCCAGGAACTCCTCGACGCTGGCGTCAGCGTCTGGACGGCGCTCAACATCCAGCATCTCGAAAGTCTCGCCGACGTCGTGTCGCGCATCACCGGCGTCGCCGTGCGCGAAACCGTTCCCGATCGCGTCTTGCAGGAGGCCGCCGACGTCGTTCTGGTCGACCTCACGCCCGACGAGCTCATCCAGCGCCTGAACGAAGGCAAGGTCTATGTGCCCGAGACCGCGCGGCGGGCGACGCAGAATTTCTTCACCCCCGGCAATTTGACGGCTTTGCGCGAATTGGCGCTGCGCCGCACCGCCAATCGCGTCGACGACCAGATGGTCGATTACCTGCGCGAGAAGGCGATCGAGGGTCCGTGGGCGGCGTCCGAGCGCCTGCTCGCTTGCGTTGGCGCGGACGAGGTGTCGGAACGGGTGATCCGGCGCGCTAGTCAGCTCGCAACCGGCCTCAACGCAGACTGGATCGCCGTGACGGTCGAGACGATCGGCGAGGCGAGCGACGCCACGCGCGCCAACCGGCTCGCCAAAGTGTTCGGCCTGGCCGAGCGTCTGGGCGGACAGACGATGCGCCTTCAAGGCAGCGACTTTCCAAGCGATATTCTGAGGCTCGCGGCGCGGGAGAATGTCACGCAAATCGTGCTTGGACAGTCGCGGGCGGGACCCTTGCGGCGCATACTCGGTCGCTCGCTGCCCGAGGCGCTGATGCGCCGCGCCGGCGGAATCGAGATTCACATTGTTCCCGGTGAAGAGGCGCCGCCTGTCGCTGTGGCCGCGCTTGAAGCCGCTGCTTAACCGGAGGGGGATTGGAGTCGAGCTCGCGGTCGCGCTTGCTTCCGTCGCGGTCGCGGTCGCGGTCGCGCGAGGCGCTCTCCGAGCTTCTCAAGCTTCCCAACCTGTCGATGATTTTTCTTACCGCGGTCCTGTTTTGCGCGGTGCGCTTTGGCACCCGCGCCGCGGTCCTCGCTTCGCTCGCGTCGTTCGCGGCTTACAATTTCTTCTTCATCGAGCCGATCTACACCTTCACCGTCGCGCAGCCCCAGGAACTGTTTGCACTCCTCATTTTTCTTGCCGTCGCCGTGCTTACTGGATCCCTGACCGGGCGCATCCGCGATCAAAGGGAAATGGTGGTCGCGAACGCCGAGGTTACCCAGTCGCTCTACGATTACTCGCGCAAGCTGTCCGGCGCATCCAGGCCCGACGACGTTCTATGGGCGGCTGCGGCGCATTTGCACGGGACATTCGGCGGCCGCATCGTGCTCCTGGTCGCGGAGGGAGACGAACTGCAAATTCGCGCGGCGTGGCCGCCTGATGCGCAACTCGACGCCGCCGCGCTCGGCGCCGCAAACTGGGCGCAGCAGAAAAGGGAGCCGGCGGGCTGGGGCACCGGGACGCTGCCGCGTATCGCCTACCAGTTTCGGCCGTTGCTCGCCGCGCGCGGGGCGATTGCGGTGTGCGGGTTCGAACCTCATTCCGCAGATCAGCCGATCACTGCGGAGGACGAGCGGGCGCTGACCGCCATCCTCGGCCTGACCGCGATTGCGCTCGACCGGGCGCTGCTCGCGCGCGAGGCGGTAAACGCCGCGACGATGCAGGAAAACGAGAAGGTGCGGGACGCACTGCTCGACTCGCTCTCGCACGACCTGCGCACGCCCTTGTCCTCTATCGCTGGCGCGGCCAGTTCGCTGCGTGCGCTTGGCGACAAGATGAGCCCGCCCGAACGTCTCGAACTCCTGGAGTCGATCGAAGAGGAGACGGGGCGGCTGTCCCGCTTCGTCGCCAATCTCTTGGACATGTCGCGAATCGAAGCCGGCGGCCTCAAGGTCAACCGCGATCTGGTCTCTATCGCGGATGTCGTGCAGGGTGCTGTGGACCGCAGCCGCAAGGCGTTCCCGGGCGAGCCCGCGCGCGTCAGCCTCGCGCCCAACCTGCCCTTCGTGCGCGGCGACGACAAGCTGCTCGAGCAGGTGCTGTTCAACCTGCTCGACAACGCGCACAAATATGCGGGCGACGCCGGCGCGATTGTTCACGCCCGCCAGGAGGGCGATGAGGTCGTGCTGAGCGTCACCGATGAGGGTCCAGGCATCAAGCCGGCGGAGCTCGAACGCATCTTCGAGAAGTTCTATCGCGGCGGTCGGCCCGATGGGCGCAAGGCGGGCACGGGGCTTGGCCTCTCGATCTCGCGGCGCCTGGTCGAAGCCATGGGAGGGACACTCGTGGCGCAAAGCCCGGCGGTGCGGCGGCGCGGCGCCCGATTTGTCGTGCGCCTTCCCGTCGCCCAGTCGACCCCGATCACGTTGAGCCCAGCTGTATGACCGGTCCACGCGTTCTGGTGGTCGACGACGAGCCGCAGATTCAGCGATTTCTCACCGTCGCGCTGACCGCGGCTGGCTTTCAGGTACAGACAGCCGAGACCGGCGCCCAGGCCTTGCGAGCCGTGGCGACCGGCGCGCCCGATCTCATCGTACTCGACCTCGGCCTGCCCGATCGGGACGGCAAGGAAGTCCTGCGCGACATCCGCCAGTTCTCGAGCACGCCGGTGATCGTCCTCTCCGCGCGCGATCGCGAGGCGGAGAAGATCGAGGCGCTCGATCTCGGCGCCGACGATTATGTGGAGAAACCGTTCGGCATCGGCGAACTGACCGCGAGGCTCAGGGCGGCGCTCAGGCACGCGGCGCAATCGGCCCAACCGGCTGAGCGGGTGGAGGTCGAAGGCGTCGTCATGGACTTCGACAAGCGTCTCGTGACCCGCGACGGCGCGCTGATCAAACTCACGCCGAAAGAATATGACCTGCTCGCGGTTCTCTTTCGCAACGCCGGCCGGGTCGTGACGCATCGCCAGATTCTCGCCTCCGTCTGGGGGCCGGCCCATCATGAGGACACCCAGTATCTCAGGGTGTTCATCGGCCAGCTCAGGGCGAAGATCGAGCGCGATCCAACGACGCCTAAGATCGTCAAGACCGAGCCGGGCGTCGGCTATCGAGCCGCTGAGCCGTAAGGCGCGCCCCGCGTCCACCTCAACGCGACTGACCAATTCTTCGGCGCCGCCGCTCTATTTTCCGGCGCCTACCTCCGGGAATCCTTGGAGAATTGTTGGCACGCTCGTTGCGACCGCAACTCTGGCCCCGAGGGAGGGGTCGAGTTCCCGCCGCCCTGCTGAGGGGGGCCAAGCGACGAGGCAACAACAATGTCGTTGACGAGACGGATATTTCTACGCGCCGCCGGCGCGGCCCTGGGAGGGGCGCTTATGTTCGGGGGCGCCTCGGCGTTCGCGGCCGACGATACGATCAAGGTTGGCATTCTTCATTCGCTTTCCGGCACGATGGCGATCAGCGAGACTACGCTCAAGGACGTGATGCTGATGCTGATCGACGAGCAGAACAAGAAGGGCGGCGTGCTGGGCAAGAAGCTTGAGGCGGTCGTTGTGGACCCCGCTTCGAACTGGCCGCTGTTCGCCGAAAAAGCCAAGGAGCTGATCGAGAAAGACAAGGTCTCGGTCGTGTTTGGCTGCTGGACCTCGGTGTCGCGCAAGTCGGTGCTGCCGGTGTTCAAGGAGCTCGACTCGATGCTGTTCTATCCTGTCCAGTACGAGGGCGAGGAATCGGAGCGCAACGTCTTCTATACCGGCGCCGCGCCCAATCAGCAGGCGATTCCAGCCGTCGACTACCTGATGAGCGCCGACGGCGGTTCGGTGAAGCGCTGGGTGCTCGAAGGCACCGACTACGTCTATCCGCGCACCACAAACAAGATTCTCGCCGCCTATCTCAAGTTGAAAGGCGTGCCCGACGAAGACGTGATGATCAACTATACGCCATTCGGCTTCTCGGACTGGCAGACGGAAGTGTCGAAGATCAAGGCGTTCGGGTCGGCCGGCAAGAAGACGGCGGTGGTTTCGACGATCAACGGCGACGCCAACGTGCCCTTCTACAAGGAGCTCGGCAACCAGGGGATCAAGGCGACCGACATTCCCGTCGTCGCGTTCTCGGTCGGCGAGGAGGAGCTTGCCGGTCTCGACACGAAGCCCCTGGTCGGCCACCTCGCCGCGTGGAACTATTTCGAGTTGATCGACACCCCGGCGAACAAGGACTTCATCGCCAAATGGCATGAGTTCACCAAAAAGCCGAACCGCACCACCAACGACCCGATGGAGGCGCATTACATCGGCTTCAACATGTGGGTGAAGGGCGTGGAGAAGGCTCAGAGCTTCGAGCCGGACAAAGTGATCCCGGCGATGATCGGCGTGTCCGTACCCAACCTCACGGGCGGGCTTTCGACGATGATGCCGAACCACCACATCACCAAGCCTGTCTATATCGGCGAGATCCAGGCCGACGGCCAGCTCAATACCGTCTGGCAAACGCCGGGAACCCTGGTCGCGCAGGAATGGTCGCCTTACCTCGAAGGTTCGAAGGACCTGATCGCCGACTGGCGTCCGCCCATGTCCTGCGGCAACTTCAACGTCAAGACGGGCAAGTGCGGCGGCTGAGCAAAGCCTGAAAAGCAGCCGACCATTGACAACGATCGGCAGGAGCCCAGTCGGGCTCCTGCCGCGCTCTCAACCGGCGCCCTTTTTGCTGAGCCCTGCTGATGACGCGAGCGCAATCGAGCGTCGCAGTTGAAAGGATCCTGATGACGCCGCCCCGCGCCCGTCGTCCAGCCCCTCATCTCCATGCGCTGCGCGCGATCGGCGTTCTCGCCGTCATGGCGTTTGCAACACTCGCCCGCGCCGACGCCGTCGACGACACGCTGGCGAAATTCCTCGACGACAAGTTTCCCCAAACCGCGGCCGCGATCGGAGAATTATCCGCCGAGGCGCCGCCGCAAGCCGCGGCTATTCTGGACGCGCTCAGCGACAACCGCCTGATGATCGATCAGGCCGACAAAATCGTCGCTTACAAGACCGCCGCAGGCGCGCTCATCAACGCCAAGACCGGCCAGCCAGTGCCAGATTCCAGCGCCGCCGCCTTCAAGAAAGTGCGCGTCAACAATGCGCTCAGAAGCGCAATCGAAGGCGCGATGGGGTCGCTCACTCTCGCCAATCCCGATCCTGAGAAGCGCCTAGCCGCGGCCGAGGACGTCTTCCGGACGCACGACGCCAAGGCCTTGCCCGCCCTTCAAACTCAGCTCGCCAAGGAAAGCGATCCCCGTGTCCTCGCGGCGTTGAAGCTCGCCCAGGCCTCGATCTTCGCCACCAGCGACACCACCTCGGCCCAGGACAGGCTCGCGGCGATCGCAACGCTGAAGGAGCGCGGCGATCAGGACGCGCAAAGTCTCATCGACGGGATCGCGCAGAGGGCCACCGATCCGGGAGTGAAAACCGCAGCCGCCGCCGCTCTCAGCACAATTCATGCGCGGCTGGCTCTCTGGAGCGTGGCGCAGAATCTCTGGTACGGAATTTCCGCCTCGTCGGTCCTGCTGCTGGCGGCGATTGGCCTCGCCATCACCTTCGGCGTCATGGGCGTCATCAACATGGCGCATGGCGAGATGGTGATGCTCGGCGCCTATTCGACCTATGTCGTACAGTCCCTTCTGCCGCCCTCGCTGCAGAATTGGTCGCTCGCCTTCGCCATTCCGCTCGCGTTTGTCGTGGCCGGCATCGTCGGCATCGCGATCGAGCGGCTGGTGATCCGCTTTCTCTATACCCGGCCGCTCGAGACGCTGCTCGCCACCTGGGGCGTGTCGCTCATCCTGCAGCAATTGGTCCGCAGCCTGTTCGGCGCCGCCAATCGCCAGGTCAGCAACCCTCCGTTCATGTCGGGCGCATTCGAGCTCGGCGGCCTGTCGATCACCACCAATCGGCTTTGGATCATTGTGCTCTCGGCGCTCGTCTTCATCGGACTGCAGCTCGTTCTGCGCGCGACGCCCTTCGGCCTGCAGATGCGCGCGGTGACGCAGAATCGCCGGATGGCGGCGTCAATGGGAATCTCGACCTCGCGGGTCGACATGCTGGCTTTCGGGCTCGGATCGGGGGTCGCGGGTATCGCGGGCGTGGCGCTGTCGCAGATCGACAACGTCTCGCCGAACCTCGGCCAGGGCTACATCATCGACAGCTTCATGGTGGTCGTGTTCGGCGGCGTCGGAAACCTATGGGGCACGGCCTTCGGCGCCCTCCTGATCGGCCTCGCCAATAAGCTGCTCGAGCCGCTGATCGGCGCCGTCCAGGGTCAGATCGTGCTTCTGGTCTTCATCATCCTCTTCATTCAGAGACGGCCGCGAGGGCTCTTTGCTCTGCGCGGGCGCGCGGTGGAAGCATGAGCGCGCGCCTCGACCAGCTTGGCCTGGCGTTCATCGCCATCCTCATCGTCGCCGCCGTCGTTGTGCCCGTCTTGTCGCTTGGGGTGTCGCCAAATTCCCCCTTCTATCTGCCCCCCTATCTCGTGCAGCTGCTCGGCAAGTATCTCTGCTACGCGATCCTCGCCGTCGCGCTCGATCTCGTCTGGGGCTATTGCGGCATTCTGTCGCTCGGCCATGGCGCGTTCTTTGCGCTCGGCGGCTATGCGATGGGCATGTATCTCATGCGGCAGATCGGAACGCGGGGGGTCTACGCCAACCCGATCCTGCCCGATTTCATGGTGTTCCTGAACTGGAAGGAGCTGCCGGTCGCCTGGTGGGGCTTCAATTGGTTTCCTTACGCGATGCTGATGGTCGTATTGGCGCCGGGCCTCCTGGCGCTCGCCTTCGGCTGGTTCGCGTTCCGCTCGCGCGTCACCGGCGTCTATCTTTCGATCATCACGCAGGCGATGACCTTCGCTTTGTTCAAGGAATTCTTCCGCAACGATTTCGGCTTCGGCGGCAACAATGGCCTGACCGATTTCAAGGACCTGCTTGGCTTTTCGCTGCAAACCGCCTCGATGAAGGCCGCTCTGTTCTCGGCGAGCTGCATTGCGCTCATTCTCGCCTACGTCGTTTCACGCGCCATCATCGGCTCGAAATACGGCAAGGCGCTGATGGCGGTGCGCGACGCCGAGAGCCGCATGCGCTTCCTCGGCTATCGAGTTGCAAACTACAAGCTGTTCGCCTTCGTCGTTTCAGCCATCATCGCCGGCATCGCGGGGGCGCTGTACGTGCCGCAAGTCGGCATCATCAATCCGAGCGAATTCGCGCCCGGTAACTCGATCGAAGCCGCGATTTGGGTCGCGGTCGGCGGCCGCGGGACGCTGATCGGCGCGGCGCTCGGCGCGATCGCCGTCAACTTCGCGAAGACCTTCTTCACCGGCGCGTTCCCCGAATATTGGCTCTATGGTCTGGGCCTTCTGTTCGTCCTGACCACACTGTTCCTGCCGAAGGGCATACTTGGATTGGCGCTCAAGGGCGGCGAGCGCAGGCCCGAGCCGAAGACAGAGACCTCGCCAGTCGCGATCGAGGAAGGCGTCGAACCGTGAGCCTCACCGAGACGGCCAATCCCACCCTTACCCAATCGCTCCTGTATCTGGACGGAGTGAGCGTCTCGTTCGACGGCTATAAAGCGCTGCGCAGCCTGTCGCTGATGCTCCAGCCCGGTGAAATGCGGGCGATCATCGGCCCCAATGGCGCGGGCAAGACCACGATGATGGATGTCATCACCGGCAAGACGCGTCCCGACGAGGGCGAGGTGATGTTCGACGGGCGCCACGATCTGACCAAGCTCGACGAAGCCGAGATCGCGACGCTTGGGGTCGGCCGCAAGTTCCAGAAGCCGACCGTGTTCGAAAACCATACGGTCGAGGACAATCTCCTACTCGCGACCAAGGCGCCGCGCAGCGTGCGCGCCACGCTGTTTGGGCGTGAAGACGCGAAAACCCAAGAAACGATCGACGCGATCCTCGCCACCACCCGGCTCGCTGACCATCGTGCGCGCATCGCCGGATCGCTGTCCCACGGGCAGAAGCAATGGCTCGAGATCGGCATGTTGCTCGCGCAGGACCCGAAGCTCCTGCTCGTCGACGAGCCGGTCGCAGGCATGACCGACGCCGAGACCGCCGCGACCGCCGAGCTGTTACGCGAAATCGCGCAAGATCATTCGGTGATTGTGGTCGAGCACGACATGCACTTCGTGCGGGAGCTCGGCGTCAAGGTGACATGCCTTCACGAGGGCTCGGTGCTGGCCGAGGGCACGCTCGACCAGGTGAGCGCTGATCCCCGCGTCGTCGAAGTCTATCTGGGGCGGTGAAGCGCATGTTGACCGTCGACAGAATCGATCTCTTCTATGGCGCCGCGCAGGCGTTGCGGTCCGTGTCCGTCAAGGCGCAGACTGGCCGTATTCTCACCGTTCTTGGCCGCAACGGCGTCGGCAAGTCGTCGCTGTTGCGCGCCATCGTGGGCCAACACATGCCGGCGTCCGGCTCGATCCGCTGGAACGACCAGGAGGTGACGAAGATGGTCCCGTACCTGCGGGCCAAGGCCGGCTTTGGCTATGTTCCGCAGGGCCGCGAGATCTTCCCGCTGCTCACGGTGCGCGAGAACCTCATGACCGGTTACGCCACCCGGCCGAGAGCCGAGCGGGCGATCGACGACGAGATCTTTGCGCTCTTTCCGGTGCTCAACGACATGCTGGGGCGCCGGGGCGGCGACCTCTCGGGCGGCCAGCAGCAGCAGCTCGCCATCGCGCGCGCGCTGGTGACGAAGCCAAAGCTCCTCGTCCTCGACGAGCCGACCGAGGGCATCCAGCCGTCGATCATCAAGGATATCGGCCGCGCCCTCGTGCATCTGCGCCGCAAGGGCGAGATGGCGATCCTGGTCGTCGAGCAATATTTCGAATGGGCCCGCGATATCTGCGACGATTATGCGGTGCTGGACCGCGGCGCCGTTGTGCTCTCAGGCACACGCGAGCAGATGGACGAGACTGCGGTGCGCGCGCGCATGACGGTGTAAAGGCGCCTCCTGGGCGCGCTCTGGACCGCTGCGCCTTTGGATAGAACTCGGCTGGGCTCCTTCTCGACGGCCGGCGCGAGGCCGTTCGTCCGCCCGGTTTGGGTTTTCTTGAAACGGACCGTTTGGCCGCAGAACCCCAACTTTTCAGCTATTGGATTTCCTTGGATTTCCTTGGATTCTCTCGACCGAATCGAGACTTATCAATGGGTTACGCGCGATTTTCAGGAGCGCATTTTTCCTCGCCCTCTGTCGCCGCGAAAGAGCCGTCGAAACGGTCAGCCCACCATTTGGCATGGCGAAGGGGCGCATTCTTCATGGGGCAACCTTAGCTCGATTTCTGATTTTCTGCAAGAGATTGCCACCCGAGCCGCTCCGGCCTGGCCGCCACCATCCAAAAGCGAGGCGCCTAAACGGCCTTCAATGCGCGGCCTGCGCAGGGACTTTCCCCGGGCCGACGTTGCGCAGGAAGGGAACCAGCATCGTCGCGAAGATGAAGGCGACCATGATGGCGAGAAAGGCGTCGGCGTAAGCCATCGTCGACGCCTCCCGGTATGTGAGCGCCCAGAGCTGCTTGAGCGCCGCCTGATGCCCGGCTTGTGAGCTTCCGGGGATTGCTGCGTAAAGCTGAGCAACCCCGTTCACAAGCCTGGTCATGGCGCCATTGGCCGGCGTCAGGTTCGAGGCGATCGCCTGGAAATGAAAATTGGTGCGGTTGTTGAGGACCGCGCCGCAAACCGCGATGCCGACCGCGCCGCCGAGGTTGCGCATCATATTGAACAAGCCGCTCGCATATTTGAGCCGTTCCGGCGGCAAGCTGCCAAGGCCGAGATTGACGCTCGGCGCCACTGCGAACACTTGCGGAAAGCCCCGGAACACCTGTGGCAGGAAGAGCTCCGCCGCGCCCCAGTCATGGGTGATGAAGCTGAAGCTCCACATCGACAGGCCGAAAGACGCGAGGCCGATCATCATGAGCCAGCGCGTGTCAAATCGTTTCGCAAGAATGACATAGACCGGCACGCCGACGAGCGACGCCACTCCAGTCGAGAAAATCGCCATGCCCGTCTGCCAGGCGCTGAATCCGCGCACGTAACCCAAAAACAGCGGCGTGAGATAAATGGTCGAGAAAATGCCGACGCCGGTGATGAACGAGAGAATGCAGCCAATCGTGAAGTTCCGGTTTCCGAACGCGCGCAGGTCGACCACGGGCCGCGGAAAAGTGAGGCTGCGGACGACGAACAAAAAGCCGGCGACGCCCGCGATCATCGCGCAATCCCTGATCGTCGCGTCGTCGAACCAGTTCCACCGCGAGCCTTCCTCGAGCACGTATTCGAGGGTCCCAAGCGCCATCGCCATGAGGATGATGCCCGGATAGTCCGCGCCCTTGAGCAGCTTAACGTCGGGCTCGTCGATCTTCACAAGGAGGGGCACAAGGATCGATATTGCAATGCCCGGGGATCACGTTGACATAGAAGAGCCACCGCCAGTCGAGCGTGTCGGTGATAAAACCGCCAATGACCGGCCCAAGCGTCGGCGCAACGGTCGCGATGCCGCCGACGACGGCGGCGGAATAGACGCGTCGCGGACCCTGAAAATAGTGAAAGGTCGAGGTGAACACGATCGGAATCATGGACGCGCCGAGCATCCCCTGAAGCGCCCGGAAGATGATCATGCTCTCGATGTTCCAGGCGAGCCCGCACAGCATGCTCGCGATGGTGAAGCCGACGGACGAGGCGGTGAACAGCCAGCGCGTCGAGAAAACGCGCGTCAACCAGCCCGACAGCGGGATCATGATGATCTCGGCGATGAGATAGGCCGTCTGCACCCAACTGATCTCGTCCTGCGCCGCAGACAGGCCGCCGCCGATGTCCTGGAGCGACGAAGCGACGATCTGGATGTCGAGGAGCGCAATGAACATGCCCACGCACATCACAACGAACGGCCCGAGGCTCCACACCCAGCTCCGCTCGGAAGTCGTCGCGGCGGAGGGCGCGGCGGACGAGGAGATGACCGCGGCGGTCATGGCGCGTCGCTCGAACCCGATCGCGTGTCCACGCCGACATTCGCCGACAGGCCCGGTCTCAGACCGCGCAGCATCGGGTCGTCGTCGAGCTTGATGCGCACGGGAACGCGCTGAACGATCTTGGTGAAATTGCCGGTGGCGTTCTCGGGCGGGATCACGCTGAAGACGGCGCCGGTGGCCGGGGCGATTGTGAGGACGCGGCCGTGAAAGACGTGGTTCGGCAGGACGTCCGCGACGATTGTCGCCGCCTGTCCTGGAATCATGTGCTCGAGCTGGCTTTCCTTGAAGTTGGCGTCGACCCAGAGGTCGTGCGCGGGAATGATCGTGACGAGATAGGCGCCGCCGGCGACATAGCCGCCGACCTGAGCGGCGCGGTTTCCCACATAGCCGTCGATCGGCGAGCGGATGTCGGTATAGCTCAGGTTCAGTTGGGCGGTATGGAGATCCGCCTCAGCCTGGGTGAGGTCGGCCTTGGCGACGGCGATGTCGGCGTCCAGAACCACGAGCTGCTGTTTCGCGGCGTCGAGCCCGGCCTCGGACGAAATCACGCCGGCCTCAGCCGCCAAGTCGAGCGACGACGCCCGCTCGGCGTTCTGTCGCGATCCGGCTGCCGTCTGCGCGAGGTCGCGGTAGCGCTGGTCGTCCTGCTTCGCGAAGGCGGCTTGCGCATTCTTGGCGTCGAGATCCGCCTTGGCCTGGCGGATCGCCATCTGTTGCAGCGTCTGTTTGCGCTCGAGGCTGTCGAGCGTCGCCTTGCGCGCCTCGACGATCGCCGCGGCGCGGTCGACCGCGGCGCGGAAATCGCGGTCGTCGAGCCGGATGAGAGGCTGTCCGGCGCGCACATATTCATTGTCGCCAACGAGGATCTCGGCGACGAAACCGGCGACATGCGGCGATATCGGCGTGACGTTGCCGCCTGCATAAGCGTCGTCGGTGCTTTCGATGAAGCGCCCGACGGTCCAATAGTCATGACCGTACCGGGCGCCCGCGAACGCGATGACGCCCCCAAGCGCCAGATAGGCCAGCCATTTGAGCCGCGCTCTCGTCAGCACTCTTGTCGGGGCTGCCTCTGTATGTTCGCCGGCGATGGCGCTCATGGCGATCTCCTGTTCGTATCGTTTTGCGCGGGCCAAGAAGAGAGTATATACGCGTATATGGTCAGAAGGACTATGGCTAAGGGTCGTCGCCCGGTCATTGCAGGTTGGGTCCTAGCCGGCCGAAGCGGCTTCCGAGGGGAGGTCGGTCGCAGAAACCGCATGCAGCATCGCGCGCAGATCCACGGTTCGCTCCTTGCCAAAGGCGGCCGCGAATTCTCGCTGCGCGTCCTTCCAGCCCTGGGAGGCCGCCCGCAGCCGTTCGAGACCAGCCTCGGTCAAGCGCAGCTCCTTGCTGCGACGGTCCGTGCGGCCCGGCTTGATGGTGATCAGCCCGTCGCGTTCAAGCGGCAGGATGTTGCGGCCGAGCGTGGTGCGGTCCATCACCATCCCCTCGGCCATTGCATTGATCGTCATGACCCCATGGTGTTTCAATCTGGCGAGAATGGAGAACTGGGTCGTCCGCAGGCCCGCCGCGGCCAGATGCCGATCGTAAAACTGCGAGATATGCCGCGCCGCCTGGCGAACAGCGAGGCAGGTGCATTCCTCGAGCGGCGGCAGCTTATCGGTCGACATTGCGAACTCTCGTCCTTGACATTGGGAGCATGTACGCCTATTTAGGCGCATATACGCACAATGTCAAGGCGTTATCAGGAGCTTCCACAGATGACCAATTCCCTCGGCACGGCCCTCGTCACCGGCGCTTCTTCCGGCATCGGCGCGGTTTACGCCGACCGGCTCGCAAAGCGCGGCTATGATCTGATCCTTGTGGCGCGCAACGCCGACAAACTGAATTCCCTTGCCGCGCGACTGACGTCGGAGACGGGCCGCGCCGTCAAAGTCATCCCCGCCGACCTCGGCGACAAAGCGGCGCTCGCGAAAATCGAGGGCGTGCTGCGCGACGACAAGAACATCACCATGCTCGTCAACAACGCCGGTTCGGCGGCCCTCACGCCGCTCCTGGACTCCAACGTCGACCAGATGGAGGCGATGATCGCGCTGAATGTCACGGCGCTCACGCGCCTGACCTATGCCGCCGCTCCCGCTTTCGTTGCGCGCGGCGCGGGCACGATCATCAACATCGGCTCCGTGGTCGGCATCGTGCCCGAGAGGCTCAATGGCGTGTATGGCGCGGGCAAAGCCTACGTTCTTGCTTTCACTCAATCGCTGCAACACGAACTCGCCGGCAAAGGCGTTCGCGTCCAGGCGGTGCTGCCCGCGGCGACCGCGACCGACATCTGGGAAAAGGGCGGCTTCCACCACTCGAAACTGCCCCCGGGCACGGTGATGTCGAGCGAGGACATGGTCGACGCCGCGTTGGTCGGTCTTGACCAGGGTGAAGTCGTGACGATCCCGCCGCTTCAGGACGGCGACGACTGGACCCGCTTCGATGCGGCGCGCCTTGCGCTCGCGCCGAAGTTCGGCAATTCCGCTCCGGCGCCGCGATACCGGGCCGCCGAACCCGCTCGCAAAATCGCGTAATCGGCGGCGGCCAGGGCATCGCGCTCGCGATCGAAACGCTGCACTGAGCGCGCGAGGAAGCGGAGCGATGACCGAGCGCCAGATTGACGAGTCCGGAGCCGGGGAGGCGCTGTCGCGTCGCTCGCTGGTCGCGGGCGCGACATTTTTCGGCGCGGCGATGGCGGCGATTGGCGAAGTCGCCAAGGCTCAAGACGCTGGCTCGGGGAGCACCAGCAACGCCGCCATTGCTTTGCCGGACGACGCGGGCGCAGCGAAGAGCCGCGAGGAGCAAATCCGCGCTGTCAGGATCGCGCGCGCCATGCGCGCTGGGACCATCAGCGATTACAGAGCATGCGACGATCGCGGAGATGGATAAGTCGGGCCGCATGACCGAGGTTTTACGACAAGGCTCAAACGCGTGGGTCTGCATGCCCGGCAACGAAGACGTCATCGGCGATCCGCCCATGTGTGTCGACGCCTTGGGCATGCAATGGTTCAAGGATCTGCTCGAGGGAAAGCCAAAGCCGACCAATGCGGCGCCGGGACTTTGCTACATGCTCTGCGGCGCGACGCAGCACAGCAACACAACCCCCCATGACAGAACGAGCCCCGCCATACCGATCGGCCCGCACTGGATGATCCTCTGGCCCTTCGACGCCAACCATTGCGGACTGCCGACGACGGTCCGGGACGCCGGCGCCTGGATCATGTTCGCCGGCACGCCTTACGCTTACCTGCACGTCTGCGGGACGCCCTGGGTGGGCAATGAATATACGCCCGGCGACGAAGCGGTCTGGACGATGCGTTATCAGAAAAAGACTGCCGTCTAAGGCGCCATCGGCGCGTTGATGAGCCGATGGAAGCGTCTATGGTCGGCGAATGAGCCTCGACCATCATCTCGCAACCTACGGCACTCTGGCGCCTGGGCGCGCCAATCATCGGCAGCTCTCTGATCTGCGGGGCGAATGGAGCGCCGGGACAGTCAGAGGCAAGCTCGTCGACAAGGGGTGGGGCGCCGCGCTCGGCTACCCCGCGCTGATTCTCGATGCTGACGGCGACACAATCGAAGTTCACCTTTTCAGGTCGGCGGACCTTCCGAATCATTGGAGCCGCCTCGATGATTTTGAAGGAAGCGAATACCGTCGCGCTCCCGTTCACGTCGAGACGAAGGACGGTGTCGTCTGAAGCGTGGATCTACGTCAGCGCTGATCCCGCTCTGATCGAAACGTTAGTCCCCTCCGGCGCGCTCGAACACAGCGGCGCGCGCTTCGACAATGTCCTCGATCATCCCGTCGCGGGCGAAAGGCGCGAGCGCCTCGCGCATCGCGCTCTTCATAACGGGACTTCGTCGCCGAGCCGCGCTGACGAAGAGGTCGACATCGAGAGCACGCGCTCAACCAGGCGCTCGACGGGAACGGCGTAGGTCCCTTCGACCCGGATTGTTTGGGTTCTGGTGAACTGACAATTGGCGAAGAACGTGTCGTGATCGCGCGAGGGACGATCGCCTTTCCAGCGATCGCGCACGGCGTTGAAGGCGTCGAGCCACGGATTGCGCCCGTCCTTCACGCTCGCCGCGCCGCAGACCAGAACTCGTCCGTGAGGGGCAAGGGCACGGTCGAGCGCCGCCTGCGCCGGCTCGGGATCGAGCCAGTGAATCGCGCGGCCGATGGTGACGATGTCGAAAGCGCCGAGGTTCGCCGCGACCTCCTCGAACCGACCTTCGATGAAGCTCACCGCGACGCCTGCGCGCTCCGCCGCCGTGCGCGCGGCCTTGACCATGCCCGGCTCGGGATCGACGCCGACGACCTCGCAGGCATAGGGCTGAAAGCCGATCGCCAGAATGCCCGGACCCGCGCCGACGTCGAGCAGGCGCTCACTGCCGTCCAGGCCCATGTGGAGCGCTACGGTTTCGAAAAACGCCGCGCCATAGGGCGGCCGCGCGCTTTCGTAATAGGCGACCGTGGAGGCGAAGCGTCCCATGGCGATCCCGCCGGCGTCAGATAGGGCGGGAGTTCCAAGACCACGCGAGCGCGGCGCGAAAGTGGCGAGCGTCAACATCGCGGGCGGCGCCCGGTTCACTTCCGCGTGAGATGTGCGGAACCACTCGAGAGCTCGAAGGTTTGTTCGCCGAGGGGTTAGAACCCATAGGAGGATATGATGACACGTTTAGCACTGCTTGCGACCGCGGTTACGTTAACTCTCGGCGCGACGCCAGTTCTTGCCGGAACCTTCACCGACTACAACGGAAACGACACGGTTGCCACTGTGGAGCAAGGCAACACGGCGGCCGTTGGCGCGGTGGGGAACCCGAATTATAACAACGGGTGGAACAATGGCGGCATTCCGGTGATCGGGCCGCTCTTCGGCGCGGTGACAGCGCCTGTGGCGATGGCGACAGGCAACGGCTGGAACCAGGGCCCGGCTTGCGGCCTCTATCATGACTTCAACGGCCGCTATACGTCGGTTTGCGGACTGTAAAGTCTATCTTAGCCCGCTAACACAAGCCGCTCCTGCTCACGCAGGGGCGGCTTTGTTTTTGCCTTATGAGTGTTCGGCTAGCGCTGCCCGCCTGACGCCGTAATGCGCTCGCCGGTCAGCCAGGATGACTGGTCCGACGCCAAAAACAGCGCAACGCGCGCGATGTCGTCCGGCTGGCCAAGGCGGCCGAGCGGAATCGGCGCGCCGATCGCGTTCGCCATGTCGAGGGAGATGCCGAGCGCCTTCACGGCATCGGTCTCCGTCATTCCCGGAGCAATAGCGTTAACCCGGATCTTGCGATCGCCCAGTTCTTTCGCGAGCGCCTTGGTGATGGCGTCGATCGCGCTTTTCGAGGCGGAATAGACAACCGAACTCGGCACAGGGTTGACGCTCGAAATCGTGCTGATGTTGATCACGCTGCCGCCTTCGCCGTTAAAGGCGGTGACGGCCTCTTGAGTTGCAAGCAGCGTCCCCAGAACATTGGTGTCGAACTGGCGATGGAACTCCTCTTCCGTCACCGCTTCGAGCGGCTGGAAACTGAACACGCCCGCGTTGTTGACGAGGATGCTGGGCGCGCCGAGCTTCGCCTTGGTCTCGGCGAACAGCCGCTTGACGTCGGCGCTTTTTGAAACATTCGCCTGGATCGCGACCGCCTTGCCGCCGTCGCGCTTGATCTGCTCGACGATCCGGTCCGCGCCGTTTTTGTCCGACGAATAATTGACGGCGACCGCCGCCCCCGCTTCCCCGAAACGGAGCGCGATCGCCGCGCCAATGCCCTTCGACGCTCCGGTCACAATCGCCACTTTCCCGCTGAGTTCGCCCATCGCCGTTCTCCTTGTCCTTCCCGTCGCCGGAATTGGCCGGGGAAGGCTGATGGATGAGAGCTAAGCAATGCGCGGAGTGATAGGTATTGCGGCGGGAGAGATATGATATATTCGTCTAGCGTATGGATGATCGGCTCCATCAGCTTGCCTTGTTCGTGCGCACGGTCGAGAGCGGAAGCTTCTCCAAGGCGGCCCGCGAATTCGGTCTCTCCCAGCCCTCGGTGTCGCGGACCATCGCAGCCCTCGAACGCCGGTTGGGCGTGCAAGTTGCTCGATCCGAACCACCCGGCAGGTCTCGGCGACCGACGCGGGCGAAGCGCTGCTCGCCCGCGCCCGCGAGGCCCTGGTCGCGATCGACGACGCGGAGAGCGCGGCGCGCGGCGCCGACCACCTCTCCGGCGTGCTGCGCGTCGCCCTGGCCGCCGAATATGGCGTCCGGCGGATCGTGCCCTTGCTGCCGGCGTTCTTCGCCCGGCATCCGCTCCTCAAGATCGATCTCATGATGTCGGATCGCTACGAGAATCTGATCGCCGAGGGGGCTGACCTTGCGCTGCGAATGGGCGACCTCCCGGATTCAAGCTTCGTCGCGCGCAAGCTCGAGAGCTCGAGGCGCCTGTTCATCGCCGCGCCATCCTATCTCGCGCGCCACGGCGCGCCGACGCGCCTCGCCGATCTTCTCGGGCACGACGTCATCAGCGGCCCGCCCGACGCGAGCGACGAAACCTGGGCCGCGCGTCGCAACGGACGGATCGAGCGCCAGACGCTGAGCCCCCGCGTCCGCTCGCGCTCGGCGACCGGCGTCGTCGCCTGCGCGGTCGCGGGCCTTGGGGTCGCCACGGGATCGACCTGGATGTGCGCGGACGCGCTCGCCTCCGGCGCGGTCGTCGAGATCCTCGCCGATTATGCGCTTGATCCGGTCACGGCCTATGTCGTCTTTCCCGCCGGCCGGAAGCCGTCGCAAAGAGCGCGCGCCTTCAGCGACTATCTCGAACAGGCCCTCGCGGGTATCGGAAAAGACAAAGGGGCCGTCGCGCGCCGCTGAGCCAGCGCCGCCGCAACAAGCCGGTCAGCGATCTCAGCCATTGCGAAAGGCGTAGGCGTAGCCGTTGAGCGCCGGCGCGCCGCCGAGATGCGCGTAGAGCACTTTCGATCCTTTGGGGAAGAAGCCCTTCTGCACGAGGTCGATCATGCCCTGCATCGATTTGCCCTCGTAGACCGGGTCGGTGAGCATGCCTTCGAGACGCGCCACGAGGCGAATGGCCGCCTTGGTCTCTTCGGACGGCACGCCATAGATCGGATAGGCGTAGTCCTCGATCAGCACGACGTCGTCGTCGGCAATGTCCTGCCCAAGCTCGATGAGGTTCGCGGTCTTGCGCGCGATGTCGAGCACCTGCGCTTTCGTCTGTTTGGGGGTGGCCGAAGCGTCGATGCCGATCACCTTGCGCTGCCGGCCATCCTTGGCGAAGCCCACGGTCATGCCGGCGTGGGTCGAGCCGGTGACCGTGCACACGACGATATAGTCGAACGCAAAGCCTAACTCGCGCTCCTGCGCGCGCACCTCCTCGGCGAAGCCGACGTAGCCGAGCCCGCCGAATTTGTGCACCGAGGCCCCGGCGGGAATTGCGTAAGGGCGGCCGCCTTGCGCCTCGACGTCCGCAAGCGCGTCCTCCCAGCTCTTGCGAATGCCGATGTCGAAGCCGTCGTCGACGAGCCTGACGTCCGCGCCCATGATGCGGCTCAGCATGATGTTGCCGACCCGGTCGTAGACCGCGTCCTCGTGCGGGACCCAGGCCTCCTGCACGAGCCGGCATTTCATGCCGATCTTGGCGGCGACCGCAGCCACCTGCCGCGTATGGTTCGACTGCACGCCGCCGATCGACACCAGCGTGTCCGCATTCGAGGCGATGCGCGTCGGGGATGATGTATTCGAGTTTGCGCAGCTTGTTGCCGCCGATAAGCGAGGCCCGAATTGCAATCCTCGCGCTTGGCGTAGAGTTCGACCGTGTCGCCGAGATGCGCGCTCAGGCGCTTGAGCCTCTCGATCGGCGTCGGGCCGAAGGTGAGCGGATAGCGTTCGAACTTTTCCAGCATGCAGACCCCGCGCCCGAGATGAGTCAATCGAATATCATCAATTTCCGGGCAGCATGCGCTCCAGGACGCGATCGTGCTTGACGAGCCGATGGTAGAGCGCGCCCGCGATGTGGAGCGCGACGATCAGGCCGATCACAATCCCGCAGATGAGATGCCAGAAGATGATTTGGTCGGATAGCGGCTGGTCCTTGCCCATAATGGTTGGGAAATCGAAGAGACCGAACACGCTGACCGGATCGCCGTAAGCGTTGGTTCCCGCCCAGCCGAGCACGGTCGTCACGAACAGAAGGAGCGTAGAGCGCGTATTGCGCCCACAGCGAGGCGCGCTGCTCGACGAGCGGCATCGACGCCTCCGGGGCCGGCACGCCGAAGGCCAGGCGCCTGACGAGCCTCACGACCATGACGATCAGGACGAGCGCGCCCAAAGCCTCGTGGAAATTATAGAGATTGTCCCTGAGCGAGCCCTCGGGGACGAGCCGCTTCATAATCGGGCCCAGAGCGAGCAGCACGATGACCGCGAGCCGCGACAAACCAGTGCATCCATTTCGCCGACGCCGAATAGCTGGCCGGCGTCGCGATAGAATTCCATACAGGCGCCATGAGGCCCTCCCCGTCGAGGCGACCGGAAACCACGCGGACGTCGCCAAGCTAGCAGATCGGCTCGGCGGCGACGAAATCAAATGAACTGGGCGGCGTCCTGAATGTCGAAGCGAGCCACCTTGCCGTCTCGAAGACGGAAAACGTGTCCGACCGTCTTGTCTCTAAGCCCGTGCGTCTGCCCTTGAAGGGGTCTGCCCTCAAGATCGAATACGGACTGCCGCACTTCTGCGATGATCGCGCCATCCTCCGTTCGATGAAAGCGCACAGGCTCGACATGCGGGCTGACCATGGCCCACTGGCGCGTCCAGTACGCGCGCACAGCCTCGCGGCCATGGACGTGGCCGCCATCCATCCCATTGGCCCAGGCGACATCGTCGGTGAGCGCGGTCAGCACGCCGTCTATATCCCGCGCGTTAAAGCGATCGTACATGCGTTCGACGACTTTGACGTCATCATCCATTGGGTCTCTCCTTGTCTGATCCGGCGCGTTGCGTAAAAGTCCGCGCATTATATATATGCACGTATGTATCAGCGCGACGATGAGCGCAAGGGGTGAAGCTTGATGAACCTGGATGTGCTCTCGACGCCTGGGCACCTGATCAGCCTCGCGGCGCGCGGCTTCGCACGCCTCAGCGAAGCGCGGCTCAAGCCGCTTGGTTTCGGCGTTGGCCATCTGCCCGTGCTGGTCGCCCTTCAGGATGGCCAAGTCAGCACGCAACGTGATCTCGCCCGCTTCGCCAAGATCGAGCAACCGCCGATGGCGCAGATGCTCGCCCGCATGGAGCGGGATGGGCTCATCCAGCGCACGCCTGACCCGGCTGATGGACGCAGCAGCCGCATCACCCTAACGGAGACCGCCCGTGCGCGCCTGCCGGAGGCGGTCGCTGTCCTGCTTCGGGGCAATCGGGAGGTGCTGCGCGGATTCACGGACGAGGAGGCCAGCCTGCTCGTCGCTCTGCTCACGCGCTTGATCGCCAACCTCGATCGGGTCGTCGACGGCGGCAAGCTCGCCGGCTAAGGTCTATACGAGCCGTCACCGACGTCGCTGGCCGAAGGACCCTCCCATGTTCGACCACATCATGCTGCGCACCCAGCAATTCGACGCCATGAGCGCCTTCTACGAGAAGGCGCTCGCGCCGCTCGGGATCAAGAAGCTCATGGCTTTCGACAACGCGGCAGGCTTTGGAAGCGATAAGCCCGCTTTGTGGATCAGCGTCTCGAGCGAACCGCGCTCCAGCGTCCACCTGGCGCTGTCGAGTCCGGACCAGTCCGCCGTTCGCGCATTTCACGCTGCAGCCCTTGCAGCCGGCGCGAAAGACAATGGCGCTCCGGGCCCGCGCGACTTCGCCCCGAACTATTACGCCGCTTTCGTGATCGATCCCGACGGCAACAACGTCGAAGCGGCGTCTCGCGGGGCTTAGGGCGCTCAGCGGTTAAGGACAGACTTGCGCGACAAACGTCTGCGCGCCCTCCAAGGCGGAGGGCTCGAGCGAGGGCCGTGAGTCTGGTAGGTCGTCGGTCGTCGCGACGATCGAGCCGCCGCGCACGAGCGCGCAGAAGCGCTCGCGCGGGATGAGGACGCGGGCAGGCGTCGCGCCGACGTCTTCAACTGCAAAGGCTCGACGCGTGCGGCGCTCAGAGTCACGCTCCAGTGCGGTGACGGCGCATCAGCGGCCCCCGTCTCGGCGCGCTCCGCCGCTTCGGCTTCTACCGTCCCTCCGCCGCGACGATAGCGGAACGCGATTTCCAAGGCCGCGCCGCGCCCCGCGGCTGAAACGGCCTCGAGGCTCGCGTGCACGAGATCGGCGGCGCGGCGGATCGCCGTCGAACGCTTTGGCGTTGAGGCCGTTCGAGCCGCTCGCCAGGATCGGATCGGCGGGGTCGAGCGCCACGGTCGCGAGACGCGAGTCCTTAAGCTCCGCGAGGCTGAGCCAACGGATGCTGGCCGCCCAGGCGTCTTGCGCATGAGCGTCATCACCGGTTCGCCCACGCCCATGGCGGCGAGATAAGCCTCGACCGCGGCGTCGACGCCTTGCTGCTCGTAGATCTTCCGCGTCGAGGTGAGATGGGCTGCGCCCTCGGTCTCTTTCACCATTGTCGTGGTCTGGTGCACCCCGACCAGCGGAAGGGCGCGCGAGGCGTTCGACCCCACCGGCCAGCACCAGAACGCAGGCCGAGGCGCAGGTCGCGCCGCCGGTGATCGCCGCGCCGGGGCCGTCCGGGCATTTCGGCGCGGCTTCCGGACAGTTGGTGATCAAGGTCCGCGCGACAGCGACCGCGAGGCCCCTGGCTCGAATCAGTTCGCCCATGGCCGCCGCATCGGGGACCGAGCCGCCTGGAGAATGAATGAGAATCGGCAGCCGGCGGCCGTTGAGCCGCTTGACCACATCGGCGAATTGGGCCGCCGTGCCCGGATTCAATCCGGCCCTCGGCCGACAACCATTCCGGACAATTCGGCTTGCAGGCCGGGTCGGCGCTCGTCACCCGCACGAAACGCATCGGCGGGACCACGCGCGGGCGGGCATGTGGCCTAAGATCCGCGTAGGACGGCGCGGCGAGGAGGGCGAGAAGCGCAACCGCCAAAGCCCGGGAGCCCGGTCAAGCATCGCCTGCGCTGAGGCGGCCGGTTCTCGGCCATTCCACGCCTTACGACGCAGCCCGTCGGCTTTCGGAATAGTGGCGTCCCCGTTCGCCCTGTAGGCGCTGATATTCGAAAGCCACAACGCTCGGGCCGTGCTGGCGCTCAAGGCGCCGCACGATGAAATGCCCCCGGGCCAAGGTCTGGAAATGATCGGCGAAGGCGGCGTTGACCGCCGCGCCGCCGATCGCGCCCAGGATCGGCGCCGCCTGGGCGGCGACCTTCTCGCTCACGACAATGCCGAAGCGCGCGGCGATTTGCGAGACCAGCCGCGCCACCACTGGCGCGGGAAGGGCGGCGACCCCCTGAGCGGCGACAAAGCGCGCGCTGTCGCTGACAGACTTGGCGAGCGCGGCCCGGACGGCGAAATAGCCGCTCTCGAACGCCGCTTCCCCATCCCTCTGGCCGCCGAGAGCGAACACTTCGACGCAGGCGAAAGCCGCTTCGGGAACGCTCAGGTCCTCGCCTTCCTCGCGCGCGATCTCCGCGATCGAGCGCAGAAGGATGGTGGTCGAGATCGGCAGTTCGAGCGGCAGCGCCGCAAGGCCCAGCGCGCCTCCCACGGCCCCGGACGCCGCGGCGGCGATCTTGTGGGCGCGATTGGCCGGCTTTGCCGATGTGTCGTTGAGATCGAGCGTGCGCAGAGCGAACCTGAGAGCGCCTCGCAAGGCCGTCTCGCTCACATGCGCGATCACCCGCCGGGCCGGCTGCGGCAGGCTGCGGCTCAGCATCCCGACCGGACGTCCGATCGCGTCCGTCAGCCTTTGGGCGAAACTGGCCCCTTCCAGGCAAGCGACCGCCTGCCGGAGTTCCTCGATCTCCTTCGGCGTCAGCCGCGCCGGCATATACTCGATGGTCGCCATGACGCCCTCAAGCGCGGGTTTTCCGCGCGTCGCCCTGGAAATATGGTGGGTCAGGGCTGGCGGCCAAGACCCCGCCCTAAACGAAAGCGATGATCCCCAAGCTTATGACGCCGGCCGCCCAGCAATAATAGGCGAACGGGCTCATCGCCTCGAATTCGTGCCTGTGGAAATAACGCATGAGCAGCGTCAGGCTCAGATAGGCGAAAATGCCGGCGACGATTCCGGACAAAATCGCCATCCCCCCCAGCGTCGCGCCCTCCTTCATCAGTTTCGGGGCCTCGTAGACATTGGCGGCGAGAATGATCGGCGCGCCCATGAGGAACGAAAAGCGCGCCGCCTCCGCGTGCTTGAGTCCCGCCACGACGCCAGCGACCATGGTCGCGCCCGAGCGCGAGATTCCCGGGATCAAGGCGAAACATTGGGCGATTCCGACCGCCAGCGCGCCCTTCCAGTTGAGCTGGCTCAGCGAACCTGACCAATTCCTCGCCGATCCGGTCGCCGAAATAGAGGATGAAACCGTTGACGATCAGGAACGCCGCAGCGATCGCCGGCGCGGCGAAAGCATCGCCCAGGAGCTTGCGAAACAGGGCGCCGGCGATGATCGCCGGGATGGTCGCCAGGACGACATAGAAGAACGTCCGTCTGTCCGTCTTCGCCGGGCGTCCGGCGCGCTGACGAGAGAGCGCAGAAAGCTCAGCCAGTCACGCCAGAAATAGGCGAACAGCGCGATCGACGTGCCGAGGTGCATGACCACGAGATAGGCGAGCCAGTCCGGGGCCTTCAGGTCGACGCCCCAGTTCAGGAGCCGCGGCAGGATCACAGCGTGGCCGAGGCTCGAGACCGGAAACAGCTCCGTCACGCCCTGCAGCAAGGCCATGAGTAATCGCTTGCAGTGCGGTCAAATCGGCCCCCGCCGGTCAGTGAAAGTGACGCCCGGCGGGCGCATTCATCAAATTCGGTCGCGGGACGCCATTCCGTCAGCAGGTGGCGTGGCCGCATTTGTGCACGGAATCGACCTTGTCCTTGAGCTGATCGTAACCGACCGCGCCGACGACGACGTCCTGGCCGACGACGAAGGTCGGCGTGCCATTGATTTGCAGGGCGTCGGCAAGCTGCATGACTTCGCTCAAGCCCGACTTTGACCTCGGGGCTCTCCATGTCCTTGGCGAGCTTGTCCATGTCGAGGCCTAGATCGCGGGCGACCGCCAGCGCCTCAGTCTTGCCGACAGGCCCATGGGTCGCAAGCAGCTTGGCGTGGAAAGCCCAGAACTTGTCGCCCGGCAATTGATTGCGCGCGGCGCTTGCCACCTTCGCCGCCTCGACCGACCCGGGCCCCAAAACCGGATAATCCTTGAGAACCAGCTTGAGGTTCGGATCGTCCTTCATGAGCTTGGTGACGTCCGGCAGCGCGCCTTTGCAATAGTGGCAATTGTAGTCGAAGAACTCGACGAGCGTCGCGCTGCCCTTCGGATTGCCGAGAGTCGCCTGATATTTCGAGCTGAACAGAGCGTCGGACTGGTTGGCGACGACTTTCTGCCGCTCCGTGTCCGCCACTTCCTTGTCATGCTTGTCGAGCGCTTCAATCGCCTGCGCGCAGCACTTCCGGGTTGTTGACGAGATAATCCTTGATGAACGCGCCCAGTTCCTGCTTCTGCGCCGGCGTGAACTCATCGGCGCTGACCGGCGCGGCCGAGCAAGCAACGCCAACGAAAGCGGCCGCAAGGCCAAAAGCGGTAGCGAGCTTCATACGACTCTCCAGACTGCGGCCGGGGCTTGCAGGGCCGGCCGCGCATATTCATAAGCGGCGTCTTATAGGCGCGACAATTGCAACTTTGTTGTGGCCCTGGAAGCTGTTCTTAGCGGATTTCCGGGACCGTGTCTTCCCGCGCGATGGTGCCGAACCGGGTCACCTCGGCGTCGAACTGAAGTTCGATCGTGCCGGTCGGCCCATGGCGCTGCTTGCCGATGATCACTTCCGCCCGCCCGTGCGCGCGCTCCATCTCCGCCATCCAGGCGATATGCTCTTCCGTGCCGGGGCGAGGCTCCTTGTTTTTGAGGTAATATTCCTCGCGATAGACGAACAGGACGACGTCCGCGTCCTGCTCGATCGAGCCCGATTCGCGCAAATCCGAGAGCTGCGGGCGCTTGTCGTCGCGCTGTTCAACCTGGCGGGACAGCTGCGAGCAGGCCAGGATCGGGATATTGAGCTCCTTGGCCAGCGCCTTGAGGCCGGTCGTGATCTCGGTCAGTTCCTGCACCCGGTTCTCGGACCGCGATCTTCGAGCCGGCGAGAAGCTGGAGATAGTCGACGACCAGAAGATCGAGCCCTCGTTGGCGCTTGAGCCGCCGGGCGCGGGCCGTCAATTGCGCGATCGAGACGCCGCCGGTCTGGTCGATGTAGAAGGGAATCTGCTGCATCTCGCGGACCGCGTCGGCGACGTGATGAAAGTCGGCTTCCGTGATGTCGCCGCGGCGGATCTTGTAGGAGGCGACCCCGGATTGTTCGGCGATGATGCGGGTCGCCAGCTGCTCGGACGACATTTCGAGCGAGAAAAAGCCGACAATGCCGCCATTGGCGGCCTCGACTACGCCATCGGCGCGCGTTCGCGCCTGGTAGCTTTTGGCGATGTTGAAGGCGATGTTGGTGGCGAGCGCCGTCTTGCCCATGCCAGGACGCCCGGCGAGGATCACAAGATCGGACGCCTGCAGGCCGCCCATATAGCGGTCGAGATCGGTCAGCCCGGTCGCGACGCCACTGAGCGAGCCTTCGCGCTCATAGGCGCGCGCGGCCATGTCGACGGCGATCTTCAAGGCTTCGGAAAAGCGCTGGAAGCCGCCGTCGTAACGCCCGGCCTCGGCGATCTGGTAGAGGCGCCGCTCCGCTTCCTCGATCTGCTCGCGCGGGCTCGAATCGACCGGCGCGTCATAGGCGACGTTGACGACGTCCTCGCCGATCGAAATCAGCTCGCGCCGCATCGCGAGGTCGTAGACGCCGCGGCCATAGTCGTAAGCGTTGATGATGGTCGTCGCTTCACTGGCCAGGCGCGCAAGATATTGCGGCACCGTCACGCCGCCAATGTCATGGTCGCCGAGGAATGTTTTGAGCGTGACCGGCGTCGCCAGTTTGCCTGCCCGGATCAGCGAGCCTGCGATCTCGAAGATGCGGCGATGGATCTCCTCGACGAAATGTTCGCTCCTGAGGAAATCGGAAACGCGGTCGAACGCGTCATTGTTGATGAGGATCGCGCCGAGCAACGCCTGCTCCGCCTCGAGGTTGTGCGGCGGCGTGCGATAGGCGCGTTCCTGGGGTTGGGTCTGGCGCTGCGCGAATTGCTCGATGGTCGCCATGAATGCGGCGCATCCTTTCGGGTTGTCTCAGCTTAAAGCGAACGCGGCACGAACGCGAAGCGATCGAACGCTGCGTGCGGCCTACCGCGCCGCGCGCTCACTGGGCAAGCCCGAACGTGGCGGCCAGTTCGAGCCAAGCGACCCCGATCTCCGAGCATCCTCAACTCGATAGCCCGGGGTGGTTCTGAAGGGGCGTTGCTTTTGTCCCCGCTATCCAATGGGCGAGACGAATGCAGGAAACTCTGCTTGACTTTGACATTGCCGGCGCGTCCGGCGCAGAGCCAACCCGGCGTCGGCGTCGGCCGCTCGATGAGAAAAAACGACAATGTCTTGCCAAGCCGCTCGGGCTTGATATATTGTTTTTCAGAAAGATCGCAGGCTCGGGCGGCGCTTTCCATCCGGCGCGAGCAGGCTTCAGGTTCAAAAGACGAGAGACTCGTAAATAGTGCTGCAAGCCGTTGAAATCGCTCGAAACGGACTCGTTAACTGCGGGTCGACGGCTCAATGCCTTTATAAATCGGTGGCGCGACGTTCGACTTTGTAGAGCCCCGGCGCGGCGTCCTTCGAGCCCGGCCAGGAAGACGAAAAAAGTTGCACAAAAGCGCACTTAAACAACTGAACTCATTGAGTCGCGTAACTTTGTGCGCGGGCTCCAGACCTAGCCGCAGATCGCCCTCTTCGCTTCCGCATATTCGCGCTCGAGGCGCGCGACGAGTTCCGCCACCGGCTGCACCGATTTCACCGCGCCGATGCCCTGCCCGCTTCCCCAGATGTCGCGCCACGCCTTCGCCTCCGACGAACTGCTGCTCGCGCCGGCAAAGCTCATCGACTTCGCCTCGCGCTCGGGCAGACCGTCCGGGTCAAGACCGGACCTGACGATCGAGGGTCTTAGATAATTGCCGAAGACGCCGGTGAAGTAGGTCGACCCGATGATGTCGGAGGCGTCGCCGGCGACGATCGCCTGCTTGTAGTCGTCGATCGCGCGCGCCTCGGGCGTGGCGACAAAAGCCGTGCCGATGTAGGCGAGATCCGCGCCCATCACCTGCGCGGCGAGCACGGCCCGGCCGGTCGCGATCGCGCCCGACAGCAGGAGGGGCCCGTCGAACCAGGCGCGGATGTCCTGGATCAGCGCGAACGGCGAGGTTGATCCCGCGTGGCCGCCGGCGCCCGCCGCAACCGCAATCAGGCCGTCGGCGCCCTTCTCGATCGCCTTGTGAGCGAAGCGATTGTTGATGATGTCGTGCAAGGTCACGCCGCCGTAACCATGCACCGCTGTATTGACGTCCTCGCGCGCGCCCAGCGACGTGATGACGAGCGGCGCCTTCCACTTGACCGCCATCGCCATGTCCTCCTCGAGCCGGGCGTTGGACTTGTGGACGATCTGGTTGACCGCGAACGGAGCGGCGGGACGATCCGGATGAGCGCGGTCGTGGGCGGCGAGCGCTTCGGTGATTTCATGCAGCCATTCGTCGAGCTGCGAAATGGGGCGTGCGTTGAGCGCAGGGAAAGAGCCGACGATCCCGGCCTTGCATTGGGCGATCACCAGCGCCGGATGCGAGACGATGAACAGCGGAGCGCCGACGACGGGCAGCCTGAGCTTGTTCTTCAGAACGTTCGGCAGCGCCATGAAAACCCCCTGGCGGCTGCGTGTCGTCCGCCCTTATCGTTCACACATAAACCGACGCCGACGACGCGGGCAAGCGCGTGTGCCCGCGCGCCTCACGCCGGCTCAGTCAACCAGGCGCAAAGGTGCTGTCCGACGCCGCCACGAGCCAGTGTTTGCGCGAGCCACGGCAGCAGCGTCCGCGCTTCGTCAATCAGCGTATGCGGCGGATTGACGACGAGAAGCCCGGCGCGCGCCAGCGGCTGCTGGCCGTGCGCGCCGATCGGCGCGTGGCCGACGTCGAGTTCGAGCTGCAGGATGTTTGGCGCGCCGAGCGCAGCGATTGAATTGAGGAAACGGGCGTCGACACGGGCTTCGCGGATCGGGCGCCAGGCGATGTAGGTCCCGGCCGGCCATTTGCTTAAGCCGCGTTCGAGCGCCCGCGCGACGGCGCGCAGCCTCGTCCGGCGCCTCGAACGGCGGATCGATCAAAACGACGCCCCGGCGCTCCTTGGGCGGCACATAAGCGTTGAGCGCGACATAGCCGTCCGTGCCGACGATGTTGAGCCGCCCATCATGTCCGAGCGCGGCGATCAACGCCTCGCGTTCCTCCGGGTTCGCTTCGCAGAGCGCGATGCGATCCTGCGCGCGCATGAGCGTCTGCGCGATCGCCGGCGAACCCGGATAGAAGAGCGGCCGCCCCTCGGCGTCGTGCGGGCCGACGGCTTCAAGATAAGGCCGCAGGAGCTCGGCGACCGGCGCGGGCGGGCGGGCCGTCAGAATCCGCGCGATCCCCTCGCGCCATTCCGGCGAGCGTTTCGCCTCCGCGCTCGCCAGATCGAACCGGCCCGCCCCGGCATGCGTGTCGATGAAACGGAATGGGCTTTCCTTGCGGGTCAGATAAACCAAGACGCGGCACAGAACGGCGTGCTTGAGCACGTCTGCGAAATTGCCGGCATGAAAGGCGTGGCGATAGTTGATCTGAACGACCTCCCGGTTGCCAATGTGACGCGAGCCCACAAAGCGCGGCCGGGCATGCAAGCTGCCGCAAGCAAGATCAAGCGCACGCGTTCTGACTCGCCGCCAAGGTCTGCGGAAAGGGGGCTCGCTCAGCGCACCGGAGCGACGACGATCGATGTGCGCTGGCAGGTGTGGCGCGCGACTTTCCGGCAGACGGCGTAAGACGAAAGATCCTTCGCCAGGCAGAAGCGCACGTCGACGAGTTCGCCATTGCTGCAGCTGATCGCCATATTGTCAGGGCGCAGATTGGCGTTCGCCGTCATGAAAGCCTGTTCGACCTCTTCAGGCGCCATATGCAAGGGCTCACTCGTCGACTGGAACATCTCGGGAATCTTGAGCCGAGCCCGCACGCTGCGCACGGTGGCGAAATAGTCATGCGGGCTTAAGCCCGTGCAGGTTCCGTGCTTGCGGTATTCATAGGCCGCAAGGCGATCGTTCGGGTAGACGCCATGCTCATCTTCGAGATCGTTGGATGTTGGGTCGCGGCCCAAGCAGGATTCGGGATTTGGACGATATTCGTTATTCGGCCAGAGGCCGTGGACGACGAAGCCGTCGCCGGAGCCTTCCGCGCATTCCGGCGACGACGTGTCCTTGCCGCCGAGGTCGCAGAAACCAGGCGCCCAGGACAGCGTCATCACGTAATAGTCGAATTGCGCGGTTGCGACGGGCGGAGCGGGCGCCGCTGCCTGTGCGAAGGCGACGATCGGCGCTGCAGTCACGGCCAACGCCAAACTCAAAGCCAATCCGAACGTCAAACGCGGCATTCCGACGTCTCCGCCTTCCGTCTGGCGGGGTCAGTAGCCGGCTCTGAGGCCGTATCCGGCGAGCCACTTGGCCTTGCCGATTTCCCGCTCGAGGATCGGGCGAATGACCTCGCAACCGGGCGCGTAGGCGAAGGTCGGGTCGATGCCGACGACGCACCACTCGACGCCCCAGGTGTTTCCGATGATGCCTGTTTGGGATTCGACGGCATAGACGACGGTCCGCTCTTTCTGATCGGACATCGCCGCCCGAGCGACGCAATAGCGGCGGGGAATGTAGGACAGACCGTTGGACCGGAAGCCGATCTCGCGGACGCGGTCGAAGCCGCCGATCGCCAGATTTGAATTCCAGAACTCCCGCTGGGTTCCGGCGAACCGGCCGCTGATCGGTCGACAGCACGCCGCCATCGTCGCAAGTCGGCATATCGGCGACAAACGGCGCCCAGCGCGCCTCGGCGGGCGTGTCGTAAAGGTTGAGCTCAGCCGGGCCGCCGCCTGCCCGCGCGAGCGGAACGAGAAGAAAAAAGGCCAGAAGGCCGAAGATCGCTCTCTTCAACGCCGTTGCTCCCCTTGCAAACAAACTTCCCCGGCGCGCGACGCTTTCGGCTCTGCCACATTGCCGCTCGGCGCGCGGCAAAGCAAGCTAGACCAGCGCGCGGTCCTTGATCGCGAACTTTGCGCCGCCGGCTCAAGCGTCCACGGAACGACCCGCCGCGCCGCTCCTAGCGCCTCAGGAGAGGCGACGTCTTGATCTCGCCGATTTCGTGCGTCACCAGATCGGCGCCGGCGGACCCCTTCATCTGGTCGGTGAGCACGATTTCCGCCGCCTTGGCGGCATGCTCCGCCGCGGCGGCGCGAACCTCGGCCGACGCCTGGGCCTCGGCGAGCGCGATCTTGGCTTCGGCTTGCTTGGTGCGCCTGGCGATGAATTCCTTCAGCCGCTCGCCGGCCTCGACATTCAACTGCTCGGCTTGAGCGCGCGCCTCGGCGACAATGGCGGCGGCGCTCGCTTCGGCTTCAGCAGACTTTCTCTCGAAGCTTGCCAATAGCGAAGTCGCCTCCTGGCGGAGCTTGGCGGCTTGAGCAAGTTCGGCCGCGATCGCTTCGCCGCGCGCGTCGAGCGCCTTGAGCACCATCCGAGGGACGCCAAAATAAATGAGAACGCCAACGAAGACGAGGAAACCGAGAAGGACGAAGAACTCCGCATCATAGTCCATCATGCGGCTCCGCTTAGCGACTCCAACGGAACGGACTGCGGCCGCGATCGCCGATGGATCAGCCGGGCGTCCTCCGAGCCGCTCAACGATCGCGCCCGCGGCGTCCCGCGCCACCTCCGCGACATTCGCCATAGCGTCGGCGCGCGTCTTGGCGATCTCGCGCTCGGCGTCGGTGAGCTTGGCTGCAAGCTCATCCTCGAGCGCCTGCCGCTTGGCCTGCGCATCGGCCGCGGCGGCGTCACGAGCGGCCTGGGCGAGGCTTTGCGCCTTCGCGCGCGCCTCGGCCAATGTCTTTTCATGCGCGGCCGCCGCTGCGTCGGCTTTCTGCTGCATCGCCGTCGCTTCGTCGAGGTCGCCCGCGATTCGAGCTTTGCGGGCCTCGATCACGGCTCCGAGCTGTGGCAAGCCCCGCTTGGCCAAGTACCAATAGAGGAAGCCGAAGGCGATCGCGAACCACACGAGCTGCGACGGAAACGTGCCGGCGTCGAAGGGCGGAAAGTTCGAATGCGCGCCCCTGTCCTGACCGACCTGCGTCTGCGTCGCGTCGGAGTCCCCGCCTAAATCCTTGGTGGCCACGCCAAGCGCCCTCTCCTAAAGCGAGCTGAACTCTGGCTTCGTCAGACCGCGAACAGCAACAGGAACGCGATCAGAAGCGCGAAAATGCCGAGCGCCTCGGTCACCGCGAAGCCGAAAATCAGGCGGCCGAACTGGCCTTCAACCGCCGACGGATTGCGCAGCGCGCCGTTCAGGAACTGGCCGAACAGCGTGCCGACGCCGATGCCGGCCGCCCCCGTCCCGATCGCGGCGAGGCCAGCGCCGATATATTTGGCGGCGATGGCAAGCTCATGCGGTTCCATGCGGTGCTCCTATTTCGCTTAGCGAAGATTCGCGTTTCGGGTTGATGAGGTCAGTGACCGGGGTGAAGCGCGTCGTTGAGATACATGCAGGTTAACATCGCGAACACATAGGCCTGCAGGAACGCGACCAGAAGTTCGAGGGCGTCGAGGCCGATCGTCATAAGGAAGGGCAGCACCGCGAGCGCCTTAACCGCCGCGCTCGCGCCGAGCAGCATGACGACGAAGCCGCCGAACACGTTGAGGGTGATGTGGCCGGCGAGCATGTTGGCGAACAAACGCACCGAATGACTGATGGGACGCGACAAGAAGGAGATGATCTCGATCGCCACGACCAGCGGCAAGATGTAGATCGGCACGCCCTGGAGGGACGAAGAGTTTGAAGAAGTGGAGCCCGTGCTCCTTGATGCCGATGACGATGACCGTGAGAAACACCATCAGCGCCAAGGCGGCGGTGATGATGATCTGGCTCGTCACCGTGAACGAGTAGGGAATGAAGCCGATCAGGTTCGACAAGCAGAACAAAGAAGAAGATCGCGAAGACGAACGGGAAAAACCGCATGCCGGTCTCGCCCGCGGCGGAGCGCACCATGCCGGCGATGAATTCGTAGGCCATTTCGGCCATGGCCTGCAGGCGGCCCGGCACCCCTGAGCCGCCCCGCGCGCCGATCGCGACCAAAAGGCAGGTGAGCGCGACCGCCAACAGCATGAAGAGACCGGAATTGGTCAGGGAAACGTCGTGGCCCCCGACCAGAATCGACACGACGGGATGCAGGGCAAATTGATGGATCGGATCGATCGCCGGTCCCGACTTCTGTCGCCACGTCCTCTAGTCCTCGTCGTCGTCCGCCTCGATGCGAGGCTTAAACCGCCCCGCCAGCGGCTCCGCGCCCCCCAACGAGGCGTCCCGTTCGGCTCGGGAAGCCGAGCGCCGCACGTCTTTATCCGGCGAGTTTGCGCGAGACAAGGGCGAATTGCGCTTCAAGGAGACCGTTTTGGCGAAGTCGTGCGGATGACGTTCCAGATCCCCGCCGCCACCCCGATCAGGAAAAATACAATCAGAAAAGCAGGATTGGTGTGGAGCGCGCGGTCGAGAACCCAGCCGATGCCCAAGCCGATGATCACCGCCGAGACAAACTCGCTGCCGGCGCGCAAGCCAAGCGACATGGCCGAGCCGGTGGCGCTCGCGTCCGTTTTAGGCGTGGGCGTCGGCTCGGAGGGGCGCGCGGGAGCGGCCCGACCTTTCAGTTCGCCCGACAATCGGTCGAGCCGGGCTCGCAGCGCGGCGGACTCGTCGTCGGGGTCTCCGGGGTCCGAACTCATGGCGTCAAGCCCTCCCTGGAACGAAACGCCCGGCGCGTCGCCTTGTTTCGCGCGCATCTCGCATAGCCCTCTCTAGCATCGAACGGGCAAGCGCCGTTAGCGACGCTTGACCCTCGCGGTCCCCTCGGGCAAGGCAAGCCTCCTCTGGACCCGAATGGCCTTCGCATGCCCAAGTCGCCGCCCCCGCCGAGAACCAACAAGGCGGCCGGAACGCCCAAGGCCGCCGCCTCCGCCAAGAACCGACAAGCCGCCAGGCCAAAGCCGCCACCGGCTATTCTGGGCACCTTTGCGCATCGGCCGCGTCTCCTGGCGGGAGCGGCCCTCATGGTCGCGGCCTATATCCCGTTGCAACTCGGCGTCGACATCCGCGAAGCGACGCGCCTCTTGATCGCCTGGAATGTCGGGGCCTGGGCGTTCCTCATCCTGATCGCGCGCATGATCACCGACCCGAGGCGGGAAGCGAGCGTGTGGTCGAGGCCCGAGGACGAGAACCAGTGGGTGCTGGTGGTCCTCGGCGTTGTCGCGTCCCTCGCCGCGATAGCCGCGATCGTGTGGGAGCTCGGACCGGTCAAGAACATGGCCGGTTGGGAAAAGACCGGCCATCTGACGCTGGTCGGCTTGACGGTGGTGAGCGCCTGGGCGTTCCTGCAGGTGATGTTCGCCCTGCACTACGCGGGCGTCTATTACCAGCGCCACAAGGGCGGGGTGCACGGCGGTCTCGAGTTTCCGGGCAACCCGCAGCCGGACTGGATGGAGTTCTTCTATCAGGCCTTCACCCTCGGCTGCACGTTCGCCTCCTCCGACGTCAACGTCTCCTCGAAGCGGATGCGGCGGATTGTCGTCATTCAGGGCGTCGCCTGCTTCTTCTTCAACGCCATCATCCTTGCGCTGACCATCAACGTCGCCGCGAACCTCTTCTAGCCGCCGCTTTTGCCGGATATAGAGCGGCGATGACCGACACCCCCGACGTTTCCCCCCGCGCCCGCGCCACGCTGCCTCGCGGATTTGCCGACCGCGACGCCAGCGATCTCGCCGCGGCGCAAGCGATGATGGCCAAGATCGGCGAGGTCTACGCGCTCTACGGGTTCGAGGGGGTCGAGACGCCGTTCATCGAATATACCGACGCGCTCGGCAAGTTTCTGCCCGACCAGGATCGGCCGAACGAGGGCGTGTTCTCGTTCAAGGACGACGACGAGCAATGGCTGTCGCTGCGCTATGACCTGACCGCGCCGCTCGCCCGCTATGTCGCCGAGAACTACGACCGGCTGCCGAAACCCTATCGCTCCTATCGCGCGGGCTGGGTGTTCCGCAACGAGAAGCCGGGCCCGGGGCGCTTCCGCCAGTTCATGCAATTCGACGCCGACACGGTCGGCTCGGCGTCGCCGGCGGCGGATGCGGAAATCTGCATGATGGCCGCCGATTGCCTGGAAGCGCTGGGGATCGCGCGCGGCGACTATGTCATCAAGGTCAACAACCGCAAGGTGCTCGACGGCGTGATGGAGTCGATCGGCCTCGGCGGCGCCTGAGAACGCGGGCCGGCGGCTGACGGTCTTGCGCGCGATCGACAAGCTCGACCGGCTCGGCGCCGATGGCGTGCGCTTGCTGCTTGGCAGCGGGGCGCAAGGACGAGAGCGGCGATTTCACCAAGGGCGCGGGGCTCGACGCAGCGCGCAAGCCGAACGATGCTATGCGTTTCTTGGAATGTGCGTACGGACGTCGCTCGACTGGCGATACGGAGCCGACGACGAGCTCCTCCGCGATGCCGGCGGAGCTCCGTGACGGCTTCGAGATTGGCAGACGGCATCGTTGAGCTGATGTCGCCCGCGCAAGGCTTCGCAAGAAGGGCTCGAAGAGCTTCGCCAGATCGAGCGATCTGCTCGGACGCCGCGGGCTACGGCGCCGATCGCATCCGCATCGATCCCTCCGTCGTGCGCGGGCTCGAATATTACACCGGCCCGGTCTTCGAGGCGGAGCTGACCTTCGAGGTCAAGGACGACGACGGCCGGCCGGTGCGCTTCGGCTCGGTCGGCGGCGGCGGGCGCTATGACGGGCTCGTCGCGCGCTTCCGCGCCGAGCCGGTGCCGGCGACCGGCTTTTCGATCGGCGTGTCGCGGCTGCTCGCGGCGTTGCGCGCGATCAAGAGCCCGATCGTCGCCGCGGCCCAGACGCCCGGCCCCGTCGTCGTGCTCGCGCTCGACCGCGACGCGGATTCGATGGCGAATTATCAGCGGCTCGTCGCGAGCTTGCGCCAGGCCGGGATCGCGGCCGAACTCTATCTGGGCTCGGCCGGCATGAACGCGCAGCTCAAATATGCGGACCGGCGCAGGAGCCGCGTCGCCGTCATCCAGGGCTCGAACGAGCGCAACGCGGCGGGCGGTCCGCAGGTCACGATCCGCGACCTCAACCTCGGCGCCGAGCTTGCGAAATCGACCAAGGACCGCGCCGACTATCTGGAGCTCCGCCAGCGCGCCCAGTTCTCCGCGCCCGAGGCGGAGCTGGTCGAGCGGGTGCGCGAGGTTCTGGCGAGGCGCTAGCTCATCGGCGCGGTGTTTCACGTCCGCGCGATGACGGCGAGGGTCTTCTATCTCATCGCCTCCCGCGCCTCACCCGCCGCCGAGCACCCCCTTCATCGCGCGGTTGGTCTCCTGCGCGTAGCGCCGCGCGGCGTAGGCCTCGCCGAGCGTGCCCAGCACCTGTCCCGTTCCGCGTGCGGTGACGGCGAGCGTGTCGGCCTGGGCGGCGCCGAAGAGGTCGAGCGCCCTGCGGACGTTGTCATCCGGATGCAAGACGGTCGCCGGCAGGCGGACGATGGCGGCGACCGGGCCGCCGTCGTCGCCGTTCTCGAGAGCGAGCGCATGCGCCTCGGGAACGTGGATCAGCCCGTGATATCTCCCGTCTTCGCCGATCGCGACGACGACATTGGCGCTGCCGAGCGGATAGGCTTCGCGGAAGATGCGGACCGACTCGATCGGCAGGAAAGACTCGGCGGCGAGGGCACCATCATGCGCCCGACAGTCAGCTCGCGCAGCCAGCCGACGTCCTGGCCGCCGCGGATCGTCTCGCCGCGCAGATGCAGGCGCCAAGTGGTGAACGAATAGCCGAAAGTCGCCCGCACGGCGAGCGTGGTCGCAATCGAAGCCGGCGAGCACGCCGCCGGCGACGCCAAGGTTGCCGGTGCTCTCGAGCACCAGAAAGGTCATGGTCAGCGGGCCGCCGACGATCGCGGCGCTGAGCGCGCCCATGCCGACCAGCACGCAAGCCGTCGTCTCGAGCCCCATCGACGGGGCCAAAGCGTCGACGCCGATCGCATAGAGCTTGCCGAGCAGCGAGCCGACGAACAGCGAGGCGAAAAACAGTCCGCCGCGAAAGCCGGATGCGAGCGAGACGAGGCAGGCGAACAGCTTGAGCACGATGAGCGTCGCCAACGCCGTCGCCGTCATCGGCGAATAGAAGTCGAGCCCGAGCGCGCCATGACCCGCCCCCAGAACCTGCGGCGTGTACAGCGCCATCGAACCGACCATCGAATCCGCCAACGACCGGGCGAAAGAGACGCGAAGGGATCGCCCGACGGAACGCCCGTTCGATCAACGCCGCCACCCGCATCGCGCCGACGCCCACCGCCGCCGCGACCAGACCGAGCCCGATCAGCGCGCCGTAGTCGACGAACGTCAGCGGGGCGACCGTGGGCGCGGTGATGTCGTAGGGCGCGCCAATGAGCGCCTGGGTGGTGAGCGACGCGGCGAGGGTGGCGGCGAAGACGGGAATCGCGTTAGCGAGCGAATAGGCGCCGATGATGAGCTCGAAAGCGTAAAAGGCGCCAGTCAGCGGCGCGCCGAACGCCGCCGCAATCGCCCCGCCGGCCCCACAGCCGACGAGCACGCGAAGATCCTGCCGGCGCAAGCGCGATCTCACGCCGAGATAAGAGGCGACGCCGGCCCCGATCTGCGCATAGCCCGCCTCGAGCCCGACCGACGCGCCGCAGCCATTCGAGATCATGGTCTGTGTGGCCACCAGAAGGCTTTGGCGGAGCGACATGCGTCCGCCGCGCAACGCGTTGGCCTCGACCGGATCGACGGCGGGGCGCGCCTTCCGACGAGCGAGCCATAGGTCGATCGCGCCGAGCAGAAGGCCGCCCAGCATCGGCGCCCCAAAGGCGGCGAGCGGCGCAATGCGCTCGGCGGCGCTCAAGTGAACATCGAAAGGAATGCCGTAGATCCGCACATGCGCGGCGTTGACGACGCTGGTCATTGCCGCGACGCACACGCCAGCGAGGACGCCGACGCCGATCGCAAGCGCAGTCATGCCAAATTCGCTGGCGCGCAATCTCGCGCGCACCGTCGCGAGCATGATCAGCGCCGGGCGCGGCACGGAGATCAGCCGGGCGCGACTTCGGACGGAGGAGGACCCCATATTCAAGCTTATGCGCGGCGGGCCTTGCCCTGCCAAGACCGCAAGGACCGCCGCGCGCGCATCATGCCTCAGAGTGCGGAAAGCGCCATGTCGTCGCGATGGATCATTTCGGCGCGCCCGGCCGTTCCGAGGATATGCGCGATGTCGCGCGAATTGCGGCCGCGGATGCGCTCGGCGTGCAGGGCGTCATAGGCGATGAGCCCGCGCCCGATCTCGGCCCCGCGCTCGTCGCGGATGGCGACGCAATCGCCGCGCGCAAATACGCCTTCGACCCGCGTGACCCCGGCCGGCAGCAGGCTTTTGCCGCGGGCCAGCGCGGCGACGGCGCCGGCATCGACAAACACGGCGCCCTTGAGTTCAAGCGACCCGCCGATCCAGACTTTGCGCGCCGCGACCGGGTTCGACGGGGTCAGGAACCAGGTGCACCCGCCGCCTTCTGCGATCCGCGCAATCGGATGGGGAATGCGCCCGTCAGTGATCACCATGTGCGCGCCGGCTGAGGTGGCGATCCGGGCGGCCTCGATCTTGGTGCGCATGCCCCCGCGCGACAGTTCGGACGCCGCGCCGCCGGCCATCGCCTCGATCTCGGGCGTAATGCGTTCGACAAACGGCAGCAATCGCGCATGGGCGTTGCGATCAGGCGGCGAATCGTAAAGTCCGGCGACGTCGGAAAGCAGAATCAAAAGATCCGCGCTCGTCATGGTGGCGACTCGCGCCGCGAGGCGATCGTTGTCGCCGTAGCGAATCTCGCTCGTGGCGACGGTGTCGTTCTCGTTGATGATCGGGATCGAGCGCATCGCGAAGAGACGACCGAGGGTTGCGCGGGCGTTGAGATAGCGGCGGCGTTCTTCCGTGTCCTGCAGGGTCAAGAGCACTTGGCCTGCGACAATGCCGTAGTCGGCGAGGGCCCGGGACCACTCGCTGGCGAGCGCAATCTGCCCGATCGCCGCCGAGGCTTGGCTGTCTTCGAGCTTGAGCGCCCCCTTGGGCAGCCCGGCGATCGTGCGACCAAGCGCGATGGCGCCCGAGGACACGACAATGACGCTCGCGCCGCGCTCGTGCAGCGCAGCGATGTCCGACGCGAGCGCTTTGAGCCATTCGCGCCTGACAGCGCCGAGAGCGCCGTCGACGAGGAGCGATGAACCGACCTTGACAACGATGCGGTTGAATCGGTCGAGAGAGGGAAGCTTAACCACGATCGCCGGCACGGGAGGGAAATTCAGGCTCGACTGTCCGATAACCCGCGGCAGAGGAGGGGTTTCCCGTCTAGTGCAGCGAGGTCGGAATGGCAAGGCGACAAGGCGGCCTGGTCAGTTTGGCGCGATCGTCTGTCTCGCCGGATCGCTTGACCCGAGCGATGGCGCGATCCTAGAAACTCGACCTACGACAGCGGCCCATGCACGCCACCGGCGTTCGAGCCCGCGGTCTCGAGACGTCGCCCGCGCCAGGGTGATCGATCAGCGGGAACTCCGATAACGCAATCCATGCGCAAGTTCGAAGATCTATCCGAGCGCGAGATTCTGGCCCTCGCCATCAGCAACGAAGAAGAGGACGCGCGCGTTTTTGCGGATTTCGCCGATGGCCTGCACGACGATTACCCTGCAAGCGCCAAAGTGTTCGACGAGATGGCGGCGGAGGAGAACGGTCACCGTCGCCGGCTCATCGACGTCTTCGTGGCGAAGTTCGGCGACCATATTCCGCTGGTGCGGCGCCAAGACATCCGCGGCTACATTCCAGCGAAGCCCGTCTGGCATATGCGGCCGCTCGGCATCGACACGGCGCGCTCCCATGCGCGCGAGATGGAGCGCGCCGCGGCGCAGTTCTATCGCCGGGCGTTGACGCGCACCACCGACGCTGCGACCCGCAAGCTGCTCGGCGACCTTGCCGAGGAGGAAGAGAAGCACGACCAGATCGCAGCCGGGCTCGAGGAGCAAATCCTCACCACCTCGGCCCGGGGCGTCGAAGCCGAGAGCGAACGCCGTCGGTTCGTCTTGCAAATCGTCCAGCCGGGCCTCGTCGGCCTGATGGACGGGTCGGTGTCGACGCTTGCGCCGGTGTTCGCCGCGGCGTTCGCGACCCACAATTCATGGAACGCGTTTCTTGTCGGACTTGCTGCGTCAATCGGCGCCGGCATTTCGATGGGCTTCGCTGAGGCGCTATCGGACGACGGCAAGCTCTCGGGTCGCGGAGCCCCGCTGCTGCGCGGCCTCGTCTGCGGGCTCATGACGACGGCGGGCGGGATCGGCCACACCCTGCCCTTTCTGATCCCCTATTTCTATACGGCGACGGTCATCGCGCTCGTCGTCGTCATCATCGAGTTGAGCATTATCGCGTGGATCCAATGGCGGTACATGGACGTGCCGCCGCTGTCGGCGGCCGCGAAAGTGATGATCGGCGGCGCGCTTGTGCTGGCCGCGGGAATTCTGATTGGCTCGAGCTGAACAAGCTGCACCCGTTACGATTAGCAACCGCCAGACAGCCGGCTCTTGCGCCGCCGCAGAAGCGGGATGGAACGGAACTTGGTAAATCCTTGTCAGCAAACGACACGGAGGGGTCCATACAACCGAATTCATTCGAAGTGATTCGCATTCCGACCAACGGGCCCGGAGACGTTTCCGGCCTCATAGCCCTTATCGACAACGGGTCGCTCGAGCCTTCATCGATTCTCGCGGTGCTGGGCAAGACCGAAGGCAACGGTGGGGTCAACGACTTCACCCGCGAATACGCCGTCGCCGCGTTGTGCAATGCGCTCTCGCCGCGTTTGGATCTGGCTCCAGACGAGGTCGAGAGCCAAATCGCGTTCGTCATGTCGGGCGGGACCGAGGGGGTGCTCTCCCCCCACATCACTGTTTTCGCGCGAAGCTCGCACCCTGACGCCGAGCGCTCGGGCGAGAAGCGCCTGAGCGTCGGCATCGCCCACACCCGCGATTTCCTGCCGGAGGAGATCGGCCGCGACGCGCAGATCGACGAGACGAGAAGGGCTGTCGAGGCGGCGATGCGCGACGCGGCCATCGACGCGGTCGCCGACGTGCATTTTGTCCAGATCAAATGCCCCTTGCTGACCAGCGAACGGGTCCACGAGGCCGTCTCGCGGGGCGAGACGGTCGTCACTGCGAGCGGCTATACGTCGATGGGCTATTCGCGCGGAGCCTCGGCGCTTGGCGTCGCCAAAGCATTGGGCGAGATCGGCGCGCACGTCGGCGAAAGCCACGTGCTCAAGGATTGGGGTCTTTATTCATCCGTCGCGTCCTGTTCGGCCGGAATCGAGCTCATGCACAATGTCGTCATTCTGATCGGCAATTCGCGCCTCTCGGCGAGCCCATTCCGTATCGGTCACGCCGTGATGCGGGACGCGATCGACCTTCCGGCCGTGATGCAGGCGCTCGAGAGCGTGGGCCTAGGCGCGCTCGATGCGCAATCGCAGAACCGGCTCGTCAACATCTTCGCCAAGGCCGAGGCTTCCCCCGACGGAGCCATCCGCGGCCTTCGCCATACAATGCTCGACGATTCGGACATCAACGCCACCCGGCACGCCCGCGCGGCGGTCGGCGGATTGATCGGCGGCGTGTCAGGGACTGGCGCGGTCTATGTCTCCGGCGGCGCTGAGCATCAAGGCCCGGCCGGCGGCGGACCGGTCGCGGTCATCGCGCGGGCGTGAAACGCCGCGCGCCGACCCTGTCTCGCGCCCCGAGCGCCAGGGCCGCCGCGCTCTCAACGATATTCGCCTTGCGTACAGACCGGATTGGTTCGCTTGCAGGCGCAACTCCGTACTGGACCGGTCAAAATCAGCGACCTTCAGCGTCACCCGCTGTTGCGCAGGCCCGCCGATATGCCGTTGATGGTGAGCTGGATTCCGGTCAGGACCTTCTCGCTTGACGCGCGCGAACGGTAGAGTTTCAGAAGCTCGACCTGCACATGGTTGAGCGGATCGAGATAGGGAAAGCGATTGCGGATCGAGCGATCGAGCAGCGGATTGCTCTCGAGCAGCTTCGACTGCTCCATGATCGCGTTCAGCGCGTCGACCGAGTCTCTCCACTCGCTTGAAATTCGCGCGAAGATCTTCTCCCGCAGACTGACGTCTTCCACCAGACGCGCATAGCGCGAGGCGATGGCGAGACTGGACTTCGCCAAGACCATGTCCATGTTCGAGAGCTGCGTGCGGAAGAACGGCCAGCGGGCATACATGGCCTTGAGCCTCTCGAGCCCGTCCTGCGGATGGGCGTCGATATAGGCCTTCACCGCCGAGCCGAAGCCGAACCAGCCGGGCAGCATCAGCCGGCACTGCGCCCACGAGAAGACCCAGGGAATCGCGCGCAAATCCTCGATCGCCTGCGTTTTCTTCCGCGAGGCAGGACGCGAGCCGATATTGAGGCTCGCGATCTCGGTGATCACAGTCGAGGCCCAGAAATAGCGCACGAAGCCGTCGGTCTCGTAGACAAGGCCGCGATAGGCCTTGTAGGCGCTGAGCGACAATTCCTCCATGGCCTCGAGAAAAGACGGGTCGGGCGCGGGGCTCTCGTCCTGCAAGAGCGTCGCTTCGAGCGTCGCCGAGGCGAGCGTCTCGAGATTGCGTCGCCCGACCTCGGGGTTCGAGTATTTGCTCGATATGATCTCGCCCTGTTCGGTGATGCGGATCTGTCCCTGCACCGCGCCGCCCGGTTGCGCCAGGATCGCCTCGTAGCTTGGGCCGCCGCCGCGCCCGACCGAGCCGCCGCGCCCATGGAACAGGCGAATGCGCACCCCATGCTTGCGGAAGACTTCGACCAGGCCGATCTCCGCCTTGTAAAGCTCCCAGCCCGAGGTGACGAAGCCGCCGTCCTTGTTCGAGTCCGAATAGCCGAGCATCACCTCCTGCTCGCCGCCCCGCGACTCGACCAGCTTGCGGTACTCGGGGAGCGAAAGGAGCTCATCCATCACGCCGACGCAGTTGCGCAGGTCGTCGATGGTCTCGAACAGCGGCACGAGCGCGAGCGCCGACGACCCGTCCGCGGTGACGAGTCCCACTTCCTTTAGAATCAGCGCCAGCTCCAGCATGTCGGAGACGCTGTCCGTCTTGGAGATGATCGAGGTTCGGATCGAGCCGGGGCCGTATTTGCTTCGGATATTCGCGGCGGCGCGGAAGAGCGCGAGTTCGCCCGCCGTCTCCTCGCTATAAGCCAGGAACGGGGAGAACAGCGGGCGGGGCGAGACAAGCTCCCGACGCAGCAGCTCCACCCGTTCAGTTTCGCTCAGCGCTTTATAGTCGAGGCCCGGCGACACCGCGGCGAACAGCTCGGCGATCGTCCGCTCATGAACGTCCGAGTTCTGCCTCATATCGATGGGGGCAAGATGAAAGCCGAACACGTCCACGGCCCGCTGCAAGGCGCGCAGCCGCCCGCGCGCCACGATGCCGGCGTTGGTTTGCCTCAGCGAGAGCGCGATGGTTTCGAGGTCGGCGCTGAATTCTGCTGCGGACGCATAGGGCGCGCGATCGACGATCGGCTGACGAAGGGCGATGACATGGTCAAGCTCGCGCGCGGTCTTAGCGAGGCGCGAATACATTCCGGTGATGGCGCGTCGGTAGGGCTCCTTGCGGCGAGCGGCGGCGGAATCGTCAGACGTGTCGGCAAGCGCGGCAAGCTCCGGACTCATCGTGGCGAGATTCGAGGCAAGCGACAGCTCGGCGCCCAGCTCGTGCAATTCGTCCAGATAATGGCCGAGCGCGCGCGCGCTCTGCAGCCGCATCGACTCGTTGAGCACGTCAGCGGTGACGAACGGATTGCCGTCGCGGTCGCCGCCGATCCACGACCCGACGCGCAGGAACGAGCCGATCGGCTTGGTGCGCGGCTCGCCGGAAATGGCGTCGAGCCTGTCCTCGATCGCGCCATAGAGGCGGGGCAACTCGCGGAAGAACGTATAGTCGTAGAACGACGAGGGCGTTCGCCACTTCGTCGATGACCTTGAGCTTCGTCTGGCGCAGGAGGTTCGTGCGCCAGAGGATGAGCACGGCCCGCCGAAGCCGTTCCTCGTTGAGCGCAAGCTCTTCCTCGTTGCCGCCCGCGCCTTCGCGCTCGTCGAGCAATCTCGCGATCTCGAGTTCCCGCGTGTGCGTGCTCTTGCGCCTGACTTCGGTCGGATGGGCGGTGAGCACCGGGCTCACCAGCGCGTGATCGAAAAAATCCGTGAGCGCTTTCGGCTCGACGCCCATCTCGCGGGTGCGTTGAAACGAATAGGCGAGCGAACCGGGGCGCGGCGCGGAGCCGGCGATCGCATGGGCGCGGTTGCGGCGGATGTGATGCTGATCTTCCGCGATATTGGCGAGATGCGAGAAATAGCTGTAAGCGCGAACGATCGCGAGCGTCTGTTCAGCGTTGAGGCTGTCGAGCGTCGCCTCGAGCTCGCGCCGCGCGCCGACCTCGTTGTCGCGATGGAAGCGTATCGAGGCCTGGCGGATCTGCTCGACGAGCTCGAAAACCTCTTCGCCTTCCTGCTCGCGCACGGTGTCGCCGAGAATTCGCCCGAGCAGGCGGATGTCCTCGCGCAGAGGCACGTCCTTCTCGGCAGCGTTCGCGGAACGGAGAGGAAGGCTTTGGATCCGGGCAGTGCGGGCCATCGGGCGCCTCCGTGGAAGGGACGGTCCGATGCTGCACTGCGGCAGATTTTGGTGCAAGGCCGAAAGATAGGCAGTTCTAGCAGATTTTGGGCTTTTCCGACGCCGTTGGCGTCTCACGGCTGGAGCGCGTCTGCAAGCCGGGCGCTGAGCGCAGCCTTATCCTTGAGTTCGCATTCGTAGATGACCAACGCCCGCCACCCCATGGCGGCGTAGGCGGCGAGCGTCTTTAAGTCGCGCGCCCGGTTGCGGGCGATCTTGGCGCGCCAATAGGCGGCGTTGGTCTTGGGCGCCCGCGCGCCGCGCGCGCAATCATGCCCGTGCCAGAAGCAGCCATGCACGAAAATCGCGAGCTTGCGGGAGATGTAGACGACATCCGGCTTGCCCGGCAGATCGGCGCGATGCAGCCGGTAGCCCGGCGCGATCGGGCGCAGGAGCGCGCGGACCGCAAGCTCAGCGCTCGGTGTCGCGCGATTTGACCGCGCGCATGACCGCCGAGCGGTCGTAGGTCACGCGCTTTTCGACCGCGACGCCGAGCCGCCTTCGACGCGACGGCGGACGCAGGGGCAGAAGCAGGTTCTCGCTCAGGAAGCGCACGACCGGCGCGGCGACGCCGTCGCCGACAAGGTGAAAGGCGTCGGTCGCTCGAGCGCGGCAACGCATAAGCGTCGGGCAGCCCCATCAGCCGCGCCGCCTCGCGCGGGGTCATCAGCCGCGTCCGGGTCTTGTCGCCAGTCGACAACAATCAGGAATTGGCGGCTCGAGCCGCCGCCGGGCGTCCGTAGGCAGCCCGCGAGGCCGTCGAAGCGCGCCTCGGCCTGCACGCGAACGCCGCCGAGCGCCGTCGGGGCGGGTGCGGCGGAACAGGGCGCCGACCGCGCGCTCGCCCGCTCTCGCGCGCGAGCGCGACGTCGCGGCGCGAGGCCGGCGACAGCGCCGCGAGCAAGCGCTCGGTCTGCTTCGACGCCATGCCAGCGGGTCTCGTTCCGGTCTTCATCGAGGCAGTCGACGAGCCGCAGGTTCGCGCGCGGCGGCTCGGGCGCGCGCCACCAAAGCCAATCGGCGGCGACCGACGGGGGGAGAGCGCGAGGCGGCGCGCTGCAGCGCCGCCGAAGCGTGATGCGGCGGCGGGCTCGGATGACGACCAGCGCAGGCGGGTAGAACCTCGGCGTCGGCGAACCGCGACAATAAAAACCCGCGGCCGCGACTGCGGCAGAAAATGCGCCGCGTCGATCGTCAGCGCGCCGAAGCGATAGCCGAGGCCTTGCAGCGCCGTGCAGATCGCGGCGAAATCCGCGCCGCCCTTGGAGCGTCAGCACGCCGGCGACGTTCTCGAGCGCGATCAGTGCGCGGCGCGCGTCCCTCGCGCAGCCAAAGCGCGCGATCGCGGCGCAAAAGCCCCAGAAGGCGCCGGAGCGGGCGCCGTCGAGCCCTGCGCCGGCGCCGGCGAGCGAAAGATCCTGGCAGGGAAAGGAGGCCCAGGCGAGATCGGCGCTGTCCGGGCAGATCGGCGGCGCGAAGCGAGCCGACATCGGCGATGCGCAGTTCGTCGCTCCCCCAATTGGCCGCATAGGCGGCGCCCTTGCGCGCGTCGATGTCATTGGCGAACAGGCACCGCCATTCGGGCTCAAGCCCGGCCCGCGCCATGCCGCCGCCGCAGAAGAACTCATAGAAGCCTGGCATCGCGGCCGCCGCGAATCGTTGTGGAATGCGCGTCGAGCCTAGCCGATTTGGGGCTGGGAAGGACATCGTTCGCCGCTTGACCACAATGGCCCGCGTCCTGCGTTATGGCGGCCATGACCGACTTCACCTTTCCCTTTCCTGCTCTCGTCTGCGACACCGGCGGCACCAACGTCCGCTTCGCGCTGGTCAGCGAGCCGGGAGCGGCGCCTCGGCGACATCGTTCACTTGCACACCGGCGATTATCCAGGGCTGGCGGAGGCGATCGAGGCCGCAGTCCCCAAACTTGGGACGCGCCCGCGCTCGATGATCGCCTGCGGCGCGGGCCCGGTCGGCGGGCCGGACGCTCAAGCTCACCAACGCGCCCTGGGTGATGGACGGCCCGGAGGCCGCGCGCCGCACCGGCCTAAAACAGGGACTGCTGCTCAACGATTTCGAGGCCCAGGCGCTGTCGTTGCCGACAATTCCTGAAGGGTGGGAGCGCCGTATCGGCCCGCTGAAGTTCGGGCCCGAGGGCCCCCAGGTGATCCTCGGGCCGGGCACCGGGCTCGGCGTCGCCGCGCTGGTCGAGGCGGACGGACGCTTCACGCCGGTTTCCTCGGAGGCCTGCCACATTGATTTCGGCCCGGTTCGGCCCGAGGAATTCGAGATCTGGCCGCATCTCGAACGCGCGCACGGGCGCGTGACCAGCGAGAGCGTCATTTCCGGCGCGGGACTCGCGCGGGTCCATCGCGCGCGCATGATGGCGAAAGGGGCGCCCGATCCGCGCGTCCACCCCGCCGCCGTGACCGCCGCCGCCGCGGCCGACCCCGAAGGCGAAGAGGCGGCGAGTCTACGGCTTTACTGGCATATCGTCGCGCGCTTCGCCGGCGACATGGCGGTGACCTTCGTGGCGACTGGCGGGGTGACGCTTTCCGGCGGCGTCCTGCCGAGAGTGGTGGAGTTTCTTGACGAGGCCGCGTTTCGCCAGGCCTTCGAGGCCAAGGCGCCGGTCGACGCGCTTGCGAAGCGCATCCCGACCCGGCTCGTCACCCGAGAGGACGCGGTTCTGGTTGGAATGGCGGCGATCGCCTCGACGCCGGACCGCTATGGGATCGACTACGGATCCCGCGCGTGGGTCTAGGCGTCGCCATCGACATCAGGAGCGCTGGGAGCCAAGGGCGTCAACGCCCGCCGGATCGAGCGAAAATCAGGGTCTCTAGCCGCTCTTTTGCCTTTTTTTTGGGGTTTGTCCGCGCAAATTGGGGGCGGCGCGACTCGAGGTTGACGCGGTGTTAGCAAAACGGGTTTGCGGATGGGGAGCCGGGCTTCTGTTGGCCGGGGGGTTGACCGGATCGGTATACGCGGATTGCGGCTCCGACATGCAAAAGCTCGCCCAGGCGCGCAACGCCCAATTGGAAATCGTCAACAACTTCGCTAAGTCTTTCCATGGGAAACCCTTGGATCCTGAGGCGTTCTGCGGGAAATCCGGGGGTCTCGTTCGCGCCGAAGCGGCGCTGATCGCGTATATGGAAAAGAACAAGGACTGGTGCTCGTTCCCGGACGAGGCGATCTCCCAGCTCAAAGAGCACCACGCCAAGAATACCGCGTTCAGCGCCAAGGCCTGCACGGTCGCGGCGCAAATGAAAAAGATGAAGGAGCAGGCGGCGCAGGGCGGCGGCGCCGGGCCGCAGGCTCAGCCGTTGCCCGCCGGACCTCTTTGACGATCGCCTCGGAGCGGCCAGCCAGCCTGCCGGACGCGCGGCCGGCGAGTTTGGTGCTGCGGCTGACGCCCGACTTCGCGCTTCCCTTCGTTCAGCTCGCGCGCCTCGACCGGCCGACCGGATGGCAATTGCTGCTTGCGCCATGTTGGCAGGCGACGGCGCTCGCCGGCCTCGCGCTCCATCGGGGGCCGAACCTCTGGCATCTTGTTCTCTTTCTCATCGGCGCGATCGCCATGCGCGGCGCCGGCTGCACCTACAACGACATTCTCGACCGCAAGCTCGACGCTGGGGTCGAGCGCACGCGCAATCGTCCGCTGCCGTCCGGGCGCGTGACGATCCGCGCGGCTGTGGCGTTCCTCGTCGCTCAGGCGCTGATCGGCCTCGCGGTGCTCTTGTCGTTCAACCTTTTCTCGATCTGGCTCGGGATCGCTTCTCTGGGCATTGTTGCGGTCTACCCGCTGATGAAGCGCGTGACCTCATGGCCGCAGGCGGCGCTTGGCCTCGCCTTCTCTTGGGGCGCGCTGATGGGCTGGAGCGCGACCTTCGCCAGCCTCGCGCTCGCGCCGATCCTGCTCTACGCGTCCGCCTTCGCTTGGACGATCGGCTACGACACGATCTATGCGCTGCAGGATGCGCGCGACGACGCGATCGTCGGCATCCGCTCGACCGCGCGCCTGTTCGGCGCGCGCGTTAAGCTCGGGGTCGGCGTTTTCTATGCCGCGGGCGCAGCGCTCGCGCTGGCGGCGATCGAACTTGCCGGCGGGGGCGCAATCGCGTTGCTCGGCTGGTCTGCCTATGTGGCGCATCTCGCCTGGCAGGCGTCGCAAGTCGAAGGCGCGGACGCGGCGACGGCGCTGAAGCTCTTTCGCTCCAATCGCGACGCGGGATTCATCCTGTTCGCGGGCGTCGCTCTGCAAGGGTGGCTGGGCTAACGCGGACCGGGAGGCCCTGCGGCGCGGGCCCTCGCTTGAGAACCGGGGTTGCCGCGCGGGCTTCGCCTCACTATAGCTGCGCCGCTCTACAAACCCACCCCAACCGAAAGGCGCCAGTCCGTGGCCTTCCTCGCCGACGTCCTCTCTCGCGTTAAGCCATCCGCGACCATCGCGATGACGCAGAAGGCGCGCGATCTCAAAGCCAAAGGACGGGAAGTGATCTCGCTTTCGGTCGGCGAGCCGGACTTCGACACGCCCGACAACATCAAGCAGGCGGCGATCAAGGCGATCGAGCGCGGCGAGACCAAGTATCCGCCCGTGCTCGGCATTCCGCCGTTGCGCGAGGCGATCGCCGCCAAGTTCAAGCGCGAGAACGGCCTCGACTACAAGGCGACCGACACGATCGTCGCCACCGGCGGCAAGCAGATCCTCTACAACGCCTTCCTCGTCACCATGAACGAGGGCGACGAGGTCATCATTCCGGCGCCCTATTGGGTGAGCTATCCCGAAATGGTCGCGATCAACCGCGGCGCCCCGGTCGTCGTGCCGACCACGATCGAGAACGGGTTCAAGCTGAAGGCCGCGGACCTCGAGCGCGCGATCACGCCGCGCACCAAGTGGCTCGTGCTCAACTCGCCCTCGAACCCGTCGGGCGCGGCCTATACGGAGAGCGAGCTGAAGGAACTCACCGACGTGCTGATGCGCCACCCGCATGTGTGGGTGCTGACCGACGACATGTACGAGCATCTGGTCTATGGCGACTTCAAGTTCACGACGCCGGCGCAGATCGAGCCGGCTTTGAAGGCCCGCACGCTCACCATGAACGGCGTCTCCAAAGCCTACGCCATGACCGGCTGGCGCATCGGCTACGCGGCCGGGCCGACCGAGCTCATCAAGGCCATGGACATGGTGCAGGGGCAGCAGACCTCGGGCGCCTGCACGATCGCGCAATGGGCCTCGGTCGAAGCCCTGAACGGGCCGCAGGACTTCATGCCCGTGCGCCGCAAGGCGTTCGAGGAGCGGCGCGACCTTGTCGTGTCGATGCTCGGCCAGGCGAAGCATCTGCAATGCCCGAAGCCGGAAGGCGCGTTCTACGTCTATCCGTCTTGCGCCGGCGCGATCGGCAGGAAAGCGCCGTCAGGCAAGGTGATCGAAAACGACGAGGATTTCGTCACCGAGCTTCTGGACGCGGAAGGCGTCGCCGTCGTGCACGGCACGGCCTTCGGCCAGGGCCCGAACTTCCGCGTCTCCTATGCGACGTCGCTCGAGCAGCTCGAGAAGGCGTGCAAGAAGATCCAGAAGTTCACCGCCGAACTGAGGTGATGTTCCCTTCTCCCTGGGGGAGAAGGTGGCCGCGTAGGGCGTCCGGGAGGACGCCCGTCATTCCGGACGGGCTATGGGCCGGATGAGGGCCGCGCGGCCTCACGCAACCTCGACGCGCGCCCGAACGCCAGGCGCCGAAGCGAGCCGTCTGTCGCGCGTCAGAAGCGGCGCGCCCAGGGCCTCGGCCAGGGCGACATAGGCGGCGTCGTAGGCGGTTAGGTTTTGCCGCAACTCCCAAATCCGTAGCGCGAGCGCGTCGTGCGCCCACCGCCGCAACCGGAAGGCGGCGAGATCGTCGAGCGCTTCGCGCGCCCGTTTCGCCGAGATTTCGCCGGCGGCCGCGTAGCGCCGCAAGACCTGAAGGATTTCGAGGTCGAGAAGATGCGGCGCATGCAGGGTCTCGCCGCGCTCAAATAGACGCTCTTCGATGGCTGGCGCGGCTGGCGTGCGGAGCAAGACTTCGAGGATGGCGGAAGCGTCGACGACGATCACCGCGTGTTGCGTTCCTCGCGCAGGATGAGGGCGGGCTTGCGTGTAGGCGAGACGGGGGTCCGTCCGGCGAGCCGGGCGCGCAGTTCGCCGACCGTCGGGCGTTCGGCGCTCTCAGCGATCTCAGCGAGGAGATAGTCGGATAGCGACTTGCCCGCGATCGCCGCGCGAGCCTTCAGGCGGCGGTGAAGCGCGTCCGGGACGTTGCGGATCTGGACCATCCTAGACATGCGAAAGAGATGATCACATGCGCGCCACATGTCAAGCGGCCTTCGCGCAAGCCTATCAGGCCAGCGACCGCGACCTTCCGGCTTTCGATCCTCGCTCGCATAGCCGAAAAGCTCGCTCGTCCCCCTCCAATTCGACTCCGCTCGCGCTGACGTGATCGCATGATGTGACGACGGTCACAGCGTTCCTCGCGTCTAAGCCCCTACTCACGCGACTGCGAAGGCAAGACCTTATCCCGGTTAGCGGAGCGGACGCGATGAGCCACGAAATGTCCTCTAATTTGTCCATTCGTGCGTTCATGGAACGCCACGCAATGCGGGACGCACGGCGTTTCGGACAAGGCGTTGAGATCGGGCCTTCGTCCCGACGCGCCGCCCGTATCGCCAAGGAACAGGAATTGGCGGCGCTTTGCCGACGCCGCGCTTCCCGATGGGCGGACGCGCTGCGAGAGGGTCTCGATCCCGACATTGCCCGTTTCATCCGCGATCAGGCGGCGGCGTGGCGCTTGCTCGCGAGCAGCTACGCACGTTCCATGCGAGACGACCTGGCTAAGCGCGAAGCCAGTTGCGGAGCGCGCGGGTTCAGCGCTCCCGACTGACACAAAGGCTACAGAAGCGCGCGGCGGCGGCGCGAATCACCCCGCCGCGAGCTGCTTCTCCAAGCCGTCCAGCACCCGATAGCACGGCAGGACCTGCGCGACGCTGGCGTTGGGTTCGCGGCCCTCGCGGATCGCGGCGAAGAACTCGCGGTCCTGCAATTCGATGCCGTTCATGCTGACGTCGACATGTGCAACGTCGATCTTCTCGTCCTTGCCGGTGAAGAGATCGTCGTAGCGGGCGATGTAGGTCGCGGTGTCGCCGATGTAGCGGAAGAAGGTGCCGAGCGGGCCCTCGTTGTTGAACGACAGCGACAGCGTGCAGATGGCGCCGTTCTCGGCCTTGAGCTGAATGCTCATGTCCATGGCGATGCCGAGCGTCGGATGGATCGGCCCCTGCAGCGCGTTAGCCTTCACGATCCGCGAGCGGCATTGATAGGCGAAGAGATCCACAGTGTGCGCGGCGTGATGCCAGAGCAGATGATCGGTCCACGAGCGCGGCTGGCCGAGCGCGTTCATGTTGGTGCGACGGAAGAAAAAGGTCTGCACGTCCATCTGCTGGATATGAAACGCGTCCTTGAGGATGCGCTGGCGCACGAACTGATGGCTCGGGTTGAAGCGGCGGGTATGGCCGACCATGGCGACGAGCCCGCTTTCCTTTTGCGCCGCCACCACCGCTTCGGCGTCCTTCAAGCTGTCGGCGAGCGGAATCTCGATCTGCACATGCTTGCCGGCCTCGAGGCACTGAAGCGCTTGCGCGGCGTGCATCTGCGTCGGCGTGGCCAGGATGACCGCGTCGAGCCCCGGCAGCTTGAGGGTGTCGGCGAGATCCGTCGTGACATGGCCGACGCCATATTTCGCCGCGGCCTCCTTGGTCTTGTCGAGCTCGCGGCCGACGAGCGAGATCGTCTCGACCCCGTCGATCAGCTTGATCGCGTCGAGATGTCTCAGGCCGAAGGCGCCAGCGCCGGCGAGCGCGACTTTGAGGGTCTTGGGCATGACGCTCCTCAGATCGTAGAGGTTTCCTTCAAGCGACTTTCGGCTCTAACGGCTTCACTTTGATTTTTTCGGCGCGCGACCGAACCTGCGCGAGGTCGAAACTCATCTGCATTCTAAGCCAGAAGTCGGCGGCCCCTCCGAACGCCTTTTCGAGGCGCACAGCCATTTCCGGAGAGATGCCGTTCTCCCCACGAAGAACGCGATAGAGTTGTTGCCTTGTCACGCCAAGCCCTTCGGCGGCTTCGGCGACCGAAAGGCCATATTCCTCTATGTTGTCTTTTATCAAACCGCCTGGATGGGGCGGGTTCTTCATGCGCGGCGCCATTTCGGTCTTCCTCATCAGTGGTAGTCGACAAGGTCGACATTCGACGCCTTATCGCCTTTAAACTGGAAGACGATCCGCCAGTTTGCGCGGACTGTCACAGCCCAATATCCTTTGAAGTCTCCCTTCAGCTGGTGGAGTCGAAACGATGGTTGGTTGAGGTCATCGATCGAGCCCGCCTCTTCAAGGGCGGTAAGAATGAGCCGAATTTTCTCAACCATGTCAGGGCCGAGCTTTCTGCGATCGTCCTCCTCGAAAAGGCGTTTTAAGCCTTTGTGTCTGAAGCTTTCAATCACACAAAACAATAACTCGTAACGTTACAGGTTACAAGTTGTTTTTGAGGGTTCAAGGAGCGAAGCGACGCGGCGATCCAGGACTTGGCCGACGTCTTATGTTCCCTTGCCACAGCTCGTTTGGAAAGACGGGCGTCTTTCGATGCCCTATGGCTCGAAGCGCTACGCCGCATTCTCCAGAATGAGGTGCCCGACCGCCGTGTTGGACGCCGGGACATGATAGAACCGGTGCGCGACTTTCGGCTTCGGGCCGCCGGCGACGACATCCGCCATCGCCCCTCGCGCAACCAGCCACATCACGAGTTCGATGCCTTCGGATCCCGCCTCGCGGACGTATTCGATGTTGGGCGTCTTCGACAGGCCCTCGGGGTCGTCGATAAGCCGGTCGAGGAAGGCGTTGTCCCACTCCTTGTTGATGAGGCCGGCGCGCGGCCCCTGGAGCTGATGGCTCATGCCGCCGGTGCCCCAGATGTGGACGTTGATGTCCTCGGGATAGCTCATGATCGCGCGGCCGATCGCTTGGCCGAGCGCGAAGCAACGCGCGCCCGATGGCACGGGGTGCTGCACGACATTGACCGCGAACGGGATGATCTTGCACGGCCATTCCTTGACCTCGCCGAAGACGCAAGAGAGCGGCACGGTGAGGCCGTGGTCGACATCGATCTCGTTGACCATGGTCAGATCGAAATCCTGCTGGATCACTTCCGAGGCGATGTGCGAGGCAAGCTCCGGATCTCCGATGACGGTCGGCACGGGGCGCGCGCCGTAGCCTTCGTCGGCGGGATTGAATTCCGGTCCGGTCATGATCGCAAAGGTCGGGATCATCGCGAGACTGAAGGCGGTGGCGTGATCGTTGTAGACAGCGAAGATCACGTCAGGCTTGTGCGCCTTCATCCACTGCTTGTCGAAATCGTATCCGGCGAAGACCGGCTTCCAATAGTCTTCCTTGGTCTTGCCGAGGTCGAAGGCGGCGCCGACGGCGGGGATGTGCGACGTGTAAAGGGAGGCGGTGATGCGGGCCATCGTCAAGCGTCCTTGCGCGGGCGCTGGGCGTCGCCGTGCTCGCCGATCTTGCGGTTTCCCTCGATTGTCCGGCCGCCCTTGATCATCATGTCGCGGTATTCGTGCTCGGTCATGCCGGTCATGCTGCCCGCCATCTGCTGAAAACTCTTGCCGTCGGTCGCGCCGATCTTGGCGAGGAAATAGATGTTGCCGCCAAGCGCGATGCAGCGGTTGAGGTCGCGCGCCAGAACAGCCTGCTTCTGCTCCTCGCGTCATCTTCCATTCGTCGAGATAGGCGCGCTCATTTGCCTTGAAGCGGGCGCGGTTCTCGGCCTTCATCAGCGACATGCAGAACTGGTTCAGCCAATAGCCCTTGCGTGATTGCTCCGCGTCGAACACGGTCGTGCCGGGAATGTCCGCGAACTCCTTGTCGAGCGCCATGATTCAGCGTCTCCTATCCTCAGGCCAATAGAGCCGCATCGGGTTGTCGACCAGGAGCAGGTCCTGCAGGTCGGCTGCGGGCGCGATATGGGGAATGAAGTCGACCAGAAGCCCGTCGTCGGGCATGTGGCCCTTGAGATTGGGATGCGGCCAGTCGGTGCCCCACAGCACGCGATCCGGAAATTCTTCGACCACTTTGCGCGCGAACGGGACGACGTCGCGATAGGCGTTCCGTCTCGCCGTTCAGCGCCGGCGGACCGGCGATCGACAGGCGCTCGGGACAGGTGACCTTGCACCAGACGTTCTCGTAATCGTCCATGAACTTGAGGAAGCGCGCGAATTCCGGCCCGTCGACCGGTTTCGTTACGTCCGGCCGGCCCATGTGGTCGACGACGATCGTCGTCGGCAGGCCAGCGAGGAAATCGGTGAGCTCGGCCAAGTCCGCAGCCTCGAAATAAACGACGATATGCCAGTCATGTTCGACGATTCGCTCGGCGATCTCCAAGAGCTCGTCCTGCGGCGTGAAGTCGACCAGCCGCTTGACGAAATTGAACCGCACGCCGCGCACGCCCGCCTCATGCAAGCCGCTTCAATTCCGCGTCGGTCACGTCGCGCCGCACGGTCGCCACTCCGCGCGCCCTGCCATCGCTCGAAAGCAAGCGCGTCGACCATCGCGCTGTTGTCGGCGCCGTGACAAGTCGCCTGCACGATGACGTTGCGATCGAAGCCGAGACGGTCGCGCAACGCGAACAATTGCGCCTTGCTGGCGTCGCAAGGGGTGTATTTGCGCTCGGGCGCGTACGGGAACTCAGCGCCCGGCCCGAACACATGGCAATGCGCGTCGACGGAGCCGGGGGGAAGGGAAAAGCTTGGTTTGCTCGGCGCCTTCGTACCAGTCGAGCCAGCCCTTCGTCTTCTCGAACGGCCCGGTGACGGGCTTGCCGGCGTCACGCACGGCGCCCTCAGTCGACATATTTGAGCCCCGCCTTTTCGAGCGGCTCGCGCATCTTGTACATGTCGAGACCGAGCACGCCCGAGGCGAGCTTCAAGCGCTTGTCGCCCTCGTTGGCCTCGCGCGCTTTCGCCGCTTCGGCGGTCTTGCTCGCCCGTTCGGCCGGCACGACCACCACGCCGTCATCGTCGGCCACGATCGCGTCGCCCGGATTCACCGCCGCGCCCGCGCACACGACCGGAATATTGACCGAGCCCAGGGTCGCCTTCACCGTGCCCTTGGCGCTGACGCACTTGCTCCAGACGGGAAAGCCCATCTCGGTCAGCGTCTTCACGTCGCGCACGCCCGCGTCGATGATGAGCGCCTTGGCGCCCCGCGCCATGAAGCTCGTGGCCAGGAGATCGCCGAAATAGCCGTCGGTGCACTCGGCGGTGATGGCGGCGACGACAATGTCGCCGGGCTCGATCTGCTCGGCGACAACATGCATCATCCAATTGTCGCCCGGATGCAGGAGAACGGTCACCGCCGTTCCGGAAACGAGCGCGCCCGGATAGATCGGCCGCATGTAGGGCTTCATGAGCCCGACGCGCCCCATCGCCTCATGCACGGTCGCGACGCCATAAAGCCCGAGCGCCTCGACGGCGGCCCGCTCCGCGCGCTTGATCTTGCGCCTCACGACGCCGAGTTCGGTCATTGTCTCTCCTCCCGCCCCCGCGCGCTGCGCGTCACGGAGACGCGGATCGAGCCCGCGGACTTCATAATCCCGATGCCGAGTGAGGCGCAACGCCAGCGGACAGGCCACGCATCGGACGCCCGCGATTATTCTATGGCGTTTTCATGACGATCCGTGCCAACCTCAAGGACGAGGGTCGCGCCGGGGGGCGAAGCCAGCAACCGCGAGGTCCCGATGACAGACCAGGCTTTGACCCCCAGCCCCCCGCTCCCTCAAGGGTTGATGACGCGCAAACCCCTCGCCGACATCATCGCCGAGGGCGCAAGCCACTCCCTTGGCAAGACTCTCGGTCCGGTCAGCCTCACTGCGCTCGGGATCGGCTGCATCATCGGCGCCGGCATCTTCGTTCTCACAGGCACAGCGGCGGCGCGCTACGCGGGGCCGGGCATCATGCTGTCGTTCGTGATCGGCGGCATCGCCTGCGCCTTTGTCGGCCTCTGCTACGCCGAACTCGCGGCGCTCTTGCCGGTCGCCGGCAGCACTTACACCTATACCTACGCCACGCTCGGCGAGATTTTCGCCTGGATCATCGGCTGGGATCTTATCTTGGAATACGCCATGGGGGCCTCGACCGTGGCGGTGGGATGGTCGGGCTACATCGCCTCGCTGTTGCGCAATTTCGGCATCATCATCCCGCCCCAATACGCCGCCGCGCCCTGGACGCAAATCAAGCTGCCCGACGGAACGACCGTTGACGGCATCGTCAACATTCCCGCGGCCCTTATCGTCCTCGCGCTGACCGCGATGCTGATCGGCGGCACCAAGGAATCGGCCCGGCTCAACAACATCATGGTTGCGGTCAAGCTGTTCGTGGTGCTCGCCTTCATCATGCTCGGGGCGGCTTACGTGACCTCCGCCAACTGGCATCCGCTCATTCCGGCCAACACCGGCGAGTTCGGCCATTTCGGCTGGACGGGCGTGGTGCGGGGCGCCTCGGTCGTGTTCTTCGCCTTCATCGGCTTTGACGCCGTCTCGACCGCTGCGCAGGAAGCCAAACTGCCGCAGCGCGACATGCCGATCGGCATTCTCGGCTCGCTCGTCATCTGCACCATCCTTTATGTGCTGGTGGCGGCCGTGGTGACGGGCCTCGTGCCCTATACCGAGCTCAATGTCCCGGATCCGATCGCCAAGGCCGTCGACGTCATCGGCATGACCTGGTTCTCGGTGCTCATCAAGATCGGCGCGCTGGCGGGCTTAACGACCGTCATCCTGGTCCTGCTCTACGGGCAAAGCCGCGTCTTCTTCACCATCGCCAAGGACGGCCTTCTGCCAAAAATGTTCTCGGAGGTGCACCCAAAATTCGGCACGCCCTACAAGAGTCAAGCTCCTGATCGGGGTGATCGTCGCCATCGTCGCGGCGCTGACTCCGATCGACGTGCTCGGCGAGATGGTGAGCATCGGCACCTTGTTCGCCTTCGCGCTCGTCTGCGGCGCGGTGGTCTATCTGCGCAAGAGCGATGCGGAGATCTTTCGGCCGTTCCGCACGCCCGCCGTGCCGTGGGTGCCGATCTTGGGCATTGCTTTCTCGCTCCTGCTGATGGTGTTCCTGCCTTGGGAAACCTGGCTCAGACTGATCGTCTGGCTCGCGATCGGCCTTGTCCTTTATTTCGGCTACGGACGCTCGCACTCGGTCTTGACGAACGGCAAGCGCTGAGCGGCGCCGGCCGGTTGCAGGCTCTTTCTTCACGGACGCGATCACGTTCGCGCGACAGCGCAAGGACACGGAACATCGACAACCCCCACGTCGTTTGATGACAGGCGCTGATGCGCGCTCAGTCGTTGAGCGGGTGGGAGGGTTTCATGGTTCAGTCCTCGCGTACTGCCTTTCGTGTCGCGTTGGCGGCGGGCGTTTTCGCATCCTGCATTTGCGGGACGGTCGCATCGGCCCAACAGGTCGCCGTCAATACGGACGACGCCGCGAGCGCCGAGAGTCCAATCGCCCCCGGGCTCGCTTCCGATGAGGATCGGCCGGCCGACGCCGAAACCCGGCGAGTCGTGCCGTTCCACACGAGCGAGCGGCCCGGCACAATCATCGTCGACACGGGCGAACGCTATCTCTATCTCGTGCAGCCCAACGACGAGGCCATCCGCTACGGCATCGGCGTCGGGCGACTTGGCTTTCAGTGGTCGGGCGTCGAGCGGGTGTCGCAGAAGCAGGAGTGGCCGGACTGGCGCGTTCCCCCGGAAATGATTGGCCGGCAGCCCTATCTGCCCCGGTTCATGGCGGGCGGCCCGGGCAATCCTCTTGGGGCGAGGGCGCTCTATCTCGGCCACACCGAATTCCGCATCCACGGAACCAACGAGCCGGATACGATCGGCCACGCCGTGTCGTCGGGATGCATCCGTCTCGACAATGCCGACGTGATCGACCTCTACGATCGCGTCCAGGTCGGCGCGAAAGTCGTGGTGAAGCCGTCGGCTGGCGAGAAGCTGGCGGCCAAGCAGGCGGCCCACGCCTCCTGACGCGAAGCTACGATCGGCGACTTTGCGATGGACGCTTGGCGATGATCGGCCGAGGCGGCAAATGTGTTCGCCGCCTCGGCCGTCGACGCGACCGCGGCGGAGGGTCGAACGACGCCATCCGGCGTAGGACGCACGCTTACAGATTTAAACCCAGGGCGCCTCTGACTTGAATTTGGCCGCTTTGGGCGGATGGCGCATGGTCCAACCTGGCAGAAAGGTCGGGGGTCGGACACGAAGCGGACATCGCAGACTGCGGTCTTCGACGCCTCACTTGGGCGGATTCCGTACTTTCCAAGACAGCGTCGGAACGCTCAGAGCGCTTGCGAAAGCGGGCCTGCTCGGCCCCGCCTTAGTCGAACGGGTTCGCGGCTTTCTGCAGGACGTTCTGCAGATTTTCGTCGAGTTCACGAGCAACGCCGTTGACTCTCTCGTCGCCAAACTGTCCGAAGGTCGAAGCCGGCCGATCGTATTCAAATGCAACGCCACCTTCCGAACTTTCCAGAAGCAGGACCCGAACGGGGGCGTAGAGAGCAGCTGAGATCTCATGTCGCGTCATCAGCGAGGCGGTCAGCGGGTTGCCAATATCATATTGAATAGCCTGCTGCTTCAATCCGGCAATCGCCAAAAGCGCGCCGTGGTCCCGGCTTGCAAAGATCGAGAGCGTGGCCGCAGCCTCAAGTTCTTGTCGCGCCCTATCAGTCAAGCCAAAACGGAGCAGCGTCCAGAATCCGTCGTCAAGGCGTGGAACAAGCGCTTCGAGCGCTGCTCTCACCGCGGCGAAAGTCTTGCCTGATCGGATTGTGAGATGTTCGATGGTTACTCTTTCCACGGATGTATTGCCACTGACCACTGGAATATCTCCAATCGCTTAGTTCGTGAGGCAGGCGGAAGCGTGCTTATTCGCTGAGCAAGGGTAAGGCTCCCGGCGCGGAAGCGCCGGGAGCGCTATCGTCACTCGCCGAGCGCGGCCTCTTCGATGAAAGCGGCGACTTCCTTTGCGTGGGTGACGAGGGAGGCGTGGCTGCCGGCGATTTCCTTCGTCTGCGCATGCATCCTGGCCGCGAACAGCTTCTGGACCTCGGGCGCGATCACCTTGTCCTGTGTGGTGATCACATAGAACGTCGGTTTGTCGCGCCAGGCGGCCGTGTCGACGGGGGCCTTGAACGCTGCAACGCTCAACGGAAGCTGGGAGTTCGCCAAGGACTCGGCGACCTGCAGCGGCAGGTCTGCCGCAACGGCCGACGGAAACACTTTGGGATCGATATAGAGGTTGCCCTTGGCATCAGGATGAATTGCCGCTTCGCCCTCTGTCGGCGGACCCTCGCTGGCCAAGGTCGCCAGGGATTGTCCGACATCCGGCGCGAATGCGGAGACGTAGACAAGCGCCGAGACCTTGGGATCGTTGCCAGCCTCCGTGATCACCACGCCGCCCCAGGAATGGCCGACGAGAACGGTTTTGCCGTTCTGTTTTGCGAGCGCTTGCTTGGTGGCGTCAACGTCCGCGGCGAGAGAGGTGAGCGGGTTTTCGACGAGCGTGACGTTATAGCCCTGCTTCGAGAGGATATCCGCGACGGGCTTCCAGCTCGACTGGTCAACGAAAGCGCCATGGACGAGCACGATGTTGCGCGCCGCGCCTTTGGGCGGCTCGGCCGATCGCGCGGGGGCGGCAAACGCTGCCCCGGCCATGAGAATGGCGGCGGTTGAGAGCAAAAAATTTCGCATTGATCTTATCCTATCGAAGTGTCGGACGAGCGCGTCCGAGAGTGGGCGGGCGTTTCGGCAGGATCGCGTTTCTGTCGTTTGCCGTTGGTCGCATGACGCCTGGCCTGCCGCGCGACACCTAAGAGGCAGGCGGCTCAGACGATAGGGCTCAATCGTCCGAGTATTGTGTCCGACCGTCCACCGGATTAGCGTTGCCGCATGGACGTCCTCGCTCAAGTGCTTGATCGCGTCCGCCTCGGCGGGACCTTGCTCTTCCATTTCGAGCTGGGCCATCCGTGGAATTTGGAATTGCCGCAGCGGCCCTACGCCCTGTTCCATTATCTCAGTCGGGGTTCGGCGACCGTGGCGTTCGGAGAGGGGCGAGACCTCGACCTGAGCGAGGGCGACTTTGTCGTCGTCACACGCGGCGAACCCCATACGATCTATTCGGATCGCCGGGCGGAGCCGTTGTCGATTCAGGACATCGATCGACCTTCGGCACGGCTTGGCGTCGTTCGTCACGGCGGGGCTGCGCAGCCGGTCTCGACGATCATCTGCGGCAACTTTACGGTGTCGCGGCCCTTGTATGGCGCTTTGCTGGAATTGCTTCCGCCCGTGCTTCTCCTGAAACCAACTGCGGACGGAGGTTGGCTCGAGGCCACTCTGCAGCGGATGGTGAGCGAATCGGCGGTTGAGCGTCCAGGCCAAGCCGTCGCGCTTTCGCGCCTGACCGAAGTGCTTTTCGTCGAGGTGCTCCGGAGCTGGATAAAGACTGTCAGTCCCGGAGAAGGCGGATGGCTCGGCGCCATGGCGGACCCGCATATCGGGCCGGCGCTTCGACTGATCCACGAACATTTGGATCGGCCTTGGAGCCTTCACGACCTCGGGCGTCGCGTGGGGCTCGGTCGCTCGGCGTTTTCGGCTCGCTTCACCAAACTGGTCGGCCAGCCCATGCATCGGTATTTGATCGCCCGCCGGATGATGGAGGCCGCGTTTCAGCTCGAAGCCACCGATGAGCCGATTGCGAGGATCGCGAGCAGAGTTGGCTACGAGACCGCCGCCGCGTTTTCGAAGCTCTTCCATCGCCATCACGGCTTGTCGCCGGGCCGTTATCGGGCCACGCACGGCGCCCGCGGCCGAAGCTGAGGACAACCGAGAGCCGAGCGCGACGGTCGGGGCCTTAGCGGCTTGCGTGGGTCCGCCCGAAAGCAATTCCTTGTGTATAGCAGAATATCATGCTATACATTTCAGCTGGCAGAATCCGGCTGACTGGCGAGCGGACGGACGGGAGAGCAGGAGAGAATGGAGCGCGCGATTAGGGCTTGGCCGCAACCTGCAGAGGCGAATTGAAGAGACGGCCAAAATTTTTTACTCCAAACGCTTGTAACCCATTGAAAAGGCTCGATTCCAAAAAATAAACGCTAAGCAAACGCAAGCAAATTGACTTACGTTTATTAGCGTTTAAGCGCGTTTATTGGCGTTTAAGTGAGCGAGCGATTCGCGCTCTGGTTGTATCCAGGCTCCGACGCCGGCTCGACGCCAGCAGAACCGCGCTATCGGCCTTGGGCCTTCAGCGCCTTGTCGAGGCGCGGATAGACCCGGCGCGCATTGCCTTCGTAGACCTTGTGGCGCTCCTCGGGGCTGAGGTTCGCGGTCGCCTCGATGTAGCGCTTGGTGTCGTCGTAGTAATGGCCGGTCTCGGGGTCGATCCCGCGCACCGCGCCGATCATCTCGCTCGCGAACAGGATGTTGTCGACCGGGATCACCTTGGTCAGGAGATCGACGCCCGGCTGATGATAGACGCAGGTGTCGAAGAAGACGTTCTTGAGGAGCTGCTCGGTGAGCAGCGGCTTCTTCAGTTCCTGCGCCAGCCCGCGATAGCGGCCCCAATGATAGGGCGCCGCGCCGCCGCCATGCGGAACGACGAAGCGCAGGGTCGGGAAATCCTTGAACAGGTCGCCCTGGATGAACTGCATCACCGCCGTCGTGTCGGCGTTGATGTAATGGGCGCCGGTGGCGTGGAAGCAGGGATTGCAGCTCGTCGAGACATGCACCATCGCGGGGATGTCCCACTCGACCATCTTCTCGTAGATCGGATACCAGTGCCGGTCGGTCAGCGGCGGGCTCGTCCAGTGGCCGCCGGACGGGATCGGGATTGAGATTGATGGCGACGAAGCCATAGTCCCGCACGCATCTGTCGAGCTCCGGGATGCAGGTTTTCGGATCGACGCCGGGGCTCTGCGGCAGCATCGCCGCGCCGATGAAATGGTCGGGAAAGAGCTTCGAGACGCGGAAGCAGAGCTCGTTGCAGATCGAGGCCCAGGTCGAGCTCACGGCGAAATCGCCGATGTGATGGGCCATGAAACTGGCGCGCGGGCTGAAGATCGTGAGATCGCAGCCGCGCTCCTTCATCAGGCGCAGCTGGTTCGCCTCGATCGACTCGCGAAGCTCGTCGTCGCTGATCTTGAGTTCCGCGACCTTGGGCGCCTGCGCCGGGTCCTTGATGCCGGCGATCTGCCGGTTGCGCCACGCCTCCAACGCCTTGGGGGCGGTCGTGTAGTGCCCGTGGCAATCGATGATCATGGGCGTGGCCTCCTGTGGACGGGCTCGAACGCGTCACGAGCAGAAGACCTCCGGCCAAGTCTGGTCGACTGATCAGAACGGATTCCAGGTCGCCCGCTGCGTAAACTTGAGATAGTTGAGATTGACCCCGAGGCGCCAGCCCAGGCCGGTGCGGATGGGAACGACGACGACGCCCTTGGCGCCGACCGCGGTGAAGCCCAGGCCTCCAATAAAATAGGCCGATCCGTCCAAGCCCCCGAAGCGATCGAAAATCGCTCCGGTGTCCGGCAGATTGTAGACCAGCATCATCGTCCGGTCGCCGTCCGCGCCGGCGTCAAAGCCGATCGACGGCCCCTGCCAGAAGATCGGCTGGTTGCCGGCGTTGCGCGTATACATCTTGCCTTCGCCGTATCTCAGGCCCCCGACGAACGCGCCGGACGCCTCCTGGCCAAGGATATACGCGTTGGGCAGGCCCCAACGGCGGCCTGCTTCCTGAACGCCGTCGGCGAGCCCACGCGAGAGGGTGCCAAAAAACCGCTGGCCGTCGTTGACGATTTCGTCGGGGGAAAACTGCGCTGGCGCCTCGGCTTTCGCCGGCGTCGCGAAAGCGACGGCGCCGGTGGCGGCGACGGTCAGAAGCTCTCGGCGCGAAAAATTCCTCATGTGCGACATCCTTCGAGAGCTGGCCTGCGCAAGCGCGTTGTTGCGGCAGCACGGCGGGCGCTTACGGATGGTCAATCATCGCTCAGCCGAGTTGACAGAAAATTAAAGTGATCGCCCTTTCGCCGGCTTGGCGCTGCGCTGAGCTGGCCCTAGGCGCGATCCGCCCCTTAGGGCGATTTGCTTTTGGATGGAGGCGGTCCGAAAGAAGGGCTCGGGCGCCCTCCGGTTTGAAACCGGGGGGCGCAAAGCAAGGTTTACTTCTGGCCGTAGAGCTCGGCGACATATTCCCAATTGATGAGATTATCGACCCAGGCCTTGAGATAGTCCGGCCGGCGATTGCGATAGTCGATGTAGTAGGAATGCTCCCACACGTCGACGCCGAGGATCGGCTTTGCGCCGTGGACAAGCGGGTTCTCGCCATTCGGCGTCTTCATCACCTGGACCTTGCCATCCTTGACCGCGAGCCACGACCAGCCCGAGCCGAATTGCGTGACGCCGCCCTGGATGAAATCCTCCTTGGCCTTGTCGATCGTGCCGAAGGAATCCTTCAAGGCCTTCTCGATCTCGCCCGGAATCTTGCTTCCGCCTGGCTTCATCCATTTCCAGAAATGGGTGTGGTTATAGTGCTGACCGGCGTTGTTGAACACGGCAGGGTTCTTGCCGAACGAGCCCTTGACGATCTCTTCGAGGGGCTTGCCCTCCCACTCGGTGCCTTTGAGCGCGGCGTTGCCGTTGTTGACGTAGGCCAGATGATGCTTGTCGTGATGGAATTCGAGCGTTTCCGCGGACATATGGGGTTTCAGCGCGTCGTGCGCATAAGGCAAATCGGGCAGCGTGAAGGCCATGAGATGGCTCCTTGGGAGGTTAGGGGCGAAATCGGAAACCCGCGTTTAAGGCAGCCCCGTGGGTCACATTTAGCCCTCGCACGCCAGCGCCGCAACTGCGGGACAATCGCTCGCTCCGTGGCTTGAGCTATCTGTTAACTGGCGTGTATGAGCTCAGGTTTCGCGGAGGGAATTGCGTTGCATCTTTCGAATGAGCGCCTGATTGTCATCTTAGCTGTCGGCGCGCTCGCCGGCTGGTTGATCGGCAAGGTCCTGCGCGGCAATGGTTTCGGACTTATCGGCGACGCCGCAGTCGGAATCGTCGGGGCGCTGATCGGCGACTGGTTTTTCCCGCGCTTCAACTTCCACATCTGGAGCGGCCTCACCGGTATGATTATCGAATCGGCGATCGGCGCGATCGTCCTTCTGGTTATTCTACGCTCGGTCGGGGCGAGCGGATGGGGCGGCGGCCGCTAGGTTCAAGGAGTATCGATGTTCAAGCACATTCTGATTCCGACCGATGGTTCCGACCTGTCGCGCAAGGCGATCCTTTACGGCGTGCAACTCGCCAAGGAATCCGGAGCGAAGGTGACGGGGCTAACGGTCGCCGAACCCTACCAGGCCGCCGGCATGGACGCCGTCCTCATTCCCATTGACGCGGGCGATTACGCGGAGCAATCGCGCCTGATGTCAGAAAGGGCGATGGAGCAGGTGAAGATGGCCGCGCAGGCGGCGGGCGTACCGTGCGAGACTGTCCGTGAGATTCACGACCAGCCCTATCGCGCCATTATCGATGCCGCGCAGGCGCTTGGCTGCGATCTCATCGTCATGGCGTCGCATGGGCGGCGCGGCATCTCAGCCCTGCTGCTGGGCAGCGAAACGGCGAAAGTTCTGACGCACTCGACCATTCCGGTACTCGTCTATCGCTGACCACGAGTCTCGATTCCGGGCGGCTTAGTCCACCCGCTCGACCCGTAAGAGCGACCCCTGCTCCACGGCCACCACCTTCACCATGGCGCCGGCCGGGCAATCCGGTCCGGCGACGCGCCAGGAGCTGTCGCCGACGCGGATGCGCCCAAAACCTCGCGCGATCGCTTCGTCCAAGAAGAAGTCGGCTCCGACCATTGCATGCGCGCGGCTTTGAGGCAGCGGGCCGGGCCCCTTGTCAAACGACCCGTAGACCCGCCGCCCGATCAGGACCAGCGCCGCCACCGAAACGGCGAACAGGATGAGCTGCGCAACGAAGGCCATGGGCAGGAAATAGTCCACCGCCCCGACGATCGCCGCTGCGGCGCCAAACCAAATGAAGAAGGCGCCGGGCGCAAGCGTCTCGATCGCGCTGAGCACGAGCCCGGCCACGAGCCATGCCAGCGCGACGAGATGGGGCGGTTGCAGGAGGGCGTCCATCGTGGGCTCCGAGTGACCCTCGCCTTAGGAAGAAGCGCCGCCCGCCGGCGCATTCCCAGGTCCCTGCCAGGGCGATACCGGCGGCGTGGTCGTCGCGCCCGCGTTCGGCGCCGGCCCAGTGGGACGCGGCCGAGGAGGGGGGCGGGAAGCGCCGACCACGCCCTCCCCGCCCATGGCGCTCGCGGCGATCTGGCTCAATCCGCCGAGCGTGCCGGCAAGCGAGCTCAATTCCATCGGCACGATCATGAGCCTCGGATTGGGCGATTGCGCAAGAGCGTGGAGCGCCGCGATATATTTCTCGGCGATCAGGAAGTTCACCGCGACCACGTCGCCGTTGGCGGTCGCCTCGCTGATGACCCGTGTCGCCATCGCGTCCGCTTCGGCAGTTCGCTCGACCGCCTCGGCGGCGCGGAACGCCGCGTCGCGGCGGCCTTCGGCCTCGAGCACGAGCGCCGCTTTGCGGCCTTCGGCGCGGGTGATGTCGGACTGCCGCATGCCCTCGGCTTCCAGGATCACCGCGCGCTTCTCGCGCTCGGCTTTCATCTGCCGGCCCATCGCGTCCACGAGGTCTCTCGGCGGCACGATGTCTTTGATCTCGACCCGCGTGACCTTGATGCCCCACGGCTCAGACGCAGCGTCGATCACCGTCAAAAGCCGCGCATTGATTTCGTCGCGGTGCGAGAGAAGCTGGTCCAGGTCCATCGAGCCCATGACCGTGCGTACATTGGTCATGATAAGATTGCTCAGCGCCGACTGAAGATCGGAGATCTCATAGGCCGCGCGGCGGGCGTCGAGCACCTGATAGAAAGCGACGCCGTCGACCGTCACCGTCGCATTGTCCTTGGTGATGATCTCCTGGCTCGGGACATCCATGACCTGCTCCATGACGTTGAGCTTGCGGCCGACGGAATCGATGTAGGGAACGATGAGCCCGAGACCCGGCGAGAGGGTCTTGTGATAGCGGCCAAAGCGCTCGACTGTATAATTGTAGCCTTGAGGGACCTGGCGCACGCCCATGAGCGCCGTGATCACCACGAAGGCGGCGACGACAAGCGCGAAGATGGTTGCGCCCTCCAGGATCACGGGCTCCCCTCTGAACTGACCAAGCGGCGGATAGGCCGCGCGAACGCAAGCCTACCCGCTTCAGCGCAGGCATGCGACTTTTGTCTTATCCGAGGCTTGACGGCGCTTTGACGGCCTGCTCAGGCGCCCGGCGGTTGCTGGCCCGGCTGCTACGATCTCACGAGCGGCGCCGCCGCGCGGAGGTTGTCCTTTGCCTGATCGGCTCGGGACCGCCTCAGCCGGACCAATTGCTGGTCGGCGAGCACGCCGATCAGGATGACCGTCCCCATGACGGCGAAGTTCAAAGAACTCGGAATGCCGAGCAGGTTCACGAGGTTCTGCAGAACCTGAAGCAGGATGGCGCCGAGCACGATGCCCAGGATCGACCCCTCCCCGCCGCGCAGCGAGCAGCCGCCGAGGACCGCAGCCGCAATTCCGTAAAGCTCGAAGAAATTACCGTGCGAAGCGGGCGAGATCGAGCGGGTGTACATGGTGAGGAAAATTGATGAAACGCCGGCAAGCGCGCCGCAAATGACATAGGCGGCGACGATAATCTTTTTGGTCGCGATGCCGGAGAAACGCGCCGCCTCTTCATTCTTGCCGATGGCGAACAGGTAGCGCCCAAACACCGAGCGATGCAGAAGCACTCCCATGAGCGCCGCGACGATAAGGAAGATGACGAAGGTGTGCGGGACGCCGTAGGTGCGGCCAGTGGTGATCCATTCCAGCGCCGGAAAGCTCTGGCCGAACTCGAATCCGGCGGTCCCGTCGTCGGTGTACCAGCGAGCGACGCCGCGATAGATCAAGAGGCCGCAAAGCGTCACAACGAACGGCTGCAGGTTCATTCGCGTGATGAGAAACCCGTGCACCCAGCCAAGGATGACGCCGAAAGCGATGATGATGAGAACGGCTACCGGCCAAGGCACATTATAGTTCACGAGCAAGTCGACGAAGACGACGCCGAACAGAGCGAATTGCGAACCGATCGAAAGGTCGATACCGCCCGTGATAATGACGAAACCTTCGCCGATCGAGAACAGGCCGAACAGTCCGACGAGATTGGCGGTATTGGCCAGATTGATCGGTGAGATGAAGCGCGGGTTGAGAAACGCCACGACCGCGCCGACGATGACGATGAGCAGAAAAAGTCCGAGATCTTTCTTCAGCATCACGCCGCACTCTGCTCCGCTTCGCGAGCGACGGCGAGCCGCATCACGTTCTCCTCGCTGAACTGGTCGCGGTTCAGCGTTCCGCTGATTGCGCCTTCTTGCATCACCACGATGCGGTCGCTGACCCCGATCACCTCCTCCATGTCGGAGGAAATCATCAAGATCGCGACGCCCGTGTCGGCGAGCGCTCGCATCAGCGTATAGATTTCGGACTTCGACCCGACGTCAATGCCGCGCGTCGGCTCGTCGAAGATCATCACCTTCGGCTTCATCGACAGCCATTTGCCCAGCACGACCTTCTGCTGGTTACCCCCGGACAGCGTGCCGACCACAGTCGCGACATCCGTCGTCTTGATATTCAGGGACTGACGCTGCCGCTCCGCATTTTTGCGCTCCGCCGCCGAATTCATGAGGAAATATCTGGCGAAAGACAGAAGATCGGGCAGCGAGATGTTGTCGGTCACCGAATCCTCGAGCACGAGACCGCTGCGCTTGCGGTCCTCCGGCGCCAGGTAGATGCCGTGCGCGATGGCGTCTTTGGCCGAACGAATGGCGACGAGCGCGCCGTTCAGCCGGATCTCGCCCCCAAGTATGGGATCAATGCCGAACAGCGCGCGCGCAAGCTCGGTTCGGCCCGCTCCGATCAATCCGGCCATGCCCAGAATCTCGCCCGCTCTTAGCGAAAGGCTTACAGCGTGCGCGGGACGCGAAAGGGTTCGTAAGCCAGCGATCTCCAGAACGTTTCTGCCGGGAGGCGATTGCGGCGGGATGTAGAGCGACTTGAGGTCCCGCCCGATCATGAGGCGAATCATCGCCTCGCGATGGATTTGGTCGTGAGCCAATTCGCCAACGACCGAGCCGTCACGGAGCACGACCACGCGATCAGCGCAGGCTTCGACCTCGTTCAGCCGGTGGGTGATAAAGATGATCGACACGCCATCGGCCTTGAGCTCGCCGATGACCCGCATCAGCCGCTCGGTCTCGGTGGACGTTAGGCTGGAAGTCGGCTCATCCATAATGACGAGGCGCGCGTTGAGCGAAAGGGCTTTGGCGATCTCCAAAAGCTGACGTTGGGCAAGGGAGAGGTCGGAAACAAGATCTTCGACCACGAAATCCACGTCCAGTCGCTTCAGCAAGGGCGCGACGATGCGTTTTGTCGCCTTCCGGTCGACAAGCTTGAGAGGTCCGGCCGACAGCGGCTCCCGCCCGATCAGTACATTCGCGCCGACGTCGAGATTGTCGAACAGGTTCAGTTCCTGGTGGACGAAGGCGATTCCCGAACTTAGCGACTCGGAGACGGTGAGCGAGCCGTGAGGGGCGCCCTCGATCTCGATCGTTCCCTGATCGGGTTTGACCACCCCGCCAAGAATCTTCATCAGCGTCGACTTGCCCGCTCCGTTCTCGCCGATCAGCGCGAGAACCTCACCCCGGTTCACCGTCAGGCTGACGCGGGAAAGGGCGCGGACGCCTGGGTAGCTCTTGGTGATGTCGATCAGCCGGAGGAGGGGATCGGCCAAATTCGGTCCTTAAGAAAAACAGGGCGCCGCACATAAGCGCGGCGCCCCAAAATGGAAGTCAAGCGAACGCGGCGTTCGCGTCTGCTACTCCGCTTATTTCTTGCCCTGGCGCTCTTTCAGCTCAGCCCAGAAGGCGTCGACGTTATCCTTGCTGATGATCTTGGTCGGGATGATGATCAGGCCGTCCTTTGGAACGAAGGACTTGTCTCCGTCGAGATACTTGGCCATGTCCTTCATGCCCTGATAGCCCCATTCATAGGGCTGCTGGACGACGGTTGAGGCGATCGTTCCTTCCTTGACGCCGCCCAGCGTGATCGGATCCTCGTCGAAGCCGACGATTGTGATCTGGCCGAGCTTGCCGGCCTCTTTCAGCGCCGAATAGATGTCCGGCGTATTGTAGGAATAATAGCCGACCATGCAGTTGATCTCGGGATGGGCGGTCAGCGTATCTTCGACGTTGCGCTTCGAACGGGTCCGGTCGATGTCGTCGGCGCGAACGTCGACGAGCTCGATCTTCGAGCCCTTGATGGTGTCCTTGAAGCCCTCGATGCGCTCGCGTGCGTTGTCAGCCCCGGGCAGACCGACGAAGCCCATGCACTTGCCGCCATTCGGCATGGCCTTCAGCGCGATCTCGCCGGCCTGCTTGCCGGCGTCGACGTTGCTCGAGCCGATATAGGCGACGCGGCTGCTCTTCGGCGCGTCGCTGTCGGTGGTGAACAGGGCCACCTGCTTGCCGATACGGTCGAGCGCGTCGCCCATGGTCTTCGGATCGACCGCGCTGACCATGATGCCCGAGACGCCGGCCGCGACAAGGTCATCCATCAGGCGGGTCTGGATCGCGGCGGAAGATTGTTCGGGATATTTGAAGTCGAGCTTGTAATTCGGCAGTTCGCCTTGCGCCTTCTTGACGCCGGCCTCGGCGGCCTTCCAGAAGTCCGAGGCGCCGTTCACCACGAAAACAAGCGTCTTCTTGTCGGCGGCTTGAGCGCCGCCCGCAAAAGCCAGGATCGCCGCCGCGGCGACGCCGGAAAGTATTGCCTTCCTCATACCCGTTTCCTCCACCGGAATAGGCGGGCGTTGTTATCACGTTCCCGCACGACCAAATCATGATGATAATAATTTGCTAAATTTGTCAACGCAGGGCTTACTGAGACGGCGAGGGAGCTTTTTTGGCGGCCGCGCCTTGAGGCGCAAAAGTCGCTCTTGTGAAAGTCGGCGTTAAAAAGGGGAAGGAACGATCAAACGTGAGAAAGCGCGGCTCGCGACGGGTTGGCTCGCCTGGGGAAACGACATTCACGCGACGGGCTACAATGGTGGACGTTGCGAACGAGGCGCAAGTTTCCCAGACCAGCGTTTCGCTTGTTCTTAATTTCGCCGAAGGCGCTCGACTATCGCCGCAGACGCGGCAACGGGTCATCAATGCGGCGCGGAAACTCGGCTATCAGCCGGTGAGGCGCGGGAAGATGGCGTCTGGGACTTCGACCATCGCTTTCTTCTGCGACGAGATCTCGACGGACCCCTGGGCGGCGGTCGCGCTCAACGGGGTCAGTGAAAAAGCCTGGGAGTACGGTCTTTCCGTGACGGCGACAGTGACCCACGGCGATCCCGAAATCGAAGCGGCCGCCTTTGCGCAACTCGCCGCCCGGCCGCACGCCGGCCTTGTCTACGCCACCATCAACACGAGGCTCATCAGGGCCAATCCCGCGTTCTTCAATCAACCAACGATCCTTCTTAACTGCCATTGCGCAAAGTCGCTTTTTAGCTCGGTCCTTCCTGACGAGGCCGAAGGAGGGTACGCGGCGACGAACGTGCTCATTCGCGCGGGTCATAAGCGAATCGGTTACATCGGCGGAGAAGTTGGCATGGAGGCTTCACGTTTGAACTCCGTGGCTATAAACGAGCGCTTGCGGCAGCGAACCTGTCCTTCGACCCGGATCTCCTGCATCACGGGGACTGGCAGCCGCCTTCCGGTTACCAGGGAGCGCACGCCTCTATGGCCTTGCCGTCGCCCCCAACGGCTATCTTCTGCGCCAACGACATGATGGCCGTCGGTTGTTATGACGCGCTTCGCGAACTCGGCCTGCGAATCCCGCAAGACGTTGCTGTCGTGGGCTACGACGACCGTGAAATCGCGAGGCACATGCATCCCCCTCTTTCGACGGTCGTCCTTCCTCACTACGCGATGGGAACAACAGCGACGGAACTTCTACTTGAGCTTGTCGAACATTCGACCATCCGGCCACGGCGCGTGAAGGTGAATTGTCCGGTCGTCAGTCGACAGTCGGTTTAATCAGACAGCGCACGAGCGCCGCTTCCCGGCCAAAACCTCGTCCTGCGCGTGGCCGGATCGCCGGCCAATCACTCCGTCAGCGCCACGCCGACGCCGCCCGCGCTCAAGGTCCGGCCCGCCGCTATCGCCTCTTCGGCGCGGTCCAGTCTCAGAAGCGCCAACGCCTCGCGTCCCGAGGATGAGCCGAGCGCGCCGACCGCGAGCTCGCCGTCCATCACCGGCGTCCCGGGCGCGGGGGCCGGGCCGCCCAGTTTGACGCGCGCGACACGCTTGCGGGCGGTTCCGCGATGCTTCATGCGGGAGACGACTTCCTGGCCGACATAGCAGCCCTTAGCGAAATCGACGCCGTGCAGCAGATCGAAATTGGCGTCGTGCGGGAAGGCGTCCGCATAGGCGAAATCGAGACCGCCCTTCGGCGCGCCGACGGCGATGCGCAGACCCTCGTATTCGTTGACATGCTCCAACCCGACCGCGGCCGCGGCCGGGCGCGGCAGGATGGCGCGCCACCCAAGGCGTGGATCGCGTGGGTCGGCGTAGAGAACGCCGTCGGCGACGCTCGGAGGCTCGTCGCCCCAGAAGGCCGCGACGGCGCGATCGGCGCTCATGTCAGCGATCGCAACCTTGGCGCGCAGCTTATAGAAGCCAAGCCGCTTCGCGAGATCGGCCGCCTGCGCGGCGGAGCATTCGATCAGATAGGACGGCTCCTCGCCCGGCGCGCGCACCACGATCATGTCGAACAGGATCTTGCCTTGTGGGGTAAGCAGCGCCGCGTAGCGCGCTTCGCTCGGGGCCAGCCGCTCGACGTCGTTGGTCAGAAGGCCCTGCAGAAAGCTGGCCGCATCCGCGCCGGTCACCGAAATTACGCCGCGATCCTCGAGCATGGCGGCTTTCTTGTGCATGAAAGGGCTCCGGTCGCGCTTGCAAGGGCGCGAGACTGTCAAATAGGCCGCTTTTGCGCCACTGCAAGAAAGATCCGAGATGCCGCCGAGCTTCGATTGCGTTCTGATCAACGGGACATTGGTCAATCACGACGGCATCGGCCCGCGCGACATCGGCGTGCGCGGCGGGCGCATCGCCGAGATCGGCGCCTTGAGCCAGGCGGCGGCTGCCGAGCGCATCGACTGCAGCGGTCTGCATATTCTTCCGGGCGTCATCGATTCCCAGGTGCATTTCCGCGAGCCCGGGCTCGTTCACAAAGAGGATCTGGAGACCGGCTCGCGCGCGGCTGTTCTCGGCGGCGTGACCGCGGTGTTTGAAATGCCCAACACCGATCCGCTGACCACGAGCGCGGACGCGCTCGCCGATAAGCTCGCGCGGGCCAAGGGCCGCATGCACTGCGATTTCGCCTTCTGGATCGGCGGCACGCACGACAATGTCGCCGACATCCCCGAACTCGAGCGGTTGCCGGGCGCGGCGGGGATCAAGGTCTTCATGGGCTCCTCGACCGGGCGCCTGCTTGTCGCCGACGACGAGGGCGTACTGGCGATCCTCAAGCAAACACGCCGTCGCGCAGCCTTCCACAGCGAGGACGAGGCGCGCCTGAATGAGCGCAAGCCCCTGCGCGTTGCGGGCGATCCGTCGTCGCATCCGGTCTGGCGCGACGAGATCGCGGCGCTGCGCTCGACCGAGCGGCTCATTCGCCTCGCCCGCGAGGCGCGCGCGCAAGTGCATGTCCTGCACATCACGACGCGCCAGGAGATGGCGTTTCTGGCCGGCGCCAAGGATGTCGCGAGCTGCGAGGCGACGCCGCATCATCTGACGCTCAGCGCCGAGGACTATGCGCGCCTTGGGAACGAAAATACAGATGAACCCGCCGGTCCGCGGGCCCGACCATCGCGACGCGATCTGGCGCGGACTTCGAGCAGGGCGTGGTCGACGTGCTCGGCTCCGACCACGCGCCCCATACGCTCGAAGAGAAGGCCAAGCCCTATCCTGAGAGCCCATCGGGCATGACCGGCGTGCAGACGCTGGTTCCGATCATGCTCGACCACGTCAACGCGGGACGGCTCAGTCTTCAGCGCTTCGTCGACCTGACCAGCGCCGGGCCGCAGCGACTGTTCGGCATCGTCGGCAAGGGCCGCATCGCCGCTGGCTACGACGCCGACTTCACCATCGTCGACATGAAGCGCAGGGAGACGATCCGGGATTCGTGGATCGCATCGCGCTCGCAATGGACGCCCTATGACGGAAAGACCGTGACGGGCTGGCCGGTCGGAACGATCGTGCGCGGCCGCCGGGTGATGTGGGAGGGCGAACTCACGGCGCCCTCGACCGGCGAACCGGTTCGGTTCTGGCGCTGAACGGCGCGGACTCCGGATGCGAGGAGGCAGGCCCTCATTACCGAGTCCGTTTCAAGCGATTCCAAAGACTTGCGGCCGAATTAACGAGTCACCCTGGGCCAGCCGAACCGGCGTCGATCATATTTATACTTATAATCTGTGTAATTAAACCTAGCCATGACCGAATCAGAGCGCGCAACTCGGGTTCAAGTCGGAGCCATCACCTGCATCGTGAGCCACGTCGCCGCCAGCGCGGGTTTCTCCGTGCCTTCGACCTCGACGCTGACGTCGTAGGTCAATTGCCATTCACCGGCCTTGCGGGGCGTGACCGCGCGCAGCGTGAAACGCCCGCGCACCCGGCTTCCCGAAGGCACGGGCCGGACGAAGCGCACGCGCTCGAAGCCATAATTCACGCCATGGGCCGCGCCCTCGATTCTAGGAAGCGCGCTATAGGCCATCGCCGACAGCAGCGAGAGGGTGAGGAAACCGTGGGCGATCGTCCCGCCGAACGCGGTCGCGGCCGCTCGCTCGGGATCGACGTGAATGAACTGCTCGTCCTCGGTGATCTTGGCGAAGGCGTCGATCCGCGCCTGATCGACAATAAGCCAACGCGAGAGGAAATCGTGTCCGACCATGCCGGCGAGTTCGGCGGCTGGAATTCGCTTGACGTCCGCCCAATCGGTCATTCGTGGTCTCCGAACATCGCGGGCGGCGCCGTGACGCCCACTCCGCCGTCCACCGGCAGAATCGCGCCGGTGGTGTAGGCGCCGCCACGCCCGGCAAGAAAGAGAAGAGGCCCGGCGATATCCTCGGGCCGTCCGACCCGGCCCATCGGCACGGCTTTGGCGCTGCGCGCCTGCCCCGCCTCATCGCCGATCGCGAACTTCGTCATGTTGGTCGGAAACGGCCCGGGGGCAAAGGCGTTTACGGTCACCTGCTTCTCCGCCAGCTCGGCGGCGAGGATGCGGGTCAGGTGATGCACCGCGGCCTTCGAGGCGGAATAGGCCCATGCGGTTTCCGATTGCGTCACATACCCCATGACCGAACCCATGTTGATGACAGTCGAGGGCCAGTCGCGGGTCGCCGAAGCGATCAGCATGGGGGCGAGATCGCGCGTCAGCGTGAAAAGTCCGGTCACGTTGACGCTGAGCACCCGGTCCCAGGCCTTCCAGGGGAAGGTTTCGAACGGCGCGCCCCAGTTCGCGCCGGCGTTGTTGATGAGAATATGCAGCGCGTCGGTGCGCTTCCGCGTCTCGGCGGCGAGCGCGGCGACGCCGGCTTCGCTCGCCACCGTGCCCCCAAAACCCTCGCATGGCCCAAGCGCCGAAAGCTCCTGCGCCACGGCCTCGCAGGCTTCCGCCTTGCGCGAGGCGATCAGCACCCGCGCCCCCGCGCTGAGCAGCGCTTCTGCGCAGATCCGGCCAAGGCCGGTCGCCCCGCCCGTGACCAACGCCGTGCGGCCCTTGACGGAAAAAAGCTCGGATGGTGTGATCATGGTTCTCCGCGCCGGTCTCGATCTGCTACCCACCATACCAATTCCACAGACAGGGCCAAAGCCGGGCTGTGAACCACCGCCAGCGCCCAGACCCGGCTTGCTGGAAATCATTTTGGCTTATGGATGAGACCGATGGCCGAAGAGCCGCCGCTTCACTTTGTCGTCATGGTGGGCAGCTTGCGAGAGAGCTCCTTCAACGCGGTGATCGCCCGCGCCTTGCCAGCGCTCGCGCCGGAAGGGGTGACGATCGAGCCTCTTCCCTCGGTCGGCGAGTTTCCGCTCTACAATCACGACGTGCAGCTGGAGGGCTTTCCGCAGATCGTGGCCCGCGTGGCGGAGCTGATCCGGAAGGCAGACGGGGTCATCTTCGTCACGCCCGAGTACAACCATTCGTTTCCGGGCGTTTTAAAAAACGCGATCGACTGGATCTCCCGTGTGCCCAACCAGCCCTTCGCAGGCAAACCAGTCGCGTTCATAACCAGTTCGCCGAGTCTGTTCGGAGGCATCAGGGCGCAGCTGCATCTGCGTCATGTCTTCGTCTACTTGGATGGGCGTGTGCTCAACAAACCTGAGGTCATCATCCCTCAGGTCAACACGAAAATCGACGTTGCGAACGGTGAAATAACAGATCCTGCGACTCGCGAGTTCATTGCGGATCAGTTGAAGGCTTTCGCCGCATTCGGGCGCAGTTGACGCGTGAACCCAGTATCGACCACATTATCGCCGCCCTCGGAGCGCCCTCAGTGAAAGTCTCGCTCATCCAGATGAATTCGATCAGCGACAAGCCCGCCAACATCGCCGCGGCCGAGGCGCTGATCGAGCGGGCGGTCGCGGAAGAGGCGCCGGACTGGGTGCTTTTGCCGGAACAATTCGACTGGGCGGGCGGCGCGCGGGCCGAGAAGCTCGCGGCGGCCGAGCGCCTGCCGGGCGGCCCCGCCTATGAAATGGCGCGCGGCCAGGCGATCAAGCACCGCATCTTCGTCCACGCCGGCTCGATCATGGAGGAGATCGACGGCGAGGACCGCTACCACAACACCTCAGTCGTCTTTAATCGCGACGGCGAGGAGATCGCCCGCTACCGCAAGATTCACCTGTTCGACGTGGTGACGCCGGACGGAACCGCCTATCGCGAGAGCGCGACGGTGAAGGCGGGCGATCAGGTGGTCACCTACGATTGCGAAGGCGTCACCGTCGGCTGCTCGATCTGCTACGATCTACGATTTCCGGACCTTTTCCAGGCGCTCATGGAAAAAGGGGCGGAGATGATCGCCATGCCGGCCGCCTTCACGATGCAGACCGGCAAGGACCATTGGGAAGTGCTCTTGCGCGCCCGCGCGATCGAAACCGAAACTTACGTTTGCGCCAGCGCCCAGACGGGATCGTTCACTGTCGGCAACGAGCAGCGGCACACCTACGGCCATTCTCTTGTCGCCGACCCCTGGGGCCACGTTGTCGCCAAGGCTTCGGATGGGGTTGGCATCGTTTCGGCCAGGATCGACCCGGCGCGGGTCAAGAAGGTGCGCGGGATGATTCCGGTCGCTGATCACAAGGTCAGGATTGCGCGCCCTACGCCGACCGTAAGTTAAATGACGTCGCACGAAAATAAGTGCGAGGCTGCCACTTGTACCAAGCGGGCAGCCCCTGCAGCTGGCATTCGCTGCGCAGCTCCAGCCTGTTAAGCGCGACCCACTGCAAAAGCAGCCATCGCGAGGGGGCCCAATATCATCAGTGCGGCGACAATTCCCGCGACCATATCGAAGCTGGAAAAGATAGGGCCCGTGGGCATCATGGCGGTGCGTGGCGCCACGGCAACAGGGTCTCTGTAGACTGTGGTCACGGGGTCTTTATAGACTGTGGTCACTCTGGGATCTGCGTCTGTCATGTGTCTCTTCCCTGAAGTGCGGTGAGCGTGTCGAAACAACCGGCCTCAGACGAATTTGTTCCGGAGATCGGGTTGTCGAGCGATTACGTCGGCTCGCAGGGCCATGAGCGTAGTCGCCGCGCTCGGCTCCAGCGTGGTGACGCGGTCGGCGATCGCGTCGACAAAAGCCCAATTCGATGGAGCTGCAATCGCCTACTGGTTGGCGATGATCCTGATCGGCGCGCCGAGGATCGTCAGCGGAAGCGACACGACCGCGCCGACGCCGCTCACAGCGGTTTGGCCCACGTCGCTTGCTTGGTGATCTCTCGGTATTCCGCGGGCGAGAACGCTACGCAGTTCGGGTCCAACAGTCGCGAGCTGAGCGAATTTGTCGTGGTTCGTGGAATCGGTCGCCTTGAGGTCGGTCAAGTCGATGACCGTCGCGCCGAGCGAGGCGAGCTCGTCGACATCCGGGTTGTCGCCGACCCGAGTGACGCCGCCCGCGATGGTTCTGGATAGAAACAAAGCTCGATCGTCCTGAGACAGGATGATGTAGAACGGCTTTCGCGGCTTGCCGAAACGGCGCATTTGCGATTTGAACACGTCAATGTCGATATCGGGCGCAGCGAGATAGACGTTGCCGATCTTGTTCGCGTGACTGAGGTCGCCGGAAATCTTGATCTGCCGGAACGCTTCGACCGTGACCCAGTTGCCCATCGAATGGGCGAGCACATTCACCTCTTCCGCGTTGCTGGCGAGCAGCAGACGAAGCGTGTGCTCGAGAGCGTCGCGGGCTGCGGTCGCGCTGTTGAGGTCGTAGACGTAAGCCGTCGGCTTTCCGCGCGACGCCCAGGTGAACAGCACCGGGACGCCTGGAGCCTTGGAATCGTGGGCGAGCTGCGCCAGTCGATAGACCCCCTCGGCGAACATCGTGTTGAAGCCGTGGATGAACAGGAGCACCTTGCGGCTCCCCGGCGGCCGCAGCGCGAGTTGGGCGTTCAGCGCCTGAACGAACGCCTTGTCTCCGTCGAGGTATTTTTCGTCGCGGACGACGTAATCGACATTGGGATCGCCGGGCGGGGTCGTCGCCCATTCGATCTCGCCCGTCTTGTGGCTCGGGGGGACCGAGACGGTGATCTCGGCGTAGCTCGTGGCCACCGCCCTGTCGCCGTTGAAGAGCGTGCCCGGCCGGTCGTCGCGCTCGCGCGTCGTCGCGACGAGCAGAGTGTGGTCCACGGCGCCGGGAGGACTATAGGCGACGGCGCTAAGAAAACCGGTCTCCGGCCGCGAGGCGCAGGCGACGAGGGAGAAGGCGAGAAGCACAATCGCCAAAACGGAAAACGGCTGTTTCAAAAGCCGCGCTTGCCCTAAAGGCGGGGCGGCCGCCCACTTTGCGAGATTGTCCAAAGCTTGCCCCAGCCCGCGCTCGCCGCCATTTCTGGCGATGACGAGTTTTGCCCCGGCGCACCCTTAAGGCAAGGCCGCCGCGAGGGAAACCGAAAATGCGGCTTTGCCTCGTGCTCTGTCCGCCCAAATCGGCGGCCGCCCGCCGACGGCCGGCCTGTTTCGTGGTCGACAAGCCCGGCTTTCGGTAAGGCGCAGGTTTCGGGTATCACCTGCGCGATGGGCGAGAATCATCCTCTCACGCAAGCTTTGGCCCGGCTCGATGCGCTCACAGACTGGGAGCGCCGGCCACGGAACATGATGCGCGTCGGCCTCGAGCCGATGCAGGATCTCGCTACGCGCCTCGGCGATCCGCAAAAATCGTTTCGCTCGATCCATGTGGCGGGCACCAAGGGCAAGGGGTCGGTGTCCGCTCTGATCGAGGCGGCGCTGGCGCACGGCGGCCTTCGCGTCGGCCGCTACGCCTCTCCCCATGTCGAGCACATTACCGAACGGGTGAGCGTTCAGGGACACGATGTCGACGAGCCCACGCTCGCGCGAGCGCTCGACAAGGCGCTCGACGCCTATGAGGCGGCCCGCGCGGCCGGCACGCCCGCGGCCGACGCGACCTGGTTCGACCTTCTCACCGCCTCAGCCTTTCTCATCTTTCGCGAAGCCGCCGTCGAGTGGGCGGTGATCGAAGTGGGCTTGGGCGGGCGACTTGACTCCACCAACATCGTCGACGGGGAGATCGCCGTCGTCACCAACATCGCGCTCGAGCATACGGAGATACTTGGGCATACGCGCGCGGCGATCGCGGCGGAAAAGGTCGGGATCCTCAAGCCGGGCGCGGTGCTCGTCACGACGCTCGGCGCCGAGGACGAAGCGGGCCGCGTCGTGCAGGCGCGAGCCGACGAGCTCGGCTCGCGAGTCAAGCGCATGCGCCTCGACGTCTCGGCGCCGATCGACCAAGTCAATTTCGCACTCGCAGCCGCCGTTCTCGGCGAGCTTCGCCGCAAGGGGGTGACCGCGCGCTCCGGCGAGCCGGTCGGCGCGATGCTCCTTGACGCCGACACACGCCTGGCGGCGCGCCTCCCCGGGCGCATGGAGCGCTTCGACGTTGAAATCGGACCAAGGCGCCTGCCCGTCGTGATGGACGGCGCGCATGTGCCCTTCAACATCGGCGCCGTCTTGCGCGATCTCGCGCTTTCGCCCGAGCTTTCGCGGTCCATGCGTCGCGATCGTGGCGCTCGCCGCAGACAAGGATGCGCATGGGTTCGTCGCCGAACTCGCACCCCGCGCCTCGACCGTCGTCTTCACCGATGTGCCGGGATCGAGTCGGGGCCGCTCGCCGGTCGAACTCAAAGCGCTGGCGGACTCGCTTGGGCTCGTAAGCGAGGTTGAGTCGGACGCAAAGCGAGCGCTCAAGCGCGGCCTCGACCTCGCCGCCCACGCCAACGCTTGGCTCCTGATCACCGGCTCGCTCTATCTCGTCGGGGCGTTGCGGCCGGCGCTCGGCGAGGCGGCGGGGGGCTCGGGACCAGTCGGCCGGCCCTGGGCTTTCACGAGACTGCGAACTCGATGAGGTCGACCCGGGTATCAGTAAACAACCGTGTCTGCGCCAATCCTGAGTGTGGCTGGATGCGAAAGGCCCGGCGCCATTGTCCAAGCGCGAAGGCAAAACTTGTGCTTCCGCTCTTATCAAAAGAGTCCGGACGCGATGCCTGAACTGCCCGAAGTCGAGACCGTGCGGCGCGGCCTTACGCCCGCAATGCTCGGCGCTCGGATCGACAATGTCGAGTTGCGCCGGGCGGACATTCGTTTCCCCTTTCCTGCCTTTTTCGCGAAGCGGCTGACCGGCCGGCGCATCGTCGAGGTGGCTCGCCGCGCCAAATATCTGCTTTTCGAGTTGGACAGCGGCGAGACTCTCATTGCGCATTTAGGCATGTCCGGCTCGTTCCGCGTGGAAAAGACTGAGGTTTCAACTCCGGGCAAGTTCCATCACGAACGTTCAAAGGATCCGAAGCACGATCACGTCGTTCTCGTCCTCAATAATGGATGGGTCGTCACCTATAATGACCCGCGCCGCTTCGGCTTCATGGACCTCGCGCCGACCGAGGCGTTGGAGCAGCACCCGCGGATGCGCGGTCTGGGCGCCGAGCCGCTCGCGCCTGAATTCGACGCCGTGCGGCTCGCCGCGCTGTTCGCCGGCTCGCGCGCGCCGCTGAAATCAGCTCTGCTCGACCAAAAGCGGATCGCTGGATTGGGCAACATCTACGTGTGCGAAGCTCTGTTCCGCGCCGGTCTATCGCCATCGAAGCCGGCGAGCATCCTTGCGAACGCCCGCGGCGGCCCCACCAAGGCCGCGACGGCGGTCGCCAAGGCGATTCGCGCCGTGCTCGAGGAAGCGGTCGAAGCGGGCGGCTCGACCCTGCGCGATCATCGGCAGGCCAATGGGGAATTGGGCTATTTTCAGCACGTCTTCAAGGTCTACGATCGCGAAGGACTGCCGTGCGTGCGGGAGCGCTGTCGCGGAATCATCGCCAGGATCACTCAGGCGGGGCGTTCGACGTTCTACTGTCCGAAATGCCAGCGCTAGGCTGGGTCGCGCGGAGCGGCGCAATCATTGACAAGGGGAAGCGCGGCTCCTATCTGACCAAGAATTCCGTTTAGCTGCGCGAAAATGGGCGATTTTAGCCTTTTTCGCGCTTTTTATTGTTGCAACCCTCGTCCGCGCCGCCCGCTCGTTTGGCCGGGCAAAGAAGCGGAAAACCCGCTTCGGGGCGGCGGGGTAGGAAAGGTCGAAAATGCTCGGCGCGCTTAAGTTCGACTCCGTGATGAAGCGGGTCTTTGGCTCGTCCAACGACCGTCGCCTCAAGGGTTATCGGCCCAAGGTCGCCGAAATCAATGCGCTGGAGCCCGAATTCGAGGCCCTGACCGACGATCAACTGCGAGCCAAGACAGAGGAGTTCCGGGCCGAGCTCAAGGCCGGCAAGACGATCGACGACCTCATGCCGCCCGCTTTCGCCGCCGTGCGTGAAGCCGCCAAGCGGACCCTCAAGCAGCGCCACTTCGATGTCCAGCTCATGGGCGGGCTGGTGCTGCACGAGGGCGCGATCGCCGAAATGCGGACCGGCGAGGGCAAGACGCTCGTCGCGACGACCGCGGTTTATCTGAACGCGCTCGCCGGAGAAGGCGTTCACGTCGTTACGGTGAATGACTACCTCGCCCGCCGCGACTCCGAATGGATGGGGCAGATTTACCAGTTCCTCGGCATGACCGTCGGCGTCATCGTCCATGGCCTGGACGACGATCAGCGCCGTCAGGCCTATGCAGCGGACGTGACCTACGGCACCAACAACGAGTTCGGCTTCGACTATCTGCGCGACAACATGAAGTACGATATGGCGCAGATGGTTCAGCGCGGCCACGCGTTCGCCATCGTCGACGAAGTCGATTCGATCCTCGTTGACGAGGCCCGCACGCCGCTCATCATCTCAGGCCCGTCTGAAGACCGCTCCGGTCTCTATGTTGCGGTCAATGCGATCATACCGCACCTGACGCGCGAGGAATTCGAGCTTGATGAGAAGCAACGCACAGTCAACTTGACCGACGCGGGCAACGAGCACGCTGAAGCCTTACTGCGCGAGGCCGGCGTGATGAAGGAAGGGTCGCTTTACGAAGCGTCCAACGCGACGCTCGTCCATCACCTCAATCAGGCGTTGCGGGCCCACAAGCTGTTCCAGCGCGACAAGGATTACATTGTCCGCAACGACGAAGTCGTGATCGTCGACGAGTTCACCGGACGCATGATGCCCGGACGACGCTACTCCGAAGGGTTGCATCAGGCGCTCGAGGCGAAGGAAGGCGTGACGGTTCAGCCTGAGAACGTCACGTTGGCTTCGATCACCTTTCAAAACTATTTCCGCCTCTACAAGAAGCTCGCCGGAATGACCGGCACCGCCGCGACGGAAGCCGACGAATTCGCGGAAATCTACAAACTCGTTGTCGTCGAGATCCCCACGCACCGTCCGATCTCGCGTCTGGATGAGGACGATGAGGTCTATCGGACCACGGACGAAAAGATGCGCGCCGTCGTCCGCGAGATCGAGGCCGCCAACGCCAAATTGCAGCCGATGCTGGTGGGCACAACGTCGATTGAAAAGTCTGAGCAGCTTGGCGAGGTGCTTGAGCGGCAAGGGTACAAAAAGATCGATTTCACCAAGCCTGACGCCTTGACGGCGTTCTATGCCGCCGCGCGTGCTGGCAAGCCTTCAAAGAATTTCGCGATCCTCAACGCCCGTCATCACGAGCAGGAAGCCTTTATCGTCGCCGAGGCTGGGGTTCCCGGCGCGATCACGATCGCGACCAACATGGCGGGGCGTGGGACGGACATTCAGCTTGGCGGCAATGTCGAGATGCGTGTTCGCCAGGAGATTGATCCCGTCGCGCCGCAAGAGCAGCGCGAGGCTCATGAGGCGTCAATCCGCGCGGAAGTCGCCGCCTTCAAACAGAAGGCGATCGACGCCGGCGGCCTCTACATTATCGGCACGGAGCGGCACGAAAGCCGCCGCATCGATAACCAGCTGCGCGGTCGCTCTGGCCGACAAGGCGACCCGGGCCGGTCTAAGTTCTTCCTGTCCCTCCAGGATGATCTCATGCGCATTTTCGGAGCGGAGCGCATGGACGCGATGCTCAAGCGCCTCGGCCTCAAGGAGGACGAAGCGATCGTCCACCCATGGATCAACAAAGCGCTCGAGAAGGCGCAGCAGAAAGTCGAGGCGCGCAACTTCGACATGCGCAAGAACATTCTCAAGTTCGACAATGTGATGAACGACCAGCGCAAGGTCATATTCGAGGACCGGCGCAGGATGATGGCGTCGGAATCGCTCGAAGTCGACGATCGAGGAAATGCGAACCGGCGTGATCGATGACATCGTCGCCAAACATATTCCGCATGACGCTTATCCCGAGGCTTGGGACATTGCGGGGCTGAAAAGCGATGTTCAGACCAAGCTGAGCCTCGATCTCCCGGTCGACGAATGGGCCAAGGAGGAGGGCATCGCTGACGAAGAGGTCGCGGCGAGGCTCCATAAGGCGGCCGAGGACGCCTATGCGCAGCGTGTCGAGCGCAACACGCCCGACGTCATGCGCTACATCGAAAAGCAAGTCATCCTGCAGTCGCTCGACCATTTGTGGCGCGAGCATCTCGTCACGCTCGATCATCTGCGCCAGGTCATCGGCTGGCGCGGCATGGCGCAGCGCGATCCGCTGAACGAATACAAGTCCGAAGCTTTCGAGCTGTTCCGAGAATTGATCAACCAGTGGCACGAGGGCGTAATCGCGCAAATGTCGCGGGTAGAGGTGCGGTTCCAGCAGCCTGAGCCGAGCCGCCTCCGATGCAATATCAACACATCGACCCCGCGACCGGCGAGAATGAATACGCGTTCGCTCCCCTTTCCGCCTCGGCGGAAGCAGGCGTGTTAGCGGCGACGGCCGCAGTCGCGGAGGTCGAGCGCGACCCTAAGAACCCCGCAACGTGGGGCAGAGTCGGCCGAAATGAAGCCTGCCCGTGTGGATCAGGCAAGAAATTCAAGCACTGCCACGGCCAGGTTGCTTGACGGACGGCCCGCCCTTGAGGCTTCCACCGCCCGCGCCGACGCCTTAGCCAATCTTACTGCGGCGTTTCAACGCCGTGGAATTGACGATCCGAGACGAGAGGCGCGGATCAGCCTCTGCGCGGCGCTCGGCGTTTCGCCAGTTGCGTTGATTGTCGCTCCGCAGGAGCCGCTTGGATCCGCGGCTTGCAGGGTTCAAGAGTTCGCCACGCGGCGAGCGGCCGGCGAGCCGCTGTCGAGGATCCTCGGCAAACGCGAATTCTGGGGATTGTCCCTATTGCATTTCGCCACAGGTGCTGGATCCGCGGCCTGAAACGGAAACAATCGTCGACGCCGCGCTCTCGACTTTTGAGCGATCGGCGCGACGAGCCGATGCGCATCCTCGATCTTGGCGTGGGCTCCGGCGCGCTGTTGTGCGCCCTGCTGACCGAATTCCCGCAATGCGCGCGGCATCGGTGTCGATATTTCAGCCGACGCGGCGAATGTGGCGCGCGACAATCTTCGGGCATGCGGCCTGTCTGAGAGGGCCGAGATCCGAGTTGGCGACTGGACGAATGGTGCTCGAAGGGCGATTTGATCTGATCGTATCGAATCCGCCCTATATTCCCGACGGCTGATCTTCCCGGGCTGCCGCGCGAGGTCCGCGACTTCGATCCTTGGCTCGCGCTCGACGGCGGAATTGACGGACTCGCCGCCTATCGGCGAATTATGCCTGAAACGAGGTCTCTGCTTGCCCCTGCGGCTGGCTTGCTCGCCGAATTCGGCGCAGGACAAGCGACGAAAGTGCTCGCAATCGCCGAGGGATCTGGCTTTACCGACGCGACGACTATACAAGGACCTCGCTGGTCTCGACCGCGTTGTGGCGGCGCGCCTCGAATTGAGGGCAGCCTTTCTAGAAGGAACCCGAGCGGCGCCCGATCGGAGATCGCCCTCATCTTCCGGTGGTTCCTTATGGGCGACTTGTCTGGCTCAAAAGTGGAAGACGCGGCCGAGGGGGCCGGCCGCGTCTTCTCTTCGCCGAGGCCTAATGCGCCCCGGGACTACTCGCCGCCGTCGCGATCGCGTTCGCCCATATGATGGTGCATCATGTCCATGGCGAACCGGGACCGCTCCGGCATCAGCATGCGTCCAAGCATGCCGAACTTGTGCTTCTGCGACTCGTCGAGGCTGTCGTAGAGGGGCTTGGCGGCCTCGGCGATCTTCTTGATGTTCGTTGCGCCCTTGCGACAGACGGTCGGCCATGCGCTTCAAGATGGTCGACGGGCGACATGCGCTCGCCCTGCGCGCGCGTCTGCATCATTTGCCGCATCGCGTCCATGCGCGACTTGTCGGCGTCCTTGACCGCGGACTCGAACGGGCTCCAGAGCTTCTCCTGATCGGGGGTCAGACCAAGGCCAGCCTTCATGCCGGCGAGCTTGGCGTCCAGCATCGTCTCGCGGTCGGCCGCCCAATGCTGCATGCGCTCGGCGCGCGAGGCCTGCTGATCGCCCTCCGCCGCCAGCGCAAAGGCGGGAGCGGAGAGCTGAACGCGACAAGCGCCGCAACGAGAATGTGCGTTTCATGACAATCTCCTGTCCTCGTCCGACACGAAGCTGACCGCTCGCGAGATGAATTTCAAATGAACTCGGCGTAATGAAGGCCATATTGCGGACGGCGGTAGACTTTGTGGTTAGCGCGCGGTAAACGCGCGCGAGGGCGCGCGCCGGGCTCTTTCGGGCCTCGATGGGAGCAGGAATGAACGAATCTGTGCTGGGCAAGCTCGCCGGCCAGCTGGCGGGCAACGGCCAGGCGCTGTGCGCCTGGGTCACCATGAACGAGCCGGCCGTCGCCGAATGGCTGGCGCGCGAAGCGTTCGACGCAATTGTGCTCGACATGCAGCACGGCGCGATCGACTTCGACGGCGCCATGCGCTCGATCCTGCGCGTCGCGCTTGCCGGCAAGCCGACCATCGCTCGCATGCCGATCGGCGCATTTGCCCTCGCCAGCCAGCTCATGGACGCCGGCGCCTGCGGAATCCTCGCGCCGATGATCAACAGCGGCGAGGATGCGCGGCGCCTGGTCGAGTTCGTCAAATTTCCGCCGCTCGGCGCAACGCTCCTGGGGGCCGCGCGACCGCGCTGCCGCTCAGCGGCCTCGACGCTTCCGCTTATCTCAAGGCGGCCAATGCGATGGCCCAGGCGATCGCGATGATCGAGACCCGCGCCGCGCTCGACGCGCTCGACGATATTCTGAGCGTCGAGGGGCTGGACGGCGTGTATCGTCGGCCCCTCCGATCTCTCCATCGCCTTGAGCAACGGGGCGAGCGTCGAGCCGCGCGGCGCGGCGGTCATGAGCGAGGCGCGGCGGGTCGTCGAGCGCGCCAAGGCGCACGGAAAATATGCCGCGATGTTCTGCTTCGACGGCGCCGACGCGCGCGCGATGCTGGCGCTCGGCTATCGGCTGTGCACCATCTCCAGCGACCAGACGCTGCTGCGCGCCGCGGCGCGGAGCGAACTCGCCGCCGCGCGGGCCGGATAGAGCTCGAACAGCCGCCGCCGGCACTGGAAAAATCGCTTTGAACGCCAATATATTGTGGCGGTCTGCGCTTGCGGGCGCTCGCGGAGTCGAACTGACGGCGGCGGAGCCCGGTCAAACGTGCATTTGCGGGCCCGACAGGCTAGGGTGGCGAGGTCGCGAATCGTGGCTCCGCGCAGCTCGAGCCCAATCGCACGAAAAGGCTTTGATTTTGGACGAAGAAGGCAAGGACCTGGCCGACGACGCCGAGGCCGCCAGCGAAAGCTATGGCGCGGATTCGATCAAGGTGCTGCGCGGCCTGGACGCCGTGCGCAAGCGGCCGGGCATGTACATCGGCGACACCGACGACGGCTCCGGCCTCCACCACATGATCTACGAGGTGGTCGACAACGCCATCGACGAGGCGCTGGCCGGCCACGCGAAGCTCGTGACCGTCACCCTCAACGCCGACGGCTCGTGCACCGTCACCGACGACGGGCGCGGCATTCCGACCGGCATCCACGACGAAGAGGGCGTGTCGGCCGCCGAAGTCATCATGACCCAGCTGCATGCCGGCGGAAAATTCGACCAGAACTCCTACAAGGTCTCGGGCGGCCTGCACGGGGTCGGCGTTTCGGTGGTCAATGCGCTGTCGACGCGGCTCGTGCTGCGCGTCTGGCGCGACGGGCTGGAGCATTTCATCGAATTCGCTCGCGGCGACGCGGTCGCGCCGCTCAAGGTGGTCGGACCCGCGCCGGTCGTCGACGGCAAGCCGAAGCGCGGCACCGAGGTCACGTTCACCCCCTCGCCCGAAACCTTCACCATGGTCGAGTTCGACTATGCGACCATCGAGCATCGCCTGCGCGAGCTGGCGTTCCTCAATTCGGGCGTCCGGATCGTACTGACCGACCTGCGCCACGCCGAGCCCAAGCGCGAGGAGCTCTACTACGAGGGCGGCCTCGAAGCGTTCGTGCGCTATCTCGACCGCGCCAAGAGCCGCGCTGATCGACAAGCCGATCCTCATCAAGGGCGAGCGCGACGGCATCGGCGTCGAAGTCGCGCTGTGGTGGAACGACAGCTACCACGAGAACGTGCTGCCGTTCACCAACAACATCCCCCAGCGCGACGGCGGCACGCATCTCATCGGCTTGCGCAGCGGGCTCACCCGTCAGTTGGTGGGCTATGCGGAAAGCTCGGGACTGCTCAAGAAGGAGAAGGTCGACCTTACCGGCGAGGACACCCGCGAGGGCCTGACTTGCGTGCTCAGCATCAAATGCCCGGATCCGAAATTCTCCTCCCAGACGAAGGACAAGCTCGTCTCCTCCGAGGTCCGCCCGGTCGTCGAGGGGCTCGTCAACGAACTCTTGTCGCAATGGTTCGAGGAGCATCCGCAGGAGGCGCGGGTCGTCGTCGGCAAGGTGATCGAGGCGGCGCAGGCGCGCGAAGCGGCGCGCAAGGCGCGCGAGCTCACCCGCCGCAAAGGCGCGCTCGACATCGCGAGCCTGCCCGGCAAGCTCGCCGACTGTCAGGAGCGCGACCCGGCCAAGTCCGAGATCTTCATCGTCGAGGGCGATTCGGCCGGCGGAACCGCCAAGCAGGGCCGCAACCGCGAGTTCCAGGCGGTGCTGCCGCTGCGCGGCAAGATCCTCAACGTCGAGCGCGCGCGCTTCGACAAGATGCTGGCGAAGCGAACAGATCGGCACGCTGATCACCGCGCTCGGCGCCGGCATCGGGCGGGACGACTTCAACATCGAGAAGCTGCGCTACCACAAGATCATCATCATGACCGACGCGGACGTCGACGGCTCGCACATCCGCACCCTGTTGCTGACCTTCTTCTTCCGCCAGATGCGCGCGATCATCGAGGCGGGGCATCTGTTCATCGCCCAACCGCCGCTGTTCAAGGTCAAGCGCGGCCAGTCGGAGCAATATCTCAAGGACGAGCGGGCGCTCGAGGACTATCTGGTCGAGGCGGGGCTCGACGGCGCGACGCTGACGCTCGCCAATGGCGAGGCGCGCGCCGGCGCCGACTTGCGCGCGCTGGTCGAGGAGGCGCGCGCCTTGCGCCGGCAGCTCGACGGCCTGCATTCGCGCTACAACCGCAGCCTGGTCGAACAGGCGGCGCTCGCCGGCGCGCTCAGGCCCTTGAGCAGCGCCGACGATCCGGAGGGCGAGGCGCGCGCGCGGCTGCTCGCTGAGCGCATGAACGCGATCGCCGAGGAGACCGAGCGCGGCTGGAGCGGCCGGCTCGAGGCGAGCGGCTATGTGCTGACGCGCGAGGTGCGCGGCGTCCGGCAGGCGGCGGCGCTCGACGCGGGCCTGCTCGCTTCGGCCGACGCGCGGCGTCTCGACGAGCATGCGCGGCCGCTCAGCGAAGCCTTCGCCGAGCCGGCGACGTTTGCGCGCCGCGGCGAAACGACCACCATCTCCGGTCCCTCGGAGCTTCTCGAGGCGATCAACGCCGCCGGCCGCAAGGGCGTGGCCTTCCAGCGCTACAAGGGCCTGGGAGAGATGAACAAGGACCAGCTCTGGGAGACGACGCTCGACCGCGAGGCCCGCACGCTTTTGCAGGTCAAGATCCGCGAGGTCGACGAGGCCGACGACATCTTCGTCAAGCTCATGGGCGACATCGTCGAGCCGCGGCGCGAGTTCATCCAGGACAATGCGCTGAGCGTGGCGAACCTGGACGTGTGAGGTTCAGGGCCACAGGTCGAGCATGGGCTGTGAAGTCCTTCGGATAGGTCAGGCTTCCATCCGACCCGATCCGCGCCTCGGCCGTTAGGTGCGCCGGCTCGATGTGGCCGGGCCCCAGGATGTGCAAGACCTCCTCGCCTGCGGCGATCAGATAGTCCGCAATGATCCGGCGATGGCACCGCCACCAGAGGCTCTCCGCGCACATGACGCTTGAGCGCGCCGCATGACCAAGCTCGCGTAGCCTCCCAAGGCTTGAGCGGAATTGCTTCGCTCATGGCGTAGTCGGCGTAGTTGTGGAAGCCCGCGTTCTTCCAGAAAGCGTTGGTCTCGGCGGTACGCCAGGCTGCTTTCCCCGCAATCCGCCAAGCGTGTCGAAATGCTCGTAAGCGACGCCATAAACAGCGAGCGACGTGGGGAGGCTGTCGCGGTTGAATTGCGGGTTGGTCCGCGAGCGCGGAACGGTCCGCACGTCGACAACGAGTTTGACTTCGGCGCCGTCAGGAGCGCCACGAACTCTTCGATCGGAGCGGGTGGAATGTCCGATGGTGAAGAATGGGTTGGGCATGCTCGTAGGCGAGCGCTCCGTTTCCTACGTCAAATCTCCGCCCCGCGATGGGCGCGCCTGGTCGGATCGACCGAAGATCCGGAAGGCCCATGTATATGCCGAGCATTCCGCGATGCCCAAGACATACGACGCGTTTGTCGACCAGATCAGCAAGACGTGGGCGCATCAGCCGAGCTGGACCAAGGATCACCAAAAGGCGATCGACCCACCCGACGAACGAGACGTCCATAGGCGCCTCCGCTGCCTACGAGTTGACAACTCGCGAGCGGATACCAAGTAAGGCCGGCAGACTTGCCTCCGGGGCCGACGCCGGCCCCCACATCCTCCAGCTACAATTTGAAGATCTTTGATGAGCCTTGACCGACGTCATTGTCGGCCAAACAGGCCATGACATTATCGCTGCGCGCGTTCACCTCGGAGAAATGACTGAAATGCCCACCCTGTTCGACCCCCTGAAGATCGGCGATCTGGAAGTCCCCAACCGCATCTTCATGGCGCCGCTGACCCGCAACCGCTCGACCGGTCCGGGACGCGTGCCGAACGCGCTGATGCGCGAATATTACGTGCAGCGCGCCTCCGCCGGCCTCATCATTTCCGAGGCGACCTCGGTCGCTCCCGCCGGCGTCGGCTATCCGCACACGCCGGGCATCTGGTCCGACGAGCAGGTCGAAGGCTGGCGCAAGGTCGTCGAGGGCGTGCACGGGCCGGCGGCCGGATCTTCCTCCAGCTCTGGCATGTCGGGCGCATCTCCGATCCGAGCTACCACGACGGCGCGCTGCCGGTTGGCGCCGAGCGCCATCGCGCCGAAGGGCCATGTGAGCCTGCTTGCGCCCGCAGCGCCCTTACGTCGCGCCGCGCGCGCTGGAGACCGAGGAAATCGCCGGACGTCGTCGAGGCCTATCCGCCGAGGCGCCGAGAACGCCAAGGCGGCCGGCTTCGACGGCGTCGAGATCCACGGCGCGAACGGCTATCTGCTCGACCAGTTCCTGCAGGACGGCACGCAACAAGCGCGACGACGGCTACGGCGGCTCGATCGAGAACCGCGCCCGGCTGATGCTCGAGGTGACGGACGCCGTCGTCTCCGTCTGGGGCGCCGGGCCGGGTCGGCATGCATCTCGCGCCGCGCGGCGACGCCCACGACATGGGCGACAGCGACCTGCCGGCGACCTTCGGCTATGTCGCGCGCGAGCTCGGCAAGCGCAGCATCGCCTTCATCTGCGCCCGCGAATCGACCAAGGCGCCGCGGCTCGGGCCCGCAGCTCAAGGCGGCGTTCGGCGGCGTCTATATCGCCAACGAGGGCTTCGACGCGAGACGGCGCGAGGCGGCGCTCGCAGCCGGCGAGGCCGACGCCGTCGCCTTCGGCAAGCTCTTCATCGCCAATCCCGACCTGCCGCGCCGCTTCGCGCTCGGCGCCCCGCTCAACGCCTGGAACGCCGACGACCTTCTACAGCGCCGGGCCCCGACGGCTACACCGACTATCCGGCGCTCGAGGACAAGGCTGCGGCGGCCGAGTAGAGCGGCGAGCGCGGCCGCTTCACGGCTTCAGGTGCTCGATCTCCATGAAGGCGAAGTCGAACGGGTTGGCGTTGACCACATTGTGCTCGACGCCCTCCCGCCGCGCGTAGGGAACGTGCCGCTTGAGCGTCGTGGTGCGCGAGCCGCCGCCCGGCTCCTCGAGCAGGAGGTCGCCGTCGAGCGAGGGGCACGACGACATAGTCGGCCTCGTGGCGGTGCCATCCCGTCTCGGCGCCAGGCGCGAACCGCCACTCGGTGACCCGCACATGCGGCTCCGAGATGTGGACATGGGGCACGGCTTGCGGTCTTGACGGCATGGGCGGCTCCCGTTCGCGGGTCGATAAAGCCGCTATTAAGCGCCGATCGCGATGTCGCAGCAAGCGGCGCAAGTCCGCGCAAGCCCATGGATTTCGACCCGCGCGCGAGCTATCTGCAAGCAGATTCAGATAAATGATGGCCGCCCAGAGAAGAGCCCAATGCCGGGCCTCGTCATGAGGCGGGTCGCGGAGATACACAACGCAGCAGGTCGCGTGCGCCGCCGTCCGATCCGATTGCTATTCCCCAGTCGACGTGCGTTACTGAGCGCCGTCGTCATGGGGGAAAAACACATGCTCCTTCGCGCCGCTTCCGTCGCTGCGCTCATGGCCTTCGCCGCGCCCGTGTCGGCCGCCGTGATCTTCGACAGCCTCGACAGCGCGACAAACTCATCCGCCGACACGGACCCCATGGCCGCAACCTTCACGACTGGCTCGGCCGCCAGTGGGGTCGATGTCACGGTGTTGATTTCCGGCTTCGGTATTAATGACGCCCTCCCGGGCGACACGTTCACCGTTTCTCTCAACGGCGGCGTTCCTCTCGCCGACCTGACATACATGCCGCTTTTCGGCCCGCTGCAATCGACGACAGGGACGATCGGCGCCGGATTTGGGGCCAGTCTTGAGTTCCATCACGCTTCCCGTGACCAGCCTGAAGTCTTCGTTCGCAGTCGAGAGCTTTGACTTCTCGGGCGTGTCGCTAAAGGCAAACTCGCTCTATTGGGTGAATATCGTCTCGGAGGGGAGCGAGAACGCCTTGTTGAAGTGGGCGCTCACGGACGACGTGTCTGGGACAGGGGTCGCGGCCAACTATCAGGACTACAATGTTGACGGGTTCTATCTGAACCTCAACGATGGGCCGCCGTTCCTCATTCATAATGCTCTTCAGATGAAGGTCGAGACGGTCAGCGCGCCGGAGCCGTCGACGTGGCTCATGATGGCGATCGGTTTCGGCGGCCTTGTCGCGGCTGGAATCAAAAAAGCGCCCCGCCAAGCCGAACCCTGACGGGGCGCCCCTCAAAACAAAAAGTACCGCTGCGCCATCGGCAGCTTGTCCGCCGGCTCGCAGACCAGAAGCTCGCCGTCCGCCCTCACGTCATAGGTCTCCGGGTCGATCTCGATCTTCGGCGTCGCGCCATTGTGGATCATGCTCTTCTTGCCGATCTTGCCGCGCGTGTTCTCGACCGCGACCAGGCGTCTCTGCATCTTGAGCTTGCGCTCGAGCCCGCCTTCGAGCGCCGCGTCGGACACGAAGGTGAGCGCGGAGCCGTGCAGCGAGCGGCCGTGCGAGCGGAACATCGGCCGGTAGTGGACGGGCTGAGGCGTCGGGATCGAGGCGTTGGGGTCGCCCATCAGCGCCGCGGCGATCGCGCCGCCCTTGATGATGCAATCGGGCTTCACGCCGAAGAAGGCCGGCGTCCACAGGACGAGATCGGCGAGCTTGCCCTTCTCGACCGAGCCGATGTGCTTGGAGACGCCATGCGCGATGGCGGGATTGATGGTGTATTTCGCGATGTAGCGCTTGGCGCGCGCATTGTCGTTGCGCGGCCCGTCGCCTTCGAGCGCGCCCGCGCTGGCGCTTCATCTTGTCGGCCGTCTGCCAGGTGCGGATGATGACCTCGCCGACCCGGCCCATCGCCTGGCTGAATCGCTCGACATCATCGAGAGCGCGCCGAGATCATGCAGGATGTCCTCGGCGGCGATCGTCTCCTTGCGGATGCGGCTTTCGGCGAAGGCGAGATCCTCGGGAATGCTCCCGTCGAGATGATGGCAGACCATGAGCATGTCGAGATGCTCGTCGAGCGTGTTCTTCGTATAGGGCCGCGTCGGGTTGGTGGACGACGGCAGCACGTTGGAGAGGCCCGCGACCTTCATGATGTCGGGCGCGTGGCCGCCGCCCGCGCCCTCGGTGTGGAAGGCGTGGATGGTGCGGCCCTTGAACGCCTTGATCGTGTCCTCGACGAAGCCCGATTCGTTCAGCGTGTCGGTGTGGATCATCACCTGGATGTCGTGATCGTCGGCGACGCAGAGGCAGCAGTCGATCGCCGCCGGCGTCGTGCCCCAATCCTCGTGCAGTTTGAGCGCGCAGGCGCCGGCCTTGATCTGCTCGACGAGCGCGGCGGGCTTGGAGGCGTTGCCCTTGCCGGCGAAGCCGAGGTTCATCGGGTAGGCGTCGGCCGCCTCGATCATGCGGTGGATGTGCCAGGGGCCGGGCGTGCAGGTGGTGGCGAAGGTGCCGGTCGCGGGCCCGGTGCCGCCGCCCAGCATCGAGGTGACGCCGGACATCAGCGCCTCCTCGATCTGCTGCGGGCAGATGAAATGGATGTGGGTGTCGAAGCCGCCGGCGGTGAGGATCTTGCCTTCGCCCGCGATCACTTCGGTGCCCGGACCGACGATGATGGTGACGCCCGGCTGGATGTCGGGATTGCCGGCCTTGCCGATGGCCGCGATGAGGCCGTCCTTGAGGCCGACGTCGGCCTTCACGATCCCCCAATGATCGAGGATGACCGCGTTGGTGATGACGGTGTCGACGGCGCCGCGCGCGTTGGTCGTCTGCGCCTGCCCCATGCCGTCGCGGATCACCTTGCCGCCGCCGAACTTCACCTCTTCGCCGTAAGTGGTGAAATCCTTCTCGACCTCGATGATGAGCTCCGTGTCGGCGAGGCGGATGCGGTCGCCGGTCGTGGGGCCGAACATTTCGGCGTAGTGCGCGCGGGGCAGGGAGGTCGGGGGGAGGGAATTGCGGGATGGGGGCATCATGTGAGACCTCAGTCGAGCGCAATTAGGCGGGGTCGGAACGGCAGCGAAGGGCTCGCCGGATTTGAGGGCGTCGCGATCGAAGGTCGCGGTCGATGGCGCAGCCGGCCGAGGCATTGATCTCCGCCAGAAAATAATCGGCAAAGTCGGCTGGACCTGCCGCGGAACTTCTGGACGCGCGCGCGACGCCTCATCCAGGCTCGCGACGACGAATTCAGGCGATCCAAGAATGATAGCGATCAGCGCTGCGACTGCATCGGCGCGAGACAACTTGTAAGAGCGCGCCAGCGTCCACGCGAACTCGGCAAGCACGATCGCGTTCACGAAACAGCCGCTCGCGCCTTGCGCACGAACCAAGCTCGCGCGCGATCGCGCTTGGCGCAGGTTCGTCGTCATCGCCGAAGCGCAGCAGGACGTTGGTGTCGAGGCCGATCATCACGTGCCGCGGGACTTCGCCGATCGCTTTTCGATCATCGCCTCGGTGATCGCATTCGTCGATGTCTTCTTGCGATCGAAGCGGCTTCGCCGAGCGACGGGAGCTTGAGCTCATCGAGTCGCTCGAAGATGCTCCGCTTCGCGCCGCGGCTCGATGCGAACCGATTTTCCTACCGGCGGATCGAAGCGCGATCTGGTCGCCAGGTTTCGAGACCCCAGCGCCTTGCGCATGTTGCGCCGGCACGGTGATCTGGCCTTTGCTGGTAGAGTCGTCGCGAGAATCTTGTCGGCCATCGAGGCTTCCTTACAATCACGCGGCTCCTTACCTTAGCGGTCAGTAAGGCGAAAGCAAGCAACGCATCCCGACTCACACCTTCCCCATCACCTCCTGGCGGAAGCCGTAGACCTCGCGTTTTCCCGCGATGGCGACGAGGCGCACGATGCGGCTCTGGCCGGGCTCGAAGCGGACCGCGGTGCCGGCCGGGATGTCGAGCCGGTAGCCCTTCGTCTTCGCGCGCTCGAACTTGAGCGCCGGATTGGTCTCGAAGAAATGATAGTGCGAGCCGACCTGGATCGGCCGGTCGCCGGAGTTGGACACTTCGAGCGTGAGCGTCTCGCGCCCGACGTTCATCACGATCTCGCCGGGCTCGGCCAGCACCTCGCCGGGGATCTGCTTGTCGTCCGCGCCGCGGATCGGATGATGGACGGTGACGAGCTTCGTGCCGTCGGGAAAGGTCGCCTCGACCTGGATGTCGTGGATCATCGAGGCGATCCCGTCCATCACCTGATCGGCGGAGACGACATGCGCGCCGGCCTCCATGAGTTCGGCGACCGAGCGCCCGTCGCGCGCGCCCTCGACGACGAAATCGGTGATGAGCGCGACCGCCTCGGGGTGGTTGAGCTTGACGCCGCGCTCGAGCCGGCGGCGCGCCACCATCGCCGCCATGGCGATCAGGAGCTTGTCTTTTTCCCGCGGCGTCAGATTCATGGGCCCTCGTCCCTCCTCATGGCTTTCGAGCAGTCCAGCAAATTCCGCGCCTTGCGCTCAAGGCCACAGCCGCGGCTTGCGTCCGCCGAGCGCGACAATGGACGCGACAAGCGCCGCGCGCAATCGGTCGAACGAAGCGGCGAGAAGGCGGGCGACAATCAGTCCGTCGAAGGCGCTCGCGCCGCTTTCGACGCCCGCGCTCTCGGCGTCGAGCGCCGCCCGCAAATCGGGCAGGCGCGCCTCGATATTGGGCGCCGAGGCGACGATCGTCGCCAGCGCCCGCGCGCCCGCTCCGACCGCCTTGCGGTCGAGCGTCGCGCCGGCGTGGTCGATCCGCGTCTCGTCGGCGAATACGAGCCGGCCGTCGCGGCGAACGCGCCAGGAATCCCTCACGACTCGCGTCGATTCGGCTCTCGCCCATCGCGAGGCGGCCGAACACCAGCGTCTCCGCGATAAGGAACTCAGCCTCGCGCCGACGTCTCGACCTCGAGCCGCCGCTCGAGCGCGCGCGCCCTCGAACATCAGCGTCTCCTGCGGCAGCCAGACAGAGCCGCGCGCCCGGCTCGAGCGTGAGCCGGGTCGTGATGGGGCCGCCGGGCCGTCGCTGCGATAGATCCTCTCCGCCGACGGCGTGGTCGCCTCGACCTCGGCGCCCTCGCCGAGCGTCGAGGCTGAACGGAATAGGAATCGCCGCCGGCGACGCCGCCGCCGGTGTTGACGATCGCCGCTTCGCAAGGGTTCGACGAGCGCGGAAAACGCCAGCGCAAGCCGCCGGTCTCGAACAGCCGCTCGGGCTCGGTGCGCGCCCCGACGCGCGCGAAGGACGCCGCGCGCCTCGGCGCGCGCCCGCTGGCGGCGGCCGGATCGCCGCGCGGCTCGACGGGCGCCGAGCGAATCCATCATGTGACTCTTTCATGACCGATTCCGCCCACCTCAGTTCCGGCGTCCTCGCCGCCGTCCTCGGCGCGGCGGCCCTTCATGCGCTGTGGAACTCGCTCGTCAAGAGCGCGAGCGACAAATTCCTCTCCTCGGCGATCGTCGCGCTCTGGTGCGGCGTGGCCGCGCTCGTGGCCGCGCTGCGTTCTGCCGCGGCCGGCGGAGCGCGGCCTTTCCGTTCATCGTCGCCTCGGCGCTCGTCCATATCGTCTATTTCATGCTGGTCGGACAGCTCTATCGCAACGCCGACCTCTCGGTCGCCTATCCGATCATGCGCGGGCTCGCGCCGCTGATCGCCGCCGTCATCGCGTTCGTGACGCTGGGCGAAGCGCCGGCCGCCGATCGCCAGCCTCGGCGTTGCCGTGCTCGTCGCGGGCGTTCTGGCGATGGGCGCGAGCGGCTTTGCGCATGGGCGGATCAATCGGCCGACGGTCCTTGTCGCGCTGGCCAATTCGGCCGTCATCGCGATCTATTCGGTGATCGACGGTCAGGGCGCGAGGCTTTCGGGCGCCGGCGCGGCTTTCGCCTTCGCCTATAATTCATGGGCGGACGCGCTGACCGCGCTCGCTCTATTTGCCGATCATCCTTTGTCTTCGCGGGCGCGCCGCGGTCGCTGCCTTTGCCGGCGACTGGCGGCGCGGCCTCGTCGGCGGCCTCGCCGCCTTTTTCGGCTATGCGATCGTCATCTGGGCGATGACGCGCGCCCCGATCGCCGCCGTCGCCGCGCTTCGCGAGACGTCGGTCGTGTTCGCGGCGATCATCGGCGTCGTGGCGCTCGGCGAGCCGTTCCACAGGCAACGCGCCATCGCCGTGGTCGTCATTCTGGCGGGGATCGTCCTTCTGCGCGTCGGCTGATCGATGGCCCTTCGCGCGCTATCATGACGCGCATTGCCGTTGAAGATTGACCTCGCCGCGCGGGCAGACCGGATCAAGCACCGGAGCGTAAGGGTCGGCGACCCGGTAAAGCTCGTAATATTCGAGCGTCCCGCCGCTCGCGTCGCTCAAGAGCCCAGCCGGCTCAACCTCACGAAAGCGCATTCTCGGGAACGAGGTCGAACCGGCGGCCCGGTTCGCCGAGGGCGAGGCCCGGCGCGGCGAATAGGGTTTCCGGCGGTTGCGGCTCGAAGATCCAGCGCATCCGTTGCTCCGGCTGCACGACCGCGATCGCGGGATCGCCGTAATAGGTCATGAGCGAAGTCAGCGCGTAGCCCTGGGTCAGGACATAGGCGGCGTTGTCGGCGCGCGCCCTGGCGTCGAGATCGCGCGCCAGTGCGCGAAAGCCCTCGAGCCGCGCGAGCGGATCGAGCGGCCCCGAGCGGAACGGCGCCGGTCATGGCTCTCGGCGAAGGCCAGCGCGGCAAAGACAAGCCCGATCGGCGCCGCCCATAGCGCCGCCTTCGCGATCGCCGCGGCGAAGCCGGAAGCGCCGCCGCGGCGGATCTCGGCGACCCAGTCGGCGGCCAGAATCGCCGCGGCCGGATAGAGCGGCGCGAGCCAGTTGCCCTGCACCCGGTCGTGGAGCGAATGCAAAAGGAAATAGACCGCCGCGGGCGCGATCGTGCAGGCGAGAATGCGCCGGGCTTCGTCGCGCGAGCGGGGCAAGACGGGCGCGCGCCAGGGGATGGTCGCGACAGCGGCGACGAGCGCGGCGAAGACGAGCGGATTGATGAGCCCGATCTGCGAAACGAGGAATTCGGCGAAATAGTAGGGCGCAAATCCGCTGCGGCGGCGCGCGGCCGAGCTGCTTGGCGAAGGTCGCCCAGCCATGCTCGGCGTTCCAGACGACGAACGGGGCGAAAATCGCCAGCGCGACAGCGAGAGCCATAAGTAGCGCAGGC
>CAVWPU010000042.1:0-160676 GCA_963756955.1 uncultured Alphaproteobacteria bacterium
GCACAGCACCCTTCAGGCGCTCGTCAGCGATATCTCCGGCCGCAGTGAAGCCTTTGAGGCGACGCTCGGGCGCTTCGCGACCAACGTCGAAGACAGCTTTGCCCGGTCGCAAGCTCGCGCCCAGGAGATCAGCGCTGCGCTCGCCGCCGCGACAAGGGGCGCGTCGATCGCGGTCGCCGGCCAATTTGAAACCATTCGCGACACGGCGGCAAAGGAGCGCGAGCGAACCGCCCAGACGCTGCAGGCGACCCTCGAACAGACCAACGCGCAGCTGACTGGCGCGCTCGATCACGCCGCGGACCGCTTCCGTCAATCGGTCGCCGAAGTGAAGGACATGGCGAGCCAGGTTCAGCGTGAACTCGACCAGACTCGGCAGGAACTGCGCCGCGGCGTGCTCGATCTGCCGCAGGAGACGAGCGAAACCACCGAGGCGATGCGGCGGGTCGTTTCCGATCAGATCCGAGCGCTGAAGGAGCTTGCCGCATTGGTGTCAGAATTCGGGGCGACCTACGACGTCGTCGAACCGGCGAGCTGCCACCGCGACGGCCGCAGTCGCCGGCGCGCGTTTTGAAAAGCCGCTGCCGCGCGCCGTCGAGAGCGACGCGCCGAGATCGAGGCTCACGTCGCCGCGCGAAACCGCGTCTGGCGCGCGTCGCGCGAAGCGGTTTCGGATCGCCGCAATCGAGAGTCCGGCGTTAGGGGCGGACCGGCGCCTTGGAGCTGAGCCCAGCCGCCGCGCGCGGTCCAGACGCAATCATGGCCGACGTCGTCCACGGCCGCGCCACGGACGGTTGCAACGCCGGCAGCCTCGCCGCCGGCGTCGGCCGCCGATCGTGGACAGCCCGGATGGCTTTCGAACCTGCTCGCGGCCGCTTCCCGCGACGAGCCGGAGGAGGCCGCGTCCAAAGGAGCGGAGACGCTCGAGGCGCTGAGCCGGGAAATCTCCGGCTTCATCGACAACGCGGCGGCGGTAGAAATGTGGGACCGATGGCGCCGTGGCGACACGGCGCTGTCTCGCGCCGCCTCTATACCGAGGCCGGTCAGCAGGCGTTCGACGAGATTCGGCGCCGCTATCGCGCCGATCCTCAGTTCCGCGATACGACAGCCCGCTACATGCAGGAGTTCGAGCGCCTGCTGGCGAAGATCAGCCACAACGATCGCGACGGCTCGCAATGGCGGGCCTATCTCTCTGTCCAACACCGGCAAGGTCTATACGATCCTCGCTCACGCCTCCGGACGGCTTGGCTAAGGCGCTACCAGCCGCGGGCCGCGTAACCCTCGGCAATTCTGTGAGTCGCCAGGGTTTCCCCGTGTTGGATTTTGCCGGATTTTTCCCAAAGCCCAGACCTACTTTTTTACGGCCCGATCTCCAGTAAAACTGAATGTCTAGAAAATGATTGCTTTTTTCGGAATTGTCGACTATGATCACAAGATCACCGTCGAGGCGGAAAGCTCGCACAGAGCCAGGGGAAGCGGCCTCCAACCGCGGCAAGAGCTGAACCGGGAAACCCGGAAGGAAAAGCCTTCGTAAAGCTTTGAAATCGCTTGTTCGTCGGAAGGAAAACGAGCTTGACGGCGTGGTTTCCAGACGGCGTTGGCAAGGATTTTCGGCGCGAAAAGCACGCATCGCCCCATAAAAAGCGGCGCTTTTTGCCCTCAACCGTAGGCGGCCTCCGCGAGCGTAAAGAACCTACGTTTCGACGAGCATAAGGGCGAAGGTCCGAAAACAACCGCTCCAAACCGCCCGATGGCTCGCGACGCCTACGGCGCCTGGTACGTGGCGGCGCGGCCAGGTCACGCCCCTCTCCTAAGTGCGGTAGATGTCCTTGTAGGCTTCCCTCAGCACCGCCTTTTGCACCTTGCCCATTGCGTTGCGCGGCAGAGAACTCGACGAGGACGATCTGTTTGGGCGCCTTGAATTTGGCCAAGCGGCTGCCGAGCGCTGAGAGGATCGCCGATTCGCTCAGCACAGCGCCCGGACGCGCGACCACGGCCGCTGTCACGGCTTCGCCAAAGTCGGCATGTGGGACGCCGAACACAGCGCTCTCGAGCACGCCCTCGAGCGCGTCGATCTCGGTCTCGACCTCCTTGGGATAAACATTGAAGCCGCCTGAAATCACCAGATCCTTGGCCCGCCCCACGATGTGGATGTAGCCATCGTCATCCACCCGGGCCAAGTCGCCGGTGATGAAATACCCGTCGGCGCGAAACTCTTGGCTAGTCTTCTCCGGCATCCGCCAATAGCCCGCGAAAACGTTAGGCCCCTTGACCTCGATCACGCCAACCTCACCGGCCTCAACCGGCGTTCCGCTTTCCGGATCCGCGACACGCACGCTTACGCTTGGTAGCGCAAAGCCCACAGTTCCTGCGCGGCGATCGCCATCGTAAGGGTTCGATGTAATCATGTTGGTTTCGGTCATGCCGTAGCGCTCGAGAATCGCGAAGCCGGTCCGCTCCCGCCAGGCGGCATGAGTCTCGGCGAGCAGCGGCGCAGACCCCGAGACGAAGAGACGCATATTCGCGCAGACGTCGCGATTGAGGCCCGGGTGGTCGAGCAGGCGGGTGTAGAAAGTCGGCACCCCCATCATCGCCGTCGATTCCGGCAGCGCCGCGATCACCGCGTCGGGATCGAACTTCTGCATGAAGATCATCGTCGCCCCCGAAAGCAAGGCGACATTGACCGCCACGAACAGCCCATGCGTATGAAAAACCGGCAGCGCGTGGATGAGCCTGTCGGCGGAACTGAAGCGCCAGCAGTCGATCAGGGTCAGCGCGTTCGACGAGAGATTCTCGTGCGTCAGCATCGCGCCCTTCGAGCGGCCGGTGGTGCCGGAGGTATAGAGGATCGCGGCCAGATCATCGCTCGCGCGTGGCGTTGTTTCGAATTCGGTCGGCGCGGCGGCGATCCTTGCGGCGAAGGTTCCATCGCGGTTGACGCCGAGACTTTCGACCGAACGCAACTTGAGCGCATGCGCGAGCGTCACGAACCGCCTCGAGCTTGTCGGGACGACAAAGGGTCAGCGCAGGTTCGGCGTCGCCGAGGAAATATTCGAGCTCGGCGAGCGTGTAGGCGGTGTTCAACGGCAGCAGCACCGCGCCCGCTCGAAGGCAAGCGAGGGTAACGACAATCATGTCAGTTGATTTCTCGATCTGCGCCGCGACCCGGTCGCCGGGCTTGACCCCAAGGGCGACCAGCGCATTGGCGGCCTGCGCTGAGCGCGTGAACAACTCGTCCGTAGGTCAGCGCGGCAGCGTCGTGGGTCTCGAGAGCCAGCTTGTCCAGATGGGGCGCTCGCGCCGCGATGAGGTCGAACAAATTTGCGGATGGATGTCGCGACACTTGGTCTCCAGATTGAAGGGCGCGAGCGGCGATTGAGGACGGCGCACATTATAGGCTGGCGAGCCGCATAAATGCGATAGGACAGATCGCGCGCGCCAGACCGAGACTGACGTCATGGCCTTGGTCTGCAGCTCGCAACTTGATTTCCCGAGCGATTGTCTCTCAAAAGCGAAACGCGGATTGGAGCTGAACGAAAGCAGGCGATATGGCCACGACTGAGAAGGCGCTCCGCGAATTGATCGTCGCCCACGGCGCAACCGTCGTCGTCGCTGGACTGGGCGGCGCCCTTGTGGGCGATATTTCGGTGCGCTTCAAAGATTCCCTGCTCATCACGCCGAGCGGGGCGAACACTGCCGACCTCCGGCCGGCGATAATCGCGCGCATGCCCTTAGTCGGCGAATACGGCGCCTGGAAGGGCCCGAGAAAGCCAACAGGCGAATGGCGCATTCATCTCGACATTGTGCGAGCTCGTCCCGATATCGGCGGAATTGTACGTTTCCAGTCGCCTTACGCAACCGCTCTCGCGATGGCGCGCAAACCGATCCCGGCTGCCCACTCGATGATCGCGCTGTTTGGCGCGCCAATAGTCCGGTGCGCCAAATACGCGCCCGCCGGCACCAAGGAACTGGCGGGCCTCGCGCTTGAGGCGCTGGACCAAAGCCACGCTGTTCTGCTCAGCAACTATTGCGCATTGACCACGGGCCCAACGCTCGAGACGGCGCTGGTCCGCGCGCGAGAGCTCGAAACGCTCGCCCGGCTCTACGCAATCGCTCTTTCTTTTGGTCGTCCGGCGATACTGTCCGATGAGGAAGTTGGTCGGATCGGCGAGCGCTTGAAGTCGAACGGCGGAGATATTCAGGCGGGCATCGCAGCGCTTGCTGAAACCAAATCGAAACGTAAGGCTCCTGCAAAGACTAAGCGCGTGGCGCGGAAGCGCCGGTCGTAACCGACGGATCGAGATCTCGGGCGGCCACCGGTGGAGGGGTCATCCGCGGAGATCCGGAGGCACCGCCTCGCTCGCCAGCGCCTCGAGCGCTTCCTCGACGCCCATCGCCGTCTGCGCATTGGAGCCGAGGCGGCGCAAGGATACGGTGTTTTCGCTTGCTTCCTTGCGTCCAAGAGCGATGAGGACGGGCACTTTCGCCAACGAGTGCTCGCGCACCTTGTAGTTGATCTTCTCGTTTCGTAAGTCGGTCTCGACTCGCAGGCCCCGCTTCTTCGCCGCGGCGGCGAAACTCAAGCGCGGCCTCGTCGGCGTCGCTGGTGATGGTGCAGACGACGATCTGGACCGGCGCGAGCCACAACGGCAAGTGGCCGGCGTGATGTTCGAGCAGGATGCCGATGAAACGCTCCAACGAGCCGCAGATGGCGCGATGGATCATCACCGGCGTCGTTTTTTCGCTGTTGCCCGCAATATAGAACGCGCCGAAGCGCTCCGGCAGGTTGAAATCGACCTGCGTCGTGCCGCACTGCCAATCGCGGCCGATCGCGTCGCGCAGCACATATTCGAACTTCGGCCCGTAGAAGGCGCCCTCGCCCGGATTGAGCGCCGTCGTGACGATGTTGCCGTGGCGCAGCCGGATTTCCTCCAGCACGCGGGTCATCACGGCCTCCGCGTGATCCCACATGGCGTCCGTCCCGACCCGCTTCTCGGGTCGGGTCGAGAGCTTCACCACGATCTTGTCGAAGCCGAAATGGCCGTAGACCGACAAGATCAGTTCATTGATCTTGTGGCACTCCTCGGCCATCTGCTCCTCGGTGCAGAAAATATGCGCGTCGTCCTGCGTGAAGGATCGCACGCGCATGAGGCCGTGCAGCGCGCCCGACGGCTCGTAGCGGTTGACCGCGCCGAATTCCGCGAAACGCAACGGCAGCTCGCGATAGGAGCGGAGCCCATGCTTGAAGATCTGCACATGGCCCGGGCAGTTCATCGGTTTCAGCGCATAGACGCGCAGATCCTCGGTCTCGGCCTCATCGCCGGCCGGGCGGCACATGAACATGCTCTCGCGATACCAGCCCCAATGCCCGGAGATCTCCCACAGGTGCTTGTCGAGCACCTGCGGCGCGTTGACCTCCTGATAGTCGGCGGCGAGACGCCGGCGCATATAGGCGACCAGCGTCTGGAACAAGGACCAGCCTTTCGGGTGCCAGAAGATCGAGCCCGGCCCTTCCTCCTGGGTGTGGAACAGGTCCATCTCGCGCGCGAGCTTGCGATGGTCGCGCTTCTCGGCCTCCTCGAGCTGCTTCAGATAGGCGTCGAGCTCTTCCTTCTTCGCGAACGCGGTCGCATAGATGCGCGACAGCATCGGCTTGTTCGAATCGCCGCGCCAATAGGCGCCGGCGACTTTCATCAGCTTGAACGCGTCGCCGACCTTGCCCGTCGAGGTCATGTGCGGGCCGCGGCAGAGGTCGGTCCATTCGCCCTGGCTATAGAGCTTCAACTCCTGATCGGAGGGAATGGCGTCGATCAGCTCGATCTTGAACGCTTCGCCCTTCTCTTCGAACAGGCTCTTCGCTTCCTCGCGCGAGACGACGCGCTTCGAGAACGGCTTGTCGCGGGCGATGATCTCGCGCATGCGCTTTTCGATCGCCGGGAAATCCTCGGGCGTGAACGGCTCGTTGCGGAAGAAGTCGTAGTAGAAGCCGTTCTCGATCACCGGGCCAATCGTGACCTGCGTTCCCGGCCAGAGCGACTGCACGGCTTCGGCAAGAACGTGCGCTGCGTCGTGGCGGATCAGTTCGAGCGCGCGCGGATCGTCGCGAGCGATGAACTCGAGCGTAGCGTCGTGGTCGATCGGATCGGCGAGATCGGCAAGCTCGCCGTTGCGGACCATCGCCACGGTCCGCTTGGCGAGCGAAGGGGAAATGGATTTGGCGATTTCGAGGCCCGAAACGCCGGGCTCATACTCGCGCTGCGCCCCGTCGGGAAAGGTAACGTAAATCATCGAAGCTCCTCTAGCTCAGTCGCCGACACCAATCGACGTAAGCATGGGCGCCCGCTATAAAGGTCGGCCGGCGGTCGGGGCAACAAGCGAAACGCCGCAAGCTCGGCCGCTCTAGCCCTTAGAGCGTGAACTCCTCGTACCACTGGCGCCCCGGCAGTAATTGGAGTAGCGTATCCACTTCGGCTGGACGACGATATAAGCGATCTCGGGCCAATTCTCGCGCGCGCGGCCGTCAGGCCATTCGCGGAAGTAGGCCTCCTTGGCGCTCGTCAAGTCAGCGCCGACCGGCCTACGCGCCACGCCCTCCATCTGAAGAGAAATGCCGGCGTCCCAACCGATGACCAACGCCGTCGCAGGATTGCGCGCGAGGTTGACGGCCTTGCGGCTCGTCGCCAGAGTGTCGAACACGACCTCGTTTGCCTGCGTCAAGGCGAAGCCCACGAGCGCCGCCTCAGGCGCCCCGAATTCGCTGACCGTCGACACGACGAGAAAGCGCTTCCGTCTGACGAGGTCGAAAACTTCTTCGAGCGTCATCACGCCTCCGCTTCTCGCGCCCCCGCGACCGGACCGCTTGGTCCTCAGGGGGTCCGGCGCTGCGGTTTATCGGGCTTGGGCGGCTTCGTCTGCGACCGTTCGGGGCCGCCCGCGGCCGTCGGCGTGTTGGACGGCGGATCACTCGCCGGGAACAATTCCTCCAGTTCCTCGTCGAGCTTATCTTCAGGCTTTGACTGCGGCTTGCTTGGCGCTGACTTTCGCGGCTCTTTCATCCCGTGGCCTCCGTGAGAGGGACCAAACCCATATAGGCAAGGAGTTCGTGGATAGGAGGGCCGAGCGGAGGGTCCCGAGCGACGCCGGGCAATCTACGGGCAGCACGGGTGTTCAATTCTGCGCGCGACTCAATCTTTCCAGCCACTTAGGCTCATTTTTCTGCAACTCGAAAAACCCACATACTACTTAGATCTTATGTTATATCACCGCCCGACACAGGCTTTGCCTACCCCTTCTTCCTCGCAATCTTGGCGATCTCCCGCATCACCTTGAGCGTGCCCGCAAGCCGGTCTGCGAGCTTCTCGAAATCGTCCGTAACCACGATGCGCATGTCAGGGCGCACGCGGGCGAGTGGGTTGGCCGAAACCCACTTCACCAAGGCCGCTGGGTTGGCGAAGGAATTCTTGCGGAAGGCCAGCGTCAAGCCCTTGGCGCCGGCGTCGAGCTTCTCGACATTGGCGCGACGGCACAAAGCCTTGATCTGCACCAAGCTCAGCAGCAGACCGACTTCGGGCGGCGACGGCCCGAAACGATCGACGATCTCGGCCCCCATCGCGTCGATCTCACCGTCATCCTCGAGCGCTGACAGGCGGCGGTAGAGAGCGAGCCGCGTCGGCAGATCGGGAATATACGCTTCGGGGATCGTCACCGGCGCGCCAAGCTGAATGGTCGGCGACCATAGGTCCTCGGCCGGCGCGTCCTCGCCCGACTTGATGCGCTCGACCGCCTCGCGCACCATCTGCTGATAGAGCTCGTAGCCGACTTCCTTGATGTGGCCGGACTGCTCTTCGCCCAGGAGATTGCCGCCGCCGCGCAGATCGAGATCGTGGCTCGCGAGCTGGAATCCCGCTCCCAAAATATCGAGCGATTGCAGCACGGCGAGCCGCTTCTCGGCTTGCGGCGTGATCTTGGCCTTAGGCGGCGTCGTGAAATAGGCGTAGGCGCGAATCTTCGACCGGCCGACGCGGCCCCGCAGTTGGTAAAGTTGTGCGAGCCCGAACATATCCGCGCGATGCACGATCATCGTGTTGGCGCGCGGAATATCGAGGCCAGATTCGACAATCGCCGTCGACAACAGGACGTCGTATTTGCCTTCGTAGAATGCGCCGATCTTGTCCTCGAGTTCTCGCGGCGCCATCTGGCCGTGAGCGATGACGAATTTACATTCGGGGGCATTCTGGCGCAGGAACGCCGCCGCCTCGTCGAGGTCCTCGATGCGCGGGCAGACATAAAAAGACTGCCCGCCGCGATAGCGCTCGCGCAGCAACGCTTCGCGGATGATGAGCGCGTCGAAGGGCGAAACAAAGGTCCGCACTGCAAGCCGATCGACCGGCGGCGTTGCGATGATCGACATCTCTCGCACGCCGGCCATCGCCAGTTGCAGCGTCCGTGGAATCGGGGTGGCGGAAAGCGTCAACACATGCACTTCCGAGCGCAGCTCCTTAAGCCGCTCCTTGTGGCCAACGCCGAAATGCTGCTCCTCGTCGACGACGACGAGGCCGAGATCCTTGAAGCTCACAGTCTTGCCTAGGACCGCGTGGGTGCCGATGACGATGTCGATCCCGCCTTCGGCAAGGCCCTTCTTCACCTCGCGGCTTTCGGCCGCGCCGACCATGCGCGAGAGCTGGCCAACGTTGACCGGCAGGCCCGCGAAACGCTGGCGGAAGTTCTGCGCATGCTGGCGCGCAAGCAGCGTGGTTGGCGCGACGATCGCGGTCTGCTTGCCGTTCATTGCGGCAGCGAAAGCGGCGCGTAGCGCGACCTCCGTCTTGCCAAAGCCGACGTCGCCGCAGACCAGCCGGTCCATCGGACGGCCAGCGCCGAGATCATCGAGCGTGGCTTGGATCGCGCTCTCCTGGTCCGGCGTCTCGTCGTAAGGAAAGCGAGCGCAGAATTCGTCGTACAGACCTTCAGGGACAGTCAGGCGCGGCGCCGTATGCATCATGCGCTGGGCCGCAACGCGGATGAGTTCGCCCGCCATCTCGCGCACGCGCTTCTTCAGGCGCGCCTTGCGCGACTGCCAGCCCGCGCCGCCAAGTTTGTCGAGGTCGCCAGTCTCCGAGCCGAAGCGCGACAGAAGTTCGAGATTCTCAACGGGCAAGAACAGCCGGTCGCCGCCGGCATAGTGGATCTCGAGGCAGTCATGCGGCGCGCCCGCCGCCTCAATCGTCTTCAGCCCGACGAAGCGTCCGACGCCATGGTCGATATGAACGACAAGGTCGCCTGCAGTCAGCGCGCTCGCTTCAGCCAGGACGTCCTGTGCGCGGCGCTTGCGCTTCGATCGGCGGACAAGACGATCTCCCAGAATGTCCTGTTCGCCGATGATGGCGAATCCTGGCGCCTCAAACCCCTGTTCGAGCGCAATGACGGCGAGCGGCAGCGTGCCCGCCCGCGCCGTCCTCGCCTGATGATAGGACGACACGAACTCAAGCGCCTTGAGCCCGTGCTCCGCCAGCACGTGGCTCATGCGCTCGCGCGAGCCGTCGCTCCAGCCCGCGACGATGACGTTCAAGCCTCGTTCGCGCAACGCCCGCACATGCGCGACCGCCGCGTCGAATACGTTGGCGTTCTCGTCCTGGCGCTCGGGCGCAAAATTGCGCCCCGTTCGACCGCCGCAATCAATGACATTTCTGGCGTCCGGACTCGCTTCAAACGGCGTGAGACGCGCCAGCGGCGATGACGAGAGGCTCTCCTTCCACTCGTTCTGAGAAAGATATAGGCGCGCTGGGGGCAAAGGCTTGTAGTCCGACTTGCCGGGCTCGGCCTGATAGGCGGCGCGTCGCGCCGCATACGCGTCAGAGATCTGCGTGAGGCGCTGCGTCGCCGCCTCCTCCGCACGGGAGTCGAGGACGAACGGCGCGTCGCCGACATAGTCGAAGATCGTGTCGAGACGGTCGTAGAGGAGCGGCAGCCAATGCTCGAAGCCGATCGCCCGACGGCCTTCGCTCACCGCCGCGTAGAGGTCATCACTCGGCGCTGGCGCGCCAAATTCGGCCGCATAAGCCTGGCGGAAACGCTTGATGGTTTCGGTCGTGAGCCGCGCTTCGCTCATCGGCACGAGGTCGAGCGAGCGCAATTGCGTCGTCGAGCGCTGCGTCTCCGGATCGAAGGCGCGGATCGATTCCAGCGTGTCGCCGAAAAAGTCGAGGCGAACCGGCGCCGCCGCTCCCGGCGGATAGAGATCAAGGATGCCTCCGCGCGTCGCATAGTCGCCGACGTCGCGCACCGTGCTGGCGCGCGCATAGCCGTTGGCCTCGAGCCAGCGCGCGAGATCTTCCATGCTCACGCTATTGCCGGGCGCGGCCGAGAAAGCCGCGGATTTCAGATAGGCGAGCGGAGGCGCGCGCTGCGTTAGCGCGCTGACCGAGCCCACGAGAATACGCGGCCGCTCGATGGCGCCGCGGCTCTTGGCGAGCCGCGCCAGCACGGTCATGCGCTCGGCCGAAACCGCAGCATTGGGAGAGACGCGATCGTAGGGCTGGCAGTCCCACGAAGGGAGATGCAGGGCTTCGATCTCTGGGGCGGCGAAGGCGAGCGCGTCGATGATGTTCTGCGCCCTTATGCCGTCTCGCGCCACGACAACGAGCGTCACCGCGCGTGTTTCGCCCGCCGCGGCCAGCGCGCGCGTGAGATCGGCAATGACGAAGGAATCGTAGCCCTCGGGCGCGTGCGCGAGCGTCACAGCGTCGCCCTGGCCGAGACGCCGCGCGATCGGATCGACGAAATTCATGCGCCTCGCTCCGCGCGCTTGAGCGCCTCGCGCGGCGCGGCGCAGAGGCGGGCGAAAAGCGGCGTGTCGTGATCGACCGGGATCGTTTCGGAGCCGGTGATCCAGTCGAGGATCTGCGGGTCCGGGATCTCGAGCAGGCGCTCGAATTCGTCGACTTCCGCGTCGCTCATGGCCGGCAGATTCATGTCTGCGAACTGGCCCATCACGAGGTCCATTTCTCGGAGACCTCGGCGCCAAGCACGAAACAGAATCTTTCGCCGGCGCTCGTCGAGTTCAGCGCTGGTGAGGGTGGACCCGGACATGAACAAGCCTTCGCAACGACGTTTGGCCCAACGTCGCCACGGCCGGACTTGACCCGCTCATCCACGCCATTCCCCTGCATCGGCGCTCGACGGAAAGGACCGTGATCCCTTCAAAGACGAACGTTGCTGGAGGACGTGGATGCCGGGACAAGCCTGGCCATAACGGCTTCGGGCTTCAAACTGCGGCGCTTATAGCGAACCCGGGCGGGTCTGTCAGCGCCGTCGACGCGGATCAGGCCGAACGCGGTCGCGGTAGCTTCGCTGGCAAGACGATGTCGGCGAGACCTAGCCAGTCTGCGAGCGCTCGAAGCTCTTCCGAGATCGCGTCCATGGCGTCTGGGGGAGCGTGCGGCTCGAGATGCGCCGCATGGACGAGCAGCCGCCCCGCTTGGCGATCGGCCTTCAAGTCGAGCCGCGCCACGAGCTTGTCGCCAAGGAGGAACGGAAGGACATAGTAGCCGTGCTGGCGCTTGTCCGCCGGCGTGTAAATCTCAATTCGGTAGTGAAAGTCAAACAGCCGCAACGTGCGAGAACGCTCCCAGACGAGCGGATCGAACGGCGCCAGAAGCGCACGCGCGGAAATGCGCCGCGGCCTGCGAGCCTCGCGGTGGAGATAGGCGAGATGGGTCCAGCCCGGAACTTCGACCGGCTCGAGAACACCCGCGTCGCCGGAGCGACTCGATCGCCAGTCTCGCCTCATCTGGTGCAAGACGGAAATAGTCGCGCAGGTCCTGCCCCGTCGCGACGCCGAGCGCCTGAGCCGCGCGCTCGACGAGCGCGCGCTGCGCGTCCTTCTTATGTGGCGTCGGGAGGGCGAGGACCTCGGCCGGAATGACGCGCTCGGTCAGGTCATAGACCCGCTCGAAACTGCCGCGTCGCGTCGCTGTCGTGATGTGGCCCGCCCAAAAGAGCCACTCGAGGCTCTGCTTGGTGTCGCTCCATTCCCACCAGCCCGACCGGCCGCGCTTGTCTTCCAAGTCAGAGGCCGCACGCGGACCCTCGTTGCGAATACGATGGAGCAACGCTTCCGCCTCGGGCCGCCGCTCCAGCGCGAAAAGCCGCAGGCCCTTCCAGCCAACCTCACCGCGATCGGCGCGGGCCATCCGCCAGCGCAGCAAGGGATGCAACGCGAGCGGCACGAGGGACGCCTCATGCGCCCAGTATTCGAACAGCCGGCGCTTCTTCGGCTTCCCCCAGGCAGCCGCGTCTATCAGCGAACGGTCGTAGGGGCCGAGCCGGGAGAAGGCGGGCAAGTAATGGGCGCGGACGAGCACATTGACGCTGTCGATCTGGTGAAGGGAGAGCCGGTCGACGGTTTTCAGCCAGCGCGCCGCCGTGACTTTCTCCGGACGCGGCGCGCCGAATCCCTGGGCAGCGAGCGCGATGCGCCGCGCTTCTGCGAGGGACAGTTTTCCGAGTTTCGTCACTCTGCTCCGTCCCGGCGGATCACACTCGCGCTGACACTGCTCCCCGCTTCGGCAGGCAAGGAAAGCGCGTCAGGCGCTTGCGGCCCTCCGCCCGAACAACGGCCCGATCTCTACGGCCAGCGCGCCCGCAAGAATAAGGACACAGCCAAGGGCGCCGATGGGGGTCAACCGCTCATCGAGGAGGAGTGCGCCTGCGAGCGCAGCGAACACGCCCTCGAGGGCGAGAATGAGCGCGGCCTCGGCGGGAGGCGTATGCGCCTGAGCGAAGATCTGGATCGTATAGGCGATAGCGCCCGAGACAATGCCGGAAAACAGGATCGTGGGCATGGTCGCGGCGAGCGCTCCCTGCGGCATGGATTCGAACAGGGCCGAACACAGCGCCGCGAGGCCAGTGCAGACCGCATATTGCACGAAGGCGAGCAGCAGCGGCCGGCCCGAACGGGCAAGGAAGATCGGCGTCAGGGCGATGACCGTCGCCCAGCCGAAATCGGCGAGGAGCACAAGCGCGTCGCCGATATTCGGAGGACCGAGCGCCCCGCCTGAGGCGAGCAGCCACGCGCCGACGAGCGATACAAAGCCTGCGCCTACGATGAACAGACGCGGACGCGCTCCACTCACCGCCCAGACGACGAACGGGGTTAGCACCACGTAGCAGGCGGTCAGGAAGCCGGCGTTGGTGGCGCTGGTCGTCTCGATCCCCGCCTGCTGCAGGGTGGTGCCGAAGAAGAGTGCGACGGCGATTGCGAGCGCGAGACGCCATTCGTCGCGGCTCGGGACATGCGGCTTTCGGCGGAACTCCCAAATGGCGAACGGCGCGAGCGCCGCGGCCGAAACAGCAAAGCGCGCGGCGACAAAGGCGAGCGCCGGCATGGTCGCTGTGGCGTATTTTTGCGCAACGAAAGTTACGCCCCACAGGAAGGCGGTGAAGAAAAGCAGCCCGTCCGCGCTCAGGCGACTCATGCCGCCTCCGACGGCGGAATACCGCATGCCCTTCAGACCTGCTCGATCTCGATCAGCGTGCCGGCAAAGTCTTTCGGGTGCAAGAATAGCACCGGCTTGCCGTGGGCGCCGATCTTGGGGTTCCCATCGCCCAGCACGCGCGCCCCCTTGGCTTTGAGTTGGTCGCGAGCGGCGAGGATGTCCTCGACCTCGTAGCAGAGGTGGTGCATGCCGCCGTCCGGATTGCGCTCCAGAAACTTGGCGATCGGCGAGTTCGCGCCCAGAGGATGCAAGAGTTCGATTTTCGTATTGGGCAGCTCGACGAACACGACCGTGACCCCGTGATCAGGCTCGGGCTTCGGGTCGGAGATGCGAGCGCCGAGCGTTTCGCGGTAGGTCTGCGCGGCCTTGTCGAGGTCGGGGACCGCGAGGGCGACATGGTTGAGCTTGCCTATCATGGACGGACTCTGCTCGGTCACACTTCAACCACCAGCACATGCACTTGCGGCTTCTTCCCCCAGACGGCGTTGACGGAGCCGCGCACCGCGCGCTCGATCGCGCTGGAGACGACATCGGCGTCGCGCCGCTTGCCAGGCGGCAGACTTTCAAAGGCCTCGAAAATCGCATCGTCAATCAGCGCGTCAATCGCCGCGCCTTCGCGCGTGCGCTCCGGGAGTGCCGGCGATCATGACGTCCGGGTCCCCGGCCATTTCTCCTCTCGGCGTAAGCGCGATCGCGATCGAGACGACCCCGGCGAAACTGAGCCTGCGACGCTGGGCGACACACTCTTGATCCCTTGGCAATAGAATGGCGCCGTCCTTCAGACGCCGTCCGCTCGTCACCTTGCCCAATGTCGAGACATCGCCGGGCGCGAGCCGGACAACATCTCCGTTGAAAGCCCGCAAGACTTGCGGGACGCCCTGCGCCCTGGCGAAGTCTGCATGTTCGGTCAAGTGCAACGGCTCGCCATGCGCCGGCACAGCGATTCTTGGGCGCACCCACGCGTACATTTTCGCCATTTCCGCCCGGCGCGGATGGCCGGAGACATGCACCAGCCCGGAGCGATCGGTTACGACCTCAACGCCCCTCGTCACGAACGCGTTGATAATCCTCCCGACGGCCTTTTCATTGCCCGGAATGGTGCGCGAGGAAAAGATGACAGTGTCCCCAGCGGTCAATTCCGCCGTCGGATGATCGTCCCCCGCTATGCGCGCGAGCGCCGCGCGCGGCTCGCCCTGACTGCCGGTCGCGAGCGCAAGAATGCGGTCGCGGGGCAGGCGCTCGAAAGCATCCATGCCCAAAAAGGGCGGCACGCCATCGAGCATCCCGCACTCGCGCGCGACCGCGACGACCCGCTCGATCGCCCGTCCGAGAATACAGACCTGCCGTCCAGCGGCGAAACCAGCTTCGGCCGCGGAGCGCAGCCTGGCTACGTTCGAAGCGAAGGTGGTCACGATCACCCTGCCCTTCGCCTCGCCTATGAGTAAGGCCAGAGTCTTGGCGACGTCACGCTCGGAAGGGCTTTCTCCTTCGCGCAAAACGTTTGTCGAATCGCTGATGAGCGCCAGTACGCCCTCGTCGCCGAGCGCCCTGAAGCGCGCCTCGTCCGTCGGCAGGCCGATGATCGGCGTTGGCTCAATCTTCCAGTCGGCGGTGTGGACGACGAGCCCGGCGGGCGTGCGGATCGCCAGCGCCGAGCTTTCGGGTATCGAATGTGCGACGGCAATGAATTCGACTTCGAACGGGCCGATTTCGACTTTGTCGCCGCACGCCACGATCTTCAAAGGAATCTTCGGGCGCGCCCGGCTCGCCGAGCCGGCGCGCCTCGGCAAGTCCGGCAGCGAATCGGGTCATATAGACCGGCGCGCCCAGGTCAGGCCAAAGCTCGGCAAGGGCGCCGATGTGGTCCTCGTGCGCATGGGTGATGACGACGCCAACCAAATCCTTCTTCGCCTTCTCGATGAAGGCGAGATCCGGCATAAGGAGATCGACACCGGGCAGGTCCTCGCCAGCGAAGCCGACGCCCAGGTCAACCATCAGCCATCGGCGCGCGTTCGCCGGCCCATAGCCATAGAGGCCGCAATTCATTCCGATCTCGCCCAACCCGCCGAGCGGGACGAATACGAACTCGTTGCCGTCGGTCATCTAGGCTCGGCCTTCGGGCCGGTGAGCACCCGACAAAGCTCCCGGAGGCGGGGCTTCCAAATGGGACGAGAGCCATATGTCGGCGGCCTCGACGGTCTCAAGCCCATGCTCGGAGCGCATAAGGAGGCGTCCGGCCGCGTCGATGCCCTCGAAGACGCCCTCACGTTTGCCGGCGCCGTTCTGGATTGCGATCCTTTCGCCGCGGCCGAGGGCGTAATCGAGCCAGGCGACGCGAATGCGGTCAAACGCCTGTCCGGCGCGCCAAACGTCGAGCGCTTCTCCAAACCGCTCGACGAGACGCTCAAGCAATTCGCCCGGTCCAACCGCTTGTCCCCCTGCCCGCGCTCAGACATGAGGTCGCATACCCAACGTCCTGCGGCGCGTACGCGCAATTCACCCCGATTCCCGCCACGCACGCGGCCCGCTGGGCCCCAAGGCCAATGCCTTCGACGAGAATGCCGGCGCATTTTGCGCCTCGATACATCAGATCGTTCGGCCATTTGAGGCCTGTGTCGGTCGCGCCGAGATCCCTCGCGGCGCGCGCCAGCGCAACGCCCGCGACAAAGCCGAGTTGCGACGCGACCGCTGGAGCACAGGGATCGATCATCAGGACGCTGGCGTGCAGGTTGCCCTTTGGAGACACCCAGGCGCGGCCGCGGCGGCCCCTTCCCGCAGTCTGCTCGTCGGCGACGATCCACAGGCGGCCAGGGTCGCCGGCATGCGCGCGGCGACGCGCCTCCTCGTTGGTTGAATCGACCGTGCCGAATCGAACGACGCGCCAGCCTTGACGCGCGCCCTCCGGTGTGGAGGCGGTCAAAAGAGCGACTGCGCGGCCGCCATTGCGGCGTTGGTGATCGGGGAGGGCGCAAACACGAACAGGATGATCATGAGCGCCGAAAGCGCGAGCACGATGCGCGCGACGGCGCCCGGATGGTCGAACGCCGCAGCCGGCTCGTCGAAATACATCAGCTTGACGATTCTCAGGTAGTAGTAAGCGGCCACTGCGCTCGCCAAGACACCAATGACCGAAAGGCCATAGAGGCCGGCCTTGATCGCGGCGGCGAAGACATAGAACTTGGCGAAGAAGCCCGCGAGCGGCGGAATTCCGGCAAGCGAGAACATCATCGTCGCTAGGAAAAAAGCCATGGTCGGATCGGTTCGCGACAGGCCCGCAAGGTCGGCGATCGTCTCGACCGCCTTGCCGCTGCGCCTCATGGACAGGATAGCGGCGAAGGTTCCAAGCGTCATCACTACGTAGATCGCCATATAGATGACGACGCTCTGCGCGCCCTCGACCGTGCCCGCAGCGAGACCGACCAACGCATATCCCATGTGGCCGATCGAGGAATAGGCCATTAGCCGCTTGAAGTTGCGCTGGCCGATGGCGGCGAAAGCCCCCAACACCATCGAAGCGATCGAGACGAAGGTGAGGATTTGCCGCCAATCGCCGGCGATGCCAGGAAAGGCCGTGATCACGACCCGAACCAGGACCGCCATCGCAGCGATCTTGGGGGCGGAGGCGAAGAAGGTCGTCACCGGGGTCGGCGCGCCCTCATAGACGTCTGGCGTCCACATGTGGAACGGCACGGCGGAAATCTTGAACGCTAGACCCGCCAAGACGAACACCAGCCCGAACAGCACGCCAATGCTGGCGTGATCGTGCACGGCGTTCGCCACCGCGCTGAAAGCGACCGAGCCGGAGTAGCCGTAGACGAGCGAGACGCCGTAGAGCAACATCCCAGACGACAGGGCGCCGAGGACGAAGTACTTGAGGCCTGCTTCGGTGGCGCGCAGATCATGGCGTCGATAGGCGGCGATCACATAGAGCGCCAGACTCATCAGTTCGAAGTCCAAGATAGAGAGCTATGAAATCGCTAGCCGAGATCAGCATCAGCATGCCGATCGTCGAAAGGAGAATGAGGACCGGGAATTCGAACCCGCCGACCCGCTCCTGGCGCATGAACTCGACAGACAAAAGAAGCGTCACCAGCGAACCGACGAGCGCAAGCGCGCTCATGAAGCGGGTGAAAGCGTCGTCGGTGAAGGATCCGTAGAAGGTGACGCCCATTGGGCAATTCCTGGCCACCATCAAAATGAACACTAAGCCGAGCAGCCCGACGGCGATCTCATTGACGAGCGCTGACCCCCGCTCGCCGCGAATCGCTCCGTAAAGCACAAGCGCCAACGTTCCCGCCGCCAGCACCGCTTGAGGCAGGATTACGGGAAGAGAAATGGCGGTCTCATGCATGATGTCGCTCGTTACAAAGACGGTTTGGCGCGCGGCGAAGAACCCCGGGCCGTCACAGCCCCGCCGACTTGGTCATTGTGACAGCGTGTTGGAAGCCGCTGATGATCTGCTCGATTGAAGCGGCGCTGGCGTCGAGGATCGGCTGCGGGTGCACGCCGTAAAAGATCGTCAGCAGGCCGAGCGGCAGCAGTGTCGCGATCTCACGCCCTGTAAGGTCCGTGATGCCCATTAAGCTCGGCTTCTCAATCACGCCGAAGATGACGCGCCGATAAAGATAAAGGGCGTAGCACGCCGACAGGATGGTGCCGAAGGTAGCGAGAAACGCGACCCAGTTGTTGATCTGGAATGTGCCGATCAGGGTCAGGAATTCGCCGATGAAGCCCGTGGTGCCGGGCAGCCCGATATTGCCAAAAGTGAACACCATGAAGGCAAGCGCGTACAGCGGCATACGCTGTACAAGCCCGCCGTAGGCGGCAATCTCGTAGGTGTGCATGCGGTCATAGACGACACCGACGCAAAGGAAAAGAGCGCCGGAGATGAGTCCGTGGCTCACCATCTGGTAAACCGCCCCCTGAACCCCCTGGGTGTTCGCGGCGAAAATTCCCATCGTCACGAAGCCCATGTGGGCCACCGACGAATAGGCAATCAGCTTCTTCATGCTCTCCTGCGCCAGCGCGACCAGGGAGGTGTAGATGATCGCAATCACCGAGAGCGCGAAAATGAGCGGGGTGAAATAGACCGAGGCGTCCGGAAACATCGGCAGCGAAAACCGGATGAAGCCGTAACCGCCCAATTTCAAAAGAATACCGGCCAGCACCACCGAGCCTGCGGTCGGAGCTTCGACATGCGCGTCCGGTAGCCACGTGTGCACTGGCCACATCGGCATCTTGACCGCGAACGAAGCAAAAAAAGCGAGCCACAGCCATTTCTGCATGCCTTGCGGAAAGGAAGTCTTGAGGAGCACGGTCATGTCGGTCGTGCCCGCCGTCCAATACATCGCCATAATCGCGAGCAGCATGAGGAGCGAGCCGGTCAGCGTGTAGAGAAAGAATTTAAACGCCGCGTAGACGCGGTTGCCGTGGCCCCACACGCCGATGATGATGAACATCGGAATGAGGCTGCCTTCGAAGAAGACATAGAAGAGCACGATGTCCAGCGCGACGAACACGCCGAGCAACAGTGTCTCGAGCGCCAGGAAACAGATCATGTATTCCTTCACTCGAGACTGGATCGGGCTCCAAGAGGCCACAATGCAGATCGGCATCAGGAAGGTCGTTAGCAGAACGAAGGGCATCGAAATGCCGTCGACGCCGAGCTTGTAGAGGATCACATGCGAGAACCAATCGCGCTCCTCGACGAGCTGAAACCCGGGCTGCGTTGAATCGAAGCGCCCCCAGGCGATGAGGCTGAGCAGAAACGTGATCAGGGTTGCAAACAGGGCGATCCAGCGTGCGTTCCGCTTGGTTGCCTCGCTCTCGCCCGGCAGCAAGAGAATGAACAGCGCGCCAATCAGCGGCAACGCAAGGATGCCGGAGAGGATCCAGGAGCCGTTCATCGCGCGACTCCCCCGAACAAATACCAAGTCGTGAGCGCCGCCGCGCCAAGCAGCATCGCAAAGGCGTAGTGATACACGTAGCCTGTTTGCAAGCGCACCGAATTGCGGGCGACGTCGAGGACGCGCGCCGAGACGCCGTCCGGCCCGAAGCCATCGATGATCGCGCCGTCACCGCCCTTCCAGAACAAGCGGCCGATGGCGAAGGCGGGACGAACGAAGAGGAAGTTGTAGAGTTCGTCGAAATACCACTTATTCAGTAGGAAGCGATAAAGCCCCGGAAATTCGGCGGCGAGCCGACCCGGTGCGGTACGATCGACGACATACATATGATAGGCGACCGCAAATCCGGCCAGCATGAACAGGGTCGGAGATAGCGATACAAGCGCCGACACGTGCTCCATGTCCTCGAGGAGATGGTTTTCCGGATTGAGGAATAACGATTGGCGCCAGAACAACTCGTAGCCTCCGCCGACGAAGAGATAGCGAAAGGCCATGCCGGCAAAAGCCGCGCCCAGCGCCAGCACGGCGAGCGGCGCCAACATCACCCGCGGCGATTCATGCGCGGCGTGATCGTCGTGGCCATGATCCCGGTGACCATGCGCGTCATGCGCTGCCGCCGGGAGGCTCGTCGACCAGTCGCCGCGCGCGCCGAAGAAGGTCATGAACATCAGCCGCCAGGAATAGAAGGCGGTCAAACCGGCGGCGACGTCGGTGCACAAGAACCCATAGAACGCGCCATAACGGTGCGAGGCGAATGCGCCCTCGATGATTGCGTCCTTGGAGACGAAGCCGGCGAAGCCGAGCGACGTCAACGGAAGGCCGACCCCGGTCAGCGACAGCGTTCCGATCATCATCATCCAGAAGGTGAAGGGAATCTCTTTGCGCAGTCCGCCCATCACACGCATGTCCTGCTCGTGATGCATCGCGGTGATGACCGAGCCAGCGCCAAGGAACAATAGCGCTTTGAAGAAGGCATGGGTGAAAAGGTGGAATATGCCGAGGCTGTAGCCGCCAATCCCCAGGCCGACGAACATGTAGCCAAGCTGGGAGCAGGTCGAATACGCGATGACTTTCTTGATGTCGTTCTGCACCAGACCGACGGTGGCGGCGAAGAACGCAGTCGTGCCCCCCACGATGGTGACGACACTGAGCGCGACTGGCGACATTTCGAATAGCGGCGAGAGTCTGGCGACCATAAACACGCCCGCGGTCACCATGGTCGCCGCGTGAATAAGGGCCGAGACTGGAGTCGGACCTTCCATCGCATCCGGAAGCCAGGTGTGCAACAGGAACTGGGCAGACTTGCCCATCGCGCCCATGAAAAGCAGCAGACAGGCGAGCGTCGCCGCGTCCCAATTGAAGCCGATAAAATGCACCGTCTTGCCGGCGAGACCGGGCGCGGCCGCGAACACCTGATCGAAGGCGATTGAACCGGTCAGATAGTAGGTGAGGAAGATGCCGAGCGAAAAGCCGAAGTCGCCGACCCGGTTGACGACAAACGCCTTGATCGCTGCAGCGTTGGGAGCAGGCTTCTCGTACCAGAAGCCGACGAGCAGGTAGGACATCAGGCCGACGCCCTCCCAGCCGAAGAACAACTGCACGAGGTTGTCCGCCGTCACCAACATCAGCATCGCGAAGGTGAACAGCGAAAGGTAAGCGAAGAACCGCGGCCGCGAGGGATCGTCGGCCATGTACCCGATCGAATAAACATGGACCAGGAACGACACCGTCGTCACCACAACCAACATCACAGCGGTCAGCGTGTCGATGCGAAGAGCCCAAGCGACTGCGAGCTTGCCGGATGTGAACCAATTGGCGATCGGGACATGCGCGTCCGATCCCCCCGCGACCATGACAAACGCGATCCAGGAGAGAAGACAGCAAATTCCGAGAAGGCCGCAGGTGACATATTCCGCGCCGCGCGCTCCGATCCAGCGCCCGAAAACGCCGGCGATCAGAAAACCGAGAAGCGGCAGGAAGACGATAAGCTGGTACACAGGTCTCAGCCCTTCAGCGAATTGATGTCTTCAACAGCGATCGAGCCGCGATTGCGGTAGTAAGCCACCAGGATCGCAAGGCCGATTGCGGCTTCCGCCGCAGCGACCGTCAGGATGAAGAGGGCGAAGGCCTGTCCTGTCAGATCGCCCGAATAGGTCGAAAAGGCGACAAGGTTGATGTTGACGGCGAGAAGGATCAGTTCGACCGACATCAAGATGATGATGATGTTCTTGTGGTTCAGAATGATCCCGGCGATGCCAATCGTGAACACGATTGCGGCAAGAGCGAGATAATTGGTGAGGCCGATTCCCATCCGCGTGATCCTTTAGATGCCGGCGCGTGAGGGAACCTTGCGCACCTCGACCGCAGTTTCGGGGCTACGAGCCACCTGCACGCCGATATTCTGACGCTTAACTCCGGGCTTATGGTGAAGCGTGAGAACGATGGCGCCGATCATTGCGGTGAGCAAAATCATCCCCGAAGCCTGAAAGAAGTAGATATAGCGGGTATAGAGCACCTCGCCGAGCGCGGCCGTGTTGCTGAGCATCCCCTCCGGCGTCGCGGCAGGAGCGGCCCGCTGCGACGGGCCCAGACCCGAGACGACATAGATCAGCTCGAGCCCCACCACCAAGGCAATCAGCAGCCCCTGCGGAAGGTATTCCACAAAGCCTTGCCTAAACCGAGCGAAGTCCACGTCGAGCAGCATCACGATAAACAGGAAGAGCACCGCGACCGCGCCGACATAGACGACGACTAGGATCATTGCCAGGAACTCGGCGCCCATGAGCAGGAACAGCCCGGCCGCGCAGACGAAGGAGAGAATGAGGAAGAGGACCGAATGCACCGGATTCTTGGCCACGATGACAGCGAAAGCCGACACAACCAGAAGCGGGGCTAAAATCCAAAAGAACAAAACGTCGGCCTGCATCACCCGCCTCTTGTCATAGCCCCCTGCCTCAACCGCCTTTCCTTCGAGGGAAAAAGCAGAGCGCGCAGTCCCTTAAGCACCGCGTACGTTTGGCCCACTAGGACGCGGCCCCATCCGACTTACCCAAGCGGCCCTTTGACGAAGTCCATCTTTCGACGGGCATGGTCAACCTCCTCTCCTCAGGCGAGGGAAGGCGATTATCGATACGGCGCGTTGAGCGCGATGTTTCGCGCCAGCTCCCGCTCCCAGCGATCGCCGTTGGCCAGCAATCGTTGCTTGTCGTAATAAAGTTCTTCGCGCGTCTCAGTCGCGAATTCGAAGTTCGGCCCCTCGACGATCGCGTCGACCGGGCAGGCTTCCTGGCACATCCCGCAATAGATGCACTTGACCATGTCGATGTCGTATCGCGTGGTGCGACGCGTGCCGTCGTTGCGGCGGGGGCCCGCCTCGATCGTGATCGCCTGAGCCGGGCAAATCGCCTCGCACAGCTTGCAGGCGATGCATCGCTCCTCGCCATTCGGATAGCGGCGCAGCGCGTGCTCGCCACGAAAGCGCGGGCTCAGCGGAGACTTCTCATGCGGGTAATTCAGCGTCGCCCGAGGTTTGAACATATAGCGGATCGACAACGCGAACGCGCCAAGGAACTCCATCAGGAACAAGGATCTGGCCGATTGAGTGAGCCTGAGAGCCATCGGCTTCCCCACCCCTCAGTGCAACGGGATCGAGGGGTTGCCCCCAAGACCCGTGAATTCGAGCACGCCGGCCACCACCACCACCATAACCAGAGAAATCGGGAGGAACACCTTCCACCCTAAGCGCATCAACTGATCGTAGCGATAGCGCGGGACGAAGGCGGTGACCATCAAGAAGCAGAACACGACCCCCCAGGCCTTGATCAGGAACCAGATGACCCCCGGTATCCAGGTGAACGGAGGAAACGGCAGCGGCGAAAGCCATCCGCCGAGGAACAGGGTTACAGCCAACGCCCCCATCGTGAGCAGCGCGACAAGTTCGGTTAGGAACTGCAGCAGGAACAGCGAGGCGGAATATTCCACCGTGTAGCCGGCGACCAATTCCAACTCTGCCTCGGTTAGGTCGAACGGCGGCCGATTGGTTTCAGCAAGCGCCGAAATGAAGAAGATGATGAACATCGGGAAAAGCGGCAGCCAGTACCAGCCGAACAAGCCGAACCGTGTGTCCTGAGCGTGGACGATGTCGCTCAGATTGACCGAGCCCGCGCACATGACCACCGTCACGATCACGAAGCCGATCGAGACCTCATAGGACACCATTTGAGCGGCTGCGCGCAGCGACGAGAGCAGCGCATATTTCGAATTTGACGCCCACCCCGCCATGATGACGCCATACACGCCAAGCGAGGAGACGGCGAAAAGATAGAGAAGGCCGACGTTGATATCGGCCACGACCCATCCGTCCGAAACGGGAATGACCGCCCACGCGGCGAAGGCGAGCACCACGGAAACGAGCGGAGCGAGCAAGAACACGCCCTTGTTGGCGCTCGCGGGAATGATCGGTTCCTTGAGAATGAATTTGAAGAAATCCGCGAAGGGCTGAAGAATGCCCCAGGGGCCCACGACATTCGGGCCCCGGCGAAGTTGCACGGCGCCCCAAATTTTACGTTGAATATAGATCAGCGCCGCCGTCGACAGGAGCACGCAGACGAGCAGCGCCAAGCTCTCCAGCACATGCCGCAACAACGAGCCAATATCGCTCTCGTGCATCCACGCGCCGAACGCGGACATGGCGCCACTGCTGATCAGAAGCCACAACGCGACAACGAGCGCGACAATAACGACCGCGACCGCGCCTAGGATTGCGCCCCAAGGCGGCGGGGAAGTGGTGCGGGTGGGCGACGCGCTGGTCATCGAGGTCTCACGCTATTCCGCCGCCTCGCGCTGAACGCCATGGGCCAGAGCCGAACACTCGGCCATAACGCGAGAGGCGCGCGCTATCGGATTGGTGAAATAAAAGTCAGAGATTGGCGACACGAACGGGGATTTGTCGACTGACCCACCGAGCGCAGCGATCGAAGCGAAGACGCCCGCATCAGTCGGCGCGATGGCGTCGAAGCGCACCAGAAAAGGGAACGCAACCGCAAGCGCCGCTCGGAGCTGGGTGAGAGAGTCGAATGGCAGTTTGGCGCCAAGCGGCTCAGACAGGGCCCGCAAGATCGACCAATCCTCGCGAGAGTCCCCGGGTGGAAACACCGCGCGATCGGCGAACTGCGGCCGTCCTTCTGTGTTGACGTAAATGCCAGTTTTTTCGGTGTAGGCTGCGCCCGGCAAGATGACATCCGCGCGATGGGCTCCCCGATCGCCATGCGTTCCGACATAGACCACGAACGCGCCCTGTTCGATGTCAATCTCGTCGGCTCCGAGGTTTATGAGCACGTCAAGCGAGTTTGCTTTCGCCATCGCTGGCGCGTCGAGGCCTCCTTCGCCGGGCACAAGGCCGAGATCAAGGCCGCCTACGCGCGATGCTGCCCCGTGCAACACGTTGAAACCGTTCCACCCGTCCCTCACGACGCCCGCTCCGAGAGCGGTCTTGGCGAGGCTCGTCAATATGGCGACGCCATCGGGCCTGGCGAAAGCGCCGGCGCCAACGATCACCATTGGGTTCGTCACGCCTTCCGGTGGCTTATCCCAAGCCTGCGCGAGCGTTTCGGGGCCCGCGCCTAAGTGATTGTGCCTGTATGTCAGATCGGCCATCGGGCCGATGACCCCGATCGGAACGCCGGCTTTCAGCCACCGTTTGCGGATACGCGCATTGAGGACCGGCGCTTCGTGGCGCGGGTTCGAGCCGACGATGAGAATAGCGTCAGCCTGGTCGACGCCGGCGATTGTCGAGTTGAAGAGGTAGGACGCGCGGCCAAATTTGGGATGCAGTTTCGAGCCGTCCTGACGGCAGTCGAGGTTGGCCGAGCCCAGCTTGGCGAGAAGCGTCTTGAGCGCGAACATCTCTTCGACCGTCGCCAAGTCGCCGACGATCGCCCCGATCCGGGACGACGACGTCGCCGCGACCTTGCGGGCGATCGAGGCGAAAGCCTCCGCCCAACTCGCGGGCCTGAGCCGGCCGTCGACCCTCACATACGGACGATCGAGCCGCTGCGTCTTCAAGCCGTCGACAATGTGGCGCGTCTTGTCGGAAATCCATTCCTCGTTGATCGCGTCGTTGACACGAGGCAGGATGCGGACGACCTCGCGACCACGCGAATCCACCCGGATCGCCGAGCCAAGCGCGTCCATCACGTCAATCGATTCGGTCTTGGCGTATTCCCACGGGCGGGCGTGGAACGCGGTCGGCTTCGATGTCAAAGCGCCGACCGGGCAGAGGTCGACCACGTTTCCCTGTAGCTCCGAGCTCAGCGCTCCTTGAAGATAGGAGGTAATCTCCATGTCCTCGCCGCGGCCGATCGCGCCAAGCTCCGGAACGCCCGCAACTTCAGTTACGAAGCGTACGCAGCGTGTGCATTGAATGCAGCGGTTCATCGAGGTCTTGACCAGCGCCCCGATATATTTGTCTTCAACGGCGCGCTTGTTCTCGGCGAAGCGAGAGAAGTCGGCGCCGTAGGCCATCGCCTGATCCTGCAGATCACACTCCCCGCCCTGATCGCAGATCGGGCAGTCGAGCGGATGGTTGATCAGCAGAAATTCCATCGTGCCCTTGCGCCCTTTGCGGGCCATAGGCGAGTTTGTCATCACGACAGGCGGTTCGCCGTTCGGGCCGGGGCGCAAATCTTTGACCGCCATGGCGCAGGACGCCGTCGGCTTGGGCGGTCCGCCTTTCACTTCAACGAGGCACATCCGACAGTTGCCGGCGATCGACAGGCGCTCGTGGAAGCAGAAGCGCGGAATTTCGGCGCCAGCCGCCTCGCAAGCCTGAAGAAGCGTGTATTCCGCCGGAACGTCGAGCTCTTTGCCGTCGATGATGATCTTGCTCATGCGCTGATCACCCCACGGAAGGCCAACATGCGATCAATGGTCATATCATTCGAACTCAGGGACACTATCAACGCTTCCGGGAAATAGGCTCCGCCACCCGCTCTTAACCGCATTTCTGGCTAATCCACAGCTTGATATGCGCCAGATGGCTCCAGCCGAAGGCAAAGTCGCTATCGCCGTTCCGCGTTAGATGATCCAACCGCGCCGTCGCCTCTTCCAAGTCCGGAATATGCCCGGCCGGTATCGGCCACATGACAAAATGCGGCGCCTGAGGTTTTTCGAACCATTCGCCCTTTCGGCCGTAGAACTGCTTGTGAACCGTCGCCCAGACGAAGCGCTCGAGCGCCTCGACACTCTCCCAAACCGACAAATTGACCGCCATGGTTGGGTCGCTCGCCGGGCGAATGGCGGTGGCGTTGTTGGTGTCATCCTTGAGGCGCCACACGAAGCCTTGGCTGCGCTCCGCGAGCGCGTTGATGCGATCGAGGTTGCCCATGAACGCCGCCATGCGCGGGTCGTCCGTCCTATAACGGAACCGGCCTACGTTGAGCTGAGCGATATGGCTTGTCATGCCTTACTCCGCCGCGGCGAGCACCGGCTCGCTGTGCGGATTGGCTGCGTATTGGTCGATGCGCCGCTCGATCTCGGGGCGGAAATGGGCGATGAGCCCCTGAATCGGCCACGCGGCAGCGTCGCCGAGCGCGCAAATCGTATGCCCTTCTATCTGTTTGGTGACGTCGAGAAGCATGTCGATCTCGCGTTTTTGCGCCCGACCCTCAACCATGCGCTCCATGACGCGCCACATCCACCCGGCGCCTTCGCGACAGGGCGTGCACTGGCCACAGCTCTCATGCTTGTAGAAATACGACAGGCGAGCGATCGCACGAATGATGTCGGTCGACTTGTCCATCACGATCGCCGCCGCTGTGCCAAGGCCGGACTTGAGCTTGGATAGCGAGTCGAAGTCCATCGGACAGTCCATGATCTGGGCCGCGGGGACCAGTCGCACCGACGCTCCGCCGGGAATGACGGCAAGCAGATTGTCCCATCCGCCGCGCACGCCTCCGCAGTGCTTGTCAATCAGTTCGCGGAACGGGATCGACATGGCCTCTTCGACATTGCACGGCCTGTTGACGTGTCCTGAGATGCTGAAGACCTTGGTGCCGAAATTGTTAGGCGCGCCGAAGCTCGTGAACCACGATGCGCCGCGTCGCAAAATCGTCGGCGCGACGGCGATCGAACTCCACATTGTTGACCGTCGTGGGGGAACCATAGAGTCCCATGCCGGCGGGAAAGGGCGGCTTCATGCGCGGCATGCCCTTCTTGCCCTCAAGCGATTCCAGCATCGCCGTCTCTTCGCCGCAGATGTACGCCCCCGCGCCGTGGTGGACGTAGAGATCGAACGGCCAGCCGTGAATATTGTCCTTGCCGATGAGATTGGCCTCGTAAGCCTCCTCGACCGCGGCCTCGAGATTTATGCGCTCCTTGATGAATTCACCGCGTACGTAAATATAGGCCGCGTGCGCGCCCATGGCGAACGAGGCGATCAATGCGCCTTCGACCAGCGTGTGCGGGTCGTTCCGCATGATCTCGCGGTCCTTGCAGGTTCCCGGCTCCGATTCGTCGGCGTTGATGACAAGGTAGTGCGGGCGCTTGGGATCGACGGTCTTGGGCATGAACGACCATTTAAGGCCGGTCGGAAATCCGGCTCCCCCGCGACCGCGCAGGCCCGAGGCCTTCATCTCGGCGATGATCCAGTCGCGTCCCTTGTCGAGGATCGCCTTGGTCCCATCCCAATTGCCGCGCGCCTGCGCGCCTTTCAGGCCGCGGTCGCCGAGCCCATAGAGATTGGTGAAGATGCGATCTTTATCTTCCAGCATCGCTCAGTTCCCGATCCGCTCGGTGAACGGCCGATCGGTCGCCGGGGCGGACTCGTTCAACACGCCCTTCCCATCGGCGCCGTAGAGCGTGGTCAAGGCGGTTAGGCCGCCAAGCGGCTCGGACGACACGCGCCCGATCTGTGAACCGGTCTTGACCTGCCGCCCCGTCGCCAGATCGTCCAGAAGCTTGGCAAAACTCTCTGGCGTCAGGTCCTCGTAATAGTCGTCATTGATCTGGACCATCGGCGCGTTGCAACAGGCGCCAAGGCACTCGACCTCGATCCAGGAAAACAATCCGTCCGAACTCACATGGCCCGGCTCGCCGATGCGTTTCCGGCAGACGGCCCTGATGTCGTCCGAACCAGCCAGCATGCACGGCGTCGTCGTGCAAACCTGCACGTAGTGACGTCCAACCGGCGCCAAATTGAACATCGTATAGAACGTAGCGACCTCAAGCACGCGAATGTTGGGCATATCGAGCATCGCGGCGATTTTTTCGATCGCCGCGCGTGGCAGCCAATAGCCGTTCTGCTTCTGGGCGCGCCACAACAACGCCAAAACGGCCGACGCCTGACGGCCGGGCGGATATTTGGCGGCTTCCCGCTCCGCCCACGCCTTATTTTCAGGCGTGAACTCGAAGCTGCTCGGCTGCTCGTCAGCAAGACGGCGAACGGACATCGGTCAGAAATTCTCCGAAATCATGTTGAAACGCGGCCGACATGCGTCGATCATCGGTCGACCTCCCCAAACACGATGTCGAGCGAGCCCAGGATCGCGCTGATGTCGGCGAGCATGTGCTTGCGGCATAGAAAATCCATCGCCTGAAGATGCGCGAAGCCGGGCGCACGAAGTTTGACGCGGTACGGCTTGTTGGAACCGTCGGAAACCAGATAAACGCCGAACTCGCCCTTGGGCGCTTCAACCGCGGCGTAAACCTCACCGGCCGGCACTTTATAGCCTTCGGTGTAGAGCTTGAAGTGGTGGATCAGCGACTCCATCGACCGCTTCATCACGGCGCGGCGCGGCGGCGCGACTTTGCCGTCATCCGTCACCACTGGGCCTTCACCGTCGGGCGAATTCAGCTTCTCGCAACACTGCCGCATGATTTTTACCGACTGGCGCATCTCCTCCATGCGGATGACGTACCGATCGTAGCAGTCGCCGTTCTTGCCGATCGGAATATCGAAATCCATTTCCTCGTAGCATTCGTAGGGCTGCGCCTTGCGCAGATCCCATGCAGCGCCGGAGCCGCGCACCATGACGCCGGAGAACCCCCAAGCCCACGCGTCCGCCAGCTTGACCACGCCGATATCGACATTGCGCTGCTTGAAGATTCGATTTCCAGTGAGCAGAGTCTCGAGGTCGTCACAGACCCGGAGGAAAGGGTCACAGAAAGCCTCGATGTCATCAACGAGTTTGCGCGGCAGATCCTGGTGCACGCCGCCCGGACGGAAGTAGGCCGCATGCATGCGCGACCCGCTGGCGCGCTCGTAGAAGACCATCAGCTTCTCGCGCTCTTCGAACCCCCACAGCGGCGGCGTTAGAGCGCCCACATCCATCGCTTGGGTTGTGATCTGAAGCAAATGCGACAGCAGGCGGCCAATCTCGCAATACAGCACCCGGATGAGCTGGCCGCGTCGAGGAACCGAGATGCCGAGCAGCCGCTCGACCGCGAGCGCATAAGCGTGCTCCTGATTCATCGGCGCGACATAGTCGAGGCGATCCAAATAAGGCACGTTCTGCAGGTACGTCCGCGCCTCCATGAGTTTTTCGGTGCCGCGATGCAGGAGGCCGATATGCGGGTCGACCCGCTCGACCACTTCGCCGTCAAGCTCGAGTACGAGGCGCAACACGCCATGGGCCGCCGGATGCTGGGGCCCGAAGTTGATCGAGAAGTTGCGTAGGTTCTGCTGCTCGTTCATGACTCGACTGCCACCTACCGACCGCCGCCGTTTGCCTTCTCATCCCCGGGCAGCGGAGGGCCCTCCCACGGGCTCAGGAAATCGAACTGGCGGAATTCCTGATTGAGCCGCACCGGATCATAACGCACCCGTTTTTCCGCGTCGTCGTAGCGCACCTCAACGAAACCGGTCATCGGGAAATCCTTGCGCAGCGGATGACCATCGAAGCCGTAGTCGGTGAGAATGCGCCGAAGGTCGGGGTGGCCCTCGAACACCACGCCAAACAGGTCGTAAATCTCACGCTCGAACCAGTCGGCTCCCGGATAGACGGCGGTCGCGCTCATGACCGGCGTATCCTCATCGGTTTCGATCTTGAGCCGGATCCGCCGGTTCAGCTTCGGCGAGAGCAGATGGTAGACGATGTCGAAGCGTTTCTCTCGCTGTGGGTAGTCGACACCGGAAATATCGATGATCGAAATGAATTGAGATGCAGGATCGTCGCGAAGAAATTGAAGCGTCTCGATGATACGCGCTGGATCGACAGTCAGCGTCAGCTCGCCAAACGCAAACCCGGATTCCGTCACTGCGCCAGGGGACGCGGCTGTCAGTTTCGTCGCAACGGTCTGAAGCTCGTCGTCCATTCGATTAAGACTCGCCTTCGCTCCCGAGCATGGTCAGCGTTCGATCGTTCCAGTTCGACGGATCTTCTTCTGCAACATCAGGACCCCGTAGAGCAGCGCCTCGGCTGTCGGCGGACAACCTGGCACGTAGATATCAACCGGCACGATGCGGTCGCACCCGCGCACCACCGAATAGGAATAGTGGTAGTAACCGCCGCCGTTGGCGCACGAGCCCATCGAGATGACATAGCGTGGCTCCGGCATCTGATCGTAGACCTTACGTAGCGCCGGCGCCATCTTGTTTGTCAGCGTCCCCGCGACAATCATCACGTCCGACTGCCGGGGACTTGCGCGCGGCGCGAATCCGAAGCGCTCAATATCGAACCGCGGCATCGAAACCTGCATCATCTCGACGGCGCAGCAGGCAAGCCCGAAAGTCATCCACATCAGCGAGCCGGTGCGAGCCCATTGAATCAGATCGTCGGTTGTGGTGACGAGAAATCCCTTGTCGGCGAGCTCGTCGCTTATCGCGCCGTAGTAACGATCCTGGGGCCGGAGCACCCTGCCGGCCAGCGGATCCAGAACATCAGTCGCGCCCAGCGCCACCGTCGGACTGGAGCTCAGTCCCATTCCAGCGCTCCCTTGTTCCACTCGTATACGAACCCGACGGTCAACACCGCGAGAAACATCATCATCGACCAGAATCCAAGGGCGCCCAGGCTGTGGAAGACAATCGCCCAGGGAAACAGGAATGCGACCTCAAGGTCGAAAATGATAAACAGAAGCGAGACGAGATAGAAGCGAGCGTCAAAGCGCATGCGAGCGTCATCGAAAGGCGGAAAACCGCACTCGTAGGGCGAGAGCTTTTCGCTGTCGGGGGCCCGGAACGCTACGAGAAAAGGAACTATCAGCAGCGCTCCGCTGATGAGGCCAGCGAGGATTATAAACACGATCACCGGTATGTAATCGGAAATAAGGCTCGGCATCGCCTCGCTCCAGATTATCGCGTGCGCACTAGGCGTATGGTTGCGCCTCGCACGTATAGCTCATGGCGTATCGCAGCGCAGCGAAGCATGCAAGGCGAAAGGTTTCGATTTGACACATGACATCCAACCGTTGCGGAGCGCATCACGCTTCGGCCTTGCGCAGCTTCATTTATGCGCGCTTCCGGGGCCTCTAGCTTAAGGCGAGAAGGAACGAGCACAGCCCAGGGGAGCGCAACCCGTCGGGCCGACCTAAGCGATCAATGGCATGGGGTAGATGGCGAGAGAGACGGGACTTGAACCCGCGACCTCCGGCGTGACAGGCCGGCGCTCTAACCAACTGAGCTACTCCCCCACGGAAGCGCGACCGGATAAGCCACGAGCGCTACCAAGTCAAGGATCGCATGGGTCGTAGGCCTCACCGACGGACCCCCTATGCGCTTTAGGCTCGAGTTTCAGAACTGGCTTGTCGCTAATGCCCAGCGCCGCATTTCGTCGCGCGTTAGAACGTGGACCGTATCAGGAGGCAACAATTCAGCCGTTCGGACCAGAGCGGGATCAACGCCCATTCGTCGCGCGTAGCGCCCGAGCACCGCGACCATCGGCGGATCGGCGAAGCTGCGTTTCACGTGCGATCCAAAAAAACCGCCCCCTTCATTCTCGACAATCGACATTCGATGCAGCCCGACCTCGCTGCCTGGGGGCGCAACACGGCGCACAGCTCCCATCAGGGCGTACACGCAGGCCGACAGACATTCCCCAACATAAGGTCCCGGATCGCCGTCCGCATCGAACCGGCCCACGATACCGGCGATGCGCAGCCCACGGAGAATATGGCCAAAGACCATGGAAGCAACGACATTGCCGCCTCTGGAATTGAAAAAAACAATGCGCCGCAACTTGGAGTCTGAGCTTCCGGACTTGAGGAAATTGACGAATGCCTGTGGCGTCTGAGCCTCGATAACGCCGTCGGCCACAATAACATCCGGACAGTGTCGCCCGCATTCGTGGGATTCGAGCGGCGCGACGCGGAAACTCATCGACGTGCCATGCTCCTGGGCTGCGGCCGGCGTGAACATCATCGCTGCAAGCGCAAACGCCACAACCAGCGCTATCAAGCTCAGAGACCCAAAACTGGTGGGCGGTGACGGGCTCGAACCGCCGACCCTCTCGGTGTAAACGAGATGCTCTACCAACTGAGCTAACCGCCCCTGACGCCACCGGTCGTCTCGCCCGGCGGCATCAGGATAGCAGGCTCACGGTAAGCTCGCCAAGCACAAGGGGCCCTCATGCGACAAAAGCAGCGGACGACGAGCGGCCCTATGAGCGCTGCTCCCGGCAGACTGCTCTAAATCGAACTACTTCTTGGTTGACTTCTTGTTAAGGCTATCCTTTAGCGCCGCGCCTGGCTTGAAGCGCGCGTTCTTGGAGGCCGCGATTTTAATTTCCTTGCCAGTCGCCGGATTGCGCCCTTTTCCGGCGGCGCGCTCGCGCACCGAGAAGGTGCCAAATCCTACGAGCCGCACTTCCTCGCCTTTCTTCAAGGTCTTGATAATTCCTTCGAGCACGGCCTCCAGCGCGGCTGCAGCGGAGACCTTCGTCAACTCTGCCTCCGTAGCGATATGATCGACGAGCTCAAGCTTGTTCATTGTAGCCTCTCCGTTCAACTGCGGCGCTCGTTTGCTCAGCGCCAGTTTTAAAATGCGACGCGTTCCGCGCCGCTGTGACGAGGCGTCTAGCGCCGCCGCCCGCTCATACATGCTCTCCCCTGGAGGGCGACCATCGCCGCCCCGGGGGAATCGACAGCAGAGTTCGATTCATTAGCTCGCCGTTTCGCGATGGGAACGCAAGCGTTCGCCGGAACCAACAACCAAAAAAGAGCCTAAAACTGGCCCATACGCGTAAAAAAGCCGCGAATTCCGAGGAATTCGCGGCGATCTTATCTCGTGGTTGATGTTGTGGCAGCCCGAATGCTGGGTCCCCGGGGCAATCGGCCTCAGTGAGCGACGAGACCTTGGCCGTCATCTTCGGACGGCCCCGAAGGCGGCGCCGCAGTCACATCCTCCTCCCATACGATCGGGATCGGCCGACGGACAAGAGCGTGCGCGAGGACCTCGTCCATCCGGGCGACAGGTACTATTTCGAGACCATTCTTCACCGAACTCGGAATTTCCGCCAAATCCTTAACATTGTCCTCCGGGATGAGGACCTTCTTGATGCCGCCTCTTAGCGCTGCGAGCAGTTTCTCCTTAAGCCCTCCGATGGGGAGGACGCGGCCCCTCAGTGTGATTTCACCTGTCATGGCGATGTCGCGCCGCACCGGAACGCCAGTCAGCATCGAGACGATAACAGTCGCCATACCGACGCCCGCCGACGGTCCATCCTTAGGCGTTGCGCCCTCGGGCACGTGGACGTGGATGTCGCGTTTGTCGAATAGAGGCGGCTCGATCCCGAAATCGACGGCGCGGGAGCGCACGTAGGATGCTGCAGCCGAAATCAACTCCTTCATCACATCCTTCAGGTTGCCGGTCACCGTCATGCGGCCCTTCCCCGGCATCATGACACCTTCAATAGTGAGCAATTCGCCCCCAACCTCCGTCCATGCCAGTCCGGTCACGAGTCCGACCTGATCGTCGGCTTCGATTTCGCCATAGCGGAACTTGGGCGGGCCAAGGAATTCGACGATATTCTCGTTGTTAACGACGATCGTCTTGCTCTTGTTGATGAGGATCTCTTTCACCGCCTTGCGAGCGAGATTAGAGATCTCGCGTTCAAGATTGCGAACGCCTGCCTCTCGTGTGTAGCGCCGAATAAGCTCCATCAGAGCGCTGTCCTCGACCATCCATTCCTTGGTCTCGAGTCCATGCTTCGTCATCGAATGGGGCAAAAGATGCCGCTTGGCGATCTCTAGCTTTTCATCTTCCGTGTAGCCGGCGATGCGGATGATCTCCATCCGGTCCATCAGAGCGGGTGGAATGTTGAGCGTGTTGGCCGTCGTAACGAACATGACGCCTGACAGATCATAGTCGACTTCAAGATAATGATCGTTGAAGGTCGAGTTCTGTTCGGGATCAAGCACTTCAAGCAAGGCTGACGATGGATCGCCACGGAAATCCATGCCCATCTTATCGATCTCGTCAAGCAGGAAGAGGGGATTCGATGTTTTGGCCTTGCGCATCGACTGGATGACCTTTCCGGGCATCGAGCCGATGTAGGTGCGCCGATGGCCGCGAATTTCTGCTTCGTCGCGCACACCGCCGAGCGACATCCGTACGAATTCGCGCCCCGTCGCTTTCGCGATCGACTTACCGAGCGAGGTCTTGCCCACACCCGGCGGGCCGACAAGGCACAAGATCGGACCAGTGAGCTTATTCGCGCGCTGTTGGACGGCGAGATATTCGACTATGCGCTCCTTCACCTTGTCCAGGCCGAAATGATCAGCGTCAAGAATCGTCTGCGCTGTCGGCAGGTCCTTTTTAATCTTCGACCGTTTCTGCCAAGGTATTGACAACAGCCAGTCGAGATAGTTGCGGACGACCGTGGCTTCCGCCGACATTGGCGACATCTGCCTGAGCTTCTTAACCTCCCCGAGCGCCTTCTCGCGCGCCTCCTTAGTGAGTCTCGTCGACTTGATACGCTCTTCGAGCTCAGACATTTCGTCCTTGCCGTCCTCGTCGCCGAGCTCCTTCTGGATCGCCTTCATCTGCTCGTTGAGGTAGTATTCGCGCTGCGTCTTCTCCATCTGCCGCTTGACGCGCGTGCGGATGCGCTTCTCGACCTGCAGCACGGAAATCTCGCTCTCCATGAGAGCGAGGCACTTCTCGAAACGCTTTGCGACGGAACGCATCTCCAGAATCGCCTGCTTGTCAGAAAGCTTGACCGCAAGGTGCGAAGCGATCGTGTCGGCTAGTTTGCCGTAATCGTCAATCTGATTGACTGCAGTTACGACTTCGGGTGAGATCTTCTTGTTGAGCTTCACGTAGCTTTCGAATTCGGACACGACGGAGCGCGAAAGGGCTTCGGCCTCAATCTTTTCGATCGGCTCATCGGCAACGGCGCGAGCTTCGGCCTGGAAGAAACCGTCGCTAGGGACGAAACGAGTTCACAAGCGCGCGTGTCGAGCCCTCGACCAGCACCTTGACCGTACCGTCGGGCAGCTTGAGCAACTGGAGTACGCTGGCCAGCGTGCCGGCGGAGAAGATGGCGTCTGGCGCAGGATCGTCGTCGGCCGCGTTCTTCTGTGTCGCCAGCAGAATCGGCTTGTCGGACTTCATCACTTCCTCGAGCGCGCGAATCGACTTCTCGCGGCCAACGAACAGTGGAACGATCATGTGCGGGAACACGACGATGTCGCGCAATGGGAGGACGGGATAGACGTCGAGTGTCCCGGGAAGGATGGACTTGTGCTGATTGGTCATGGCTATCCTGAACTTCGCAACGGGACGTCGCCGCCCACTCCACTGTTTCTTCGTTTACAAACCTTCGACGAGGTTTCCCAATCAACGACAAACTCGGCAGGCCCGCCGAACTCTCTCGCCACGGAGCTTTTGCGCCTCACGGCGGGAATCGAGCATCCCGCCAAAACATGGTCGTCCCTCGCGCGACTTTCAAGCTACGCGACAACTCGGAGATGGGATCAACCCGCGCGCTCAGCGCGCTCGGCATAGATGTAAAGCGGTCGAGCCTTGCCTTCGACGACCTCGGGACCGATCACGACTTGTTCGACGCCATCAAGGCCGGGCAGTTCAAACATCGTGTCAAGCAAGATGCTCTCCATGATCGAACGCAAGCCGCGCGCCCCCGTACGCCGCTCGATCGCCTTCTTGGCGACCACGCCCAGCGCCTCTTCCTGAATCGTCAGGTCGGTGTTCTCCATCTCGAATAGACGCTGGTACTGCTTGACGAGCGCATTTTTTGGCTCGGTCAAGATCTTCTTCAGCGCGTCTTCGTCGAGATCCTCAAGAGTTGCAATGACCGGAAGCCGGCCAACGAACTCGGGGATGAGGCCGAATTTCAGAAGATCCTCGGGCTCGACCTCACGGAACACTTCACCCGTGCGTCGGTCGTCTGGCGCCTGAACCTTGGCGGAAAAACCGATCGAAGTGCCTTTCCCGCGCGCCGAGATGATCCGTTCAAGACCAGAAAAAGCCCCGCCGCAAATGAAAAGGATATTGGTCGTGTCGACCTGCAAGAATTCTTGCTGGGGATGCTTACGTCCGCCCTGCGGCGGAACGCTGGCAATGGTGCCCTCCATAATTTTAAGCAACGCCTGCTGCACCCCTTCCCCGGAGACGTCACGGGTAATGGACGGATTATCGGACTTGCGGCTGATCTTGTCGATTTCGTCGATGTAGACAATGCCACGCTGTGCCCGCTCAACGTTGTAGTCGGAAGCCTGCAGCAGCTTTAGAATGATATTCTCGACGTCCTCGCCGACATACCCTGCCTCGGTCAGCGTCGTCGCGTCAGCCATCGTAAAAGGCACATCGAGGATGCGCGCCAGAGTTTGTGCGAGCAGGGTCTTGCCAGAACCGGTCGGACCGATCAGCAGAATGTTTGATTTCGCGAGTTCGACGTCGCCATGCTTGGTGGCGTGATTGAGGCGTTTATAGTGATTGTGAACCGCCACAGACAGCACGCGCTTGGCTTGCGGTTGACCAATGACGTAATCGTCGAGAACCTTGCATATCTCGCGCGGGGTCGGAATACCGTCCTTGCTTTTGACAAGGGCCGTCTTGCTCTCCTCGCGAATGATATCCATGCACAACTCAACGCACTCATCGCAGATGAATACGGTTGGCCCAGCGATGAGCTTACGCACTTCATGTTGGCTCTTGCCACAGAACGAGCAGTAGAGCGTATTCTTGGCGTCGCCTTCGGCCTTGGCCATCGCTTTTCTCCATTTAGGCCGCTTCCGCCGAAGCGAGTCGTCAACGCCTGACCGAGCAGCCTAACCAAACCACCCTAACGAAACGTAGCCTCCGGCCCTGCCTCGCGTTCCCCCAACTCAGTCCGCCTCCGTTGGATCAGACTGGGATTTGACTAGCAACCACCAATTTGTACGCAAAATCAAGGCCACGCCGCAAAAATCATCGCAAGCCGCCTAGCAGAGAGACAGTTGCGGGTCGGTTTTGCCTCCAGGTTACGCCTTTACCTCTTCCAACTCGACCGCGCGATTTACTGTCACCTCATCGACAATGCCGAAGGCCTTTGCCTCCTCCGCCGACATGAAATGATCACGATCCAATGTTCTTTCAATGGCTTCGTAGGATTGGCCGGTGTGATGCACGTAAATCTCATTGAGGCGCCGCTTGACCTTGAGAATATCCTCGGCATGTCTCTGGATATCGGAGGCCTGCCCTTGGAAACCTCCAGACGGCTGATGGACCATGATACGAGAGTTGGGCAGCGCAAACCGCGAGCCCTTCTCGCCGGCAGCAAGAAGAAGCGATCCCATCGACGCCGCTTGCCCGATGCACATTGTCGTCACCTTGGGCCGAATGAACTGCATCGTATCGTAGATCGATAGACCCGCGGTAACGACGCCACCGGGAGAATTAACGTAGAGGGCGATTTCCTTCTTCGGGTTGTCGGCTTCCAAAAAGAGGAGTTGGGCAACCACAAGCGAAGCGGAAATATCGTCGACCGGACCGATCATGAAAATGATGCGTTCCCGCAACAGCCGCGAGAAAATGTCGAACGAACGTTCACCGCGCGCAGACTGTTCGATGACAATCGGGACCAGATTGTTGGTGTAGTAGTCGACGGGATCGCGCATTAGTGCCTTTCTTTGACAGGACTTGACTGTCGGCCGGACGGCCGCGACGACCCCAACATAGGCGCCCTGGGCCGTCGGGAAAAGAGGCGGCTGTCCCAGTCGAGGGCAGGCATCCGCCTGCTGTCCTTTAATCCGACCGCTAAGTCGGAATGTCGTCGTCAACCGGCTTGAGAAGCTCCTCTTTGCTCACCTTGCGCACTTCGGTCCCAGCGAGGCCGAGGATGTGGTCGACAACCTTCTCTTCGTAGATCGGAGCGCGCAACTCGGCCAACGCCTGACTATTGTTGCGGTAGAAATCCCAAACCTGCTTTTCCTGGCCCGGAAACGACCGCGCTCGGGCGACAAGCGCCTGAGTCATCTCCTCGTCTGAGACTTTCACCTCCGCTTTCGTTCCGACCTCGGCTAGCAGGAGCCCGAGGCGGACCCGCCGCTCGGCGATTTTACGATAATCGGCCCGCGCGGCCTCTTCAGTGGTGTTTTCCTCCGCGAACCCGCGCCCTGAAGCCTGCTGCTCGCGAGTGACTTGTTCCCAGATGGAATTGAACTCCTGATTGACCAATCCCTCCGGCAGCTCAAAGGAATAGAGCGCGTCGAGTTTGTCGAGCAGCTGACGCTTGAGCTTGTCCCGTGAGGCGCGCGCGTATTCCGTGGCGATCCGATCGCGAACCGTCTCCTTGAGCTTGTCGAGACTTTCAGCGCCAAGGGTCTTGGCGAATTCATCGTCCAAAACGAAGGGCTCGCGCTGGGCGACGGCCTTCACGGTCACCGCAAACTCAGCGGCCTTTCCCGCCAATGCGCGCGCCGCGTAGGCCTCTGGAAAGGTCGCGCGGACCGTCCGCTTGTCGCCGACTGCCACGCCGAGGAGTTGATCCTCGAATCCGGGTAGGAAGGTGTTCGAGCCTAGCGCCACCTGGATGTCCCGCCCTTCACCGCCCTCGAAGGGAACCCCGTCGATCGTTCCGTCAAAATCGATCGTGATGCGGTCATGGATTTCAGCTGTCGCTCCCGCGGGCTTCTCGCTGTAGGCGCGCCGCTCCTCGGCAAGCCGGTCGAGCGCCGCGTCGACGTCGGCAGGCTCGACGTCGGCGGTCAGGCGCTCGAGTGAGATTTGCGAGAAATCGCCGATCTCAAATACCGGCAACACCTCGAGCGCGACCTTAAAGTTGAGGTCGCCACGGGCCTCCAGCGCCGCATCGATAGCCGCCTGGTCGGTCGGAAGCTCGACCTTTGGCTCGCGGGCAAGACGCAGATGGTTGTCATCAACGATCTTCTTGTTCGCGCTGGCGATGGCCTCCTGCACGACGTCGGCCATCACGGACTTGCCGTAAACCTTACGCAAATGCTCGACTGGCACCTTGCCGGGGCGGAAGCCATTGATGCGAACCTTCGCCTTCAGGTCCGCCAACTGCCCATTCAGCTTCGCAGCCAAGTCGCTCGCCGGCAGCGAAATGTCATATTCCCGCTTAAGTCCGTCGCTTAGCGTCTCGATTACCTGCATTTGCGTTCCGCCTTGTGTCGTCGCGGCTGATAGCTGCGACTGGCCGATAGTCACCAACCGTCCGATCGTCAATCGGTCCAGGCGTTCGCGGTTGCGAAGGAAATGGTGCGGGCGGAGGGACTCGAACCCCCACGACTTTCGCCACCGGAACCTAAATCCGGCGCGTCTACCAGTTCCGCCACGCCCGCCGCGAGCGCCGGCTTGACGAGGCCGATTTGCTTTCGGCGCTCTATATCAGCTTGCCCGCCCTGCGCCATAAAAAAATACGAAGCTGGCGCGCTCGACCGCTTATTTGCGCACCACCGCTGCGATGGCGACGGTGAAGAGGCCTGCGGCGAACAGAATTCCGGTTGCGCGGTCGGCATGGCCGACTAAGACGAGCGGCGCGAACAAAAAACGCCCTAGCGCGACGAAAATGGCGGCAAAACCTAGGGATATGGCAACCTTACGCATGGGTTGGCTCCTTCCGCCGCGGATCATTCGCCAGCATGGTCGGCGCCACGCGCAATGCGCCAAAATGGGACAAATGGCGTGACCCCTACCCGGCGCGTCGTTTTGGGCGGCGGCCTTGCGGCGAGTTTGTGGCGCCTGACCGCTCCGGCGCGAGCGAGCGCGGCTGACCCGGGGACTGAGGGTCTGCTCAACTTCGAAGCGGCCCGCGAGGCTGTAATTCGCCCCGCCCCCGGCCGAACCGGTCATGGCTTACGCCGATGCCGGCGCGATTCCGGGTCCGCTCATCCGGCTCAGGCAAGGCGACGAGTTGAAGGTGCGGCTCTTCAAAAGCTCGCCGAGCTGACGACGCTAAGCTTCGCAGGCTTACGCGCGACAAATGCGGCCGCCGGCATTGGCGGCCTCATGCAACAGCGTCTGATAGCTGGGGCCCGCCCGGACATCCGCTTAATCTCTCCAGATTCCGGCTTTGACCTTTCTTTGATCCGAGCCAACCAGTTCCCGATGGGCTTTGGCGCCGGGTTCGAACTGGATGTTGCGATTTCGCCATCAGCGGCGGAGGCTCAGCGCTGTTTGCGATCAATGGCGCAACCTTCGTCGATTGGGGCGCCGAAGCCCGCCTCTGTCATCCCCCGCGCCCAACCGACCGTGTTTGCGCTCGGCAAAAAACGGCGGTGGTCCAGGCGCTGCGCCTGTGGGGTCACGTCGCGCGGCTCCTGCACTCGATGGACGACGGCTGGGAGCCCTATTGGCGCGACACCATCCTCATCCAGCCGGGCCGGAGCGCCCATGCCGCGTCTGTCGCCGATAATCCCGGCAAATGGCCGCTCGAATCGGCGATCCCCGAGCACCGCGCAGCCGGCGTGGGAGCGTGGTTTCAGGTGGGGGCAATAACGCTTCAAGAGACCGCCCGGTAACGACGAATGAGCAAATAGGCGACGCCCGCGGCGAGTACGCAAAGAATGGTCGCGTAAATTGTTCCGTAGTCCGAGTCGCCGAACGGCAGCCCCTTCGTATTCATGCCGAAAAAGCCGGTCACGAAGGCCGGGGGCAGCAGCAGGGTCGTGACCACCGTGAGAGCAAAGAGGTTGCGATTGGTCGCGGTCGCGAGCTGCGCCGCCACCTCCTCCTGAAGAAGCCGCGCGCGATCAGCCTGCAGATGGAGGTCGGCCCGAAAGGCGTCGACGCGCTGCCGCACTCGGGAGCCCAGGTCGCGGTATGCCTGAAGGACGCTCTCTCCGCGGTTTTGTTCGAGTTGCGCCAGCACGCTATGAGCGGCCTGAACCAGCCGCTCCTGACGAGAAATGCCTCTCCGCAACCGCAAGAGCGCCGCGCTTTCATCGCTCAAGGTATCCGACAAAACGCGATCTTCGATCTGGTCCAGCTCGCTGGCGATCTCTTGCGCGGCCTCGCCAATCGAGTCGGCGGCGGCGACAAGCATGCTCTCAAACAGCGCCGCGCTGTCTTCGAAGGTGGCGCCCTTCTCCGCCTGATCCTTGACCGTCATGGCGGAGCGCGCGGGGTGATGGCGCGCCGTCAGGAGAAACTGCGGCCACAGGGCGAAACGGAGATCGGTCGCCTCCATTCCCGCCTGGTCTTCGTGGCGGACGTCGTGGAGCGTGCCCCACAGGGCTTCCCCGCCCCAGTGCAGGCTCGGATGGCGATCCTTGGATAAAAACACCTCGCGAGCCTCGGGAGGAAGGGCGTCCTGCGCGCCGATCCACTCACGCGTCCGCACGTTTCCCAAGATCAAATGCACCCAAACAAATCGACGCCCATGCGTGAGATCGATCGACGAACCGGCGCCAAGCAGACGCCCGCGCCCCTGCTCGTCGAACTCGAACGCCCAAGCGACGCCCGGGCCGAGGTTCGCCAAATCGATTCGCGCCGTTTGTGCCGTCATCGCCCACTCCCGACCGCAAGCTACAAGCCGCGGATGAAGGTTGGATGTCACACGACTCTTCCGAAGCGCTTCCGATCAGCGAGGCCGATTGGCCTCGCTTTTACAGCCACTTCTTCCATCGGAAGAACAGATAGGGCCCCACCGCGACGGCCACCATCAGAAGAGCGCCGCCGGATAACCCCACGTCCAGTCGAGCTCCGGCATCAGTCTTGAAATTCATGCCATAAATCGAGGCGATCATCGTCGGCGGCATGAAGATGACCGCCAGCACAGAGAACAGCTTGATGATGTCGTTCTGCGCGAGGTTGATGAAGCCGAGGGTCGCGTCGAGCAGGAACTGCACCTTCTGCGCCTTGAAGTTCGCGTCCTGCTCGAGCGACTGGAGGTCGCGCAAAGCCGACTTCGTCGCCTCGCGCACCGGTTTTGGCGCGTCTGCCGAGCGGCCTTCCGACATCAGAAACAGCACGAGCCGCTCGAGCTCGACCAGGCTTTCGCGCAGGTTCGAGATCTTCTCGTCTTCGCGCCCAAGCGCGCCGAGGGTCGCGGAATAGATCTTGCTCCGCGCGCTTTGGTCGCCCTTGGCTCGAAAGACCTGGCTCGCGATCGAATCGAGCTCGTTTCCGACTTTGTTGAGCGCCCGGGCGGAGCGATCGACAATGGCGTTGATAAGACCGACCGCCACCGCGTCGGGGTGCAGCGCCTGGGTCGGAATTTTGGCGAGCCTCTGACCGAAAAGCTCGAAGGCTTCGCCGGGATCGTAGCGTACCGTGACAAGCGCCTTAGGACCGAGGATGAAAGTGACGTCGGCGACGTCCGGGGTGCCTTCGGCTTCGCTGACGACGCAGGCGTGCAGGTAGCGCACGCCGTTTTCGGCATAATAGGATTCTGCGGGCTGGGCGAAGTCCGGATCGGAGCGGGACGGCACCTTGGCGCCCAGGTAACCCTCCACCTTTCGGTCCTCTTCCACGGTCGGCTCGACCATGTCGATCCAGACCGCGCCAAGCGGGATCGGCTCGGCTGGGTCGAGAATCTTCCGCTCGAGTCCGACGCTCGGAGCGGTCGCCGCAGCGGGGTCGGGTTCGACGGCATAATGGACAATCAGCACGGCTCGCCCCCCGCTTCAGCCAAAGCGCTGGTAAGGAAATACATGAACTCCCATCGCTTTGCCTACCGCGAGTTGGGCGATGAGCGGGCCAGTGGGGAAGCCCGGGAATGGGAGGCGTCCATTTCTGCGCGCGATGAAGCAATTTCAACGCGTTAGGTCTGCTTTTCTGCAACTCGATTCGACCAGTCGCTCCCGCTTGGCAGATGGATGGGAATGTGCTGGGATTTTACGGAAAGACTGCGGACATAAGCCGACGACGCATTTTTGTGCTTAAAACATCGATATTTCAATGTAATGCCTATCACTTCTTATAATTCGCATTATATATTTCTACTAAGACTCTATTATAAATGACTATTTCATCGTTAAACAAGAGACCATCGGGAGCTGGTCAAGTCGCGCATGGCGCTCGCGCTGTCGAACATTCGCATAACAAACTGATATTATTGAGGATTCGCTGATAAAACGGAGCGCTATAGAACAAAACAAGAACAAAAGCTTGCGCTTTGACGCCGCTGGAGGCATAGTAAGCGAAGTTGGAGATCCGCGCCCTCAAGGCCGCTCTCGTCATTTCCCCACATCTCGCTCGCTCACCTGAATCTCGTCCGTCGGACGAGACCTTCGCGCGCGTGGGCTGTCCACCGGCAATCTCTCAAGGCGCTCATGGCCGACGCGACACCATCGATCCAACCGAAACGCTCCGGGCCGACCCGCGCTCAGCGGGTGCTCGCCTCACTCATCGCAGGGGCCGGCGTTGACGAAATCGGCGCGGCGGAACAGCTGACCCGGAAGCGAACCGAAAACCTGCTGCGCCAGGAACTGCGTAACCGCTGGGTGGCGCCCGCCGAGGAATTCGCGCGGCTGCAGATCGCCCGGCTCGAACAGATGATCCTCCAACTTCTCGACGGCTCCAGAGCGGCGATCTCAAGGCCATCGACCGCGCGCTGAAGATCGTCGACCGGCTCGACCGCTATCACGGATTCACGAAGGCGAACCGCCACCCCGAACAGTACGGCGAAGAGGAGCGCGCGCGACTCCTGAAAAAAATCAATGAGATCGCTGACCGGCTTCAGCCGGAGCAATCCGCGGAATGACCGCCGAAACGGCGCGACCGGCCCAGTCGCGCCCTGCCGGGCGTACGCGCCCTCGTCTCGTCTCGAACGGCGCGGATCAAGAGCGTCGTCCGACCTTCTTGAGGCTCGAACTCGACACTCGCGTGCGCATTGCTCGAGGAAATGACGCCGCTCGAATGCGCGCAATTGTTTCATGACTGGGCGTTCTGGGCCCGCCCGGACCAGGCTCCGCCGGATGGCGACTGGATCATCTGGCTCATCCTCGCCGGGCGCGGCGCCGGCAAGACGCGGGCCGGCGCGGAGGCGGTGCGCACCTGGATGCAAGACCTATCCGATCGTCAACCTGATCGGCGCGACCATCGCCGACGCCCGCGACATCATGGTGAGGGGCGAATCCGGCATTCTCGCCTGCTGCCGGCGCGACGAGCGCCCCCGCTTCCTCGCCGCCGATCTCCGCCTCGAATGGCCGAACGGCGCGGTGAGCATGCTGTTCTCGGCCGAGGAGCCCGACCGGCTCCGCGGCAAGCAGCACATGAAATTGTGGTGCGACGAGCTCGCCGCCTGGCGCCAGCCCGACGCCTTCGATCAGGCCATGCTGGGCCTGCGGCTCGGAAGCAAGCCGCAGGCGATCATCACCACCACGCCGCGCCCGAGCAAGATCATCAAAGAACTGGCCGCCGGCAAGGACACCATCGTCACCCGCGGCTCGACCTTCGACAACAAGGCCAATCTGGCGCGAGCGTTCTTCGAACGCATCACCGCGCGTTACCAGGGCCGCGACATCGGCCGCCAGGAGCTGTTCGCCGAAATCGTCGAGGAGACGCCGGGCGCGCTGTGGTCGCGGGCGCTGCTCGAGCGCCAGCGCGTTGCGCCGGAAGCGGCGCCGAAGGAATTCGCCGAGATCGTGGTCGCGGTCGACCCGCCGGCGCGCTCGGGATCAAAATCCGACGAATGCGGGCTGATCGTCGCGGCAAAAGCGGAAAACGGGCTCTTCTACGTGCTCGCCGACCTCACGAGCCAGGGCGAGACGCCAGGCGCCTGGGGCGCGCGGGTCGGCGCCGCCTTCCGCAACTTCAAGGCCAATCGTGTGGTCGCCGAAATCAACCAGGGCGGCGACATGGTGACGGAGGTCTTGCGCCAGAGCGAGCCCAACCTGCCGGTGCGCGCGGTTCACGCGACGCGCGGCAAATTCCTGCGCGCCGAGCCGATCGCCGCGGCCTACGAGCGCGGGCTCGTGTTTCACATTGGGACATTCAGCAAGCTCGAGGACCAGCTCTGCGCGCTGACCCCCGATTTCGACCGCCGCGCCATGGGCTTCTCGCCCGACCGGGCCGACGCGCTGGTCTGGGCGCTGGCCGACCTGCTTGGGCGTGGGCGGCGGGGGAGCGCGGGGGGGATGTACGAGTTTTGGACGGGAGGCGGTCGTGAAGCCGCGGACTCAAAAGGCCGGGCAACGTCACCGCGAAAACATAAAACCGCTGGACACTGCGTCAAATGACGCGTATCTCCTCGTCAGGAGACGCGAATGCCTGCCGCCATCATTGAAGCCAGACATACTGACCTGGGCGCAATCGAGCCCCAGACCTTTGCGGACGAGCGCGACCGGGCGCGCCTGTCTGCAGTCGCTCTCAAAGCGTTCCTTGCGCTCACGAAGGCCTGGGACTTGTCGAACGCGGAGGCCTCCGCGCTTCTCGGGGTTTCCGCGAGCACGCTCGACCGCATGAAGCGCGGCTCCCGCCCGACCTTGAGCCAGGACCAGCTGACGCGCGTCTCCGCCCTGGTCGGCGTTTATAAGGGACTTCACCTTTTGTTTGCCGACGAGACGGCGGACGAATGGGCGCGACGGCCCAATAGCGGGCCGCTGTTCGAGCGCGAAACCCCAATCGAGGCGATGATCGAAGGCGGCATTCCGACGGATGCTCGAGGTCCGCCGCTACGTCGACGCCGTCCGCGGCGGCCTGTGATCGTCTGAGGCATGCTGAACGGCCTGCCGGTCGTCCGGGAAGCCTTTCCGCGAACTGTCCGGCTCGTATCGACGGCGCGCCTCCGCCCGCCTGTGCTGGAGGGGCTCGTTTCAGCCGAGGACGCCGCGGCGCTCGCCGAAATCGAAGGGGCGACCAGCAATCGCTTGTTGGCGGAGCGGCGAGGAACTGAAGGGATCGGCCGCGGCGAGTTCATTCACGGCGTGCCCTATGCGAGTTTCGTCAACGCCGCTTTCGCCTATTGGAAGCCGCGCGAAGCCAACCGCTTCAATGCGGCCCGCGGCGCCTGGTACGCGGCGCTCGATGTCGAGACCTGCATCCGCGAGGTCGCCCATCACATGAGCGAGTTCCTCGCCCGATCGGGCCAATGGAAGGGCGTCGTCGAATATTCCGAGATGTTCGCGAGCATGGCCGGGGAGTTCGTCGATCTTCGGCAGACGCCCGACCATCCCTGTCTCGATCCGGACCCGGCCGTCGGCTATCCGATCGGCAACGCGATCGCCGACGCCGCGCGGGCGCAAGGGCTCAACGGAATCATCTATCCGTCCGTCCGGCAGCGCAGGAGGAACGTGCATCGTGGCTTTGCGGCCGCACGCGGTCCAGTCCGTCGCGCCCGGCGCCGTTTATCGAATGGAATGGTCCGGCGACGAGGAGCCGGCGGTCACGCGGATTTCCGAGTAGGGCCAGTCTTGCGGCTAACGCCGCGGCGGGAAACCGCCGGCCACCACGGCATGCAGCTTCGCGCCAAGTTTGCGGTTGAACTCTTCGGCCTCGAATTGGGCGTTGACGGCTTCCGTCTTGTCCTCGCGCGGCATCGGGACATTGAGCATCGGCGCCCGCCGCGCCGTTGCGCCCCAGCATGGCCTTGAACGCGCTCTCGAGCTCGACACGATCGCGCTCGGCGACGAAGACGTCGGTGATCCAGACGTCGGCGCCGCTTTTTGACGAAGCGATGCAGAAGGTCCAGCGCGGCTGAGCGAGAGCGACAGCCGGCAGAGAAACGACGATTGCGATCAGCGCTATCGAAATGCGCATCGGCCCTCTCTGCTCGCGTAAGCCGCACGCGCCGCAAACTAGGCGCCAATCCCTAACGGAATGCGAAGGCCTTTCACCCACCCTTCTCCCGCCATGGCCCGTTGAAAGACGGACCCTGGAGCGGGAGACCCAAGGAAACGATCCCATGTCGGAACCCGTCAGACGCGCCCTGCCCCCCAGCGTTTTCGCCCGGCTTGCCGACGCGACGCGTTATCTGATCACCGGCGTGTCGCCGGACACCTGGTTCGGGCCGCTGCAGCCGCTTGCGCCGATGGCGCCGCCGGAGGTCAAGGGGCGCCAATGGGACTATCCGTTCGGCGCCAACCTCAATTATATCCCGCGCGCCGAGGACGGCGTTTCGTTCGCCGAATTGCGCGGGCTCGCCGACGCGCTGCCGCTCCTGCGCGCGGTGATCGAAACCCGCAAGGACCAGATCGCGGCGCAGAGCTTCGCCATCCGCGCGCGCAACCGCGACGGATTCGCCGGCAAGCTCTCAGGCGATCGATGCAGGTCACGCGCTTCTTCGCCCGCCCCGACCGGCGCCATTCGTTCGCCGACTGGCTGCGCATGCTGCTCGAGGAGATGCTGGTCATCGACGCGGCGACCCTCTATCCGCGCTACAATCGCGGCGGCTCGCTCTATTCGCTCGACATCATCGACGGGGCGACGATCAAGCCGCTGATCGGCGAGGACGGGCGCGCGCCCGAGCCGCCCGATCCGGCCTACCAGCAGATCCTCAAGGGCATCCCCGCCGCCGACTTCTCCGCCGAAGAGCTCCTCTATCTGCCGCGCAACCTCCGCGCCCATCGGCTCTATGGCATGAGCCCGGTCGAGCAGATCGCGCTCACCGTCAACATCGCGCTGAGGCGCGACGCCTCGACCCTCGACTATTACCGCGCCGGCTCCTCGCCGGACGCCTTCGCCACTTTGCCGAAGGAATGGACGGCCGACCAGATCCGCTCGTTCCAGGATTATTTCGACGCGCTGATGAGCGGCAATCTGGCGCGCCGGCGGCAGACCAAGTTCATGCCGGCCGACTTCAAGCTGATCGAGGCCCGACAGCCGCCGCTGAAAGATCAGTACGACGAGTGGCTGGCGCGCATCATCTGCTACGCCTTCTCGGTCCCCGTCTCGCCGTTCGTGTCGCAGGTCAACCGCGCGACCGGCGAGACCATGCGCCAGCAGGCGACACAGGAAGGGCTCGTGCCGCTCAAGGCGTGGGTGAAGAACGCGCTCGACCATGTGATCCGCGAGTGCATGAACGAGCCGGGGCTCGAATTCGTGTGGGTCGGCGACGACGCGATCGATCCGCTGGAGCAGGCGCAGACGCTGCAGATCCTGGTCGGCGCGGGCATCAAGACGCGCGAGGAGGCGCGGGCGGACTTGGGGCTCGCGCCGGAGGCTGGGCCGCCGGTCGCCAAGCGTGGCGCTGCGCGCGCCAGTAGGCAAGATCAACCCGCATCATGACGAGCGCGGCCGGTTCGCGACGGCGGATGGCGCGGTCGCGACTGTAGGCAGCCCCGCGCGCAGGCCGCAGCCAACACCAAACAGAGCGAGGGCGCATACGGGGGAACAACGTGTCGCTCAGATCGTCGAGCCCGAACCCCCGCCCCCTCCTCCCGAGCCGCCTGAAGCGCCACGCTCGGAAACCGCACCCGTCGTGTCGCCTAGGACAGTAGCCGACGCAGTTCTGCGCAATGGGAAACTACCTGGGACGGCCGAACAGGATTCGACGGTGCGCACAATGCCAGCGTCCAACAATCCGACTGCTACGGCCAAGGACTACGCTACAGGGCTATACGATGGGCAGATCCCAAAGTCCCAGAAACCACTTGGAGATGGGGGATTTATCGCAGAACTCTCGGACGGATCTTTCGTAACATTCCGGCCGGCCGGACAAGCCAGTGACAAGACGGAGCCAACGACAACGACGGTTGATATCAACGACACAAAAATTAAGCAGCTGAATGGCGGCAGGGTGCTAAAATTAAAATTCCCCAAGAAGTGAGGGTGGTCATGGGCATGCCAAATGAGGGTGGTCATGGGCATGCCAAAAGACGTAGCACTTTGGCTACAAGAGACACTCCTCGAATATGATGGATGGCAGTGGGGATTGGTGAGTTTTGCAAATGGCAAGATTGGATACATCCCTTCGGATTCTGAGGCTCAATGGCAGTTCGGGATCGACATGATTTATCGAACCTTGATTTCTGACCTCCTCAGCGTCGACGTTTATATGGAGTGTCACGATCGAGCGTCCTTGTTAAACGCCATTAGGACCGTGAGCCCGTTCATAGATTCCGGCGGTTTTTTGTGGAACGGGACACAAGTCTCGGGAACCAAGCGTTTGAGCGGACTTGTGGAGGAGCATTTCCCGCCGCCCGACCAGCGCAAAGACGCGTTGAACCCCGCGTTCATCGAGGCCGTGGAGCAAATCTTCGCCGAAAATGGCGTCCCCTGGTCGGACAAGCCCCTGCTGCCGATCATGCCAAACCCGGCCAGCTCGGAAGCTTCTGCTTCAAGCTGATCGAGGCCCGCCAGCCGCCCTTGAAGGACAGTCATGACGAGTGGCTGGCGCGCATCATCTGCTACGCCTTCTCGGTCCCCGTCTCGCCCTTCGTGAGCCAGGTGAACCGGGCGACCGGCGAGACCATGCGCCAGCAGGCGACGCAGGAGGGGCTGGTGCCGCTCAAGGCGTGGGTGAAGAACGCGCTCGACCACGTGATCCAGGAATGCATGAACGAGCCCGGGCTCGAATTCGTGTGGGTCGGCGACGACGCGATCGATCCGCTGGAACAGGCGCAGACGCTGCAGATCCTGGTCGGCGCGGGCATCAAGACGCGCGAGGAGGCGAGGGCGGATCTGGGGCTTGCGCCGACGGGCGCCGCAACCGCGCAAAGCCCCGAAGAGCACGGAGCGTCTGCAGAGGCGACGCCCCGTACGAGCGCAGAGTCTGGGGCGTAGAGCCAGGCCCCCTAGCAAATAGCGAGGCAAGACGCGCAGACCATGATTGAGAAAGCAGATTGCGGACGCTAAAGAAATCGGCGAACGTACTTGCCGGCAATGTAGGCTGCGGCATGAACTTGGATGCCAGTTGGAGGAGGGTCCGTACCTATCTTGGATGGGTTGTCGGAGCATTTGGCTTGGTGCTCGCGTGGCTCGCCGGTTTTGATCTTGTCGAAAAATTTGTCCATGGTCAGGACGCTCTGAGCATAAGCGCGAACGTGTATGTAGTGGCGACTGCAGTTTTAGCGATCTTACTAACCGCCTATCGCCAATACATCTCAATCAGAAAAGAGAAGTACGCGAATATCTCATCTAATATGCATTCAATTTTTCATCATATTAGGAATTTACACACATTAATTGATAGCCGAGAACCAGTAAACGGCACAGAAGAGCAGTATCAAGATTTTATCGAAGATGGCAGCGTTTCCCCCAGCGTTTCCGGGCTAGAACAAAAAGAGAACATTTTCTTGACCGCTTACGCCGGTCGTGGCATAGTCATCTACAGTGGGAGAAGTGGCGGAGGCGACCAAGCCCTTCTCTTCTCCTTCCCTGCCCTTTCAGAAAATTCGTTCGCCGCGCGCCCGTCCTTGGGCGTGCTTTCGCTTGCTTCCTCCGGAGCCTGCATGTCCGCTCTCGACTTGTTCCTGCCGCTCGCCAAGGTCGATCTCGATCGACGCCTCGTCACCGGCGTCGCGACGGCCGAGACGCCCGATCGCTCCGGCGAGATTTTCGACTACGCCTCGAGCAAACCCTATTTTGAGAAATGGTCCGCTGAAGCCGCCGCGGCGACTGGCGGCAAATCGTTCGGCGCGGTTCGCGCCATGCACACCCCGATCGCCGCCGGCAAGCTGACCGACATCGCCTTCGACGATGACGCAAAGCGGATCACTGTCGTGGCCAAAGATCGTCGACGACGACGAATGGCGAAAAGTTCAGGAAGGCGTCTATACCGGCTTCAGCCAGGGTGGCCGCTATGTGAAGCGCTGGGCGGACCCCGACAGCGGGCTCACCCGCTACACCGCCGATCCGCATGAAATTTCCCTCGTCGATCTGCCTTGCGTGCCCGATGCGACCTTCGACGTGGTCAAGGACGGCATGGTCGAAAAACGGTCGTTCGCCACCCGCCCCGAGGCGAGCGACTTAGCTGATCCTGACGTCGACCCGAATGATGAAGATCTCGACGCCGACAAGGGTGAGTTTTCAGCCGCGCAGCGCGAGGAAGGACGCCGAAGAGGGCGTCGCCATGCCTGACGGCTCCTATCCGATCCGGTCCGCCAAAGACGTTGCGAACGCCGTGAGGGACTGCTGCCGAAGCGGCGAGAAGGCCGACGTCAAGGCCCACATCATTGCGCGCGCCAAGGCGATCGGCGCTGACGAGCGCCCTGCCCGACGCCTGGACGGAAACGGCCGAAAAAGCAGCCGCTGTCTCCGGTCCGCTGGGCGCAGCAGGCGTGCCTGACGGGCTGGCTAAGGCCCTTACCTACGCCGCTTTGAAGCTCGACCGCGCAACCTCGGAAAACGCGCGTCTGCGCAAGGCGCTCGACGAGCTCACGCCGTCGCTCGCGGAGATGAAGAAGCGCATTGCGGCGCTGGAGGCCCAACCGCTGCCCGCCAAGGCTGCGCTGCGCTCCATAACCAAAACAGCCGACGGCGCCGACGGCGCCGCTGTCAGCGCCGACGACGCCGTTCGGCATCTGGCTTCATTGCCCGCTCATGAGCGGGCGCTCGCGCTCACCAAGCTTAGCCTCGCCAATCCCGGGCCGCCGCGCTTCTGAAACGCGGCCGCTGGGTCGAGCCAGCAGTTTAATCGTTCACCTCGAGACCCCGCCTGCCCGCGACTGTCCTCCCGGTCGCAGCGGACGGAATCGCTGACGCCGCGGCGTCGTGCGAAGCGGCGGTCGAAGCTCAGCGGACCATTGCCTCGCTCACGGCGGCGATCGGTCAACCGCTCGAAGATTCGGCCGCCGCGAATTTTCGTAAGCCCCCCGGCGACTCGGGGGTCGATCGTCGCCAGCGCGGTTTTGTGACCGCAATCCAACGTCCCGACGCTCTCAAGGAGACTCGAGTGGCTCCCTTCAAGTCTGTCTTCGCGCTCGTAGCACTATGCAGCGCGCTGGCCGGTTGTACGTCTACCGGACAGCTCACGCCTACCGCATCGGCCGCTATAGACGCCGCTTACAACGACGTGTGCAACGCCCTGCCGGCCCTCGGTCCGGTTTCCGCGACGATGAACGCGGACGCCAAGAATGCTTACGCCCAGGCGCAGACGATCTGCGCCGCCGGCGCGCCAACCAACGCGATCGCCGCGGGCGTCGATATTCTGGCGGTCGAGGACGCACTTCTCCCCTACTTCAAGAAAGCGACGGCGCTCGCGTCGGACCAGGAGATTGCGCCGCGGAAGCTGCGCGTGAAACTCGGGAACGTTGGTCTCAGCAATTCAGAAGCTTCGCGAGTGATCGCCCACTTAGCCAGTGACGCGCCGCTCTCATGACCAGCATCCTTGCCGCCCGTCGCCTCCCGGTGATTCAGCACGATCCAGTCGCACTCAAAATCCACGGTTCCCACACCAGCCCTATCGGTCGCGCGTGATCGCGTCCGGCATCGATCTCCACTTATCTCTTTAACCCCTATCCGCGCCAAAGGACTGATCTCATGAACATCGCGCTGACGACCCAGGAGACGCTGGGTCTGATGAAAGATTCGCTCGCCAAGAACGTCACGATCTCGACTGGCCTCACGGCTTACGACCTGCAGGCGCCGGCGAAGAATCTCTATCCGACGATCACGCCTCTGAGGAATTCGATTCCCCGCGTCGGGCGGCTCAATCCCGGCAACGCGGCCCACTGGCGTTCGATTTTCTCCACGACCGGTTCAGGCTTCGATGCGATGGGCTGGGTTCCGGAAGGCCAGCGCTCCGCGAGCATGTCTTATTCGGCCATCTCCATCACGCTGCCTTACGTGACGCTTGGCGAAGAAGACACGGTGACCTTCGAAGCCGAAGCGGCCGCGCAGGGCTTCGAAGACGTCAACGCTACCGCGACTTTGCGCATTCTGCAGAAGACGATGCGCAAGGAAGAAACCGCGCTGCTCGGGGGCAACACTTCGCTTCCCCTTGGTAAGCCCGGCACGCCGACGCTGAGCGCCTCGGGCACGGGTGGAACTCTGCCGGCTGCGACCTATTCGGTCATTGTCGTCGCGCTGACCTTTGAAGGTTACCGCAACTCGACGCTCGCCGGCGGCGTGGCGACCGTAATGACCATCACCGGGAATGACGGCAACACCTATACGTTGAGTGGCGGCTCCTCCCTGCGCAGCACCAACGCAACGCAGGTCGTTGCGGCTGGCCAGACCCTGTTTGCAACCGCCCCGGTCGTCAACGGGGCCGTCGCTTATGCGTGGTATGTTGGGGCTGCCGGCTCGGAAACGCTGCAGGCGATCACCACCATCAACAGCGTCGCCTTTAGCGCGCCGCTCACAACCGGTCAGCAGCCAGCGACCGCCATCACTGCTGACAATTCGAGCAACCCGGGGCTTGCCTTCGACGGATTGCTGACGGACGGCTTCAACCCGGCGACGAGCTCGTTCGTGCAAGCCTTGCCATCTGGCGTCGCAGGGACCGGCACGTTCCTGACGCCTTCAGGTCGGGGCTCGATCCTCGAGATCGACAATATGCTGCTGCAAATGTGGAACAGCTATCGGCTGTCGCCGACAGTGATCTATGTCAACGCGCAAGAGCAGAAGAACATCACGACGAAATGCTTAACGAACGCGTCTGGGCCGCTCGTCCGCTACAATGTCGACGCCTCTCAGTCCGCGCCTTACGAGTTCACCGCCTCCGGCGTCGTCCGCTGGTATTACAATCCCTTCACCGGCGTCGAGATTCCGCTCATTGTTCACCCGGACCTGCCGCCGGGAACGATCCTCGCGTACTGCGAGCGACTGCCGGCGTGGTATCAATCGAACGAGACGCCCAATGTCGCAGAGGTCCTGACGCGTCGCGACTATTATCGCGTCGACTGGCCGGTGCGCACTCGTCGCCGCGAGTTCGGCGTCTACACCGAAGAAGTCTTGGCGATATACGCCTCGTTCGGCATCGGCATCATCACCAACATCGGCAACGGCTGACGCTCTGCCGCGCCTGGCGCATCGACCAAGGCGCATGCGCGCGGTCGTTTCGCTTTTTCGCACTGTCTCAGCGAGCGTTGCATGTCGCCATTCGATCTGACCAATCTCGCGGCCTTGAAGGCCTGGCTCGGATTGCCTCCCGCGCCAGGCCCGAACGATCGCGACGCTCGCCGCGCTCGTTACGGCGGCAAGCCGTTCGATCTACGCATTGCTGAGCCGCCCGAGCTTGCTCCCGCTGTCCTATGTCGAAACGATTGATCTTGAGACCAGTCGCGTCACATTGAGGCATTGGCCCGTCATACAGGTGACGTCGGTCACGTCGCGTGGAATCGTGGTTCCGCCCGATGAGAACGCCGACCTCGAGGCGTCAGTGGGATACGCCCTTCAGCCGGACGACGGCGTTCCGCCAGGCCAGCCGCAGGCGCTCGATTTATTCGGCCATCACTACCGGCCCGGACGCCAAAGTCTCGTCGTATCCTACAGCGCCGGCTATGCAGTTCAAAACGAGGCCCAAACGGTTCCCGCTGCCGCGCCTCTCCAACTCTCTGCGTTTTCGCCTTACGGACCCTGGGGATCGGATCTCGGCGTGACCTACACTGCGACCGGTGCGCCGCTTGATGTCGGTTTCAGCCTCGCCAGGCGCTGGACAATATATGGTGAGCGCCGGGACCTACGGCTTCTCCGCTGCGGATGCGGGGCGATCGGTTTCCATCTCTTATGGCTATGTGCCGCAGGATGTCGCGCAGGCGGCCCTGGAATTGGCGGCTGAGCGTTTTCGAGCCGCCGAGCGCATCGGGCTCAGATCGAAATCGATAGGCGGTCAGGAAACAATTGCCTACGACACGAGCGCGATGTCGGCGCCGATCCAAGCGATGCTGCAACCCTATAAGCGTGTCGTCCTCTGATGTCCGCGATCGAGGTCCGAGGTCTCGACGAAACAAGCGCCCGCTTCGATGCCTATCCGGCCGCTTTGCAAGCCGCACTCGGCGCCAAGGCGACCGAACTCGCAGCGGCGCTCGCCGATCTGGTCAAAAGCGACAAGCTTTCCGGCGCTGTGTTGAACGCACGCTCGGGCGCGCTCAGCGATTCGATCGCGGCCAGCGTAACGGCTGACCCCGACGGCTTTGTTGCCTCGGTCGGCTCCGAAGGCGACGTCAAATATGCGGCGATTCAGGAGTACGGCGGCAAAACGAGCGCACACGAGATTCTGCCCGCGAAGGCCGACGTGCTCGCCTTCGTCACGGCCGATGGCCAGCATTTCGCGCGACGGGTCGAGCATCCCGGCTCGCTGATCCCCGAGCGATCGTATTTGCGCTCGGCGCTCGCTGACATGAACGACGAAATTGTCAGTTGCGCTTGCCGACGCCGCGGCTAAGGCCTGGGAGAGCGCATGACCCGCGAAGCAGCTTTCTCCGCATTGTTCGCCGCGGTTTCCTCGGCCTATCCGTGGGGGCTCGCGTCGCGGAGGATGAAGATATGGAGCGAAGTTCCTGCCGCCCTGCGGCCGGCCTTCTTTCAGCTCGAATCGGGCCCCGAAACCTATCAATGGGCCTCGCCCGCGACGCCGAAGCGGACGCTCGAGGCCAAGCTCTTCCTCTACTTTGACGCCCGCGACCCGACGACGCCGGGCGCGACCGCGATCAACAACGCTCTCGACGCGATCGACGCGGCGCTTGCGCCCGCCGGGCGCCGACGTCGGCCTCGGGCGGCAGACCCTCGGCGGCGCCGTGTACGACTGCAAGATCACGGGCGTGCCGGTGCGAGACACAGGCGACCTCGACGGCGACGGCCTTGCGGTGGTTGCGGTGCGGCTGGTGGAGCCGTGACGCCGCATCGCCGCTTGTCCCGCTGAACGTTCTGCCGGAACCGCACTGCGCCTTGCTGACAGCAGCCGCGCGATTCTCATAATCGACCCTCAACGGAGTTCACCCTCATGTTCGTCTTCGGCTCGGGCGTGCTGATCGGCACGCAATTGAACGTCGCCAATCCAACTCCGATCAACTTTGGTCTGGTCCAGAAGGTCAGCGTCGACACATCGGTCAGCGTCAAGGAATTGTATGGCCAGTTCGCGTTCCCGGTCGCCGTCGGATCCGGTACGCGCAAGGTGACGTGCAAGGCGACCTTGGCGCGCTTCAGCGGGCAAGCCCTCGGTCGCCTGTTCTACAATCAGACGCCAGTTCCGGGCGCAACGATATCCCAGTTCGCCGAGGTGCACAGCGTCCCAGCGGCAGCACCCTACACAATCACGGTCAGCAACTCGACGCACTTCGTGGCTGACCAGGGCGTTACTTACGCGGCCAACGGCCTTCCTCTGCTTAACGTCGCGACGCTGACGGCGGCGGGACAGTACACGTTCAACGCCTCGACCGGCGTCTACACGTTTAGCTTCGGGGGACGCAGGCGCTGGCGTCCTGATCTCCTACACCTACACACAAACGGCGCACGACGACTCAGAGCCTGGCGATCGGCAACCCGCTGGTCGGACCGACGTCGACCTTCTCGGCCCTCCTGTTCGCGACCGATCCGACGACGAACGCAGCAGTTCTCGGTGACGCTCAACCAGTGCGTCGCCAGCAAGTTCTCGTTCGATACCAATATCGAGGACTTCGCTAAGCCGGACTTCGAATTCCAGGCGTTCGCCAACGCGGCCGGGCAGGTCATGACCTTCAACTTTGGAGACGCGGCGTGAGTGAGGAGGCCTTCGGCATATCGCTTGGCGGAAAGAACTGGTCGGTCCCGCATCTGCCGTTCCGCGCGATCAAGGCGATCCAGCCGGCGTTGTTCGAAATCTATCTCGCGGCCGGCGGCCCTTCGATGTCGAGCGAGTCCGTTGCGCGTCTCAGCGAGGCCCATCTCGATCGCCTTGCTGAAGCGACCTGGCGGGCGATTTCTTTCGTCGAGCCCGAGCTTTCCTTCGCGAAATTTCTCGACCTCGCATTCTCGGTTGGCGAATTGATCCAGGCGTTTCCGTCCGTGGCCAAGGCGGTCGGGCTTCAGCCGGGAAAAAGTGAGGACCAAGCCTCTCCTGCGCCTGCAACGCCGGGGGCGTCGCAAGACTTGGGAAAGTCGATTTCGACGCCCTGATCGCTCAGGTCGTCGCCAACACCGGTTGGAGCTGGGATGAAGCGCTAGACCAGCTGACCATGCCCGCGTTTCCTTGCGCTGCGAGCTGAGTGGCGTCGCAACCCGCCTGTTCACTGGCTTGTCGCCGCAGCGCTCAAATATCGCGCGCCTGACGACCTCCCGTCACCGCGCCAGCCCACGATTGCAGAACTAAAGGCCGCCTTTCCAAACGGCGCGCTTTGACGAACCCACGTAAGTTCGAGGATCAGCGATGGCCGACGCAAATGTCTCCGTCAGCTTCAGCGCTTCGATCAACGATTTCGTATCGGGGGTCGGTCAGGCGAAAGACGCTCTCCAAAGCTTTTCAGCGCCGTTCGGGGAAATCAACGCGCAATTGTCGTCTCTGGCCACCGCGTCATCCCAAGCGTTCAACCCAAGCCGCCTGCAGCCCTATCGCGACGCGCTGGACGCGACGAGAGGCCTCCAGCAATCCTTCGCCGCCGACGCAGGCCGCGCCGCCGCGGCCTTGCGAGCCGGCGACGACGCCACCTACGCGGATGCGACTCGGGCGGCGCAACTCGCAGCGTCGGAGGAGGTTGAGGCTCCTTGCGGACGGGTTGAAGCAGAAGCTTGCCCTCTACGCCCAAGAAGCTCGCTTCTACGAGATCACTCAGCAGGAAAAAGTCGCGCTCTCTCAGCAGGCGATCAGTCAGGAATACGCCGGCGAACTCGGCGCGCTGCAAAAGCTGGATGCTCTCGGCGAGCAGTCGCTTGGCCTCAAAGCAGCGCATCGATGACATGCTCATCGAAGCGACGCGCCGGCGCGACGACCAGATGGCGACCTTGACCCGTTCGGCGTTGCAAGAGCAAGAGCGCGACTATCAAGCGTTCGGCAGTTCCATCTCGCAGGCGTTCAATTCCCAATTGCGCGGACTCCTGACTGGCACGACCACATGGCACAACGCCTTCAAGAACGCGCTCGAGGACTTGCTGATCAAATTCATCGAATGGTGCGAGACCTCGGTCGCGCACTATGCCTTGGCGGAGGCGATGAAGACGCGGCGACTACAGCCGGCGTCGCCGCACGCACGAGCGCAGAACAGGGCGGCGCTGCGGCGTCGCTCGGTGCGCAGGGCGCGACGATGGTCCGATCTATTCTGTCTTCAGCGGCGGAGACATTTGCCGGCGTGTTTGGTTTCCTCGCCCCACTCATGGGTCCGTTCGCAGTCGGTCCTGCCGCGGCGGCCCAAGCGACGGTCGCGGGCATGGCAGGCGCGGTCGCATCCGCCGACATCGGTATGTGGCAAGTCCCGAGAGACCAGTTGGCGCTGATTCACCAGAACGAACTCATTATGCCCGCTGGGCCTGCCGGCGCGTTGCGTGACATGCTGACGAACAACTCGAATGCCGGCGCTGGCGGCGGCGGCGGCAGTGTCGCCATTCACCCGACGACCCATTTCCATGTCAACGCAATGGACGGCGCGTCAGTGTCAGTTCGTGGATGCGCTCAGAACGGTCCCGGCATGGCGAAGGCGATCGACCAGGCAGTGCGGCACGGCGCCGCGCTCGGCCTGAAACGGCTCAACGGGCGCTGATGACCTTCCCGACCGTCACCGGCGTCCATCTTCTGCCGTCGACTGGCGAGTTCGCCTACGACACGATCTCCGCGGTCGGATTTCAGCGCGGGTCGAGCGGCCTCAACAACGCGACGATCCTGAATTTCTTCAGCAGTCCTCGCCGGGCGCGCCGACGGACTATACGAACGCGATCACCCAATTCCAGGCTGAGCATCCTGAGTGCACGACGGTCAGCCTCGTCATCGCCTGGTTCTTCAATTCGGAGGACGCGTCGAGCTGCAACGTCTATCCGTCGACCAACTTTCTCCTCGGCGAGTTCGAGCAGTGGCATGGCGGACGCGTTCGCGCCGGTCAACTGGAAGGTGTCGGGCCTGACCGAGCAGGACTTCCCCGGCCTCATTCCGCTCCCTGCCCTGCCCGGGTCTACGAATTTCGTCTACGGCGGCACGCCGAGCGATCCAAGCGTCGTGCGGTGCATTCGCGATCTCAAGAGCCGCGGCTTCAAGGTCGTCTTCTATCCGTTCCTGCTTGGGACGAGCGCCGGGTTCCCTTGGCGCGGCCGCATCACCTCGCCCGGCGATCTGTCGCAGACGGCGACGAATGACGTCGCCACCTTCATGGGAAGTGCCGACGGTCAGCGATTTCACACGGGACCCGGTCAATCTGACAGTCGGGTACTCCGGCGATCTGCCTGTTCGATTGGACGTTTCGCCGGATGATCCTCCACTACGCGAATCTTTGCGTCGTCGCCGGCGGGGTGAACCTCTTCGTGATCGGGTCGGAACTTCGCGGCCTCGAAATCCTGCGCGGTCCGGGCTGGACGAAGCCGGGCACACTAGATGGTTCAGGCAACGCGGTCTGGGACTACCCTATGGTCGCGCAGCTGAACGCGCTCGCCAACGACGTGCGCACGACATTTGACAGCGCCGGCTTCACGAAGAATTCGACGACTCTGGAAAACCTCATCACCTATTCGGCCGACTGGTCGAGCTGGATGGGCTGGCAGCACACGGGCGCAAACGGCCAGTGGCCGCATCTCGATCAATTGTGGGCCAACCCGAACATCGATTTCGTCAGCTTCGACAATTACATGCCGCTGTCCGACTGGACGACTGGCAACGGGGGCCTGGACGCGACGAACTGGCGCGAGCCGAAATTCGCGGGCGCGTGGCCGCCTGGACCGGCCGATTTCAACGGGCTTGGCTTAAGCGGGCCGCCAACGATCTACTCGATGCCTTATCTCAAGGGCAACATTGAGGGCGGCCAGTATTTCGATTTCTTCTACGATGACAGCAATAATCTTGGTCGCGGTCTCGATCCGAACGGAACAGATCTGCAGGTGTCGTTGCCGGAAGGCGACCGTCTGTCGCAGGCGCGCAACCCATACTTTCCTCAACAAGCAAATTCTCGCCAACAAGCAATTGCGCTGGTGGTGGAATAACGATCACCAAGCGGTCTACGACAACGGCGATGGCCACGGCTTCGCCCCGCACGGGCCCCACACCGAGTGGGCGCCAAATTCCAAATCGATCATCACGCTCGAATATGGCTTTGCCGCCTGCGATAAGGCGACCAATCAGCCGAACGTCTTTTTTGACCCCAAGTCGACAGAGAGCTTCACCGCCTACTGGTCGATCTGGGATCCGGCTAACGAGGGCGGCTTTCTTCCGCGGCGAGATGACACGATCCAGGCGCTCGCGCTCGAGGCGGTCTACGAATACTGGAACGTCGACGGCAACAACGAGATCGTCGGCGGCGTGCCGATGCTCAACTGGAATTTTTGCTGCGTCTGGAACACTGACGCGCGGCCATTCCCGACCTTCCCGATCCTGAATAGCGCCTGGGGCGACGCCGGGAACTGGCCGCAGGGGCTCTGGATCGGAACCACGCGCGCCGTGCTGCCGCCGCCCGCGCCGAGCCCGCCGCCTACGCCGCCTGCGTTCCCCACCTTCCCGAGTCTCACGACGCTCGGTTGGTCGGTCCACATCAAGCCGAAGATTCGGCAACCTGCTTGCGCAGCATGTGAGCGGCCGGGAGACGCGGACGCAGCGGTTCGCTAACCCCTACTTTGACATCGAACTGACCTATGACGTCCTGCGGTCCGACGCTACTTTCGCTGAATTGCAGGCGATCGCCGGGTTCTTCGCGCAGATGAGCGGCCAGGACGACGCCGTTCTGGGTCGCGCCACCCGGGCCTATCCGCGGTCACTGGCCAAGCGATCGGAATCGGCGATGGGCTCACGATGGTCTTCCCGCTCGTCGCTTCGATCGGAGGCTATAGCGGCCCAGTCTACGGGACGTCGGCCGTCGCAACAGTCTATCTCAACGGGGTGGCGCAACCGTCGCGGATGGACGGTTTCAAGCGGATATCTCCCGGCGATCACGTTCGCATCGGCGCCAGGCCGCGGGCGCCGCCGTCACGGCCGACTTCGGCATTCTGTGGCTTTGCCGTTTCGCCGAAGATGTGCAGGACTTCGAGGAGTTCATGACGATGCTCTGGACGCTCCGAACGGTTCGGTTGATGACGGTCAGGCCGTGACATGACTACGCCGCCGTCGTTCCCGACGCTCGCCGGCCTCGGCTGGAGCGTGCACAAAAAGCCGGTGTTTTCGACGCTCGTCGCGAGCCACGTGTCGGGCCGAGAGGTTCGCGACGCCCTTTATCAGAACCCGATCTGGCAGTTCGAGCTGACCTTCGACGCCTTGTCGTCATCGCCGACTTCGTATCCGGGAGCTGGCGCCAATTCACTGCAGGCCCTCATGGGATTCTTCCTGCAGATGCAGGGGCAATTCGGCACTTTCCTCTACGCCGATCCGACTGACAATGCGGCGACAAATGTGACCTTCGCGACTGGCGATGGGGCGACGACGACCTTCACTTTCTCCCGCTTTTTGGGCGCGTTCCTCGAGCCGGTCGGCTGGGTCACCAGCGTCTCGAACGTCTCTTTGAACGGCGTCAATCAGCCGTCCGGGTGGGCCCTGTCGACGCCTAACTCCCTCGTGTTCGCGTCCGCGCCTGGCGCGGGCGTGTCGATCGCCGCGACCTTTATATACGCCTTCCAATGCCGGTTTGATTCCGACGACCAGGATTTCGAAGAATTCATGTCGAACCTCTGGCAAGTCGAGAGCATTAAATTCAGATCGGTAAGGACGTCGTGATGCTCTAGGCCACGGCGTAGAGACTTGCGCACGAACCTGTCGAGCTCGAGCGCATCCGTCGCGAAGTCAGCGCGCCGATGGTCTCCGCCGACCCAGGCGTGCGCGGCCCGCTAGACGCGGGCGAACGCCAATATCAGCTGACTCGGTCCACCGAAGTCGTCAAGCTTCGCACGGACCACAATCGACAGATCGCGCCGCTCAACAGGCAACTCGCCGGGCTTAAGGCGAAGGCGCTTTGACAGATTGCCGCAAACGCCCTCCAGTTTCTGACCAGCGCCGCAGCGATGAATTTTCTCACAGCCTGATCTGGAAATTGTTCTGGTCATGAAAAACACGACGGCCGCTGTCATCAACCTCATCAACGCCGCCCGCGCCGCGCCCGACGCGCCGATCGCCTTCGCGGAGTGCTTCACCTTCATCACCACGACCGGCACTCAATACACCTGGACAAACGTCGACTATGACGTGCATTTTGACGGCTTCACATTCCTCGCCAACGGCCCGCTTGTTTCCGGCCTCAAGTACAAGGGATCGGTGGGGCTCGAGGTCGACAAGCAGCAGATCACGATTGCCGCTCGGCCAACGGATGTCGTCAATGGCGCGCCATTCCTCATCGCCTTGCGCGATGGCGCGTTTGACGGTGCGCCCGTCTATCGGGATCGCGTTTTCCTTACTGGGCCTGCTGGAGGAGTCGTCGGCGGCGTCCGCATGTTCCAGGGCCGAATTTCAACCGTCGACAATGTGGGGCGCACGCAAGCGACGGTGACGGTCGCAAGCGATCTTGTCGATTCTCGACTACGATATGCCGAGGAACCTGTTTTCGCCAACCTGCCTGCACGTGCTCTATGACGCCGGCTGCGGGGTCATTCGCGGAACCTTTTCGCTCGACGGAGTCGGTCGGCGCCGGGATCGAACTCGAACACGATTAACTTCTCCGGCGCACGGGCGGGCGACGTGCAGGGTTCGCTCGTCTTCACGTCGGGCGCCAACGCCAACGTCCGCGCGACGGTCAAGAGCGTCATCGCCGGACGCAGCTTACAATCTCATGTATCCGCTTACCGTTCGCTCCTGCGGTTGGCGACACGTTCAATGTCGCATTCGGGTGCGATCACACGCAAGCGACGTGCAAGGGCAAGTTCAACAACCTCATCAATTTCCGCGGCTTTCCCTACGTGCCGCCGCCGCAATTGGCGTATTGAGCCGACAATGAAAGCCGAACGCTCTTTTGAGGCCAACATCACGACATTCAATGAGTGGCTGCGATCGCCCCTCGGTGGATTAGCGTCGACCTGGCTACGCGCCAGACGATTTTTGATCGCGTGGTTTTCCACTATCGCCAACAGCGCACTCGATGCCCGCCAGAAGGGCAATGTTTCTATCGCTTGCGCTGACACCATGTGCTTCGTCGGCCCATTGATCGACGATGACGCATTATGACCCTGAGATGGAAGGCTACCGCATCCGCGAACTCCTCAAGATCTTCGCAATGCCGAAGTGGTTCCGCGACAACCTCGACTTCCTTGAGGAGTTGCAGTCCATCCACGACACGCAGACGAACTGGGACGCGCCCAACCGCATGGAAATGGTGCTCGAACTATTCGCCGCAGAGCGCGGCCTATCGATGTCGGCGAGGTGAGTTCGACGTCATACCAGCTAACGATCGTCGACGACGGTGGCAGGTTCTTATCTTCATCGCAACCGAAGTCGATCGTTTTGCGTCCCGCGGGGTGTTATGAGCGACGAACAGCGCAAGGACGTCGTCGCTGAGGCGCGGTCTTGGCTCGGAACGCCCTATCATCATGCGGCGGACGTCAAGGGGCACGGCGTCGACTGCGCGATGCTCCTGGTCCGGGTCTATTGCGATCTGAGGCCTGATCGAACGTTCGATCCCCGACCTTACACCCGCGACTGGTTCCTGCATCGGGACGAGGAACGATATCTTGGCTTCCTGCTTGAGCGCGCACGAGAGGTTCGGAGCCCGGCCTTGGGGACATCGTTCTCTTCCGAATCGGACGGTGTTTCGCGCACGCCGGAATCGTATCCAGCGTCGCGCCGCTGACCATCATCCACGCCTTCTCAAATACGGGATGCGTGGTCGAGGACATCGTCGAAAGCAACTCTGAACTGGCCGGCGCGCATCAAGAATGCGAAATTCGCGAGCTATTGGGGTTGAAAATGTGGGTTTCCTGAAACGCGTCGCAGCAACGCCAAGCCGGATTACACCGCGCTCCAGATCCAGACTTCGACTTCGATTCTTCCGATCCCGATATTGTGGGGGCGCAACAAGATCGCGCCGAACCTGGTCTGGTACGCCAACTTCAGGGCCGTCCCGGGCAGCAGCGGCAAAGGAACGGGCGGCAAGGGCGGCGCGCTCGGCGGCGGCGCGCAGGAACTACACTTACACAGCCGATCTCATCATGGCCCTGTGCGAGGGGCCCATCAATGGGACTGGCCTCGTCTGGAAAGACCTCGCGATCTTCGTTCCGACTCGAGCTGGGCCTCGGCATCTTCAACGGCAATACGCCGCAGATCGTTTGGCCGTATCTCGCGGAGAATTATCCCTACAACGCTCTTGCCTATCAAGGGACGGCGATCGCATGGGGCGCGGGCTACAATCTTGGCGACTCGGCCGCCGTCGGCAATCACAATTTCGAGCTCCTTGGCCCACTGTCCGGGTCCGGCGTCAACGCATACCGACGCCGATCCGGCGCTGGTCATCCAGGATTTCCTGACCAACGCGCAATATGGCTGTGGCTTTGATCCGGCCAGTATCGACTCCGGTTCGCTGTTCACCAATCCAGATTCGTTTCGGAACTATTGCTTCGCGATGGGCTATGCGTTCTCGCCCGCTCTGACGAGTCAAGAGCAAGCATCAAGCATCCTGACGCGTTGGCTGCAAATCTTCTCGACCGCCGCAGTGTGGAGCGGAGGCCTGCTCAAGTTCATCCCTTACGCCGACACCGCGATCGCTCAGGGGCAGGAAGAAACCTTCAGCACGCAACTGTCGATCCCGATCACCGATTCCCGCATCAACGGGCGTGACGGCTGCCGGCGTTTATTCACGGTGGTCGAGCCTGGGTCATTTTGTTTCGGATGGCGGCGTCGTTTATGCCTTTTCTGGTATCCCTTTCGTCTTCATGGGCGCCCAGGTTCCAACCGGGCCAGGCGAATATGGCATGATCATTCCCGGCCAATACGCTTTCGGTCCCGCTGACGAGCAAAAACCAGTCGTTATCACGTACACCGCCGGCGCCGCAGCAGGATTCACGCCTAATCTGACGCCGGTCTACGAATTGACCGATCTCGACTTCGTCGACGAGAAGGGAAACAAAGATCCGGTTCAGGTCGAGCGAGCCGACGTGTTCTCGCTTCCGACTATCCAGCGCATCGAGGTACTGTCCCGCAGCAATCAATATTCTGCCGTCCCGGTTGAGGCGCGCGACCAAAGCCAGATCGAGATTTTTGGCCCGCGCGTCGGGTCGACCATTCAGGCTCATGAGATTTGCGACGAGTTCGTTATGGGCCCGCCGGATCGCTCAGACGATCTTGCAGCGGGAGCTCTACGTCCGCACCAAGTTTACCTTCAAGCTGTCTTGGGAATATTGCCTTCTCGATCCCATGGACATCGTCACGATCACGGACCCGAATCTCGGTCTGTCGAACTATCCAGTCCGCATCATCGAGATCGAAGAGGACGACAAAGGTCTGCTTGCGTTCACGTGCGAAGAGATGGTGACGGGTGTTTCGAATCCTGCGCTCAATCCGAGCGCCGGATCAACGGGCTTCCAGCCGAATTGGGGCGTTCCCGCGGTCCCCGTCAACACGCCGCTCATCTATCAGCCGCCGGTGGCGCTGACGGGCGGCGTCGCCGCAAATCTGGATTGGCGCCTCTGGCATCGACGGCGGCGGTCAGAACCAATGGGGTGGCGCGAACGTCTATGTCTCGGTCGACAACGTAACCTATTCCCAGATTGCGGTCCTGACAGCGCCGCTGCGCCAAGGATTTCTGACCGCAAGCCTGCCGGCTGGGGCCGGGTGGGACGCTGTCGACACGCTTGCTGTCAATCTTGGCGACAGCGGAGGCGCGCTATCGGGGACAAGCCAAGCCGCGGCGCAGGCCGGAGCGACATTGTCGCTGGTCGATAGTGAATTACTCGCCTACGAGTTGGCCACGCTCACAACGGTCAACAACTACAATCTGACCGGGCTCGCGCGCGGTCTGAGCGGCTCATCGCCTGCGCCACACTCGACCGGCGCGCCGTTCACGCGTCTCGACGGCGCTGTCGTCCGTTACGATCTCCCGGCAAACCTTCAGGGTCAAACCCTGTGGCTGAAATTTCAGAGCTTCAACATCCTGGGCGGCGGCGCGGAGGATCTATCCACCTGTGTCGCCTATCAATTCAACGTTGCCGCGCCTCCTTCCACGCATCCGATCACAGCACAACTCCAGAGCGGCTTCCCGCTCGATCTGGGCCAGGTCATTTCCGCACCCACTGTTTCTGACGACTTTGGGCATGTCGCGTCAGACCCAGTCGCCGACACTATCGATCTCGGCCCAATCATAGTCACCGTGAGCCATCCGATCGCGGTCCAACTCTTGAGCGGCACGCCACTGGATCTCGGCCTAACGACCGGCGCTGTCATGGTGTCCGACGATTTCGGTTCAACCAATGACGCCGTGGTCGACGTCATCAATCTAGGGACGGTTCCTTGAGCGAGCAGCTTCAACTTCGCCGCGGTACGGCAACGCAGGTCTCAGCCTTCACCGGCGCGCAGGGCGAAGCAGTCATGGACACGACCAACAATCGGCTCGTCGCCAGCGATGGAACTACACCAGGCGGCCATCCTGCCGCGCGGCTGGACGAAGTCATCACCAATACCCGTGCGGCGGTCAGCGACACTGCCTACACCATTCTGGCGACGGATCGGATGGTCGCTTACACCGCGCTCAGCGCCTCGCGCGCGGTTACCTTGCCCGCATCGAGCGCCTTTCCGACCGGAACTCGCCTCATCGTCATTGACGAGTCGGGAAACTGTTCGGTCACCAAGACGCTCACCCTCAGCGCCGCCGGCACAGACACAATCGACGGCGCCGCATCGGCGGTTGTGAACCAGTCCTATGGTTTCATCGGACTCGAGAGCGACGGCGCGGGGCACTGGACGGTCATCGACCAAGGGTTCATGCCATCGCTCGCCAATATCGCGGCAGCTGCGCACGGCGCTAGCATCCAGGCGCAGGTGCTCGAGACAACCGTTGCCCTATCGGGAGCGTCGACGAACGCTTCGTTACAGATCCCCGCGAACTGCATCGTCCTCGCGGTTGGGGCGCGCGTGGTTACAACGATAACCGGTGCCCCATCCTATGAGGTCGGCGTTTCCGGCAACCTGACACAATTCGGATCGGCTCTCGCGATCGCTACCGGCTCGACGAACTTCGGTATCATTGGCCCGGCTCCCATCTACTCAGCAACGACTTTGACGATCACCGCAACCAGCGGGTCGTTCACGGGTGGCCAAGTCAGGCTATCGATCTCCATACTTCTCGCAAATCCCTCTGCCGCCTAGCGGCTTTCTCTTTCCAATAAGGCTCGACATGAAGCGCATCCTTCCGGGCGCCGCTGTGGCGGCAGCCCTGCTTTCCGGCATGCCTGCCTCTGGGCAAACCTATCAAGACTCCGGGGGCACAATTGTGCGTGGAATGGTCCCGATCGCGCCTGGCGTCGGTCCGCTGTTCACGGCGTCGAATCCCGGAAAAATTTCCGGGTCATTCTCGGCGTCGCTGAGCGGCTTTCAGCCGACCCCCGCCTATTCGCAGCTCTCCGTCGGCGCAACATCATCGCGCGTGGCGCTCCCGAGCGGGTCCGTGGTTATCGTCTACAATACGGGCGCCAACTCAGCCTTTGTGACGCTTGGCGGTTCCGCCGTCACAGCGACAGTGGGCAACGACGTCATCCCAGCCGGCGGTTGGATGGCATTCACCGTTGGCCCGAACACATTTCTTGCCGCGATTGAAACAGCGGGAACGACCTCACTGAACATATCCGGTGGCGCGGGCTTGCCGACCGGCGCGGGAGGAAGTGGGGGCGGCGGTGGCGGAGGCGGTTCCAACGCCTCCGTAGGCACGACGGGGTCGGCCGCACCCGGCTCGGCCACCTATAACGGGATGCTCGTCGCCGGCGGCAACCTGGTCGGCGCGGCGGGATCGACTTGGGGATCGGCGCCAACTGGACTTAACGTGCTTGGCGTGAACGCCAATGTTTTGTCATCGACCTTACCTGCCGGCGCCGCCACAGCTGCCAATCAGGAAGTTACTGCGGCTGGCACGAGCGCCACCGGAGCGCAGGCTGTGCAGGGTGTAACGGGCGGAGTGCCGCTGCCTACCAACGGGGCCAACACTGGAGGAAGCCTGACCGGCATCATTCAGGCCGGCACTTCAGTTCCGATCAACATCTCAAGCGCGACGACGACGCAGCTTGTGGCGGCGGCCAGCGGCAAGACGATCTACGTCACCGCTTGGGACGTAATTGCGGCTGGCAATGGCAACATCACGCTCGAGTACGGCGCCGGATCGAATTGCAGCACTGGGACTACGGCGTTGACTGGCTCGTATAGCCTCGCGGCGCAATTCGGCATCGCTAAGGGCAACGGCCTAGGGCCCGTGCTTGTCGTGCCTGCCAGCAACGCCCTCTGCGCCCTAACCTCCGCTGCAGTTCAGATGAGCGGGAGCGTGAGCTATACGCAGTTCTGAGCGCGCCACGGCCATCAGTTCGCCCGAGTCCGAATTCCGCCTCTGTTTGCGTAAGGCCACAATGAAGCGCTTGCTCTCCTACCTCGCCCTGGCCATCCTGGGCCCGATCTGGCGTTTGCCGGCCTGGGCACAGCTGACGACACTCGGCGTTGGCGGCATCGTCGCCGCGGTCGCCGTCCTGACGCCACCGACGGTCCTGCCTCAGCCTTCGGCCTTGTTCTCGCAGGCGAACGGATGGGGTCAGGTCAACCAAGCGCTTAAGCCGAACGGGGGCTCCTCTGGCGCCTTCGCGTTTCCGCCGACGCCAACGGATTCCTTCACAGTTTATCAAGACCTTGTCATTGATCCGAACCTCGGCGGATTGCCTAAGTGGGCTCTTGGCAACGGGTCGGCTGCGGGGGGTGAGGCGGTTAGCACAACCAACCCTGGCGCCCCTGTCTTCGGCATTCAAGATAACGTCTTGGGCGCTGGCGCGCATGGATTCAATTGGTGGAACGCGACCGCAGGCGTGCAACCGCTGTCGTCTGTCGGGCAGTTGAGCCTCGCCAACAAGGGGACAAACTATAACCCGATCCTCTCGACATGGGCGGCCACGGGCGGATGCCCTTCCCCTTCGTCGCGCGAGCCAACAGGCGTCGTCCTCGCTGGGGGGTCGAACGGATATACCCAAATCGGAGACCCCGGCTGGCTGTGCGGCGGAACGCCTACGGTCAACTTCGCCGCCATTCCGGGCGTTGGGGTTGCTCAGACATCCACTGCAGAGAGCTGCGCGGCGAACACGCCAGCCACCGGCCAAATGCAGGTTACGATTACCGTTCCGATCGCGCACGGTCTCCAGCCCGGGCAACAGTTTGTCCTCGCCGGCTATACGCCATCGGGATGGAACGGCACCTATGCCGCGCTGCCGGGAACAACGAACGCGACACTCGTCGGAACGAATGTTGGGACCTGCCCTGGAGCCGTCACCGTTCACGGAACCGCCGCCAACATATCGGGCGGCGGGACGGGCGGGTCGATTACGATTTCCACGCCATCGTCTACGAATCCGTTCGCGACGCAATACACCACGGGCATCCAGACTAAGCCCAACCAGCGCGTCTGTGCCGCCTTCGGCGAGCTCGGGACCGATTCTCTATTTCCTGGCGCGACCTTCGCCTATTACACCGATCATCTGGGCAACGCGCTTGTCAATTCGCCCGCCGTATCTCCATGGTTGAACCAGGGTACGGCCGTCGGGATCAACGGCTATACGCTGACCGGCGCGGCGATCACGTCATTCACCGTCACCTCCATTTCTGGGGGGACGATGACGACGTCGGCGAATGTGACAATTCCGACCGGCGCTGTGCTGTCGAGCTTGAGTATCGCCTTCGCTGGCGCGACTGTGACGGTCGGAGGGACATCGACCAACACGTTCACGATCTCGAACTCGAGCCTTTCGTTTTCCGGTTCGGCTGCGACGACGGCCAACCTTTCGGCGCTCAATGTGACGTCGTTGACTGCGTTCAACATCACGAGCGCGAGCTTCGACTCGTCAGGGCTGGCGCATTTCGTAATGACGAATCCTGGCCTCGTCGCCGGGTCGGAGTTCACCGTATCTGGCGTGACGACCACGGCGGGCCCGGGCAGCTTCAACCTGACCTATGTGACAGTCTCCAGCGGCACAGATAGCGCGCACGTCGTCGCCAATCCACTCAGCGGCCCGATCGGTTTGCCGCAGACGCCAGCTTTGACGACTTCGTCAACCGGCACGGGCGGCTCGCTGGTCAGCGTTCTCATGCCAGGCATGTATGTGACCGGGGCGACCAGCTATTCCGTCATCTCGCCCTTTGGCGCGTTCGGGAGCACCGGAGTCGGGGGAGTTGGCTCTTATGGCCTGACGGGGGCGCAAGCGACCTTCACCTTCAACGCAACGATCTCCGGCAATACCATGTCGGTCACAGGAACCCCGACGTCGCAGCTCGTCGTCGGGATGACCATCACCGGGACGGGTGTGACCGCAAACAGCGTCATAACGGCGCTGGGGACGGGAGCAGGCGGCGCTGGAACTTACACGCTCAGCCAGAGCTCGACAGTTTCGACGACCGAGAGCATGACGTCGAGCGGGTCGATCGGCACTTCCGGATCGCCAGTCGCGATGTATGCCGCAGAGCCGTTCTACTATAACGCCATTGCGCCAAGCGGCAGCGCGGCCGGAGGCGGAACAGTCACGGCTCACACGCAAGCCCAAATGGGCGACGTGTTCAATCTAATTGGAACGCAGGCTGCGGCTGCCGGCAATCTCACCGGAAACAGCGCCAGCGGCTGGGGCGGCAACATCGCCAATGTAGGCATGTTGCAGGGCGCGCCATTCCCGAACACGGGAGGCGCGTTGTCAAGCACCGCCATGGCTGACATCTGCACCAAGAGCCATGCGGGCGCGGGCAGCGATCTCCAAAATTGGGCGGCGACTTACGGAGTCGCATGGAGATCGCTTTATCGCCTCAACGATCCGGGCATCTGGGCCAATTCGAGCGGCGCGCAGTTCAACGGATATGTCACTGCCGCGAGCGGCACGACTGCGACTCTCAATGTCGTTGGCTCGCCTTCGACGGGAGCGCTGGTCGCCGGACAGATCATTTGCGCTCCGGGCCTGGCTGGAGGACCAACGGCATGCCCGACGCTTGGGGGATCTTCGGGCGCCTGGACTTCTGACTTGGGGATCGAGCATCGCTGCGAACCTCGGGTCATCTGGATCTCCAGTCGCCATGACCGCGGGCGCGTTTAAACCCGCGGTTCCTCTTGGCACATCGGGCTTTACGGCTTCGATCGCAGGCAGCACGCTCAACGTCACGGCAGTCAACAATGCAGCGACTGTGACGTCCGGATCAATGGCGGCAGGGTCAAGCACGATGGTCACGACGGCGGCCACCGGCACGATTGCGCAGGGGCAATGCTTCCATGACGGCGGCGCTCAGATCTCCGAATCGGAGCCGCTCTGCATCACCGGCGGGACTTCGCCGAACTGGACCGTCAACTCGACCTATTATCCGAACGGCATAACGGCTGAGGCGCTCACCACGAGCCTGTCGGCGCTTGTGCCTGGAACTTTCGTCCAAGGCGCCGGCATCACCACGCCGATACAAATCCTCGGATATGGGACGGGCAACGGCGGAGTTGGGACCTATGTCATCGCGAACCCGAACGGGCTGTCCATCCCGTCGGAGGCTATGACGTCTTCAGGAGTTGGCGCTGGAGGCGCAATCGCACCCGGCTTGGCTCTGACGATCGACAATACTGGCGTCGGCATGACCTATCCGCTCACGGTTGGCTCCAGCACTGGAACGCTGAAGCTAACTGGCGGCTACAGCAATGCGCTTCTTCATGGCGATCCGAAACACATCCAGGTCCAGGTGTCGTCGACACCGCTCGGCTCTCCGGTCAGCGGATGCTCGGCCTGCGCGTGGACGAATGTCTCGTCTGAGACGATCGGCGGCGGCCTGTGGTCAGGGAGCGTGGTCAACATCCCGGCTGGAGGCCCATATTGGATCTCCGTCCGCGCGTCCAATGGCACGAGCTACGCCACGCTGCCGAACGCCGTCTTCGTCGGCTGGCCGCTCGCCTTCTTTGGCGAAGGAAATTCCGCGGCTCAGATTTCCAACGCCTATAATAACCAGACGTTCTTCAGCGGACTTGCATCGTCGGTCGGATTCCAGACGGGCGGCGTCGGCGGCAACAACATAACAAATGCAACCTTTCTCCCCGGACCATCCATTCTGGGGGTTCAACCTTCGTTTGTGGGGCAAGTGATCGCCGACCACTTTGGCGTATTTGCGGCGGCAGCTTCGCCCCTTGGAGACGGCACTCTAAGCCTCGTCAACGGAGTTACCGCCATGAGCGGCGCGCCCGTTGGTCTCGTGAACATGGGAAAGAACGGGACATCGTTCGAAGCTCTCTTCTATGACGAGATTCCTCAGACTCAGACGATAGGGATCGGCGACGGATCGACGACCACGTTCTCTTCGGGGATCGGGTATGGCGGCTCGGTCGGCAGCGCCTCATCGACGACGATCAATCTGGGAACAACCGGAAGCATCAGCGCCACGACCGGCGTCATGACCTTTTCCGGGGCAAGTACATCGACTGGAGGAACATACAATCTAACCAACGGCGTGTGGCCCTTCCTCAGTGTCGGGCAGGGCATCTCCTGCGCGTCTTGCGTGACGGGAGGCCTCTCTTACTCTGGCATTATTACAGGCCTCGTCACGGGAACAGGGTCGGCTGCCGGGACGTACACCGTATCGCCGTTTCCCAGCGCCGCGATCCAAGCGAACTCGTCTCTGACGGTCGTGCACAACAACCTCTGGTTCAATGCCGCTCTCGGCTATGGAGCGGCGATCAACGGCCAGATCTCGACAAGCGGCGGCGTATCCACGCTGACCGTCAATTCTTTGACGAGCGGCGCGCTTGCTCCTGGTCAGATTCTGGCGGATGGCGGCGTCAACATCCCGGGGTCGCCGACAATCGTCGCCTGCAAGACCAATTGCGGCGCGGTTCCAATCGCCGGGTCAGTAACAAATTCGACTTGGCTGCTTAGCGCCAATCTAGGAACCGTATCCGCTGAGGCGATGACTCTCACGCCTCCGGCCGGGAAGCTATGGGCGACGAACACAATTCAGCCGCCAGTTCTCCCTGTGGTAAGCCCGGGGGGCACGGTCGGCGCCGCGCCGATCGTCAAGGTCGGGACGTTCCAAGTTCTCGTCAATGGTTCGGTCGTTTGCTCGGATACAGGCACGTTCGCCTATAACATCCAGTATGGGAGCTGCACGGGTACAGGCGGGAATGGTTGGGTCAACTATGTGAGCGGGGCCTATTCTGTCACCCTAACCTCGCCGGCCGCCCTTAACGCGCCGATCATTGCAAGCTGGCAGAATCGAATGACGTTCGACAACTCGAACGCCTACGAGCAGATCGGCACGATCGGCGACGGATCATCTTCGACGGCTGGCGCGTTTGGCGCAATTGCGGCGAAGACGGGAGGCGTCGGCGCTTATGTGAACGGCCAGCAGTGCTTCACCGGCTGGCCGGACGTTACGCTGACCTGGGCGCATCTGAACAATTATTTGTTTGGGACTCAGATGGCGGCCCTTCACAACGCCGCACCAAACCTTCCGATGCTCACGACTGGCCAGTGGCGAGGATCTGGCCCAATCGCCTTCTATGGCCTCTTCTCTTATGGGTCTGACCTCGATTGCGAGCAGTGGCATGAAGACGCGGCGACTCCGTCGTCGTGGTCAGGGACGGTGGTCGCGTCTGGATCGACTGCGGTTCTGACCCTCACCAGCGCGGCGGTCGGCCCCATGTGGGAAGGCGAGGCGATCGAGTGCAACCCGGCTTCAGCGTCGTGCGCGTTGCCGCTTGGGACTGAGATCGTGTCTCTCGCAAGCGGGACATGGGGCGCGAGTGGATCGACCTATAATCTGACCGTCGATGTCGGGTCGTTCTCGAATATCGCCTCCGCCATCCCCATGCACAATGCGATGCTGTATCAGGGCGGCGCGTTCTATGTAGGCCCTTATAACGACCTCGCCATGCAACAGGGCTCGGCTGGAATCGGCAATTATGCCGTCGAGACGGGCGGCGGGATTGCTGGCGCGCTGCGCTACGGCCATCGCCTGGGTGTCATCGCTGGCGCGGCGCTTAGCGGCAATCCTCAAAAGGCGACGCAACCGACGGTGGATCGCAATTCCTTCACGGGATGCGATGCGTCAGCAGGCGGGGTTTCTCCTTGCTTTGATATCGGCAACACATACGCGGCGAGCCATGCCGCGTCGTGGACTTCAGGCGGCCTATTCACTATCACTGGCGGCATTTCGGCTGGAGCTCGGCCATTCGTCCCTGGACAGTCTGTCACTTGTTCGCCGACATGCAGCACGGGGACTCTGGTCATCACGTCCGTCTCCCTTCCGCCGACACAATCGACGGCGGCGGGCGCTGGACAGGTAGGGCAGACCATCACCTTCCAAGTCGCGGGCACGATGAGCGGCAGCGGCAGTGGGACGGCGACGGCCGGATGCTCGGGGACGGCGGGCGTCGGCGCGAGCTGCATCGACTTCGCCATCGACATCAACACAACTGGAACCTATGGCGTTCAGGCGCAGCTAAACACTTGCGGGACGAACAACCTGGTAGGAACGAACGTCAACGCGCCGACGGCGGCGACATACCTCTTCCCGAACGGCTCATGCGTTCCGACAGGCTTAGGCTCGTTCGCGCGCGGGTTCCGCATCGGCGCCAATCAGACGATGGACGACTATCAGAGCAACGGCGCAACCATGGGCTCGGTCTATGACTTCGGCGCCGATCCCGATCCGGGGTCCGGCGTTTACAAGCATAGCCAGACGTTCTCCTGCAATATCGTCGCCGCGCTCACATCTCCAGCGCGCGGAGTTGTGCAGTGCGTGCATGGGCCGAATTACTCAAGCCCCGCCGCTCCGGTTCTTGGAACTTGGGCGTCGGGAACAACCTTCGCTTCCTATGGCGATCCCTACGCAAACACGAGCTACACCGGGGGGCTCATGGGCTATCCGGGCGGCCAGAGCTTCGCCTTCACGGCAGGATCTGGCTACACCAATGGCCACTTCGGTCTCGGCGGCGTGTGCGGCACGCTGGTATCGGGCGGAGCCAACGTCCCACGAGTTCCCGTCATGGGAATCGACATCGTGGGAGGGGCAATCGTCAACGCCTATCCAGACTACATGGGCAATGGCGCGACTGCGACCTGCACCTTTCCGATCACGTTCAGCGGGACCGCATCGCTCACGGCCGGCGGCGGAACCAACGGCACCCTGAACGTAACGGGGACTCCGACTGGCAATCTCGCGCCTGGGGTGGTCATCACCATCGGGACGACGCCGGTGCAGACGGTGATCGTGAAGCCGGTCAACGGAAGCTCGACCTTGCCGCTAGGCGCGAACGGCGCCTATCCGGTTACTTGTGCGACGACCTGTGTCGCTCAGGCCTCGACTTCGTTCTCGGCTGGGCCGACGGCAGGCTCCGGCGGCGCGGTTGCGACGCCGACGCTCGGGCCGCTCGAAGGTATTGGTGGCATCGGGACCTACGATACCGACAACAATATGATGGGCATGTTTCTCTATGACAATTCCGGGGCCACCGGGAATCCTCTCGCCGGGAAGTTCGCGATCCCTCAAGGCGGCCAGGAGTTGCCGGGCCTCCCAGTTCGCCCGTGGGGCATGCGCCGGGGGTCGCAGGTGAGCGGATGAGACGCTCCGGCTTTGGCAGGAAAACAATCCATTGATTTGGGCAAGCTCGAATTAGACTTGGACCGTTTGTGCAGCGCTAGTCTGCCCCGCGGGGATCCCATGGTGGCGTCTTCGCTAAATTGGAGGTAACCAGTGGAGGTTCCCCGTCTCACCTTTCTGTCGCATTTCGTCCTATGCTTGGCCTGTGTGGCGCTAGCATCTTTTGCCTGGTTCAACGGCGTGCCGCAGATGATCTGGGTAAACGACATGAGCATGATGACGAGCGTGATAGGCGCGCAGTTCGTTGGCTCGGCAGTTTGGCTTGGCTGGCAAGCGTGGCTAATCGAAGACCCAATATCCGACGACTTAGACAGAACTGGCGCTCAACCCTCCTCGGCCTTTCTTCCGTCATCTGGCTATGGTCATTTGGCGGAACGGCTTTGTGTCATGGCAGGCTTCGTCGGGACAGCGGTCGGGCTTTCTCTTCAGGCTACGTCCCTCGCTGGTGGCGCGACCAGTTTCACGGCGCTTGCAACTTCGCTGTTTACCACGGCAAGTGGTGGGACCGCGGCCGCTCTAATTGCTATCATGACGTTCAATCTTGAAGCGGGCGTTAGGAGGGTGCGGCTACGATCCGCGTCATACGGACGCCGATGCACGCCGTTTCTCGACGGTCGCGGTTGACCCGGCAGTCGCGCACCCAACGAAGCTTGACGCTCACCTGTCTGGATCGGAATTGCCGATCTTTTCTTGCGTGATCGGCGTGGTTATCTTCGCAGTGGCGATTAATGCCAAAAACGACGGTGTAAAGCCAAGAGCGAAATTTCTCGTAGGCTCGGATTGCGATTCGCCCACGATGCTGACGTTGATCTCTGGATCGTCGGCCCTTGGAAAAAGCCCCTGTTTCATGGTTCGCCGTATCGGGGCCCGGACATTGCGACGTCGGCGTCAACCTCTCTTCCGATCGTGAACTCGCAATGGGCGCGAAATCGATCCCCCATGCGGTCGAAGTGACCAACGTCGATCCGCAAATCATCACTCTGTTTGCGCCGACCTGGTCGTCAGCCTTGACGTCGAACACGGCGGCAAGACTACGCTGCGCAATCCGGCAATTGAACAGATTATCGATGCTTCCAAGAGGGCGCGCGCCTATGAATTTCTTCAGCGCCTTTGCTGCCTCGTTCGGGTCTATGCTGCTCATGGCGGCGCTCATCGCCTCATGGCTCTTCCGTTCGTCTGCCGCGTCACTGATCGCCAAAATCGCTGTGCCGACCATCATCGTCGCGCTCGCGTGCGTAACGCCATATCAAGTGAATGGGATGTTGGGATTTCCTTTTTCGACCTCGTTCGAAACGCTGCCCGCACGCGGCGAACTCATCGCCTTTGTTGCGCAGGATGACGATACGCTGGTGGATTTGTGGCTGCGTCAAGACAATGCGCCGCCGCGCGCCTATCAGATTGTGCTAGACAACAAACTCAAACGGACCTTGCACGAGGCACAAGATAGACTCACCCACGGCCGAAGGGTAATCTTGGTGAAATCTCACGCGGGACCGAAGCGAGTCGGGGTCACGGAGCAATCTGCGCTAGATAATCTTGGCTACCAGCTGGACGATTCCATCTTCTCACTGCCCCCAAAGGGCTGATTTCATGGGCCAAGGATTGGCTTTCGGCTCTGCGCCAACTCTTAGCTTCCGTGATGATTTTCGCCATTGAGCACAAGATCTTGGACGATCGTCAAATTCCTTCCTTGAGGTAATCCACGACAGGCGGCCTCAGTCCGCATTGATCGCACGGTATTCGCCCTCGCCGGCAGTGACCTCCAATCGAAGAGCATAGTTATCGAACGACAAGACGCCAAAACGCGTCCAGATGCCCTTTACGTTTTTGTCGGTAATTCGAAGGACCCTCCATGCTACGGATCGCAATCATGGCCGCCCTCGTGCTCGGACTCGATCTCAAGACCGGAGGCACGACTCTCGCGGCCGACAATACGTCTTCACCGCCTTGCAAAACACTTGCAAAGCTAAGGGCTGACTTCGACGGCCAAACTCATTTCAGCGCGCTGACGCCCGGGCAATTCCATTTCGTTCAAGGCCTGTACGTTGGAAGCCCCTCGACGCCGGATGGCCTCCCACCTGGCGACGGCGCCCTGCTCGCGACTCACGACGGCACCAAGAACGGCATGATTATCTGGACCCATGGTGCGCTCGCATGTGCCCCGATCTCAATTAACGAAAAACTCGTAAAGCTCATCACTAGCATCAGAACTGGCCCGCTGGACGGCCAGGGTGACGAACTGTGATCCCAAGAGAAGCAAGAACGAGGCTCGAGATCCCAAACTTCCCTGCCGCCTGATCGCCGAGCATGCGCCATCTCGACGATCTTGGCTCATGCTCATCAAGATGACCGAAGCTAATCAACCTCAAAGCACGGGTTGATGACCTTCGGAAACCTAATCATCGAGCGGCCGGCCGCGCTCTTATACGAACGCTCTTCGAAAATCGGTTGCGACCGCCACTTCCCTAGCGCGTACAGTGTTGGCCACCCGGAGACCCAATGGAAACGCTATTTATAGTCGCGTGCGTGGCCAATCCGTTACGCTGGCGGTCACGCGCTGTGCTCGCGCGTGCAGCGGTGGCGCACTGGCTAAAAGAACCCAATGTTCACATTACATTGGCAGAGTGCGCCTACGGCTCGCGCGGCTACGACCTAGCGGACATGGCTTCGGGCCGCCTCACCCATATCCCACTCCGCGCCACCACGATGTCTTGGTCGAAGGAGTGCTTGCTCAATATTGCTATAGCCCATTTGCCAGACGGAGCGGAGAAAATCGCCGCCCTTGACGCTGACATCACATTTCGACGCGCCGGATGGGCAAAGGAAGCGCTGGCGGCGTTGGATCTCTATCCTGTCATTCAGCCATGGGACACGGCCTATGACCTCGGGCCCCATGACGAACACGTGCAAACACACAAAAGCTTCGCCTCTGTCTGGCACGCCGGCAAGCCCGTTGTCGCAACCAGCGCGACCTTCTGGGGCTTCAACGGCGGTTACAACACCTATCCGCATCCTGGGTACGCATGGGGTTGGCAGCGGCGCTTGCTCGACCGCGTCGGCGGCGTACTCGAAGTCGGCGCGATGGGTTCCGGCGACTATCATATGGCGTTGGGCATGGTCGGCAAATACAAAGCCTCCATGCCTGCGGGTGTCAGCGTAGGTTATGAAAATTCAATCGCCTCGTGGGCGACTCGCGCCGCCTTCGAGGTTAATGGTAGGCTCGGATTCGTTCACGGCACGATCGAGCATCCGTTCCACGGCCGCAAGAGCGACCGCGGCTATCAGGCTCGCTGGCAGATGTTCCTCGACAGCGGTTTCGATCCGGCCACCGACCTCAAGCGCAACACCTACGGCGTCCTGGAATTCTCCGGCGGCAAAGCCAAACCTCGAACGCGCGTTCGATCGCTATCTCCGTTCGCGCGAGGAAGATGTGAATACCCTGACTTAGCGGGCCCGAGTTCTAGTTCCCGCGCTAAGCAATTAGCTGCGCTCCGCCACCCAGTGTGCCGGACCTCATTGACCACCCGTTAATTGCGGACCGTAATTGGGTTGCACTTCTCTGTGAGGGAATCGCAGAAAAGGCCGCGCGAAAGTTGAATTGTTCCCTGCGCAGAAGGATTAGCTCCTCCGCCGCGGCGGTCTCAATCAAGACACCCAGGAAAATTCTATGTCCGAAGCTGCATCCTCGATTGCGTTGAGCCCAATTGTAGAGGCCCTGCGTCCGGTGTTATCTGCCGCTGTTACAACAATAGTCGGCGTGGCTGTAACGTTTGCGGTTGCGCTCCTAAAAAGATGGACTGGAGTGACGCTACAAGCCGCCCATGTTGATTCGCTTCGTCAAGCTGCGCAGACCGAAGCAGGGATTCTTGTAGCCGAAGCAGCCGACAACCTATCGTCTCGATCCATTTCCGTTGCATCACCGGCCATCGGGGCCGCGGCCGCGAGGATAGCAGCAGCAATGCCTGAAGCGATGAAAGCCGTCGGGAAAAACCCACAGGATCTCTCTCGTCTAGTCGTGGGCGAGATCGGCAAACTACAAGCGCACGCAACCGCGATTTCCGTCCCGACCTCGGTGTCCCACGGGGGATCGCCACAGGCGGATACTTCTTCGAAAGAGTGACGACGTACCCGGCTGTTTGATCCCGGGTTTTGATGGTGCATTATTTTCCTTGGAATGGAAGGATGCGCTATGGGCCAGATTCTGCACGGGAGCGCCACCACGACAGCGGCGGTGCGTCGAGCGATACAACATAGTCAAGCGAGCCTGAGGGCTCTGGCCAATCGCTACGGGGTCAACCAGAAGACCGTCGCCAAGTGGAAGAAGCGGACCTCGGCGGCGGCCGATCTGCCGACCGGTCCCAAAGAACCCAAGTCGACGGTCCTCTCGATCGAGGAGGAGGCGGTCATCGTCGCCTTCCGCAGGCATACGCTGTTGCCGCTCGACGACTGCCTTTACGCGCTTCAGCCGACAATCCCCCGCCTTACCCGCTCGTCGTTGCACCGCTGTCTGCAGCGGCATGGGATCGGGCGGTTGCCGGATATCGAGGTCGACAAGGAGCCAAGGAAGAGGTTCAAGTCCTATCCGATCGGCTTCTTCCACATTGATCTCGCCGAGGTCCAGACGGCCGAGGGGAAACGCTATTTGTTCGTCGCCATTGACCGGACGAGCAAATTCGCCTTCGTGCAACGGGTGGAGAGCGCGAACCGGGTCACAGCTTCAGCCTTCCTGACCGCCCTGATCGCAGCCGTGCCGTACAAGATCCACACGATCCTGACCGACAACGGCATCCAGTTCCGGTATGCGCCGCGCTACGCCGCCGGGCCGACTGCTCGCTATATGACGCACATGGTCGCCATGCGCTGTCGCGAGAACGACATCGAGCACCGCTTCACCAAGATCAACCATCCCTGGACCAACGGTCAGGTCGAACGGATGAACCGAACCATCAAGGACGCGACCGTCAAACGCTACCACTACGACAGCCATGATCAGCTCAGCAGGCATCTCGCCGACTTCGTCAGCGCGTACAATTTCGGACGGCGACTGAAGACTCTCAAAGGACTCACACCCTATGAGTTCGTCTGCAAAAGATGGACAGTCGAACCACAACAATTCAAACTCGATCCAATCCACCAATACCCGGGACTGAACATGTCGACAAAAATGGATGAGGAGGATTGGGCGCACACGCTTGCAGTGTTTCGCGCCTGCTTGCCGCGTCGTAGGAGGCTTGCCGCGTCGTGGGAGGAAAGCCGATGACGATCGCCGCTTTCTCGAAGCGCTGCATTTCTTTACCGTCGAGAACGTTCGCTGGCGCGCTCTGCCGGAGCGCTTCGGTCCCTGGAACAGCGTATGGAAACGCTTCGACCGGCTGAGCAAGTCCGGCGTCTTTGAGGCTTTCTTCGACACCCTCGCTTCGATGAGTTCCACGGCGCATCTCATTCAGATGTTCAATTCAACCATCGTGCGCGCGCATGTGTCGGCGGCCGGGGCAAAAGGGGGCAAGAAGGCCAGGCGCTCGGACGCTCGCGTGGCGGCTTCACCACGAAAATCCACGCAAAATCGGACGCCTCCGGCGACATCATCGCCTTCAATCTGACGGGTGGCGAAGCCTTCGACGGACGCCACTTCGAAACCCTGCTCGGCATCGGACCCGACATTCAGCCCCGCGCTGTCATCTGCGACAAAGGCTATGCCAGCAAGGCCAATCGCGAGGCAGCGAGAGCGCGCGGCATCGCTCCCGTCATTCCCCACAAAGCCAACGAAAAGGACAAGCCGGTCTTCTTCGCGCGAACCCTCTACAAGGCCCGCGCACGCATCGAGCAGGGCGTCGGCAGGCTCAAGCGATTCAAGCGCGTCGCGCTACGTTGCGAAAAGACCGCCCAAAACTTCAGATCCATCGTCGCTTTCGCCGCAGGCCTATGCTTGATCAAATTCGTCCACACGGCCTAAGTTGATAACCAGTATCTCTGTGCTAGGCTACTTTGTGCCCTTCTGGTTTGGCGCACAACCGGGGCTACGGCGCGAACAATCCCGACGGAGAGCACCATGAATTCGCCAGAGAGCCCTGCGTGGGGCTTTCTTCAATGGGCCGTCGCCGGGCTCGCTTCTATTGGCGCGAGCGCCGCCGCATTTGTCTGGCGACTTATGACTCGGCTTCACACTCTCGAGAGCGAGGTTCGGCAACATCGACACGATCTTGACGTGTCGCAGTCGGCCAATGAATCTGCGCTTCTGCGACTTGCTGAGCGTCTTGCGCTACTGCATGATGATCACTACCGTTTGCGGGAGACGATCAGTGGGCTTCCAAATCGCGCCGACATTCATGACTTAGAGCTTCGACTAGGAGAACGCATGGATTCGCTCGCCGTGCGCTTCGATCGCGCTTTTGACCCGCATCTTTCTCGATAATTTGTCCACCGCAGTGATCTATCCCGGGAGCGTGGTGCAAAGAAGAGTGACTTTTATGATGAGGCTGTTGCACCAGAAATTGTAGGTTCCACCTGACCTCCCACTGAGATTTTAGACCCGCCCAGACTCTAATCGCCGCTGGATGAAACTTCGCTCGGCCAGGGCTCGCCCCTTTGATTGCTAACAGCTCGATCCATTCGCAAGCTTGCCACCCCGCGACCGGCAAACTAGAGACTTCGCGCTGTGCAGAATTCAGGGTAAAACTAGAAAACTTTTACAACGTTGTTTACGAACAATGCGAGTTGTGTTCATGGGCACGCCGGAATTCGCGGTTCCGGCATTGTTAAAAATCGCCAGAAGCGGCCATGTCCTCGTCGCTGTCTATACACGTGCGCCTGCTCAAAGTGGCCGAGGGCTCAAGATAAGGAGAACGCCCGTTCATTCCGCGGCGGACGCTCTTGGCGTTCCCGTCTTGACGCCTGCTTCCCTAAGCGAAGTCGACACTCAGAAGGTTTTTGGAGGTCTCGCGGCGGATGTCGCCCTCGTGGCCGCTTATGGGATATTGCTGCCGGGCCCTATTCTAGAAGCACCTAGGTTGGGTTGCATGAACTTGCACGCTTCATTGCTGCCGCGTTGGCGGGGCGCGGCACCGATCCCTCGAGCAATCATGACCGGCGACTTGCAGACCGGTGTTGACGTTATGCGCATGGATCCAGGTCTCGACACTGGGCCCACGGCGATGCGCGAGATCATTCCGATAGGCCCCGCCGAGACCACAGGAGATCTAACAAGTCGCCTAGCCGCGATCGCTGCTGAATTGGCGGTGAGCGCCTTGCGATCATTAAAGTCCGGCTCACTCGAGTTTCGGGAGCAATCGACGATGGGCATTTGCTACGCACGCAAGATCAAGAAGAGCGAGGCGGAGATTGATTGGACGCAGAGCGCAGAAGCTATTCGCAACCAGATCCACGGGCTATCGCCCGGACCAGGTGCCTTTTCCAGCGTACTTGTCCGAGATCGTTATGAAAACATAAAATTTCTCCGGGCTGAGGTCGCGCAAGGCACCGGTTCACCAGGGATGCTGCTCTCCGAAGACATGCTGATTGCATGCGGCTCAGGCGCCGTTCGAGTTCTTCAGGGGCAGCGCTCGGGTAAGACTATCACGAGTGGCCGTGAACTCTTGCGTGGCGCGAAGCTCGCTCCTGGAGTTGTCTTCAAGCTCTCCCGCGCGCCTTCAGCTGTTCCCGGAAGGTGAGTTTGACTTCCCCCTTGCAGCCTTCGCCAGACCTGCCTCCAGAAACATCAAGGACTGCGGGCGCCGCGCTTCGAGCGGAACGTTCGCGCCCGGTGAGCAAGATGGGCGGTAAGACCTGGACCAGGAGCAAGATGACCCGCCTTCAAGGCTGGGCTCCGCGCGGCGAGTGTCTGGTCGCCCAAGTGCCGCACGGCCACTTGGAAGACGGCGACGGTCTTGGCCGCGTTGCGCACCGATCGAATTGAAGCGCCGTGTCTCTTTTACCACCCATCAACGGCGAGCGGGCCGGTCCGAGCCTACTGGCGATCGTGTTCGAGAGCTTCGGCCAACGACAGCCTCTGAACCCGCAGGCCGAGCGCGATGCGCTCGAGGCCCTGCCGAGTGCGTTGTCCACCATGGCCGACGCCGTGGGCGCTGTCCGCGAGGCGCTCGATTCCCGCCGGCGCCTCGTCGAGGCCCTTGTCATGGAGGCCGAGCGCCTGCAGGCGACACACAACCGTGCCGGCGCTGGCGAAAGGCAAGACCGACCCCGGCCGCGATCTTTCCTCGATGTCGGCCAAGTCGAAGATGGACCGGCGCGAACCCACCCAAAACGCCGCCTCCCGGATCGGGCCAGGCTTCCGATCCGCGAGATACACAGCTTGCTGTCGCCGTCATAGGCGTCCGCGTGCAGGATGCCGAGCTAGCCCTCGAGGTGCGCCTGCTGATGCTCGCCTCGCCCATCGCGCGAGTAATGGAAAAACGCGCGCCGCAAGGCTGCGGGAAAGACGGAGGTTTCGCTCTCGCCGATCGCGGTCGAGGTCGTGCGTCGGATCGACGCGCTGTTTGCCATCGAGCATGTGATCCGGCGTGGAAAAGTGACCCCCTGAGGCGGGGGATCGGCGTCCAAAATTGACCCCCCAATTTTCGATTTGTTCGACTGCCTGCTTTGGCATGAAGCGGGCGGTGGGGGATGCTGGTTGTGGAGACGATCGGTCGGATACGGCGTGAGCACTTCATTCACGGCAGGTCGATCAAGGAGATCGCACGCGACCTGAGGCTGTCCCGCAACACGGTTCGTAAGGTCCTGCGATCTGACGAGACGTCGTTTTCTTATGAGCGTCAGGTGCAGCCGCGCCCGAAACTCGGAAGATGGAAGGAGCAACTCGATCGGCTGTTGGCGGCGAACGTCGAAGCGCCGGCGCGAGAGCGATTGACCTTGATCCGGATTTTCGAGGAGTTGCGGGCGCTCGGATACGACGGCGGCTATGACGCCATCCGCCGTTATGCGCGAAGCTGGGCAAAGATGAATGCGAGCGTGACGGCGGATGCCTTTGTGCCGCTGACGTTCGCGCCGGGCGAGGCCTATCAATTCGACTGGAGCCACGAGATCGTTGTGATGGACGGGGTGACGACGATCGTAAAGGTCGCGCATCTCCGCCTCTGCCACAGCCGCATGATGTTCGTGCGCGTCTATCCGCGCGAGACCCAGGAGATGGTGTTTGACGCCCACGAACGGGCGTTCGCCTTCTTCAAAGGCGCCTGTGGGCGCGGCGTCTACGACAACATGAAGACCGCGGTGGAGACGATCTTCGTCGGTAAGGATCGCCAATACAATCGCCGCTTCCTGCAGATGTGCTCTCATCACCTTGTCGAGCCGGTCGCTTGCACGCCGGCGTCCGGTTGGGAGAAGGGTCAGGTCGAGAACCAGGTCGGGCTTGTGCGCGAGCGCTTCTTCACGCCGCGGCTGAGGTTCAAGTCTTACGACGAACTGAATGCCTGGCTCATGGACAAATGCATTGCCTGGACCAAGGCGCACGGCCATCCCGAGCGGCCCGACCAGACGATCTGGGAAGTGTTCGAGGAGGAGCGGCCAAAGCTCATTCCCTATCGCGGCCGCTTCGACGGGTTCCATGCGCTTCCAGCCTCGGTGTCGAAGACCTGCCTCGTTCGGTTCGACAACAACAAATACTCGGTGAGCGCCAGCGCGGTCGGCCGCCCGGTCGACATTCATGCCTACGCCGAGCGCGTCGTGATCCGCCAGGACGGGCGCATCGTGGCGGAACATCCACGCCGCTATGGGCGCGGCGCAACCGTATATGATCCGTGGCATTACGTGCCGGTTCTGGCGCGCAAGCCCGGCGCTTTGCGCAACGGCGCGCCGTTCAAGGATTGGGTGTTGCCGACGGCGCTGGAGCGGGTGCGGCGCAAGCTGACCGGGTCCAACGACGGCGATCGTCAGATGGTCAAGATCCTCGCCGCGGTGCTGAGCGACGGGCTGCCACCGGTGGAAGCCGCCTGCCTTGAGGCGCTGTCCGAGGGCGTCCATTCGGCCGACGTCGTCATCAACATCCTCGCGCGTCAGCGCGATCCGGGGCCAGCGGCGACAATCCTAACGCCTGACGCTTTGCGACTCCGCCACGCACCGATCGCCGACTGCGCCCGCTACGATCAACTCAGGAACTCCTAGCCCATGGAACGAAGCGAAGTCCTCGACATGATGGGCGGCCTCAAGCTCTACGGGATGCGGAGCGCATACGACGAGACATTGGCCACCGCGCTCAAACGCAAGCACGAGCCTCAGCGCTTCGTCGGCGATCTCCTGAAGGCCGAGATCTCAGAGAAGCAAGCGCGCTCGATCAAATATCAACTCACCGTCGCCAAACTGCCGCTCGCTAAGGACGTCGACGACTTCGCCTTCAAAGAAACGCCGATCAATGAGGCTCTCGTACGCGATCTGGCCGGCGGCGCCTTCATCGCCCAGCAGCGCAACGTCGTCCTCGTCGGGGGAACCGGCACAGGCAAGACGCATCTGGCTATCGCCATCGCGCGCAGCTGCATCCGCGCTGGTTCGCGCGGGCGGTTCTTCACCACCGTCGATCTCGTCAATCAGCTCGAGGCCGAAAGTCGAGCCGGACGACAGGGACGCGTCGCCGACTATCTCACTCGCCTCGACGTCGTCATCCTCGATGAACTCGGCTATCTCCCGTTCGCCCAAGCCGGCGGGCAATTGCTGTTCCATCTCGTCAGCCGGCTTTACGAGCGCACCTCTATCGTCGTCACGACCAACCTCGCCTTCGGCGAATGGCCCAGCGTGTTCGGCGATCCGAAGATGACGACCGCGCTGCTCGACCGCCTAACTCACCACTGCGACATCGTCGAAACCGGCAATGAGAGTTGGCGCTTCAAGAACCGCGCCTGAGCCAAGAAATCTCAGCTCAACCGAACCGCACTCGCCCCGGCTGCGCAACCCAAACCAGCTCCGCCGGGGCGAGCGCTAACCGCTGCACCCGCCTCCAAGATGGGGGCAATCTTGGACGCCGATCGAGGGTCAGAGTTCGACGCCGATTGACATCAACCCAATTGTCGATCCCGTTTATGTAGGCGTCATCCATGTAGTTATAGGCGAAGACGGTGCCCGCGCCTGACGCCCGCACGACGTCGACCTTGTTCGCCAGCACATCTATGTTGTCAAATATATAGTCCTCTGAAGTGCCGAAGGTGAGGTTAATCGCGTATCCCCCGCCCCCATTGACCGGCCAAGCGGCGTTGTGGACGTAGGAGAAATCGACTTGATCACGAAAGGCGGCGTTGTAGAAAAAGAATCCGCCCGCGTTAAGCCATTGCGTGCTTTCAACGGCATGCGCCCAGCAATAGACACAGCCCGCAAAGCCTAAGTTTCCTTCGTCTCCGTTTGAGACAGTCATGTTCTCTACACCAGCGTAGAATACTAGCGACGACGTCGGATAAGAGTGAGCAGCGGCCGAGTTCGCAACCCGGTAGGAGATGGTCAACGGAGAATCGAAAGTGATCGTATTCGTGGCCTTATTGACAAAGGTGATGAGGTGTAATTCTTCCGTGACGCCTCCGCAACGCACGCTATAGGCGCATGCATCCCCGCCAGGGCTGTCGCAACTGAAATTGTTCCCGTTCGTTCCTTGCCCCACGCATGTGGAATTGAAATACATCACGGTCGGATTGTGACTATTCCACACAACGCGATAGTCCGGCTCCGCCCAAACTGTTCCCTTACCGTCGTTGAAGCAGCAGTCCGGCATTGCCTGGCCGTTAGCAAGCTCGTCGATGTGGACAAGACCGCCGACCACGAACCCGGCGGTGGAGGCAACCTGGATCGAGGTCGCGCCCAAAGCGCCGTCGGAGGTCAAGTTCGTCGTGGCCTTGATAGCTGCAGAGCCGCCAACCCTGATGATGGCGGCGTTATGCCTCCCAGGATTGACGCTGTTGAGGACTGCCCCATTCGAGGAATGAAGGATCGTGACCCCCGGCCCCTGCCCTCTCAGGACGACGCACTTGTTGAGTTGGACCGGCGTGCCTACCGCATTGATCAGGAACGTTCCGCTTCCGAGATTGATAAATTTTCCACTCGGGCAAGTCGTAACGGGACACGCGGCTATGGAGGAATTGATCGCCGCAGTGTCATCCCTGCCGCTCGGCGTAAGGGTTGATCCGCACTGCCTTGTGCTCGGAGGGATTCCGCCGACCGACAGTAGACCAGCCATTCGCCAGTTAGCGGTTGCGTCTCGACCTGGCGTAAGGAGACCAGAGCCACCCACCGACCCGTTGAGAGTGGAAGTTTCCGCCCCAAGACGTGGCGGCGATCCGCCAAATGCTTCCGTCGATAGCCAAGCGGTGATTGTGGCCACCGTCACGATCAGCCCCGCGCTGCGCAAGATCCGAGCTCCTAAGGATGGATTCGATGGCTAAAGACGCAAGCGAGCGCTACCCCTCAGCCAGGGAACTATGGTTGAACGAATGGCGTTCCGGCCTCAAACCTGACCTTGGCAGGGAGTTTAAAAAGATGTGTCCCGCCCATTGGATTAACCCAAGGCCAAGTGTAGCCGCTCCCGGCATCGAAGAAGGCTGGCTTCCGGGTGAGATAAAGTGAATTTGGCAGGGCGTGGTTCGTGTCAAGGGAGGCCCAAATCACCGAATTTGTAAAATAGTCGAAATTTCCATCCCGAATTGCGGTGGCGGCTACGTTCGGGTCAGTTGGATAAGGACTGTCGGAATCCCATCCTAGCATCCAAACGCCTGGTGACCCCCTTTTGGCGTCGTAAAGCCATCCGCCAACGTGCCCTGAAGTTCCCAATACATTGCCGAACCACGACATCCAGTAAGAATAAGCCATGGCTCCGGCGGCACGAAGAGGACGGTTGCCGCCCGGTAGATTGGCGATATCATCGACAACAACGTCCCCGATTGACTTGAATTGCTCTCGGTAGCCGCTACCGTAATTACGGAAGAACGTGTGATAGATAGAGTTACCATGAGTATCATCGCTGTCCATGTTGAACGCATAGTTCCCCTCGAACAACATGTGGTGAGACCCGACCATATGGCTGCCGTTGACGCCGATTTCTAACCAGGCCTCCTGCCCGGCGATATAGCCGTCGTCCATGTAGTTGTAGCCGACGACTGACCCTGCCCCTGCAGAGCGAACCACCATGACTTTGTTTGCCTTAATCGAGATGCCATTCTCGATTAAAATCTCGGAGGAACCGAACGCCAGGCTGATGTTGTAGCCCGCGCCGCCCGGCGCCGGCCATACTGGCTCATGATTGTAAAAGGCTTCCAACTGCACCCGGAACGAAGCGTTGACGCCAAAGCCAGCCCCGCTCCATAACGTGTTCTCTACGTTATAGGCCCAGCAGTAGGCGCACCAATTAAAATCGATATTGTCATTGTCGGCATACTGAGCCGTAAGGTTCTCAACCCCAGCATTCCTAGTATGGGGCATACGCCAGTGGTGAAGTTGCGCTTTATGGCCGACCCGATAGGAGAGCGTGATCGGCGAGTCGAAAGTAATGGTATTGCCGGACATCGCTGAGATCTGTTTGATCTCTGCATTGGGCCGATCACAATTAGAGAACCAGCATCCAGCACTTCCCGGGGTAGCCGGATCAGTTCCGGAGGGAAAATCGTCGTTAGGTCGAGGGGGGTTGTGCTTCTTCCACACCACGCGAAAATCTGACGAAGCCCAAATCTGTCCCCGCCCTAACGGGTCGGTCTGCCAGCTTGCGCCCGATACCTCGTCGATCAAGACGATCTGACCAACAGAAAGTCCCGCGGTGCTGGCCACCTGCACCGAGTTCATGCCTTGGACGGCATCGGCCGTGAGCACGATAGCGGTCTCATCGTTGTTATAGCGCTGCGGGCCAAGGATGATCATCGGCGATGGGTTCGAGCCCGGTATATAGCTACCCAATCGGGCGCCATCGGCTCTGCTCAGAATCGTGACGCCAGGGCCCGCACCGCGTAAGGTTATCCCCTTGTTGACAAGGACATATTTCCCCTCTGCGATGGTGAAGGTGCCGGCGCTGAGGGAAACAACTTGTTGTGATGGACAAGCATTTACGGCATTTTGGATGTTGGTTGTATCATCCTGACCCGAGCCCAGGGGACCGACTTCGGCGCACACCATAGTCCGCTTCGGAATGCCCCCGACCGAAAGCATGCCGGCTACCCGCCAGTTTGCCGACGCGTCACGATCTGCGGGCAGTATGCTGTCGTCGCCTGCCGATGCGGTTCCGAGTGTGAACGCGCTCAACAGCATAACCGCAACACAGGCCCATCTCATTGCGGCGCGCTCCAAGGACAATTTGGGTTGGCAATGAAGCGCTGATCCCGCATTGAAGGGGCGGCGGCCAGTCTCGACATCCCACGCACGAAGGGACTATTTCCTCTGCGGCTGCCTTGCAACCCTGCGTGATGTTTTCAGCCTTGTGCAGCGAAAAACGTTCCGCCGGCCTCCAGCTTCGCAGGCAAGTTGATCTGCATTTCTGACGCACGGCGTGGCCAGCGGCTCTTTGAAAACCGAAGGGCTGATGAGGGCTGGACCTCGCGGCTCAACGGGCCGGCGGTGCTTGGCGCCAACCTAAAGACCGGGGCTGCCAATCGCGGCTGGGCGCTGGAGCGTGGGCTGCTTGACTCCGAACAGACGTTTCAAGCGGAGGAACCGTTTTTCGAAGAGCTCGTAGCTTAAGTAGGCTAACGCCATCGAAACGGACGCGCCGAGCGTGGCTTGCAGCACCACGGCCGCCAGGTGAGAGCGGAGCCAGTGTCCGAGCTCCAAGTCAGTGTGATTGGTGAGTAAATAGTACGAAATGAAATGATGATATACATACAGGCCGTAGCTATAAGTTCCCAAGAAGACCATCGAGCGGCAGCAGAAGAAACGCGAGGTGGCGGATCCGCTCCGGCGCGATAAGCGCCCAGACCAGCAAGCAGGCCAGCAGCATGAGGATCAGCGCCGCCCGGACTGGCAGAACGAGGTCAAGGCCCTCGCTGCGACACTAGGCGGGTCCAGACAAACGTCGACCGCAAGCAGCCCCCCGTATTGCCACGACCACTGGCGGGAGGGTCCGCGCCAACCGCTCCAGGCCCCCGGGCTGGCGCACAGTCACCGCCAAGAAAGCGCCGAGCGCCAAGCCGTCCAGCCGGAAGGGGGTCAGAGTGTAGGTGGTCCACCAACTCAGCCCCATGAGCGATCCGGTCAAGCGGGCCAGCATCGAGCACAATGCGGTCGCCAGACACGCCGCAATGAGCGCCCGAGGTCGGCGCGCCAGCACGAAGACCACCAACGGCCAGAAGAGGTAGAAGTGCTCCTCGATGGCGAGCGACCAGAAGTGGTCGAGGTAGGAGAAGGACCACTCCCCGTTCTTAGCGATGTAGATGTTGACGGCATATAGCCATGCCCATGCTTGTCGGTCTACAAGATAGTCAAGCGTCGGACCCCGCAGCAGTCGCGATCAGCGGCGCCACGAAGAAGACAAGCGCCAGAACGCCATAGTAGAGCGGAAAAATGCGGAGGACGCGCCTCATGTAGAAATTGCGGAAGTGGCGCGGCTCGCTGTGGGTGTCGTAGAGGACGCCGGTGATCAGGAAGCCGGACAGGACGAAGAACAGCTCAACGCCGTAGGACCCGTAGTTGGTGACGCCGACAATGGCGCGTTCGATCCCGTCGACCGGCGGGACGTTGCCGACGAAATGGAGCAGCATCACCATCAGTATGGCTAGCCCCCGCACCCCGTCCAGTACAGGCAGATGCGCACCCGGGTTGGGGCCCCGGTTGCCGCCCAGCCGCGTCGCGAGCGGCATGGCTGGGCGAACGACCGGGTCTCCGAGCTCGTACGCCGAGTTAACCTGAGGACGGATGGTCACGGGAGCCCGATATTCGGCTGAAACACGCGCACGGCCGATGAATTGCCAGGACCGCCCGAGACTCGGACGCCTGATGCTGCGGGCGGCCTCTCTCGAGGGCAAAGGTTTCCAGTATCGACCAATCTCGGCGGCTACAATAACAAAAACCACCCACAAAAATTCGAAGCCTCGCATCCACAGGCTTTCAAAAAAATTGTACAGGATAATAAACAGGACGAGCGAGAGTACGACCCGCGCCCGCGCTGGGTCGCGGTCCGCGACCCGCCCCGTAGCGTGGAGGGTCGCCAGGAGGAAAGCTACGAGGAAAGCAAGACCGACGTAGCCCAGTCTCCAGCTTTGTATCGATATAGCCATTGTGCGCATTCGGCATCATCTTGACCCAGCCAGGAGCATCAACGATGGCGGGCGAGCCCGGGACGAGCCAAAAAGATTGATATCCCCATCCGACGAGCGGAGCTACGTGCAATCTCAGTATTCGCGAAATCCCATATGACGGTTCGACCTGTCAAACTCGAATCGCCATACAGCATATAGGACAGACGCTCGAAACTTAAGTTGGATACGCTAGACAATACCGTAAAGCAAAGCGGGATCGACAATAAGATTATTGCCGGAGAAATGCGCGTTAATTTCCTGACAGTCACCGTAAACGCCGCCAGGAACGGGCAGATTAATGCAAGGCCAAGCGCTGTCTTGGAATTACTCAAGATACACCAGAACGATAGATAGCACAGCAAAGATGATCCCAAACAGTCGTCGCCATCCACGACAATAAATTTCACCAAATGATAGCAAAAGAGCGAGCGTGCCGCACTCTCCTAGGTAATTTTTGCCTTTGAAATATCCTTCGTAGCCTATATTTACCAACGATTCCCCGTATAACACGATTGTTGAGCTGCCTTGAAGTACAAAAATACCATTTAAGATTAAAGCAACAGCGAAGCATAGATACAGGCCACGCATCAAATCTACTGTTCGACCCGCCAACATGGCCGGCAGAACAATGGAGATAATAATCATTACCTGTTGAACAAATCTAACAAACGAGCTCTCGGGCCTGAACGCCCATACGATGCTGGCTCCAGCAAACGCAAGATATACGAATAGACAAATGATGTGCGGCGGCAAGGTAAGACGAGAACGATTTTGCCCCGCCAAAGCTAGAGAAATCGCAGCCATGGCAGGCCAGAAAAATCGAGGCTCGGGCCGGCCCTCCAATACCTGCCCTTCGGCGACAGGAAAACTGAAGAGCAATAGTGGGAAGATTATTAAGGCAAAAACACACGCCGCGATCGGAATTGCAGCGTATTTGTCAAGGATTGCTTTCGGGTTTGGGCCGGTCAAATCGGCACGCAAGACGCGCTGGCGCTTACCGTATCTCTGAGAGCCGTTCGCCTGCGATACTGAGTAATGCATGCCCGAGTTCATTTCACGGATTCAATTTCTCGGTGATTTGCGCTTCCCGATGATTTTCCACCAGATCTGCGCCCGAGGTAAGTTGTGAACGTTCGGATATAGCAACGGCCGGACCATACGTCCGGAGTAGACACTGTTGGTAGTCGAGCGGCGGGGTCCATCCTAGCGTTTGCCGCAGCCTGCGGTTCTCGAAGCGGAGCGGCTTCAGCATCGCCTCGAGCCGACGCGGGGTAAGGATGGCGGGCACCTTGGTGGCTCGCCTGAAGATGGTGGCAAAGCCCAGCCGCACCGCCAGGATGGCGAGCCAGTAAGGGACGGGCACGCGCACAGCCCTGCTGGCCGCTGCCCCGCATGTAGTCGGAGAGGTACGTCCAGATGCGCTCGCCGGGGCCGTCGACCACATTTAAAGTCTGGCCTCGAGCGCGCGGCATCCGCCGCCGCCAGCGCAAAGACGTCGGCGCAGTTCTCCACGTGGGTCATCGGTATGCGGGTCAGCGGGCCGATGACCAGGTGGTGCCGCCCGAACTGCTGGCCCAGGGCGGCCAGATAGCCATGATCCCGTCCCCAGATGAAGCCGGGCCGAAGCACGGTGAGGTCCCAGCCGTGCTTCTCGGCAAAACGCCGGGTCACCCGCTCTTGCCACCATTTGGCGATGGTGTAGCCGTCGCGAGTGTAGACATCCGGCGCTTGATGCAGCGGCGAGTTCTCGTCCAGGATGCGAGCGGACGGAGCCGTAGTCATAGACCGAGAAGCTGCTGCACAGCACCAGCCGTCGGCAGTCGCTGGCTGCCATGGCGTCCAAGAGCCGCTCGGTGCCGACCACGGTTCCCGCGAATTGCGCGTCCTCGCCGCCGGAGACCACCGCCGCCAGGTGGAGCAGCGACGTCGACGCCCTCGAAGGCACGTCCGAGCTCGCGCGAGGTGCGCAGGTCGGCCCTGAAGATCTCCACCGAGGAGGGCCAGCCAAGCCCTTCCAGACGCGCGGCCGGGCGGACCATGGCGCGAACCTCGATGCCCCGGGCGAGCAGCGCGGCCGACCACGTGCCGGCCGAGGAACCCATTCGCGCCGGTGACAAGGGCCCTCATAGCCGCTGCTCCTTGGGTTTGAGGGCCTCGATCATCCGATTGACCTCGAGGACTTGGGTCGCCGTGACCGGCAGGGCCGACCCATCGGCCAGCGCCGCATATGTGCGCGCAAGGAGCTCCCACAGCCCTTCGTAGGCCCCGGGGCCTTTGAACTTGCGGAGCAGCGTCGCCAACGCGGCGCGCCGGATGGTCTTCCCTTCCTCCAGGCCGCTGAAGAAGGGGCGCAGCGGCTTGGGCACCTCGCGGGGGCCGTCGAAGGTGAGCCGCGTCTCGAACAGGTTGGCGGTGGCCTGCATTCGCTCCCCGTAGACCCGAAGCCAGAATGCGTCTGGCTGCGAGCTCGAGCTGAAGCCCAGCGCCGCGGTCCCACGCTCCGCGTCCACGCACGGCGCGGAACTCGTCGAACGGCAGGACCGAAGACTTGCGCTTGGTCCAGACCGTCTGCGGCGGTCCGGTGCGGCGCCGACGAAAAGATACGCCAGCGACGCCAGGTGGGGTAGGAAGTCGGCGATGGCGCCGCCGGCCAGGGTGAGAGCAGGGTGCGGCGAGTTGGGGTCGGCGAAGCCGTCTGGGCCGAGGATATCGAGGCAGATGAGCACCTCGACGTGCGTCACCGCCCCGAACTCGCCGGACTCGATACGTCGCAGAATCTCCTGCGGGGCATGGTTGAAGACGTAGTTGTAGTCCTCGACGAAATGTCGACCGGCCTCCCGCGCGCGCCGGACCAGCGTCTCCAGTTGCTGCGAAGGCCGGAGTGGCGGGCTTCTCGACGATGACATGGGCGCCAGCGTCGAGCGAGTCCATGGCGAGCCCGAAGTGGGAGGTCGGGGGCGTGGTGACGTGGACTACGTCGGGTCGAGCCTTCTCCAGCATCGCCCGATGGTCGGTGAACCAAGTCCGGACGCCATACCTCTCGGCGGCAGCCTCCGCCGCGGCGGGCGAGAGGTCGCAAATGGCGGCCAATTCGACGCCCGGCAAGGTTTTTAGGCAGGCGAGGTGCTGCTTCGCGATCTGCCCTGCCCCGATAAGCGCTGCCTTCACGCTGCCTTCTCCAGGATCTGACGATAGAATTCCTCCAGGGTTCGGGCCGCCTCGCCCCAGCCGTATCGCTCCACCGCCAGTTGCCTCGCCGACCGGCCGATGCGCGCCGCCAGATTGGGCTCGGCCAGCAGGCGGTTTACCGCGTCGGCAAAGGCGACCGGCTCATCCTCCATAAGGATGTCGCGCCCGGCGACCGCCTCGATCCCTTCGGCGCCCAGCGTGGTCGAGACAATGGCCTTGCCCATCGCCATGGCCTCGACGATCTTGAGGCGTGTGCCGCCGCCGAGCCGTAGCGGAACAACGATGGCCGCGGCCGCCGCGAGATGCGGTCGAAGGTCCGACACGAAGCCCGTCAGCTCGACCCGAGGACCCGGCCAGCGCTTGGAGCGACGGCGGCGGCCGACCGCCGATGATCTTGAAGCGAGCGTCCGGGTGCGCCTCGGCGATGCGCGGCCAGATTTCATGGACAAAATAGACGACGCCGTCGATATTAGGGACGGTCGAGAGAAGCCCGAAATAGACAACCGTTCGTCCATCCGGGCGGCGGGTCGGTGGGGCGCGGCTGAAAGTACTCGACGTCCGCCGCGTTGGGAACAACGGCGGTGCGGATGTCAGGCGCCTCGTTGAGCAGGCGCTGTTCATCCGCTGCGCTGCACAGGTAGACGCCGTCAGCTTCGCGGTAGGTCTCCAACTCCTCCCGCCGCAGCTTGCGCCAGTTGGCTTCGGCATAAACGCGACGACCGACGCGGGCTCCGGAGCGCGCGAACTGCCGCGCCAGGTCATACGCGATCTCGTGCGAGTCTACGACCAGGGCTGGCGGCTTCATGCCGGGCGGAGCCTGGCGCAGATCGATAGTGGCCGAGATACGGAAACTCGAGGTTGACGATATCGAATCGCTGGTCGCGCAAGATCCGGTCGAGGCTCCGCTGCAGCTCTGGTAGCGTGACTTGCAACCGTTCGAAGCTCCGGATCGAGGCCAGGGATCGGACCTGCAGCAGCCGTTTGGCGTGGCCCTTGCGACCACGAGGATTGGGGACTAGCACCACTTCGCGGCAATAGGCCTGCATCGCCTTCCGGCACTCGTCGGCATCAAAATCGTCGTCGAACAGCATGACCGCCGTCAGATCGTGACGTCGCGCCAGCTGGGTCATCAAGCCCATGGATTCGCGCCTGAGCGCCAAAGCGCGGCGGACTGGCCGGCATCTGGGAAACATAGAGGATATTGAGGCGTTCCGGGCTCATAGCCAGACAAACCTTCGGCCCGAAAGCATTTTCATTAACGAAAAACGCGGTTGCGGTGGCACCATCGGATAAAGACGTATACGGACCAAACCCGCGACCAATACATGCCAGGCGCGCCCTCAAGGAAAGCCCGCCAGAGACGCGCCACCGCCACCGGGTCGAGCCCGACCGGCGCGATTGCCTGCGGGTCCCGCAGCGTCTGATCCATAGCGTCCTTCAGGCCGCGTCGGATCCAGCGATCGAAGGGCAGGACAAACCCGCTCTTGGGCCGCTCGAACAGCGCCGGGTCAAGGCCACGCAGACCAACGCGCCGCAGCATAGCCTTCAAGCCCAGTGGCCGGTAACGAGCGTCATCCGGCAGACGATTCACAGTCTCGAGGAGCACCTGGTCCACCAGCGGCACACGCTGCTCGAGAGAACAAGCCATGCTGGCCACGTCGTTGTCACGCAGCAGCCGCTCGCCGAGGAAAAGCCGTTGCTCCATGACGCTGATGGCTGAGAGCGGCGTACGGCCCCGGGTCTCCGCGATGATTCGCTGTACGCATCGCCACAGGCAGGCCGTCGACCAGGGCTTCCGCAAAGCTTGGCGCTAGAAGCTCATCCTGGAATCCGGGAAGAAATAGAGCGTAGGCTAGCTGGTAGAGCGACAGCAGATCGTCGCCGCGGCGGACCATTTCAGGAAGCTTCGCCCAACGCGTCTGAGGGGGCACCGTCCCTCCAGAGCGGCGCAACGGCCAAGTGGCTAATCGCGCCGCGGCTGCCCGCAGGCCTCGCGGCGACCATGCCGTGCGCTGGGACCAGCGGTGCAGCCGCGGCAAGTCTTTGTAAGAGGCGTAGCCTCCGAAAAGTTCATCTCCGCCCGTGCCCGACAAAGCGACGGTGAACCCCTCTTCGCGAACGGCGCGCGACATGTAGTAGGCGTTGAGGCCATCGAAAGTTGGCTGGTCCAGGCTGTCAAGCGCTGCTTCCAGGTTCTCAACGAAGCGTCCCTCAGTCAGCACGACCTCGTGGTGCTGGGTGCCAATGGCGGCAGCAATCTGTCTTGCGATGGGCCCTTCGTTGAGTTCTTGCTCCTCGAAGGCCAGCGTGAATGTGTGGATCGGGTTATCGGTGGCTTTCTGAGCGAGGTTCGCCATGACGGACGAGTCCACGCCACTTGAGAGGAAGACCGCGAGGGGCACGTCGCTGGCGAGGTGAAGTTTTAGCCCCTCCTCCAGAATGGCCGCGAAACCGGCCTCGTCGGCAATCGGATCGGGCGCTCGGTCGGGGATACGCCAGAAGTCCTGTTGGCGCACCTCCCTGCCCGCGCCGTCGAACTCGAGCAGTTGGCCCGGCCAGAGCAAATCGACGCCTTTGACGACGGTCCCTGGTCCAATCACAAAACCGTTCCACACGCTGCTGGCCACAGCCTCCGGATCGAGGCGAGGCTCGCCCAGCAGCCCAGAGGCCAGGAGAGCGCGAAGCTCGGAAGCGAAGGCCAACGACCAACCCGCATCCGGATCGGACGACCGCGCTAAGTAAAGAGGCTTGATGCCGAGTTGGTCCCTGGCCAGTAGGAGCCGTCGCTCTTGGGGATCCCAGCACGCAAAAGCGAACATGCCGCGGAACCAAGCCACCGCATCCGGCCCATACAAGCCGAGCGCGCGGAGCATCACCGCGGTGTCGCCAGTGGACTGTAACTCTTGCCCTTCGGCCACGAGGCGCGTCCGGAGGTCCTGAAAGTTATAAATCTCGCCATTGAACACTGTGACGTGACCGGTCACAGGGTCCACCATAGGCTGTGCGCCAGCAGGCGAAAGGTCGAGTATGGATAGACGGCGGTGGGCGAGCAGAGCGCCCCACCCACGCGCATCAGGCGTCGAGAGCCACGTCCCGCTTGCGTCCGGGCCACGATGAGCGATCGCATCGCTCATTCGCTTCAACGCGGCGCGGTTCGTTTCGTCTAGTCGCCCTATTATTCCGGCGATGCCGCACACTAGATAGGCCCCCCGGAGCGTTGTAAATCTACAATATCAGGTCTAACCCATCATGACGCGGCGCAGTAAGAAATGGCCCCAGCAGCAGGATCAGAAATCACATTGCTTCGAGACGTGAGAAGGAAGTTCGGATATATTATCTCTAACCACTCTACCATCTCAGCATAGTTTATATATCTGCGCGGATTACCCGTCGAGAGATCGTCAAGCCGGCAGCGACGCTGCGTAGGGGTGGAAAGCTTCACCGGCGCCGGCCGACCTGAGAATTAAGCGAGACATTGTTGTTATAAGATTTTTTGGTCAATTGCAACCACAACGCCGCCACTTGGCCACAGCTAACGGCCTTGCTTCGCAGATTGCGTCGGTTCAACCGGCGCGGAGCGGGAGGATCCATCGAGGCGTTGTGCGAACATATAAACCGCGTAAGCGTCGCGCCGTGCCCTGAAGACATTCCAAAGCAGTATTGCCAAAGCGCTCCACGTGAGCATGACGGATGGGCCAAACGAGCAGACGATGATCAATGACAGCAGCACAAACGAGATCAGTCGCGCCAACTCAGGCCGAACATTTGGCCAAACGGCGCCAGTGGAGCTCATCCGGTACACTTGGTACGACGTCCACCGAGATAGAACGTGAGCGCCCAACGCAGCGACGCCTGCAGGCTCGATAGGCACGACGACCGCGAATGCGGCGGTGCGCGCGAATTGCAACATCGGGTAGAGCCAAACGCGTGTCGCTTTGTCGAGCCGGTTGTAAAACAGGAAGCATGCGTACGTAGCAATCAGCAGCGCCGCCCAGCGTCCAAAATGGACAACGAAGCCAACTTTCTCAGGATGGAGGGTTGCGACCCCGGCCGCGCCGGCAACCAGCGCGCACACCCAGGGCTGCACAGCCGGCGTTGCGACTCGCACGCGCCCGAAGGCTACGCTAAGCCTTGGATCGCTCTCGTAGAGGGACGCGGCCAAATCATTGTCTACATATCCGCGCTCGTAAATCGCCCAAAACGATAGCAGCAGCAGCAGCAGTCCGACGAGGTGGGTCAACGGATTGAGGGCCAACCCGATCGAGCTTAGCAGCCAGAAAGCAAAATCCTCCTGGATGATGCCGCGAAAGATATAATGTTCCCCTGGTCGCTTGATCCGCGAAATGTACTCCCCGGGCAGGTACACGCCGCTCAGCGCCTGGCGATAGCGCGCCCGCGGCCAGAGTGTTCGAATAGGTCGGGCGCAGTTTTGCAGTACTTGGAGATCTTGAACCGAATCGGTGACGAAGAGGCAACTGCTCACCGTCTCTGCGCCCAGTTCGCGCACCGCCATACTCATTTTGCCGTTACGCCGGTCGGCAACCGAGTGGGCGCGGGCGGCGACCACCTTTGCGTCGGCGAAGCCCATTGCGGTCAGAAGCGGGCCGACGATGGATTTGAAACCGACAGTCAGCACAATGGCAGGCTCCGCCCGCGCTTTCACCGCCGTTCTGAGTTCTTGATTGACATAACGTTCTGCGAAGAAAGGAACCTTTGCCCGCCAGCGCCAGCGAGTCCAAGGAAAGAAGGTTTCAATAGCGCAAACGCGCCAATTGTCCCGGGTATCGATGCCACCGGTCAACCGCCATGGTTTGAGCACTTCGAGAAGTCGAAGTAACGCTAACGCTAACAAGCCAGGCCGCGCGCAATCGATAAAGTCCTCTGTGGAATTGCTAAGATAGAGGGTCTCGTCAAGGTCGATCAGAAGCGGCCCCTCGTGTGCGCGGACAGCCGTCAGTGCGTCGTTGGGCGACACATCGTATTCGCATGTGGCAGTATCGCTCGTCATACAGCGCGGTAGATGGGCAACCGGATTCCCTCAGGACGGGCAAGCGATATCGTAACGGCGGCGGCAGCGTTAATTAAGGCGATTACGGTGACAAATGTGCGAATATTTTATCGCAAGCCCAGTCGATGATTCGGCCTCCCATCGTCACATGATTCGGTCCTCCGGGACGTTGGAGGTATCGGATTTGCACGCACAGGCACGCCCGCCGTTCACCGACTGCGTTGCATGAGTGCCGTGGGCAAACTCCTAAAGAGTTCCGGCTCGGGACGAGCGATGTCTGACGCGATCTGGTCAAGTCGTTCCGAGCGGGCCAGCATTTTCTCCGTCGGCGCTAGGCCGAGAATGTCAAACACCACCTGAATTCGATGCAGCCAATCGTGCCTTTGCGCGGCCTCCCGAACGTTAGCGCGCCTCACCGTCCGCAACCGCTCCGGATCCCCATTCATGTCGACAAGAATGCGGGCAATATCGGGATAATCGAAAGGCATGTGAATCACAGCGTCCGGCCAATCGAACTGCTGCTTGAATTCCTCGGTGCGGGGTGCTTCGCCGATCATCACTGTCCCTGCCGCGGCCCCCTCGTAGAACCGCGCGGAGATCACGTCGCGGCCTGCGGTAAACTCGGGTTTGTTCACATAGCTGCGATTGGCGATGTAGTAGCCGCTGTGTTTAAGCAATGTCGCCAGCAGGCGCCGATGTTCTTGGGGATTGTCGACTCGAAACGTGCGCTGCTTCAAGTCGGCGCCGCTCGCGGCCACGGTGTCGTAATAGTAGAAGATCCGCCGTCGCTCGGCGTCATCGAGCAGCGCTTGATGCGTGACCTGCGACCGCCGCCCAATATTGCAAACCTCGATCGGCCGCGGTTGATCGCACGACGCCGGCGCGAACCGCAAGACGTCAACGGCCAGCGGAAGGTAGGAGCAAGGTCGACCGGTGACGCGCGCTACGTCTCTAACGCTGTGATGGTTGCCAATAAAGACGTGGTCAAAAGCCGATAGGAGTTCAAGCAAATATTCCGGCAACATATCCGGCCAAACTTCTGTGATGAAGCATGCCGCCTTGCGGCAGTGCTGTCGCCAGTTTCGGATCGATGCAAGCGAATACAATTCATAAGCGTGGCTGAATACCGGAAAAAAGAGATCAAAGTCGCGATCGAGGGCCACATCAGAGCGGGGGTAAGGCGAGAGCGAACGAGCAAGCCTCGACGATCCTGATACCAAGCGCACGAGCTTATAAGCACGCCGGGAAGATTCCAGACCCGGCAGGTCAGTGGCGTCGATTCGTACAGCCTCGGTGACTTCTGCGAAAGTGTCCTCAAATTCGTATGCAAGGCAGTAAGCGGCGAGGTCAGCGATCCGACGCTGTGATAATAGCAATACTCCGCCTTGCATAAGTGAGCATCCCAAAAAACCCGTCACCGGCGCAGACTCTTATACCCTATTAGAACTGGTTTGTCGTTGCCCGGACCATGCGCCCGCTTCTCTCGAGCATAGGTAGAACTACCTACTCCCGTCAGAAAGCAAACAGCGGGCGGCGCCGCCCTCACGAGACACTCGCGAAGACGCAGGAAGGTAGGCGTTGCTGACGCGTGCTCGATCTAATTTGATACCCCTCTCGATCGGAATGCGCTTTGCGCGCTTTGGCTTGTCGTTCCGCAGCCTTCGCCGACCCGTGATGCGCCTGGAATTCTCGGTCGTATCGAAGCAATTGATCACGCAGGCGAAGACAAATTTCCACGCGTACCGATATCCATTGGCGGCCGCACGCCGCCGGCATGCCGTTGTCGCTCTACGCTCGGCGCCGCTTCATCGGACTAAAATCGCGCAACAGAGAAAACGCCAGCTTCAGGGGCCCGGTTAGTCTGAAGACGCCCAGTATTATCGCCGCGTAAGTCGTCACGCAGATAGGAATGGACACGATCAACCGCACCAACTCGGGGGACTCGAGGAGGAATAGGCGTCGTACAGTGAGACCAAGGGCCACGGCAATAACAGCTGAGGCCATTTGCGGTGCAGTAGCCGACAGAACGTCGTTCACTCCAATTCCGATAGGGCGTCCGGAATAGACCAAAGCCGGAGCGAATAAACAAAACATCACCACGGTATAGGCTATCGCTACGCCCATTGCTCCGAAAGGCAGCCCAGCCATTAAAGCCACAAGATGACAAGCTGCGCTGAACACTCCCCAGCGCATCCAGCGGTCGGACCGCCCGGCGACAACGTGAAGCCATCCCATGGTACGCTCGACGCTATTTGCAATGCCGCGGATAGCAAAGACACACAGAAGCGGACCCGCCGGCGCCCATTTCTGTCCGAGCAATACGACTACCAAATCTTGACCTGTAACGGCAAGCACAGCGAATGTCGGGGCACAGAAGAAGGTTAGCGAGGACAAGGCCGCGTGCCAAGACCTCCTGAGTTCTGACACGTTCCCTCTAAGTTTACTTAGACTCGCAATCCCAATGTTGTGGATCGGCCCGGCCGCGACGATGTTTAGCAAGTTGTCGTAAAGCAGGAACGCGTTCTGAAAATACCCGAGCGAGCCTGCCCCGTTAAAGTAACCCAACCCAATCCGATCCGCCGATCTCGCCAAAGTATCCATTACCGTGAATCCAGTGACGCCCAGTCCAAAGCTAACCAGCTCCTTCACCTCCGGAGATAACTCTGGTCGGCCGGGTAGCCACGGACAACTCATCCAGGCTCCAAAAGCGCTCAAACTCGACTGCACGATTGGCTTTGCAACTAGCGCCCAATAGCCCCATCCTCGAAATGCCAAGACAACGGAAACAATGCTGCTGATCGCATTCGAAGACAAATCGATAATTGCGATGCGCGGGAACTCCATGGCTCGCCGCATCAGTGCGTAATGCTGAATAGATAACGCAGTCAGAATGAACGTGAGCGACGATACCAAGGCGACTCTGGTCAAGGCCGGCTCGCCATAAAAGGAGCCGATGAACCCGCTGCCGGCCGCGAACAGCACCGTCAACGTACCCCCTATTGTAACATTCAGCCAAAACAGGGTACTGATCTCGGCGTCGGTAATGTGTGTCTTCTGCGTGGATGCATCCGTGGTGCCCAAATCGACAAGAACCGGGGCAAAAAGAACAAGCGCCGTCACCATGGCGACTAGGCCGAAATCATGAGGGCTGAGAAGTCGGGCGAGCAGGATCGTTGATGCGAATTGCACCACCACGTTCACGGCGCGCCCCGCCACCGACACCGCTGCGCTCCGAACAGACGCACGGCCGAGACCGGCATACGCCTTGCTTTCTCCGAAATATTTGTGGGCTTCTCGTGTCAAAGGCGGCCGATCGTGTTTGTGTATCCTTCGCGCTTTCTCTGGACGAAGCGCTCTTTCGCGAAGCGAGCTTTACCGTTCCTAGCTGCGTGGACTCGTGAAAGCCTTGTCCGACGGTCCTGTGCTTATATCCACGCGTTCGAGCCAGATTTCTCTCCAGTAAGTAAAGCATTCCCGTGGACAGTTAAGCGGCGGGGCGTAACGACCGTAGCAATCGGCACCCTCAAGCACTAAGCAAGAATTCTTCAGTTCCACAAGCTGCCCAGTCTTCTCGTTCATAAGCTTGCGCAAACGTTGCTTGACACGAAACGTCTTGCCGCAATAGGGCATCATCTCGGGATGAAAACCCATGCCCTTGTTCACGAGGAACTCGTCGACGGTCGCGAGAATCTTTTCACGGCTCTTCACACGTACGACCTCGCCCACTTTCAGGCCGAGATTGATGGAAGGCGTCGGGCCCCCCGCGCGAAGATATCCGGGCTGGCGCGGGTAAGGTTCCCCGCCCCGTAATGACTGGACTCTATCGTACATCCATCGCAAGGGCGAGCCGAAGCCCACCCCCGTGGCGACCAGTTCCGCGTATAGCAGGAATGCAAGTCGAGCAATAATATCTGGGAGCGGGACATTGCCTGATCTGTAATCTTCCAAGTATTGTCCGGGCTTCCACCAAGGCAATGGCTTTGTTGCCGCCGGTATCTGTGTCGCCTGGCAAATGTAAAGTGGTTCGCTCGGCGTTTCGCTCGGTAAGTTACGTCTAGTCGCACGACTAACTAAAGTTTCTAGGCAATCCAGGGGGGAAGCAACAGACTCTAGTTCGTTCTCATCTGCTCTCCTCAGCCATGCTTCTTTCCAGATGATGGCGCATCGCATTTCGCAGCCGCCGTAGGCTTCACCATCACACCGGCTGTCATCAAGAAAAACAGCATCAGTCATTTGCCGCCCACCGGTGGCATATACTGTGTCGCAAAGCTTATGTGCCCGCTTCCGGACGCGAAATTTCTTTCCGCACCGCTGTAGCATCTGCGGCATGAACGGCAATTCTTCGAGGCGCGCACTTGAGTCGAGCGTGGCCAAGATTTCTGCGGCAGGTCGTACTACGACCCAATCGCCAACTCGCAAGCCGAGCTTTCGGCTGACTGATAGGTCGCTCACGATTTCCTACGCTCCTTCATATTCAGACGTCTCACCGTACTCCCATCGGCACTCCATCGTCGATAAAGTGCATCACCCCAATGCGCTCCTGGTCTTTCTCGCCGTGGGTTTTGGAAACCTGGGGTCGGTAGACACAATACGCCACCTCACCGTCGCGCTCGCTCCGGCGACTAAGCAGAATATGGATAGCGCGCTTGGAACGAGGCCGCACCAACCCGAGAAAACGACATAGCAAGTCATCCCGGCTCCGATCCACAGCAACTTTCGCCACTGGTAAGAATCGTAAAGCTTCGCCATGCGCCGGCGCACTGACCAAGCTTCCTGCAGTTCCGAAGTAAACGGCACTACTTTGCGAACTACGGCCAAGACTATTCGGAGCAACAGTAAGACGAATAGCAAAAAGGGCACCAAGGTCCAATTTGAGCCATCGTCGCCCATTAAAAGCCGCATTGCCGGAATTGTTGCAAATCCAATTAACCCCCGATAGAACGCTCCGAAAAAACCCACGTCGAGGGCCAGGAGGGCTTCGTCGATCGCTCCGATCTTCGGAATGCTCTGAGCGTCTGGCATTCGCCTCCTCTTCCACACGGTGTCGGCCACTACCACTCAACCGCCTCTGCACGACTAACTCCAGTTGCGGAAATAATGCCGAAGGGTTTCCTTAGAGAATCCAAGCACGCCTCGGCTGCTAACGTGTTTATAGAGCCGACCGTAACACGGACGTATTTGTGTCATCGGGCAAGCCAGTTGAAGAAAAAATGCGTGAAACGTGAGCTTATCGCATTTTTTTTACTTCTTCGAACTCGATGAAGCTCGACAAAGTTCTTCCATTAATTCAGGCTCCGCCTCGGGGACGTCGTGGTAGCTCGATGCCAAAAATTCGCTTTTTCTTAGCAGAGCTTCCGGAAAGTACGCGATCAGATTATTCCGAGTAATCGACATCGGCTCGCCCAGCGGCTTTCCCGTAAGCTTCGCTGAAAGCATGCCAACCATGTCGCGCCCAATCCCAAGCCGCAAGTGAGAGGGCGGAGTGCATCTGGGATTCATTTCTATGAGATACGCCGCTCCCGTACCTTCCTCGATCACGAAATCGAGCCCGAAAATCCCGATAGACCCAATCGGCCTGCTATGCTCCGGGCCGCGACCATCATGTCGGCACTCTCGACCAGTCGTATGACAGTCGCTGGCCCGACCGGCGTTTCGGTACTTACAGCCTCGCAGCCCACCCCGGCCAGGACCTCACCTTTCCAACAGACGACTGCGCAATTGGCGGCGCTGCCGCGGATAAACGATTGGGCCACGACGGCGGGTCGGACGACCTCACGACGTTGCCTCCACTGTCGCTCTAAAACTAAATCGCGATCCAGTGTCAGGCGTTTAACCAATCGGAAAAGTCCCATCGGTCTCCGGAGGTCAAAGTAACAAATTCGCGCCTCTTCCCGCGTGTATGCAATCCTAACCCCCGCTCCTCCCGTTGTGCCGTCGGCCTTAAGCACACAGGGAAAAGGCTGGAATGAACACCACTGTTCAAGGTCGCCTGAATTTTCGATGACCTTGGTCTCTGGCGTGAGGATCCCCTCTTCGCGCGCCAGCCTGAGCAGCAAATAGCGAGAGGCGACTGTAACGTAGCTCTCCGGAGGGCCTAGGGAACGCACAATGAGCGCCCGAAGATCGACCTCGGATCCCTGTCGCGCACGCTCGCTCGCGTGCAATTGGTGCAAATGGCGGACAGCTAAATCATCGCATGGAATGATGATGTCGGGTTTGGCTGCCTCGATTGCATCCGCAACAGAATCGAGAGGGCTGAGGGGCCTATATGGAAATCTCCCGTGAGCAACGCGAACTTTTTGAGACGGATGGCCATGCGCTGGGCACACGATTGAAACGACGTGGCCAAGCCGCGAAAACTCGATCATAAGTCGTACAGATGAAGGCCACCTGGTTGTGGAGGTCAGCAAAATACTCGCTGTACCTGCCTCACTTAGAAACGCTCGGTCAGCGGCGGCGAACGTATTTGGTGGCGAGGCCTGAATGAAAATCGTCCGCTCTGACTGAGCCATGTGCCGGTTATGCGCCGTCAGGGCACGATGAGATTTGCTCACTGGTCGCCACAGCGACGCGGGTTGGCGGATTGACCAACAGACAGGACCGTGCGGTGAAGTGCGCCCGGTTTGACATGTAGCCTTGGCGCCATGGTTACAAGCAAATCGGACTCGGCCGTCGCGCTGCCCGAACCTTTCGTTAATTGTTAAACTGAGGAGCGGTCGCCGCGGGGCGCGTTCGATTGCGCCAAGACCGGTACGGCCGGGCCAGTCTCTACGGCACGCGACCGCGCCGCGCGCTTCCGTCGACGGCTCAAATCTCGCGCCACGCAAGATGCCGCGAACTCGGCGCCGCAAGCAAAACGCAGGACCGGACCGAAGGTATTCGCGGCAATCGCGCCGACGAAGTAGAGTCCAGGCACCGACAATTCGAAGCTCGCCGAGAGAATTGGGGTGCCCTGAACGGCTTTGATGCTCGAGATAAGCGGCTCACGAAGGAACGGCAAGCGGGCTAGCTCCGACTTATAGCCTGTCCCGCAGATCACGTGATCGGCGTAAAACTCCTGTTTCTCGCCGCTCTCGCTTGTTAGCGATAAAAGAACGCCGCCCGCGCTTGGCTTTGCTTGCGCGACCTCAAATCCGTAATGAACCCCGACCCTGCCAATAACTCGGTCGCGCATGAAATACCCTGGCGCCGGGCCAAGATAGGAGCGGACGATACGCAACCGCCTTTCCTCTGAAAGAAGGCGAAAGAGACGCGGAAACTGGGTGAAAAACACTGATCGCCAACCCGGTCCAATCTTCGTCGAAGGTTTGCGCAACTGATCATAAAGCGGACGCGGCAGCCGCATCTTGGAATGGAACGCGATCGTGGACCCGCGCACGATGAGGTGGGTTTCGGCGCCGGCCTCATGTAGCAATCCCGCAACGTCCGCGGCCGATGAGCCAGCGCCGATTACGGCGACCTTCTGTCCTTTGAAAACGCCGAGATCGTGGTGATGCGAGGTGTGCGTTACGAGATTAAGCGGCATATTTGATAGTGCCTTCGGTACCGCCGCGAAGTGCGAAATACCTGCGGCTACAACAACAGACCGAGCCAAGCAGTCAGCCCCTGTTTCCAGCTGCAACCGATAACGTCCACCGTCGTGCTCCAAACTTTCAACCATCACCTCTTCGAGGTGAGGCACAAGGTTGCGCTGGAAGGCGCGACCATAATCGACGAAATCCTCGCGACGCGGGGGTGTGCCAAGATCCGCGTAAGGAATATTCCGTTCACGGCAATAGCGCTCGAAGGTGAAACTGCGCGCAGGGTCGTAGAGGCTAGTGGCAAAGCCGTCCGACTTCAGAAGCATACCCTTCGGCATTTGCGTGGCCCAAGTGTCCATTGCCTTGCCGAAGATCCGGTGCGGAATATTGTTGGCCGCCAAATGGGCCGAGATCGAAAGCCCGTACGGACCCGCCCCGATTACGACAACCTCACAAGTTTCGGCCATGTTCTTTTCCTTTCGGATATTTCGCGTTTGTAGCAGTTCGAGCGAGCGCCGCGTCTACGGCTCCGCGCCTGGATTCAAACCCGGATCCGAAGCGCAGCTTACGATCGAGCGACCACTTCCCAACTGCCCCAAATCCAGGATTATTTCGAATCTCACCATTTCGACTTCTGTTGTAATTCTAGGCTAAGATTCTTAACTCAGAGGTACACACTCAGACGAAGACCAAGGACTTCACGCGTTGCGCTGTCTCGCCCATGCGTGAAACGATTGGCCGGTGCGCGAGGCCACCTTAGCTGCGTTAGAGTGATCGCCAGCGCGGATCATTTGACCGCCAACGCCGCGCCGAGAACCGAACGATTAAGCTTGCGTAAAGCGGCTCGGGGCAGAGGCAACCCCGGCCGAGGCGAGGGCCGCATCTTCACGGCCAAAGCGACCAAACGAAATGCATGGCTTCGCCTTCGATCACGAGAGCGGGCTCGGAAGAGGCCGCAATGCGGCCAGGCTTCACAAGGGGGCCTCCGGGCGATGGCTCAGGTGCTGACCGTTCTCCAGGCTCGCGATGCGAGCTTCGGCTTCCCATTGCATTGTCCGCGACGTAACCGTCAGCGTAAGGATTTACGAGGCAGGTCCGAAGGTTGGCAAAGACAGTCAAGGTATGTTGCTAGCCTTAGCGGTCGTCCCCCGCGTGAGATCACTCTCAAACTCTGCAACATGTCGGGGAATGCGCCTCCTGGCAAACACCTCGCTCCACGGATGTTTGTCTCTCGCACGCAAGTCTGTTTTGCGTTTACCGCCGAGCTTCAGGCTGGGCAAATTTTCTTTCAATTCCAACCAGACGAAATAAAAGATCCAGGGCGATTCCAATAAATAACGTCGAGCAAACCGTTGCGGATCGGATATAAGACGATACAGCCACTCGAGACCGGCGTTCTGAATCCAAACCGGCGCCCGGCGCTGTGTTCCGGTAAGAAAATCAATCGAGGCGCCTATACACAATCCGACGCCTCGGGCTTGCGGATGATCCGCGATCCGGCCTGCAAGAATTTCTTGCTGGGGCCTCCCAACTGCAATGAAAATAAGCGGCGCCCGCGCCTTGACGACGAAATCAACACACTTGCGGATCTCGAGTTCCGATCGGATAAATCCCATTGGAGGCGCGTAAGACACAACATCTAGGCCGGGATACTTGTCTTTTAGTCTAGCGCAAGCTGCATCCGTCGGACCGAGGACAGCAATCGGCAGCCCTTGCTTTACCGCGTGCGTGATAAGGTCAACTGTGAGATCACTACCGGTAATAACTGGAACCCGAAGACCGCTGACCCGAGCCAAGCGGCTCAACACGCGGCTATCGCAAAACACCCGCCACGCGCCCTGGTAGAGCGGCCGCATTGTAACTGGATCTTCAAGCAGCTTTACCATGTGGTGGACGTTTGGTGTTGCAACGTATCGAAAATGCCCATTCGTCTGAGCAAGAATATCGCGCGAAGCTTCCTTCATGGATCCAGTATTGAAATGAAGCCCCAGAAAATAAACCCTGTCTTCCGCCGTGTCGTGCCGCGGCAGATCAGGAATATTAATCTCTGATGTTGGGTAGCGAAAAGTCTTCATTTCTCCCTCGAATGCTAAGAATCTTGTTTATCGATTGGCTTGGTCGCCTGGGCGACGGTCAACGTAATCGCGCCGGCGCGATTACGCTTATCCCCCCAACTGCTGCTGACGGAAAACCCGGTTGACAACTGCGAGCGGTTACACTGCTAGGGGTTACATTGCGGGGCAATTTAAGGAGCGCGTCTGGAGTCCGGGGCTGTACTAAGAACGGGAAGTTCTGTCCCCGCATAATTCCGCCTGAGACGTCTGAAATACGGGTCCACAAAACGGTCAATGATGGCAGCATAGGCAATTGATATCAAAAGGACGGTGGGGAACAATATGACAGACTTCTCGGCTATACCTGGAACATCTTTGGCAATTGCTCTGATTATTACATAATGTATTAAGTAAATCGCATATGAATAGGTGCCGAGAGTCACTACCCAGGGCAGATTTAAATTCAGGAAAGGTCGATTGTCTGAGAATCTGACGGCAAAATAAAAGAGCGGCATCAAAGCGAGCCCTTGAATGCTGTATCGAATTGTTTCTCGAAACACTGCGTCGCGATATAGTAAAGTGAAGAGCAACGTCCCTAACGCGGCTGCCAAAACTGCCCAGTGAAACGAGGACATTGCAGTGGGCCGGTTCAGCTGCCGCTTTGGATTCGCAACAATCGCTAGGATACATCCATAGATAATCGAGTCGATACGCGTGTCCGACGCATAGTACGTTCGATCACTGATGAAATTGGGAGAATGCACGAGATAAATGCGCCACGCGAGGACGGTCAGACAGACAACTCCGAGAAGTGCGCCAATAGTCTGGAGACGAAGAGATCTTCCGAGCAAGACGGTCAACAATAGCGGGTAGACGATATAGAAGTGCTCCTCGACTGCGAGGGACCAAAGAATACCCGTCCCGTCTGGGATCGTGTTACCTCGATCGAAGAACAAGCCGTAGTAATTGGCGAAGTATAACAATTGCGCCACCAACCCAGTACCGGTTATGCCGCCGGATAATATTTTGCTGTAGGTCAGAGCATAGGCGATCATCAAGGAGATCAGTAAAGGAGGCATGAGTCGTAAGACACGCCGAGTGTAGAAATTCAGAATATTGATTTCACCCGTACGCTCATGCTCGCTAAGCATGAGTGTGGTAATCAAGTAACCGCTCAAGAAAAAGAAGATTGTCACGCCAAGGCCGCCGGGGAAAAAAGCGTCGAGGCCGGAATGGCCCAGGACAACAATCAGAACTGAAATAGCCCGAATTCCATCCAGGGACGGAATGACCTTAGGCTGGTGGGAGCGAGCGTCCACCTTACGCCCGACCACGTCACACGTCTTGCGGGTATCCGGACTCGACGTGGACGACGCCCAATCATCGAATCTGAGAGTCGCATGCAGGAATTCGCTCAGCGTGCTCCATCAGGTCTCAACTGGGTGGTTGGCACGCCAGAGTGGCGCCCGCGCGGCATCAATTTGAGCTGTAGCCGCACGCTTGCCCATCCGGAGACAGGCATGCTGGTAAGAGCGGAGGAAGCGCCTAAACTCGGGGTCATCATAGCGTGGTAGACGCCTTAGCCAGCTCCTGAAGTAGCCCCAGAGCATGGCCACACTCCCAATGAAGATCGGATAGGCCGGCAAGTGATAGATGACGACCGCTAGGTAATAGAGGGGCGAGGTGCCCATGAAATATTGGCCGAATCCCTTGCGAAGCCGGCCGGTCCAGATGCCCTTCTGACTCGCGCCCTGCGGGCGCAGGTGCACGAATCGAACTGGGTCGTCATCGATGCTCTCGGCCATCCAGCCGAGCATCCGGGCCCGGTGGCAATCGATGCCGTCCCACATCACCTGGCGCACGAAGCCGCCAATCTCGAGGAAACACGAAACGCGGTAGAATTTCGTCATCCCGACCGACATTTCGTCCCCGCAGATTTCGGGCACTAACGCGCCGCTCTCTGGGTGAACGAACCACGGCTTGCCAGACGTGGTGCCGATGCGCGGATTGCTCTCCATCCGCTGCATCAGAAACTCGAAGTAGTGAACCGGCAGATCCAGATCCACGTCCAGCTTGCAGAGATAGTCGAAATCTTCTAGGCGGACCATCTCCAGGCCAGCGTAGAAAGCCGCGATGACGCCAGGGCCAACCTCTCGGCGGCCGCGATCTGTGCGCCGCACCACTCGAAGGTAGGGCAGCCGCTGTGCGTACTCTTCGAGAATTGCCGGAGTCTCGTCGGTTGATCCGTCGTCGACGATCACCCAGGCCGCCGGCTGTACCGACTGCGCTGCCACGCTATCGAGCGTGCGACGAAGGTACTGAGCTTCGTCCCGGCAAGGCGAGATAAGCACGTAGCGTCGCGAGGGAATCGGACGGAGAAGCCGATCAGGCAGCCACATTGGCAAAATCTCGAATTTAACGCGAATTAAGGATTACGAACCGAGACAGAGTTGTAGTATACGACGGTCTCGAACGCGCCAGGAGACGCCGCCCCCTGGTTGCAAAGCCCTACATATGCTCTAGCCGCGCAGCCGTGATCGCCGCCATGGGTCTTCGTAGGTGAAAGCCTTCTGCGAAAAGTTCACGGAGCCGTCAAAGACTTCAAATGCGGAGGTAAATTTCACGCACTTCCGTAATATTTGGCGATGGAGCGGTATTGATAGCCGCCGTACCCCGGCAACTCCTTGTAATCAACCTTGTTGAGAACGATGCCGGCGAGGCGTTTCGCTTCCGGGCCCAGGACCCTGAACGCCTCGTTAATACTTCCTCGTGGCGTTCGGCCCCACTCGACGATCAGCAAAATCTTGTCTGCGACAGTTGCGAGGGCAAGCGCATCGACGACTGGAAGCAAAGGGGGAGAATCCATTACGATATAGTCAAAATCGCGGCGTAGTACAGCGATGAGATCTTGCATTTCCGGAGACATCATCAGGTCGGCTGTGTTTGGCGCCATAGACCCGGCCGGGATCAGATGAATCTTCCTGACTGGGTCCTCGATAATGACATCACTGAGTTTGGCTGTGCCGCGCAGCAGCTCGGATAGGCCCGGATGATCTTTTCGTCGGAGCGCTTCCGAGATCGAGTGCATGCGCAAGTCGCAATCAAGTAATATTGTCCTCTTACCTGAGTTGGCGGCGGAAGCCGCGAGCAGCATTGCTGCGGTCGATTTGCCATCGCCCGGGAGCGCTGAGGTTATTAAAATCACTTTTGGATTGGCGCTCGAAAGTTCGAGGCTGATGCGGGTGGCGTTAACCGCCCCGCTCAAGAGTGAGAGGGGCTCCTTGACAACTTTGTCCAGGAGCCCAAAACGAGAGGCCCTAGTAAACCTCCCATACTGCGCCAATGGAATATTTCCAACGACCGGCAAGCCGAACGACGCCTCTACCTCGGTACTGGTCTTAAAGCCCGGCTTGAAATACTCCAGCATAAACGCCAATAGTAAAGCGCCTGCGAGACCCGCCCCGCCGCCGAGGGCATAGAATTTCATGCGATTTGCACTTGCCCTCCTCGGAAGCGTAGCTGGCGAAACGATCCGCGCGCTGGCAGACTGCATCTCGCGCTGTTCTACAGTATTATTGTACTGGCCAAGGTAGCTCTCGTAGTCTTTACGGTCCGATTCCGCTGCGCGCCGTAGTTGCTGCACCTTAATGTAGTTTTCGGAATTGAGATTTGCGGTGAGACTTTGAAGGCTCGCCGCTAAAGATTTCTCCCGCCTCACCGCGATGTCATATGCATTCTTCATAACGCCGAGAATGTTTTCCGCCTCTGCGCTTATCTGCTTGTCAACAGAGCCCAGCGCCGTGCGAGCGGAAACGACCTGCGGGTTATGCTCGCCGAACTTGTTTTGCAGGTCCGCGAGGCTCCAATTCAACTCCATTTTCTTGCGACGTAGTTCCATGAGCGCCGTCGATGCCGTAAGCTCAGGGATGTTGTCTAGTTCCCCATTGGTGTCGATTAGGTGTCGTGCCTGCTCTAGGTGGGCGTTCTTGTCATTGACCTCTTCGCGGGCTGTCATGAGCTGAGTGTTCAGATCGCGAATCTGCTGATCCCGGACTTTGTCCGATTCCGCGTCTTGAACACCGCCTTTAGCCGTCAATTCCTCTATTGAGGCCTCAGTTTCCAAAACACGAGAATGGAGATTGTCCATACGTCCCTTCAGCCAGGCGGCCACGTGATCGAGGGCTTCTTGCCGTGCTTCTCTTTGACTTGCCAAATAATCATTTGCGATCGTTGACGCCAAGCGCTGGGCCTTGGCCGGATCCCGTGCTGTCGCAGAAACAAAGATGATGTAGGCGTCTTGCCAGATGTCCAATCGCTTGATCAATTCATCAGCCGCCCGGTCCAGCTTCTCCGCTGTTTGCTCCGTGGAGCTATTGGTTTGCTCGTTGATGGCGGAGCCTTGTCCTAGGTTGGGGAAACCTAATCGTTCAGCCACGTGAGCGAGTCCAAGGCGCTCTGCGAGATTCCCAAGGCCGAGCCGCTCCGCAAGATGCCCAAGCTGAAGGTCGTGAGATTGGAACTCTGGGTCGGTGTCGAGGCCGAGTTCTCGGGCGACGCGTAAGGCGACCGATTTTGACTTGAGGATGTTAATCTCGGTATTGATGGCGTCGCTACCCATGGCGTCTACGAAAGGCGAGATGGGTTTCTGGATTGTGGCGTCGATTTGTCGTTGCGGATCGTAGACCAGTATCTCTACTGTCGATTTATATTGTGACGGCACAGTCAGCTTTACGAGCCCGTAGGTCGCAATCGACACAGACAGCGTTATTGCGGCAACGAGCTTCCAACGGCGAAGTATACCTCGAAGGAGAGCGACCAGGTCTATAGACGGAGCCTGGGCTCCGCCGATACCTTCAACGTCATCCATTCGAGTGGAATCCCTGTTCTGCATAATGGTCGTCAAGGGCGTCAGCTTCCTAAGCCACCGAAGCAATCGCTGAGCGGTCAAGCTGGGCCGCGACTTCCATACCCATGATTTCGAGTAGCACCCGAACGCGCCCACGGTCGTCTAGGTGGGCGAGACGACAAAGTGTCTCCGCGAATGGTCCGGACAATATTCGGACTTTTTGACCGATCTCGAGGTCGGGATCAAGGATAACGGTTCCATGGTTTTCACATGAACCAATCAACGCCTCGACGACATGCGGCGGCACCGGTTTGGGCTGCTCAGCGCCCATGATCAAAGAAGAGATGCCGAAAGTTCCATTGACGGTACGCCATCGGTGTTTGGATAGATCGATAATTATGAAGACATACCCAGGAAAAAGGGGTTTGAGAATGTCCTGCAACCTGCGCGCGTGTCGAACGGTACGTCGTAGTCTCGGAACGAAGCTTCGAAATCCCGATCGATGGAGATTGAGTTGCGCCCGATTTTCCTGATGGGCGAGGACTCGAGCAACAAACCAACGCTCCCCTGGCCCCAATTCCAGACTAGTCGACAAACCTTGCGCGCCCAAGCTCGTCTCGCCTCTTCTCTTACAAGTGTGGGGCTTATCCTTTTGGGAAAGCTACCGCACTTTGGGTGAAGCGATGCCTCGCCCATGATGAAGTATTTCGAAAGAACTTGCCAAACGGGTGGCAAGCGCCGACTGCACCGTAAGGCGCAGCCAACGATGTTTTGTCACGATCGTCAAGTGGTTTACAGCGTGACGGCCGACGGCCACGCCGTGACCCGCAACCAACCACGTTGTATCAAAATCGTCAAGTGGTTTTTGTCCAATTTTGGTTGAGCAACTCGAAAGTTTCACCCGACGTGAGACGTGTTAAAGCCCGAACGAGAAGATGAGGCCCATAGGATCGAGACGCGGCGACAAGCGGGATTCGGTCGGTTTGTCTTTGTCTCCTGGAACCAGGTGGTTGGGGTGATTGCGCCGCTCCGAAGACAACACGGGGAAAGAGACGGTTACAATTATGGTTGCGAATGTCGGAATATATTCCTTGTCGAATCAGACGACATATTTAGAATCCGAAAACGCCCGCGCCCTGTCAGCGGAGCCAATCCGTTCGCGAACCGCAGTGCGCCGTCAGCGACGCTAATAGTTCGGACCGCCGCGACGGCTATTTCGGAGCACTAAGCCGACGGAGGCTCAGGCTAAGCCCAAAGTTCCCAGCGTTTTGATCGGTCGCCACTCGCGGTGGACGAGGACTTCTATCTTTCGCGGAGCGCCTCGGATCCTATTTTGGCCAAAGGCGAGAGCAAATAGTCGATCACGCGGCGGGAGTTTGTCCGGATTTCCACGGTCGCGGTCATGCCCGGCGTTAGCGGGATCGTCGCGTCGTCGATCTTCATCGCCTTTTCATCGAGCGAAAGGGTCACAGGAAAAACGAAGCTTTCGGCTTGCCCAGGGGCGCTCGGCGCTTCGGGCGCAACGTTGGCGGCAGCCGTGGCATTCGCGAGGGCGCGTTTGGCGTCCTGCTCGGAAATAGCGGCCGAAGCGATGTTGACGACCTTCCCGTGGAGCGCGCCGAATCGTGTGAACGGGAATGCGTCGATCTTGATCACCGCGTCTTGGCCGGGTTTGATGAAGCCGATATCGAGATTGGCGACCAGCGCCTCGACCTGAAGGTTGCCTCCAATCGGCGTCAATACTATGAGCTGCTGCCCGGTGGTGACGACCTGGCCAACAGTCGTCACGGCCATCTGCTGGACGACGCCATCGGTCGGCGCATAAAGCCGGGTGCGGGCCAGGCGCACGTCAGCTTTAGCAAGCGCCTGACGCGCTTCGTCAGCCTTACGCGCCGCGTCGGCGAGCTTGTTCTCGTTATCGGCGATGAACTGAGAGACGGTCTTAGCTTTTTCGCTACGCACCGATCTGAGAGCCGCGTCGGTTTCAATCAACTGGCCCTGGTCTGAGGCGAGCGCGGCTTCGGACTTTTCCAGCTCTTCCTTGGCGTTATAAAGATCAATCTTGGTGCCAACGTTGAGGTCGATCGCCTGCTGTCGAGTCGAGACGCGCTGGTTCAACGTGTCCATCAGCTTGTTCTGGAAGGCGATGCTCATGTCGAGGCGTTTTTGTGTCGCAAGCTTTTCCGCCATCTGCCTGTCGAGCGCCTTGAGTGCGTCTGAGAGCTGCGCGAGATCCGCACGCAGCACCGCTTCTTCGCGCAGTCGGAAAGGTTCCGGCAGAGCGCCATTCCACCCCACTTTCAATTCGGTTTGGCCGGCCAAATCTTCGATCGACGCAGATTCGGCCAGGGGGTCCGTGTCGCGCGCGGCGAGCCTATCTTGAGGGCTGGGAGCTTCAATCTCCGCGGCTCGCACAGCGTCGATCGCGTAACGTCGCCGCGCGATTTCGGCGACACTTGCGTTGAGCGTGTTCTGAGCGCTGAGCGCGTCGGCGCTCGCTTCGGCCGGATCCAGCTCCAAGAGCAGATCTCCCGCCTTGACGGCTTGACCCTTCTCGACATGGATTGCCGCGATCTTGCCCGGATCGAGCGGTTCGATCACCTTCGCATAGCCGGCTGGCTCGATCTTGCCTGGCGCCGTCGCGTGGACGTCGAGCCGACCAAAATAAGACCAAATCAGCGCTGCCAGTGCGAAAGCGCAAATCGTCGCCATCAGCGCGATGGGTAGTGGAGGGGGCGGCGTCTCCAAGATTTCGAGCGCAGCCGGTAAGAATTCGCGGTCGCGGCCCGTGACTATAGGCGGAATCTGCCTGGGAGGCAGAGGTTGACGCGGTGGCGCTTCAGGCGGCGCGGCGCGCTCGTTCATGCTGGCACCCGCGCTTGGTCGGATTGCAACGCCCATAAGCGGGCATAGAGCCCATCCTTCCGCGCGAGCAGCTCTTCGTGCCCGCCGACCTCGACGATCTGACCCCTGAACATACCTACGATCCGAGTGCAGGGGCGAACAGCCGCCAGGCGATGAGCGATGATGATAACGGTGCGCCCACGTACGATGGAGCGCATATTCTCCTGAATGATCCGTTCGCTCTCGTAGTCGAGCGCCGAGGTCGCTTCGTCGAGTATCAGAACTCGGGGATTGACGACTAAGGCCCTGGCGATGGCGATGCGCTGGCGCTGGCCGCCCGAGAGATTGGCGCCGCGTTCCTCGATCATCGTGTCGTAGCCTTGCGGCAATTGGGCTATGAACTCGTCCGCGCCCGCTAGTCGGGCCGCTTGCATCACCATCACGCGCGGCATGGCAGGATCGCCGAGCGCTATATTCTCGTGGATGGTGCGGTTGAAGAGAATATTCTCCTGCAGAACGACCCCAATCTGCCGGCGCAGCCAACCCGGATCGAGTTGGGCCGCGTCTACGCCGTCGATCATCACCTGGCCGGATTGCGGACTATAGAGGCGCTGGACGAGCTTGGTCAGAGTCGATTTGCCCGATCCCGACGGCCCGACGATGCCAATCACCTCGCCCGGCTCGATTGACAGGGAGACGTTCCGCAATGCGTCCGCCGCATCAGGCCGGTAGCGCATCGTTACATTGCGAAACTCGATGGCGCCGCGCGGCGGCGGCAAAGTCAGAAGGTTCTGTGGCGTCGGCTCTGCCGGCGTATTGAGAATGTCGCCCAAACGCGCGACCGAGACCTGCACCTGTTGAAAATCCTGCCACAACTGAGACAGCCGGAGGATGGGCTGCACCACCTGGCTCGCAATCATATTGAAAGCGATCAGTTCGCCCACCGTCATCGTCCCCTCGATCACCGATTGCGCGCCGACAAACAAAATTAGGGCGGTGGTGATCTTGCTCACATACTGGATGAGGTTCTGCCCAAGCGCTCCCGAAATCCCAGCGTCGAAGGAGGTGCGCACGTAAGCCGCCAGCCGTTCCTCCCACTGCGCCTGCATCATGGGCTCGACGCTCGCGGCCTTCAAGGTTTGCGCGCCGACGATCGACTCGACCAGGAACTGCTGCGACCGGGCGCCGCGGTTGAATTTCTCGTTGATTTGTTCGCGCAGCACGGGGCGAATAAGAGTGGCTATGACGACATAGACCGGAATCGATGCGACGACCACCAGAGTAAGCTTCACCGAATAGATGAACATCACGCCGAAGAAGATCAGCGTGAAGACAAGATCGAGCAGCGAGGTCAGCCCCTGCCCGGTCAGAAAATTGCGGATGGTCTCCAGCTCGCGCATGCGAGCCACCGTCTGCCCGGCCGGGCGGGTCTCAAAATAGGCGAGTGGGAGGCGGAAGAGGTGATGGAAGAGGCGCCGCCCCAGTTCGACATCCATCCGGTTGGTGGTGTGGCTTAGCGTATAGGTACGCAAAAACTGCAGGATGGTCTCGAACAAGCCGAGCGTCACCATGCCGACGACAAGCACAGCAAGCGTCGAAATTCCCTTATGCACCAACACCTTGTCGACGACAAGCTGGAAGAAGATTGGCGTCGCCAGCGCGAACAATTGCACGAACAGCGATGCGACCAGCACATGGGCAAGCGAACGCCGGTAGCGCACAATTGAGGGCCAGAACCAACGGAACCCGAAAGTTTTGGGATCGACGCCCGCACCGCCAAGCCGTCGCGTGATCAGCACGAGTTCGCCTGAGGACAGCGCCGCAATGTCCTCCGTCGACAACTCTTGCGCGGTGCGGGCGATTGGATCGACCAGGCGCGCCATCCCCTTGGTCGAACCCGCGCCCAGGACCGCGAAACCACCCTCCTTCAGGCCCAAGATCGCCGGATAGGGGATAGCGCCGAGACGCCGGGCCGTGACCCCGCGAAGGATGCGCGACTTCAGTTGAAGAATATTCGCGCCGCGAACAATGTCCTCAGCCTGCGCCCTGCGGCCGGTCAGGGCGAGTTGATGCCTCAGTTGCGCGGGGTCGCCGGCGATACGGTAGTACCCCGCCACCAACGAAAGCCCACATAGCCCCGGGTCCAATAATTGCGCCGTTGCTGGAGGTCCCATCTCGCCCTTGCGCCTTGCTGTGATTTAGCCGACCTATATCGTTATTTTTGGCCTCAAGGCAACGACTATCTTAGATACAGAAATCTGGAGACGTTGCTAGCTCAGCGTCCTATCGTCGCGTTATCACCTGGGCATCAAGTGGCGTCCGTGACCGTCGTCACACTTCCCGTCCGACGGCGCGCCGGCTCTGAAGATTAGCGCGTCTCAGTTCTATGCCGGCCAGTTTGTGGAATGAGGACGCCGGAACACCTTCCGGGGGATCTCACTGACCTCGTTCGAAAGTCCACCCAGAAGCAACCCGTGATCAAATAGCCTGACATGTTGGAATTGACGCCGGTTCTAGTCTAGCTTTCAGACCTCAGAACTAGAACTGCCAGTACAAAAACTCGCTGGGACCCCCAAGAGAAAAGATGGCGACGGCCGCGACGGCGGAGACGGCGACCGCCCAGGGCAGCGAGGGACCCCATGCTGGAATGCGAAGCCTTCCGATGACGGGCGCAGTCGAGGCCGGCTTCACACCCAACGCTGGTTCATACGGAGCCAGTATCTGGAGCGTATTGGGGAAGACAAGCGCAATAAACAGCAAGCCCAGCACCCACATCGCGGCGTGCTTAATATCAGTCCCATAGGTCGCGGCGACGCCTGCGGCGCCGTGCGGAAGCGCGACTCCATTTAGCCCAATTAGGCCTTTCACGACGTCAACGGCCGAACTTACCGTCGTCGCTCGAAAGAAGACCATTGCCGTGGTCACCGCGAGGAACGTTAAGACGAAACCGATCGGCCTCATAAATCGCTGGTAGCGCGCCCGATCGCGCCACCTATGGGCGGCGTACACGCGCCAGCCATGGTTGACGGTGAGGTAGACGCCGTGGATGAGTCCCCAAAGGATAAATCCATATCCGGCGCCATGCCACAGCCCGGATATGAACATCGTCGTGATCAAGGGCACCATCAGGAGAGAGACGAAAGAGCCAATTGGTGGGTTACGCCCACCAAATCCAGGGCGCCCTTGGGCGGCCCGACGCCTCGTCATCGACAACACTAGCGGGTTGTAGAGATAGGCAGTGAGGAAACGTGTCAGAGTCATGTGCCAGTTGAGCCAAAAGTCGATAATGCTCGACGTCTTGAGCGGGGAGTTGAAATTTGGCGGCAGCTTGATCCCGAAGAAGCGGCCGAGCCCGAGCGCCATGTCGGTATAACCGGAAAAGTCAAAATAAATCTGGAGGGTAAAGCCGACCGCGGCGATCCACGCCAAGATCAGCGATGTCTGTCCCCCCGCGGCGGAATGCTGGTAAATCGGTGTAACCAAAGGCGCGATCTTGTCGGCGAGCACACCTTTTTTGAACAGACCGAAGAACAGCAGCGTCAAACCAACCGCGAAGTTCTCCTTGTCGAACCGGCATGTCGCCGCGGCAAACTGTGGCATCATCTCGCGATAATGGACAATTGGCCCAGCAATCAGTTGCGGAAAGAAGAGCACGAAAGTGCAATATTCTCGAAACGTGAATGCTTTCACGCGCCCGGCTTGAACGTCGATAAGGAACGCAATCTTCTGGAAAGTGATAAACGATATCCCTAACGGTAGAATGACGTGCATCAAAATGAGGTTGGCGCCGAAGACATCATTGATCGTGCCATACAAAAAATCAGTATATTTGAAAAAGCCGAGGAAGAGGATGTTGAACAGGATACCGAGCAGCAACAATGCGCGTGATAGACCGGGCTGATCGCCTTTCTGGCTCAGACGCAACAGAAATGAGGCCAAGAGGTAATTGACGATAATCGACGGGCCGATAATGAGGATGTTGAGCGGCCGCCACCAGCCGTAGAATACAAGTGAAGCAAGGATTAGCCAAAGGATCGCTGCCTGGCGGGAGGTGCGGCCGATAAGATAAAAGCCAAGCAGAGTCGCTGGCAGAAACACGAGCAAGAATTCATGGGAATTAAACAGCATGAGCGCTCAATCCTGCCGACGAAATCCAAATGACGAGCAAAGAACCAAAACAGTCGATCCGACAGATCCGGATGAAATGTCTGCCAACTCCGCCCAATCTCACTTGCGAGAATTCAAGCCAGCATCTTCATGGTCTCTTTGACAATCGCTCCGACGTTTGGAAACAATTCGATGTCCGCCACTTTGAACTTCACCCCGAACTCCATTTCGACCGCGACGATAAAGTTGATGTAATTGAACAAATCCCAGTCCGGCACATCCGCGCGTTGGGTTTCCATCGTCAACTCGATCGAGTTGTCAAGCAACAGGTCGCGAAGAATCCGCGTGAACTTTCCGAGTATCTCTTGGTCGGTCATCTTGCTGCTCTTGCCCAACGATGTGAGTATTACGGGGAACGTAATCGGTGAGATCGAGGCGCCAGCGAGTCGCCCCGTTGCTCGGCGTGGGCCGACCAACCTCGGTAAAGCCGAGGCTCGGATAAAGCTTGCTGATCACATCGTTCTTTGCGGTGGGGATGTAATCAGCAACCAGCGCTCGCGCGCCTCGCTCCCGCGCCGCCTCGACCGCGATATTCATGGCTTCGAATTCGAGCTCTCGGCCGAAAACGCGGCAACTCATCACCCAATTCTCAATCTCAACCACTTGGTCATCAGTCGACGTCGGACGCAAGATCATCGTGCTCACAAGACCATTGTCTCCCACCCGATCGGCGAGACGGAATTGCAGCGTCAAGGCGCCGGGCTCATTCATGATCTGCGTTATCTCTTCACTCGTGTACCGACGGGTGGTGGTGTTGAATTGATTGGTCTTGTTGATCAGTTGGACGACTCTAGCGTGGTCAACTGCGGTGAAGGGTCCGTAGACCGCCGTCATGTTGAGCCCGCGAAGAAATTCGTCCATGCTCTCTGCTGTGCCTAGAAGGGCCTCTCGTTCAGCGTTGGCGGCGTATTGTCCCGCCCTGCTCCGATCGTCGGACGTAAAGGCGACCGCTTCGAAATAACCAGCATCCGCCAGACAGCGAACATAATGCGCGGGGTCGTCCGGCATTTCCGGAACAGCGACCGCCGGCAGGCTCTGACGGATGCGCGCGCGCTCGATTGGATTGTCGTCGACGAACACCAGGCTGTCGACCCCGATGTTGAGCCGCGTGGCGATCGCTTTGAGATTTTGCGCCTTGTCGTCCCAATTCGCCTGGAAAGCAGCGATATCCTCTCGGCGCAGAACCATTTCCGGATGGTCGCGAAACGCGGCCTCCGCGATCTTGGCGTCATTCTTAGAGCAGACCGCCAGAATGACCCCGCGCTCCTTGAGCTGCTTGGCGTAGCGCTGCAAAGCGAGATGGGCTTCGCCAGCGCCGCTTCCCTCACCCAGCACGATGCCATCCAGGCCATCGTCCCCGATCACACCGCCCCACAGCGTGTTGTCGAGATCAAGAACCAGACACTTTTTCGACAGGCCCCGCTGAGCAGCGAGAATGCGGGCGGCCAGATCGCCGTAGAGCGGCGCCGCCTGCGGAGCGACTTCCAGCTTGCCCTGGAGCCATCGCCCCACGTCGAACCAGGCGTCAATTCCATCCCGCTGGCTGGCCCGCGCCACATCCAGCAGGAGCGCTCCGTCCTGGGTCGCGGCCTCGCACAGGCGATCATTGAGCCGAGCCACGACGGCGCCTGGCGCTCCGGGAACCATCCGGTCATAGTTGCCGAACAACGGCTCGCTGACATCGATGAAGGTCTGCTGAATCACCGCAGCGCCGCCAATCTCGCGCACCTGACGCCACAGCGGTCGCAACTCGGCAATAAATTGCTCAATCGCGCCCTCGACCTCGGCCTTCGCAGCGGTGAGAGGAACCCTCGCGATCGCCTCCCGCGCGGAGAGGGAGAAGAGGACTGCCTGCGGCTTGAATCGATGCAGCGCTGACGCTGGATCGAGAAGATCCTGCCGGTATTGCCCGTAGGCGCCGGTATAGACATCGATCAACAACTTCCGGCGCAGGCCGGCAACTCGGATCGCCGGCGGCAAGTGATCGACAGTCGAGGACGCGAGGATGGCGAGCCTGACCGGCTGAAAACCGGGCGCTTCCTTCAGATCCAGTCGCGCGAGCGCTCGATCAAGCTGCACCGTCTCCAAAAACCCAAGCCGATGAGCGGCGAGCGCAGACAGACGCTCACAGCTGTCAGCAGGCTTGGCCTGATCGAGCGCCGCTCGCAGATCGGCGCGAAAATCGTCAGCGATCGGAAGCCAACTCATCATCGGACTTCGCGGGGAGGCGCCTTGCGGCGCGCGCAAAACAGTCTCATTCATGAGCGATATCGCTCCAACAAGAGATTACGGATTGTTTATGGATGGCCTGAACGGAACCAGTCGGCCGGTTAAGCCTGAACGGATGTTATTCCATACATGGCTTTAAGGCCAGTGTGGATGCGAACGTCCCCACTAGACCCTCTTGCATTGACGCGAGCGGATCCGGCCGCTCCTTCAATTACACCGTGCTGAGCCATTTCAATGACGGCCTTTTGACCAACTATCGTTTGTTGAATAGCCTGACACCGCTACTCCGCCGCGCGCCGTCCGCCCCTCGCCTTCCGCGCCAGCACCGGCTTCAGATACTGCCCCGTATAGCTTTTCGCATTGCGGGCGATCTGCTCGGGCGTGCCCTCGGCCACCACCTCGCCCCCGCCGTCGCCGCCCTCCGGCCCCATGTCGATGACCCAGTCGGCCGTCTTCACCACTTCCAGATTGTGCTCGATGACGATCATCGTGTTGCCCTGGTCGACGAGCTCGTGCAGCACGTCGAGCAGCTGCGCGACATCGTGGAAGTGCAGGCCCGTGGTCGGCTCGTCGAGGATGTAGAGCGTGCGACCGGTCGAGCGGCGCGACAACTCCTTGGCAAGCTTGACCCGCTGCGCCTCGCCGCCCGACAGCGTCGTCGCCTGCTGGCCGACCTTGACGTAGCTCAAGCCCACCCGCTTCAGGGTCTCCATCTTGTCGCGGATCGACGGCACCGCCTTGAACAACTCGGCCGCTTCCTCGACCGTCATGTCGAGCACGTCGGCGATCGACTTGTCCCTGTAGCGCACTTCGAGCGTCTCGCGATCGTAGCGCTTGCCCTTGCACACGTCGCAGGTGACATAGACGTCGGGCAGGAAGTGCATCTCGATCTTGATGACGCCGTCGCCCTGGCAGGCCTCGCACCGGCCGCCCTTGACGTTGAACGAGAAGCGGCCCGGCAGGTAGCCGCGCGCCTTGGCTTCCGGCAGGCCGGCGAACCAGTCGCGGATCGGCGTGAAGGCGCCGGTATAGGTCGCCGGATTCGAGCGCGGCGTGCGGCCGATCGGCGACTGGTCGATGTCGATCACCTTGTCGATCTCGCTCAAGCCGTCGATGCGATCGTGCGGCGCGGGCGGCTCGTTCGCGCCGTTGAGCGCGCGCGCCGCGGCCTTGTAGAGCGTGTCGATGACCAGCGTCGATTTGCCGCCGCCCGAGACGCCGGTGACGCAGGTGAAGAGCCCGAGCGGAATGGTCGCCGTGACGTTTTTGAGGTTGTTGCCGCGCGCCCCGACGATCGCGAGCTCGCGCGCCGGATCGGCGGGCGCGGCGCCTCGCCGGGATCGCGACCGTCCGCTCGCCCGAGAGATAGTGGCCGGTCAGCGAATTGGGATTGGCGGCGATCTCGGCCGGCGTTCCCTCGGCGACGATCTCGCCCCCATGCACGCCCGCGCCCGGGCCGACATCGACGACATAATCGGCGGCCCAGATCGCATCCTCGTCGTGCTCGACCACGATCACCGTATTGCCGAGGCCCCGCAGGCGCCTCAGCGTATCGAGGAGCCGCGCATTGTCGCGCTGGTGCAGGCCGATCGACGGCTCGTCGAGCACATAGAGCACGCCGGTGAGGCCCGAGCCGATCTGCGAAGCGAGCCGGATGCGCTGGCTCTCGCCGCCCGACAGCGTGCCGGACGCGCGCGCGAGCGTCAGATAATCGAGCCCGACGTCGCGCAGGAAGGTGAGCCGGTCGATGATCTCCTTCAGGATGCGCTGGGCGATCTCGTTGCGCTTGGCGTCGAGCTTCGCCGGCAGGCCCTTGGCCCATTCGATCGCCGCGCTGACCGAGAGCAGGCTCACCTCGCCGATGTGCTGGCCGTCGATCTTGACCGCCAGCGCCTCGGGCTTGAGGCGAAAGCCGTGGCAGGCCTCGCAAGGCGTCGCGGTCATGTAGCGCTGGATTTCCTCGCGCGACCACTCGCTTTCCGTCTCCTTGTAGCGGCGCTCGAGATTGGCGACCACGCCCTCGAACGGCTTGTTCACTTCATAGGCGCGCAGACCGTCGTCATAGGCGAAGCGGATCTCGTCCGCGCCCGAGCCGTGCAGGATCACCCGCCGCGCTTCCTCGGGCAACGTCGCTCCACGGCTTGTCGAGCCGGAACTTGTAGCGCCGCCCGAGCGCCTCGAGCGTCTGCAGATAATAAGGCGAACTCGACTTGGCCCAGGGCGCGATCGCGCCCTGGCGCAAGGTGAGCTTCGGATTGGGGACGACCAGCGTGTCGTCGACCGTGAGCTCCGAGCCTAAGCCCCCGCAGACCGGACAGGCGCCGAACGGATTGTTGAACGAGAACAGCCTGGGCTCGATCTCGGGAATGGTGAAGCCGGTCACGGGACAAGCGAATTTGGACGAGAACAGGATGCGCCTAGGCTCGCTCTCGCCGCCTTCGGTGTCGGCGAACTCGGCCACCGCCAGGCCGTCGGCGAGATCGAGCGCCGTCTCGAAGCTCTCCGCGAGGCGGGCCGCCATGTCGGGCCTGACGACGATGCGGTCGACGACCACCTCGATGTCGTGCTTGAACTTCTTGTCGAGCGCCGGCGCGTCGGCGATCTCGGTGAATTGTCCGTCGATCTTCAGCCGCTGGAAGCCACGCTTCATGAAGTCGGCGATTTCCTTGCGATATTCGCCCTTCCGGCCTCGCACGACCGGCGCGAGCAGATAGAGGCGCGTCCGCTCGGGCAAGGCCAGCACGCGGTCGACCATCTGGCTGACCGTCTGGCTCTCGATCGGCAGGCCGGTCGCGGGCGAATAGGGAATGCCGACGCGCGCCCAGAGCAGGCGCATGTAGTCGTGGATTTCGGTCACCGTGCCCACGGTCGAGCGCGGATTTTTCGAGGTCGTCTTCTGCTCGATCGCGATCGCCGGCGAGAGGCCGTCGATCTGATCGACGTCCGGCTTCTGCATCATTTCGAGGAACTGGCGGGCATAGGCCGACAGCGACTCGACATAGCGGCGCTGGCCCTCGGCATAGATCGTGTCGAAGGCGAGCGAGGACTTGCCCGAGCCCGAAAGACCCGTGAACACGACAAGCTTGTCGCGCGGAATGGCGAGATCGACGTTCTTGAGGTTATGCTCGCGCGCGCCGCGGACGACGATCGCCCGGCCGCCGAACAGAGCTTCGACGGGCTCGAGCGGTCTTGGCGGCCCGCACAGGGCGCGTTGCTGATCTGGGTCCGGCCATGGCGGTTCCTGGAGGCGACCTTCCTTAACGGTAACGCACGGTTGCGCGCGAATTGCGCTTGCGCGAGCGTCTCGCGGATGTTAGAACAAAAGAAGAACAAGAGCAAAGACGCTTCTTTCAGCGCCGGAACCCGCTTTTGAGGTTAATGTAGTCATGAGGCTGCGGGTTCCCAAGCGTTCGATGCGGCGAGGTGTGGATAAACAAGAGCTGGCGGAAATTCGGGCGCCCATGCGTCCGCCGCATTCGTTAAAGCGATAGTGTGTTGAGCGCGCGCCCTTCAATGGGCGGCGGCGAGGAGAGCATCATGGCGGGCAGCGTCAACAAAGTCATTCTGGTCGGCAATCTGGGCAAGGACCCCGATGTCCGGCGGCTCAATTCCGGCGATCAGGTGGTGAGCTTCTCGGTCGCCACCTCTGAAACCTGGCGCGACAAGGCTTCGGGCGAGCGCAAGGAGCGCACCGAATGGCACAATGTCGTGATCTTCAACGAGAATCTCGCCAAGGTGGCCGAGCAATATTGCAAGAAGGGCACGAAAGTCTACATCGAAGGCCAGCTGCAGACACGCAAGTGGCAGGACCAAAGCGGCGCCGACCAGTACACGACCGAAGTCGTGCTGCAGCGCTTCCGCGGCGAATTGCAATTGCTCGACTTGCGCGGCGGCGGCGCCGACCGCGACAGCTTCCCTGATGAGGGGGCTCCCCGCAGCTCGGGCTTCAACCGCGCTGCGACCACCGAGCGCCGCCCGGCTCTCTCCAGCGGCGGGGGCGGCGCTGGGGCCGGGCCGATCGACGACGACATCCCGTTCTAAGCAGGGACGCCGCATTAGACCTATCAGTGGGTTCTTCGAAAGCGAAAAGAAGAAGTCGCGGAGACTTAGCGCCGATGTCCGGGAGCACAGAACTCGGCAGATTGTGGGGGAACCCACGCGCTCGACGGGAATTGACTTCTGAATTCCGCGTCTTGCCTGCAAAAGTGGAGACTGATTGCGGCCGGTTCGGCAACCTAAGCCGATAGCGCCGATCTGATTTCACCTTAGAATGCGAGCCTTGCTTGTTGAGCGCCCAAAACTGGTGCAAGGCTGCGCTCCGTTCTGAGGAGATGCGCGATGTCGTCGGATGCTGAAGTTGGCTGGATCGCGGCCATTATCATCGGCGGGATTGCTGGCTGGCTTGCCGAGCAATTCATGAAGAGCGATATGGGCCTGCTGATGAATGTCGTGCTCGGCATTGTGGGCGCGGCGATCGCCAGCGCCATTCTCAGCATTTTTGGAATCGTCCTCGGCGGCTGGATCGGCTACCTGATCCTCGGCTTTATTGGCGCCTGTCTGTTGATCTGGATCGTTCGCATGGTTCGGACACGCCCAGCCTGACAGACTTGCGCGGCCCTGACCCTTCAGAGTGTGCGACTAGCGCACGCTCGAAAAGGATGTCGGCTGCAGAATTGCGTTCGAAACGTTGGTGAGAATGGGCCCGTCCTTCTCGCTTGCGTCTCGCACGGCGAGCCACTCAGGATCGGTCTGAAACGCGACCCATTTCTTCTCCCGTTCCGCAAGCGATTCCCATGCCAAGAGATAAGTGAGGTCGAGGTTCGACTCGCCGATCACGGTCGTCCAGAAGCCAGCCTGCTTGATCCCGTGCTTCTCCCATATTCGCAAAGTCTCGTTTTCGAAGCGCTTCAGCAACGCCGGCAGCCGATTGGGCAGGCAGCGATAAATACGAAGCTCATAGATCATTCAAAGCCCCCTCCCATCGTCGGCTGGACAGCCGCGCATTTGGATGTCGGCATCAAGCAGCCACGAGCACACCATCGCATGGTGCGCTTCCCGTCGACAACTCTGAAAAAGCACAGGTCCGATCACCGCCACGGGACGAGCGAATTACAAGCCCGGCTTGCGAGAGGAGACCGCGCGGCGCGTTCTCTTCGCAAGCGCCGGCGCTGCGGACACCAGCGGACCAAGCGTGCGCCCGAGGCCGTTGTATTCGACGCGCCAGCGGTCGTATTCGGCTTCCCGCATCCCAACCGATTGCAGCGCTTCGGCGACCGGAAGACCCTCCGTCGTCAGCGTTTCGATCATCTGGAGCCTCTGGACGATCTCCCGTGGGCTAAGCTTCGACTTCATCATCGCCATCCCCCCACGAACGGCGATTTGCGCCGCAAGCGAGCGACCGCCGTCTGCGGTCAAGGGCGGGAACAATGCGCTTTGTCGGGTGTCCGGATATTCGCCGGCAGGTTAAGCTTACGACATGAAGGGCGTTCGCAAAGCTGCCGCTCACGCATCGATGAACAAAAATTAATTTTTTAGCCAGCGCGACGTGAGGCGAGGCGTGCTTAGCCTAGTCGCCTGGGAGGCGCGATGACGTCTCGAAGGTTCTCTGGCGTAGTCGCGCTTCACCTCAAAACGTGGAGAAGCTCTATGCGAATGTTGCAAGGCGCCGTCCTGGCTACGGCATTAGCGGCTCTAGCAACCGCCGCTGTCGCGGCTGAAGCGACAGGCAAAATCAAAAGCCTGGATATGACCAAAGATATGGTCACTCTGGACAATGGGTCGACCTACATGGCGCCCAAGAGCACGAAACTCTCCGATTTCAAGGTCGGTGAGAAAGTGACGGTGAGTTACACCAAGACCGGCGACAAGATGGACATCGCATCGATCAAGCCTGCCGCTTGACAATCGCCATCACAGCGAATGTTTGCATGCGAGCCGCCGGTCAAGACTGGCGGCTCGGCGAAATTGGGATCCGGGCGAGGGCGGCGCGTCGTGCGCCAGCGCCGCATCAGGCGAGATCCGATGAACGACCTCGCCTCGCTCCGGAGCGGCCTCGCCCAGTCCGGCGCAAGAGCACGGAATGAGAGCGGCCGTCGATCTCCTGCGCCACATTCCCGTGCGCGCGCCTCGGCGCATTGCCGATGTGTACAAAGAGCGCGGGCCGATGAGGGCGCTGCTGGCTTGCCGGTTCCCGCACGCCGAAGATCGAGGCCTTCGATCTTTCCCAACCGATAGACGAGAGCAATCGCCGCTTCAGCGCGGAACATAAGTTCGACCTGCTCTGTCTGAACGGCGCGGGCACATCGCTGCGGCGGCTGCTGCCGATACTGGTCGGAATGGTGTCGCCTGGCGGATGCCTCGCGGTTGAATTTCCCAACGATTTGTACGAGCCGAACCGAGCGCTGATGCGAATGATCGCCGCTGATGGACCGTGGGCGGAGAGTCTTGTGCCGATCGCCAAGACGCGCCCGTTCAACGAAACCATGGAAGGCTTATATGCGCTCCTAAGCCCGCTCTGCGCGAGGGTCGACATCTGGGAGGCGACTTACCTCCACGTCATGGAGAGTGTCGCGGCGATTGTCGAGTGGATGGAGGCGACGAGACTGGCGCCCTTCCTGTCCGCGCTGGACGAAGTCGATCGCAGCACGTTTCTCGATCGCTACGCCGCAGAACTCAATGAGGCTTATCCCGCCCTGCCCGACGGCGGAGTTTTGATACGGTCGCGGCAACTGTTCGTCTTAGCGCAACCGTGAGCGACGGCGAGGCATCGATCAGCGCGGCTTCGCCTTCATCGTGCGCGTCCAGAGAGCCTCCTCCATCCGCTCGGCGATCTCGCGTAAGTAAGGGTTGCGCGCCTCGCGGCCGGCGCGCCCGGAATCGAGGTCGCTCTGGAAGCCGTCGCGCTGCGGCCAATGTTCGCTGAGGAGTTCGAAGCCGGCGTCCTCGATCGCCTCGACCGCCTTCGTGAACTGCGTCTCCGAGCGGCCGACCTTCGACAAGACGATCACGAGGCGTCCCTCCGCGCCGCGCCGCGCGAGCTTGCGCGCAAGCGCAAGCGTGGGCCTCAGATCATCGCTCGACACGCCGGTCGGCAGGAAGACGACATCGCTGTCCTCGGCGATTTCGGTCGACAGATCGTCGGCGAGGCCGCGGGTGTCGGCGACGATGAAATCGGCGACGCCCTCCTCGCGGCGCAGCTTCTTCAGGCTCTTGAACGCGCGCGTGTCGACTTCCGGCTCGAGGTCCGCGCGCATGCGCAAAGCGCCCCATTCGACGCAGGTCAGTTGATCAAGATCGAAATCCGCAAGCAGAGTCTTGCGCCCGCGATGGATGCGCGCCCACCGCCAGCAGGCGGGCGAGCGTGCTTTTGCCGACGCCCCCTTTCTGGCTGACGAATGCGGCGGTGGTCGGTGTTTTTGCTTTTGTCATTCCGGCGCCGTTTGAATGCTTCCGCCTCGAGGTGAAGGCATATCGCATGAGTTCGCTAATGCTATTCGTTGGCGCTTGCGATGACAAGAGACTGTGGCGAGTCTTATCAACCGCCCTTCGTCCGCTATGTTCCGATAGAATAGCGATCGAATGTGACATTCTGGTCTTCGCTTTAGCCGCTGCGTGGACGTGAGTTGCAGGGCGCTTCGGCTGCTACTTGGATCGGTCGAAGTCTTCCATCTCATAAAGCGGGCGGATTTCGATGACCGACGGTCCGGGCATGGGATTGGGGCAGCGCTTCACCCAATCGATGGCCTCATTGAGATCGTGGACCTTCCAGATCCAGTAGCCGGCGACGAGGTCGTGGACATTGGGAAACGGACCCTTGGTCACCGAGCGGTTTTGGCCGGAAAAGGCGACGCGCGCGCCCTTGGCGCTCGGCCTCAGGCCAGCCGCGTCGACCAGAACCCGGCGTCCCTCAGCTGATCGTTGAAAGCTCCCATCTGCTCGAGCAGCTCGGGCGTCGGCATCTTGCCATCCTCGCTCTCGTTCGTCGCCTTGACGATCACCATGACGCGCATCGTTTGCCTCCCGTAGGGTCATCAAACGTAATCGAGCTTCGGATACCAGCCCGACCAACGGCTCCGCGCCGTGCGAGCCGTCGAACGCGTTTGAAACTCCGATGCGCTGTTCGTCGCCCTATCTCTTCGGCGCAACGAGCGCGAACATCGCGCCCTGCGGATCGACGCCGTTGATGATCCAGCTGCCGCCCGGAACCTGCACCGGTCCATGGATCACCTGGCCGCCTGCGGACTTCACCCGCTCCTGCGCCGCGTCGATCGCATCGACGGTGATGTAATAGACCCAGTGGGGAGCCGGCTCCTGGTCCATCTTCTTCATCATGCCGCCGGCCATCTGCCCGTTGATGGTGAAGATCTGGTAGGTCCCCACCGGGCCCATATCCAACGCGTCGCCCTTCGTCCAGCCGAACAGGCCGGAATAGAAGGCGAACGACTTCTCGGGATCGCCGCCGTGCAGCTCATGCCAGCCGACAAAGCCGGGCTTCGTCGGATCCGGCTTCGGCGCCTCGGTCGCCATTCGCCTTTGAACAACAGGAAGCCCGCGCCGCTCGGATCGCCCGCGACGGCGAAGGTCCCGACATTGGGAATTTCGGTCGGCGGCCGATGGATCGAGCCGCCCGCCGCTTTCACTTTGTCGGCGTAAGCCTTGACGTCGTCGACCGCGATATAGCCCATCCACGCCGGGCGCACGCCCGCGGCCTCCTGAGGAATCGGCATGAGGCCGCCGACCATGGTCTCGCCGGCCTTGAGCAGCGTGTATTTCTGATCGTTCATCGTGTTGGGCGCGAGGCTCCAGCCGACGACTTTCGAATAGAACTTTTCGGCGCCGGCGAGATCGTTCGACATCTGATCGTACCAGACGAATTTGCCGAGCACGTCCGATTGAGCCGCGTTGGCCATGGTTTCCTCCTTCAAATTGGCGCGGACGCCTGCCGCAACGGATGGCCGTCTTCGTCAGGCCGCGCCACGGAAGGCGCAATTATCGGCTCAGAATGTGTCGCACGATTGAGCGTTTCGAGTCGTCGATCGAGCGCGTTGAAAATGGTAGGAGGCACGCGCAAGTCGTCCGCGTCGTAGCGTCGCCTGAGTTCGGCGAAGGTGCGGTCCGGCTCGCGCGTAAGCGCGGCCACCTCGTCAAACAACGCGAGGCCGAATTCGCTTTCGGGCGTCGGCTGCGCGCCCCAGACATCCCAGGGCGCCATCTCCAGCTTGTTCAAAGCCGCCATGTCGCGAATGAGGCTGCCGGCGACGAACCAGAGGCCGTGAAGGGCCGCTAAGGAGATGCCAAACTGTTCCTCGTCCGCTTCGCCGCTGCGGCATCGGCGCCATGCCTCGGAAGCCGTCAGAAACTGGCCTTCAGGCAGATCGAGGGTGTCGAAGCGGATGCCAAGCCGTCGCCGCCAGACCTCATCGATCTGCGGATCCGCGAGGCGCCATCGGTGGTCTTGCGCATCCCAATATTCGGACACCCAATGTTCTTCGAAATTCGGAGGATTGAAATAGGCGGCGAACCCGCAGCGCGACCGCGCCGGCGTGCCTTTCGCGCGCAGCATCGCCACGAGGGAAAGCGCAAAAGAATTGCAGCGGCCAAGCACCCGATGCTCCGGATCCCTCGCGATATGCAAGGGCTGTTCATCAAGCTCCATGATTCGTGCGACGCGATCGGCGATCCGGCGCATTTGGATCTCGTTCGCGCGATGCGGAGGAGGTTCGAAGTCGTAGAAGTCGCGCGCGACCACGTCGTAGATCCCGAGACCCTGGATCACGTGGGCGAGGCCCGCCACATCCCTGGGCAGAGGCTCGATAAGCGCGCTCGCTTCTCCCGGATCGCTCATGGGACTGTGGCAGGCGTAGAAATCGAGGATGCCTCTGGCCATGCCGCTCCTCCTTCAAAATCGGATGTTCATCGCGAAGCCCATACGCCGGCTCCGCCCGAGAGACTCGATACGGCGCCCGTATCGCCTAGTTCGACGCGGCCCGCTTTTCCATCTGCGCGATGTCAAGCTTCTCCATGCTCATGACCGCCCGCATGACGCGATCGGTGCGCTCAGCGTCGCCCTTCAAGAGGTCCGGCAGCATGCGGGGAACGATTTGCCAGGAGACGCCAAATTTGTCGGTGAGCCAGCCGCACTGGTCATGCTCGCCGCCCTCCCCAAGCTTCTCCCAGAGCGCATCGATTTCGGCCTGGTCGTCGCAATTGACCATGAGCGACAAAGCGGGCGTGAACTTGTAATGGGGGCCGCCGTTCAACGCCAGGAAGCGCTGGCCTTCGATCTCGAAAAAGATCGTCATCACCTTCCCGTTCCGAACGGGGTCGTACTCGCCGTAGCGCGCTGTCGACAGGATCCGGCTATTCGGGAAGATCGACAAATAGTGGGCGACGGCGTCTTCGGCGTTGAAATCGAACCAGAGACAGGGCGTGATTTTCTGCTCGGTCATGATCGTCTCCTCCTTGGGCTCGCGTTCAGTCGCTTGTCTAGGCAACGCGCTAGGGCGCCGGTTGCGCCGCTCCACCGGCTGGCAAGAGCGTCTCGAAATAGCGCTTGAGATGATCGAGGCAGTCGGCAGCGACTTTAGGGCCGTGCTTGGCCTTGGCGAGAATGAACGCGCCCTGGAGGACGGCCTGCGAGTATAGCGCGGCGCTCTCCGGCGTCCATTCCGCATCAGGCGCATGGCGCGCCTTGGCCAAGATGATGTCAGCTTCCAGCCGTTCGGCGTGCTCGCTGATGTAGCGGTCGCAGGCGGCGCGAATGGCGGGGTGGGAGTCGTAGGCCTCCTGCACCATCGTGCCGAGCAGGCAGGTGAACTGCGGCAAGTCGCCCTGAAGGATCGCCTTGCGGAAATCGATGTAGCCGAGGATGCGGGCTCTCGCGTCGGGCAATTGGCTGTACGGCGCGGCGTCAAAGACCGCATCGGCGTTGGCGGCGAAATGCGCCGCCGCGGCGATGGCGCAGGCTTCCTTGCTGGCGAAATGGTGGAAGAACGCGCCCTTGGTGAGCCCCGCCTCGGCGCAGATGTCCTCAACGCGCGCGGCCGAATAGCCCTTCGAGCGGATCACGTGCACCGCCGCGTCGAGCAGCTTCTGGCCCGACGCCTCGGCCATCGCGGCTTTCGTCGACTTGGCTGATACGCTCTCTGCTGGGCCGTTAGTGTGCATAGTCGATACATACCAATCAGTCGGTATGTGTGTCAAGCGCTGAAACCCTTTTTTCAAAATGGGATTGGCTCTGGCGCCGAAATAGCGAGGGCGCCTCGCGTTTAAACGCTTTCGGCGCCGCAGATGGTCGCCACCACATCCTCGATGATCGGCAGGATCTCAGCCCGCGGAATGCGGGCCCGCGCCCGGATCGACATCGTGTGCAGGGTCGCCGACGCCACGCGGGCGAGCCGCTGCGGATCGGCGTCCTCCGGCAACTCGCCCGCCGCATGCGCATCGGCGAACAGGCGCCCGAACGCCCGATCGGTCCCATCGATCGCCTCGGAGACGAGGCTGTGCAGGTCCGGATCGGCGATCGCTTCCGACGCGGCGCTGAGCACGGTGAAGCAGCCGCGCGGGCCGTCCGGGCCGCTGAGATAGAGATCGAGCGCCGCGGTCAGAATGCGCGTGAGCTTCGTCCGCAGGGGTTCGTACGCGGCAAACAGCGGCGCGAACGACTCGTTCACGCGCTTTCGGTATTGCCCGTAAGCCTGCAGATAGAGCGCGCGCTTGTCGCCGAAGGCGCCGTACAGGCTCGGCCGGTTCAACCCAGTCGCTGCGCTGATGTCGTCAAGCGAGGTGCCGGCGAAACCGTCGCTCCAAAAGACGTCCATCGCCTGCGCAAGCGCCGTCTCGGTCTCGAAGGCGCGCGGGCGGCCGCGCCCCCGCGAAGCGGTTCTCGCAGCGGGGCGCGTTGTTTTTTGTACCATGTCGAACAAAACTCTTGACGGCCAGTATTATATGCGAGAGAGTACAGAAATTACAACGGAGGAACCCATGGAGCTCTATTTTGCCCCGCTCGCGTGCTCGATGTCGGCGCGCATCGCGCTTGCCGAAGCCGGCGCCGCCATCAACCTCGTCGAGGTCGACACACACGCCGGACGCATCGTGGCGACCCACGAGGACTATCGCGCCATCAACCCGCTCGGCTATGTGCCGGCGCTGAGGCTCGACGACGGGACGGTGCTGACGGAAAATTCCGCAATCCTGCAATATATCGCCGAGCAATATCCGGAGGCAGAGCTTGCGCCGCCGGCCTCAGATCGCATCGGCCGAGCGCAGCTCCGGCAATGGCTGAGCTTCATCAGCGCCGAATTGCACAAAGGTCTCATGACTCCGCTGCTCGGCGACAAGACGCCGCCGGAAGTCAAGGCTTGGACGTTAAGCAAATACGCCCCTCGCCTCGCCTATCTCGACGCCCATTTGAAGGATCGGGAATTCCTGCTCAACCGCTTCAGCGTCGCTGACGGCTATCTCACGACGGTCTTGAACTGGACGCGGGCGACGCCGCAGATCGACCTCTCTGTCTATCCCCACGTGAAGGCCTATCTGGAGCGTATGCGGGCAAGGCCGAGCGTGGCCGCGGCTTTGGCGACGGAAATTCCGCTGTTCCACGCGGAAGATGGCGCGGCGCAAGGCGGCGTGACACGTTTTCCGAAGCCCCCTGCTCCCAGACAAGGCCCTCTAGCCTCGGGGTCAAATCCTGCCAAGCTTGACTGCTGTCGACGTGAAGCGGGGATATCGCCCTCGGGCGGAACCGGTCGCGGACCGAACCGCGGTCAGGAAAACTGGCGAAAGACGAAAACAGACGTGCCTCGGACGATGGTTCATGTCACTTTGGCAGTCGGCCCGACGCCGTCCGGATCGTAATAGTGGGTCTCCAACAAGAGGCAACCGTTCGCCGACCGGAAGGGACCATGACTTACGCCGGGAGGACGGCAGGCGTAGGTATTGGGGCCGTAGGTCTGAAACCCGGATCTCGCATCGCCCACCACCAGGTCTCCCGATAGCAGAAAAACTTCCTCCCAATGATCGTGCACAAACGGGTGAGCTGTGCGCGCGCCGGGCTCAAATCTCAAAAGTCGCGTCCGATTGCCGGTCTTCGCCGTGTCGTCGAGAACGCCAGCGAGAATCTTCTCCTTTATTCCATCCGGATAACCAGCCGGCGTCTTCCAACCGGCCGTCAGATCGACCGGATGGAATTCGAGATGCTCCTTGACGATTGGCATGCCGCGTCACGCCGCCAACGGCTTGGACAGCGAAAGCTCGTCCTCAAGGGAATAGCTGTCGAGCATTCGGTCGACGAGCTGGGTGCACCGGTCCCAGTCAAAAGTGCGGAAGCTGTGGCCCTTGGTCACGAAGGTCGCGCCGGCGTAGAACATTTCGTATTGCGTGTGACGGGAGGCGAACTCCGAGCCGACAGCGTCCCAGGCGAGCTTGAAGAATTTCACCCGATCCTCCGAAGAACCCGCCGGCGACTGCTGAGTCTTCTCGATCAGAGCGCGCAATTCCGTACTGGCGAAATCTTGGATCGATGATGGCAGCATGATCATCGCGCCGCCGGCCAGCTCCCTCAAGGCGACCATCACCTGCGCGTAGAGTTGCTGCGTCAGCACTTGCGCGGAATAAAGCGTGTGCGGATCTGGAATGAAATACGCTCCGTTCCGTCGGCCTTTGATCTCCATGGCGTGAACGAGCGCGTCGACCATCGTGTTTTGCGCGGCGAGCGAGCCGAGAAGCTCCCTCACCTGGGGAAAGCCGACCACGCCATTGGTTTCCGCGATGCGCCTTGCGATCCCGACAAGAAAGCGCATCTTTACCATCAGCCGGATCTGCGCCTGGTAGTTCTGATAGACATGGGCCGGCGTCGCATGGAACTGCTTCTGGCACATGGCGACGTCCTGATTGACGAACACCCGCTCCCAGGGGACCTTCACGTCGTCGAAATAGAGGACCGCGTCGTTCTCGTCGAAGCGGCTGGCGAGCGGATTGTCGAAGACGCTGGTCGCGGCCTCTTCGTAGGATTTGCGGGAGAGAATCTTCAGACCCTTGGCGTTCATCGGCACGGCGAAGGACACGGCATAGCGCTCCTCGCCCTCGCGAAGCGGCTGAATGCAGGTGACGAAGCACCTCGTTGGCCATGATGCCGCCCGGTCGCCAGCATCTTGGCGCCGCGGATCGTGATGCCCTCGGCGTCCTGGTCGACGACGCCGGCGGTCAGAGAAAGCGATCCTGTTGCTCGCCCGGCCCCTTGGAGCGATCGGCCTGCGGATTGATGATGCGCGTAGGTGAGGTAGAGATCGTTGTCGCGCGCGTAGCGATAATAGTCGGCGAGAGCGCCCGCGCGCGCTCGGTCATAGGCCTCGAACACCTCGAGCCCCATTACATGCCGGAGATGACACGAGGCGACGTGATCGGGCGCGCGGCCGAGGAAGCCGCCGTGGAGCTCGGTCCAGGCTTCCAGCGCGCGCCGGCGCTCGACGAGATCCGCATAGCTAGCGCGGCAGTTGCCAGATCCGGTTGGCGCGGCCCGCGCTCACGTCCGGCGTCTCGAAGGTCATGAGTTCGCCGTTCTCCGGCCGCGCCTGGAAATCGTAGAGCATGCCGACCGATTGGATCGTTCTTCGGAACGCCGGATGCATCGTCGACATCGCCTGACGATCTGGCCATTGATGTAGACCTGCCGGCCGTCCTTCAGCGATTGCGACATGTTGTGACGCCGGTCTTGATCATGGGTCGCTCCCCGGTCAGTAGTGGATGTCGAGCGGCCAAAGCGAGCGCCGCAAACTCGGTTGTCTGAAGCGTGGCGTAGCGCCCTTTGCTGAACACGAGCGGCGTCCGGTCGGCGGCGCCGGAAACCGCTTCACCTCGGCGATGAACAGGCCGTGGTCGCCGCCGTCATGCTTGGCCCACGGCGCGCAATCGAAGACGGCGGCGACGCCGGCAAGAGCGGCGCCTCCGAGCAGGCCGTGCGGAATACGTCGTGCCCCTCCCATTTGTTGGACTCGGCCTGGCGAAGCGGTTGGAAATGTCCTTTTGGTTTTCGGCGAGCACATTGATCGTGTAGCCCTCGGCCCTCTCCCAGAGCGGCAGGCTTGCGGCGCGGCGGTCGATGCTGAACAGGACCAGCGGCGGATCAAGCGAAAGCGAGTTGAACGAACTCATCGTCATGCCGACCAGCGCGCTGTCGACTTGCGATGTGACGACGCAGACGCCGGTGGGAAAATGTCCGAGCGCGCGTCGAAACGATCTGAGGTCGAAGGCGGGCTCCATTCTGACGGTCATCGCTCCCTCCCGTCGCCGAGCGGCGGCGAAGAATGTGCGCTAAACTGGCGCTTCGAGGCTCCTCGCACGCATAAGATTCAGACCCGGCGCGGATAGCGCAGCGAGCGTTTTCGTCAGGTGATCCGCCGTTGCGGCAGCGGCCCGATCGGCGTTGCGCGAACTCACGCCTTCCGCGATGGCCTGGTGTTCGACCATCACGCCATCCATACGCTGCGCGGAAGCGGTGATTGCGTAAATCCCCATCCGCATTTGGCGATCACGGAGAGTTTCGTAGAAACCTGCTAAAACCGGATTGCCTGCGGCGCGCACGATGGCGCGATGGAACTCGCGGTCGAGCTCGATAAAGTCGACCGGAGACTTCTGGTGTTTTTCTTGCTCCGCGAGCAGACGATCCAGTTCCGGCGCCAGCATCGCGGCGAAGTCAACGGCGCGCCGGACGCAGAAGTCCTCGATGAGCGCGCGCGCCTGCATGATCGCTTCCACCTCGCGCTCGCTGATCGGTGGGACGAAGGCGCCCTTCTTCGGTACGATCTGCAGAAACCCTTCTGCCTCGAGCCGCAGGAGCGCCTCGCGCACCGGAGTCCGGGACATGCCGGTCGCACGACACACTTCCGCCTCGGTCAGGAACGTGCCGTCCGTGCGGGGCAACGAGACGACGTGCTTCTTCAACCATGCGAACACGACGTCCTGCGCCGCTTGCGGCTTGGCGCTTCTCGGGCGTGTCTTATGGACTCGCATCACGCTCATAGACATATTGCATACATCATGGCTACATCGACGTCAAGGCAAGCAAGCCCAACACACCTCGTGGCGCTTACGGAACTCCGGAAGTCCAATATGGGTCGCGCGCTGCGGCTCTACTCAGCTCGCAAATGAAGGCGCGCCGCCCAGTGGTGTAGTCGTCTGGATGTAGCGATTGCGGCGGCGTTGTCGGCAACCAGGGCTATCTTTTGGAGCCGGCCGTGCTGACCAAGACCAATCGCGACATGAAGGTCGTGCGGGAGGAGATCTTCGGCCAGGTCGTCTGCGTGCAGTCGTTCGACGACGACAACCTCGATCAGGTCGCCAAATTCGCCAACGACACGGAATATGGTCTGCAGGCAACACGCACAATTGGAGCGATTCGGCCTGGCCGTTCGACGGCTTCAGGCCGTCCGGTTGGGGCCGCGAGATGGCAAGGAAGTGATGGAGCGCTAGACCGAGACGAAGTCGGTGGCGATCAACTTGGTTTAAGGACGGGGTCGGTGGCGGGCGCTGGCCTCTCGGGGTTTGCTCCCGGCGTCTGGAACCTTCCCACTCGCCTCGGCGTTTTCTTCCTTGGACAACAGCCAAGGAGAATTTCTCATGGACGCCGTCCGAGAAACATCGACCCTCATCGCCGCCGACAAAGTGCAAGGCACCGACGTCTTCAACAACGGCGGCGACCGATTGGGCTCAGTTCACGACCTCATGATCGACAAGCAAACCGGCCAGGTGGCTTACGCGATCATGTCGTTTGGCGGATTCCTCGGGATTGGAAACAGCTATCATCCCGCTCCCCTGGTCGCTCCTTCGATACAACACAAACCTCGGCGGCTACGTCGTTGAAATCGACGAGAGCCTGCTCAAGAGCGCGCCTTCCTATCCAATCGGCGCCGAGCCGGCCTGGGGCGATCCCGAATATGAGGGCAGGCTCCACGATTATTACGGCGTCGGCCCATACTGGAGCATCCCGGCGCCCCTTTGACGCCTTTCCGAGTGGTGCGCCATTAGGGCACAGCCGCCTGATGGCCAAACAAGGCGGCGGATTGACTTCGCCGCCTTGTTCCTTTCCTGTGAGCGGCGGTGAACAACCGCGCCTCTGCGCCGCCTGCTGCGTCTCTATCCCTCTGCGGCTGGCGGCATCATAATGCCGCGCGCAGGGCTTAGGGTCAAACTTTCACTCCACTTACGGCCCACTACCGCGAGGGCAATGACGGGCTCGTCCGAGTTCAACGACTGGGTGGCGTTGGCCGGCGCGCGATCTTCGGCGGACTATCCGCGATCTATTCATCCAACTCCTGGTCCTGATCGCCGGCGGCTCTTATCGGCGCCCTTCTCGGTTACAAGGGGGACCAAATCGGGCGCCGTCACCTGGAGCGATATCTGTCGCAAAGACGGTCACGGTAAGGATTGGAGGGGGCGAAGTGGAGCGTGGCCATCCAACGCCTTCGGTGACGCATTGCGGAAAGCGACATGAGACTGCGCTCGCTCCTGTTCGTTCCCGGCAACTCCGAACGCAAGTTTGCACGCGCGAGGGAATGCGGGGCCGACGCCCTCATTCTCGATCTCGAAGATTCCGTCGCGCCCTCCGAAAAGGCCAACGCCCGCGCTCATGTCGCCGGCTTGATCGAGACCGAGCCTCGAGCGCGCCTGGACGTTCATCGTGCGCGTCAACGCGCTCGACACCGGGCTCACCCTCGACGACCTCGCGGCGGTCGTGAAGCCCGGCCTCGACGCGCTCCTGATCCCCAAGGTCAATGGCGCGGCTGATCTCGAGCGCATCGGCCATTACCTCGACGCGCTCGAGGCGAAAGCCGGCATGGCCCCGGGCTCGGTCAAGCTGGCGATCGTGGCGACCGAAACCCCAAAGGCGATGTTCGCGCTTGGCTCCTATGCGCCAGCCCATCCGCGGCTGATCGCCTTGACCTGGGGCGCGGAGGACCTCTCGGCCGCGCTCGGCGCGACGGACAACAAGGAGCCGGACGGATCCTGGACAGCGCCTTATGAGTTCGCCCGCACGGCGTGCCTGTTCGCCGCCTCGGCCGCCGAAGTCCCGGCCATCGACACGGTGTATACGGATTTTCGCGATCCCGAGGGCCTCGAGCGGGAATGCCGGCGTTCCCGGCGCGACGGTTTTGTCGGGCGCCTTGCGATCCATCCCGATCAGGTCGCGACGATCAATCGCGCTTATGCGCCCACCGAAGCCGAGGTCGCGCATGCGCGCAAGATTGTCGCCGCGTTCGACGCCAATCCAGGCGCGGGCGCGCTGGGTGTCGACGGGCAAGATGGTCGACCTTCCCCACCTGAAAGCGGCGCGCAAAATCCTGGCGTCGATTTGACCGCAAGTTTCGTGGCGCGCTCGGCGAGCGATCGAGGTATCACTTGAAGGCTCGGACGTTGCGAGCAAAATGTTCTTGCTTCGTTCTCACGCTATGATGCTAGCAAAAGCTGTCACTTTTGGCCTGAGGCCCGAGCGCGCTTCGCCCTGTCAAATCGCAGCTTCGAGACCTATATAAAAGAGGATCTCGCCGGCCCCTTTTTTGAACGGCCGGCGCCGGCCAATGTTGATCGGCCGCAAACCAACTTTCGAGGAATTGCTATGGCTGACGAAGCGCTATTTGGGCTTTTGCGGCAGACCGCCGAATCCGGCGGTGGTCGAGGCCCTGAAGACATCGGTTGAAACGGACCAGGACCGGTTGCTCAACCGCATCAATCCCTTGGCCTATGCGAGCGCGCATGGCCTCGACGAGGAGCAGACGATCGGCGCGCTTTGTCCATGCGGCGCGGCTCGGGCTGTTCGACATGTCGTGGAACATGATGTGCCCGTCATGCGGCGGCGTGATCGAGGCGGGCGCGGCGCTCAAGAACCTCAATCAGCGCGCAGTATTATTGCTCGTTCTGCACGGTCGATTGCGAGCCGACGCTCGACCGGCTGGTCGAGGTCACCTTCACGGTCAATCCCCGGATTCGCCGCATCGCCGCGCACGATCCGGATTCGCTTCCCTTCGCCGAATACATGCGCCAGATCTTCTGGAGCTCGAGCAACGAATTCCCGGACGACGTTGAAAGCGCGATCCAAAACGTGACGCTCGACACGATGGAGCTCGGCGTCGGGCGAAAAGGCGGCGATGTCGCTGAACCTGCCGAAGGGATTTGCGATCGTCTTCGAGCCCGTCACCCACTCGTCGCTCTTTCTGGAGGTCGAGGGCGAGGAGACCAGGGAGCGGCGCAATCTGTCGCTCGTCTTCGCCGACGCGCATGCCCACAGCGGCACGCAGAAGATCCAGCCCGGCCCGGCGCGCATCTCGTTCGAAAACAAGGCCGCGCGCCGGACGATGCCGGGCATCTGGATCCACAGCGAGGAGATGGACAAGCTCACGAACACGCGCCGGCCATTCCTGACCGCGACGCGCCTGCTCAGCAACCAGGCGTTCCGCGATCTCTACCGCAGCGGGACGTTCGATCCCGAGCAGCGGTTCAAGATCACCAGCCTGACGATCCTGTTCACCGACCTCAGGGGCTCGACCGCGCTCTACGACCGGATCGGCGATCTCGCCGCCTTCGATCTCGTGCGCAGCCACTTCGGCGCGCTGCTCGAGGCGGTCTCGGCCGAGGGCGGCGCGGTGGTCAAGACCATCGGCGATGCGGTGATGGCGACCTTCCCCACGCCCGACCGGGCGCTCCGCGCGGCGATGCGCATGCGCGAGGCGATGCGCGGGATCAACCAGACGCGCGGCGGCGAGGACTTGGCGCTCAATATCGGCTTGCATTCGGGTCCGTGCCTCGCCGTCATGCTCGACGACCGGCAGGACTATTTCGGCCAGACGGTCAACATCGCCTCGCGCGTGAATGAGCTGGCCGATCCGACCGCGATCCTGGCGACCAAGCCGATCATCGAAAGCTCGGAGGTGGAGCGCGTGCTCAGCGAAGCCAGCTACCGAACGACCCCGCGGTCTTCGCAGCTTCGGGGACTGAGCGACGAGTTCGAGATCTTCGAGGTTCGCGAACGCGAAACCGTCGCGGCGGAGTGAGTCGACCGGCCTTGAGCCTATCGGCCGGCGGCTTTCTGCCGGCCGAAAACCTCGTGACCTTCGCGATCGAGAATGCGCAGGGCGATCGTGTTGGGCGGCCAAGCGGCGATCGCGGCGGCGATGATCGCGGCGGAAACATCGGAGGCGCGGATCTCGTCTTCGCGCAAAACCGATGGTCTGCGAATCGGCTCCCGCGCCCATGAATTGGATGCGGAACGGTTGCGGCGTGGGAACGCCGGCCGCCTTCGGTTGGCGCTCCGGCTCAGGCTCTCGGCTCAGGACGGGGTCGAGGCTTGTGCGTCGCGCCCGGCTCGCGATCGAGCACGAAGAAGGTGTTCATCTCCAGTTGGGTGGAAAGATTGAGGCCGACACGGCTGCCGGTCTTCCGCGCGATCGCCTGCGCGACGAGCGCCCAATCCTCGGCGATCGCATCGGAACTGGCCTCGTGCTCCCTTCGGCGCGCCTCCTGATACGCCCGATCGCCGAGATCGCGGATCAGCGCGTCCGCCTCGGCGTCAATGCGTTCCATTCGAGCGCGCTTGGAAGGCGCCCAGGTGCTCATATTTCCGCTCCCTTCGCCCACAACCTCGATAGCTGCATATTCGAGCCATGTCGGCAACTGGCTTGAGTTAACAGCCTGTCCCTTCCTGCGAGTTCCCGAGGGCCAGCGGCCCGCGCCGTCGGGGCGAGGACTTCGAAGTTTCGAGATCATACCCGGCCGCAGCAGTTCCCATAGCAAATGAAGTTATCAGCAAAAGCGCATCAACAACCTGCAACAATGGACTGACATAGCTATCTTATTTCGTGGACGCCCGCTCGGCCATCAGTCGCTCGACCAGCTGCTCAACGCCGGCCTGGACTCGCCTCGCCCGCAGCCGCTCGGCCGCGACGATCGTCTTCACGTCGCCATAGGCGCGGTTGAGGTCGTCGTTGACGACCACGTAATGGTAGTCGCGCCAGCGCTCGATCTCCGTTTCGGGCGTTCTGGAACCGCGCTTCGATCGAAGAGGCCGTGTCCTCCGCCCGCCGCTCGAGGCGCGCGCGCAATTCCCGCATCGACGGCGGCAGGACGAAGATGCTGACCACGTCGTCGCCCAGCCGTTCGCGCACCTGCTTCGCGCCCTGCCAGTCGACGTCGAACAGCATGTCGCGGCCTTGAGCGAGCACCTTCTCCACCGGCGCCCGCGGCGTGCCATAGCCGTTGCCGTGCACCTCGGCCGATTCGAGCAAATCGCCCGCCGCTTTCATCCGCTCGAATTCGCCCCGGTCGATGAAGTGATAGTGGATGCCGTCGACCTCGGACGAGCGTCGCTTCCGCGTCGTCACCGAAACCGAGAGCGTGAGATCGAGCGCGCTGTCCTGCATCAGCATCCGGGTCAGCGTCGTCTTTCCGGCCCCCGACGGCGAGGACAGAATCAGGATCATGCCTCGCCGGCTCGCCGCCATCGCTTCGAATCTCACTCGACGTTCTGCACCTGCTCGCGGAATTGCTCGATTTGCGCTCTCAGTTCAAGCCCCTGCGCGGTCAGGCTCACGTCATTGGCCTTGGCGCAGAGGGTGCTCGCCTCCCGCGCCAGCTCCTGGGCGAGGAAATCGAGCCGCCGGCCGATCGGGCCGCCTTCGTCGATCAGCGCCCGCGCGGCGGCGACAGTGGGTCTTGAGCCGGTCGAGCTCCTCGCGGATGTCGGCCTTGGCGGCGAGCAGGATCGCCTCCTGGTGGAGGCGGTTCTCATCGAAGCCGCGCGACGAGGCCATCAGCGTCTCGAACGCTCTGAGCGAGTCGCTCGCGCACCGCCTCGGGCTGGCGCGCCGGATTGGCGTCGGCGGCGTCGACAATGCTCGCGATGGACCAGAGCATGTCCTTGAGCACCGAGGCGAGCGCCGCCTCCTTCCCACCGGCGCGCGGCGGTGAGCGCGGCGATCGCCTCATCGAGGCTCGCGAGCGCGCCCGCGCAGGCCGCGCTCACGGCCGCCTCGTCGTCCTCGATGTCCGCCGCCTCGAGCACGCCGCGCAGCGCCAGCAGTCCGTCCATGGTCGGGGGCGCGAGCCCGGCCTTGACCGCCGCGGCGCGGGCGGCGACGGCGATCGATTCGAGCGCCGCGAGATCAATGCGCGCCGCAGTCGTCGCCCCTTCGCGCTGCGCGGACAGGGTGGCGAAGCAGGTCCCGCGCGCCAGCGCCTTGGCGAGCCGCGTGCGCGCCTCGCCTTCCGCCCGATCGAAGGGCGCGGGCATGCGCAGGCGGATGTCCAGGCCCTTGGCGTTGACGGTCTTGAGCTCGAACGTCCACCGCCACGTGCCGCCGCTGCCGGCGGCGCGGGCAAATCCGGTCATGCTGCTCACGGCCATCGCCGAATGCCTTTCGTCGCTCGGATCACGAACCGATGCTCCGAAGCCTGGAGCGGCTGAAGCTTCGCCCGGAGCAATCAGCGCCTTCGGTGGTTCATATTGAGTTCAGGCGAGCGATCTCTATGGCTCGCGCTGACCCGTTCGGGTTCGCTAACCACAGGAAACTTCTCCCATGATCAAGACCCTTGCCGCCGCGGCGGTTCTCTCGCTCGGCCTCGCCGGCTACGCCATGGCGCAAGAACCCGCGCCGGCGGCTCCCGCTCCGATGGCCGCGCCGATGCATCATCACCACCACCATCATCACCACCATCATCACTACGTCCATCATCACCACCACCACGCGGCTCCGATGGCTGCGCCGGCTGCGGCTCCCGCGCAATAAGCAGAGCTTGAGCGCGGACTTTCGAGTTCGCTCTAAATCTTCGGCTCTCCAGACAAGCTATTGTTTGGAGAGCTTTTTTATGTCTGACGTTAAACTGAGCTGCGAGACTCGCGTCAGCTCAGATTCTCGAGTTCACCCTTCGGTCTTTTTCTCCGCACCCGCTTGCGCGTCTGGACCTCGACCCGCGGCCCCTCGACCAGGCGAACCACCGCGCCCCACAAGGTGCGCACGTCCTGCTGCGTCAGCTCCATGCGATGGAAGATGTTGCGCAGGTTCCGCCGCATGCCCGGCTTCTTGGTCACCGGGCGGAAAAAGCCGTTCTCCTCCAGCTTGCCCTCGAGATAGTCGAAGAAGGCGAGCAGCATCTCGCGCTGCGCCGGCGGCGACTGGGGGCGCGGGATCGGTCGGCGGCGGCGGCGCGTCGCCGTGGGCGGCCTTGAACCACTCGTAGCCGCAGAGCAGAACCGCCTGGGACAGGTTGAGCGAGGCGTAGGTGGGGCTCGACGGAAAGGTGATGATCGCGTCGGCGAGCGCGACTTCGTCATTGTCCAATCCGGTGCGCTCCGGCCCGAACAGGATGCCGCGCTTCTCGCCGGTCGCCGCCGCGGTCGCGCCCATGGCGACGCTCGGGGTCAAGACCGCCTTCATCTGCCCGCGCTCGCGCGCCGTCGCCGCGTAGACCGCTGTGCAGATCGCCGACCGCCGCCTCGACGCTCGGAAAGACCTTCGCCGCGTCCAGAAGATCGGTCGCGCCCGCCGCGGCGGAATAGGCGACTTCGCGATACTCGTCGGTGCGCGGCCAGCCTTGGCGCGGGTTGACCAGGCGCAGGTCGTCGAGGCCGAAATTGGCCATGGCGCGCGCGCACATGCCGATGTTCACCGCGAGCTGCGGCCGAACCAGAATGATCGCCGGACCGCCGCCAAGTTGCGGTCTTGTCCGGTCCGTGCCCGCGCCAACCATGGCGGCGGGCTATAGCACGGGCGCAGCCGAGGCAATCGGGAGATTGCGCCAGGATGAGGACGGTGCGGCGCGAAGGCGACGCGTCTCGAAGACGATCCGGCACGCCGCTGCCCCGCACGGCTCCTCGAGGGGCGAGGCGGTGGGTGGCGCGCGGTTACGCTAGCCCGAGCTCCCTCGGGGCCCAGCCCGCGAAGGTCTGCGCGAGAGCGACAATGCGCCCGTGATAGGCTCGCGCGACGAGCGCTTGGTCGACGGCGCTCGGATAATAGGAGGCGATCGCTCGCAACGGGATCACAGACTCGATTGCACCGCGCGGTCCACGAACAAGGAAGCTTCCGATGATCGTGTCCTGCGCCGATCCCCTCGGCCCCGGCCCGCCAGGGCTTGGGGCGAGGTAGATCCAGTCGATCTGGACCTCGAGAATGGGCGCGCTTCTGTCGCCGGGCGCGAGATGAGCTCCCAGCACGGGAGGCAAAGCCTGCGCGAGCGCCTGCTCCATCCAGGCCGCTGTCGGATCGCCGGCGAGCGCGCGAAGCGGCTCGACGTTGACCACGATGTTGCTGAATCTCGAGCCCGCCTTGGGCTCGCGCGCCGGAGGCGCCCGTCAATGAAAGGCCGAATGCGCCAAGGGAGGCGAGTGCGCCCCGGCGAGTCATGGCGCTGGCGACCATCTGTCTTTTCCTTCCGGCGACGCCCCGAGCCGAACCAATACAACGCTCAGATAAGCGTCGAACTGCGAGCGCGCGACGGGACCCCCAACAGCGCAACGCCCTCTCGGAGCTAAATCTCTAAAGCCCCAGCTGCCTCGGCGCCCATCCCGCAAACGCCTGCGCGAGGGCGACGACGCGACCCTGCAAGGCCCGCTCGACCAGCGTTTGATCGACGGCGATCGGGTAATACGAGCTGATGGCCCGGAGCGGCACGTTGGCGGCGACGCCACGCGGGCCCCGCAGGCTCAGGCTGCCGTTGATGGTGTCCTGCGCAGACCCAAGAGGGCCGGGCCCGCCACTGCTCGGTCCGAGATAGAGATTGTCGATCCGCGCCACCAGCGTCGCCCCGCCGCGGTCGCCGGGCGCCATATAGGGCGCAAGCGACTGGGCGAGCGCGCCGGGAAGCGCCTCCTCCACCCACGCCGCGGTCGGATCTCCCATGCTCTGCCGGATCGGCGAGACATCAACTTTGATCGCGCGGATGCGGAGACCGGGCTGAGCCCAAGCAACCGGCGTTTGGGCCAGGGCTGAAAGAACAAACGCTCCGAGCCCGGCAATCGCGGCGCGGCGGGTCAAGGGGAACGCGGACATGACGCAGACTTCTCCCTGACGCAGACTCCCGGGTCGCTCAGACCATGCTGGCTATATATAGGCGACCTTGACGATTTCATAGCTCTTGCCGCCGCCAGGCGTGTTCACCTCGACGCTGTCGCCCGCCTTCTTGCCGATCAGCGCCCGCGCGGTCGGCGAGGTGATCGACACCTTGCCCGATTTCACGTCCGCCTCGCTCTCGCCGACGATCTGAAAATTTGCTCTGCTTTTCGGTGTCTTCATCGATCAGCGTGACCGTCGCGCCGAACTTGATGGTTGTTCCGTTCAATTTCGAGACGTCGATCACTTCGGCGCGTTGCAAGAGGTCCTCGAGCTCGACGATACGGCCCTCGTTATGCGACTGCGCCTCCTTGGCGGAATGATATTCGGCGTTTTCCGACAGGTCGCCGTGCGATCGCGCCTCGGAGATCGCGGCGACGATCCGCGGTCGCTCGACCTGCTGACGACGAAGAAATTCCGCCTCCAGGGCTGCGTGGCCTGCGGCGGTCATAGGTAGCTTGTCCATTGTCTATCCGTAAAAAAATACTGCCGTCGACGGCGTCTTTCTTCGCCGTCACGCCAGATAATCCTGCAACGCCTTGACTTCGAGTTCGCCGCTCGCGACGGCGCGGATCCCGTCGGCCGCGGCGATGGCCCCTGAAATTGTGGTGTAGTAGGGCGTTTTTTGCAAGAGGGCGGCGCGGCGCAAGGGCTTGGAATCGGCGAGCGAGGTCGCCCCCTCGGTGGTGTTGAACATCAGTTGCACAGCCCCGTTGCGCACCGCATCCGCCGCATGCGGCCGGCCCTCGGAGACCTTATTGACCTTTTCCGCCTTGAGGCCGTGAGCCGTCAGGTAGCGCTGGGTGCCCCCGGTGGCCAGGATCTTGAACCCGAGCGCCTGCAGCTTGCGCAAAGGCTCGACGATCTTCTCCTTGTCGACGTCGCGCACCGAGACGAAGACGGCGCCCGAGGTCGGCGGCCGCGATCCGGCCCCGAGCTGGCTCTTGGCGAAGGCGACCTCGAAAGAGCGATCGATGCCCATCACCTCGCCGGTCGAGCGCATTTCCGGCCCGAGCACGGTGTCGACGCCGGGGAAGCGGGCGAAAGGGAATACGGCTTCCTTGACCCCGACATGGTCGAGCTTCTCAAGCTTGAGATCGAACGAAGCGAGTTTTTCGCCCGCCATGATGCGGGCGGCGATCGCGGCGATCGGCTTGCCGATCACCTTGGCGACGAACGGCACCGTGCGCGAGGCGCGCGGGTTGACTTCCAGCACGTAAATCTCGCCGTCCTTGAGCGCGTATTGCACGTTCATGAGGCCGCCGACCTCGAGGGCGCGCGCAAGCTTTTGCGTCTGCTCCTTGAGGCTCACGATCGTCTCGGGAGTAACGAACGCGGCGGCAGCGAGCAGGCGCTGTCGCCCGAGTGAATGCCGGCCTCCTCGATGTGCTCCATGATCCCGGCCACGACCACCGTTTCGCCGTCGCTCAAGGCATCGACGTCGATCTCGATCGCGTCCGCCAGGTAGCGGTCGAACAGCAGCGGGTTCTTGCCCAAAACCGTGTTGATCTGCCCAGTCTTGTCGTTCGGGATAACGCGCCTTGACGTCGGACGGCACCAGGCCCGGCAAAACTCCAAGGAGATAGTCGTCGAGCGCGGTCTGATCGTGGATGATCGCCATCGCCCGGCCGCCCAGCACATAGGACGGGCGCACAACGAGCGGCAGCTTGAGATCGGCGACGATGAGACGCGCCTGCTCGACCGAATAGGCGATGCCGTTTTTCGGTTGCTTCAAGCCGAGCTTGTCGAGCAGCCGCTTGAAGCGGTCGCGGTCCTCGGCGAGATCGATCGAATCGACCGAAGTGCCAAGGATCGGGACGCCCGCCTGCTCGATCGCGTGGGCGAGCTTGAGCGGCGTCTGGCCGCCGAACTGAACGATCACGCCCTTGACCGCGCCGCGCTCGCGCTCCTTGTCGAGAATCGCGAGCACGTCCTCGGCGGTCAGCGGCTCGAAGTAGAGGCGGTCCGACGTGTCGTAGTCGGTCGAGACGGTCTCCGGATTGCAGTTGATCATGATCGTCTCATAGCCCGCGGCGCTCAGCGAGAACGCGGCGTGGCAGCAGCAATAATCGAACTCGATCCCCTGCCCGATCCGGTTGGGTCCGCCGCCAAGGATGACGATCTTCTCGCGCTCCGAAGGGTTCGATTCGCATCTGGCGTGGCCGGCGAACGGCGCTTCGTAGGTCGAATACATATAAGCGGTCGGCGAAGCGAATTCGGCGGCGCAGGTGTCGATCCGCTTGTACACGGGCTGAACGCCGAGCCGCTTGCGAGCCGCAGCCACCTCCGCCTCGGCTTTTCCCGCAAGCGCCGCGAGGCGGGCGTCGGAAAAGCCGCTCGCCTTCAGGGCTCGCATATTGCCAGCGTCGGGCGGCAGGCCGTGCGCGCGCACCTTGCCTTCGATCGCGATGATCTCGGCGATCCGCTCGAGGAACCAGGGGTCGATCTTGCTGCACTCGTGGATCTCTTCGACGCCCATGCCCAACCGCATCGCCTGCGCCACGTTGAGCAGGCGGTCGGGCGTCGGTTGGCTGATCGCGGCGCGCAGCGCGTTGTGGTCATCGCCGTGGCCAAGTCCCTCGATCTCGATCTCGTCGAGCCCGTCGAGACCGGTCTCGAGCGAGCGCAGCGCCTTCTGCAGCGATTCCGGGAAGGTGCGGCCGATCGCCATCGCTTCGCCAACCGACTTCATCGCCGTCGTCAGCGTCGGCTCGGCGCCCGGAAACTTCTCGAAGGCGAAGCGCGGGATCTTCGTGACGATGTAATCGATCGTCGGCTCGAACGAGGCCGGCGTCGCGCCGCCAGTGATGTCGTTGGCGATCTCGTCGAGCGTGTAGCCGACCGCGAGCTTAGCCGCGACCTTGGCGATCGGAAATCCGGTCGCCTTCGAGGCGAGCGCCGACGAGCGCGAGACGCGCGGGTTCATTTCGATGACCACCATGCGCCCGTCGGCCGGATTGACCGCGAACTGCACGTTCGAGCCGCCGGTTTCGACGCCGATCTCGCGCAGAACCGCGATCGAGGCGTCGCGCATGATCTGGAATTCCTTGTCGGTCAGCGTCAGCGCCGGAGCGACGGTGATCGAATCGCCGGTATGGACGCCCATCGGATCGATGTTTTCGATCGAGCAAATGATGATGCAATTGTCCTTTTTGTCGCGCACCACCTCCATCTCGAACTCTTTCCAGCCGAGCACGCTCTCCTCGATCAGGACCTCATCGGTCGGAGAAGCGTCGATGCCGCGCTCGACGATCTCGATCAGTTCGCTTCGTGTGTAGGCGATGCCCCCGCCGGTGCCGCCCATGGTGAAGCTCGGGCGGATGATCGCGGGCAAGCCGATGTCGGCGACCGCGGTCAACGCTTGGCTCAGCGTCTTCACCTGGTGCGAACGCGGCGTCTTGAGGCCGATCTTGGTCATCGCCTCGCGGAACCGCTCGCGGTCCTCGGCCTTGTCGATCGCGTCCGCCGTGGCGCCGATCATCTCGACGTCGTATCGCTCGAGCACGCCCATCTTGCGAAGCGAGAGCGCGCAATTGAGCGCCGTCTGTCCGCCCATGGTTGGCAGAAGCGCGAAGCCGCCCGGGATCGCATAACGCTCCTTGGCGATGATCTTCTCGACGATCTCAGGCGTGATCGGCTCGATATAGGTCCGGTCCGCCATGTCCGGATCGGTCATGATGGTGGCCGGATTGGAATTGATGAGGACGATTCGGTAGCCTTCGGCGCGCAACGTCTTGCAGGCCTGCGTCCCCGAATAATCGAACTCGCACGCCTGGCCGATGATGATCGGGCCCGCGCCGATGATGAGGATAGTGGAGATGTCGGTCCGTTTGGGCATTGGGTTCCTGGGCTCGTCGCTCGGAGCCTGTCTCATCCGAACCGCCTTCGCACGAAAAAACCCCGCTTCGCGACCGAAATCGGTCGGAAGGCTGAGCTTCATCTCGTGTGCTTCCGTGGAGCGGCCGCGGGAGGCCGTTGGCGAGGCGGCCTTGAGGCGCGCTCAGTAGCGGAAAAGTGGACGTGGTGGAAGGGGCCGCTATGCGACGGGCGCGTGCCAACCTGTTTCCGTACACGAAAATATGGCCAAGGTCTGCATTCTCGTGTACAGAAATTCATGAAGATCGTCTGGGACGAGCCTAAGCGTCTGGCCAATCTCGCCAAGCACGGTCTGAACTTCGCCGATCTCGATACCGACTTCTTCTCTGAAGGCGGGCTACGACCAACGGATACCGGCCGCTTTGTCGTAGTTGGAGAATGGGCCGGGATCACGATCACCGTGGTCTTCAAACCGTCGGGCGCCGAGGCCATCTCGATGATTTCGATGCCACCTGCGAGCCGAAAGGAGCGAGGACGATGACCTCAAAGAAATTCTCGGCAAATCGCCCCCTCACCGATGATGAAGAGGCGGAAATTCAACGGATGATTGCGAGTGATCCAGACAACCCGGAGCTGACGGACGAGCAGATCGCGGGGCTTCGGCCGTTTGCCGAAGTGCTTCCGGTTCTGGCGGAAAGCGCGCGACGCGGCCCCGGCCGGCCGAAGCTCGACAAGACGCTTGAGCCCGTGACGTTACGCCTCGATCGAGCGGTCGTAGAGCATTTCCGCGCTCAGGGCGCCGATTGGCGTAAGCGCATGGCGCGGGCATTGGCGAAGGCGGCGTCGTAAGCAGGAGCAAAGCGAATGACCAAGGTCGAATGCCGCTGCGGAGCAATCGAGCTTGAAATCAGCGCCGAGCCGATCGTCCAGTTCTTCTGCCATTGCGACGACTGCCAGGCCGTGCATGGGGGCGCCTATGGGCAGGAATCCGTCTATCCGGCAGACGCCGTGACGGTCGTCCGCAGCGATCCGACGAGGTGGAAACTGAAGCGCAATCACCGCGTCACCTGCCCTGAATTCGCGACATCGTTCCCTGGGCGGCCTTTGGTCGCGTCTCTCAGAGGCTCGGTAGCGAGAGCCGATACGTAGCTAGTTGGATATCTATCTTGACGGGAAAGAAAATGTAAGTTAGGTAGCCGAATGGCTACCTTTTATCCTGAGCTCACAAAGATCTTCGACGCTCTATCCGACCCGACAAGACTGGCCGTCGTCGAGCGGTTGGCTTCCGGGCCCGCGTCCGTCTCGCGGCTCTCGCGGCCATTCGATCTCGCAGGCCCATCCTTCCTCAAACACCTACGGGTCCTCGAATCCGCCGGTCTGATCCGCACCCATAAGAAGGGACGCATTCGCACCGCGCGGCTCGAGCCAGACGCGTTGCGTTGGGTGGAGGATTGGGTCGCGCGCCATCGCACGGAATGCGAGAGTCGCCTCGACGATCTCGGCGATTACCTTGAGCAAGGAGAGAATGGATGACCGAAAACACGCCGTACCACAGAGACTTCACGATCGAACGAGTCTATACCAGTTGCAAGGCCCACGTCTGGGCGGCGTGGAGCATTCCAGCGAAGAAGGCGGCCTGGCTACGAAACAAGGCGCTCGAAATGGACTTCCGTCCGGGCGGCTTCGAGCGGAGCCGGTTTCGCAGCGACATGGGCGAGCACATCAACGAGACACGATACTTCGAGATCCAAGAGGGCGAGCGCATTGTTCTCGCCTATTCAATGGCCGTGAACGGTCGCGTGCACACGGTTTCGCTCACGACCATCACGTTCAAGGACGAGAATGGCGGGACCCGGCTAAAATACACAGAGCAGATGTGCGTCGTCCCGCCGAGCGACGGAGTCGAAGGCCGCGAACATGGATGGAGCGCCTTGCTCGACGGATTGGGCGACTTCCTTGTCGAGGACACGAGAGAGCGCGTCGGCGCGAGCTAAGGGCTTCCGCGAGAGGACGGGCTCGCCGCGCGAGCGGTCAGAACTTATAGCCGATCCGCGCGCCAACCTGGGTCAGGCCTGGGTTGATATGCGTGCACAGGCTCGCGTGCGAGATGTGCTCGACATTGGCGATCACGTCCCAGTGCTCGTCGAACTGGTAGCCGAAGCCGCCTGAACTCGCGGAAGTCCCAGCGGCAACCCGTGTTCACACGGTCCGGTTCGTCACGCAACGGCGAGGTGTTGACCGCGGCGCCAAACTCGCCCTCGAAGAAGAAGCCTTTGTAGATCGGAATGCGCCAGGTCAGGCCGGTGAAGCCGTAGCTCGTCTTGCCGCCGGTATTGATCATCGCGCCAAGGTTGATGCGCGGATTGAAGAACCAAGAGAACCACGGGCCGCCGATGTTGTTGGCGTAGCCGATTGGCGTCGACAGCAGTTCGCCCGACACGTCGACCGGCGAGCCCTCGTCGTGGATCCAGTTGTGAGCGTAAACGCCGACGCGCGCCTCATCGAGAAAGTTGATGTAGGTCGTGGGTCCAGGCTGGATGACCGGCGCAGGCGCCGGCATGGTGTTGTCGATGCCCAGGCTGGACATATCGGCGGCCGCAGCCGGCGCAACCGCCAGCGCAGCCCACAATACTCCGGAAAGAACGGCCGGTTGGCCCCCTGCCCCCACGAACAACCTCAATTCCGCACCCGCGCGACTTGAATACCGGCGCTTGCAGCTCGACGCAAGCGGCGGCTTTGGCGCGCCCCCGCGCTCGCCGAACGCCTAGGATCCGGCTCCGGCAGCCCCTCAATCAAGTAAATCTGAATAAATCCAAGCAAAAAGGCTTGCATTCTCTAAAGCACACGTTCTGATCACACAAAATAGAATGTCGGTTGGGATCGACAGACATGTTTTTCACCTCTGAGCCCCGCCGAGATGTCAGGAATGCGCTCCACCAAGACTTGTATGAGCAAAATCAGATCCTATGTTATAGTCAATAGGGGTTCTTCCCTTCGCATCCCATTACATGATGCGGATTGCGGGCTCGTCTTCGCCCTCGGCCTTTCGCGGCGCCCGGCGGTGGTCTACCTGCTTCGAAGCGTGGGGAGGTCCACCGACGAGGCGGGATAATGGTCCACCACATCGCGAGGCCATTGCGCTTCGTTTGCGGACCCTAACCACGTCGACCGCGCGTTCATGGTCAAAGCTTCGCCCAAATGAGAGGTTTTGCCTATGAAGATCGCCCAAATCGCCCCGCTCACGGAATGCTGCCCACCCCGGCTCTATGGCGGCACGGAGCGCATCGTGTCCTATCTCACCGAGGAATTGGTCCGTCAGGGCCATGAGGTGACGCTGTTCGCGAGCGGCAACTCCAAGACCCAAGCCAAACTCGTGGCGTGTTCAGAGATGGCGCTACGCCTCAATCCGGCGGTCCGCGACCCGCTGCCGTACCACGTGATGATGATTGAGGAAGTGCGTCGCCGCGCCGCGGAGTTCGACGCGCTACACTTCCATGTCGACTTCCTTCATTACCCGCTCGCCAGCGCCTTTGCGGGCCGCATGGTCACGACGCTGCATGGCCGAACTCGACATGCCGGATCTGAAGCCTTTTTATGGCGCCTTCCCACATCACCCCCTCGTGTCGATCTCGGACGATCAGCGACGGCCCATGCCGCCCGTGAATTGGGCTGGCACCGTGCATCACGGCCTGCCTAAAAACCTGCTGCCCTTCAACGCCCGGCCCAAGGGCGACTATCTGGCGTTCCTCGGCCGCATCTCGCCCGAGAAGCGGCCCGATCGCGCTATCGAAATCGCCGGGCGCGCGGGGCTCAAGCTGAAGATCGCCGCCAAGGTCGACAAGGCCGATCAGGACTATTGGAACGAGGTCATCGCGCCAATGGTCGCGGCGCATCCCAATGTCGAGTTCATCGGCGAGGTCAACGAGAACCAGAAGGCCGGCTTCCTCGGCAACGCCCGCGCGTTGCTATTCCCGATCGACTGGCCGGAACCCTTCGGCCTCGTGATGATCGAGGCGATGGCCTGCGGCGTCCCGGTGATCGCCTTCGGCAACGGATCTGTGCCGGAGGTGATCGACGACGGCGTCACCGGCTTCGTGGTGAACGGAATCGAGGAGGCGGTCGCGGCCGTGCATTCCGTCGAGAAACTCGATCGCGCTGAGGTACGCGCCACATTCGAGGAGCGCTTTACCGCCGAACGCATGGCTCGCGATTACCTCGCCATTTATCGTGGCCTGCCGGGTGTGCGCCGCGCCGAAATCCGCGTTCCGGCGGCGCCGAACGGAGTCAGCCACGCCGTGGGGGGCGACATTGACCTTCAGGTGGTCGCCTGATCTAGCTCTTGCATGCAGGACAAGATGAAAGTGGACGCGATCAGCGATACGCCGGCGCTGATCGGCCCGGACACGCGACCGACGCAATTCTTGATTCCGGCCGTGGCTTCGCGGCAGGAGCGGCGGCCACGCATACTGAAGCACGGCGACACGTTTGCCGTCTTCGACCATAATGGCGATGCGCTCTCCGAGCCAGGCAGTCCAGAGGGACTTTACCACCGGGACACGCGCTACCTCTCGCATCTTTATCTGACCATTGCCGGGCAGCGTCCGCTGCTGTTGTCCTCGATCCTACCCGACGACAACGTGACGCTGACTTGCGATCTCACCAACCCGGACCTGTTTGACGCCGAGGGCAGGCTCATATTAGCGCACGATCTCCTCCATCTGCGCCGTTCGCTCTTTTTGTGGGACAGCGCCTGCTATGAGCGGATCGCCCTTCGTAATTTTGATGACCACCGGCATCAAGTCCGCATCGATCTCGCTTTCGAGGCGGACTTCGCCGACCTGTTCGAGGTGCGCGGGGCTGAGCGAGCGCGGCGCGGCGCGCTTGAAGCGCCACAGGTGGAGGGGAACGGGGTGCGGCTCGCCTATCGCGGCCTTGACCGGCGCCGGCGAGAGACCGTGTTGCGCTTCGACCCCGCGCCGCAGGCGCTGACGGCGGAGCGCGCAACCTTCATCTTCGACCTCGCCCCGCGCGAGGCGCGAACGGTGACACTGACGATCGGGTGCGACACTGTTGGCGCGGACCTGGTTCGTCGCTCGTTTGGGCGGGCTCTGAGGGAGGCCCGGCGGGCGCTCCGCTCCGCTGCCTCGCGGGCCACCGCGATCGTAACCTCGAATGAGATCTTCAACGAGGCTGTGCGCCGCTCCGTCTCCGATCTCTATATGCTGATCACCGATACCCCCGAGGGCCCTTATCCTTACGCGGGCACTCCGTGGTTTAGCACGGTGTTTGGCCGAGACGGGCTCATAACGGCGCTGGAGACGCTCTGGCTGGACCCCGCCATCGCCCGCGGCGTCCTGCTGCATCTCGCCGTCAACCAAGCGACCGGGTTCGATGCGGCGGCGGACGCGGAGCCAGGTAAGATCCTGCACGAGGTCCGCCATGGGGAGATGGCGGAACTCGGGGAAGTGCCGTTCCGACGGTATTACGGAAGCGTCGATTCCACTCCGCTCTTCGTGATGCTGGCCGGAGCCTATCTGGAACGCACGCGAGATCTGGCCACCTTGCGGACGCTATGGCCGAACATCGAGGCGGCGCTTGGCTGGATCGAGAATTATGGCGACCGCGACGGCGACGGGTTCGTCGAATACGGCCGGCAGACTGAAGATGGACTGATCAACCAGGGCTGGAAGGACAGCCACGACGCCATCTTCCACGCCCACGGCGCGCTTGCAAAGGGGCCGATCGCCCTGGCAGAGGTGCAGGCCTACGCCTATGCCGCCTGGCGCGCCGCCGCGACGATCGCCCGCGCGCTTGGCCAGACCGAGCGCGCCGCCCCCTTCGATCGGCGCGCCCAAGCGCTGCGGACGCACTTCGACGCCGCCTTCTTCGATGAGGCGCTCAACACATACGTGCTGGCGCTCGACGGGGAGAAGCGGCCCTGCCGGGTGCGAAGCTCCAATGCCGGCCATGCCCTGCTCACGGGAATCGCGCTTCCGAAGCGGGCCGCGGCCGTCGCGCAATCCCTCATGGGACCGCGCCTGTTCTGCGGCTGGGGGGTGCGCACCATTGCCAGCGGCGAGGCGCGCTACAACCCGATGAGCTATCACAACGGCTCCGTGTGGCCGCATGACAATGCATTGATCGCCGCCGGTCTTGCCCGCTACGGCTTCAAGCGCGAGGCAGCAAGAATATTCGAGGGGCTTTTCGCCGCTTCGAACTATGTCGACCTGCGTCGTCTCCCCGAACTGTTCTGCGGCTTCGCCGCGGCAGCGTGCGCGCGGGCCAACCTTCTATCCGGTCGCCTGCATGCCGCAGGCCTGGGCTGCAGCCGCCCCGCTCTATATGCTGCAGGCCTCCCTTGGCCTCGGCTTCGATCCAGAACGACTGCACGTGACTTTTGAGGAGCCGGCGCTGCCAGCCTTCCTCGACGAGGTGACGCTGCTCAATCTGCGACTGGACGGCGGGGCGGTCGATGTCGCGCTGCGCCGCTCCGGCTCCAAAGTCGTCGTCGACGTGCTTGAGCGGCGCGGCACTCTAAAAGTGCTTACGACAAACTGACGGGCTAAGCCGCCTCACGCTTCGAGGGTAACGGGTTCGACCTGCTTGGGTTGGGTCACCTCGACCGTGACTTCCATACCCAGTTCGTCACCGGAAGCGCCAAAAAAGGCGCCGGTCAGGGGCGCCGCCTGCGAGGGATTGCGGGCGACCGCGACGCGGATGAGATCCTTGCTGCCGACCAGCCCATTCGTCGGGTCAAACTCGACCCACCCGGCGCCCGGCAGGAAGATCTGACACCAGGCATGCGTGGCCCCGCCGCCTAGGCGAACGGGCTCGTCGTCGTCCTTCGGGACGTAGACATAGCCGGAGACGAAACGGGCGGCGACGCCAAGCGCGCGCGCAGCCTCGATCATCAGGACCGCGAAATCACGGCAGGAGCCGCGGCGTCGCTCCAAGGTTTGCAGCGGCGTCTGGACGCCGGCCGCCTCGCGCCGCTCGTAGGAGAACCCTTCTTTGATCGCATAGGTCAGTGTCATAAGGAGATGGCTGGTCAGGACCGTCGCCCCTGACGACACGAACTGGCGCACCCAGCGATCGAGCTCTCCGCCGGGATCGCTGTACAGGCGCTCCATCGCGCGGGCGATGTCGGGCAGTTCGTCAGAGGCGTAGGAAAAGGGAAAGAACTGCGCCCGGGGGTCAATCTCGCCGCCGGGCTGGTCGTCCTCGATCCGCT
>CAVWPU010000043.1:0-27580 GCA_963756955.1 uncultured Alphaproteobacteria bacterium
TCGTCCGCCGCATCGAGGCCGAGGACAAGACGAAGGGCGGCATCATCATTCCCGACACCGTCAAGGAAAAGCCGCAGGAGGGCGAAGTCGTCGCCGTCGGACCCGGCGGCCGCGACGAGAGCGGCAAGATCACCCCGCTCGAACTCAAGCCCGGCGAGCGCGTCCTGTTCGGCAAGTGGTCGGGCACGGAAGTCAAGATCGACGGCGAGGAGCTCCTGATCATGAAGGAGACCGACGTCATGGGCGTGATCGAAGGCGCGGCAGCCGCCAAAGACGTCCAAGAAGGCCGCCTAAACCAAATCCATTTTTCAAGAATTGAAGGATCCAAACTCATGTCAGCCAAAGATGTACGCTTCTCTTCCGACGCCCGCGACCGCATGCTGCGCGGCGTCGAAATTCTCGCCAACGCCGTCAAGGTGACGCTTGGTCCCAAGGGCCGCAACGTCATCATCGACAAGTCCTACGGCGCGCCGCGCATCACCAAGGACGGCGTGACCGTCGCCAAGGAAATCGAGCTTTCCGACAAGTTCGAGAACATGGGCGCGCAGATGGTGCGCGAAGTCGCCTCGAAGACCAATGATCTCGCCGGCGACGGCACCACCACCGCGACCGTGCTCGCCGCTTCGATCATGAAGGAAGGCCTCAAGCTCGTCGCCGCCGGCATGAACCCGATGGACCTCAAGCGCGGCATCGACATCGCGGTGACCGCGGTCGTCAAGGACATCGAGAAGCGCGCCAAGAAGGTGCAGTCCTCCGAAGAGATCGCCCAGATCGGCACCATCGCCTCGAACGGCGACAAGACGATCGGCAAGATGATCGCCGACGCGATGAAGAAGGTCGGCAACGAGGGCGTCATCACGGTCGAAGAGGCGAAGACCGCCGAGACCGAACTCGACGTCGTCGAGGGCATGCAGTTCGATCGCGGCTATCTCTCGCCCTATTTCGTCACCAACGCCGAGAAGATGGTCGCCGAACTCGAGGACCCCTACATTCTCATCCACGAGAAGAAGCTGTCCTCGCTGCAGCCGATGCTGCCCGTCCTCGAAGCGGTCGTGCAGGCCGGCAAGCCGCTCCTCATCATCGCCGAGGACATCGAGGGCGAGGCGCTGGCGACGCTGGTCGTCAACAAGCTGCGCGGCGGCCTGAAGGTCGCGGCGGTCAAGGCGCCAGGCTTCGGCGATCGCCGCAAGGCGATGCTCGAGGACATCGCGATCCTCACCGCCGGCACGATGATCGCCGAAGACCTCGGCATCAAGCTCGAGAACGTGACGCTGCAGATGCTCGGCCGGGCCAAGCGCGTCCGCATCGAGAAGGAAAACACCACGATCATCGACGGCGGCGGCAAGAAGGCCGACATCGAGGCCCGGATCGCCCAGATCAAGGCGCAGATCGAGGAGACGACCTCCGACTACGACAAGGAGAAGCTGCAGGAGCGTCTGGCCAAGCTCGCCGGCGGCGTCGCGATCATCCGCGTCGGCGGCTCGACCGAGGTCGAGGTCAAGGAGAAGAAGGATCGCGTCGACGACGCCATGCATGCGACCAAGGCTGCGGTCGAAGAAGGCATCGTTCCCGGCGGCGGCGTCGCGCTCCTGCGCGCCAAGGCGGCGATCGGCAAGCTCACCAACGAGAACGAGGACGTCCAGTCCGGCATCAACATCGTGCTCCGGGCGCTCGAGGCTCCGATCCGCCAGATCAGCGAGAATTCGGGCGTCGAAGGTTCGATCGTCGTCGGCAAGATCCTCGAGAACAAGTCGCAGACCTACGGCTTCGACGCTCAGACCGAGCAATATGTCGACATGCTGAACGCCGGCATCGTCGATCCGGCGAAGGTGGTGCGGGTCGCGCTCCAGGACGCGGCTTCGATCGCCGGCCTCATGATCACGACCGAGGCCATGATCGCCGACCGGCCCAAGGCCGACGCTCCGGCGATGCCGGGCGGCGGCGGCGGAATGGGCGGCATGGGCGGAATGGACTACTGATCGCCCAATAGAAGCGAAAAGCGAACACGAAAAATCGGCGGTCGGCGCGACGTTCGCGCCGGCCGCTCTTTTTTCGAGTAATCATTCGTTTCGAGGGTGACGCCGGGGGGCCGCTCGTTCATCGCGTCTCGATAAGACGCATCAGGAGCCGCGACCCATGCTGATCCGCTACGGTTACGAAATCACCATCAATTCCCCGCAGCCGACCCCGCTGGTTTGCCTGCTTGTCGGTGAGCGAAGATCGAAAGGCCGACATCCGCGTCGCCGAGAAGGTCTTCACGACGCCGATCATCCCGACCACCACCTATCTCGACACATTCGGCAATCGTTGCCGCAGACTGGTCGCGCCCGCCGGCGACTTCGCCATCTGGGGCGACGCCACGATCGAAGACGATGGCAAGATCGACCCGGCGAACTTCGCCGCGCGCGAAGTCCCGGTCGCGGACCTGCCCGACGAGTGCCTGCTCTTTCTCATGGGCAGCCGCTATTGCGAGACCGACAAGCTGAGCCAGATAGCCTGGGACCTGTTCGGTCAGACGCCGCCCGGCTGGGGGCGCGTGCAGGCGGTGTGCGATTTCGTCCATCAGCACATCAAGTTCGACTATCAGCAGGCGCGTTCGACGAGAAGCGCGTTCGACGCCTACCAGGAGCGGATCGGCGTCTGCCGCGATTTCGCGCATCTCGCGGTCGCCTTCTGCCGATGCCTCAACATCCCGGCGCGCTACGTCAACGGCCATCTCGGCGACATTGGCGTGCCCGTCGTCGACCCGATGGATTTCAGCGCCTGGATCGAAGTGTTCCTCGAGGGATCGTGGTGGACTTTCGATCCTCGCAACAACATTCCGCGGATCGGCAGGATCGTGGTCGCGCGAGGCCGGGACGCGGCGGATATCCCGCTCATCAACTCGTTCGGACCCCACATCCTGAAGTCCTTCCGGGTCTGGACCTACGAGGTCTCCGAAGGCGCAGCGAGCGCCTGAATCTCGCCTCAGAAGGCCGCTCCGAGCGACTTACCGGACGCCTGTTCCCGCCCCAACCGCAATGTGTCGATTGCATTCGGGGCGCCAGTCGAGCCCCTTTGACTCAAAAGACGGAGCTGCTGCGGACCAGTCGCCGCCCCCTGTCTTGATGGCGCCAAGGAATGGGTCGAAAAGCGGTCAACGGCCGGTTGGGCAAAGGTGGCGCCATGACAAGACTTGGATACGGAATCGGGGTTTTCGCCTTTATAATGGGCGCGGCTTCGGCCGACGCTCAGACCGTCGCCAATATGGCCGTCCTGAAAGGCCTTGCCCCTGTCTCGGCCCTTGCGAACAGCGCGGATGGCAAAGCCGCGCTCGCCTCCAACTACACCGTCACCGGGGGAATCCAGACCGAAGTCATCCGGCAACCGACCCTGCTGCCGTTCCCGGAACAGCAGCAGCAGGCGCTGCGCGACGCCTTCATCACCGACGGCGATCTTGCCCAGCTCGCCGACGGTTTCGGCTCGACGCTCGGCGCGGCCTACCAGGCGCGCGCCCATTATCTCGATCGGGAGCGTTTCACCAGCATCTCGAACGCCGTCGCCGACCTGATCGCCTACGCCAATTCGACATCGGGTTCCGATTCAAACGCGGGCAAATATTTCTTCGCCAACGGCACCACGAACGGCAAGAAGCCGGTGTCCGATGAGGCCATGGCGATCTTCAAGGATTTCGGCGGAGCGCCCGATCCGTTTGGCCGCGCTTATGGCCGACTGGCCGGAACGCCCGGCGCCAACATTTATGGAGATTCCCGTCCGTTTCAGACCGAGCCCACGGTCACACCGATCGTGGGGCCGGACTATTTCAACGTCCCGGCCGGCAACGACGTCTACAACCGCGGCCCGATCATGAATCTGATCGACAGCCCATCCTTCCCGAGCGGGCACACGACTTACGGCTATATGGGTTCGCTTGTTCTCGCCATGCTCGTGCCCGACCGCTATCAGGAGATGGTCGTCCGCGCCGCGGAATACGGCAACGACCGCATCATCGTGGGCGCGCATTACGCCATGGACGTGCTGGGCGGACGGACCGTCGCGACTTATGATCTTGCGCATCTGCTCGCCAACGATCCCGCCTATGTAGGCCGGCCGCTGAAAGACTTCGCCAGGGCGACCGCAATGTCCTCGCCACGCGTTCCGGAAACGATCGACGACTTTCCGGGCGGCGGTCGCGACCGCGCGAACTGACATCACGAAGGCGCTCGAGGCGGCCTGCGGCGATACCGTCGCGGCCTGCGCGCGCCAGGACACCGGTCGCTTCAACGCCCCCGCAATGAACGAGGCCTTCTACGCTTCAACCCAGACCTATGGACTCGCAGTCGCGCATCCTGAGATGGCGGACAAGGTCGAGGATGTCGGCGCATTGGCGCCCGAAGCGGGATATCTGCTGACAGTCGCCTTCCCCAAGCTGAGCCTCGAGGAGGCGAACCGCATCCTGACCGAGACGGAAGGACCCGGGGGCGGCTTTCTGGACGATGGATCGGGCTTCGGCGTCTATTCGCGGCTCAACCTCTATGCCGCCGCGGGCCGCGCAGCCGCGCTTGCGCGCGCCAAGCCCTGATCGGCCTTCAAATGCGCCACACGGACCACAGCTCGGGCGTCGTTGTCGCCTAGCTCGGATTCGGGTTGCGGCCAAGATGGGTGCGTGACAGGCTCTTCAAGACAAATGCGTGAACCGGTTCTCTTGGGGCGAGAGCGGTTCTCTCTTTGGGGGCGAGAGAATGTCGGATGTCAGCGGAAATGGCTGGGGCCGGTGTGAGCTTGCTCACAGCGAGTTTCGCGCGTCGATTGTAGGCGTGACAGCGGCCCCGAAGCTCCCTCCTGTCGTCGCCCGCTTGGTCATGGCCCAGACAGCTCCGTTCGTTGTCTTTAGCCATTCTGGCGCCGACAGGGGCGGCGGCGCGGGCGCGCCCTGAAGGCGTTTTAGCGGATGAGAAGCCGGGTCACGTTCGACAACGGAAATGGAGGGAATGGGGAATGCTGAGGCAGTCCTGGAACGCCTATCGCGGCTGGGCGAAGGCCGCGCGCGACCTGCAAAGTCAGACCCAGAAGTGGAACTTCATGGCGCTCCTCTGTGTGATTGCGGCCGCCGTCTTCGGCGCCCTCGCATCCGTCGCGCCGAACACGGCGAGCGCCTGGATCGCCGGCGCGGCGACGGTCGCTTCGGCGGTCGGCGCCTTTCTCGGCCGACAGTTCGTGAGCACTGGCGACGAGTCCGGCTGGATCCAGGCGCGCGCCGTCGCAGAGGGCGTCAAGTCGGAATGCTACCGCTACGCGGCGCGGGCCGGCGCTTACGCGCTCGCCGACGCGGACGCCGCGAAAGCGCTAGCGGCCCGCAGCGACGAAATCGTCAAGGCTGCGACCGACAAGGGCCTCGTGCGCGGCGATAATCCGGTCCCCGAAGGGGGCGGGGACAAGCGCGAGCCGCCGACCCCGATGACGAAGGACTGGTACACAAGCGACGCCGCGGGCCGGATCCCGGACCAGATCGCCTACTACCGGAGTGCGCGCAAGAGGAACCAGGACGCGGCCGATCGGCTCTGGTGGGTCGCCTTCGCAGCGGGCCTCGCCGCGGTCGCCGCCGGCGCCCTCGGCGTGTGGCAGCAGGAGATCGCGCCGTGGATCGGAGCGGCGACGACCATCGCGGCTTCGATCGCGGCTTACGGCCTCATCGACCGGCGCAAGTATCTCATCGCAAGCTTCGCGGGGATGCAGTCGAGACTCGAGGAAATCCTGGGGCTCGAGAAGGAGGCGCCGATGAGCCTCCCGGAGCTCGTCACGATGACCGAAGACCTGCTCGAGAGCGAGCACAAGGCGTGGCTGCCGCAAATGCTCGGCATGCAGCATCAGCCGGCTGCCGACAGCAAGGCCAACTGAGCGGCCCGCGCAGATCGCGGCTCGGCGCTTGAAGCGCATGGAAAAAAGGCTGGTCCGACGCCCTCGGCGGCCGGAAACCTCATGACAACGTCCGCCCTAGGCGAAAACCTCAAGCCCTCCTGAAACCTTCCGCCGCCAGCTTCGTAACATCAACGCTGGACTAGGGGCGAGCAGGCGAGGGACACTCATGAACAATCGAAAGCGTCATCCACGAGCATCCGCGGCGGCCGCTCTGGCCATAGGATTTTGCGCGCTTTCCATGGCCCGCGCCGAGGCGAAAAACATCGTCCTTTTTCCGGACGCCGATTTCAGTTCCACGCCATATACGATCAGCTTGGGCGGCGGAACCGCGACCTACACCTTCACCTATATCAATGACGGCTTGACGGCTGATGCGGTGTCGACCGGGGGAGACGCGCTGGTGAATTCGTTTGTGGGGGTCCCAATTCCGTTCGAGTTAGGGACGCCCATCGGCGGCAATGGCTATGATAGTTTCACCGCGTTTCCGTCCCCGACGGGCATTCTCTATTCGATCGCCGAGGACAGCATTGGTATTCAGTTCCAACTGCCGGACGGCGTTCACTTCGGATACGTCACGACGCTGGGACCCGAGGTGATTCAATACGGCTATAACGACACGCCGGGCGCCTCGATCGGCACTGGAGCGGCCGCGCCGGAACCGGCGACCTGGGTCATGCTCGTCGTGGGTCTCGGGGTCCTGGGAGCCTTGGGCCGTCGGAGCGCCAAAGCGAGCCTCGCGTAAGAGCAAGCCTCGCGTAAGCGGGCCGTCTTTGCTTGGCGATCCGCCAAGCCTCAGAATAGAAATTCCGCGGCCAATCAATCGGATTGGCCGCGGTTTTTTTGCGCTCACCTCGTGATCACTTGCTGAAAGACAGGCCCTTCGTCGCACTCTTCGCCCGTACACAATGTCGCGTGGCGATTGTAGGCGAGCTGCGGCCAATCAATCGGATTGGCCGCAGCTTTTTTGGCTCAGCTCGTGATGACGCCGTTGAGCCCTCTGGGGAAGAACAAGCCCTTCGTCGCATTCTTAGCGCCGTATACGATGTTCAGGACCTGGCGCGTCGTGCGGTCGTAGGCGATCGCGTTGTTTCCGGGAGGAGTGTTGGTTGGGAAGCCGCCCAGCAATGATCCGTTGAGAGCGTTGCTCGCGTCGGTGATCGTTGGCGCTGACACATCGCCGACGCCGCGATCATCGACATTCTGGGTGCCGGCGGTGCCGGCGAGGATGGCCCGGAGGTTCGAGATCGCCGCGGTCTCGCTCTTAGCGCCGTTGGCAAAAAGAACGGTTCTGATGAGACCTGCATGATAGGCCTCGACCGCAAGAATGCCGGCAGCCTTATCGAGAATGGCCTTGTTGCTGATCAACGGCGCAGCGCCATGATAGGCTGTAACGCCGACGTCCTCGAAGACATAAGACGCCAGGAGGAACGTCATGTCATTCTCGAACGCGTTGAAACCGGACCCAAGTCCCGCCGCACTGGCGAGCGTCGGGAAGCTTTCGGCAAAATCGATCGCCGGAGCCGATATTACAGAACCAGTCAACGCGGTCAGAGCGGCGCGAAGGAACTCAACATGTTTTTGTTCTTCGTCGGCGATCTCTTGCGCATAGGCCTTCACGAGGGGCATGGTGAAGGGAACCTTGGCGCCTCCGGTGATCGGGCCGGCGCCGGGGCCAAGGAGAGCCGGAGTAAGCCCCACGCCTGTCGCCGCGCGCAAATAAAATTCCGCCTCGAGATATTCGAGGTTGAGAGCGAACTCTAGAATAGCGACATCGAGGTTCGGCGCCGTCGCGGCCACGGCATTGGTCTGGCTGAGGCCGGTCGCGCCAAAGGCGGCCGCGCCCGCCGCGCCAAGCCCAAGGCCGCGAAGGAAATCTCGCCGCCCCGCTTTTTTCGCCGGACGATCAATGTCAGACTGATTGGCTTGAATTGTCATGGAGCCTCTCCTGTTTGCCCGAGATATCCCGGGGCGTCCTCAGCGCTGAGCACTGTTCCCCCGGAGGCCCCGCCGTGGGTCCCCAATGGGAGTCTACGGACGCGTCTGAGAAAGGTTTCGCCAGCGACCCCGCATCGCGAGCGTTTTGCGTCACAAAGATCCATGATGATCCGCGTCGCCATCGGGCCCGATCAACTCGGGAGGCGCAAAGCTCGCGCTTGAGCCCGTACGGGCTCGCTCTTGCTGGCGCGTGGGATAAAATGCGAATATGACAGGCGGCCGGCGCCTCTATGGCTGCCGTTTTGCCACTCTACCGGCGTCTTTTCATTCTATAGGCGACACATGCCTGCTTATCGCTCACGCACTTCGACTCACGGCCGCAACATGGCCGGCGCCCGCGGCCTTTGGCGCGCGACCGGCATGAAGGACGGCGATTTCGGCAAGCCGATCATCGCGATCGCCAATTCCTTCACCCAGTTCGTGCCCGGCCACGTCCACTTGAAGGACCTCGGGCAACTGGTGGCGCGCGAGGTCGAGGCGGCGGGCGGCGTCGCCAAGGAGTTCGACACCATCGCGGTGGACGACGGCATCGCCATGGGCCACGACGGCATGCTCTATTCGCTGCCGTCGCGCGAGCTCATCGCCGACAGCGTCGAATACATGGCCAACGCCCATTGCGCCGACGCGCTCGTGTGCATTTCGAACTGCGACAAGATCACGCCCGGCATGCTGATGGCGGCGATGCGCCTCAACATCCCCGCGGTGTTCGTCTCCGGCGGACCGATGGAAGCGGGCAAGGTCAAGCTCTCGACGGGCACGCGCAGCATCGACCTCATCGACGCGATGGTCGCGGCTGCGGATTCCAAAGTCTCCGACGCCGACGTCGCGGTGATAGAGCGTTCGGCCTGCCCGACCTGCGGCTCGTGCTCCGGCATGTTCACCGCCAATTCGATGAACTGCCTCACCGAGGCGCTGGGCCTATCCCTCCCCGGCAATGGCACGGTGGTGGCGACTCACGCCGACCGACGGCGTCTGTTCGTCGAAGCCGGGCATCTTGTCGTCGATCTCGCGCGACGCTGGTACGAGGAGGGCGACGAAGGCGCGCTGCCGCGCGGCATCGCTACATTCAAGGCGTTCGAAAACGCGATGTCGCTCGATATCGCCATGGGCGGCTCGACCAACACCGTCCTGCATCTGCTGGCCGCAGCCCACGAGGGCGAGATCGACTTCACGATGGCCGATATCGACCGGCTCTCGCGCCGTGTGCCCTGTCTTTGCAAGGTCGCTCCATCCGTGGCCGACGTGCATGTCGAGGACGTTCATCGCGCGGGCGGGGTGATGGGCATTCTGGGCGAACTGGATCGCGCCGGCCTGCTCAATCGAGACGTCCGGATGGTGCATGCCGAGTCGCTCGAACATGCTCTGTCGCGCAACGACATCAAGCGCGCGACCGGCAATGCGACTCGCGAGTTCTTCATGGCCGGGCCCGGCGGCGTGCCGACTCAGGTCGCGTTCAGCCAGTCCGCGCGCTATCCCTCGCTCGACGAGGATCGCGCCAGTGGCGTCATCCGCGATTCCGAGCATGCCTTCTCCAAGGACGGCGGCCTCGCGGTGCTCTATGGCAATATCGCGGTCGACGGCTGCATCGTCAAAACGGCAGGGGTCGACGCCGGCAGCCTCACATTCAAAGGCCCGGCGCGCATCTTCGAGAGCCAGGACGACGCCGTGCAGGGCATCCTGGGCGGCAAGGTGGCGGCGGGCGACGTCGTCGTCATCCGCTACGAGGGGCCGCGCGGCGGTCCGGGCATGCAGGAAATGCTTTACCCGACCAGCTATCTGAAGTCGCGCGGCCTCGGCAAGGCATGCGCCCTTGTCACCGATGGACGCTTCTCCGGCGGAACATCAGGCCTCTCGATCGGCCACGTGTCGCCCGAAGCGGCCGAGGGCGGAACGATCGCCCTTGTTGAAGAAGGCGACATGATCGCGATCGACATCCCCGCCCGCACGATCGACGTGCTGGTGGACGAGGCCGAGTTCGCCCGGCGCCGGGCCGCGATGGAGGCCAAGGGCGGGAGCGCCTGGAAGCCCGCCAAGCCGCGCAAGAGAGCCGTTTCGACGGCTTTGCGCGCCTACGCCGCTTTCGCGACCAGCGCGGCGCGCGGCGCGGTTCGGGAAGTGCCGTAAAGCTTCTGTATGGTCAAGGCGTTCAGCGCGCGCTCGATCGCTTCGCGCCTTTTTCTTTCCGCGGCGTTTTGGAGCATCCTCATCCTTGCGCTCGCAGGGCTGGGCTTGAGCGCTCTGAACGCCCGCTGGACGGAAGCCAATTTCGACGACCAGCTCGGCGTGTATCTCAAGGCGTTGGTCGCCAATGTTGCGATTCCGAGCGACGAGGGCAAGACCGCGGCGCCAGCGGCGATCGCGCCCCAATTCGAGCTCGCGTTCTCGGGCTGGTATTGGCAGATCACCCGCACCGACGTGAACCCGCCAGAAATCCGCGCCTCGAAGTCTCTGTTCGCAACTCAGCTGCCGCAGTTGGTCGCAGTGGGGAACGATCGCGGCGCCACCCTCAGCGGCTATGCGGTGGGGCCGGGCGGGCATGGAGTGCGGATGATCCAGCGCGAGATCGACGCTGGCGACGACGGACGATACTTGGTGCAAGTGGCCGCCAACGCCGACGTGATCGAGGGCCAGGACCGGAGCTTCGAATATGCGCTTGCCGCGACGTTCCTGACGCTGGCGCTCGCGCTGATCGGCTCGACGGCGCTTGCGGTTCGCTTTGGCCTGCGTCCGCTCCGGGTGCTGCAGGAAGGGGTCGCGGCCATCCGCCGCGGAGAGGCCGAACACATCGCCGGCGAATTCCCGCAAGACGTCGCCCCATTGGCGACCGAGGTCAATCAGCTGATCGACGCCAATCGGGAGATCGTCGAGCGGGCGCGCACCCAGGTCGGCAATCTCGCCCATGCGCTCAAGACGCCGCTCAGCGTCCTGATGAACGAGGCCGATTTAGAGAACCCGAGCCTATCCGAGAAGGTGCGCGAACAGGCTGAGATCATGCGCCGGCAAGTGACGTTCTATCTCGACCGCGCCCGCGCCGCGGCCCGCGCCAGGACCTTTGGCGCCGCGACGGAAGTGAAGCCGGTCGTCGAGGGGCTCGTCCGCACATACGAGAAACTACACGGCGAGCAGGTCCTGACCTTCGACGTCGAGCTGCAACCGGGTCTCAAGTTCCGGGGCGAGGCGCAGGACCTGACCGATCTGATCGGCAACCTGCTTGACAATGCGGGCAAGTGGGCGCGCGAGCGAGTTTCAATTCACGCTGCCCGCGCAACGGCCGCTGAAAAGGATCCCGGCCCGTTTCTTGTCGCCGAGATCGACGACGATGGGCCAGGTCTCGACCGAAACGCGCGCGCCGCGGCCATCGAGCGGGGAAAGCGGCTCGACAAGTCACGGCCCGGCTCCGGCTTGGGGCTCTCGATTGTCGTCGAACTCGCCTCGATCTATGGCGGCTCGCTCGAGCTCGATGAAAGCCCGCTCGGAGGCTTGCGGGCGATTCTGCGACTGCCATGCCTGTGAGCAGCCCCTCTTCGCGAATCCGCGATGGCGAACCTCCAATGACCGAGCCCGGGAGAACGAGACCGATGCGGCCAAGCCTTTTCATGATTGCCGTTGGATCGATCGGGCTTGCTGGCTGTCAGAGCGTCGGCTCGGACGGCGCGCCGCCAGTCACGGGCGCCCTGACGTCAGCCGGCGTCGCAGCGTCAATGGCTGCGCCCTCGCCAACCGGGATCCCGGCCCCGGCTGTTCCCACCGGCCAGGCTCTCGGCGGCGTCCTCGGCGGACCGGTCGGCGCCTCGTTGGCGGACGATGACCGGCAGGCGGCGTGGGACGCGCAGGTGGCGGCGCTCGATTCGGGGCAGAAACGCTCATGGCGCGGCGCTCAGGGCGTGTTTGGCTTTATCGAGCCGGGCGCCGCGACCGGCGACGGCTGCCGCGCTTATTCGCAAACCATCTACGTCGCCGGCCGGGCGAACCGCGGCCGGGGCGTCGCCTGCAAACAGGGCGACGGAAGCTGGAAAATGACGAGCTAAGGTTTTGAGCCTGGCGCCTGAAGCTTTTGACGCCGCGCTGACCAGCCGACCTGCCGTAGGCCTTCCCTTTTCTGGCAGGCGAGGCCACGACGCGGACAAGCGGCCGAATTTATCCGCTCGTCTGATGCCGACGAGGATCATAAAGGGCTGCCGTCCAATGTAGGAGGAAAGACAATGGCACTGACGATAGCCTTGTGGATAATTATCGCTCCCGGAGCGGCCTTTGTGATTCTAAGCCGGCGATAAAACAACGTTGGGGGCCGAAGCTGGAAAGCGGCGCCCGCAAAGGTCTTTCCCATATTCTATCGTTTTACCTTCACCAATAACGGTCCAAGAGAGCGTACAAAACCGCGATCCCGAGCATTGCGGCAAACCCCACCAGAGTAACGAACGCGCCGTTGAAACGAGCGCCGCAGCGGGGGCAAGCGCTGGCGTCAGTGGAGATCATGGCGCCGCACGCCCGGCAAGAGGTCATTCTAGCCATGACGCTAAAACGATAAGACCTTTGCGCAAGTGCCTGTGCCTTCCGCCAATATGGCGGGACGAAGCGCGCGGGACTGGGAAGGCCGAGCGCGTCCCGGCGAAAGCGACACGGACGTGCCGGAACACGCTAAAAAAACCTCTATCCCTCCACGCGCGCCAAAATCCCAACCTGTCGCTAAGGCATTGATGCTGGGTATTTGAGTACGTTTTGACAAGACCTCAACTTCGCTTTGCGATAACAGAGCGCGGACTTTTGCAGTTCCTCACAGGGCGGCGCTGAGGCTGGTTGATGGTGTGGTTGGTCCTGGCGGGAATGGCCGCTTGCGCGGTCCTCGCGGCGCTTTGGCCGCTGCTTCGCGCGCCGCCGAACGCAAAGGCAGACCCCGCGGCGAACGAAGCGGCGTTCTACAAGGCGCAGCTCGAGGAAATCAGGCGCGACGTCGAGCGGGGCCTCCTGCCGCAGGGGGAGGCGGAGAGCGCCCGCGCCGAAGCCGCGCGCCGCCTGATCGCGGCGTCCTCAAGCCCCGCTGAAGCGCTTCCCACAACGCGACGCTATCGTCTTGCGGCGGCCGCGCTGATCGCCATCGGGCTCCCGTCGATCGCCTTTCCTCTCTACGCGCGCCTCGGCCAGCCCGCGCTGCCCGACGCGCCGTTGGCGAGCCGCAAAGTCGCCCCGCAGACGAACGGCGACATCGAGGCGGCCGTCGCGGCCGTCGAAGCCCAGCTCGTCGCCAAGCCCAACGACGGCCGGGGATGGGCGGTGATCGCGCCGGTTTACATGCGCTTCCAACGCTATGCCGACGCGGCGCACGCCTATTCCGAGGCGCTGCGCATTCTTGGCGAAGATCCCTCGCGCCGCGCTGCTTACGGGGAGGCCCTGGTCGCCGCCGCCGGGGGCGTGGTCACGGACCAGGCGCGCGAGGCGTTCGATCGCGCGCTCACCGATCAGCCGGGCCTGCCGCAGGCGCGCTATTATATCGCGCTGGCCGCCGAACAGGACGGCAAGAAGGCCGAGGCAATCGGGGACTACGAATCGTTGCTCGCCGACTCGCCGCCCGATGCGGCTTGGCGAACCGTGGTGAAGGCCCGATTGGCGGCGCTGAAGGGGGAGCCAGCGCCTGCTGCGGATACGGCCGCCATTCCCGAAGCGCAGCGGCCAATGATCGAGGGCATGGTGTCGAAACTCGCCACCCGGCTTGCCAGCAATGGCGGCAACATCGACGAATGGTCCCGCCTTATTCGCGCCTATACGGTGTTGCATGAGGCCGACAAGGCCAAGGCGGCGCTGGTCGACGCGCATAAGGCGCTCGCGTCTGACGCCAATGCGGTTGCGAGTCTGGACGCGCTGGCGCACGATCTTGGCCTGGGAGACGCCAATTGACCCGCCGCGGCCGCCGCCTTGCGCTCATCGCCACCGCCCTCGCCGTCGTTGGCGCGGCGGCAGGGCTTTCGCTTTACGCTCTGAGCGACAGCATCGTGTTTTTCTACAGCCCATCAGAAGTCGCCCAGAAAGCGGCGACGCCTGGCGCGCGGCTGCGGGTCGGCGGGCTGGTGAAGATGGGCTCAGTGGTCAAATCCGATCAGCAGAGGGTTGCGTTCGTCGTCACCGACGGCGCCCACGACCTCAACGTCGCCTATCAGGGCCTGCTGCCGGACCTGTTCCGCGAAGGTCAGGGCGTGGTCGCCGAAGGCGTCCTGGAGGCGTCCGGCCAGATGCGCGCGGAGACGATTCTCGCCAAGCACGATGAGCGCTATATGCCGCGCGAAGTGGTCGACGCGCTCAAGAAACAGGGCCGCTGGCAAGAGGGAACCACGGCGGCGACACAATGATTGTCGAGATTGGTCATTTCGCCCTCGTGCTCGCGCTCGCCGCCGCGCTCGCCCAGGCAATCGTGCCTTTCTGGGGCGCCCGCGTTGGCGACGACGGCCTGATGGGCGTCGGGCGCAACGCCGCGATGATCCAGCTCACGCTGATCGCGATCGCCTTCGCCGCGCTCGTCAACGCGCATCTGACGTCGGATTTCTCGGTTCTCAATGTCGCGGAGAATTCGAACAGCGCGATGCCGGCGATCTACAAGATCTCCGGCGTATGGGGAAACCACGAAGGCTCGATGCTGCTGTGGGTTTTCATTCTGGCGATCTTCGGCGCGCTGGTCGCCCTGTTCGGCCGCGCATTGCCGCGCGCCTTGCGCGCCGACGCGCTCGCCGTTCAGGGCCTGATCAGCGTCGCCTTCCTCGCCTTCATTCTTTTCACCTCGAACCCGTTCGAGCGGCTCGTCGCCCGCGCCGTTCGAGGGACGCGACCTCAATCCGATTCTGCAGGACCCCGGCCTCGCGATCCATCCGCCCCTGCTCTATCTCGGCTACGTCGGCTTCTCGATCGTCTTTTCGTTCGCCGCCGCGGCGCTGATCGAGGGCCGCATCGACGCGGCCTGGGCGCGCTTCGTGAGGCCCTTCACGCTCGTCGCCTGGAGCTTTCTCACGCTCGGCATCGCCGCCGGCTCGTTCTGGGCCTATTATACGCTCGGCTGGGGCGGCTTCTGGTTCTGGGATCCGGTCGAGAACGCCTCGCTCATGCCGTGGCTCGCGGGCACCGCCTTCGTCCATTCGGTCGCGGTGATGGAGAAGCGCGACGCGCTCAAAGTCTGGACGATCTTTCTCGCCATCCTCGCCTTTTCCTTTTCGCTGCTCGGCACTTTTCTCGTGCGCTCGGGCGTGCTCACGTCCGTGCACGCCTTCGCCAACGATCCGCGCCGCGGCGTTTTCATCCTCGCGATTCTGGCGATGTTCATTTGCGGTTCGTTCGTCCTCTTCGCCTGGCGCGCGCCCATGCTCAAGCAGGGCGGATTGTTCGCGCCGATGTCGCGGGAGGGCGCGCTCGTCGTCAACAATCTGCTGCTTGACGACGGCCTGCGCGACGGTGCTGTTCGGCACGCTCTATCCGCTCGCGCTCGAGCAACTGACCGGCGAGAAGATCACCGTCGGCGCGCCCTTCTTCAATCTCACCTGCGGCGCGCTGTTGCTCACCGCCTGCTTTGCCGCGCCCTTCGGCTTCTCGCTCGCCTGGAAGCGCGGCGACCTTCTGGGCGTCGTGCAGCGGCTGGCCTTCGCCATCATCATCGGCGCCGTGACGGCAGTGGTCGCCGCGGCCTGGCTCAACGGCGGCCCGATCTTTGCGCCGCTCGCGATGGGCTTGGGCGTCTTCGTCATCATCGGCACGCTGATCGAAGTCGTCATGCGCGCGTGGCGACCGGGAGTCTTGCGCAGGCGTGGCGCTGAAGCGCACGTTCGGCCTGCCTTTGTCGTTCTTCGGCGCGGCGCTCGCGCATCTCGGGTTGGGCGTGACGCTCTTGGGGCTCTCCGGCCTTGGCTTCGGCGCCGAGACGATCGCCACCCTGCACAAGGGCGTCCCCGCAATTGTCGGGCCCTATTCCGTCACCCTCGATTCGGTCGGCGAGCGCGCTCGGGCCGAATTACAAGGAGTCGATCGCGTCGGTGACCGTGCGCTCGGGCGACGCCGTCGTCGCTCAGATTGAACCGGCGCGGCGCCAATTCGCTTCGCGCGAGATGAGCACGACCCAGGCGGGCCTCAAGACGCTTCAATTTCGGCCAGATCTATGTCTCGATCGCCGATCCGCGCGCCCGACGGCTCCGTGCCCGCCCGCCTTTATTGGAAGCCGCTGGTGACGCTGATCTGGCTCGGCGGCGCCGCTATGGCGCTCGGCGGCGGGCTGTCGCTTGCCGACCGGCGCCTCCGTTTCGGCGTGGCCATCAAGGGCGAAGGCCGGCGGGCGCTCGCTGGCGCAGCCGGCGCAGTAGGCAATGGGCCGGCTTCGTGGAGCATCCAGATTGACGCTTTGGCTCCCTTTCTCCCTCGGGGAGAAGGCGGCGCGCCATAGGGCGTCCGAGAGGACGCCCGTCCGTTTGGACGGGCTATGGGCGCGAGGTACGAGGGCTCACAATAGCGCGAACCGCGCTTCGCGCGCGAACCCTCGCCCCTACCCCTCTCCCGTAGGCGGGGGGGCGCCAACGTCCACCATTCAGTCGCGCGTTGGTCGAGTATCACGCGTCAAGCTCCTCTTGCTCCTCGCCCTGCTCGCCTCGCTCGCCGGCCCTGCCCTCGCCGTGCAGCCGGACGAAGTGATGAAGGACCCAGCGCTGGAGACGCGCGCGCGCGCGCTCTCGGGCGAATTGCGCTGCCTCGTCTGCCAGAACCAGTCGATCGACGATTCCGAGGCGCCGCTGGCGCGCGACATCCGCATTCTCATTCGCGAGCGCATCGGCAAAGGCGAAAGCAACGACGCCGTGCGCGCCTATCTCGTCTCGCGCTACGGCGATTTCATTTTGCTCAAGCCCCCGTTCAAGCCCGAGACTTTGCTGTTGTGGCTGAGCCCCGTGCTCACGCTCGGGCTTGGCGTCGCTGCGGCCTGTACGCCCGCCGCCGCGCTCCGAGCGCAACGCCGCGCTTGAGCGCGGAAGAGGAAGCGCGTCTCGCCGCGCTGACCAATAGCGACGCGAGCAGTGGGTGACGTCCCTCGGCTTGCCGGGCGCGTATTGGCGAAGCGACCCTCGCTGCGCCCTTGGCTCTTGTTCCGGCGCATTCGACTTCGGCCTTGGCGACGTCTTGCAGCCGTGAGGTCGCGGCGCAAATCCGATTTCCCGCGCGTCAGGCCTGCTGGACCTATCGCGGCCCGGCGACCCTGTTCGTCGGCAAGTTCACGAGCGGGCAGGCAATCTCGGCTCAGATGACGGGCGAGGCGACCGACTACGATCCACGCGAGCGGGAGCGCCGACGAAGATCTCGCGGCCGCGCGACCCGAATGTCGAGGGGCCCGGGGGTTACTTCAACGGGGTCCCGGACGGGCCGGGGGTCATGACCTTTCGCGCCCCCGCGACCGGAACCTATCGCTTCAGTTTCTCGCCTTGCGCCATGTGGGGCGCGCCGGGCGTTGTGAAGATCTGCGCGCACTGATGCGCCGGGTTGCGTGTTATAGAGATCGCTCGGATCGCCATGGGAGGAGGAAAAATGAAAAACCGCCAGTGGCTGCTCGCGCGCCGTCCAGAGGGCGCGATCAAGGACAGCGACTTCGAATTCGTCGAGACTGAAGCGCCGACGCCCGGCGAAGGCCAGGTGCTCGTGCGCAACATCATGCTGTCGTGCGACCCGACGCAGCGGGGCTGGATCGCCTTCGACACCTATCTGCCGGCGGTCAAGATCGGCGAGGTTGTCCGCTCGATGGGCGCGGGCCGGATCGTCGCGTCGAACAATCCCGACTTCGCGGTCGGCGACATCGTGTCCGGTCTTGTCGGCTGGCAGGACTATGTCGTGATGAACCCCAAGGGCCAGCTCAACAAGCTGCCGCCGGGCGCGCCGCTGGAACTCGCGATGAGCGTGTTCGGCGCGACCGGAATCACCGCCTATTTCGGCCTGCTCGAGGTGGGCCGGCCGGTCGCGGGAGAAACGGTCGTCGTCTCGGGCGCGGCTGGCGCGACGGGCTCGGTCGTCGGGCAGATCGCCAAGATCAAGGGCTGCCGCGTCATCGGCCTCGCGGGCGGGCCCGGAGAAATGCCGCTGGCTGACCGATGAGGCCCGCTTCGATGCGGCGATCGACTACAAGTCGGAGAACGTTCCGGCGCGGCTGAAGGAGCTTTGTCCCAAGGGCATCGACATCTTCTTCGACAATGTCGGCGGCGCCGTCCTCGACGCGGCGCTGGCGCGGCTCGCGATGCGAGGGCGCGTCGTGCTTTGCGGCGGGATCGCGAACTACAATGCGACGGAGCCGGCGCCGGGACCGAAGAACTACCTCAATCTGGTTGTCCAGCGCGGACGAATGGAAGGCTTCCTCGTGCTCGACTACCTGCCCCGCGCCGCCGAGGCGATCGGCGCGCTCGCCGGCTGGGTGCAATCGGGACAGCTCAAGACCAAGGTCGACGTGCAGCACGGCCTCGAGAATGCGCCTGCGACGCTGCGGCGGCTGTTCGAAGGCCGCAACGACGGCAAGCAGCTCCTGCGCGTCGCGGAATGAGACGTCATGCCCGCGAAAGCGGGCGTCCAGCTTTAGCGCGAGCGTAGATTCGCGCTTCGCGGGAATGACAAGACGGTGGCCCGTTGCGACTCTCTCCCCCACGCTCAAGCGTGCATCCGCGCGCCCTTGGTGATCTTGTCGACGATCTTCTTATCCTCGCGCAGCGCAAGGCCGACCACATTCATCGCGTCGGGCGCATAGCGCTTGACGGTGGCGCGATTGGCCGCGTCATGGCCGGTCGCGAACATGTCCTCGATGTAGAGCGAGAGGCGGACGCGGCGCTCCATGGCGCGGTGATAGATCGCCTTCAGCGTCTCCCGATCGGCGCTGAGAACGATCGTCGGCTGAATCATCAGCGGATTGTAGGTGTTGCCGGCGGCGTCCTCGTAGGGCTCGCCGAGTAGGCCGGCGTTCGCGCCGACAACGCCGCTGACCAGAAAGGCCACGACATTGAGCTTCTGCCATGTCGCGAGATCCTCACGCACGACGATCGAGATTTTTGTGTCAAACATCGCGGCTCCTTGAACGTTCCGCGCGAGAAGCCGTTAGGCCGCCTTCAGAAGTTTCAACTCCGATAGGCTTTCGGCCGTGGCGAGCACCGCCTCCCTCGTGGTTCTCGGCGCCCAGCCGAGCAGGCGGCGGGCCTTTTCGCTCGAGCCGTTCTTGTGTTTGCCGAGCTCGGGCAGAATTGACCGGACCTGAGGGTCGAACGGCCCGACCGCGCGCATGAGCCAATTGGGCAAGGCGCGGGTCGGAACCCTCCGCGCGCGCTCGCCCATGCCGTCCTTCAGCATCTGAGCGATTTCACGAACGTTGACGAAATCTCCGCTGGCGGCGAGAAACCGCTCGCCGCGAGCCGCTGGATCGGTCATCGCCCTGATGTGGAGATCGGCGACGTCCCGCACATCGATCACGCCGAACCAGAGATCCGGGCAACCGGGCAAGGAGCCGTCGAGCAGACGCTGCACAAGCACGATCGAGGCCGACACATCCGATCCGAGGACAGGTCCGAAAATGAGGGTCGGATTCACCACGGCGAGTTCAAGCTGACCGCCCTCACGCGCGATGAAATCCCAGGCGGCGCGCTCGGCAATCGTCTTAGATTTCCCGTACGCTTGCACGCTTGGATCGTTCAGGTTCGTCCAGTCGTCCTCCGTGAACACCGCGGTCCGGTCTTTCGGCGCGCCGTATCCGATGGCGACGAAGGACGAGGTCAGCACGACGCGCTTGACGCCCGCTTCGCGCGCGGCCTTCAGCACGCGCAGCGCCCCATCGCGCGCCGGGATGATCAGCTCATTCTCGTCCTTTGGAGTGGTCGTCGGAAAGGGCGAGGCGACATGCAGGACGTAGTCGCAACCGCGCACGGCTTCAGCCCAGCCTGCATCAGCGCTGAGATCGGCGCGCACAAAGGTCAGGCGCTCGCCGACGTCGCCGGCGCCGCCTCGACGCAGCATGGCGCGCGCCTCGCCTTCGCGCTTGAGATCGCGGACAGTCGTCCGCGTCTCGTGTCCCGCGGCCAGAAGCTGGATCAAGCAATGGGCGCCGACGAATCCCGTCCCGCCTGTAACCAAAACGCGCGCCATCGCACCCTCCGCGGTTCGTGAGCCTCGCAGGCCGAGCCCTGCGCGACGCCAAGGAAGAGCCCGATCTCGGGTTTCGTCTTCCAAAAGGAGATGCTAAGCCTTCAACTTAAGTTGAAGGTCAAGAGGCTTTCCATGCGCATCGGGGAATTGGCGCGGCGGTCGGAGCTGTCGACGTCGAGGATCCGCTTTTACGAAGCCCATGGCCTTCTGCCCAAGGCCGAGCGAAGCGACAACGGCTATCGCGACTATCCCGATTCCGTGCTGGAAACGCTGGGCCTGATCCGGGGCGCGCAGGATCTCGGTTTCTCGCTTAGTGAAATCCGGGCCGGTTTGGCGCAGTCGAGCCCCAACCCGCCGTCGAAAGTCGATCTCATCGAGGCGCTGCGATCAAAGCTCGCGAGCCTCGACCAGCACATCGAAGAGGTGACCCTTCGCCGCGCCCGGATCGTTCACCTGATTGAGAAACTGGAGAATGAGCTCTCGGCCGCGCCGAGGCGTCGACGATCGTCTGGCGGCGCATTATAGCTCGTCGCTCGGGGCCTCGTCCTTCGATTTCGTACTTCATGATCAGCGGCGCCTGGGCGAGCGCGAACAGGAGGGTGAGCGGCAGGAAGCCGAAGGTCTTGAACTTGACCCAGACGTCGGTTGCTTCGGCAGAGGGCAGATAGTGAGCGGTTCCGCGCCAGACGATCTCGTTGAGAACGGCGAGGGCCAGGAAGAAGAAAGCCCAGCGCCAGGTGAGCCTACGCCACCCTTCCTCGGTGACATGCAGCGCGCCGTCGAACAGGATTTTCAGCAGCGGCTTGTTGAGCCAGAGGCCCACGAACAACGCCGCGGCGAACAAGATGTAGAGCGCGGTCGGCTTGATCTTGATCAGCGTCTCGTTATGAAAAATGAGGGTCAGCGAGCCAAAGATGAGGACGATCACGGCGGTGACCAGCGGCATGATCGGAATGCGCCTGAGCATGGCGTAGGAGACGGCGAGCGTGACGAGGACGCTCGCCATTAGGATGCCGGTAGCGGCGAAGATGTTCACCCTCGAATAGACGATGAAGAACAGCGCAAGCGGTCCGAGTTCGAGCGCGAACTTGAGCATCGGATTGAGCGTCTTGCGGGGCGGCGCGGCGGCGGTTTCAGTCACAGGGGTTTCACTCATCGAGCGGTCCATGTCGGCGCCGTCATGCGGCCTCTCTGTCGATCCCCGCGATCGCATCGGCGAAGTCGCGCGCGGTGAAGGGCTCAAGGTCGTCGACGCCCTCGCCGACGCCGATGAAATGGACGGGCAACGCGAATTTATCGGCGATCGCCACCAGAATGCCGCCACGCGCGGTGCCGTCGAGCTTTGTCATGACAAGGCCCGTGACGCCTGCAATGCGGCCGAAAATCTCGACCTGGCTCAGCGCGTTCTGCCCGACGGTGGCGTCGAGCACGAGCAGCACCGCATGCGGCGCCTCGGCGTCGACTTTGCGCATCACCCGGATGATCTTCTCGAGTTCGCTCATGAGTTCCGTGCGGTTCTGCAATCGCCCAGCGGTGTCCATCAGCACGATGTCGACGTTGAGCTCGCGCGCTTTTGTCAGCGCGTCGAAAGCAAGGCCGGCGGCGTCGGCGCCCTGGTCGCGCTCGACCAGAGCGGAAAACGTTCGCCGCGCCCAGATGCGCAATTGCTCGATCGCGGCGGCGCGGAAGGTGTCGCCCGCGGCGAGCAGGACCGCCTTGCCTTCGGCCCTGAACTTGGCGGCGAGCTTGCCGATGGTCGTCGTCTTGCCGGAGCCGTTGACGCCGACGACGAGGATCACGAACGGGCGCTTCTTGGGATCGATCACCAGCGGACGCGCGACCCGGATCAAGCGCGCGCTCGACCTCGTCCGCCAGGATCCGTTTCACCTCGTCCGGGTTGATCCCCCGCTCGTAGCGCCCGTGGCCGACCGCCTCGCGAATGCGGGTGGCGGCGGCGAGGCCGAGGTCGGCCTGAATGAGCACGTCCTCGAGATCGTCGAGCGAGGCGGCGTCGAGCTTGCGCTTGGTGAAGATGTCGGTCACGCCGCGCGCGATGGTCGTGGACGAACGCGAAAGCCCCAACCGCAGGCGCTGAAGCCAGCTTTGCTTCGGCGCCGGCGACGACAGTCGGAGGGGCGGGAGCCTCAGCGAGCGGCTCGATAGATCGGCTCGGCCTCGATCACGGCCGGGGGCGGGAGATCGGCGGGCGAGGTCGCCGCATCGCCAGCGCGGAACCAGCGGCCGAGCAAGCCCGATTTCCCCTTCTTTTCGTCTTCGACCGACGCCACAAACCCTCCTCAAGGCCGCCCTATGCGCGGGCGGCTGATGCTGCCATACCACTTCTTCCCATGACGCCGGAAGAAACAAGAGCGCGGCTCCTCTATCGCGACGGGCTGATGCTCGTTCTCGATAAGCCCGCTGGAATCGCCGTTCACGCCGGGCCGAAAGGCGGCGCGAGCCTCGAGGATGACTTCGACGCCCTGCGCTTCGGCCTGCCGCGCAGGCCCGGGCTCGCGCACAGGCTCGACCGCGACACCGCGGGCTGTCTGGTGCTCGGACGGCATCACAAGGCCCTGGAGAAATTGGGGCTTCTGTTCAAGCAGGGCAAGATCGCCAAGACCTATTGGGCGATCGTTGCGGGCTCGCCCGAAGGCGACGATGGAACGATCGATCTGCCGCTCGGCCGCCTCGATGACAAGATCGGCTGGTGGATGAAGGTCGATCCCAATGGCCAAAAGGCGCTGACGCTTTGGCGCGTCAAGGGGCGGGGGACATGGCGCGGCGCGCCGATCGCCTGGCTCGAACTCGATCCCAAGACCGGACGCACGCATCAATTGCGCGTTCATTGCGCTTCGCAAGGCTGGCCGATTTTCGGCGATACGATCTACGGGGCGCGGGCGGATCTTCCGCTGCAATTGCTGGCGCGCAAGGTGATCGTGCCGCTTTCGAAATCGAACCCGCCGATCGAGGTCGAAGCGCCCCCGCCGCCTCACATGCTGGAGGCGCTTGCGGCTTGCGGTTTTGAGAGAGAGGAGCCGACGCTTCTCTAACGCGGCTACAGGCTACGATTGTGCGGCGCAGCGGATTGTGAAAGGGTCTTCGAGCCGTCACCAGCCCCCGGAAGCCATGTCGATCCGAGCCGCCATCCATCACCTTACGCACTACAAATACGACCGCCCGGTGTCGCTCGGCCCGCAGATCATCCGGCTCAGGCCCGCCCCCCACAGCCGCACCCGGGTCATCTCGCACTCGCTGAAGGTTTCGCCTGCCGATCATTTCGTGAACCATCAGCAGGACCCGTACGGCAACTGGCTCGCGCGCTACGTCTTCCCGGATCTCGTCAACGAGCTGAAGATCGAGGTCGACGTCGTCGCCGACATGACGGTCTACAATCCATTCGATTTCTTCGTCGAAGAGAATGCGGAGACGTGGCCGTTCGAATATCCGGAGGACCTGCGGCCCGATCTCGTTATTTACCGCACGCCCGAGCCCGCCGGACCCCGGCTTCAGGCCTTCTTGGCCGGTATCGATCGGACGCCCAAGCGCACCGTCGATTTTGTGGTCGATCTCAACCGGCGCCTCGCGAGCGAAATTCGCTATCTCATCCGCATGGAATCGGGGGTGCAGACCCCGGAGGAAACGTTCGAGCGCGGTTCGGGCTCGTGCCGCGATTCGAGCTGGCTTCTGGTGCAGATTTTCCGCCATCTTGGCTTGGCCGCGCGCTTCGTGTCCGGGTATCTTATTCAGTTGAAGCCCGATCTCGTGGCGCTCGACGGGCCGCCCGGCACGGACCACGACTTCACCGATCTTCACGCCTGGGCCGAGGTCTATCTCCCCGGCGCGGGCTGGATCGGCCTTGATCCGACCTCGGGCCTATTGGCCGCGGAAAGCCACATTCCGCTCGCCGCGACGCCGCACTATCGCAACGCCGCGCCGATTTCCGGGGTGGCGAGTTTCGCCAATGTCGATTTCAATTTCGACATGCAGGTCGAGCGGGTCTCCGAACATCCGCGCATCACCAAGCCGTTTTCTGAAGCTGCCTGGACGGCGCTCGACGCGCTTGGCGAGGAAGTCGACAAGAGGCTCAAGGCGGACGACGTCCGGCTCACCATGGGCGGCGAGCCGACCTTCGTTTCGATCGACGACTTCGAAGCCGGCGAGTGGAACGCGGACGCGGTCGGACCGACGAAGCGGGCGCTCGCTGACCGGCTGATCCGGCGCCTGCGCGACCGGTTCGCGCCCGGCGGTTTCCTCCACTACGGACAGGGCAAATGGTATCCGGGCGAATCCCTGCCCCGTTGGACGTTCTCGCTCTACTGGCGCCGCGACTTGAAGCCGATCTGGCAAAATCCCGAGCGCATCGCCGCGGAGGGAGCAGCAAACCGGCGCCAGCAAGGAGACAGCCGAGGCGTTGCTTGGCGCCATGGCGTCCGAGCTCGGCATTGCCGCCGAGTATCATCGCGCCAGCTTACGAGGATCCGGCCGAGTGGCTCGTCAAGGAGGCCAATCTGCCGGCGAACGTCTCGCCGGAGAACTCGCAGCTCAAGGACCCCGAGGAGCGCCATCGCATCGCTCGCGTTTTCTCGCGCGGGCTGACCGAGCCTTCGGGCTATGTCCTGCCCGTCCAGCGCTGGCAGGCGAAGGCCGACGGAATCCGCTGGCGCAGCGAGAAATGGAAGACCCGTCGCGGCGCGCTCCATCTCGTCCCCGGCGACAGCCCGGTCGGCTACCGCCTGCCGCTGGGCGGCCTGCCCTACGTGCCGCCGTCCGCGTTCCCCTATGTCGTCGAAGCCGATCCGACCGAGCCGCGCGGGCCCTTGCCGGATTTCCACGATGCGCGCGAGCACGCCCAGCGCGTCGCCTCGTTCGCCGCGGCGGAAGGCTCGGCTCAGGAGCGCGTCGAACAGCGCCTCGGCGATATCGACGGCGCCGTCCGCACCGCGGTCACGGTCGAGCCGCGCGATGGGCGCTTATGCGTGTTCCTGCCTCCGGTCGAGCGGCTCGAGGATTATCTCGAACTGGTCGCAGCCGCTGAGGCCGCGGCCGAGAAAGTCGGGCTTGCCGGTGCAGATCGAAGGGCTACCCGCCTCCGGTCGATCCGCGCATGAACGTCATTCGCGTCGCGCCGGATCCCGGCGTGATCGAAGTCAACATCCACCCCGCGGCGAGCTGGCGCGAATGCGTCGCCACCACCAACATCGTCTACGAAGAAGCGCGGCTTTCGCGCCTCGGCGCCGACAAGTTCATGATCGACGGCAAGCATGCGGGAACGGGAGGCGGCAATCATGTCGTGGTCGGCGGCCAGGCGCCGCTCGACAGTCCGTTTCTCCGGCGCCCCGACCTGCTCAAGAGCCTCATCATCCATTGGCTGCGCCGCCCAAGCCTGAGCTATTTCTTTTCCGGCCTGTTCATCGGGCCGACCAGCCAGGCGCCGCGCATGGACGAAGCGCGCCACGACAGCCTTTACGAGCTGGAGATTGCGCTCGCGCAGATCCCGAAGCCCGGAGATGGCGCCGCGCCGCGGCCGTGGCTGCTCGACCGGCTGCATGCGCAATCTGCTCACCGACGTCACCGGCAACACCCATCGCGCCGAGATCTGCATCGACAAGCTTTATTCGCCGGATGGGCCGACCGGCCGGCTCGGCCTCGTCGAGTTTCGCGGCTTCGAGATGCCGCCGGACCCTCGCATGAGCCTCGCTCAGCAGCTTTTGATCCGCGCGATTCTCTCGCGGCTTTGGCGTGATCCGCTCGACGGGCCGCTGCCGCGCTGGGGCGCGTCGCTGCACGACCGGTTCATGCTGCCCCACTTCGTGTGGGAGGATTTCCTCGGCGTCCTCGCCGATCTCAAGGCGCATGGCTTCGACTTCCGCTCCGACTGGTACGAAGCGCAGGCCGAGTTCCGCTTTCCCTTCTGCGGCGAGGTCGAATACGAGGGCGTCAAGCTCGAACTGCGCCAGGCGCTGGAGCCGTGGCATGTGCTCGGCGAAACCGGCGCGATCGGCGGAACGGCGCGCTACACCAATTCTTCGACCGAGCGGCTGCAGGTGAAGCTCACCGGCGCCGATCCGGAGCGCTACGTCGTCGCCTGCAACCGCCGCCGCCTGCCCTTGGCTAAGGCCGCCACGAATGGCGTCGCGGTCGGCGCGGTGCGTTACAAAGCCTGGAAGCCGGCGACGGCGATGCACCCGACAATTCCGGTGCAGGCGCCGTTGGTGTTCGACATTTCAATCTGTAAAATTCGTCAGGATGCCGAAGCAAAGGCGTTAGCGAGTTCAAACTTAATGGTTCGCGGGCTGCAGCTGGTTGAGATCGAGTCGAGCACACGCCGAAAATTTCTGGCGAACCGGCAGACGGTTGCGTTCAGTCCTCGACATATTATTGTCGCGCGTTGACGATAAAAAACACTTGGCAGCCGAACTGGCTCTTGAGCCGCGATGCCGCCGGGGTGACAAGAACACGCCCTGTTGAGTCAGGACTTTGTCGTACTCCGCGAGGATTGGCCGAGATCTACCCTGCGCAGGGCGTCCTTCGGCAGTCTGAATCTTGACCGGCCCCTTTTTATTTTCTTCACGGCAACCCCAGTACGGACGAAATGCAATACCCAATGGCTGATTGGGTTTTTCCATCGCTTGGGTGGTAATACTTGAAATAGATGTTATTGTCTGCTGAGGCTTGGCGTACGCGTCGAAAATCTGACTCTCGAATCGTTTGTCAGATTGCACTCGCGATTCTCAATCATGTTTGCTGAAATGCATTGATCTGATCTTTGTGATTCATGCTGATAATGATGATATCCTTATGAAGCTCATCGCCCGAGTGATCCGGCGAGAACAAGCGACTTGGGCAGATTCGGTGATGATTGGAATCTTGACCAGGTAGGCTCGTCAGAAGTCGGACGGTGTGCGATGGAGATGTGGACGGAGGTGACGATGAAGCTACTGGTTATGGAAAACCCAGGTCCACGACCCTCAACGAGTGGCTGGACACGAACCGACGCTCAAAACAACAGGCCGCGACGCCGCCGAGTCGGCAAGGATTGTCGGGTGTGGATTCGACGGAGGATTGGCGATTAGAGTTGGAGTATTTGGATCATCATCAGACTTGTGAAAAGATCTACAGTGGGTATTAGTTGTATGAACTTGATGTCCATTGCCGGTGAGGTGTTTGAAGGTCTCAAGAAGCAGCTTGCAAGATGAGGTATTGGAATTGATGAGTTGAAGAAGACATATGGTGCATTTGGGGTTCACACTATCAGATACTTGGAATTAAATTAGGACATCGGAATTTGTGAGTTTATTTATTACTGAAAACAGTCAAGTTGGTTTACCATGTGAATCATCAGCTATTTATATACCGTACTCATCAGAGTTGAGCAAAAACAGGTAATTGTAGGTTGTTTATTGAATGCATCGTCGAGGACTGAAAAAAAATGCCAACACAAGGCTTCTCAAATCGTCGTTCTCATGGTGGATTCTGTGGGTGGAGGATTATTATGGAGCGGTCGGCACTGATTCGCATCCTGCTTCATCAGAAAACGAGCCGAGGCACTCATGTGTGTGACGCAGTC
>CAVWPU010000044.1:0-175003 GCA_963756955.1 uncultured Alphaproteobacteria bacterium
AGCCGGCCGCGGAGGCGCGGAGGGGTAAAAATTTTACAACATAAGTGTAGCTACACCTAATAGGAGATCGTGATGCTCGACATCTTATCGACCGCCGAACTGACAATCAGCGCTTCGATCGCTGTGGCCTTTCTGTCGCTGACCATGGCGCGAACGGCGGCCGGCCGGGCTGCCGTTCTGGTCGCCCTCGGCGCATGGTTTGTCCTGATTCTGGCGATCGGCGCGACCGGCGCGCTCAGCCCCGCCGTTGGAGGCGCTCCAGCCCTCGGGCTCGCGGTCATTTTGCCGGTTGCAGCGCTCGTCTGGGCCTATTTCGCTCTGCCCACTGTGAGGAATGCGATGGCCGCGACGCCGCTGCCGGCGCTCATCGCCCTCCATGCGATCCGTGTGCTCGGATTCAGTTTCATTGTTCTCTATGCCGAGGGCCGGCTTCCCGCCCCGTTTGCGCCGAGCGCGGGATGGGGTGACGTGTTCATCGGCCTCACGGCGCTGCCCCTCGCCTGGGCGGTCATGCGGTTCGGCGACCGCGTGCGGCCGCTCGTTCTTGCGTGGAGCGTCATCGGGATCGCAGATCTCGTCAACGCGATCGCGCTTGGCGCCCTATCGGCGCCGGGTCCGCTTCAGGTTTTCGTTGGACCGCCCGACTCTTCGCCGATGACCACATTGCCATGGCTCATCATTCCGGGCTTTCTCGTGCCCTGTCTCATGTTCCTGCACGTCGTGATCTTCGCCCGCCTGGCGGGCGGCGAGGCGACGACGCGCAATTGGCGAAATGAGCATCGGGCGAAAGCGGCGTGACGGGAAACAGCGTCGCGGGAGCGCGGCGAGAGCGTCGCCGCCGAGCAAACATGGCGATCCCTTCCGGCGCCGTCTCGATCGGATTCGATACAGCAGCAATGTCGCGCCGGTCGGCGGCCTCATCGCGAGATTGACCAATGGACCTCGTCAACATGTCCAATACGGCGCACGCCGCGGCCGCGCAAGAAATCCGCGGAACGCCGACCGCCGAAGCTTGGTTCGCCGGCGGCGAGCGCGTCGGGTACGACCCACGAACGCGCGCCGTCACAACGCCCGACGCCCCGCTCAAGATCTTTCTGAGACGGGAGGGACATCTTGCCCACGCCGTGACCTTCCTCCCAGGATATCCCGACGGCTCATTCGGGTGGGCGAAAGTTCTGCGGCATTTGCCGAATGCGATCGAGATGCCGAAACTCTTTGTCGAGTATGTCGGCATGGGCGACAGCGACAAGCCCAAGGACTATGCGTATTCCACCGCCGAACGCGCCGACCTCGCCGAAGCGCTCTGGCGCGCGTTCGACGTTCAGTCCACCACGCTGGTCGCCTTCGACTTTTCGTCGCTCGTCGTCTTGGAGCACTTGCGACGCCGGCTTGAGCGCGCCGAGCGCGGCGATCCCGTGTGCGGCCCCGCAATCAGGGGAGTCTTCATCTTCAACGGCGGCCTTTTCCCGGACGGTCACTCTCATCCGTGGTTCACCACACCGATTTTGCGCCGCCTCCCCAACCGGGCGCGCCAGCGTCTGGGACGATCCTTTACGCTCTTCAAGCTGATGGCGGGGGTGATGTGGTCCAAAGGCTATAAAGTTACAGACGCCGAGGTTCGCGAACTTCAGAGCGCCATGAACCGCCATGATGGCCTGTTCTACCTCGCGGCCGGAGCAGGCTTCGTGGCCGATCACAAGGCGCAGGGCGACCGCCTGGACTTCGGCCGCCTCTTCACCGCGTATCGGGATCAGTTTCCGTTCCTTGTTGGCGGCAGCGACGAAGATCCCTTCGAGCGCCGGCAGATCGACCTCGCCCAAGAACGGTTGGGCAAGCTCGGCTTACAGATCGCGCGTTTGCCCGGCGGACACCTGACCACGAACGAGCAGCCTGGCGCTTTAGCCGCGCTCATCGCGGAGTTCGAGCGATTCACGAAGGGAAGAGCAAAATAGGCCCAAGTCGGCCTAAAAACAGGGACGCCAGGGCGAGGCCCCGGCGTCCAAGTCGATTTTACGAGCGGCGAGCTGCTTTTAGCTCACAAAACAAACGGCGGCGCGCTACCCTCCCAGACAGCGCGCCGCCGCCCATCCCCTCAGGCGGATTCGATCACGCCTTGGGGAACGGGACAGCCACGAAGCGGGCGCCGTCGGCGGTCTGGATGCGCATCATGACCGACTTCTTGCCCTGGCTCTTCGCGTTCGCGATCCCGGCCTTCACGTCGGCCGGGCGTCGACACCGGCTTGCCGCCGACGTCGAGGATGACGTTGCCTGTCGGCCAGTCCCTGCTCGGCCGCCGTTCCGTTCGGATCGACGCCGACGATGGCGACGCCCTTGTCGCCTGCGCCGTCGACTTCCTTGGCCGGAGCGATCTGGATGCCGAGCGCGCCCGGCTCCTTCGCCTGCGAGTCGTCGGCCTTGGCCACGGTCTCGTTCTTCTGGTCGGCGAGCGTGATCTGAGCGGTCTTCTCGGCGCCGTCGCGCAGATAGGTCAGCTCGACCTTGTCGCTGGGCTTGAACGACGCCGATCCGACGGGTCAGGTCGGACGCGTCCGCGATCTCCTGGCCGTTGAGCTTGGTGATCACGTCGCCGGCCTTGAGCCCGGCCTCAGCGGCCGGCGTTCCCGGCATCGCCTCGTCGACGATCGCGCCCTTGGCGCTCTTCATGCCCAGGCTCTCGGCCATATCCTGGGTGACCGGCTGGATGTTGACGCCGAGATAGCCGCGCGGAACGACGCCGCCATGCTCGAGCGCGCCAATGACGCTATCGACCGTGGTCGCGGGGATCGCAAAGCCGATGCCGACGCTGCCGCCCGACGGCGAGTAGATGGCGGTGTTCACGCCGACGACTTCGCCCTTCATGTTGAAGGTCGGGCCGCCCGAATTGCCGCGGTTGATCGGCGCGTCGATCTGCAGGAAGCGATCATAGGGGCCGTCGCCGATGTCGCGGCCTTCGGCCGAGATGATGCCCGCGGTCACGGTGCCGCCAAGGCCGTAGGGGTTGCCGATCGCCACGACCCAGTCGCCGATGCGGCGGCTGTTCCTTGGAGAACGCGACGAACGGATAATCGCCCGCCTCGTTGACCTTGATGAGCGCGAGGTCGGTCTTCGGGTCGGTGCCGACAACCTTGGCGTCGAGGGTCTTGCCGTCCTGCATGGTGACGGTGACGGTCTTGGCGTTCTGGACGACGTGGTTGTTGGTGACGATGTAGCCGTCAGCCGAAACGAAGAAGCCCGAGCCTTCGCCCGTCATCATCGGCTGCCTGGCCTGCGGCATGCGCCGCCGCCATTGGGCATGCCGCCGAACTGCTTGAAGAACTTCTGGATTTCCGGGGGAAGATTGTCCATCTGGCCCTGGCTGGAAGAGGGCCCTCGCCTTCGACGTCGGCGTCTTCGCGGCGATCTTGACCTTGACCGAGACGACCGACGCTTTGACGCGCTCGATCAGCGGCGCGAACGACGGGGCGTTCTGGGGCAGATCGGCGGTGGAGACGGGCGCCGCATAAGCGGGGTGAGTCGGGCGTGAGCGCGTTCCCGCCGAGGGCGCCGGCGACGCCAAGCGCGGCGACCGCGACCGAGGCGAGGATCGTGTTGCGCCGCCCGTGTGGGGTCGCAAGACCGGAAAATGACATTGAGTTCGCTCCAAATTCGCTGGATGACCGCGTTCAGCGATCGATGGAGCGACCATGCGCCGAGGCGCCTATCCGGAAATTGGCCGGCGCATTACGATTTCTCAAGGTTCGCGGAAGCATGAGGCCGGCGCGCCGAGGTTCCGGGCCGACGCGCACCAATGCCCCAGCGGAAAATCGCGCAAGATTCAACCTCAAACGTCCGCCGGCGTATTCATGACAAGCTTGTAGTCGGGCCGCTCGGCGGGCGCGAATGTGTGCTGGGTGAAGCTCACGAGGCCATCGTGGGGATGATTGAACAGGCGAAGGCCGCCTTCGCGGATCTGGACGGCCTGCTCCTCCCAGGCTTCCGCGAAGAGAGGCGCTCTCGGCTCGGAGCGTTTCGACGAAGGTCTTGACCTGGGCGTCGCGAAAGGTGCGGGCGAAGTCGGCGCGAAATTCGGCGAGCAGGCGTCGCGCCCTGTCCTTCCAGGCGGGAATCAGCTCGCGGGCGGAGGGCTCGAGAAACACATAGCGCAAGAGGTTGCGTTGACAGTCGCCGTCCAGCCAGCCGCGAAAGAGCCGCGCCGCCGCGTCGTTCCAGCAGCAGGCGTTCCAGAGGCGGTCGAGCCCATAGGCCGGGCAGTCGATCGCCTTGACAGCCGCGATCAGGGAGGGCGGCGCGTCCGCGGAAGGCCCGCGCGATCCTTCCGGATCGAGCCGTCCGGCAAGCTTGAAGAGATAGTCGCGTTCGGCGCGCGACAAGCGACAGCGCTTGCGCGATGCGGCCCAGCGCCTCCGGCGAGGCTTGCACCGGGCGGCCTTGTTCGATCCACGTGCACCAGGTCACGCTGATGCCGGCGAGCGCCGCAAGCTCCTCGCGGCGGAGACCCGACGTTCGCCGCCGCCCAGTCGCCGCCGCCGGCTGCATCCGCTCGCGATGCGCGCGCACGAATTCGCCGAGGAGCCGCCTTTGATCCGCTTCGAGCATGGCGGGCTTTGTAATAGGATAAGATTCAATCTTGTAACAGTTTAAATCGGGAGTGCAAAAGCGCTGGGACGGCAAAGGAGCGGGTGATGAGCAAGGCCCATGAGCGAGTCGTCGAGGCGCAATTCGGTCCCCGCGCGAAAGCCTATGTCGAAAGCGCGGTTCACAGTCAGGGGGCCGACCTCGAGGCGATCGGGACGCTCGCGCAGAAGCGCGCCCGGAAGCTGGCGCTCGATCTCGGCGCCGGCGGCGGCCATGTCGCCTATGCGCTCGCGCGCCATGCCGACGGGTCATCGCGAGCGGACCTGTCGTCGCGAGATGCTGGCGGCGGTCGCGCGGACGGCGCGCGAGAAGGGCTTGAGCAACATCGAGACCGGCGAAGCTCCGGCCGAGCATCTGCCGTTTGAAGATGCGACGTTCGACTTTGTCGCGAGCCGGTTTTCCGCGCATCACTGGCGCGACTTCGACGCCGGCTTGAGGGAAGCGCGCCGCACGCTGAAACGCGGCGGACGCGCGGCGTTCGTCGATGTCTATGCTCCCGGGCCAGGCTTTGTTCGACACGCATCTGCAGGCGATCGAACTCCTGCGCGACCATTCCCATGTCCGCGATTACACGAGCGCCCAATGGCTGGACACGCTCGGCCGCTCCGGCTTCGCCGTCGACGCCTGCCGCACCTGGCGGCTCGGATGGATTTCCCCGTCTGGATCGCGCGCATGCGGACGCCCGAGGAGAATGTGAAGGCGATCCGCGCGCTGCAGATCGCGGCCTCGGCGGAGACCAAGGCGCATTTCGCGATCGAGCCCGACGGCTCGTTTCTCTCGACATGCTGATGATCGAGGCGTCGGCGGCGTGAGCGCCGCTACAGCCGGCTACTTCCGGAATTCCGGCTTGACCGCTGCGTAGAGCGCCTGCGAAGCGCTCGCGCTGTCGCGCGAACATCTCTGTGAGCTTCGGGTCCGGCTCGGTGACGTCGGCGATCTCCGGCTTGGCAGCAGACAGTCTCGGCCGGCTCGCCGGTCGCCGCCATCCGGGCCAGGCGGGCGGCGCCGATACGCGGGCCCCGTCTCGCCGCCCTTCATGCGCATGACGGTAAAGCCGGTCGCGGCGGCGATCATGCGCGTCCATAAGAGACTCTTCGCGCCGCCGCCGATCAGGCCGACGCGATCGATTCTTGCGCCGGCGGCGGTCAGACAATCGCGGGCGTCAGCGAGCGTCAGCGCGACCCCTTCCATCACCGCGCGGGCGACGTCGGCGCGCGACGGTCGTCTCGCTCATGCCGAACAGCACGCCACGGGCGTAAGGATCGTCGAGCGGCGTCCGCTCGCCGCTGAGATACGGCAGGAAAAGAAGCGCGCCGGGGCCGGGATAGTCCGTCGCGGCCTCACGTTCGAGCGCATCCGGCGACGCGCCGAGAAGCCGCCCGGCGAAGGCGAGCGCGCCGGCGCCGTTGAGCATCGCCGCCATCGCGTACCAGCGATTTGGCAGGGCATGGGCGAAAGAATGCACGAGCTTCTCGGGCGCGCTCATGTATCGGTCGGTCGCGACGATGAGCTGCGTCGCGGTTCCGAGCGAAATGAAGGCCTCGCCCGGCGCGATCGCGCCTAAGCCCACTGCTCCAACGGCGGCGTCGCCGCCGCCAGCCGCCAGCAGGACGCCGCGTGGCAGGCCAAGCGCATCCGCGGCCTCGGGTCGGATCTGGCCCACGGGCGCCGAACCTTCGAACAAAGGCGGCGCCCAAGCGCCATCCGCGTCGCACGCTTCGAACGCTTCCGGCGACCAGTCGCGTCGCGCCTCGTCGAGGAGCCAGGTTCCCGCGGCGTCGCTCATGTCGGACGCCCGCTCGCCGCTGAGCTTGAGGCGCAGATAGTCTTTCGGCGACAGGAGCGCGTCGACGAGACGGCGATTCTCCGGCTCGTTCGTCGCGATCCATTTGAGCTTCGGCCCGGTAAAGCCGGGCATGGGTTTGACGCCAACAAGATCGGCAAGGTCAGGATAGTCGCGCGCCAATTCCGCCGCCTCGCGAATGGCGCGCCCATCGTTGTGGAGGATTGCGGGGCGGACGGGCTTGTCTGCGCGGTCGAGAAGAACCGCGCCGTGCATCTGGCCCGAGAAGCCGATCGCCTTCAGCGCGCCGAGCGCTTTGCCTGCGGTGTCTCTGAGGTCGGCGATCGCGCCGGCCATCGCGGTCGCCCAGTCGTCGGGATTCTGCTCCGACCAGCCAGGCGCGCGGACGGTCGGGAGAATAGGCTCTGGTCGCGCTTGCGATCGGTTCGCCGCGCTCGTCGGTCAGAAGCGCCTTGAGGCCGGAGGTTCCGCAGTCAAGCCCGAGATACATGGGCTTGCATTGTGCGCCGCGCCAGCATCCCTCACAAGCGCGGGCCTAACAGCGACATCGTGGGAGCGGACGAAGCGGTCAGGCGGACCTGCCGTCCACCCAACCTTGTCAATGCCGCGAAGCCTGCACAGGACGATGGCTTGGACGCGAGCCAGCCCCATCCGGGATCGGCGTCGCCTTGGTCCGATTCCGACGCCGCGTTCGAGAATGTATCGCAGGCCGGAAAGGATCGGCTGATCGGCGCCGCGAGTTGCTTCGCCAACGCCCTCCCAATCGCCTTCGGCCGCGTGGCGCGAGAACCGGCGAACCAGACCGGCGGCGAATATGCCGCTCGTCAGGTTCCGCTTCTCTGCGTCGCTCGAGAAGCGTCGTGCGAAATCGCCGCCGATCGAGGCGACCGCCGCGCGCGCGACATGAGGATTGGAGCAGGTCCGGACGATCTCGCGGACGATCATTGGCAGCCTCCTCTCCACGTCGGTCGGCCAGCATCTTATGACAATCGAATTTGTTCTCAACATGTCATTGCTCAAAAAAAATCTTTTCAATCTGCGAAGGTCAACGTTTAGACAGCGCATCGTCAACGATTTGTCACAAATTTACCGTGTGCGCCGCAGCATGAACTGGACTTTTGTTCTGATGCCGCCACAATCGTTCCGCCTGTTTGCTTGGCGCAACCCAGGTTGTCGAATAAACGGCCTTTTATTTACTTTGAATTGCCAAGACAATTTTGCTATTTTAGCGCGCCATTCAAGGCTGTTTCGCGTGTCATACCGACGCCGCCCAGCGTTTAGAGTCCGCTTTCCTCGATCGGTCCGTTGCGTTAGCCGGTTCAGGTGATCACCGTCGGGGCCTTCCGGCCCGTCCGCTTCTCGATCTCAGCCAGGCTTCGCGACAGCGCGATGAGGTCGGCGAGCGCGGCCTGCGTGTCCTGATCGAGCTTGCCCGACGGGCGGCTCGTAATGCTCGATATAGACGCGCAGCGTCGCGCCGACCGTGCCGGTGCCGGACAGCCGGTAGACAATGCGCGAGCCGCCTTCGAACATCACCCGGATGCCCTGATCGGTCGCGTCCGAGCCGTCGACCGGGATCGTGATAGGCGAAATCGTCCGCCGCCTCGACCTTGAGCGCGCCGAAGCTCTTGCCTGGAAGCGTCTTGGTCGCGTCGCGCAGCGCGCTCATCAGGCCCTTGGCGGCGGTGAGATCGATCTCCTCGTAGTCGTGGCGCGTGTAATAGTTGCGGCCGTAGGTTCGCCAATGTTCGCGCACGAGGTCGAGCACCGATATGCGGCGCTTGGCGAGGATGTTGAGCCAGAACAGAACCGCCCACACGCCGTCCTTCTCGCGGATGTGGTTCGAGCCGGTGCCGAAGCTTTCCTCGCCGCACAGGGTCGCGAGATTGGCGTCGAGCAGGTTGCCGAAGAACTTCCATCCCGTCGGGGTCTCGTAGGACTTGATGCCGAGCTTGGCGGCGACGCGGTCGGCGGCGGCGCTGGTCGGCATCGAACGCGCGACGCCGGCAAGGCCCTTGGCGTAGCCCGGCGCCAATGGGCGTTGGCGCTGAGGATGGCGAGCGAATCGGACGGCGTGACATAGGCGTTGCGGCCAAGGATCATGTTGCGGTCGCCGTCGCCGTCTGACGCGCGCGCCGAAATCGGGCGCGTTCGCCGACATCATGAAGTCGAACAGGTCCTTGGCGTAGGTCGGGATTCGGGATCGGGGTGGTGGCCGCCGAAGTCGGGCAGGGGCGTGCCGTTGACCACCGTGCCAGCCCCGGCCTTCAATTCGTCCTCGAAGATCACATGCGCGTAGGGGCCGGTCACCGCATGCAAGGCGTCGAAGCGCATGCGGAACCCGGAAGCGAACAAGGCGCGGATCGCGTCGAAGTCGAACAGCGTCTTCATCAGCGACGAGATATTGCGTGACCGGATCGATGATTTCGATCTCCATCCCCTCGACCTTGACCGTCCCGAGGCGATCGATGTCGACGTCAGGGGCGTCGGAGATCTTGTAGGCGGAGATCGTCTTGGTATGGCCGAAGATCGCCTCGGTGACATTCTCCGGGGCGGGTCCGCCGGCGCCGATGTTGTACTTGACGCCGAAATCCCCGTGCGGGCCGCCGGGATTGTGACTGGCCGACAAGATGATCCCGCCGAAGGCGCTGAGCGCGCGAATCAACGCCGAGACGGCGGGCGTCGAAAGGATGCCGCCTTTGCCGACGACGATGCGGCCGAAGCCGTTCGCTGCCGCGATCTTGATCACGATCTGGATCGCCTCGCGGTTGAAAAAGCGCCCGTCGCCGCCGAGGACGAGCGTTTTGCCCTGAAAGCCCTCGAGCGAATTGAAAGTCGATTGAATGAAGTTTTCGAGGTAGCCCGGCTCCTGGAAGACCGTAACCTGCTTGCGCAGACCCGAGGTGCCCGGCCTTTGGTCGGCGAACGGCTTGGTGGCGACGGTTCGGATCATCGGCGTTCTCCCAAAGGGCGGCTGCGGGAATTTTCGGGCGATCGCAGGCACTCTAGGCGCCAGGCGGCCAGGTGGGCAACGCCGCTCTGCAGGGTTAACGTCTAGCAACGAATTGTGAAACTTTTGCCTGCACATATGCTATATGACGGCCGCGCAGCGTTCGAATAGCGGCAACTCGCCCGGGGAGCCTTCACAAGATGGCGCGCAGATATTTTGGCACCGACGGCATTCGCGGGTCGGGCCAACAGCAAGATCACGGCGGATATGGCGCTGAAGGTCGGCCAGGCGGCCGGGCTTCGCGTTTCGGCGCGGCGACCATCGCCATCGGGTCGTGATCGGCAAGGATACGCGGCTCTCGAGCTACATGATCGAATATGCGCTGGTCGCGGGCTTCGCCTCGGTCGGCGCCGACGTTCTTGCTCCTGGGGCCGGTGCCGACGCCGGCGGTCGCGATGCTGACGCGCTCGATGCGCTGCGATCTTGGGGTGATGATCTCCGCTTCCCACAACCCTTATGAGGACAACGGCATCAAGCTGTTCGGGCCCGACGGCTATAAATTGTCCGACGAGGTCGAGGCGCGCATCGAAGCTCTGATGGACGGCGACGTCGCGCCGAAGCTCGCCAATTCGCCCGACCTCGGCCGCGCCAAGCGCATCGACGACGTCGAGGCCCGCTACATCGAATACGCCAAGCGGACGCTCTCCCGCGAAGTCTCGCTCGAAGGCCTGCGCGTGGTCGTCGATTGCGCCAATGGCGCAGCTTACAAGGTCGCGCCCGAAGCGTTGTGGGAACTCGGGGCCGAGGTGATCAAGATCGGCGTCGAGCCGAACGGGCTCAACATCAATTTCGAGGTCGGCTCGACCGCGCCCGAGGCCTTGGCGCGCAAGGTGCGCGAGATGCGGGCCGACGTCGGCATCGCGCTCGACGGCGACGCCGACCGGATGATCCTGGTCGACGAGAAGGGCCGCCTGATCGACGGCGATCAGGTGATGGCGGTCATCGCCGAGAGCTGGCGCGACGAGGGCCGATCTGGCCAAGCCCGGCGTCGTCGCCACGGTCATGTCGAACCTGGGGCTTGAACGGCATCTCGCGAGCCTGGGGCTGACGCTCGAGCGCACCGCGGTCGGCGACCGCTATGTGATCGAGCGCATGCGCGAGAAAGGCTTCAACGTCGGGGGCGAGCAGTCGGGCCACATCATCCTGTCCGACTATTCGACCACCGGCGATGGTCTTGTGGCGGCGATGCAGGTGCTGGCGGTGGTGCAGAAGCTGGGCAAGCCGGCGAGCGAGGTCTGCCGCCGGTTCGAGCCGGTGCCGCAGGTCTTGCGCAACGTTCGCTTCAACGGCGGCCGGCCGCTCGAGAATCCGTCGGTGGCGAAGGCGATCGCGGACGCGACCGCGCGGCTGGGCGAACGCGGCCGGCTTCTGGTCCGCCCGTCCGGCACCGAGCCGGTCATCCGGGTGATGGGCGAAGCCGACGACCAGGCGCTGGTCGACGCCCTGGTCAGCGACGTCTGCGAGGCGGTCGCGGGCGCCGCGTAGGAGAGGCGGGCGGCGGATCGGGCTTGAGCGCCAGGCGCGCTCACAGAACCCTAAAGAATTCTTAACTCGCGCAGAAAAATTCCTGCTTTCAAATTTCTCGAATCACCGTAACATGTTCCCGTCGTCAACCAGCCGAAAGGAGGTGATCCAGTGTCTCATTGTCTTACGCCCCGCGTGATCGAAGAGGCCTGGGTTATTGTCCCTGCGAAGGAATTTCGCGCATAGCTCTCGCTAGGCAAGAACTCTAGGGCGCCGGCGAGCTTGCGTGGGCGCGACAATGGAAGGGTCGTTCCCCAAGGAGCGGCCCTTCTCTTTTGGCGGGATCATCGAAGAGCCCGTGCGGGCGGTCCGCCTTGTCGCCGCCAATTATAACGAAAGTCTAATTGACGATTCGGACCCCAGCCGAGACACCCTAGCTTATGCTGACGATCGAGGCGATGGCTCACCTTGTCGGAGCAGGACGAGCGCAACTCGCCTCGGTTTCGGAGCTAACCGGATCAATCAAAAGTCGTCAATGGGAGGACTGATCATGTCGCGGACAACAAACACGATTCTGGGCGCCGCTGTGTCGCGCCGCGCGGCGCTGCACAGCGCAGCCGGGATTCTCGGCGGGGCGATCCTGCCCGGCGGGCTGATTTTGCCGGCCCGCGCCGCGGACAACCCGCCGCTCGGAACCTATCCCGAGGGCTCGTCCGGCCCCTCCGTCTTCGTCGGCATATCGGTGCCGCGCACCGGCACCTACGCGGCGGCGGGAGAGGACCTCATCAAGGGCTATCAGCTGGCCATCGAGCATCTGAACGAAGGCAACGCGCTGATGCAGAAGATCTCGCCCAACATCAAGAAGGGCGTTCTGGGCAAAGAGGTCAAATTCGGCATCGCCGACAGCGAGGCCAAGCCGAACACCGCCGTGCAGAACCTCTCGAAGTTCATCAGCGACAACAAGGCGGTCATGGTCACCGGGAGCGTCTCCAGCGCCGAAGCGGTCGCCGACAACAAGATCGCCGATCGCGAGAAGGTGATCTACCTCGCCGGGCATTTCGGGTTCGAACGACACCACCGGCAAGGACTGCGTCCGCTATTCCTTCCGCGAGTGCTTCTACGGCCAGACCGCCGCGAAGGCGCTGGCTCCCCAACTGATCAAGACCCTCGGCAAGAACAAGAAGGTCGCCTATCTGACGCCCGATTACACCTATGGCCACACCGTTCAGAAGTCGATGGAGGAATATCTGCAAGGAGGGCGGCTGGACCACCGCCACCGACCAGGTCTCGCCCTTGGGCACGACGGAGTTCAGCTCCTATCTCCTGAACGTCGCCAACAGCGGCGCCGACGTCGTCGTCAACATCAATTTCGGCCGCGACGCGGTCCTGTCGATCAAACAGGCCAAGCAGTTCGGCATCCTCGACAAGATGACGCTGGCGGTGCCCTACAACACCCCGTTCCTGGCCAAGGAGGTCGGCGCCGACACGATGCAGGGCGTTCTCGCCGCGACCGACTACTGGTGGACCTTGGAGGACAAGTTCCCGCTCGCGAAGATGTTCAACGACGCGTTCCGCGCCAAATACAACAGCCTCCCGGAGTGGGGCGCCAACCTCGCCTACATGCAGGTGGCGATGTGGGCGGACGCGGTCGAGCGGGCCAAGTCCTTCTATCCGCCGGATGTCGTCAAGGCCTACGAGGCCGGCGCGAAGGTTCAGTCGACGGTCGGCGAGGTTTATTTCCGCGGCGCCGACCATCAGTTGGTGCGGCCCGTCATCATCGAGCGCGGGAAGAAGCCGGCGGATATGAAGAACCCCGACGACTTCTACGAGATCGTCGAGGTCGTGCCCGGCGAAGGTCTGATGCAGGCGCCGGACGCGTTCGGCTGCAAGATGGGCGGCTACACCTGAGCCGAGCCAGAGCCTCGCTCGAGCGCGGAGGTCGCATTTGCTCTCTTGGGCGAATTTGCTGTCGCAGACCTTCAACGGGCTGGTGATCGGCGCCCTCTTGGCGCTGATCAGCTCCGGCCTGACGATCATCTACGGCACTCTGGGCGTGCTCAACCTCGCCCATGGCGCGATGTTCATGGTGGGCGGCTACGCGGGCGTGGTCGCCTACCAATATACCGGCTCCTTTCTCGTCGCGATCGCCGCCGGCGCGTGTTTCGTGCTCGTTCTCGGCGTCCTGATGGAGCGGCTGGTCATCAGACATTTCTACGAACGGCCCGACGAGGATCAGATCCTGGTGACGTTCGGCTTGGGGATCGTCTTCGTCGAAACCATCCGCTTCTTCTTCGGCAGCCTGTCGCAATCCATGCCGCCGCCGAGCTGGGCGGCGGGAATCACGTCGCTCGGCTTCATGATTTATCCGACCTACCGCCTCGCGGTCGTCGGCATCATCGCGGTCGCGCTGCTGGCGCTCTACCTCGTTCTCTACCGCTCGCGGCTCGGCATGATCGTGCGCGCGGGGATCGAGGATTCGGTCATGGTCGACTCGCTCGGCATCAATGTCATGCGGGTGTTCATGATCGTCTTCGGCATCGGCTCGATGGCGGCGGGCTTCGCCGGGATCGTCAACGTCCCGATCGCGCCGATAACGCCTGACATCGGCGAGGCGATTCTCGTCGAGGCCTTCGTCGTCGTCGTCATCGGGGGCGTGGGCTCCTTTCCTGGAGCGGTTCTCGGCGGCCTGATCGCCGGCGAGATCTTGAGCCTGACATCCATGATCAATCCGAGCTATTCGCAAGTCATGCTGTTCGCCGTGATGACTCTCGTTCTCGTGCTTCGTCCGCGCGGGCTGCTCGGAGCCGAGGGACGCAGCTGACGATGAACCAGCGTCCGCGCGGACTGCGAGCCCTCCTGCCCGAAGCGTCGATCGCGCTCGTCCTGCTGGTCGCGCCGTTTGTGCTCCCTAAGATCGGGCTCGTCCCCGATACGATGAACCGCATTCTGGTTTTCGGCCTGTTCGGCGTCGGGTTCGACTTGCTGTTCGGCTATGCCGGGATGCTGTCCTTCGGGCAGGCGGCTTTCTTCGGCACCGGCGGCTTCATCGCCGCCTATCTGCTGACCCAGACAGGCCTGACCAGCGTGATGCTGGGCCTGGCGATCGGGACGGTCGGCGCGGCCGTCGCGGGCTACTTCGTCGGTTTGATCGCGCTGAGACGCACCGGCATCTATTTCGCGATGATCACCGTCGCGATCGGCGAAGTCTTTTTCTTCATGGAGAACGGACCGCTATCGTCATTTACCGGCGGCGAGAATGGTCTGCCGGGCGTGCCGGGGCCGACTTTCAATCTCGGCTTCGCGACGATCCACGCAACCAGCGGCTGGTCGATGTATGGATTTCTCGCGGTCTGCTACGTTGTCGGCATCGTGATCGCGCGACGCATCGTGGCCTCGCCGGTCGGCCTCATCTGGGTCGCGATCCGCGAAAACCCGTTGCGCGCGGCGGCCGTCGGCCACAACGTCCACGCTTATAAGCTGCTCGCGTTCGTCATCGCCGCCGCCTATTCCGGCGCCGCCGGCGGATTGCTGGGCGTCATGCAAGGCTATATGCCCCCCGACGCCTTCACGTTCGACACGTCGGGCCAGATCATCATGATGACCGTGATCGGCGGGTTGGAGACGCTGTTCGGTCCGCTGGTGGGCGCGGCGGTATGGCTCTATCTGCGCGACTTTCTGCAGGGCGGACTGGGCCTCGGCGCTTCCTGGAAGCTCGTGCTCGGCCTCGTCTTCGTGCTGCTCGTGTCGTTCCTGAGACGCGGAATCCTCGGCGGCGTCGCGGACCTCTACGCGCGTCTCGCCCGCGGAACGACCGCGCGCGAACAGGCCGCGGCGCCGGATCTGTCGCCGGAGGAACGCGGCCGCTCGGACAAGCGGCTGCGCGCGCGCCGCCGCTCCCGAGCCGTCCCATCCCGGCATATACCGGACCGATCCTCGCGACCAAGGGCCTGACGAAGCGATACGCCGGGTTGCTCGCCAACAGCGACATCGATTTCTCGGTTCAGCAAGGCGAGCTTCGCGGCATCATCGGCCCGAACGGCGCGGGCAAGAGCACGTTCTTCAAAATGCTCACCTGCGAGGTTCATCCGACTTCGGGAACGATCACCTTCGAGGGCCGCGACATCACGGGGCGCGAAGTCACCGAAGTCTGCCAGACGGGCCTGACCAAGAGTTATCAGGTCAACCAGTTGTTCAACCGGCTGACGGCGCGCCAGAACATCGTGATCTCGGCGCTGGCGGAAAAGCGCGGCTCCTTCCGCCTGGACTTGCTGCGCGACCCCGCGCACATCCCGGCGCTCGACGATCTGGTGGATCATACGCTGGAACTGGTCGAATTGACGAGCCGGGCCGACGTTCCGGTTTCGGATCTGGCCTATGGCGAGAAGCGCCGGCTGGAGATCGGCTTGGCGCTGGCGACTTCCCCGAGCCTGCTTCTGCTCGACGAGCCGCTGGCCGGCATGAGCCCGCGAGAACGAGCCGAAACGGTGAAGCTTCTGAAGTCGATCAGCCGCGGCCGCACGACCATAATCATCGACCACGACATGGACGCGCTGTTTGAGCTGGTGGAGCGCGTGACGGTTCTTCAGGAGGGGCGAATCCTCGTCGAGGGCACCCCAGACGAAATCAAGGGCAACGCGATCGTGCGGGAAGCCTATCTTGGAGGCGTCCTGGCATAATGAGCCTTCTGCAGGTCAGCGGCCTCAATAGCTACTATGGGGATTCCCATATCCTCTTCGATATTTCTCTCCGGGTGGAGCGGAACGAGGTGGTCGCCCTCCTGGGCCGCAACGGGGCGGGAAAGAGCACGACGCTGAAGAGTCTGATGGGGGTGGTGCGTCCCCGCTCGGGCTCGGTGATGTTGGATGGCGTCGGAATATGCCGGCCAGCCGAGTCACGCGCTCGCCAGGAACGGCATGCAGCTCGTGCATGAGGACCGCCGCATTTTCGGCAGCCTGAACGTCGAGGATAATATCGTTCTGGCGAGCCTCACAGCCAAGCAGCCCTGGCCGCTCGACCGCATCTACACAATGTTTCCGCGCCTGAGGGAACGTCGCGGCAGCCGCGGCACCGATCTCTCGGGCGGCGAACAGCAGATGCTGGCGATCGCCCGCGCGCTGGTGCGCGATCCCAAGATCGTCCTGCTTGACGAGCCATTCGAGGGACTGGCGCCGGTCATCGTGCGCGACCTGGTTCACGCCTGTCGCGCTCTCGCGGCCGCCGGGCAAACCATTGTGCTGGTCGAACAGAACATCGCGGCTGCGCTGGCGCTCGCCCATCGCGTTTACATCCTCAACAATGGCCATGTGGTCCACGAAGGTCCTGCCAGCGAATTGAGAGAGGATCCGCAGGTCCTGCACCGCTATCTCGGCGTGTAAGCACCGCTGACGCAGGTGTGAAAAACAGAAACTCGGCGCTGTATCGCGGAACAAGACCCCGGACAGGTCGAGCGGCCGACTCGCCGGAGCCGCGATTTCGCTTCTAGTAACAGACAAAAAATGTTTTTAGTGGTATACGTCCTTCGTCCACGCCTCCCTCCGCTCGCAGAAAGTTTGTACCGGGGCCGGCAATCAGCTAGATTGCTGAAAGGAGCAGGCCCCCGGGCCGGACGAGTCCAATGCTTGGGTTTCGCGGTCCGAATCCCCATATCCCGAGCCTGCCATCGCGGCTTAACCGGGATAGCCGTCAGAAAAGGCCACAAGAATGGATTTCCTCAAGCCACGGTCGCACCGCATGAATCGCCGCCGACGCATTTATGAAGGCAAAGCCAAGGTCCTTTATGAGGGTCCGGAGCCCGGCACCCTCATCCAGTATTTCAAGGACGACGCGACCGCATTCAACGCCAAGAAGCATGAGGTCATCGAGGGGAAAGGCGTTCTCAACAACCGGATCTCCGAATACGTCTTCCAGCGCCTGAACGACATCGGCGTTCCAACTCATTTCATCCGCCAACTCAACATGCGCGAGCAATTGATTCGGGAGGTCGAAATCATTCCGCTCGAGGTCGTCGTGCGCAATGTGGCGGCTGGATCGCTATCGACCCGCCTCGGACTGGAGGAGGGCACGCAGCTCCCGAGGTCGATCATCGAGTTTTATTACAAGAATGACGCGCTGAATGACCCGATGGTTTCGGAAGAGCACATCACTGCGTTCGGCTGGGCCGCGCCTCAGGAAATCGACGACATCATGGCGCTGGCGATTCGCGTCAATGACTTCTTGTCCGGGCTATTCCTTGGCGTCGGCATCCGGCTCGTCGATTTCAAGATCGAAACCGGGCGCTTGTGGGAAGGCGAGAATATGCGGATCGTGCTCGCCGACGAAATCAGTCCCAACTCGTGCCGTCTGTGGGACGTCAAGACCAACGACAAGATGGATAAGGACCGCTTCCGCAAGGACTTGGGCGGGATGATCGAGGCCTATACCGAGGTCGCCCGAAGGCTCGGCGTCGTGCAAGAGGGCGAGTATTCGCGCACGGCCGGACCAAGGCTGGTGAAATAGGCGAAGAGCGCCGCCGAGCAGGCGCGCCGCGCCGCACGATCAGGGTAAGGGCGCGCCGTCGGAAAAGCGACTTTGGGGATGCGGTCTGGCGCGGCCGCTGACCCATGCGCTCCGCTTGACGGCGTTCTGTTCCGATAGAAGACTTGATTAGGTTTTTTCGAAGCCAAAATTGCTAAGCCGCGATGAGCGGCCAGAAGGATTGCGGAGGGAGGCGCCGTTGCCGCTCACCAAGCAGCAACATCTCGATCCCAAGACCGGGCCAAAGCGGATTCTCGCGCTCGACGGGGGCGGCATTCGTGGAATCCTCACCCTCCAATTCCTGCAAACTATCGAATCCCTGATCAAAGCGCGGTTCGGCGACAAAACCCTGCTTTGCGACTATTTCGATCTGATCGGCGGAACCTCGACCGGATCGATCATCGCGGCCGGCCTTGCCTGCGGCATGTCGGTCGACGCGTTGCAAACGCTCTACCGGACGATCGGCGCGAGCGTCTTTCAGCCAGGCAAGCTTAGCAGGCTCCTTCCGGGCGGGCTTCAGGGGACGTTGGCCCCCAAGTTCCCGTCCGGGCCGCTCCAGGCCGAACTCGACAGACAGCTCGGCGCGGACACGACGCTCGACAGCGACAGGATCCGCACGGGCCTCATGATCATGACCAAGCGGCTCGACACCGGAAGTCCTTGGCCTCTGAACAACGGCGGACATGGACACTATGCCGCCCAGGACGGGGCGCTTCGTCTCACGCAGGTGGTCCGCGCCAGCACGGCTGCGCCAACGTATTTCGCGCCGGAGGAAATCGCGATCCACGCTCGCGACGGCTCGGTTGTGGCCGGCGCTTTCGTCGACGGCGGCGTCACCCCGTTCAATGATCCGGCGCTGCAGCTTCTGATGCTTGCCGCGCTGCAGGGCCATGGGTTCTTGTGGCCGACTGGCAAGGATCGGCTGCTGATCGTCTCGATCGGCGCGGGTACGTACAAGCAGCCGCGCTCAGCCAAAGAGGTCGTCGGCGACGTGGCCGCCAAGCAAGGCATCGCGGCGCTCCAATCGCTTATGGACGATTGCGAGGGAGCGAACCGCGCGACCCTGCAATGGCTGACGAACTGTTTAACGCCCTGGATCATCGATCGGGCCGTCGGCGACATGAAGCTCGACAGCCAAAGCGGACCGCAACTCGCAACTTACGTCCGTTATAACGCTATCCTCGAGCAGGCGTGGCTGAAAACCGAGCTTGGGGTCGATCTCGCCGCGGACAAGCTCGAGCAAATCCGCAAGATGGACGACCCATCGAACATGAATGATCTTGTGGAGCTTGGGCGGAAAGCCGCCGCGAAGCAGGTCAAGCCCGAACATCTGCCGGCGACCTTCGACCTCGCCAACGCTTCGGCTTGACCCGGTAAACGACGCAATGCCCGTGACAAGCCCTCAACCGCCCCGAAAAGTTGCGCTGTTCAGCGGGCATATGATCGACGCGCCCGGGCGCGCCAAGCCGCGCTTTCCACCCGACAGGGAGCCGATCGCAGCCGAGGCGATCGCCGGCGCCTTAGCCGACCTCGACCTCGGCCAGCAGGACCTTTGCATCTGCGGCGGCGCCTGCGGCGGCGATCTCCTGTTCGCGGAAGCTGCGCTTGCGCGGTCGAGCCAGCTTGAGATCTACCTCCCCTTCGAGGAGCCGACCTTCCTCGAGAAGTCGGTCGAGTTCGCCAACAAAGACTGGCGCGCGCGGTTCTTCGCCGCAAAGGCGCGTGCTCTTTGCATGTGGCGCCTCAGGAACTTGGCCCGCTGCAAGAGGGCCAGAACGCTTACGAGCGCGAAAACCGCTGGATGCTCGACTCAGCAATGCGCTTCGGCGCGGACAAGGTCGACTTGGTCTGCCTGTGGAACGGCGAGGGCGGCGACGGCCCGGGCGGCGCGCAGCACATGATGGAGGAAGTCCGCCAGCGCGGCGGACGGACAATTTGGCTCGACACGACGAAGCTGTGGGGCTGAGCCAGCCGGCGGCGAACACGTCGTCCGACAGCAGGGGGAAGACGAAGTGCCGAAGCCAATCTGTTTCATGATCATGCCCTACGGGCGAAAGGCCACTCAGGTCGAACCGAGCAGCAACAGCTCCCGGGGAGGTCGATTTCAACGCGCTGTGGGATCGCGCCTTCGCGCCCACTATAATCGCGCTTGGCTATGAGCCGGTGCGCGCCGACCAGGACACCGGCGCGCTCATCATCAATCAGATGCTCGAGCGGCTCTATTTCGCCGATCTGGTGCTCGCGGACATGACGATCCCGAACGGGAATGTCTACTACGAGGTTGGCATCCGGCACGCCGCGAAGAAAACCGGATGTGTCCTGCTGGCGGCCGACTGGTCGAAGCAACTGTTCGACGTCGCGCAGATGCGGACCGTGCGTTATCCAATGCCCGACGGAAATATTGGCGACCGCGACGGCGACGGGGATTGCGTCAGCGATCCATGACCCGATTGCAGAACTCACACTTGGCGTTTCGCCGATGCACGAGGCGATCAAAGGATATCCAGACGAAGTGGACGAGGCGGCAGCGTCGACTATGAAGGACGTGATGACCGCGACCGCTGCGTTTCAAGCTGAAGTTAGAACCGTACGCGTCCTCCCGCGCGCGGCGCGCATGGCGCGGGCAAAGGAGCTTGTCGCGCGATACTGGAAACCGCCGGTCACTCCCCCGACTGCGCTCACGCTCCTGCTTCTCATGAAGGACAGCGCTGAAAACGCCGACGATTGGAGCTTGGATCAACGATTTCATTGGCAAGCTCCCAGCCGATATCGCGCAACAAGAAGAGATTCGCGAGCTGAACGCGTTCTCGCTTGCGAACGCGGGCAAGCCGATTGACGCAATCGCGAAACTTGAAGCGCTGATCGCTCAGTCCGGCCCAACGCCGGAGCGCCTTGGTCTCCTCGGCGGCCGATACAAGCGGCTGTACAATGGCGCGATGTCGGACCAGAAACTCCTGTATCTCAATAGAAGCATCGACGCCTACGAACGCGGCATGGAACTCGACCTCAACCAATACTATTGCTCCGGCAATCTTCCTCGCCTCTACAGGGTGCGGAAGCGCAAGGGTGACGACGAGCGGGCGCTTTCGGCGTCCAGGATCGTCATCGCTGCCTGCGAGCGGGCAAGGAAGCTCGGTGTGGCGGACGAATGGCTGCGTGCGACCCTGCTCGGCGCCGCCTTCGACGCGGGCGATGCGGACAAGGCCGAGGAGCTCGCCGCGGAAGTCGCCGCGGAGGGCGCAGCGCGGTGGAAACTCGATTCGACCTTAACGGACCTCGAAGCGAGCGTGGCGCAAGTCGAGGACAACGATCGCCGGGATCGGTTCGTCGCGATCCTGAAGAGCCTCGCGCCGACCGCCGCCGTGTAGCGGCCGACGCTCTCAAGGCTATGCGGCGAGCTGCCGCAGCACGTAGGACAGGATGCCGCCGTTGCGGAAATATTCGAGCTCGTCCAGCGTATCGATGCGGCAGGTGAGCGGGACGAGCGTCACGCGGTCATCGGCGCGCCGGATCTCCGCTTCCAGCTTCTGGCGCGGCTTCAAGGATTTCGCCGAGGCCGAAGATGGTCACCGATCTCGTCGCCCTTGAGACCGAGCGTCTGCCAGCTCGTTCCTTCCTCGAACACCAGCGGCAGCACGCCCATGCCGACGAGGTTCGAACGGTGGATGCGCTCGAAGCTCTGCGCGATGACCGCGCGCACGCCAAGGAGCTTCGTGCCCTTGGCCGCCCAGTCGCGCGACGAGCCGGTGCCGTATTCGCGGCCTGCGAACACCACCAGCGGAACCTTCTCCGCCTGATAACGCATCGCGGCGTCATAGATCGGCGAGACGCTCGCCGGACGGCTGCATGACCGTGAAGCCGCCCTCGACCACGGTGCCCGCTTCGTCTCTTCACCATCTGGTTCTTGATGCGGATGTTGGCGAAGGTGCCGCGCATCATCACCTCGTGGTTGCCTCGCCGCGTGCCATACTGGTTGAAGTCGATCGGGCGCACCTGATGTTCGACGAGATATTGTCCCGCCGGGCTCGCCGCCTTGATCGAACCCGCGGGCGAGATGTGATCGGTCGTGATCGAATCGAGGAACAGCGCCAGGATGCGCGCATTCTCGATATCGGCGACCGGGATCGGCGTCTTGGTCAAGCCCCTCGAAATAGGGCGGCTCCTGGACATAGGTCGACCCGATGTCCCAGGCGTAGGTCTGGCCCGGCGGGAGCCTTGACCTTGCGCCAGTTGGCGTCGCCGTCGAACACGCTCGCATATTTGGTCTTGAACATCTTCGCGGTGATGGTGGCCTCGACGTAGTCGCTGGATCTCGTCCGTCTTCGGCCAGATGTCGGCGAGATAGACCGGCTTGCCTTGCTTGTCGGCGCCGAGCGGGTCGCGGGTCAGATCGATCTGCATCGAGCCGGCCAAGGCGTAAGCGACGACCAGCGGCGGGGAAGCGAGGTAGTTCGCGCGCACGTCCGGGTTGACGCGGCCCTCGAAGTTGCGGTTGCCTGACAGGACCGCCGCGGCGACCAGATTGTGCTTGGCGATGGTCGCCGAAACCTCGGGCGCGAGCGGGCCGGAATTGCCGATGCAGGTGGTGCAGCCGAAGCCGACGATGTTGAAGCCGAGCTTGTCGAGCGGCCTCTGCAGGTCGGCTTCCTTCAGATAGTCCTGAACCACCTGGCTGCCCGGCGCGAGCGAGGTCTTGACCCACGGCTTGACGGTCAGGCCCTTGGCGACCGCGTTGCGCGCCAAAAGCCCCGCGGCCATCATGACGTATCGGATTGGAGGTGTTGGTGCAGGAGGTGATGGCGGCGATGACGACGTCGCCATGGCCGAGATCGTAGTTCGTCCCCTCGACCTTGTGACGCTCCGCGATCGTGTCGCCCTGTCGAAATTCGCTGGTCATGGCGGCGGCGAAGCCGGCCTTCGCTTCGGTCAGGACGACGCGATCCTGCGGCCGCTTCGGTCCTGCGAGCGAGGCCGTGACCTCGCCGAGGTTGAGCGCGAGCGTATCGGAATAGACGGGATCGGGGGTCAAGCGCGTGCGGATAGGCGCCCTGCGCTTTCGCATAGGCCTCGACCAGAGCGAGCCGCGCAGGCTTGCGGCTCGATGGTCTTCAGATAGGCGAGCGTCTGGGCGTCGATCGGGAACAAGCCGCAGGTCGCGCCATATTCGGGCGCCATATTGGCGATCGTGGCGCGGTCGGCGACCGTCATCGCGTTGAGGCCCGAGCCGTAGAACTCGACGAACTTGCCGACGACGCCCTTCTTGCGCAGCATCTGGGTGACGGTCAGCACGAGATCGGTGGCCGTCACGCCCTCGCGCAATTCGCCCTCGAGCTTGAAGCCGATCACTTCGGGCAGCAGCATCGACAGAGGCTGGCCGAGCATGGCGGCCTCCGCCTCGATGCCCCCGACCCCCCAGCCGAGAACGGCGAGGCCATTGACCATGGTGGTGTGGCTGTCGGTGCCGACCAGCGTATCGGGAAAGGCGACTTCGACCGTCTTGCCGTCGCGCTTCTCTTTTGCCGTCCAGACGGTCTGCGCGAGATATTCGAGATTGACCTGATGGCAAATGCCGGTGCCGGGCGGCACGACGCGGAAGTTCGAGAACGCCTGCTGGCCCCATTTCAGGAACCGATAGCGCTCCTGGTTCTGCTCGTACTCGCGCGCCACGTTCTGGCCGAGCGACTTGCCGGTGCCGAAATAATCGACGACGACCGAATGGTCGATGACCAGGTCGACCGGAACCAGCGGATTGATCTTGTCGGGATCGCCGCCAAGCGCGACCATCGCGTCGCGCATCGCGGCGAGATCGACCACCGCCGGCACGCCGGTGAAGTCCTGCATCAGCACCCGCGCCGGGCGGAAAGCGATTTCGTGCTCTGTCTTGCCGCGATTGTCGATCCAGGCCGCGACCGCCTCGATGTCCTCCTTCTTGACGGTGCGCCCGTCTTCGTTGCGCAGCAGGTTTTCGAGCACGATCTTGAGCGAGAAGGGCAGCTGGGAGACGCCGGCGAGCCCGTTCTTTTCCGCGGCTTTCAGGGAATAAATCTCGTAGGTCTTCGCCCCGACGGTCAGCGTTTTGCGGCACTTGAAGCTGTCGAGGCTGGCCATTGCGGGCGCTCCGGACGAGGCGTGAGGGGATAGGAAGGCTTATAGATATAATGCTGCGCTGGGCTACACAAACTGTCGTCCTACGCAAGTTTTGGGCCGGCGACTCCGTCTCGAGCGGGGGTAAAATTTGATTGATCTTCAAGGGCGTGTCGCCCTCGTTACAGGCGCCTCGCGCGGCATCGGCCGGGCGATCGCCTTGGCGCTTGGCCGAGCGCGGCGCAACGGTCGCGGTTAATTTTCAGACGCGCGCTGAGGAAGCTGACGCAGTTGTCGGGCAGATTGGTTCCGCCGGCGGACAGGCGATCGCGATCCGCGCGGACGTGTCGATCAGCGCGCAAGCCGACGAGATGGTCGCGTCGGGCCGTCGGCGAACTCGGTCCTATCGACGTCTTGGTGAACAACGCCGGCATCGCCATCAGCGGCGTCCGCGAGGAGGATTTCGATCTCGGGATCGCGGTCAATCTGAAATCGGCGTTCCTGTGCACCGAGGCGGTCCTGCCAGGCATGAGCGCACGCCGCTGGGGTCGCATCGTCAACATTTCGTCTGGCGCGGCGCGCGGCCCCGGCCTGCTTGGCGTCGTTTATAACGCATCGAAGGCTGGGCTCGAGGGCCTGACGCGTGGCTATGCGTCGCGGGCGGCGAAGGACGGGGTGACCGTGAACGCAATCGCGCCCGGCCCCACCGACACCGAGATGGGCGCGCCCTTGAAAGCCGGCGGCGTCGAGGCTCGCATCCCCATCGGACGCATGGGGCAAGCAGAGGAAGTGGCGCAGGCGACGGTCATGGTCGATTGGCAACGGCTTCATCACCGGGCAGACCATCGCGGTGAATGGCGGGCTGGCGTTTCTTTAAGCTTATTCGGGCAAGAAGGAGGCGCGTGAGGGACGGAGCCCGCAAACGCGCCGCCTCGGCGTCAAGGCGCGCTTTAACGGAGATGGAATGCGGCTGAGAGCGTGGGACCTGACAATCGAGCGCGGAGGAAGGCGGGTCATCGCCGGACTCTCGTTCGAAGCGCGCGCGGGCTTGGGCCTGATCGTGACCGGGCCCAACGGGGCGGGGAAAACGAGCCTGCTTAGGGCGCTCGCAGGCTTCCTGCCGATTGAGGGAGGCGGCTTCGCGCTGGACGGCGGCGATAACGAGCGCACGGTCGGCGAACAGGCGCATTATCTCGGCCACGCAGAGGGGGTCAAAGGCGCCCTGACCGCGGGCGAAAATCTCGCTTTCGCCGCCGCCATGCTCGGCGGCGATTCCTCTCGCGCTGCGCAACTCGCCGCGCTTGCAGCGCTCGGCTTAAGCCATGTGATCGATTTTCCGGCGCGGCTGCTCTCGGCCGGACAGAGGCGTCGCGTCGCCCTTGCCCGACTGCTTGTCGCCAAGCGCCCAGTTTGGCTGCTGGACGAGCCGGCGACCGCGCTCGACGCCGCCGCTCAAGTCGCGCTCGCCGCTGTCGATGCAGGCGCACCTCGGAGGCGGCGGCATCCTTGTGGCCGCCGTTCACGCGCCGCTTGGATTGGATGGCGCGCGAGAGCTGAGGCTTGGGGCGACAACGGAAGCGGCGGCGTGAAGATCGCGCTCACCCCTGAGCCCTCTCCCAAAGGTGGAGGGGAGCGCTTCTCCTCCTCCCTTGGGGAGAAGGTGGCCGCTAGGGCGCGGCCGTATGATGGTCGTCCGATGACCCCCGCGCTCGCCCTCTTCCTCCGCGAATGGCGCATTGCGCGGCGCATCGGCGGAGGCGCGTCAGTCGGCGTCGTGTTCTTCCTGATTCTGGTCGCGGTCATGCCGTTCGCGCTCGGACCCGACCTCAATCTGCTCGCGCGGCTCGGGTCCGGCAATTCTCTGGATCGCGGCCCTGCTGGCGACGCTGCTCGGGCTCGACCGGCTGTTCCAGGCCGACCATGACGACGGCTCGCTCGATCTTCTCATCAACGGGATCGCTGCCGCTCGAGGTCGCGGTGCTCATCAAATGCGCAGCGCACTGGACGGCGAGCGCGCTGCCGCTTGTCGTCTTGAGCCCGCTGTTCGGGCTGATGCTGGCGATGGCGCCCTTGCCGCTCGCGCTGGTCGCCGCGACGCTCGCCGCCGGCACGCCCGCGCTGACGATGATCGGCGCGATCGGGGCTGCGCTGACGGTCTCGCTCAGGCGCGGCGGCTTGCTTATGGCGATTCTGGTCCTGCCGCTGACGATTCCCGTGCTGATCTTCGGCGTCGCGGCGGCCTCGGCCGCGAGCGGGGGCGCGGCGCCGTTTTTCAGTCCCTTCCTCGTATTGTGCGCGCTGTCGCTCGCCGCAATAGCGGCCGCGCCTTTCGCCGCCGCGGCGGCTCTGAGGCAGGTCAGGGAGTGACGCTGTTCGAGGGAAGATAGCTCCCGGCGAGATTCGATAGGTCTCACATTGACTTTCTAACGACTATATAACTTATTGGAGAGCGAATGATGGGCCTCGTGCTCCAATCGAAAAAATACAGAAGTTAATGGATATATCGGAGCGGCTTCTTTCACCCGAGCGCGGCGGGTCATTAGGACAGGGACGTTCCCCTTGCAGTTGGCGTCTCTCATTAGGATAGCCGGATTGGGGGTAATACAAAGTGCGCTATAATCCCGCCCTCGATGGCGTGCGCGCCATTGCGATAGCTCTAGTGCTTCGCCGCTCATTTTTACATCGGACGCCCTGCCTGGGGGTTGGATCGGGGTGGACGTTTTTTTCGTTCTTAGCGGCTACCTGATAACCTCTGTATTGTTGCACGAACTGCAGGCAGAGCGGCAAAATTATCACTGGGCAATTTCTACATGCGCCGAGTGCTGCGGCTTACGCCGGCGCTTGCTTTGCTCGTTCTCTTCCAATTCGCGAGATCTCCATTCAGCCACAATCCCTGGGAAGTTAGGGAAGGCACCCTCATTGGTGCGGCGTATCTCGAGAACTGGAACAAAGTCTTCGAGTTCGGACCTCAGGACCTCATGGGACACACTTGGTCGTTGGCCATCGAGGAGCAGTTCTATTGGGTGTGGCCGCTAACACTTCTGTTCCTAATTAAAAGACGTCCTCTCGTTTGGATCACCGCCGCATTTGCGGCGATGGCCGTCGCGCGGTTCGTGCTTTGGCGAGACGGATACGCTGACGCGACCTTGCAATATTGTCTTTTGGTCCGCCCCGTCGGACTGCTTGTCGGGTGCATCCTTGCGTTTCTGCCCATAGACCGCTGGCGCTCTCATGTTCTGATTGCCCCGGGGGCCCTTATCGCTCTCCTTGCTCTGGGATTATTCGCCGAGAAATCCATTTAGGTGTACCTCGCCGCGCCGTTGGCGGCGTCTCTTGCAACTGCAGCACTGATTGTCTCCCTGCCATCCGCCACGGCGGTGACGAGGGGTTTGTCCATTAGTCCAATTCGGTACACGGGTAAGATCTCTTATGGCCTTTATCTCTACCATTTGCCGATCATTAGTCTGGGTCTAGCCTGGAAGGCTCAAACGCCTTTCCATGCCGTTCCTCCCTTCATCTACGCCGCGGTGCTTATCGCGCTCAGTTTTGCTGTCTCGGCGCTCTCATTTGAATTTGTCGAGAAGCCTTTCCTGAAGCTGAAGGATCGGTTCCAGAGCAATCGTGAACCGCGTCAGCAGTCGGGGCTGGTGGCGAGAGTCGCTTAGTCAACAAGCTTGAATATCTCCGCGTTGATCTTTGGGCATTCTCGCCTTTCGCCGCCGCGGCGGCTCTGAGGCAGGTCAGGGAGTGACCACTCCCGCCAGCCGAAATAGCTGTCCTCGATCCACGCCGTCCTGGCTTGTCCCGCATTGCCGATCAAGCCAATGTGATCCGCGAATGACAATGCGCCGATACGAAAGTCCGATGTCGACGAACGGGCTGGGGTGTTAACTGCGGACGCAAGCGCGAATCGCCTCCTCAGAGGAGGTTCGGGTGATTGGGCTTGGGCGAAAACGGGAGGCGGCGATGAACGCATTTTACACCAGGATGGAGACGTGGCGGCCCTATGTTCTCAGCATCCTGCGCATTGTCGTAGGGCTTGTGTTTCTGCAGCACGGGCTCTCGAAAGTATTCAACTTTCCTGCCCCCTCGCCCGTCCCCTCGCTGACCGGACTTCTGATTCTCGCGGCGTTCCTCGAAACCGTCGGCGCCGTCTTGTTCACCGTAGGGCGCCTACACCAGAATCGTGGCGTTCATTCTCTCGGGCGAAATGGCGTTCGCCTATTTCATGGCCCATGCGCCGCGCTCGTTCTATCCGATCGTCAATGCCGGAGAATTGGCGGTCCTGTTCTGCTTCATATTTCTCTATTTCGCCTTCGCGGGCGGCGGCCCGTTGAGCGTCGACCGCGCGATGCTGAACCAGGCTTAAGGCCGCACCGCCAGGCGCAGCTTCAGAGAACCCGCAATCGTATTTGACACGCGCCGGCAAGCGCGCGTCTTAAGGCGCTGAGAAAAGCGCGAGGCGCGCGCGACATCAGGCGAGGAAACATGAACGACAGCGGAGCGGCCGGCTTAAGCGCGGGCGCGATTTCGGCCCGCATCGACCGGCTGCCGGCGACGCGCACGATCTGGACGATCGTCGCGCTGCTCGGCTTCGGCATGTTCTTCGAGCTCTACGACCTCCTGTTCTCGGCCTATGTCGCGCCGAGCCTGGTCAAGTCGGGCGTGCTCACCGCGACGACCACGGGGCTGTTCGGGACGACCGGCGTCGCGAGCTTCATCGCCGCTCTGTTCACCGGTCTCTTCATCGGCACGCTGCTTTGCGGCTTTCTCGCCGACCGCTTCGGCCGCCGGGCGATCTTCACCTGGTCGCTTCTCTGGTACTCGGCCGCCAACCTTATGGTGGCGATGCAGAGCGACGCCGCCGGCCTCAACTTCTGGCGGCTGATCTCCGGCATCGGCCTTGGCGTCGAGATGGTGACGATCGGCGCCTATCTGAGCGAGATCGCGCCCAAAGGCCTGCGCGGGCGCGCCTTCGCCGTCAACCAGGCGATCGGCTTCGTCTGCGTGCCGGTGATCTCCTTCCTCGCCTATCATGCTCGTGCCGACGGCGCCTTTCGGGCTCGAGGGCTGGCGCTGGGTGGTGCTGATCGGGGCGCTCGCCGCGCCGGTCGTCGTGTTCCTGCGGCGCGGCCTGCCGGAAAGCCCGCGCTGGCTCGCGAGGCATGGCAGGCTCGCCGAGGCGGACCGGGTCTTGAGCGCGATCGAAGCGAAGGTCGAGGCGGAATATGGCCGGCCGCTGCCGCCGCCCGGGCCCGAGGAGCCGGTTTCGCCGGCGAGCGGCTTTCTCGATCTGTGGGCTCCGGGCGTTCGCGGCCGCGTCATCCTGATGAGCGTCTTCAACATCTTTCAGACGATCGGCTTTTACGGCTTCAACAATTGGGTCCCCTCGCTGCTCGTCAAGCAGGGGATCACCGTCTCGACCAGCCTCGGCTACACGACGGTGATCGCGCTCGCGGCGCCGATCGGGCCGTTGCTCGGATTCTTTCTCGGCGACCGGTTCGAGCGCAAATGGATCATCGTCGCGGCGGCGGGCGCCATTCTCGTCTGCGGCCTCATTTTCGGCCAAGCGAGCGGACTCGGCGCTGATCATCGCCATGGGCGTGGCGCTGACGCTCGCCGCCAACATCATGTCGTTCAGCTTCCACGCCTATCAGCAGGAGCTGTTCCCGACCGGCATTCGCGCCCGCGCCGCCGGCTTCGTCTATTCGTGGAGCCGGCTCTCGGTCATTTTCTCTCGTTCGTCATCGCCTTCGTGCTCGAGCGCGCGGGGCGCTCGGCGTCTTCGTCTTCATCGCCGCGGCGATGGGCGTCGTGATGGCGACGATCGGCCTTTTCGGCCCGCGCACGACCAATCTGGCGTTGGAGACGATTTCCCGCTGACGCGATGCGCTCTATGATCTCCTCGGCATCGTCGCGGCAAGGTGAGCGAATTTACCAGTTGCTATTGTTTTGGCTACATCTTGGGCTACGGAGGCGCGCGCGAACGCGCCGCATTGCCGCCGCGTTCGCCCTGGCATAAGAGGGGCCGCCCATGGTCAATCTCGCCAATCCGACGGTATTCGTCGAGCTGACGCGCCGGGTGCTGCCCTGGCTCGCGGCGGCGACGGCGGCGCTGTTTGTCGTCGGCCTTTGGCTCTCCTTCGCCGCGCCGCCCGACTATCAGCAGGGCGAGACGGTCAAGATCATGTATCTGCATGTGCCGGCGGCCTGGATGGCGACCTTCGTCTATGCCGTGATGACGCTGGCCGCGCTCGGCACGCTGGTCTGGCGCCATCCGCTCGCGGACGCGGCGCAGAAGGCGGCGGCGCCGCTCGGCGCGGGATTCACCTTCATCTGCCTCGTGACCGGCTCGCTCTGGGGCAAGCCGATGTGGGGAACCTATTGGGTGTGGGACGCCCGCCTGACCTCGGTGCTGGTGCTGTTCATTCTCTATCTCGGCCTCATCGCGCTTTGGCGCGCGATCGACGATCCGGGCCGCGCCGGCGCGAGCGGCGGCGATCCTGACCCTGGTCGGGGCGTCGACCTGCCGATCATCAAATTCTCCGTCGACTGGTGGAACACCCTGCATCAGCCGGCGTCGGTGTTCCGGCTCGGCGGGCCGACGATCGCGCCCGAACTGCTCATGCCGCTGCTCGTGATGTCGCTCGCCTTCACCTGTCTTTTCCTGACGCTGCATCTGATGGCGATCCGCAACGAAATCCTGCGCCGGCGGATCGCTCGAGTGACGATGCTGGCGGCCGTCGAGGGCGACCGGCTCGCGCCCGAATTCGCGGCGAGGGGCGCGTGATGGGCGATCCGCATATCGGCTTCATCGTCGCGGCCTATCGCGGTCGCGGCGGCGACGATCGCGCGCCATGATCGGCTGGGTGGTCCTGGACTCCCGCCGCCTGAGCGCCCAGCTGGACCGCGGCGACGCGGGCGCTTGACGGCGCGCGCGGCGGCGCGAAGAGCGGCCGTGCGCCGATGAGCGTCGAGGCCGAGACCGCCGCCCCGCGTCCGCGCCGGAGCTGGCTCGTCTACCTGCCGCTCGTCGTCTTCATGGCGCTCGCGTGGCTGCTGTTCCAGCGGCTGGGCGCCGGCGATCCCGCGAGCATTCCCTCGGTGCTGATCGGCCAGTCGGCGCCGCCGCTCAATCTGGCCGGCCTCGACGGCGCGCCGGGCCTGACCGACGCCGACTTGCGCGCCGGCCATGTCAGCGTGGTCAACGTGTTCGGCTCCTGGTGCGAGCCCTGTCATTTCGAGCATCCATATCTGATGGCGCTCGCCGCCGACCCCGAGCTCAAGGCCAAGGGCGTCGCCATCTATGGCGTCGCGCAAAAGGACTCGGCCGAGAACATTCGCCGCTTCCTTGGCGCCAAGGGCGACCCCTACGCCAAGGTGGGTCTCGACCAGGACAATCGCGCCGGCATCGATTGGGGCGTTTACGGCGTGCCCGAGACGTTCATCGTCAAGGGGCGACGGCAAGCTGGTGTTCAAGCTTGTCGGCCCGATCACTGCTGCGACGCTCGAGAGCGAGCTCAAGCCGCAGATCCTCAAGGCGATGAACTAGCGCGGAATCAGTCGGCCGGCTTCGCGCGGTCTAAATCATCTCCGCCGCGTGGCCCTGACAAAACGGCTCGACCCCCGTGGCGGGGCGGCGGCCTTGGCCTCGGCCTCGATCCCGGCAATGAACTCCCGGATGCGGACTGGTCAAATCCACTGCGTGCCCTCTGCTGCTAATGGCTCAGGCCTGCTTCCTAGCGGGACGATCGGCTCAATCAAATAAATGCAGGGCGTTCACGGTTTCGTGATAGTCTGCAAGACCGCCGGAGGCGCGCCATGAGCGAGACCCGGAAGATTGCGGCGATTCTGGTTTCAGATATCGCTGGTTACAGTCGGCTCGCTGCAGCGGACGAGGATCGCACCCTGTCGCGGCTTCGGGGGCTCCGTAGCGATCTGATCGATCCTGCCATCGCCGTCCATCACGGCCGCGCTGTCAAACGTACCGGCGACGGCACCCTCATTGAGTTTCGCAGCGTGGTCGACGCCGTGCGCTGCGCGATCGAAATGCAGAACGGGATGGTCGAGCGCAACGCGGGCCTGCCGGCGGAGCGTCGCATCGAATTCCGCGTGGGCATTCACTTGGGAGACGTGGTCGAAGAGGGCGACGGCGACCTGATGGGCGACGGCGTCAACATCGCCGCGCGCCTCGAGAGCATCTGCGAACCGGGCGCAATCTGCCTCTCCGAGGACGCCTACCGTCAGGTCAAGGGGCGGCTCGATTTGGCGGTCACCGATCTTGGTCCGACCCAGCTCAAGAACATCGCCGAGCCGATCCGCGTCTACGCGCTACGAGTGGGCGTCCCGGTGCAGGCGAAGGCTGCTAGGCCGAATAGGCGCGGGGCGCTGGCGCCCCTCGCTGCCGGGATCGCGGCGCTGCTCGTCGTGGGGGGAGTGACCGCATGGTGGTTCCTCGGCGCGACTTGGTCTGCAGCCGTCACCACGAATGCGCTAACGCCAGTCGTCTCGAACCCAGCCGCCCGGCCGGTGCCCCCGCTTCTCTCCATGGTCGTGTTGCCGTTCGCCAACCTCTCCAACGATCCGGCGCAGGAACACCTTGCCGACGCCCTAACTGATCAATTGACCACGGCTCTCGCGCGTATCCCCGGAAGCTTCGTGATCGCGGGCAACAGGGCCTTCGCCTACAAGGGCAAGCTGGTCGACGCCCAAGCGATCGGGAAGGATCTCGGCGTGCGCTATGTGCTCGAGGGCACGGTGCAGCCCAGCGGCGATCAGGTCAGGGTCACGGCCCAACTCATCGATGCTGACAGTGGAGCCCGGCTATGGGCCGATCAATTCGACAAGCCCCGTGCCGATCTGTTATCGGCGCAGGATGAGATCGTCGCCCGTCTCGCGCGCGCAACGGACATTCAGCTTACCGACACCGAGGCCGCGCGTCTCGAAAAGGCTCCCGTGGCAAGCCAGGGCGCCGAGGACTTGGCCCTCCGATGTCGGGCGGCTGTGCGGAAGGGGGCGTCGGAGGCAGCTTTCGAGCCGTGCGAACAGGCGCTCGCCATAGAGCCCAACAATGCGCACGCCCTCGTTGGGTTGGCCTCAAAGTCCTATTTGCGGGTCCGGCTTGGCTACGAGCCGGACCCCGAGGCTCTCAAGCGGGCCGACCTGTTGGTCTCGAAAGCGCTTATCATCGATCCGACCTACGGTCATGAGGTGAAGGGCGAAATACTGCGTTTGCAAGGGGGGCTGGACGAGGCGATCGCGGAGTTCGAACGTGCGTTCCTCCTGGACCCGACCAGCGGGGGTACTATTGGACTTCTGGGCAATGCTTATTGGTTAGCCGGGCAATTTGAAAAGAGCCTGGAATATTTTGACAAGGCAATTAGGCTCGGTCCAAAGGATCCAAATTTGTATACGTGGTATCAGGGGAAAGCGCGCGCTTATTTTGGGCTGAAGAACTACGATCAGGCGATCGAATGGTCCCGCCGGGCGGATACGGTTAATCAGGGTAGGGACGCGACCTCTCAGGAAAGAATCATTGCGGCGCTGGCTCTGGCCGGTCGTGACGCTGAGGCCCATGAGGCGCTCAGGGATTACCTGGCGCTACCTTACGGTTCCAAGACGATCGCAGCGAATAGGGCGGCGGCCAATGCCAGGTTTCCCAATCCGCACCCCGATCCACGCATTCTGGATTATTTTGACCGGTTTTACGAGGGCCTGCGCAAGGCGGGGATGCCTGAGGAGTGAGACCCGAAAGACTTTGCGGCGAACAGGCGACGGAGGCCCGATCGAGTTTCGCAGTGTGGTCGACGCCGTGCGCTGCGCGCTCGAAGTGCAGAACGGCATGATCGAGCGGAATTTCCGCCTGCCGCCCGAGCGTCGCATCGGGCCAGACAATGGATTGCGGAGATCGGAATTTTCTGGTACGATTTCTTCTTAGCCGATCTCTCGATCGACCGTGAACGTTGGTGTCTCACGAAGGAGTCCAGACACAACCTGAGCGGGAATGGGGATTTTTTCTTATTTGAATCGGCCGTCAGTCATTGAAAAGGCCTGATTCAGAAAAATAAGCGCAAGCAAATGCACGCTGTTTTGCTTGCATTTGCTATTTTTTATTTGCGCTTGCTTGCGACTTATTTGCAAAAACGTCGCCCTGAGGTTGTATCCGCAGCCTCTGCGCACTTGTTGGATCGGTCGAGCCTGCGGCGGCTCAGGCGCTCTTCGGACGCCGCGACCCGTTGAGGTTTGGGCGGCGCGCCCGGCTTTGCGTCGGCGTCGATCCCGGCGATGAACTCACGGATGCGCGGGGCGATCTCGTTGCGGAACCGGGAGCCGTTGAAGACGCCATAATGGCCGACCCCCTTGGCCAGATGATAATGCTTTCTCGACTCGGGGATATTGACGCACAATTCGTTGGCGGCGCGGGTCTGGCCGACGCCCGAGATGTCGTCCTTTTCCCCTTCCACAGTCAAAAGGCCGCCGTTGCGGATCGCCTTCAGGTCGACGAGCCGACCGCGGTGGGTCATCTCGCCCTTCGGCAGGGCGTGGCGCACGAACACCGTCTCGACCGTCTGCATGTAATATTCGGCGGCGAGATCCATCACCGCCATGATATTCGTCGTAGAACTCGCGGTGCTTCTCGGCCGGGTCTTCATCGCCCGTGACGAGATGCTTGAACATGTCGAGATGAGCGGAGACGTGGCGGTCGATGTTCATCGCCATGAAGCCGCTGAGCTGAAGGAAGCCCGGATAGACCTCCCGGCCGAAGCCGGGATAGGGGAACGGCACGGTATGGAGGCAGTTGCGGCGGAACCATTCGACGCCACGCTTCTCGGCGAGCTTGTTGACCTCGGTCGGACTGCGGCGGGTGTCGACCGGGCCGCCCATCAAGGTCATGCTGGCGGGTGCGTTGCGGGTCGCCGTCGGCCTCCATCAGCGCCGCCGCCGCGAGCAGCGGCACGGACGGTTGGCAGACGCCGATCGTGTGCACGCCGGGGCCGAGATGAACCAGGATCTCGCGTAAGTAGACGATGTAGTCGTCGAGGTCGAAGGGGCCAAGCGCCAGGGGGACCATGCGCGCGTCGGCCCAGTCGGTGACGTAGACGTCGCAATGGGGCAGGAACGCCTCGACCGTGCCCCGAAGCAGGGTTGCGTAATGACCCGACATCGGCGCGACGATCAGGAGCTTCGGCTGACTCGCGCCACCGGCGAAATCAGGCCGCGCGAAATGGAGGAGACTGCAGAACGGCTTGCTCCAAACGACCTCTTCGAGGATCGGATAGAGGACTCCGTCCACATGAATGTCATTAAGCCCGAAGGCCGGCTTGCCGTAACGGCGCGTGAGGCGCTCGAACAATTCCGTCCCGGCCGAGATGTTCTTGCCCAGAGGCGTGTTGGAGAGAGGATTCCAGGGATTGTTGAACGCGAAGTGCGTCGCGTCCGACATGGCGCGCGCCGGCGCCAGAGCGGCATGGGCCATCTCGTACAATTGATAAGGGTAGGTTGGAGACATCGAGATGAACCAGTCTGGCGCGAGCGTAGGCGGCCTGTGAGCCTATCGCTGGCATTGCAGCATAGCAATTAAGCTCACGGGATTAATATTCCGGCAGGCTGGAAGGCAGATTCGCCGCGAAACCGCCAAGCGGCGTTGTGGAACGTCCCAGTTCCGCATCTCATTGTTGGACGCACCGCGAAAAGCCTCACCAGGCGGCGCCTGCTGCTCGCCTAGGCCGTCGACGATCCCCATCCGGTCTCTGTCATGCGACGAGGCCGGCTTTTGCACCGAACTAGAAGGAGATCGTCTGGGGCTCGGACCTTCTCAGGCCCCGGCTTGGGTCTTCAACCGAACGCCCGCGTCGGTCAAAACCGCCGCCAGTTCGCCTGACTGGAACATTTCGCGCACGATGTCGCATCCGCCAACGAACTCACCCTTGACGTAGAGCTGGGGAATGGTCGGCCAGTTGGCGTATTCCTTGACGCCCTGGCGAATCTCCGCGTCCTCGAGGACGTTCACGCCGACGACCGGCGCGCCGACATATTCCAGGATCTGGATAACTTGGCCGGAAAACCCGCATTGCGGAAACTCGGGCGTGCCCTTCATGAACAGCACGACCGGATTTTCGGAGATAACCTTCTCGATACGTTCGCGAGCATTCGCCATGGCGCTGGTCCTCATGGGAGCAGAGAGTCAAGGTCCCGCCCCTTCGCCCGATTGATATAGCGCGGAGAAGCGCTCCCTGCCAGCGGACCGCAGACAAAAATGTGTCAGCCGCCGGTCGCGTTCATGTGCCGTTGGGTGGCGGGGGCCGCCGATCGAGCGATCACGAAATCGTGCCCTTTGGGCTTACGCGCTATCGCCGCGCGAATGGCCTCTACAAGCGGCCGATTCGAGGCGGAACGGCGGAGCGGCTCGCGCAAATCCGCCGCATCCTCCTGGCCGAGACACATGTAGAGCGTGCCCGTGCAGGTGACGCGCACCCGATTGCAGCTCTCGCAGAAATTGTGCGTCAGCGGGGTGATAAAGCCGAGGCGCCCTCCAGTCTCCTGAATCGTCGTAATAGCGCGCCGGGCCGCCGGTGGCGTAAGTCGACGGGATCAGCGTAAGCGAGGTTTCGAGACCCGCGCGCAAGACGCGTCAAAGGCAGGAACTGATCGGCTCGGTCCGGCTCCATGGCCCCCAGCGGCATGACCTCGATGAAGGTCAGGTCAAAACCACGCCCATGCGCCCATTTGACCAGATCCAAGGCCTCGTCTTCATTGAAGCCCTTTAGCGCGACCGTATTGATCTTGACCTTCAGTCCCGCAGCGGCGGCGGCTTCGATCCCGGCCAGCACGACGCTCAAGTCGCCCCAGCGCGTCACCTGGCGGAACTTGTCCGGGTCCAGCGTATCGAGCGAGACGTTGACGCGTTTGACGCCGCAATCGGCGAGTTCGGAGGCGAAGCGCGCGAGCTGAGAGCCGTTGGTGGTGAGCGTCACCTCGTCCAGCGTTCCGGCGGTCAGGTGCCGCGAGAGGCCGCGGAACAGCGACATCACATTGCGCCTGACCAGCGGTTCTCCGCCGGTAATGCGAATTTTTCGAGCGCCCAGAGCTGACGAAGGTCGAACACAATCGATCGAGCTCTTCGAGCGACAGAATGTCTCGCTTGGGAAGGAAATTCATGTCCTCGGACATGCAGTACACGCACCGATAGTCGCAACGATCGGTAACGGAAATCCGCACATAAGAGATCGCGCGACCAAAGGGATCGACCAGCGCCTGTGGTGCGTGAGCATTCATTATGCAGATATATAGAGGCACAACCGCCTGAAAGGAAGGCGCCTTGCCCGCCTCTCTTCTATGCGAAGTCCTTTTTTTCGGACTGGTTATATTTAGCAGGTTACAACGACCGGGCGCCAACCTTTGCGCGCCCATGGACGATAACATCGTCGTTCGTCGTGCGGATGCAGCCAGCCGCCGCGCCGCGGGCGCAATGTTCCAATATTGAAGGGTCGTTCTTGAGCATAAGGGGCGCGCGCTGATATGAGCGCCTCGTAGGAGAATCATTAACCAACGGCGTGATGGGACGGGCGGGAGCTAGACATCTCTCGGGGGCGAGAGAAATCGACACGAGGACCTCAAGCCAATGCAAGGCGCCCCAAAGCGGCCAGTGAATGCTGAAGACATGCTCGCGGAGTTGAAGCGGGTGCTGGAATCGTCAACCCTTGCGCCGAATGCTCCATCCTCCTCGGCGTCGACGGCGCCCAAGTCCAGTCCCCCGGACCGGGAGAGCGGACGCTCGCAAATTGACAGGAAAAGAGGCCGTCCCGCCAAGGCGAACGCCAACAAGTCGATCGGACCGCGGACTGACCTTCAAAAGCCGACCAAGCCCAGTTTACGAAGCTGGAAACTGAGAGCCGGCGGGCTCGCATTGGCGGGCGCAGCCGCGATCTGTGTGAGCTTTGCTTTCATGAACGAAGCTCCAGACCTCCCGGAGCGCGAGCCCGCCGTCGCCGCGACGGAGAGCGTGATCAAGCCGCAAAACGAACAGCCTCTTGAGCCCTCAAGCCCGCCCGGCTCGGCAGCCTCGGCCTCCACGCTGGCCCTACCGAGCCAAGCCCCCGCACTGGTGACCTCGCATAGGATCGGGCCGGACGGCGCGCCAATTGCGCCAGCGCCGTCCACTCCGGCTTCGCCCGATCCATCGTTGCCCCTGGCTCAGACGCCGAACACGTCGTCCCCTTCGGCAGCCGCGGAAGCGATCCGACCGGACCGCGCGCCGATAGCAACGGCGCCGACAACTCCGGCTTCGCCCGATCCATCGTTGCCCCTGGCTCAGGCGCCGAATACGTCGTCCCCTTCGGCAGCCGCGGAAGCGATCCGACCGGACCGCGCGCCAATAGCAACGGCGCCGGCCACTCCCGCTTCGCCCGATTCATCGTTGCCTCTGGCTCAGGCGCCGAATACGTCGTCCCCCTCGGCAGCCGCGGAAGCGATCCGACCGGACCGGGCGCCAATAGCAACGGCGCCGGCCACTCCCGCTTCGCCTGATTTAGCGATGCCTCTGGAGGAGGCGCCAAAGACGGCGGCCCCCTCGGCAGCCGCACAAACGACCAAGCCGGACGGCCCGCAAATCGCCACAGCGCCCAGTTCCGCTTCGACCGATTTGGCGCCTGCGGCAAAGACGCCGAAACCGGACGCAACGCCGACGGCGTCTGCGTCGAACGAATCCGCGGAGCCGTCGGCGCCGAAGATCGAATTCAAAGAAAAAGCCGCCCGTAAAACTCCCACCGCAAAAGCCTCGTGCGAGCGCGAAAGCTCCAGCAAAACCGCCCGCTCCGCCTGAGCGACAACCGACCGAGCCGACGCCGCCCAAAGAAGCGGAGAAATCGCCCCAGCCCACGCAAAACGCCAGCAGTCCGATTGCGGCGGCCCCAGTCAAGACGACGAGCATTCAGCAACGGGTCGCCGATGGAGTGACGCACGCATTCGGCTACCTGATGCATTTGCCGGGCGCACTCGTTCCACACCTGGGCGGTTCAAACTCCGACGCTCATTAAGAATGACGCAGCTCGTGGAGCGTGCTGCGCCCGCGATTCGCGGAGGTTGGGCTAAACGAGAGCGCGGCTTGCGAAAAAGTGGGGCCGCGCCAACGCATTCCACAGAAAGGTCGAAATCGAGGCAGCGCCGCAATCACGTCGCCGCCTTAGCCTGCGCCCCGCCAAGATAGGCGTCGCGGATGGCTTCGTCGCTCCACAGTTTCGCAGGGTCGCCGCCAAGCACGAGTCGGCCGGTCTCCAGGACGTAGCCCCAGTTCGCGACCTTTAGAGCCATGTGCGCATTCTGCTCGACCAGGAGGACCGTCGTCCCACGCTTCTGGATTTCGCCTATGATTTGGAACACAGCCTGCATGACGACGGGCGCGAGACCAAGAGAAGGCTCGTCGAGCAGCAGGAGGCGAGGCTTGGCCATGAGGCCGCGGGCCACCGCGACCATCTGCAGCTGTCCGCCCGAAAGAGTCCAGCCGAGCGCGTCGGCGAACGGCTCGATGCTGGGAAAGATGTCGAACATCGCGTCAGCCTCACGCCTGATCGCAGCGGCGGAGGCGTTCCCGTTCGAGGCCCCGAGCATGATGTTCTCGCGCACGGTCAGGCCGGGAAACACTCGCCGACCCTCAGGAACGTGAGCGACGCCCAGCTTGACGATGGCGCGCGGGCTTAAGCCCGCGATCGATTTGCCGTCGAACAGGATCGAGCCGGCGCTTGGCGCGGCAAGACCGGAAATCGCGCGCAGCGTGGTCGACTTGCCTGCGCCATTGGAGCCCAGCAGTGTAACAACCGCGCCCTCGTTGATTGTGAACGAGACGCCGCGCAGGGCTTCAATCTCGCCGTAAGAGACGCTGAGGTCCTTGACTTCAAGCAGCGTCATCGGAAACCCCAAGATACGCCGCGGCGACGTCCGGTTGCCGGAGCACCTCGGCGGTTTCTCCATCGGCGATGCGGCGGCCGAAATTGAGGACGGTCACATGCCGCGCGGCGCCTGAGATCAACGTCATGTCGTGATCGATAATCAGAATCGTGAGACCCTTGGCGGCAATGCGGCTCAGCAAGTCATGAAGCGCTTTCTTCTCGCTCATGTTGAGGCCGGCTGCCGGTTCGTCGAGCAACAACACTGTGGGGTTGGCGGCCAAGCGCGCGAGCGATCTCGATCAGCCGTTGATGACCGTAACTAAAGCTTGGGATCGTCTCGTTGGCGCGGCTCCCCAATCCGACGAAGTCGAGCGCGGCGTGGGCGCGTCGCTGAAGCGCGTCGCCTCCGCCTTCGATGAGCGCGTTGCCATCGCGCTCGGCGCCGACGACGACATTCTCGAGCGCGGTCATCGACCGGAACAGGCGAATGTTCTGGAACGTGCGCGCGAGGCCAGCGACCGTCCGTTTGTGCGCAGGCAGCGCGGTCACGTCGACGCCGTCGACGAAGATTTCACCAGCGGTCGCGCGGTAAAGCCCGGTCATGACATTGAGCGTCGTTGTCTTGCCGCTGCCGTTAGGGCCGATCAGGGCATGCACGCCGCCGCGCCGCACCTGGAGGTCGACCTCATCCACGGCTTTTAAGCCGCCGAAGCTCTTGCACAGGCGTTTCACCTCCAACGCCATAGGCGTTCCGGAATCGACCGGGCGCAATGTCAGCGGTTCAGGGTTCGACCGCGGGCGGTCGGCGGGCCGGAACAGTTTGTTGATGTAACCCCAGATGCCGTCCGGCATGAAGACGACAATCAGGATGACGAAGACACCGTAAATCGCAAGGTAGAGGCCCGGCACGCTCTTGAGGAACCGCAGCCATTCGGGAATGAGGATGAGCAGGCCAGTGCCGATCGCCGAGCCGATTGGCGAGGAGACGCCGCCAAGCAACGCCATTGTTAGCATGACGATTGAATCGGAGAAGGCGAACTGGTCAGGACTGATGTAGGAAAATCCGCCCGCAAACAGGCCTCCTCCGAGCCCGCCCAGCAAAGCGGCGAGCGCGAAGGCGATCAGCTTGGTGCGGAAGATGTCGATTCCGTTGGAGCTGGCGGCAAGTTCGTTGTCGCGGACCGCGCGCATTGCACGCCCTAGGCGCGTATCGGGAAGACGCCAGACGAGATAGCCCGAAATCGCCAATATGCCGACGACGAGAGCCAGATAGGCCTGACCCGACACGAAACCCGCCGGCCGCTCGATCGAGCTCACGCCGTCCGGCCCGTGGGTGAAGCGGATCGCGTTGATGAGGACGACGGTCAAGATTTGCTGGAAAGAGATCGTGACCATAGCGAGGTAGTGCCCGCCCAGACGGAGCGTTGAGAGGCCGAGCCCCGCGCCGGCCGCGAGAGCGAGCGCCATGCCTCCGAGGAGGCAGATCCAAAACGGGATGTGATAGTCGACCGTTCCGAGCGCGACGCAATAGGCGCCGAGCGCGAAAAACGCGGCCTGCGCAAGGTTGATCTGACCGCAAAGCCCGAGCACGATCGACAGGCCGAAAACCGCGATTGCGTAAGTCGCCGCTTGCATAAGGATGTTGGCGACATAGCCGTCGGTCTTGGTGGTTGCGGCGAGCGCGACCAGAGCCGCTGCAGCGAGCGCGTAGACAAGTTGTCCGAGTACGGAGCGGCTCATATTCAAGCCTTTTCCGCCACGCGCTCGCCGAAAATGCCTTGCGGCCTGACGACGAGGAATAGGATGAGCACAAGGAAGGCGAATGCGTCTTTGAACGGCACCGAGATGTAGGCGGCGCCGAAGGTCTCGATAACGCCGATCGCAAAGCCGCCGATGATCGCTCCCGCCACATCGCCGAAACCACCAATGATCGTGGCGGCGAAGGCCTTGAGCGCAATCGTGGTCCCCATCTGGATCGAGACGAACAACACCGGCGCGACCAGAATGCCGGCGATTCCGCCAAGCACGGCGCTGTAGATGAAGGTGATCATGATCATTCCGGCGACGGGAATGCCAAGCAGCGTCGCCATCTCCTTGTCCTGGCTCGTCGCCTGGAGCTTCTTGCCGAGCAGGGTGCGCTCGAACAGCCAATATTGGAAGGCCACGAGCGCAAGCGTGACGCCGATGATGAGAAGATATTGGCTGTCGAGATAGACGGGTCCAACCTGGAAGCCCGGCGTTTCGAACCAGCCCGGCAGCACCTGCGGCTGCGGACCGTAGAGCGCGAGAACAGTGTTCGCGAGGAAGATCGAAGCTCCAATTGTGGAGATCAGAACGGGCAGAAAGCCGCGATTGCGCAGAGGATAATAGACGGCCAAGTTGAAGATCGCGCCGAGCAACACCATCCCCGCGATCGAGATCAGGAATGCCAGCCAGTAGGGCCAGCCGAGGTCGACCGCGAACACGACCATCAAATAGGCCGCGACCATCGAGAACTCCCCTTGAGCGAAGTTGACGACGCTGGTCGCGCGGAAAATCAGGACGAAGCCCAAGGCGACGAGGGCGTACACGGCGCCGATGCCAATTCCCGTGAAGAGCAATTGCAGAAAGAAATCCATGACCCGACGCCTCGAGACGACCCCTCGCGTTGGCCTGCAGGCGCCCAGGAGCGCGGGCGCGCTGCAGGGGGCGCCTGTCAGTCCGTGAATTCGATGTGCTTATCGAAAACGATGGTCCCCTTGTCGTTGCGCACGATGTTGTATCCGTGCAGGCCGTCGCCGAACTGGTCGAAGTTATACTCGCCTTCCGCGCCTTTGTAGCCCTTCGTGGCCAGGAGCGCATCGCGGATTTTTTGCGGGTCGGTCGAACCCGCTTTGTTGATTGCGGCGGACAAAACGCCGATGGCGTCATAGGGCCATGCGCTCTGGAGGTCGGGCTGCGCGCTTGACACAGCGGCGTAGAGCTTGGCGAACTCCTTGGCCTCGGGGGAAGAATCGGCCGCGTAATCGGTGACGGCATAGGTTCCCCAAAGCGCGGGGCCGGCGAGCTTTAAGGCCGCAGCGGCGACGGTTGTCGCAGATCCGATCCACGGAATGGTGAGACCGAGCTGTTTCGCCTGCCGAGCGAAAATCGCCTGATCGTTCTCGTAAGTGAAATAGGAGCCGATGACGTCGGCGCCTGAAGATTTGATGGCCAGCACCACCGGTGTGAAATCTTGGTTCTGGTTTGGATAGCCTTGATCGATGACCACCTTGCCGCCGAGTTTTCCGATCGACGCGGCGAGCAGGTTGTTGCCGCTTGTGCCGAACGCGTCGGTCGAATGGACGAGCGCCCAATTCTTCTTGCCGAGGGTCTCGATGCCGTAAGAAGCGATGACGCGGCCGGAATAGCTATCATTGGGGCGGAAGCGGACCATCCAGGGATTGCCCATCTTCGTTAGTGCGGGATCGGTGCCGCCAAAGCAGAATGGTTTGGCGGTCTTGAGGATATCGTTCGCCATCGCGTGGTTCTGCGTCGAGCGAACTGGACCGAGAAAGGCGATGATGTCAGGCTGGGCCGCGAGCTTGGAAAAGGCGAGCACCGCTCCGGGATTGGTCGTCTGATCGTCTTCGGTAACGAGTTCGAGCTGTTTTCCTAAAACGCCGCCGGATTTGTTGACTCGATCGAGCGCGATTTTGGCGCCGGCAAGCGCGTATCCGCCGACGGCTGCTGCTGGACCGGTAACCGGAAGCACCATGCCTACTTTGAGTGTGTCGGCCGCCCTCGCAACACGCGAAAACACAGGGGCCGCGAGACTCGCGGCGAGCCCCGCGTTTACGGACCGTCTGGTGAGCCTCATGCGTTTCTCCCGTTAACTTCGCGCTTTTATCAATTCGTCCCGGGCGTTTATCACAGCCCGCCGTCTGAACTGAAACTCGCGGAATTCGCTGGATTCTGCAAGCCCGAAATCTAGGCGGGCCGCCTTCCTATTGCCCCAATAGATTTCGGCTCACCCTTGACGGCCAACTCGTCCGAACGCAGCGATCCAGGCGCATGATCGCTTCCCAGACGAACCCCCACGACGGACCTTGAAGCGCGCGGGTCCGGCTTTCCGGAGCAGGACTTCAACCGCCCGACGGCCTTCGGTCAGAAGCCGCGATCAGTCGCAATCGCTCAAGCACTGATTGAACACTTCGCAAGGACTGTGCATCGGAGCGACCCCTTCTCGGCACTCTTTGTTCTGGTTGTACTGCGCTTCGCAATTCGACCGACATGCGTCTTTCGATTGAGCATTCTGCGGCGGCGCCGGGGAGGGCTTATTCTCTTGTCCGAATGCCGGAATGATGAAGGACACCGCAAGAGCCGCGACCAAAGTCGATATCCTGATCATGACGGAACCCGCATAGAGTGGACGGAATATTGGCGCCGCCAGCCGTTGTGGCGAAATGGCGACGACCACAATGGTTTTTGGCTTAGGCGTTAACAGCGAACCTAACTGTCAAGCCGGCGAGGCGATGGGCTTGCCCTTCTCGACGACGTAGGTGATCGCGATGGTCGTTGGCTTGTCGCCACCGTTGCCGCCATGCGGCGTCCGCGGGGGAACCTGGAATCCCTCTCCGGCCTTGAAGGTTCGTGTGCCTTGCCCGTCCACACTCAGCGTCAATTCGCCTTCGACGATATAGCTCAATTCAATCCCCGGGTGGGTGTGCCGCGCGACCAACGCCCCGGGGTCGAGATCAACCCGGGCGTTGACGGTCTCGTAGCCTTCCATCGGCCCGTCAGTCCGAGTGAAGATGGTGCGCTTCAGACCGCCCGGTGCGTTCTGCGCTTCAGCGCCCGTCGCTACAAACCCGGTGACTGCGCAAAGCGCGCAGGCTGCGAACCCTCGTCGCGTCAACATGGCGATCCTCCCAACGACTATAGGCAAGCTTCGATCCGACTGGCGGCGCCTGTCAAGCCGGACGCCTACGCAGCGTCGTAGTACGGAACGACATAGGGACCTTCGGGGATCACGGCGACGCAAGGATCCTCCGCGCGGGCGATGCTGCGAGCGATGGTCTCATCGAGATTGCCCACCGCTTCAACTCCGGTCAACGCGCGCTCTTCGTCCGACAAGCCGGAGGTATAGAGCGAGATTCGTCCGACGCGCATCGGCTTAAGCTGCATCTCGGTCTGCCACTCGTCGACATCCGCCAAGGACTTGGCGGTCAGAAGTCGGCGAGGAATTTGTCGGGACCGAGTTCTATCAAGCGGCGTTGGGCGGCGCGAAATTCTTCTGACCCGAACCCTTCCGAACATTCGGAAGCGATGATCAGCGTGCCGCCGGGCGCCAAAATATCCATAGGCGTCACCATCCCCTTGATCGTCTGATAATAGGTCTTGTCGAGCGGATAGCCTGCCGACGAAGTGACCACCGTTTTGAACTTCCGTCGCGCCGGCACGCGGATGGCGCCGTTCACGAAGTCCACCGCGGCTGCATGGCTCGCGATAATCTCTCCGAAATTCACGTAAGCGAGATCACGGTCGTCGTCGATAACTGTGTTGAGCGCGTAGAGATCGCCAAGCTGGCGGACAATTTCGAGCTGTTCTTCGTGGAGCGGGTTGCCAATCAGATTGCACTGAACGGCGAGGGGATCTTCCATGAAACGCGCGGAATGAAAAGTCCGGATGGTCTCGTGGTGGGCGACGCCAGGCGCGATCACCTTGCGGCCGCCGGACCAGCCAGCCATGAAATGCGGCTCGACCAAGCCGGTTGCGATACGCAAATCCGCCTCGACGAAACGGCGGTCGAGTTTGATCGGCGTTCCACGCGTCGCGGTCAATCCGAGATCGACATGATCGGCGTCATTGCGCGCGTAATGGTTCTCAATCCGGACCCTCTCCATGACCCACGGATCGCCAACCAGTTCTGCAAGCTCCTCCCCAAGGTTTGGCCGATGCAGGCCGGTGGCGACCAGAATGATGATGCCGTCGAGCGCAATGCCTGAGGCGACCAGGGTTTCGATCATGGGCCGCAAGAAGAGATGGTTGGGCACGGGCCGCGTGATGTCGCAGATGAGTATGCAGGCGCTTTTGCGTCCGCGGGCGAGTTCCGCCAGCGCAGTTGAATTGATCGGTTCCGACAAGGCGCGTCGAACGGCTGCAGCGGGATCGGCGATTTTTTGAAGCTTGCCCTTTTCGATCAGGGTGACTTTCGCGTGCCCGGGCATGCGCAAATTGAGCTGTCCGCGGCCGTACAGAAGGGGTATCGATTCTGAGACTGACACGTGGCGTTCTCGCGATCGTCGGCTAGGAGAGCCTAGGCATACGCGCCGCCTCCGGGGATAGTCGGAGCGCCGAACGGGCGCTTAGCGTTCCCTTCTGCCCGCGCGTGTGGCGGAGCGTCGCTCCTCACGTTCATCGAACATGCGACGTCGATTGTCAATTTCATGCGGCGCTATGGAGCGGCTCACACTAGACAAATGGCGCTTCGCCCGCTTCACCTCGGCATGAAGAACATGACCCTCTCACGGCCGGGACGGTGCGATAGCGTCTGCCCGCGCCCTGGGGCTGAATGCGATATATTTGGCGCTTGAGATAGCCCGCCGCTTGGAGTTGGGAGATTTTTTTTGGACATTCATCTCGACCCGCTCGGGGGCTTGTCAGGGGATATGTTCGTTGCGGCTCTCCTCGACGCCTTCCCTGAACACTGGCCGTACGTGCAAGCGACGATCGCGTCCCTGAACCTCGGCAAAGAAGGGGAGTGCGGGCTCGCGCCGCATCGCGATCATTCCTTCGCCGGGCGCCGATTTCTTGTCGGAACGGATTGGGCGACGTCGAACCTTTCGGGGAGTTCGACAACGAGCCGAGAGCCACGGAGACCGCCCGCACAGTCACGGGGGAAGCGGCGATCACCAGCACTTGCACGCTCACGAGCATCGAACGGGCCACAAGGCGTGGGCTGACATTCGCGCCGAACTCGACCGCTCAGGCCTCGACGCCGATGTGAAGAAGCATGCGATCGCCATCTTCGAGCTTCTGGCTAAGGCGGAAGCCAAAGTGCATGGCGTCGAAATGGACTTGGTCACGTTTCACGAGGTGGGCGCCGTCGATTCGATCGTGGACATCGTTGCGGCGGCGCAGATGATTTCGCTGATCCGCGCCGATCGCTGGACGTCGGCGCCTTTGCCGATCGGATCAGGGCGAATCCATTCCGCGCATGGCGTTCTGCCCATACCCGCGCCAGCTGCTGCTGTGCTCCTGCAAGGCCTGCCGGTTATCGACGATGGCGTTCCAGGCGAGCGGGTCACGCCGACAGGCGCGGCCCTCGCTGCTTACCTTATCGACCCCGACGTTAGGTCAGTCAGGCGGATTCTCCGGATGTCTCGCAGCGGCATCGGATTCGGCGGCCAAACTTTGCCGGGCGTCAGCAATTGTTTGCGAGTGTTGGCGTTCAATGAAGCGACGCCCCTCGCGCGTTCGAAGGTTGCGGGCACTATCGATCGCCGGCAATTGGCCGTCATCACATTCGAGGTCGACGACCAATCGCCGGAGGATCTGGCGGCCGGACTCGACCATATCCGCGCCCTACATGACGTTTTCGACGTGACCCAGACTTCCGTTGTCGGTAAAAAGGGCCGGATGACCGCGCATATCCAAATTCTTGCCTCGCCTCCTGAACTCGAGACCGTGATCGTTGCGTGTTTTGAGGAGACCACCACCATCGGCTTGCGATATCAGCTGACGGAGGGCGCCATTTTGCGCCGCCGTCTAGAGACGATTGAAATGGAAGGCGGCGATAAGTTGCAGGTCAAAATCGTCGAACGGCCGGGAGGCGCGCAAACCGGCAAGGCGGAGGCCGCTGACGTGGTGAGCCATCGCGGGCATCTTAAGCGCCGGCGTTTGCGAGCAGGGGCCGTAGCCCTCGCGCTTGACCCGCGCGATCAGAAACGGACAGGCGCTGGTGACGAAGCCGAGTGAGGTTGCAGAAATACAGGCAGACCGAGCGAGCGGGAGCGTTCAGGCTCGATTGGCGGCCGTCTTGTCGGCCATTGACGGACCGCTGGCGATCGCTGTCAGCGGTGGCGTGGACAGCGTCACGCTGGCGACTTTCGCCCAGCGCGCGGCAGGTTCTCGTGCTGAAGTTTTCCACGCCGTCTCGCCCGCGGTGCCCGAAGAGGCCACTCGGCGCGTAAAATGGCTTGCGACGAACCAGGGTTGGCGGCTGCGAATTGTGGACGCGCGAGAATTCGCCGACGAAAGTTATCTGGCCAATCCCGTCGATCGCTGCTTCTTTTGCAAGACCAATCTCTATGGCTGCATCGCGCGCCATAGCGATGCGCAAATTCTCTCGGGCGCCAATCTCGATGATCTTGGCGAGTATCGGCCCGGGCTCGACGCCGCCAAACTTCATTCGGTCCGGCACCCTTATCTCGAAGCTGAAATCGACAAAACGGCGGTCCGTTCACTCGCGCGCGATCTGGGACTGGGCGCATTATCCGAGCTGCCCGCTGCGCCCTGTCTTTCGAGCCGGGTCGAGACCGGCATCGCGATTCGCCCGGAGGTCCTGAAGGCGATCCATGCGGTGGAGCAGAGCATAGCAAAGGATTTTCCGACTGGCACGGTCCGTTGCCGGGTGCGAGCGAAAGGAGTTGTGATCGAGCTCGATCCCGAAACCCTCGCAGCGATCGCAGGCAAGCGGGAAGATGAGGTGCGTGCGGACGCGGATCGGATTTTTGCCGGGATCGCGCCGACGCTTGGCCTGTCATTCCAACTCTATCGCAACGGCAGCGCCTTCGTGCATCCGCTTGCATGACGCCGGAGTTCAAAGTCGATTTCGAGCGCGGAGCGAGAATCGGCCTGGACGAGGCGATGTTCTGCGAGAGCAAGACTGTCGACCAGATTTCGGCGATCGTGGACGCCGTGAGAGCGAGGACGGGTCGCATGTTGCTCACCCGTCTCGACCAAACGAAGTACGAAGCGCTCGCCGGGCGCCATGGCGCGCAACTCGAATACGACCCGCTCTCTCGCACCGCCATTCTCGGCCACCCTCATCCGCCGCTCGTTAGCGCGCCGGTGGCGATCGTCATGGCCGGGACCTCCGATCTGTCCGTCGGCCGCGAGGCCGCGCGGACTCTCGCCTTCTCTGGTCAACCGTATCGCGAATATACGGATATTGGCGTCGCAGGTCTGTGGCGCCTTCTCGAAAAGATCGAGGACATTCGATCGTCTCCCGTGGTCATCGTGGCCGCGGGCATGGACGCGGCCCTCGTCAGCGTCGTTGGCGGTCTGGTCTCCAGTCCGGTGATCGCGCTGCCGACGTCCGTCGGCTATGGAGTTGCGCTGGGGGGAACGACCGCGCTGCACGCGGCGTTGGCCAGCTGCGCGCCCGGAATATCGGTCGTCAATATCGACAATGGCTATGGCGCGGCTTGCGCGGCCTTGCGAATCTTGCGCGCCATGGCGGCGGCGCGAAACCTAAACGCGGCGAACTGACCCCAGGACCGTCCTGCGGCTATTCCTGCGACTGACCGCCGGCGAAGCGCGCCACCATCAGCGATCCCAGGATGATCGCGCCATAGATCGCCTGAATCCAGAACGACGGCACCTGCGCGAGCGTCAGCAGATTGCCCACGACGCCGAGCAGCAGCACGCCGGTCAGCGCGCCGAACATCGTGCCCTTGCCGCCGTCGAGCGAAATGCCGCCGATCACCGCCGCGGCGAACACGGTGAAGATCAGGCCGTTGCCCTGATTGGCGCTGATCGCGCCGACATAGCCGGTGATGGCGAGGCCGCCCAAGCGCCGCGAGCACGCCGGCGAGCACATAGACGCCCCAGGTGATGCGCTCGACGCGAATGCCGGCGGCGCGGGCGGCTTCGGGATTGCCGCCGATCGCGTAAAGCGCGCGACCGAGGCGATGATAGCGCAGCATGACGCCGGCGATCGCGAACGCCGCAGCCGCGAGCCAGACCGCCAGCGGCAGGCCGAGGAAGGTGATGACCATCAGGCCGTAGAACGCGTCGGGCAGGTCGAACAGGGTCCGCCCGCTGCGTCGCGCCGACCAGCATGCCGCGCAGGATGATCAGCATCGCGAGCGTCACGATGAAGGCGCTGAGCCGCAGCTTCACCACCATGAAGCCGTTGATGAAGCCGACCAGACCGCCGACCAGCAGCACCATGAGAATGCCGATCGCCGGTCGGCCATTCGAAGCCGAAGCCGAAATTCTCGGCAGGCAGGACCACCATCGCGCCGATCGCGGGCGCGAAGCCGTAGATCGACTCGAGCGACAGATCGAACTTGCCGGTGATGATGACCAGCAATTCCGCGAGCACGACGAGCGCCAGAGCCGCCGACGAAGTCAGGATCGTGTTGATGTTGCCCGAGGTCAGGAACACCGGGCTGACGATCGAGCCGATGACGAGCAGCACCGCCAGCGCCGGCAGCAGCGCGAGATCGCGAAGCCGCGCGAGCGCGATGCTGCCGGCGGCGTGGCGCGACCGCGCTTCGCGCGACAGGCGCAGGGGCCGAACTCTCGCTCACTCTCAAATCCCTTCGATCGACGCGACGAGCGCGTTGTCGCTCCAACCCGCCGCGTGCTCGGCGACGATCTTGCCGTGCCGCATCACCAGCACGCGGTCGCAGGTCCGCAAATCCTCGAGCTCGCCGCTGACCACCAGGATCGCCCTGTCCCTCGCGGCGCATGTTTTCGACCACACGCAGCAGCGCTTCCTTCGATTTCACGTCGACGCCGGCGGTCGGATCCATGAGAACGAGAACCGAGGGCGACGTTGGCGAGCGCGCGTCCCATCACGACCTTTTGCTGGTTGCCGCCGGAGAGGTCGGAGACAAGCTGGTCCGGCCCTTCCGTGACGACGCCAAGCGTCTCGATCGCTTGCCTGGCTGCCGAGGCGCGGCGCGCGGGCGCGATGAATCCAAGCGGTCCGAGCGCGTTCGCAATCGTCATCGTGACATTGTCGGCGACCGATTGCGTGAGAACGAGCCCTTGCCTGTGTCGGCTTTTCGGCACGCAGCCGACGCCAAGCGCGAGCGCCGCGGGAACGTCGCCCGAGCGCAGGGGCGCGCCGTTGATCCGGATCGTTCCGGCCTCGTAGGGCCCGAGCCCCGCCACAGCCTCGGCGACGCCGATGCGGCCGCTGCTGGTCGCGCCGCAAAGTCCGATGACCTCGCCGCGCGAACGGAGAAGCTCACCTCCTCGAAATCCTCGCCGCCGATGCTTCGCACTTCGAGCGCGACAGAGCGCCTCGGTCGGCGCCTTTCGATTGGCGGCGTCGGCGAAACTGAAACTCACCTGCTCGCCGGTCATCGCTTCGATCAGCGCGTCCTTGGGCAAGGTCGGCAGCGGGCGCGGTCAGGATGTGCCTCGCGTCGCGCAGCACGGTCACCGTCTGGCAGATCTCGTAGACCTCCTGCAGATGGTGCGAGATGAACAGGAACGTCACCCCTTGCGCCTGCAGGTCGCGCATTTGCGACGAACAGGCGCTTGATCTCCTCGCCGTCCAGTTGCGCCGTCGGCTCGTCGAGAATGATGAATCGGGCGCCATAGGAGAGCGCGCGCGCGATCTCGACAAGTTGCCGCGCCTCGACCTTGAGATCGCCGGCGCGCGATGTCGTTCGGAGACCGAGACATTCCAGCGATCGAGCACCTCGCGGGCCTCGCGCCGCAGCGTGCTCCAGCTGATCAAGCCGCGCCGGAGTCGGCTGGCGGTTGATGAACAGGTTCTCGGCGACCGTCAGGTCGGGAATGATGGTCGAGTGCTGGTAGACGCAGGCGACGCGCTGGCGCCACGCCTTCGCGGTCGGAGATCGCCGGCGCCGGCTCGCCGCGAAAGCGAACCTCGCCGCTGTCCGGCTCGCGCAGGCCTGTCAGGATTCCGACCAGCGTCGACTTGCCGGCGCCGTTGCGGCCGACCAGCGCGTGCGATTCGCCGGGCAAGACGCGCAGGCGCGCGTCGCTGAGCGCGACCGTCGCGCCATAGCGCTTCGAGACGCCGATCGCCTCCGCGATCGGAACGGTATTAGCCGTCGCCGAATTCGGCTTGTCCCGGCGTCTCGAGCATCAAGGACGCCTGACGCTATTTGGGAAGGTTGCCCCAGAACGCCTTGTCGTCGACATTGTCCTTGGTGACCAACGGCGCAGAGAGCTGATCTTCGAGGACGCCCGGAGCCACTTCGAGATCGTGCTGTCGTGGTCGGTCGGACCGGCCTTGAAGGTCTTGCCCGCGATCGCGTCCTTCAGATACATGATGCCGTATTTGGCATAGAGGTCCGCCGGCTGCGAGACAGTCGCGTCGGCCTCGCCCTTGCGGATGGCGTCGAACTCCTGCGGGATGCCGTCGTTGCTGACGATGATGATGTGACCCGCTTCGCCGGCCGGATGCAGCAGGCCTCTACGCTTCAGCGTCTGCAAAGTCGGCGCGAGGAAGACGCCGCCAGCGTGCATGTAGATCGCCTTGAGATCGGGCGTCGAGTTGAGGATCGTGTCGAGGCCGGCGGCCGCGTCTTCGCCGGACCACGCCTTGGTCGGGATCTCGAGCAGCTTCAGCTTCGGATAGTTCTTCTTGATGCAATCGCGGAAGCCGTTGCCGCGATCGCGGCCGTTGATCGAAGCCTGGTCGCCCATGATCTGCACGACCGGGCCTTCCGGCACGTGCTCGCCGATATATTTGCAGGCCTTCTCGCCATAGGCGATGTTGTTTGCGCGCACGACGATCGCGACCGGACCGGTGTCTGGCGCGACGTCGACGGCGACGACCGCGACCTTCGCCGCCGCGGCCGTCTTCAGAACCGTTCCCGCGGCCGAGCTGTCGAATGGCGAAAAAATGATGCCCTTGGCGCCGAGCGTGATCGCGTTCTTCACGCCGGTGATCTGCTTCGCGGTGTCGAACTCGGAGTTGAACGGCTGCGAGCAGGTCGACGCCCTGAGCCTTGGCTTCAGTGACGATGTATTTGTTGTAGGAGGTCCAGAACGGCGAGGTGAGCGTCGTGAGATCGACGGCGATTTTCGGCCCTTCGGCGGCGGAGGCGCCGGACAGCATGCCCATCGCCGCGGCTGTCAGCACGGTCAAGACAAAGGCGCGTTTGGTTTGCATGTTTTGCTTCCCTCCCAATTGCCGCTGTTTTCGTTGCGCGGCGGTTGAAGGCCGCGTCGGCGGTTCCTCATTCGACAGGACGAGGAACTCGTCGCGGCTTAGCTCGATATCGTGGCGTCGCTTCGAAAAACGGAAGCCAATTCACCCTGGCGATACGACTTCGCTAGCAGTCCATTCCAGTGCTCGCAAGAACATAATTTCCTGGCGAGACAAGCGCCGCCGTCATCGAAAAAGCGACCGAGCGCGGGAACCCTGAAGGGCGCGGCGAATGTCCTTTCCCGCCGGGATCACTTGTTGACCTGGCTCTGCGTGAACCCGGCCTTGCTTGCGTAGCCCTTCACGATCGCCTCGCGCTCGGCGTGGCTGAGAACGCGGTCGACCGATTCAAAGCCTGCTGGCGCGAGTTTCTCGACTTCGTCGATCACGCGCTCCGGTCCGCCTTTGCGGTTGAGGCGCACGATCTCGGCGGTCTTCGGCAGGCGATCGCGTTCGTACTCATGCAAGCGCCTGCATCGGGTGGTCGGCTTTCCGCAGCCAGTCCGCGAGACTGCGCGCATCGAGGATCGCCTGCGCGGCGCCGTTCGAGCCGACGGGGTACATCGGATGAGCCGCGTCGCCGAGCAGCGTAACGCGGCCATGGCTCCAGTGCGGCAGCGGATCGCGGTCGCACATCGGATATTCCCAGCAGACCGGCGTCGCCCGCACCAGCGTCTCGACATCGACGCCGGGAACCTTGAAGCGTCGGGCATAGGGGATCACCTCGTCCATGCGCCCGACCCGCGACCAGGAATCGATGGGCGGAGGCGTGATCTCGCCATCGGCGATGCGGGAAACGATCGCCCAGTTGGTGAGGCGCGTGTCCGGCGTCGAGCCCGGCGCGATCGGGTAGAGCGCGACCTTCGCGCTCATGCCGCCCGCGATGTACATCGAGCCGCCGGTCAGGAACTTCGGCCATTCCGCGGCGCCACGCCAGAGCATCAGCCCTTGCCAACTCGGGCGCCCCTGTTTCGGATAGAAGTGGCGACGGGCGACGGAGTGGATGCCGTCGGCGCCGACGAGCACATCGCCGCGCACGGTTTCGCTGCTCAGTCCGAACTTGGCGTCGGTGAAATGCGCGACGACGCCGCCCTCGTCTTGGACGAAGCCCTGCAGCTTCAGTCCGACGCGTATCGCGCCGGGACCAAGTTTCGCGATCACTTCGTCGTGGATCACTTTCTGCAGTCGGCCACGATGCATCGAGAACTGCGGAAACTCGAAACCCGCGTCCGTCCCGCGCTTTTCGCTCCACACCTTCTGACCGAGACGGCTGACGTAGTGCAGCTCCTTGGTGCGGATGCCCGCGGCGTCGAGCTTCGGCAGTAGGTCGAGCGCAGCAAGCTCCTTGATGGCGTGCGGTAGAATGTTGATGCCGACCCCGACTTCCCGGATCTCGGACGCCTGTTCGAAGATAACGGAATCAATGCCGCGCCGATGAAGCATGAGCGCAAGCGTCAATCCGCCGATACCCCCGCCTGCGATGAGCACCTTCATGGGTCTGCTCCTTCCCCCGCGCTCACTTCGCCTCTTCAGGCGGCGGCAGGAAATCGACTTCATGTTTGGCCGAAAGCGCGACGACTTCGGCCGGCGTCTGCTCGGGCATGTTGTGGATCGCCCAGAAGAGATCGTAGAGCCGGCGCGTCGGCGACACCCAGAACATGCATTTCACCATGCGCTCCGACTTGTTGTAGATCGCATGCGGCAGGCCCATCGGCATGCGCACGAGGTCGCCGGGATTGGCCAAGGCGTCGCGGCCGTCGATCATCAGTTCGAGCTGGCCCTCGAACATGTAGATGAACTCTTCCTGCGTCGGATGGATATGCGGCGGCACGAAGGCGCCCGGCGGAAAGGTCGCGTGCCAGGCGAAGGAGCTCTCGCACACCTGCTTGGGCACGTAGGTCTGACCGAGAATGTTCCAGGCGATGTTGTCGAGGCCCTCGCCAGCCTTCGTGATGCCGGGCGCCAAGCTCATCCTATCCCTCCTTACCTTGCTGATTTGCGGGCGGCGTGGAAGCGTCACACCCACATTTCGGTCTTCCGCCGATTGCCTTTGCGGCATAGTGCCGCGTAATATGTGCAAGTCAACCTAATTTGACAAACTTCGATGCGGAGGAAGATTGCTGGAGCGCGCGCGAGGGCGAAAGGGGAGCACGGCCCAGGCTTTCAGGCTCGAGGAGCATCTCTTCTTTTATTTCAGCCAGATCCTTGCGCGGCGCACGCGCGCGATCAATGCGCGGCTTCGCCCCTATGGTCTCGACTATCCCCGTTGGCGTGTCCTCGCCGTGCTGCAGGAGCATCCCGGCGCGACGATGGGAAAGCTTGCCGATCTGACATCGGTTGACCGCACCACGCTCACGCGGACGCTTGGGCTGATGGAAGAGGCGGGGCTTATCGTGCGCAGGGAACGGAAGAGCGACCGCCGCAGCCTGACGATCTCGCTGACGGCCAAAGGTCGACGGATGTTCGCGCGCATTCTGCCAATGACGCTTGCGGAAACCGATCGGGCGTTGACGGACTTCTCTTCGGAGGAGATAGGAACGCTCCGAGATCAACTGAAAAGGATGGCGGAGAATCTCACGGTTTCGTGAGCCGCATCCGGAAGCTTAGGACAATTCTGGTGGATTACGATCTCGCCTATGCCAACGGCCCCTTCATCCCCGGCGGCGAAACATTTCCGCCTCGTTGGACGAGGGAGGCGGCGGCTTTTCGCGAAGCTCTCGGCCAACGAGCCCGAACGGCCATCCCCTATGGTCCGAAACCACGCAATCGTCTCGACCTCTTTCTGCCGGAGGCCGCGCCAAAGGGTCTTCTGGTGTTCGTGCACGGCGGCTATTGGCTGAGGTTCGATCGCGACATGTGGTCGCATCTCGCGGCGGGCGCGGTGGCGCGCGGGTGGGCCTGCGCCATGCCCTCCTACACGCTGGCCCCCGAAGCGCGCATCAGCGCCATGACGCAGGAGATCGCAAGCGCGGTCGACGTCGCGGCGGGCCTCGTCGCGGGTCCGGTCGTCGTCACCGGCCACTCGGCCGGCGGTCACTTGAGCGCCCGGATGGGTTGCGCGGATCTATCCCTGTCGGCGCCTGTCAGGCGCGTCGTCCCGATCTCGCCGCTTGCCGATCTCGAGCCGATCGCGCTCACGGCGATGAACGCCGACCTGCGCCTCGATGAGCCCGAGATCGCCAGCGAAAGCCCCGCCCGGCTCGCGCTGCGTCCCGGCGTCGAGGCCCATGTCTGGGTCGGCGCGCAGGAGAGACCCGTTTTTCTCTTTCACGCCAGGCTCCTTTCGGAGGCCTGGTCGTGCCCGTGGACGCCGGAGAGCGGCAAGCATCACTTCGATATCGTCGAGGGCCTGACGGATCCGAGTTCGGCGCTGATGTCTGCTTGTCTGGATGCAAATGAGCATCCCACTTGACCACGCCCTAGCTCGGTGAACCTGGAACACATAATTCGCAAGCCGCGGCGCCCAACCGGCTGTCACGCTGGCGGAAAACTCCGTCTGCGGGGGTCCAATCACAACGGTCTGAAACTTGCGTCTCTCAGACGCGACTAAGCAACATTCTCTCCTCATTGGACGGTGAAGCTTGTTGGTCTACGTTGCGCTCAATCAGCCAAACATCGCCTCTCGGAAACAGTGAAAAGCCAAGTGGTTTCGATTGCGGACATTGAAGGCGCCGAACGCCTCGTAGGGATTGCCTATACCCCCGCTGAACGCGAGCAGATGGTTGGCAACCTCGAGGGCCAGATCGCTTCAGCGATCGCTCGCCGGAAGCTCCGATTCGACAATTCAATGCCGACCGCGAGCCGCTTCGATCCGCGGCTTCCGAACTTCCGCATGCCCGCGCCAGGTTTGCCGCGATTTTCGCGAATCCCAGTCCGACCCTTGCCAGACGATGAGGCTGACATCGCCTTCGCGTCGATTGGGGATCTTGCGGCCTGGATCGGCGCGGGAGCTTTGACGAGCCGGCGACTGACGCAGATTTATCTCTCCCGGATCGACGCGTTGGGACCAAAGCTCGAATGTTTCGCCACGGTCACGGCCAAGCGGGCGCTGGCGGAAGCCGACGCTGCGGACGCGTTGCTCCGCGGCGGCGTCAACCTCGGCCCACTCCACGGCGTTCCGTATGGGTTGAAGGACCTCTTCGACACGAACGGAATATCGACCGGCTGGGGCGCCGAGCCATACCGAGATCGAGTCCCGGCCGCGGACGCGACCATTGTGCGCAAGCTGCGCGCGGCCGGCGCCGTGCTTTTGGGCAAAACGACCGTCGGCGCGCTGGCTTACAACGACATCTGGTATGGCGGCCGGACGCGCAATCCCTGGAACCTCAATGAAGGCTCGAGCGGATCGAGCGCGGGCTCCGCTTCGGCCACTGCGGCCGGCCTCTGCGCTTTTTCGATCGGCACCGAGACGCTGGGATCGATCACCTCGCCCAGTCAGCGTTGCGGCACGACCGGCCTGCGGCCAACCTTCGGCCGTGTGTCACGCGCAGGCGGCATGGCGCTCTGTTGGTCGCTCGACAAGGTCGGTCCCATCTGCCGCTTCGTCGAAGACACAGCCGCCGTGCTCGCCGCGATCAACGGTGCGGACGGCGCTGACCGCTTCTCGATCGAGGCGCCATTCCGCTTCGACGCCGAGGCCGATATTTGCGGCCTCAAGCTTGGCTATCTTGCCGGAAGCTTTTGGTGAGGGCGCGACCGAGGTCGACCATGCCGCGCTCGACTGCGGCCGGCGGCTTGGCCTCGAGGTCGTCGAAATTTCGCTGCCTCCTCTTCCCTACGAGGCGCTGATGAATGTGCTCTATGCGGAGGCGGCAGCGGCATTCGAGGACCTGACGCTGTACGGTCTCGACGACACGCTGACATGGCAGGACGACGGCGCTTGGCCGAACACCTTTCGCAAGGCGCGCTTTCTTTCGGCCGTCGATCACGTCCAACTCGACCGGCTGCGCTATCAGGTCATGCTGGCGCTCGACGAGCTTTTCGGCAAGGTTGACGCGCTGATCGGCCCGTTCATGACGGGACCGATGCTCGTCGCGAGCAACTTCACCGGCCATCCTTGCCTGCATCTACGCGCGGGTTTCCTTGAAATTGCAACGCGCGGCGCAGCTTCTCTCGGTTCCGGCAAGCTGACGACGGGAGAGCCCGAGGTTATGGGCCGCACTTTCAAGGTTCCCCAGGGCATCTCTTTGTGGGGGCGTCTGTTCGAAGAGGGCCCGATCCTCAATCTCGGCATGGCGCTCGAGAAAGAGTTAGGCGTGGCCGCCATCCGCCCCGAATTTCCGGCGTGAAATTGAACCAAGGGCGAGCTCGAAGAGCAAGCGAAACCCCTTTCGGAAGGAGATGGGCATGAAGCGTAGGGAATTCCTGACGTCGAGCGCAATGCTGGTTGGAGCGGCCGCATTTGACGGCCTCACGATTAGTCCGTCGTGGGCTGCCGATGAGCCGGTCAAAGGCGGAACGCTGATCTGGGGCCATTCCGAGACGACGCAGAATCTCGACATTCACCAGACCGGCACGGCCTCGACGGTCCGCGTGCTGCAGAACGTTCACGACGCGATCGTCACCATCGATAAGAACTTCACGGTGATCCCGAGCCTCGCCAAGAGCTTCGAGCAGAGCCCCGACGGCCTCACCTACACGTTCCACCTTCGGCCGGGCGTCAAGTTCCACGACGGCAAGACCATGACGTCGGCGGACGTCAAATATTCCTTCGACCGCTGCCAGGGCCAAGGAAACCGGCGCTGTCAATTTTGAGGTGTTCAATGATGTCGCGTCGATCGAGACTCCCGACGACCTCACGGTCATGGTCAAGATGAACCGCATCAACGCGCCTTTCTTGAGCCGCCTCGCCGAAAATGGCGCCGGCGCGATCATGCCACAAGGCTCTGGGGACAAGCAGGGCAAGACGCCGATCGGCGCGGGGCCGTTCAAGTTCGTGCGACGGGAATTTGGCCACGAGGTCGAGCTGCGCGGTTCGACGATTATTGGGACGGGCCAGCTTATCTCGACAAGGTGATCGCAAGGGAGGTGACCGAACCCACGGTGCGGCTGACCGGCCTGCGCACCGGCGAAATGCATATGATCAACGACATTCCGGCCGACCGGATGAAGGAAGTAAAGGGCGATCCGAAGTTTCAGGTCACCACGTGGTTTCCGCTTGAACTGGGACTTCGTCAATCTCAATCACGATTTCGAGCCCTTCAAGGATCAGCGCGTTCGGCTCGCGATCGATCTTCTGATCGACAAGGAGGCGCTGCTGCAAGGCGCATTGTGGGGCGAAGGCCGCACGACCGCGTCGCCCAGCTTTCCAACTTCGCCCTCTTACAATTCCGCGCTCAAAAATCGCCCGCAGGACATCGAGAAAGCGAAGCAACTGCTCGCAGACGCCGGTTACGGACCCGGCAAGCTCAATATCGTTTTCAAGGCGACGACGAATTATCCGTATCATGTCGAGTCCGCGCAGATCATGCTCGAATGGTTCAAGGAAGCCGGCGTCAACATGACGATCGAGCAGCTGACCTGGGCCGACTGGCTGAGCCAGGTGTGGGTCAACAAGGACTTCCAGATCTCGATGATGAACTTCTTCACACTGTGGGAGCCGGACTTCCTGTACTACAGCCTCTGGCACTCGACCGGCGCCTTCAACTACCGCCAGATAAAGGATCCCGATCTCGACGACTCTCCTGCAGAAGGCGCGCGTGACGATCGACCCCGCGGCGCGCGCGGACATCTACAAGCAGGTCCAGCAGCGCATCTTCGATCAGGATCACGATGTCATCCTCTGGTTCCGGAATGGTTCGATTGGCGCGCAGCCCTCGGTCGGGGGGCTCGACACCATCGTGCATCCGAACGGCAGCAACTTCAAGTTCCACAAGGTCTGGTTGAGAGCCTGAGGATCGCGGCCGGCGCGAGGAAGTGGCGTCGGCCGTCTCGGATGAAACCGGCTTTGGGTTCGCATGTCGTACATTCTCAATCGTTTGCTCTCGATTGCGCTGACGCTGTTTCTCATCTCGATCATCACCTTCGCGGTCACGACCATTCTTCCCGGCGATGTCGCGACCATGATCATGGGGACGCAGAGCAATCCGGAGGCGCTCGCCGGCTTGCGGAAGACGCTCGGCCTCAATGATCCGCTGTTCGTGCAATATGGCCGGTGGATCGGCGGCATGCTGACTGGCGATTGGGGGCATTCGCTTGATCTTCAAGGTTCCGATCGCCGATCTTCTCATCCAGAAGATCAAGGCGAGCTCGCTGATCGTCGTGATGTCGATGGCGATCGCGCTTGATCTGCGCGGTTCCGCTCGGCGTTTGGGCGGCCGTTCATCGCGACCACTGGCAGGATGGCGCGAGCAGCAGCGCGGCGCTGGTCGGGGTCAGTCTGCCGGATTTCTTCTGGGGGATCATGCTGATCCTGTTGTTCGCGCGGACGCTTGGCTGGTTTCCGTCGAGCGGGTTCGCCGATCCGTCGGTAAGCCTTGGGCTAGCGCTGGCCCACGCCTTCCTGCCGTCGCTCGCGCTCGGGCTCGGCCTGATGGCGCATCTGACGCGCATGACGCGATCGACCATGACCGGAATTCTCGGACAGGAATTCATCCGCGTCGGCCGCGCGAAAGGGCTCAGCGGAGCGAACGATCGTTTGGCGTTACGCGCTGGCCAACGCGATCGGCCCGGTGATGACGGTGGCCGGATTGCAGGTCGGCTATCTCTTCGGCTAGCATCATCGTCGATCGAGACGCTGTTCAACTACACCGGCATGGGCTGGCTGACCTACCAGGCGCTGCTCAACCGCGACATTCCCTTGATCCAGGCGACTGTTTTCGTCATCGCGGCCGTCGTGATGCTGACCAATCTCGCGGTCGACTTGCTCTACATGTACGTCGATCCGCGCATGCGGCTTGCTAGTAGACCGATGAAGCGCTTCCTCACCGCCAAAGGCCTGCTCGGCTTCGCGCTGGTGATCGCGATGGTTCTCGTCGCGCATTGTCGCGCCCACTTGTCATTCCCGCCGATTGCGGCAACGCGGATGAAATGACCGCGCGCCTGCGCCCGCCCTCGGCGCTCCATTGGCTCGGCACCGACCAACTCGGCCGCGACCTGCTTCTATCGCGTGATGCTCGGCGCTCGGACCTCGCTTGAGAATCGCGGGCGCCGCCGTGCTGATCAGCCTCGTGCTTGGCCTGCCGATCGGGATGGTCGGCCGGCTTTTATCGCGGCGGCATCGACAACGTGCTGATGCGTCTCGTCGACACGCTGCTGAGCTTTCCTGTGCTGCTGCTCGCGCTGACGATCAGCGCCATGCTCGGGCCCGAGCATGCCCAACGCGATCATCGCCATCGGCGTCGCTTTCACGCCTTTTCTGGCGCGGATCGTGCGCGGCGAGGCGCTGCGGGTGGCGCAGATGCCCTATGTCGAAGCCGCGCGTGCGGCGGGAGCGACCGACCTGCAATCTCATCCTCCGGCACATTCTGCCCAATGTCATGCCGCCGATCATCGTCCAGGCGACGATCAGTCTCGCCTTCGCCATCCTGGCTGAGGCCGGCCTCTCGTTTCTCGGGCTCGGCACGCAGCCGCCACAATCCTCCTGGGGGCTGATGATCCAAGCGTCGCGCGACTATCTCGATGTCGCGCCCTGGACCGCGCTCGTGCCTGGCGCCGCAGTCGCGATCACCGTGCTTGGCCTCAACATGTCAGGCGACATTCTGCGCGACGTTTTCGATCCCCGGACGAGGTGACGCGGCCAAATGTCGTCAACCGCCGCACCCCTTCTCGCACCGCACGCCGACGCCCGGCCGCTGGTCGCGGTCGACGGTCTGCGCGTCGAGTTCAAGACCGAAGGCGGGACGATCATCGCCGTCGATGGCGTCTCGTTCTCGATCGATCCCGGTGAGACCGTCTGCGTCGTCGGTGAGTCTGGTTCGGGAAAGTCGGTGACCTCCCTCTCTCTCATGCGTCTGGTGGAATTTGGCGGTGGGCGGATATCCGGGGGCGAACTCAAGTTCACATCGCGCACGGGGGACTCGGTCGACCTCGCCAAGGCTTCGCAAGACTTCATGCGTGAGCTCCGCGGCAATGAGATCGGAATGATTTTTCAAGAGCCGATGACCTCACTCAATCCCGTCTTCACGATCGAGCGGCAACTCGTCGATGGACTGAAGGCTCATCGGGGCCTGAAGGGGGCCGACGCGCGAGCGCGCGCGCTCGAGCTTCTCCGTGGCGTGCGCGTGCCTGAGCCAGAGCGGCGTCTTAAGCAATATCCCCACGAACTGTCCGGCGGCATGCGGCAGCGCGTCGTCATCGCCATGGCGATGGCGTGCGAGCCGCGGCTCCTCATCGCCGACGAACCAACGACCGCGCTGGACGTTACGATTCAGGCGGAAATTCTCGCGCTGATCGACCGGCTGAAGCGCGAGAACGGTATGGCCGTCCTGTTCATCACCCACGATATGGCGGTGGTCGCGCAGATGGCCGACCGGGTCGTGGTCATGTATCGCGGCAAGATTGTCGAGGAAGGCGACGTCAACACGATCTTCGAAAATCCGCAGGACGATTACACGCGGATGCTGCTCGCGGCCGTTCCGAAGCTGGGCGAAATGCGTGGCACGATTGCGCCGGCGCCCATGCGCAGGATTGGCAATTCCGCGCCCGCGGAGCTTGGAGTTTCCTCGCCACGGCCCGAAACCCGTCGTGTGCTGGAGGTCAAGAATTTGACCACGCTCTATCCAGTCAGAGGGGGCGTGCTTCGACGCGTCGTTGCAAACGTCCATGCCGTCGAAGACATGAGCTTCTCAATAAACGTTGGCGAGACATTTTCGCTCGTCGGCAAATCCGGCAGTGGCAAATCGTCTTGTGGTCGGTCGATCTTGCGGTTGGTCGAACCGCAATCTGGCGAGATTTGGCTCAACGGGCAGGAAATCCGCGGCCTCGGACAAACCGACTTGCGCGAAGCGCGCCGCGATATGCAGACGGTGTTCCAGGATCCGTTTGCGTCGCTCAATCCACTCCGGAGACTGCGCGATCAGGTCGCCGAGCCGCTCATCAATTTCGGTCTCGCCTCGAAATCGGAGATCGTCGATCGCGTAGCGGAACTGTTCGACCGCGTCGATCTGCCGCGCAGCTTTCTCAACCGATACCCTCACGAATTGTCTGGAGGACAGCGGCAGCGCGTTGCGATTGCGCGCGCGATCGCATCGCATCCGAGCCTCGTCATTGCGGACGAGGCCGTCTCGGCGCTGGATGTCTCGGTGCAGGCGCAGGTGCTGAATCTCCTCGCCGAATTGCAGGCCGATCTGGGGTTGTCGTTTCTTTTCATCAGTCACGATATCGCGGTCGTCGAGCGCATATCGCACTATGTCGGCGTTATGTATCTGGGCCGTCTCGTCGAGGTCGGTTCGCGGGCGGCGGTGTTCGAGGACGCGCGTCATCCCTATACGAGAACGTTGATGGCCGCCGTGCCAATTGCAGATCCGAGGCGGCGACGAATCCACGAAGCTCCGAGCCCCAAGCCGCTTGCCTCGCCAATTTTTCCAGTTGGCTATCGAGCGGAGCCTTCGGCCTATGACGAGGTGGCGCCGGGCCATTTTGTCCTTCATCAAGCCTAACGGATGCAGCGAGGGGACGATGCGCAGGCGGAATGCAGAACGAGACGCGGTGGTCTAAGAAATTTCGGCGAGGATCTACGACGTGGGCGCTGTTGTTGTTGGTTCGAGGCGAAAGGTCTCAGGTTTTTGTGAGCGCTGATGAGCCGCTCCCTCCACCGTGTTGAGGCTGTGCGCGGAATTGATAAGCGCCAGATGCGAGAATGCCTGCGGGAAATTGCCAAGTTGACGGCGGCTATGTGGATCGTATTCCTCCGCGAGCAACCCCACGTCGTTGCGCAACGTCAACAGGCGCTCGAAGAGCGCGCACGCCTCTTCGTACCGGCCGAGCAGCACGTAATTGTCGACAAGCCAGAAGCTGCAGGCAAGGAAAGCGCCCTCGCCGGGAGGCAGGCCGTCCACCGAGCTCCCGGTGTCATAGCGCATCACCAGGCCATCGCGAAGGAGCTTGCGTTCGATTGCCGCGACGGTGCCTCGGACGCGAGGATCCTCAGGCGGCAAAAAGCCGACGATGGGAATGAGCAGCAGACTCGCGTCCATTCTCGAATCGCCGAAAGACTGGACGAAGGCGTTTTGCTCGGGATCATACCCATGCTCGCACACTTCCTCATGAATCGAGGACCGGACGTCTCGCCAGCGTTGGAGGGGCCCCTCGAGTCCGAACTCTTCGATTGAGCGCACCGCGCGATCGAACGCGACCCACGCCATCACCTTCGAATGCGTGAAGTGGCGTGGGCCGCCCCGCACTTCCCAGATGCCCTCATCGGGCTCTTGCCAAATCTTTTCGAGGTGCAGAATAAGCGCACATTCCAATGACCAGGTCGCCTCGCTCGTCGAGAGACCCGCGCGGCGTGCGACGTAAAAGGCGTCAAGCACTTCGCCATAGACGTCGAGTTGGAGTTGGTTGACCGCCCCATTGCCGATTCGGACAGGAGTTGCGCCCTCGTAGCCCGGCAGCCAGGGAATTTCATATTCCCGATTCGTCGCTCGCCCGCTACGCCATAGACGATCTGCAGGTTGTCCGGCGCTCCTGCTACGGCGCGCAGGAGCCACTCGTGCCATCCCTTCGCCTCGTCGAGGAAACCGGCCCCAATCAGCGCATAAAGCGTGAACGTCGCGTCCCGAAGCCAGCAATATCGATAGTCCCAATTGCGCGGTCCGCCGAGCTGTTCAGGCAACGATGTTGTCCCGGCTGCGACAATGCCTCCAGTTTCCCAATGGGCAAGCGATTTCAGAGTCAGGAGCGAGCGAAGAACGGCGTCGCCCCAACGCTCCGGCGGCTTAAAAGCAGCGGCCCATCCGGTCCAAAACGAACTGACCTGCTTCGCTGCCCCCGCCAGTTCGGCCTCCAATAGAGGCGGGGGGGCCACGCGAAAGGACGGCGACCAGTTGAGAACGAAGCTGGCGTTTTCTCCCTCGCGCACCGTGAACTCGCCGACGGTGCGAAAGCCCTCGCCGCGTGTCTGAATGGCCGTATCGAGCAGCAATCTGTCCGGGCCTGCGATGAATTGAAGGCGCCCGTCCTGCTGTTGAGACACCCATGGCGTGAGGGCCCCGTAGTCGAACCGCACAGTGATTTCGGTCCGCATGGAGACCTCGCCGTGAAGGCCCCGGACAATGCGCACCAACTCGGACGACCCCTCTCGCCGGTACATAAAATCGGTCAGAGCGACCGACCCATGCGCCGTCGTAAAAATCGTTTCGAGGATCAAAGTATTGTCCAGATAGCGACGGGTCGTCTGAACGTCATTTTGGGTCGTCGCGATCAGCCACCTTCCATTCTCGGGGCTCCCGAGAAGCGCGCTGAAACACGCCGCGCTGTCGAAACGAGGCAAGCATAGCCAATCGATCGAACCATCGCGGCCGACCAACGCCACCGTCTCGCAGTTGCCAATGACGGAGTAGTCTTCGATTCGAAGCGGCATCGCGTGGCTCTCAGCGGGGGAGGGATGCGGGTGACAGGTCGCCTAGAACTCCCGATCCTAGAGCTAGCACGTCCTGCCTGCGACGATACGGGCTTGGCGGGTCGTCGTCGCGGTCTCGCGAACCGAACTGTGGTCGTGCGACTGTCGCAAGGATTGAAGAGTCAGGTCTCCCGAGGCGACATCGAGTGCTCAAGCGCAGGGGGGTCTGCGCGCCAGCACAAACTGTGTTCCAATCGACCAATCCTGTCTGCTACTGGAATCAAACTCTACGGTTCTATCTGTCCATATACCGCGTGCTCGTTCCCTGACGGGGACGGCGACCAAAGCGGCGCAAGGCAAAGAGGCTTGGGAGGCTGCTTGAACGCCGAGTGCATTTTTCAAAGAATCGGATGTCGTCCTGAAGCAGGTCGCGCAACTTCGCGATGACCTTGCCGTCGGCCAGGACATTTTCGCGTTCTTCCGATGGGGGCGTTATGTTGTCCCGAATGTCCGCCGACAGCGGAACGCCAATTAAATTGGAGACGGCGTCGATAAAGGTGGTTCGCTCGTCGTAACTTCCAATGACGTCAAATCGCCCCATGTCATATCCGCCGAAATATGTGCTCGACATCAAGCGACGCATACTGGGTATTTGAGCCATTTCTAGCAAAGACAGGCGCTCGTTTTTCACAAACTCAAAGACGGCATGGGAAGCAAATTCCGAGGCAAAAAGACCTTTCCAATAATAGTAGATAGAAACAAGATTCTCGATAGGTTCTCTCAACATCACGATTCGAAATGCTGTAGGCAGCAGATCGTATTTGATGATCGGCATATGACCATGTACGACGCTATAAGGCTTCACATCGTGGGGGCGATTTCGCAAGAACCACTCGGGATGGATCCACATCGGATTTTTCGGATCGACTGGATCACAATCGTATGAGCCTTGCACCGCCGATTTGCCGAAAGCCGCCAGAAAAGCAGCGCGAATTGACGACCCGGAGGCTTTGGGAAAATGAATTGAGATCAACGGGCGATCTAACGTTCTTTCGTGCATCTTAGGTTGACTTTACTTTGTTTCCTGTGGCCAGGAACGCCAGGGAGCAACGTCATTTAACGAGCTTTGCGGCAAATGACGACCTCGCTGAATTCCGCAACGATGCCGCTGCTGCGTTGGTGAAATCGCCGGATCTCGACATCGAAGGATGTCCATCGAAGGTCCGCGGTTCGAGATCCCCGGAACGGGCGCCGTGTCTAAAGGCTCCACTAGCCACACCATGATGGAATTGAGCGTCGGTATAGTCAGCACGGTCGCGTTTCGCGCTTCATTCGAAGCCTCTGTGCCGCAGGCGTAGCGCGTCCTCGCACGCCTTCGACGATATCCGCATGGGGCCACCGGCAGCGTTATCGGGATCGATCGCGCTCGATCCGCTATCTTGATGAGCCTTGCTCCCCAACGGCCGGCAAACAAGGATCAGGCACGTTCGCCCTCACGAATCCCTAAGAACACGCTCAGCGTCGGTTGATTAATTTCAGCGATTTAGAGCATAGTAATGTCATATTAGAGCTCGATGCCGAGAGGAATCGGCTAGACAGCAATTGATCTCTAGATCAGTTCACCGTGCCTCAACCGATCGGCGCCGACGCCCAATCGAGTAGGCGTTTGACGGTGCGTCAGATCTTTTATGCTTTTGAGGCTTGCTGGTTCGAGTTAGCACACCGCCACATGAGGGTTTATAGAATGGGGCACAAGCCCACGACTGATGGCAATTTCCGGGCAGATTTGCTGAGCAAAACGGTGGAATTTGCGGGCGAGCGCAAAACAATTGCGACCGACGGAGAGATCGAGTTCGCGCATTTTCATCAGTATTGTCTCGCTCGCGATCTTTGCACCGGACTTGATGTCGTAGACGTCAGTTCCGGCGAAGGTTACGGCTCCGCGATCTTGGGGGGGGTTGCTCGAAGCGTCATCGGCGTAGAAAGCGATGCTGGATTCGTTGCCCACGCCCAGGAGTCCTACCGCGCCAAGAACCTGCGGTTCTTGCAGGGCAATGCGCTCGATCTCCCGCTCGACAGCGCCTCAGTCGACGCGGTCGTCTCTTTCGAGACTTTGGAGCATGTAAGGGAACACGCACGGTTCATCGCGGAGGTTCGGCGCGTGCTGCGGGCCGGGGGGGTGTTCATTGTGAGCACCCCGGATCGCGCTGTTTATTCTGCACGAGGCGAGCACTTTAACGAACATCATCTGCTGGAGTTGACCCAACCGGAATTCGAATCTCTTCTGCGCACGGATTTCGCTCACGCGATGATACTGCATCAACGCGCAATCCTCGGCTCTTTGATCGCAGCGCCTGTTCGCTCAGGTCTGTGGCGGACCTATGAGCGGCGAGCGCCCCACTACATCGAAGCGAGTGGAGGTCTTGCGCGAGCCCCATACTTAATTGGCTTGGCGAGCGATGCGGCATTGCCGAATATCGCCTCGTCGGTCTACGTCGCGCGCCAATCTATCGATGAAGCAATCGAAGCACTCAAAAGAGTCGCAGCTGCAGAAGAACGAGCCGCGGAGAGGGAACGTGAGGCCGCGCAAAGGGAACGCGAGAAGGCCGCGGCGCAAGCGGCGATCGCCGAAAACAAGGCGCGATCCGCCGACCGCGAGCGAACTTTACAATCGCAAATGCAAGAGATGCTGGAGTTATTACGATCTACCTACGACGATCAGTTGCGTGAACTGGCAGCCCTTAAGAGAGTAGACTACGATGGGCGCGTGCCGAAAGAATTCGGTGGCGTCGGACTTTTAGCCCCCGGACGGGGGAAAAAACTGCGCCGCTTGGCGCTGCACTACAGGATTATCGCCGCGTCTCCCTTGTTCGACGCGCAATGGTATCTCAGCGCCAACCCGGACGTTGCGGCCGCAAAACTCGATCCCGTTCTGCACTACCTCCTCAATGGAGCGCGAGAAGAGGCGGTCGCCCGGGCCGAAATTCAGTGGGGCTGAATATCACCGAGCAAATCCAGATGTTCCAAAGTCGGAAGCCAATCCGCTCGTTCATTATGTTCTTTATGGACACAAAGAGGGCCGACCCGCATCCGTTCTGTCAGGCTCGATCAACAATGTCCCGGCTTCCCTGGTCGCGTCCTTGCGGTCGTCGCTATCTGGTAATCCTGAATACCGGCCTCTCGTTTCCGTTATTGTTCCAAATTATAACCACAAACGGTATTTGGTAGAGCGAATAGAAGTGAATCATAAACCAAACATACAAGAATATTGAGATAATATTACTTGACGACAACTCAAATGATGGCAGCCAAGATTTATTGAAAGACTATAATCAACGTTATACAGGTCAGATTCGCCTATTACTCAACGATGCCAACTCTGGAAATGTCTTTTCGCAATGGAGAAAAGGCGTTGAGCTGGCAGCAGGCGCGCTTATTTGGATATGTGAGAGCGATGACTATTGCGAAAGAGATTTTTTGGAGCTCGTCGTGCCGCACTTTGAAAATTTGAGCGTAAATATAACATTTGGCAATATTCAGTTTATTACTCATAACGGACAGATGCGCAGCCGGGGATGGATGCTTATAGAGAGGGGGCAGAAGCCGGCATCTGGGGAGGCACGCTGCGGAGACCAGCTTACAAATGGTTTTCTGGTGGCTTCGGCGTGAATAACGTCATAGCAAACGTCGGAGGGAGTGTTTGGAGAAGACAGGATCTTTTGGAGCAAGTTTGGTCTGAAGCCCAGACAGCCGAATGTTGTCGGTGATTGGTTCCTCTATTGTCACCTGTCTGGAGGCGGACAGATCGACTACGAGCCACGCGCCGTGTCATATTTTCGCCAACACGAAAATAACACATCCGTATTGTCGTTTAGAACAGAAAAATATTACTTAGAGCATCAATGGTTACTCTTGACGTTGCGACGATTCTGGGGAATTCCGGAAGGAACCGTCGACCTATTTACCAAAAACTTATTTGAACAATACAATCAATACAATCATGAAGGCAATTTGAGACCATTTAAGGAATTACTCGACACGGGCTTGATCCTTGACACGCCAAGGACGAAATTGCATATCCTCATGGGATTTCTCGGATTTCATGTAGGAGGTGGAGAGAGTATTTCCGATACGTCTAGCCAATAGCTTAAAGCGCTCCGGCCATCTTGTGTCGATGTTTGCCCTTGATATGACGGATATAAACAAAGGGTTGCTTGCCACGCTGGCCCCTGGGATTCCAATCTACAGCAGGAAAGACGTCTTGGAGGTGGGGGTCGATCGCTTTCTAGCAGACTCAGGCGTTTCCATAATCCACTCGCATGTGTTCAACGTTGAGGCTTTCTTTTTTGGTGAGGCTCGGGTTACGATCAAGATTCCCTACATTGTTACCCTTCATGGCTCCTATGAGGCGGCGCAGCCAATCGATCACAGTTTGTTGCTTCGCATTATTATGGGGGTGTCTCACTGGGTATATACGGCAGATAAGAACCTGGAGGCCTTCAAGTCTATTCCCCTCGATAGGACGATGTTTTCTAAACTTGAAAACGCAATGCCGTTTGATCCGCGGCCCTTTGAACGGTCCCGCAAAGAACTTGGTATTTCGGAAGACGCGGTGGTCTTTACACTTGTTGCCCGCGGCATTGAGGGAAAAGGCTGGGAGGAATCCATACTTGCATTTACGCGCCTGAGGAACGAAAGTTCAGGGCAAAAGTTGCACCTTCTGCTATGTGGTCAAGGCGAGGTAACTTCGCGCCTTGCCGAAAGTTATGGCTCAGATCAAGACATTACGTTCTTGGGCTATCAAGAGCGAATAAATGGTCTATACGCCATTTCAGACTGCGCTATTGTTCCAACTCGGTTTATAGGAGAATCGTTTCCATTATGTATTATTCAAGCCATGCAAGTGGGGACATCTATCATTGCGACACGCGTAGGTGAAATTGAGAATATGATTCGTCGTGGCGGCGATAAAGCAGGGATCTTGATCGAACCAAAGGAAGTTGACGAGTTGTTTATTGTCGACCTTATGGAGGCTATGCGCGAAATGTTGGATGAAGGAAAGAGAATAAAGTACTCTTCCTTATCTTTGGAGATTGGCGCGCGCTATGACATAAATAAATTGACCGATAGGTATGTGGATTTGTATGAAAATATTGTCCGCCAGTATCGAGAAACTCAGACAAACCGAAATATAAAAGGTTAGCCGCAGACATCATACGAATTGGAATGTCGCATCCCGCGATCCTGAATTTAAACATTAGCGGTGGTTGATTAGTGTGCTGGTTGTACGTTCCTGCTTTTGGTCTGCAATGTCCGCAGAGTGGATCAATGCAGCCGTTGAGGGCTATTCTGGATAATACCAAAGGCTCCGCTGTCTGACTCATAGGGGGGATTTCCCGAATTGCGGCGGGGCTGATTTAATTTGGCCTGGAGGATTTGCGCCATGCCATCAGCGGTGAGATTGCGAGAGGACTATTCGGCCGAGGAGCTTCGGGCGGTCGCCCGCCGGTCGAAGAACGTCAACCAGAGCCGGCGGCTTCTGTCGCTGGCTGCGGTCCGGGACGGCATGGAGCGAGGCTCGGCGGCGAAGATCGGCGGTATGGACCGCCAGACCTTGCGTGACTGGGTCCATCGCTTCAACGGGTCGGGTCCGGAGGGCCTCATCGACAATTGGACGGAGGGTCCCAAGCCTCGCCTTTCGGCGGAGCAACTGGCCCGAGTTCGCGCAGATCGTCGAGGCGGGTCCGGATCGGGAGAAGGACGGCGTCGTGCGCTGGCGTCGGCTCGACCTCAAGCGCGTCATCGCCGAGAGGTTCGGCGTCGACTTTCATCCACGCTATGTCGGAAAGCTCCTCAAGAAGCTCGGCTTCTCGCACATCAGTGCGCGGCCCCGTCATCCGGCTCCAGGACGAGCGGATCGTCGAGGCTTTCAAAAAAACTTCCCGCGCGCGCTGAAGGCTCATCTCGACGGCCTGCCGGAGACGACGCCGGTCGAAATCTGGTTTCAGGACGAGGCCCGCATCGGCCAGAAGAACGGCCAGGTTCGGCAATGGGCCAAGCGCGGAACGCGGCCCACCAGCCCGCCGACCAGCGCTACGACAACGCCTATCTGTTCGGCGCGATCTGCCCGGCCCGCGGCGTCGGGGCGGCCCTCGCGCTGCCCTACGCCGACGCTGACATGATGCAGCTCCACCTCGACGAAATCTCGCGCAACGTCGCCGCGGGCGCCTATGCCGTGCTGCTGCTCGACCGGGCCGGATGGCACACCACCAGCAAGCTCGACATGCCCGCCAACATCACCCCGATCTTCCTGCCTTCCCGCGCCCCTGAGCTCAACCCGGTCGAGAACGTCTGGCAGTATCTCCGCCAGAACTGGCTCTCAAACACCGTCTTCGAAAACTACGACGCAATCGTCGACGCCGCATGCGACGCTTGGCGAAAGCTCATCGCCCAGCCCGAAACGATCACCTCCATCGGAATGCGCGACTGGGCTCACGTCGGTCAGCCGCTATGACCTCTGGTATTAGCTCAGAGGCCCGTATGGCATCACAGAACAACAATCTGCTTGTGCTGAATGAGAGGTGCTATTACACTTTGCGGCAAATGACGACTTCGCTGAATTCCGCAACGATGCCGCTGCTGCGCTGGTGAAACCGCCGGATCTCGACATCGAAGGATGTCCACGCCGCTATAAGGTCGGCGAGATCGTACGCCATAATGGAAGGTCACCAGGGAGCCCTTCGGATCAACGGGGTTGCCGTGATATTCGGGCTCGGCAAGATGGACTACTTTTCCGTCCCCCCCAATGGAGGCGCGTCGCTCCGAGGTCACCCGGTCCTTGTAGATCGGCGTAGTATGAAGATAGAGCCCACCCGGTTTCAATGTTCGCCAGATTTCCCGATAGGCTCGATCGGGGTGGAAGATATGTTCCATGACGTCCTGCGTGATAACGAGATCAAAGCTCTCGTCGGCGAAGGTCTGCTGTTCGAGATCTTCGCAACGCACTCCGTCCCTCAACGACCCGCGGGGCGCGTCGGGATAGAACTGACTGGGTATGTAGTCGACGCAGTGGCGCGCCAGAATCACGGAGGCGCCTCGCGCGCCGGGCGAACACTCGTGGATGCTCTGCCGTTCCCAACCGGGCGCCAGCTCCCGCAAAACCTGCATTAAGGCTCGTTCGCGCGGGATCGACCCGCCAGGGCAGGACTGGCATATCAAATGATCGCGAAACCAGGCATTTCGGGCCTCGAAGATCGTATCTTGCTCGCAAATTGGGCAATGACCTTTCCAGCTCGCAGTGACCGGTTGGCTCGAGTCCATCACCTACATCCCCTTCGCGAAACAACTGCTCGAGTCGCTGACCCAAACAACTTGCATTTGCTTAGTCCTCAATTACGTCAATTATCGATTATTGACTACGTCGCTCTGGGAGAAAAGAAAGACGATGGAAAGACACACTATCGACTGGACGATGCGGAACAAGTAATTAACATTCATCGTAAGTTCCGCGCAATTTTGGGCGGTGAATATAACGAGTTGTTGAAAAAATAGAAAAACCAGTCCAAAAAATTAGTGTCTCGTAAAACAGAGAGAACGGCTGGCGAATGGCGAGTATTAGCGTCGGCTCAAGCGTAGAGCGCCGGCTTCTCGCGTAAGTTGATTGCCTCGCGCGCACCGCCTTCGAGCGCCCTGACGCCAGCGAGCGTGGCGGCCGTCGCGACGTAACCGTCCCAAGCACTCGGTCCCGCAGCTCCGCCCTTGCTAGCGGCTGCGATCCAGGCGCGGAATTCGGCGTCGAAGGCCGGCCCAAAACGTTCCGGCCAGTCGCCGAACACAGTGCCCGAGAAGACGCCGTTTGCCTTGATCACGACGTCGCTTTGCTCGGCGAGGCTCACCGTTCCCGTTTCGCCGATGACCTCGCCGCGAATGTCGTAGCCATAGGCGATGTGAACGGAGGTCTCGATCGTCACCAGCGCGCCTGAGCGCATGTCCATGAGCGTGAACAGCGGATCAGCGACGCCGCCTGCGCGGCGGTTTCCTCGCGGCGCTTTGACAGCGATCGCGACCGGTTCGTCGTCCAGCACGAACCTCGCAATGTCGATGTCGTGCACCGCCGTATCGGTGATCGCCATCATCGCCCTGAAATGCCCGGGAGAGAAGGCGTTGCGATGGATGCTGTGAAACATCAGCGGCGATCCGATCTCGCCTTTTTGGACCGTCTCCTTCATGGCGCGATATTGCAAATCGAAACGGCGCATGAACCCGATCTGGACAAGGCGCTTTCCGAAAGCCGCTTCCGTATCGAGGATCGCCGAACAATCGGCTTCGGTTGTCGCCATAGGCTTCTCGCAGAAAACGGGCTTAGCCGCCTTGATCGCTGCGATCACGTAAGCTGCGTGCGTGTTTCCCCACGAGGTGACGATGACCGCATCGACATCCTTCGCCGCAATGAGTTCTTCGCCGGTCGGATAGGCTTTCGCGCCAGAAACCCGCGCCGCAACCTCGTTGGCTCGTGCCGCATCGGCGTCGCTCAACGCGACCACCCGGGCCCCAGCCAGCGTCTCGGTAAGCCGGCGAATGTGTTCCTGCCCGATCTTGCCCACGCCGATGACGCCGACGTTCAGTGTCATCTGTTCTTTCCTCCCGAAGAGCGCTGGCCGATCAGTACCCGACCGCCAACGTTCCCCTTTGGCGCAAATCTGAGGCGCCCTCAAGCTCGCCGTCTGGCGTGCGCACGATCGTGTTGGCCGAGCCCATGGCGTCGCCGACTACGACCTTATGTCCCATCGCCTGCAGCAGGCGGATGGTGTCGAGCGACATGCCGCGCTCGATCCGCAATTCGTCCGGCCAAAGCTGGTCATGGGCGCGTGGCGCGTTTTCCGCTTCAGCAACATTGAGGCCGTGGTCGACGACGTTGAGAATGATCTGCAGCACCGTCGAGATGATGGTCGAGCCGCCGGGACTGCCGGTCGCCATCACGAGTTTGCCGTCCTTGAACACGAGCGTCGAACTCATCGACGACAACGGCCTTTTCGTCGGCCCAGGCGCATTGGCGTCGCCGCCCAGGAGCCCGTAGGCGTTGGCCGCGCCGGGCTTGGCGGCGAAATCGTCGAGTTCGTTGTTGAGTAGCACCCCGGTCCCGTCCGCAACCAGGCCGGATCCATAAGGAAGGTTGAGCGTGTAGGTATTGGCGACGGCATTCCCGTCGCTGTCGACAATCGAAAAGTGGGTCGTCTGATCGCTTTCGTAGCGTTGCGGCTCGCCGGGCCGGATGTCGGCGGCAGGGCGGGCGCGGTCGGGTTCAATGAGCGTGCGCAAATGCTCGCCGTATTTTTTGGAGGTGAGCCCAGCGAGAGGGATTTTGACAAAGTCGGGATCGCCGAGCCAGGCCGCACGGTCGGCGTAGGCGAGCTTTTCCGCTTCCGCCATTTCGTGCAGCGAGGCCGACGAATTGAGGCCTTGCTGGCCAAGCGGAAAGCCTTCGAGGATGTTGAGGATTTCGATGATATGCGCGCCTCCGGACGAGGGCGGCGGCATCGAGACGACATCATAGCCGCGATAGGTCCCATGAACTGGTTCGCGCTCGAGCGCGCGATAATTGGCGAGGTCGTCAAGGGTCATTCGCCCGCCGGCCGCGTTGACCGCGTCGACGATCTTTTGCGCTGTCGGCCCGGAGTAAAAGCCGGAAGCGCCCTTGGCGGCGATCGTCTCAAGCGTCGCGGCCAGATCGTCGAGCGCGATGTGATCCCCCGCCTGCGGAACGCTTCCGTCAGGTCGTAAATAGACGCGCGCAGACGAAGGATGGCTGGCCAGCGCCTTTGCGGCGACGGGCAGTGAATCGGCCACGTCGTCGCCGACGATGAGGCCTTGGCGGGCGAGCGCGATCGCCGGCGCGATCAGTTCTGCGAACGAGAATTTCCCCGAGCCATATTTGCGCGAGGCGAGCTCCAAGCCGGCGACGGTTCCGGGCACGCCGATCGCCAAGCCCGAATAGCGCGACTTGAATGGATCGGCTTTGCCGTTGGCGTCGAGGAACACATCCTTGGTCGTCGCTGCGGGCGCGGTCTCGCGGTAATCGATGGCGATCGTTTGGTTGAGGTCGGCGCGATGAATGATCATAAAGCCGCCGCCGCCGAGATTGCCCGCCCGGGGCAAAGTGACGGCGAGCGCGAAACCGACCGCGACGGCCGCATCGACCGCGTTTCCGCCGCGCTTCAAAATGTCCAATCCAACGCGCGACGCGGCGGCTTCCTGGGACACGACCATGCCGTGCCGCGCGACGACCGGACGCGCAATGGCCAATGGCGAGATGACGGGATCGGCGACGGCTGCGGCTGGAGCGATGCAAAGACAAGCGAAGGCAGCGAATTGAAAGGCTCTCAAAAGGCGTTCCTCGAAAGGGGGCTGTCGCCACCATAGGGAATTGCGCCACGCGGCGTCGATTCCGTCGTTGCTCACAAGATCGCTATCCGATCACCATGACGGCGCCGCGAGCAAGGCGCGGCGCGAGCTTCCGCATGTCCGAAGCGGAAATCGCCACGCACCCGGCGGTGGGCGTGAACCCCGGGCGCGCGAGATGGAAGAAAATCGCGCTGCCGCGGCTCTTGGCGCGCCGGGAGAAGTTCTGATCGAGCACGAAGATCAGATCATAGAGATGATCCTCACGCCACATCCGGTCCGTGCAGTCGCTCGCGGGCAGGCGTACGGGCCGATTGTAGCGCCGGCTCAACGGGTCTTCACACCAGCCCTGGTCGCGACGCATAGGCTTGAGTGGCGCCCCCGCCGCCCTAAGGCGCACGCGATCGGCCCGGTAGTAGCCCCACAAGAGCCGAAATGCTCCGGCCGGCGTGCCTTTGTCGCCCTCACGCTTGATTCGGACGATTCCCGCGGGGCCAAGCGCACAAGGAATCCGAAACGGACCCGCAGTCAGCCAACCGCGAGCCCTGTTTCCAGCAACTGAACGAACACGCAAATGGGAGAGGCGGGGGGACAAGCTCATAGCCATACGATGGGAGGAGACCGATGGCAGGGCGCAACGTCAAGTCGCGGCGCGAATGCTTGCGCAGCGTCTGCGTCAGTATCATCGTTGGCTTCTCGCAGATGGTGACGCTTGCCGTAGGGAATGAACCTCTCGGGTCAACGCGCCCGGCGGCCTGGTCGCGATCTTGTTCGGCGGCATGATACGCTGTCCCGACAGCGATCGGGATCTGTGTTTTGGGCCGACTGGTCGACGGTCTGCTCGCCGCGGGCACCGGCATCAACGGCTTTTTTGTCACCCTAGCGAACGCCTTCGCTTTCACCGGTGTCAACCTTGGCCCGACCAAGTCCGTGGCCCTTCGACAAAATGCCGACCGCTCTGCAGGACTTTGGAAATGTCAGCGTCGACTGAGGGTGGCGCGACGCTCGCGTATTGGCTAAGTCACGCGTGCATCGTGAAACCTTCCCCTGACCGCGCTCGAAGGCCTTTCGAATAACTGCCGGCAGCATGTCATTGAAAAATCCTAAAAAGGGACGGCGCGTGTCCGCGTCAGGCGGGATGCTGGCCCATGACCCGGGCTTATTGGTGCTTGACCGATCTCGGCGCGTGCTGAGGGCATCCGGCGTATCTGTCCCGATTGGGGGACGCGCTTTTGTGATACTGGCCATCCTTGCGGGCGGGTGAGCTGACAACGCAGCCAGGCCCGCGGGCCTGTGGCGCGTGTGGCGTTCGCAGGGCGCGTGGCGCCTGACTGCGGCCACATTCTCAAGGCGAGGCGCCTCACAAATAATTGATAGCCCATTAATTGATATGCCATCTATTACGGCGCCATGCCGCTCGCCGCAAAAGACGCCCGTGCTCGTTTCGCTCCTCTCGTCGCCCATGTGGCGCGCGAATGGCGACGCGCGGTCGACGGGCGTTTGCACGTCTATGGGCTGACGGAAGCGACCTGGCTGCCCCTGCTTCGGATCGCACGGTCTGAAACCCCGATGCGGCAGAACGAGCTTGCCGCTTCGCTGTCTCTCGATGGGTCCTCGGTCGTCCGTCTGCTAGACGCGCTTGAAAGTTCCGGCCTCATCGAGCGATGCGAGGACCACGCCGACCGCCGCGCGAAGAGCCTCGTGCTCACCGCGCGCGGGCGCCGCACGGTCGATCAGGTCGAGCGCGTATCGCAGGAGATCCGCGACGTCGTCCTCGGCGAGGCGCCGGACGAGGATCTGGCGCGGTCGCTTCGCCTCCTCGAAACGGTGAGGGACCGGCTCCTGAGCCTCGCGGAAGCGGAACCGGACGCCCAACGCAAACGAACGGCGGCTCGATGAAGTTCATTCTCCGGCGCCCGGTTCCTCCCCTCTGGCTCCTGGGCTTGCTCACCTTCAGCGGGCCCGTCGGCATGCACATTTTCGTACCGGCGTTGCCCGCGGCCGCTAAGGATCTTCATGCGACGCCGATCGCCATGGAAATGACGATCAGCCTCTATATTCTCGGACTGGCGATCGGTCAGTTGCTCTATGGGCCCGCCTCGGATCGCTTCGGCCGCCGGCCGGCGCTTCTGGTCGGCCTTTCGATATTCACGATCGCCAGCGTCGCCGGGCTCTTGGCTCCGGATGTCCACACGCTCATCGTGGCGCGCTTTTTTCAGGCGCTCGGTGGATGTTCGGGGCTGGTGCTGGCGCGCGCCATGATCCGCGACACGTCCCAGTCGCATGAGGCGGCGCGGCGCCTGGCGCTCACCAATCTGCTGGTGACTGCGGGGCCGGCCGTGGCGCCGCTCATCGGCGGAGCGCTTAGTGCGCTGTGGGGCTGGCGGACGATCCTGGTCGGCCTCAGCGCTTTGGGTGTGGCCAATTTCATGATGGCGTGGCTTCTCCTGCAGGAGACGCGTCCAGAAGCTTTGTTTGTCAGCGCGTCGCAATATGCGCGGGACTATGCCGGTTTGCTGCGCTCCCGGCAGTTCCTGGGCTACGCCATCGGCGGCGCCTGCGCGACGACGTCCTTGTACGCCTTCATCGCCTGCGCGCCCTTCATTTTCATTGATCGGCTGCACACTCCGAGCGCGAGCGTCGGACTTTATCTCGCCCTCCTCGTCTCCGGGATCTGGCTCGGCAGCCTGCTCGCCAGCCAATTGATCGCCCGTTTCTCTCTCAATCGATTTGTGGTCGTCGCCAATGCGGTCAGCGTGGCGGCGGCTGCGTCTTTCTTCGGTCTTTTGATCATCGACCGGGCAACTCTTTTCGGAATTATTGCGACGATGTTCGTGTTCAGCGTCGGCGTGGGCGCGGCGGCGCCCGCATCCCTCGTCAAGGCGATCAGCGTGAACCCACGCGTGACGGGCACGGCCTCCGGACTCTACGGTTCGGTCCAGATGGCGGTCGCGGGGATGCTGGTCATGCTCGCCGGTTGGGGATCGAACCCGGCGCTAGCCTCCGCGTCCGTGCTGCTTGCCGCAGGCGTGGTGGCGCAGGCGGCGTTCTGGATTGCGCGAAACCCCGGCAGGGCCGTCGCCCCGCCGGAAGGCGAGGGGGCGTCGAAAGCCGCGACCTGACGGGGCTAGGCGCCGCGTTTAGCGAGCGCGTCGCGGATCTCGGTCAGAAGAACGACTTCCTGGGTGGGGGGCGCCGGCGGCGGCGGCTCCTTCGCCGCCTTCCTAGTCATGATGTTGATCGCCTTGATGGCCGCGAACAAGGCGACCGCGACAATGAGGAAGTTGATCACCACTGTAATGAAGTCGCCGTAGGCCAGGACCCCGCCCTGCTTGCGTGCGTCCGCCAGATTGGTCGCGGTCACGGCGCTCGAGAGCGGCACGTAATAGTTTGTGAAGTCCGCCTTTCCTGCAATGCCGAGGATTGGCATGATGATGTCATTGACCAGCGCGTCGACGATCTTGCCGAACGCCGCGCCAATGATGACGCCGATGGCGAGGCTCAGCGCATTGCCTTTAAGCGCGAATTCCTTGAATTCTTCCCACATCCGCTATCGTCCTCGCAAAGGCGGACCCCGGTTCCGGCGGCCCTTTGCACCCCAGCCTACGCTAGCTGAGCCGCCCGGAGATATAAAGTCTCGCCGCTGGCGGGGACTAGGCGGGTCGAGACGCTGCGCCGCCGCCTTCCCCCTGTTGCACGGAGGGGCGCTCGAAGATCATCGCATAGAGCCGCCCCTCGCCCATGGCCAGACTGAGATTCCTCAGACCGAAAAACGGGATCAGCGCGATAAACAGAATGGCTGTGATGCTAAGGAATCCTGCGAACCCGCCACCGCCAAGCACGGGCACGCTGTCGGCGATCGTCTTTCCATGCACCAGTCCTTCGATCGTCTTCTCGACGACATGGGCGACCAGGAAGAGCACAGTCAGGAGAAGTGTCTCATAGAGGATCGGGTAGATGAGCGGCCGGGTCCGCAGCCAGCGGCCGGGGTCGAACATTTCAAAAAGCATCATCACCTTGGCGAAGACCAAAGCATTGATAAAGGCGAACCCCTGCATGGCGAAATTGATACCATGCTCACGCATGACGACGCCTTCATTGAGCACGAATACGCCGAACAGAATCCAAAGATAGAAGAAAAGCATGAGGAAACGGCGCAACTCGCCGGCTGCCTTGGCTTTAAGGGACCGCGCGCCGTGAGCGTTCGGTCCTGCCGCGGAGCCGCTGCTTATACTTGTCGAATCCTGCGCCATCGAAATTCCCTCGCAACTCGCGACCGGTCGGCCCCGAAGAGACCGGCTACGGCTGCTTGCCCTTCTTCGACTTGGCCTTCTTGCCCTTCTCGTTCGCTGTCTTGGACGCAGTTGAGGCGCCAAGCTCATCGAGCCTCGTCTGCAAGAGCGCAGTCCGCGCCTCGGTAACGCGCAGGGCGCAATAGCCATGGACGCTTTCCTTCGCGTAGTCACGGCAGAGATCGTCGCGCTGCCCAGCGAAGCCTTTCTGGTCGCGCACGAGGTCCGCCGCCTGCGTGCTGTCTCCGGCGCGGTCCTCAATGGCGTGCAGGACTTTGCCCATCGCCCTTTCCGCCTCGGCGCGTTCCTTGACGATCTTGGCCGCGTCGCCAACCAGCGATGCGCCCTCAGGTCCCCAAAGTCCGCCGGGAGTGGTTTGGCAATCGGCCGCCTTGAACACGCAGGCGGTGATTTGGGTCGGCGCCAGAACCGCGCCGTCAAGAACGTCGAACGAGATCGGGCAGGCGGGAACCTTGGCCTCGAAACGCTCGAGACCGTCCGGCCGGCCAACATTGGTCGCTTGGATCGGCGTTTCGCCGATGATGTCGACGACGCAGCGCTGAGACGAGTCGGAAACGCCTTCGCCAGCGAGTTGCAGTTTGTCAACGGTCACCGCGTTGTCATCACCGGAGATCTGGAGAAGCCCTGACTTGCCGTTAAGCATGAGCGGGCGCCCGGCGAGGCTCGCCACGCCCGCCGCGGCCGAAGACTTGGCCAGCTTGGCGTCGTTCGTCCTGGCGGCTGAACCCGCCTTGTGCGCGGTCTTTGTCTTGGAGCCGGTTGTCGTCTCTTGCGAAGCTGCGGGGGCAGCGCCAGGCAGCATCAATTGAGCGCTGGTCGGCGCCACGCAGAAGGCCGCGAATAGAAGGCCGAAAAACAATGGGGCGAAAGGCCAGTTCATCACGCCAAGTGTAGAGGCGTAGGGATGAAAGGGAAAGCGCAGCTAAGGTCTGCCGACCTGCGGTAAGCTTGAAAAATCCACGGCTTCCGCGCCTTGCGCCACTAAAACGCCCCCCCTATATACGCCCCGACTGGCCGGTTGGGTCACAAGGCCCGAGAATCGGCGGAAATTTTGGATCATAGATGGGGATCGGACGCGTCAGCCGTCGGCTACAAAGCGATTGGTAACACGCATCTTCTAGGCCTTGCCGCTTTGGGGCTCGGCGGTCCCGCAAGAAGGAACAGGGGTAAGTAATGGCGAAAGTAATTGGCATCGACCTTGGCACAACCAATTCGTGCGTCGCTGTCATGGAGGGCTCGGCCCCCAAGGTCATCGAGAATTCGGAAGGCGCCCGCACGACGCCGTCGATTGTCGCGTTCACTGACGACGGCGAACGCCTCGTGGGCCAGCCCGCCAAACGGCAGGCGGTGACCAATCCGGAACGCACCATCTTCGCGATCAAGCGGCTCATCGGGCGTCAGTTCGACGATCCGATCTCGAAAAAGGACATGGCGCTCGTCCCCTATAAAATTGTTCGCGGTCCGAATGGGGACGCATGGGTCAACGTTGATGGCAAGCAATATTCGCCGTCGCAAATTTCCGCTTTCATTCTGCAGAAGATGAAAGAGACGGCCGAGGCCCATCTTGGCGGTCCGGTCACCCAGGCGGTGATCACGGTTCCCGCTTATTTCAACGACGCCCAGCGGCAGGCCACCAAGGACGCCGGTAAGATTGCCGGCCTTGAGGTGTTGCGCATTATCAACGAGCCGACTGCGGCGGCGCTCGCCTACGGCCTCGACAAGAAGAAAGCCGGCACCATCGCGGTCTATGACCTCGGCGGCGGCACGTTCGATATTTCGGTCCTTGAGATCGGCGACGGCGTGTTCGAGGTGAAGTCGACGAACGGCGACACCTTCCTTGGCGGCGAAGACTTCGATATGCGGCTGGTCGAATATCTGGCGGGCGAGTTCAAGAAGGAGCAGGGCATCGACCTGACCAAGGACAAGCTTGCGCTTCAGCGCCTGAAAGAGGCGGCGGAGAAGGCGAAGATTGAGCTTTCGTCCGCGACGCAGACCGAGATCAACCTGCCTTACATCACCGCTGACGCGAGCGGGCCGAAGCACATGGCCCTCAAGTTGACTCGCGCGAAGTTCGAGGCGCTGGTCGACGACCTGATCCAGCGGACGGTTGAGCCGTGCCGCAAGGCCTTGAAGGACGCCGGCCTTTCGGCGGGCCAGATTGACGAAGTGGTTCTGGTCGGCGGCATGACGCGCATGCCCAAAGTGCAGGAAGTCGTCAAGCAGTTCTTCGGCAAGGAGCCGCACAAGGGCGTCAACCCAGACGAGGTGGTCGCCATTGGCGCCGCCATTCAGGCGGGCGTGCTGCAAGGCGACGTCAAGGACGTCCTGCTGCTCGACGTCACACCGCTCTCGCTCGGCATCGAGACGCTGGGCGGCGTGTTCACCCGGCTTATCGAGCGCAATACGACCATCCCGACCAAGAAGAGCCAGGTGTTCTCGACCGCGGAGGATAATCAGACGGCGGTCACCATCCGCGTCTTCCAGGGCGAGCGCGAGATGGCCGCCGACAATAAGGCGCTTGGCCAGTTCGATCTCGTCGGGATTCCCTCCGCCCCGCGCGGCGTGCCGCAGATCGAAGTGACGTTCGACATCGACGCCAACGGCATTGTCAACGTGACCGCCAAGGACAAGGCGACCAACAAAGAGCAGCAAATCCGCATCCAGGCATCGGGCGGCCTGAGCGAAGCCGACATCAACAAGATGGTGAAGGACGCGGAAGCGCACGCCGCCGAGGATAAGAAGCGGCGGGAATTGGTCGACGCCAAAAATAGCGGCGAATCGCTGGCGCATGACGCGGAGAAGTCGCTGACCGAATATGGCGACAAGGTCGGCCAATCCGACCGGAGCGCCATCGAATCGGCGGTCGCTTCCCTGCGCACGGCGTTGCAGGGAGAGGACGTCGAGGCGATTAAGGCCCGCACCAACGACCTGATGCAGGCGCAGATGAAGCTTGGCGAGGCCATGTATAAGGCCCAGCAGGCGAGCGGCGCGCCAGGCGAGGGCGGGGCCGAGGCTGGCGCTGAAGCCAAGGACGACGTCATCGACGCGGAATTCCGCGAGGTCGACGACGAAAAAAAGAAGTAGTCCGAAACGAACGGCGCCGGCCGCCAAGCGCGGCCGGCTGCGATGAGAGGGACGCCGCGATGGCGGGGGGAGATTGGGCTGACTGGGAGCCGGCGCTCAAAACGTCGGCTTTAGCGTCGAGAGTCGGGTCCGCCTCTTGAAACGTGGCGTAGCGTTAGTAGGTCTGGTCATGCATCGGCTGCGGACGCGCTGAAATGGCGAAGCGCGATTTCTATGAAACCCTGGGCGTCTCCAAAACGGCGACCGAAGCCGAGTTGAAGTCCGCCTTCCGCAAGGCGGCGATGCAGTGTCATCCTGACCGGCACCCTGGCGACAAGCAGGCCGAGGCTCGTTTCAAGGAGCTGAACGAAGCGTATCAACATTTGTCGGACGTCCAGAAGCGGGCGGCTTATGACCGTTACGGTCACGCCGCCTTCGATCAGGGCGGCATGAACGACGGCTTTGCGTCGTCGATGTCCGACATTTTTGACGATCTGTTCGGCGACATGATGGGCGGCCGGCGCGGGCGCCAGTCCTCGGGGCGGGAGCGCGGCGCGGACCTGCGCTATAACCTCGAGATTACGCTCGAAGAGGCCTTTCACGGGAAGACCGCGGCTATTCACATGCCCACTTCGGTCGCTTGCGAACCGTGCGCCGGCTCCGGCGCACGCGCTGGTTCGAAGCCCACGACCTGCAAGACCTGCGGCGGACACGGGCGCGTGCGCGCCCAGCAAGGGTTCTTCGCCATCGAGCGGACCTGCCCGTCCTGTCACGGCCGAGGGCAGATGATCGAAAACCCTTGTGACAAATGCGCTGGCTCCGGCCGTGTGACGAGGGAGCGCACGCTGTCAGTCAACGTCCCCGCCGGCGTCGAGGACGGCACGCGCATTCGGTTGACCGGGGAGGGCGAAGCGGGAATGCGCGGCGGTCCCGCAGGGGATCTCTATATTTTTCTCACCGTGAAACCGCATGCGTTCTTCCAACGGGACGGCGCCGACCTTTACTGCCGGGTGCCGATCTCGATGGTGCAGGCCGCGCTCGGCCACGAATTCAACGTCCGGACGCTCGATGGAACCGAGTCCAAGGTCAGTGTGCCTGAAGGCGCCCAATCGGGGCGCCAATTGCGGCTGCGCGGGAAGGGCATGCCCGTGCTGCGCTCGCGAGATGCGGGCGACCTGTTCGTTCAACTCAATGTCGAGACCCCGCAAAGCCTGACCAGGCGACAACGGGAGCTTCTGATGGAGTTCGCGTCCGAATCGTCGCACACTACGCACCCCGAGAGCGCCGGCTTTTTCGCGAAGATGAAAGAGTTCTTCGAGGGGCGCACCTAACGCTGCTGTCGGCCGTCGTTTCAGGGCTGAAGCGAGACGTTTCGTTCTTGGGGGGCCGCCAAATGCCGCAGGCGCGTCTGCTCCGAAGGCCCCCGGCGCATATGGCCCCTACTGGGCGTTACCTTCCCAACTCGGCGTCTGCAGCCGGGCCTCTGCCAAGGCCAGGATGGCGCCTGCGTCCGATTCGACGCTGTGCACAAATCCGAGAACCTTAGGCCTGTGCTTTGGGACCCCCTTCAGCCAGCGGATACGAACCTCGTTGCCGTGGACGACCTCACGGCGCTCCGCGTCCATCGAGCCGTCGCGCAGCATTTTTTCCAGCGCTGCGGCCGTCTGCGCGGGAAGCCTTATTGGGGCGCTGATTGTGAAGACTACGGCCTGGCCCTCTGGGACAACGCTGGCCAAGGCGGCTGTGAGACCGCCCACGAGTCGCGACGCCACCTTGTCAAACCGGAGGCGAAGCTTCGCCGCCCTGATCCGCGCTATAATGTAGCGCTCAACGGCGCCGGCGTCGGTAATCCGTGAGTCTGTGAACAATGGACTCATATCCTTCGAAGCGTGCACCGCGTGAGAATTCTCCAATATGCATCGAGACGCACGCTTTGCAGGCTGACCTTCGCTCGCTATAAGCGCGGCCTTGACCCGGAGCCCGAGAGCGGCGCTCCTGACCGGAGCCGCGATGAAAGCCCAAACGCCCGGCGAACCGCGTCGGCCCGGGCTCGGCGACAGCGCCCGTTTTCTTAAATCGCTCGTCGCGACGCCGCGGCTCACTGGCGCGGTTGCGCCCTCCGGCCGCGCTCTGGCGCGCGCGATGGCTGCGGCGGCCGGCCTGCCCCCCGATGGCCTTGTCATTGAACTCGGACCCGGCACGGGCCCTGTCACCCGGGCCCTAATTGAGGGGGGCTTACCGGCCTCGCGCTTGGCGCTCGTCGAATACGACGCGGCGTTCTGCCGGATGCTCAAAAGCCGCTTCGAGGAAGTCCGCGTCATCCAGGGGGACGCCTACGATTTGCCCCGCGCGCTCGGATCCTTGGCGGGGGAACCGATCGCCGCTGTTGTCTCCAGTCTGCCCCTGCTCAACCAGCCGGCGCCCCGACGCACGAGGCTAATCGCCCACGCCTTCGCGCTGATGGGGCCTTCGGGGGTTTTCGTCCAGTTCACCTATGGCCTCCAGTCGCCGATTCCTCGCGAGGTCTGCGCCAATCTCTATTCGGCGGTTCGCTCGCGGCCGATCCTGCGCAATCTGCCGCCGGCCTTCGTATGGACCTACCGGCTGGATGAGAGGAGCCCCGGTGCCGCCAAGAGGTCCTGAACGCGGCTCGCTGGCGCCGCGCGATCGGTTGATCGTGGCGCTGGACGTCCCCGAAGTGGGCGAGGCGAGACGGCTTGTCGAGACGATAGGCGAGAGCGCGGTCTTTTATAAGATCGGCATGGAGCTCGCCTACGGCGGTGGCTTGCCACTTGTCTCCGAGATGGCGGCGGCAGGCAAACGCGTGTTTCTCGATCTCAAGCTGCATGACATTCCCAACACTGTCGAGCGCGCGACGGCGCAGGCCGCCAAACTTGGGGCGACGTTCCTCACCGTCCACGCCTATCCGCAGACGATGCGCGCAGCGGTCGCCGGCGCCAGGGGGTCGGGACTGCAGATCCTCGCGGTGACCGTGCTTACATCCTACGACGACGCGGATCTTTTCGAGGCGGTCTACCGCTTCGGCGTGGTCGAGACGGTCCGGCGGCGGGCCGAGCAAGCGCTCGAGCTGGGCGTGGATGGGTTGGTCGCAAGCGCCTCGGAAGCGGTCCTGGCGCGGCAGACTGTCGGCGCCAAGCTGCTCCTTGTCATCCCCGGCATACGGCCCGCGGGCGGCCCTGTCGGGGACCAGAAGCGCGTCGCCACGCCCGCCCAAGCCATCCGCAACGGCGCCGACTATCTTGTGGTTGGCCGCCCGGTGACCCAGGCGCCCGATCCTCGAGCCGCCGCCGAGGCGATCGTCGGGGAAATCGAAGCCGCCTTGACTTGATTGGCGGCTGAGCCGAGCTAGGCTCGCCCGCTATCATCAGGAGCCTTCATTCCCAAGGGTTACGTTATCTCGCTCTATCCCGTCGACCATGACGGCAAGCCGCTCGCGCACCGCGGGCGCAGCGAGGCGTTGGAGGGCGGGGCGGAGATCGAAATGGTTCTGGTGGAGGGAGTTTGAAGATGCCGAAGGGCTACTGGATGGTTCATGTCGATGTGCACGATCCCGAAGGCTACCAGAAATACGTCAAGGCCAATGCGGCCGCGTTCGCAAAATACGGGGCGCGGTTCCTGGTTCGTGGCGGCAAGCATGTCGTAACAAGCGGCAAGGCGCCCGAGCGCAATGTCGTGATTGAGTTCCGCGACTACGAGACCGCCGTCGCTTGCCATGACTCAGACGAATATCGGGAAGCCGCCAAGCTTCGCGACGCCGCCAGCGACGCCGATCTCGTGATCGTCGAAGGCTACGACGGGCCTCAGCCGGGCTGAAGCCCGAGCGAAGGAAGCTGGGACATGGCCGACTTGAGGCTGATTGTGAGCGGCGCTGCTGGCCGCATGGGGCGCATGGTCGTCCGGACAATTCATGAGTCGGACGGTTTCAGGCTCACCGGCGCGCTCGAGCGTGAAGATTCACCCTGGCTCGGCCAGGATCCGGCGGCGCTCGCGGGCTGCCCTGCCAAGGGCCTGAAGATTGTCGCCGATCCGCTGCCCTTGCTGCTCGACGCTGACGCAATCATCGATTTCTCCTCCCCGACCGCGAGCGTCGCTCTCGCCGGGCTCGCCGCGCAGGCGCGCATCGCCGATGTGATCGGCACCACGGGATTGGGCGACGACGATCTCGACAAGATCGAATGGGCGGCGCGGCACGCGCCGATCGTGCGCTCCGGCAATATGAGCATCGGCGTCAATCTTCTCGCGGCGCTGACGCGGCGGGCGGCCTCCGCGCTGGGCAAGGATTTCGACATCGAGATCGTCGAAATGCACCATCGCATGAAGGTCGACGCGCCCTCGGGCACCGCGCTCCTGCTTGGCGAGGCTGCGGCTGAAGGCCGCGACGTCGCGCTCAAGGACCATTCAGCGCGCGGCCGTGACGGCCTGACCGGGGCACGGCGCATCGGGGACATCGGCTTCGCGTCGCTGCGTGGCGGGACGGTGGTCGGCGATCACAGCGTCATCTTCGCCGGCGAAGGCGAGCGGGTCGTCTTGAGCCACCATGCCGAGGACCGCGCGCTCTTCGCCCGAGGCGCGCTCAAAGCCGTCGCCTGGGCGAAGGATCGCAAACCCGGGCTTTATTCGATGGCGGACGTTCTTGGGCTGAGAGCGGACTGATCCGGAACTCGCCGGATTACGGGATGATGGCGATGCCCCGTCCGGGCGCCGCGCTGCCGCCTTGAATCTTCAGCGGCAGGAACGCGAACAGCGCCCCGCGCGGCGGCAGCTCCTTCAGGTTGGCGAGCAGTTCGACGTAAATCATGCCCCGGCCCAGACCCCAGACATGCGGCGGGACGCCGTCGTGCGAGGAGCCGACGGAAGCGCCGTCGAGGCCGACCGTCTTGATCCCGCGGCTGAAAAGCAGTTCGAGCGTTGGAACGCCCGGCGACGGCCAGCCCGGCCCGGACTTGAGCACGACAGAATCCATGGCGTATTTGCTGCCTTCGGGCCCACGCACATAATGCTTGTCCCAGTCTGACCGGAACAGGACGATCTCCCCTGGCTGGAGCTGGCCGTGCTTGGCCTCCCAGTCGGTGATGTGCTTCGGCGTGATCTCCGGGCTGACGCCGGGGCCGCCGGTGTCGGTCAAAACAGTCACGTCAATCACGGCGGCGGGGCCGATCAGGTCGGTCAGAGCGAGCTGCTCGACGGTGACCGTGCCGATCTTCGCCGCATTGGGAAGACCCGAGCCGGGCGGCGGGATGAAGTGCGCGGGGGCGTCGACGTGGGTGCCCGCATGCTCGTCGATCGTCAGCACGGCGGTGTGGTAGGGGCCACGCGACCCGAATAACGGCTGGCCGAGCGCCGGCTGATCCTTGAAGTAGTTGAAGAGTTTGCGCTGGAACGGCATGTGGGTCGGCCAACTGCCGGGCAAGTCCTCGGCGAGCGGCACGGAGAGGTCGACGACCTTGCCGGATTTGACCAGGCCGAGCAACGCGGCCAGCGGGGATGTATCAGTCGCCATGGATTGGGCTCACCATCGAGTTCAGTCGAGCACAGACGGACGGGCGCGCGGGAGCAGCCGGTCGGGACGGTCGCAGGTTAATTGGCAGCCGCACGATGATCAAACGCCCGTTGCGCCCCGCCTCACTTGGGGGCGACGGTTTCCGTGCAGTGAAAATCGAGTTTTGCCGACTTTTCCGTCTTTCCCGCATGAACCTGAATGGCGAGCGGCATGCAGGTCGCGCCCTCCAGGAACACGGCCTTGTGCTCGACGCCGTCGGGGCCAAAGATGAAATTGGTGAACGCTCTATGGGTGATAATCGGCTGACCGGAACGGCCGGTCTGCGTCAGGTCGACGACCGCAGTCGCATATTTTGGCGAAACGTTTTTGTCGCCTTCGAAGGTGAAGTCGATGAGCAGGCCGGTCGCCGTGTCGCCCCCCAGCGCGCCTCCCTTGGGAGCATCGACAAGGCTCTCCCCACCGCTCAGGAGATCATCGGATAATTTACCAGCGTGTTCGAGAAACGCGTAGGCCTTCACGTCGATGATTTTGAGCTGGGCCGCGTCAACCCCTCCGACCAGCGCGAACGAGACAACCCCCCCCACAATACCAACGCCAAGCCCACCCATTACGCCGCCCTCAAAACCTGCATCTGTTTGGAATAAAAAACCCCGGCTCGCGAGGCGCGAACCGGGGCAAAACTACATTACTATATTGACGACCCTGTGTCAGTTGTTGCGCTGGGACCCGGTCAGCATCAAGATGGCCTGGAACATATTGATGAAGTCGAGGTAGAGGCGAAGGGCGCCATGAATCGACTTCTTGTGGACCATCTCATAGCTGTCGCCGCTGAAGTACATTTCCTTGATCGACTGCGTATCCCAGGCGGTCAGGCCGGCGAAAATCACTACCGCAAGAAGCGAGATGCCGAACTGCAAGCCGGTGCTGTGCAGGAACATATTCAACAAGCCGGCGACGATAAGGCCAATAACGCCCATCATCATGAACGACCCCATCGCGGATAGACTGCGCTGAGTCGTGTAGCCGTAGAGGCTCAGGCTGGCGAAGGCGGCCGCAGCGGCGAAGAACGCGCGTCCGATCGAAGCGCCGGTGTAGACCACCAGCAGCGCCGACATCGACAAGCCGATCAGCGCCGCGAAGGCGATGAAGGCGTTGCGCGCGGTCGACACCGACATCGAATTGATGCGGGCGGAAAGCCAGAACACGAGAGCCAGCGGCGACAGCACGATCAGCCAGCGCAGCGGCGAAGCGTAAATCGCGTGGCCGAAATCGGTCAGCGCCAAACGCCCATCGCCCACGCTCACCGTGCCGAGAGCAAAGGCGGCGTAAGCCACCAAGCCTGTCACACCGAGCCCGAGGGTCATATAGTTATAAACGCCAATCATATAGGCCCGGAGGCCCTGATCGACGGCGACGCCGGACCGTGCGAGCCCCGCGCCGTAACGCGTATTGGCGTAGCGGTCATAGTCGGACATGAGAGAAACCTCACAATTAAGTGTGCGGCGCCCGCCCAGGTTTTTCCGGATAAGCGCCCGACCCGCATAATATGGCCGCGTGGCGCCCCTCCGCAAGGGCGATTCCTGGGGAATCGGGATAGGTAAGATTACTGTTTGGTAAGCAGCGACGACAACCCGCCCATCTTGCGGCCAAGCGTGGTCTGGATCAGTGCCCGCCTCCCCCCGCACCCGCCGCCGCTGGCGGCCGGCGCATCAGCGCGGCCAAGCCGACGCAGCCCAGAAAGACGGCGGTCAACGCCAGAAACACATCCGAGATCGCCATCACCTCGGCCTGCCGCCGCACGATCAGGGCGAGCTGGCGCGTCGCGGCGAGTTCCGCGTCCGACCCACGCGCCGCCAAAGCGGCGGTCATGCTGGCCAAGGTGTCCGTCGCAACTTGACGCCCCCAAGTGACGGATTCCCGCAGCATCTCGAGATGCAGATCCATCCGCTTGTCGAGGAGCGTGTTGATGAGCGCGAGGCCAACGGCGCCGCCGAGGTTGCGCATCAGGTTGAAAAGGCCCGAGGCGTTCTTGATTTTCTGCGGCGGCATGGTGCCGAGCGCCAGATTGTTGATGGGCACCATCGACAACATCAGGCCTACGCCGCGGAACACCTGTGGCCACAAAAGTTCCCAGAAGTCCCAGTCGACGGTGACGTAAGAAGCCTGAAAGGTCCCGACAGCGAACATGACGAAACCGGCCGCGATCATGAGACGCGGGTCCACCCGGGTCATCAACCGCCCGGCAAGCGGCGCGGTGAGGAACATGCAGAGGCCCGTCACGAACATCGTCTTGCCGATCATCAGCGATGAATAGCCGCGCACCACCGCCAGATAGACAGGATAGATGTAGGTGAGGCCGTAGAGCCCGATGCCGAGCACGAAGGCGAACATCGAGCCAGTCCAGAAATTGCGGTCGCGAAAGGCGGTGAGGTCGACAATCGGCTGGCGCGCCGTCGCCATGCGCCAGAAGAAGGCGACGCAACTGACCGCCGAGATGACGATCGCAATCGTCACCGGCGTGCTTTCGAACCAGTCCTTCGACGGCCCCTCTTCGAGCGCGTATTCCAGCGCCCCGAGGAAGCCGGCCATCGTGGCGAGACCGAAATAGTCGAAGTGTGTGAGAAGCGAGTAGTCAGGCTCGTCGAAGTCGATCAGCAGCCAGGCGGCGACGGTGACGATGACCCCCGGGCCAAGATTGACCAGGAACAGCCAGTGCCAGGAAAACCAGTCGGTGAGATAGCCGCCGACCGTGGGGCCGATCGTCGGCGCAAGCGTCGCCACAAGGCCGATGATTGGCGCGATGAACGGCTGCTTGTCGCGCGGGAAGATCGTGAACGCGGAGGCGAAAACAGTGGGAATCATGCCGCCGCCGATGAAGCCCTGGAGCGCCCGCCAGAGAATCATTTCCTCGATAGAATTGGCGTGGGCGCACATGAAGCTCATGAGCGTGAAGCCGCCGGCTGAAATGGTGAAGATGACCCGCGTCGACACCATGCGCGACAGGAAGCCCGAGAGCGGGATCATGATCACTTCAGCGACCAGGTAGCTGGTCTGGACCCAGGTGACTTCGTCGGACGACGCGGAAAGCCCGGCCTGGATCTGCGACAGCGACGCCGAAACGATCTGGATGTCCAGGATCGCCATGAACATCCCGAACACCATGAAGATGAACGCCGCGACCCGCTTGAGAGAAAAACTACGCTGCGCGACTGCCGCCGGCGCAACGATCAGATCGGTGGCCGGCGACGCCCCGCCTGGCCGTATCGCGGGAGCCGCGCTGGTCACGGCTTCAAGCTTCGGGTCGCGAAGGCTTCGAGCCCCAGCGCCCCTAGCAGCGTCGGCTCCGGCGTGGCGGGATCGCGGGTATGGACGGTCGCGACGACCGAGAGCCCTGACCGGAGCGGGACCTGCTTCAGAACGTCCTCAGGGAAAGTAATGCGCACCGCGACCCGCTGGACGACCTTGGTGAAGTTTCCGGTCGCGTTGTCTGGCGGCAGCAGCGAGAACTGCGCGCCGGAAGCCGGGGAAACCGACGACACCACGCCCTCGACCACCTTGCCGTCGAGCGCGTCCACGGACACGTCGACTTTCTGTCCCGGCTTGACGTTCGCAAGCTGGGTTTCCTTGAAATTGGCGTCGACGTAGGAGGCGTTGAGTGGCACAAGCGCCATCAGCCGAGTCCCCGGCTGCACAAGGTTTCCGACCTGCGCCGCCTTGTTGCCCACAGTTCCGTCGAAGGGAGCAAGCACGCGGGTGAACGAAAGGTTACGCTCAGCCATTGCCTGAGCGGTCACGAGCTCGTCGCGCTGACGCGAGGCTTCGTCCCTCTGCGCTTTGAGCACGTCGAGATTGGCCTTTGCGCCTTCGAGCCCGGCGGCTGCTGACGCCTGGGCTGCCTTGGCGGCGGCGAGGGCGGCGACGGTGCGGTCGCGGTCGGCGGTCGCCTGCTCGAGACGCTGCTGCGAGCCGAAATTGGTCTGCGCGAGCTTGAGCGAGCGGTCATGCTCGAGGGCAGCCCGCTCGACATCGGCCTCAGCGCTCTTGACCTGCGCCGCCGCCGAATCGACCTGGGCTCGCGGCCTGGGCGATGATCGCGGCCTGGGCCTCGATCTGGCGGGCGAACCGGGCGATGGTCGCGTCCTGGGTGCCGATGCGCGCCCGGGCCGCGTCCGCGGCGTTCTGATAGTCGCCATCGTCGATCGCCGCCAGCAGGTCGCCCTTGTGGACGATCTGGTTGTCCACCACCGGAACTGCGATCAGGTGGCCCATCGCCTTCGCCGCGATGATCGCGGTGTCGGCGCCGACATAGGCGTCGTCGGTCGAGACCAGGAAGCGCCCGGTGACGAAATAGTCGTAAGCCGTTTTGCCGCCGTAGCCGAGGGCCGCAAGGATCAGAACCGGCATGACGAATCGGCGCAGGCTGGATCGCTTGGCCGGAGTCGGATTGACGACTTGAACGCCGCCCGGGCCCGGATGAGCGAGAGCGCCGGGCGAGCCGGTCGCAGGAGTCGGAAGGCTGACGGACGCGAGGAGCGGTCATCGCCCGCGACGCCGTCTCCGCGCCAGGGTCCACGACCTTGGAATCATCGGCCATCTGAAAAGCCGCTCTCAATCAAAGTTGACCGAACCGTTCGGTCATTTTCCGTTGACTTAGCGTAATCGACCGCGTATTGCAACAAAAATCGAACCGAACGGTTCGGTCAGGTATGATGCGCCTCGAGAAGGTAGGGTTGGTATGGAAACGGGGGCGCTGGAGCGCGAAGCGGCCGTAAGCAATGACGGCAGCGCCAAACGTCGCCAAATCATGGAGGGCGCCCGCCAGGTATTCTTGAGCGCCGGCTTCGATGGCGCGAGCATGAACGATATCGCGCGCGCCGCAGGCGTCTCTAAGGGCACGCTCTACGCCTATTTCAGCTCCAAGGACGAATTGTTCGAGGCGATCATTCGTGGCGAATTCGCGCAATCCGCGGAGCGCCTTTGCACCTTTCGACGCGAGGGCGACGCTCGCGACATGCTGAAGGACTTTGGCGTCCGGCTCATCGGCCGGATGTCGGAACCGGGAACGCGATCGCTCGCCCGAGTCGTCATCGCCGCGGCGGAGAAATTCCCCCATATTGGCCGCGCTTTCTACGAAGCTGGTCCTCTTTACGGCGCGACTCGCCTTGCGGCGGAGCTCGAACATCTGCAGAAAACGGGCGCGCTGAAGATGACCGATCCCGAGCGCGCCGCCTGGCAGTTCGTCGATCTCTGCCAGAGCTATATTTATAAGCGCCTTGTCTTTGGGGTCGTCGACTCGATCAGCCGCGAGGAGATCGAAGCCTCGGTCGAGGCGGGGCTCGACGTGTTTCTGAAGGCGTACGGCGCGTAGAGCGTTAGCCACCCCGAACCGAAGACGTGAGAACGCATCCGTCGTCACCCGTCGCGGCTATTTGAACAGTCTTTGGTTGACTTGTCGCCTTCGTGGACCCACGCTTCAAAGCAGGCAGTTGGGAGGATCCGATGGCGGCGTTTAGCAAGGCGCGTGCGTGGGGCTTGTCGCGGTGCGCTGCGATCATCCTCATCGCTTTTTCCGCCTCGGCGCGGGGCGAGGCGCTCTTTGACAGCCTGCACAGCCCGACTACCGGGGTTATGGGCGACGGTTTAGACTTTACGTATCCACTCGACGCAAGCTTCACGACCGGCGCTTCAGCCTTTCGCGCGACCGACATAGCGCTCCTGCTCAACCGGGACGCGCTGGACCCGACGACGGGTGACACCTTTACTGTTTCGCTGGAAGGCGGCGTCCCGCTGGCGGACGTTGTGTTCGCTCCAATCTCGCCAGGCTCATCATACTTCCAGCTAAGCGTCGACCCTCGCGGGGGTCTCCCTGTCCTCGCTTCGGCCACCCTTCCGGTTGCTGACCTGTCCACCAGTCTAACCGTTGAGCATTTCAGCCAATTCGCCAGCATTCCGCTTCAGCCCAACTCGTTTTATTGGATCGACCTGAATTTTTCCGCGGTTCCTACAGAAGACGAAAATGCGCCCATAGGTTGGGGCGTGACCACCGATGAGACAGGCGTAGGCGTCTTGGAGGGATATAACAGCAGCAACGGGACGGACTATGGCTTCTTCCCCAATAAGCCGACCCCCGGGCCCAATGCTGGCGGCCCCCCATTCCAGATGGAGGTCAGCGGCGTAGCCGTTGTACCCGAGCCCTCGACTTGGGGGTTGATTCTCACCGGATTCACTGGCCTTGGGCTCCTGGCTTACCGCCGCAGGACGGCAGTCGCCTCAAGTCGCGCCTGAGGTCACTTCGCTGTTTCGTCGACGGCGAGCGGATGGATCATGTCCTCGGGACGGACCCACTTGTCGAACTCTTCCCCCGTGACGAAGCCGAGCGCCAGCGCCGCCTCCTTGAGGCTCGTGTCCTCGCGATGGGCCTTGATCGCAATCTGAGCCGACTTTTCATAGCCGATATGCGGGTTGAGCGCGGTCACGAGCATGAGCGAATTGTCGAGGTGCTCCTTGATGCGCTTTTCGTTCGGCTCAATGCCGCTTGCGCAATGCTCGTCGAACGAGAGGCAGCCGTCGGCCAGGAGCTGCGCCGACTCGAGCACATTGTGCAGAATGACCGGCTTGTAAACGTTCAGCTGAAAGTGGCCCTGCGCGCCGGCCATGCCGACGGACACGTCATTGCCGAACACCTGCACGGCGACCATGGTCAAGGCTTCAGATTGGGTGGGGTTGATTTTCCCCGGCATGATCGAGGAGCCGGGCTCGTTTTCCGGGATCCTCAGTTCACCGATGCCGGCTCGCGGTCCGCTGACATAGAGGCGGACATCGTTGGCGATCTTCATGCAGGCGCCGGCCAGAGTGCGGAGCGCGGAGCTTGCGTTGACCATGGCGTCGTCAGCCGACAAGGCCGCGAATTTGTTGGGCGCCGAGGTGAAGGGCTCGCCGGTCTCCTCGGCCAGAATGCGCGCGACGGTCTCGCCGAAACGCGGATCCGCGTTCAGTCCGGTGCCGACCGCCGTTCCGCCAATCGCGAGCGGCATCAGCCCCTGGCAAGCGCGCTCGACGCCTGCGATCGCCTGGTCGAGCTGCGCCGCCCAGCCCGAAATCACTTGGCCTAAGGTGAGCGGCGTCGCGTCCTGCAAATGCGTCCGGCCGACCATAACAACATGGGAAAAGGCCTTCGCCTTGGCGTCGAGCGTATCGCGCAATTGAGCGACGGCCGGCAGCAGCGCGGCCCTGATCCGCTCGACCGTCGCGATATGCATGACCGTCGGGAACACGTCGTTCGACGACTGGCTGTGATTGACGTCGTCGTTCGGATGGATCGGCTTCTTCGACCCGATCACGCCGCCGGCGATCTGAATGGCCCGGTTGGCGATCACTTCGTTGGCGTTCATGTTGGACTGGGTGCCGGACCCGGTCTGAAACACGACCAGCGGGAACTCGTCGTCGAACTTGCCGTCGATCACGTCCTGAGACGCCCGGACGATGAGATCGACCTTCTCCTTGGGCAATTGCTTGAGTTCGAGATTGGCGAGCGCCGCGCATTTCTTCAATAAGCCGAAGGCGCGGATCACCGGCCGCCCCCAGCGATGCCGCTCGACGCCAATGATGAAATTGAGGCGCGAGCGTTCCGTCTGCGCCCCCCACAAATGCTCGGACGGAACCCGCACCTCGCCGAGCGCGTCTTTCTCAGTCCGCCAGTTTTCGTTGTTCGCCGATGCGCCCGTCGTCATTCCGTTCTCCGACCCAAAGCATTGCGAGGCGAGCCGACAAAAGCAAGGGCGCCGACGCTCTTGCTCCGAGCGCTCTCCTTCTCTATAAGCCGGCGCTTCGCGCTGAATCCGACACCCCTGGAGGCAGGGCGCGACTCTGTAAAGGACATCATCATGGCAGCGATCAAGCAACTCGCGGCCGTGGCGCGTAGCGGGACAGGCAAGGGGGCCGCCCGCTCCGTTCGTCGCGAAGGCCGCGTTCCAGCCGTCATCTATGGCGGCGGTTCGAAACCCGAGCCGATCTCGGTCGACTTCAAGGACGTCAACAAGTTCATCTATTCCGGCCACTTCCTGACCTCGATCTTCGAACTCGAGATCGAGGGGCGCAAGGAGCGGGTCCTGCCGCGCGACTATCAGCTCGACGTCGTCAACGACCGGCCGGTTCATGTCGATTTTCTGCGGCTTTTGCCTGGATCGCACGTGCGCATCGGCATTCCCGTGCATGTCGCCAATCGCGAAGCTTCGCCGGGCGTGAAGAAGGGCGGCGCGGTCAATCTCGTGCTGCACACGGTCGAGGTCATGGCGCCCGCCGACGACATTCCGGAATCGATCACCATCGACCTGACGGGCATGGACTTCCACGATTCGGTGCATGTCTCCGCGCTCAAGCTGCCTGACGGCTGCCGGGCGCTCAGCGGCACGGCTGAAATGACGGTGGTGACGATCGTGCCCCCGACGGTCATGGCCGAAGAGACGCCGGCCGCCGGCGCAGCGGCCGCGCCTGCTGCAGGAGCCGCCGCAGCGCCTGCGGGCGGCGCTGCAGCCAAGGCCGACGCTGGCAAGGGCGCAGCCGCGCCGGCGAAGGGGGCCGCCCCCGCCGCAGCCAAGGCCGCCGCGGCCAAGCCGGCCGCCAAGAAGTAAGCGCCCAGCGCTGTCGATCGAACCTCCGCCCGGCTGACCGGCGCGGAGGCTTCGACCACGCTGGACGGCAGCGGCTCTCGGTGCGAAGGCCGACCGTCACGCTGATCGATCGGGGACCTCCATGCTGGTCATCGCGGGGCTCGGCAATCCGGGCGCGCGATACGCGCGCAACCGGCACAACATCGGCTTCATGGCGGTTGACGCCATCGCCGAGGGGAGCCGGTTCGGCCCGTTTCGGGCCCGGCATCAGGGGCTCACGGCCGACGGGCTGATCGGCGACGAGCGGGTGACGCTGCTCAAGCCGCAGACCTATATGAACGAATCCGGGCGCAGCGTCGGCGAAGCTTTACGCTATGCGAAGCTCGATCTTAGCGCCCTCATCGTCATCCACGACGAACTCGATCTCGCGCCGGCCAAGGTGAGGGTCAAGGTCGGCGGCGGCGACGCCGGCCACAATGGCCTGCGCTCGATCACGGCCCATGTCGGCGCAGGCTATAAGCGGGTGCGGATCGGCATCGGCCATCCGGGCGACAAGGCGCTCGTCCACAATTATGTTCTGAGCGACTTCGCCAAAGCGGAGGCCGGGCTGGGTCGAGGCCGTCTGCCGCGCGATCGCCGACGGCCGCGCCTCTCTTGGCCGCCGGCCAGGACGCGAGCTTCCAGAACAAGACCCATCTGGCCATCGAGGCGGCCGGCTTCGGGGAAGAGTTGAGCGCAAATAGCCGCAACTAAACGCAAATAAACGCAAATAAACGAAAATAAAAATGCTTTCTTTTACTTACGTTTATTTTTTCTGATTCAAACTTTTCAATGGCGTTATGAGGGATTTAAGTAAAAAAATCCCGAGCCTGGCTGATCCGCCGGGCGAGACGTCGTCGGACGCGTTCACCGCGTCTATCAAGTCTGGCGAACCCGCAGGCTCAGCGCCCTCCCCGTCGGCCTCGCCCGGCTCGTCGGCGGGAATCTCGCCGATCGTCTTCAAGTGTTCGTGGACCGCCGCCGCGAAGGCCTGGTCCACGCCGAGGTTCTCGGCGACGCGGTTGATCTTGTCGAGCAGCTTCTTGCGCGCTTCGTCGTCATAGACCTGGTTGGCGCTGGCGACCGTCTGGTAGCGATCGAGCCGGTCGAGCACCTTGAGATAGGGCGTGATGGCGCTCACGTCGCCGGCGGCGACCGCTTCGGCCGCGAGCTGCATCACGGCCGCGAGACGCTCCAGTTGCAGCTTCGCATGTTCGGCTCCGCTGTCGACCGAGCGTTGCTCCAACTCCGCCGAGACGATCTGCCGGATCCGCGTGATGGTCACGCCTTCCTCGTTGGCGATCTCTTGATAGGTGAAGCCCTCGCGCAGCTGGGCGAAAATCCGCCGCCGCCGGAACATCATGCCGTGCGCGCCCAACCGCCGGCGCCGCGCCGCCGCTTTTCCCTCAACCATGCCGCCTCGATGCGCCGCCGTTCGGCGGCTCTGTGATCGGAAGCAGGGAGAATACTGCAGATTTAGAGAATCAGGAAGAAAATGTTTTAAAAAATAGAAATCAGCCGGAAATGCCGGGCTTTGGCGGCGCGATCCGCAGGATTGAGCGTTTTGGAGCGGGCTTTGTCGGAGGAACCGTTATCGCGACAGCGTGGAAGACGCGACGCGGCGATCAAACGATGGGGCGCCGTACGGTCCTCGGGGCGGCTTCCTCCGGACCGGCTGCGACCGCCCCGGCGAGCGTCTTCGCCACCTGAGCAACCTTTAGCCAGACCGCGTGACCCTCGTGGTCGCCACGTGTCGAGCAGGATTCCGCCTTCTGGCGCGCCATTAAGGGAGCTCGATCGCCGAACCGGTGCCTGAGCGCCTTGGCGTGGATCTCGATGGCTTGACTGAGAGACACGTTCAAGGTTGTACGCCCCGTCGCATAATCGTCACATAACGACCGCGGAGCCGCTGGGCTAGTCAAATCGGCGCGAGCGGCTCCTCCTCATCAGAACGTCAAATAACCGCCGATGCAAGGAACTTGAGCCGTGCCGCGTCCGCTGTGTCTGTCGTGATGGGGCCGCTTTGCTCGCGCATCTCCGTTAGGGCATGATCAGGACACGTGAGGAGTGTCGTTACGGACCGTCTCGAAGCGGGCCGGGCCCGACCGGTACAAGCGAACTCTAGACAGAGGGTTGGAAGATGGGGGTCGTCCGCCGCCGATTTCTCTCTCTAGCGGCCGCCGCTGCCGCTACGCCTTTCGCGCTTCAGTTTGCCCGGTCGCAAGTCGAGGCTCCTTCCGCTTCTTCGGGCACCCGCTCTGTCTTTCCCGGAGCACAATGGGAAGCCGCGACTCCTGCAGAGTTGGGCTGGTCGATCGAGGGGCTTGCCAAAGCCTATCAGGCCTTCGCCGCCCTTACGCCCGCCAGCATGGTCGTCATTGATCGCGGTCGGATCGTCGTCGCCTGGGGGGATTCGGCGCGGCGGGTCAAACTCAGCTCCGTTCGGAAGAGCCTCCTGAGCGCGCTCTATGGAACGCCGGTCCGTGATGGACGCATCAAACTCGATGACACGCTCGAAAAGCTGGAAATCGATGACGACCCGCCGCTGACGCATGGTGAAAGGCAGGCGACCGTGCGAATGCTTCTTCAAGCGCGGTCGGGCGTCTACCACTCGTATGTGGGTGGGACGCCTCACATGCGAGAACTGATGCCTGAGCGCGAAGCGCACCCGCCTGGCGCCTTCTGGTGCTACAACAACTGGGATTTCAATGTTCTCGGCGGAGTGTACGAACGCAAGCTCAATAGGAAAATCGGCGAGGCTTTTCAGGCGGAGATCGCTGCGCCGATCCAAATGCAGGATTTTCGAAGCGACGATATGTACTATCTGAAATCCGAGGACAACGCTCCAGCCTTCGCGAGATCGACGTACCCGGCCTACCATTTTCGCCTCACGGCGCGAGACATGGCGAGATTTGGCTATCTTTTTCTGCGAGGCGGGAATTGGAACGGAACGCAGGTCGTTCCGGCCGATTGGGTCAGGGAGAGCACGACCTCATATTCGGACACCACCGGATTCGGCGAGGGCTTCGGATATGGCTACCTTTGGTGGGTGCACGGGTACGGTTTGAATGTGGACGTATTCAGCGCACGCGGCGCTTTGGGCAAATACATCGTTGTGATTCCGGAGCGGGACCTGGTGGTCGCATTCGTAAATCACACGGAATTTCCAGACGGCCCTCAAGCCGCCGCGGCCGCCGCGGTGAAAGCGCTGCCCGATGTTCCCGTTTCTGCAATGAGCAAGCTCCTGACCCTGTTGCTAGCCGCTCAACTTCCGTAGGCGTCGTCGCGAGCCTCGGTTGAGGGTCGGGTTTGGTTTATTGCCATAGGTCGGGGAATGACCGAACGCCCCCGATTGGGTTTTGACGGGCGAGGCCGCGAGCCGCCCTCGCCACGCTTTGCGAACAGGGGCGGAAGCTCCGTCGGCCAGTCTTACGCCGCGTGGGCGGGGACTCGCTGGCGGCGGCGCATACGCCGGCGCCGCCGTTCGGAGATGATCGGTTTTGACTCTGGCTGGAATCGTTTGGCGATCACGGCGTCGCAGTCGCCCGACCTCTTAAGCCGAGTGCGCCGGGATTCATCGCCGTGGCGCTCGCCTTAGTCGAAAACTCTCCGCAGGACCGATTCCGCCACGCGCAAAACCCGAATTGAGCCGAGCGGCTTTGAATATCCGCCCGAGTAGAAGTGTTGGATCGCGGCAATCCGAGACTTTAAGGTGTGATTAAATGCGACCCCGAACGAGCCCGCTTCCTGACGGACGATCTTGGCGGAAACGCGAAAGTTTGAGAGCTCCACCTCGATGGTGTCTCCCGGAGCGGCCGGAGGAACGCCAAAGATCCGCGCGCCTGTGATGGAAAGGTCGGCAAGTTGCATGAGCTGCTTGCGGCCTCGCGTCTCCACCGAGACCAAGTCGCGCGATGCAAACCGTTCGGCGGCGCGTTTCCGAGGCCGCTCAATGCAAACAAAACATAGCACGACAAGCACGATCAGATTGTACCAAGTCCAGGCGAGCGCTGGGCTCGAGTAGTAGATTTCGTTCGATCCTCCGTTCACGTACAACGCCCACAAGACCGCCGCGAGCGACAAGACGAGGAGGATCACAAAAGGACGCATGACCGCCCATTCGACAAAGCCGCGATTGCGATCGCCGCCCTTTGCGGTGACTTGAAATTTCTGTCCCTGAGGCCGAGCCAGGCCGAACAACGCAGCCTTCAGGATCTGCGGCATCACGATGATCTGGCTCACGTCGAAAAGGATCGGAATGACTTTTCCACTCGAAAGCCAGCTCACCACCAGACCGCACCAAAGCCAATACGGCAGGAAGCGCGTGGCGAGGTCGTAGAGCGAAGCATGGAAAGGGTGAAGGCCAAAGGCCAAGGACAGAGGTGGGATGACCAGACCGATGGCCCGGGACAGGGGAACCGCGGTCCAGTTGAGGAAGACCTCAGTCAACGACAGTCGGTCGATGAAGGCGAGCGGTGAACTGACGGAAAGCGGACCACTGCGGCCGCGCGCGATCTGCATGAAGCCAAGGCACCATCAACTCCGCTGAACGATGTATTCTTTCAGCCCTTCCGGCGCCAATCCATAGGTCAGAGGCTCGTTCAGATAGGCTGTCAGAAACCCTTTCTCCTTGAGCCGCAGGCTCAAGAGATAGTCTTCCGTCACCAAATCCGTCGGAAAGCCGCCAATCTCCATGAGGGGCGCCATCCTGACGATCGAGGAGGTGCCGCAGCAGAATGCGGCGGACCACGCATCCTTGGCCGGCAGCACGATGTCGAAGAAGAACCGCTGCTCGTCGGGCCAGAATTTCGTCGCGCCGAGATTGATCTGTATGGGGTCGGGATTGACGAAATGTTGCGGGGTTTGAACGACACCGATCGTGGAGTCGCGAAACAGCGACATGGCGCGCTTCAAGAACTTCGGCGTGGGTACGAAGTCGGCGTCAAGGATCGAAACGAATTCGGGGGCGTCGGGCAGATCAGCGATGTGTTTCAGCGCGTGGTTTATGTTTCCGGCCTTGGCATGCGCAGTGTCTGACCGGGAGAGGTAGCGACAACCGAGTTCAGCGCAAAGCGTCTTCACCCAAGCGCGGCGGCTATCGTCAAGCATCCAGACGCGAAAGTTTGGATAGTCCATTCCGAGAGCGCCGACGATCGTGCGCTCCAGGATCTCTCTCTCTTCGTTGTACGAGCAGATGAGAACGTCGATCGAAGGAGCTTGGTGTTGCGAAGAAAGCCATTCGGCGTTCGCGTCTGCGTCGGGAGATCGGTCTCGGGTCCGAGTGAGGAATAGCAAAGAGAGTGCGGCGGTCAGGATTCCAATGAGCTCGGCGACGAGAAAGACGAGCGCCAGCGGATATTCGAAACTGAACGCCGGCGCGGGCAGCGTTTCCGCGATCCGCCACCATGCATACTGAGTCATCATGGCGAAGCTGCCCGCCACCATGAAGACGCGGCCCATTGCGACAGGCTTTGGCCAGAGCGCCCCGCAGATAAAGAAGAGTCCTAATGTCGCCAGCGCCGGTCGAGCCGCGGCGACGATCGTGTCGTCGAAAACGCCAAACACGGTCTTCAACTCTCGGAAAGAGACCCTTTCAGATGGGGAGGGTTCTGCCCGCCTTGAGCACGGGCGAAGGCGGCGTCGCCGTTTCCGAACGTGACCGTTCCGGTTCGCCCGATCGAGCATCCAGCCTCGCCCATGTCGTCCATCGCGATCGTCACGTAGAAGGGGCTCTTGCGCAGAGTGATCGGCGCAATGGCGAAATTCGCGGGCGCTCCCGCGGCGCCCGTCAAATTGACGACCGTCCCGTGGTAGGTCTTGCCGTCCTGAAGCGGCCGAAACGCCGCAGGGCTTCCGACTTCGAGACGATTGTAGACCCGCTCATCGACATTCGCGCTCACAATCGGGTGCGAGCAGTCGAGCACACGCATCAGGTCTTGGCCCTTGTTCACAAACTCGCCCGGCCCGACCAACATCTCCCAAACCCGGCCCATCGAAGGCAGAGCGACCGTGGCTTCGGAACGAAGCCTGAAGCGCGCCTCTTCCTCTGAAATCTGATCCGTGATGTGGGTGATTTGCGTCCGTACCCCGGCAAGCTGGGCGTCAAGCTCGCCCTTTTTCATCTTGAGTTCGGTCTCGCGTTGAATCGAGCTTGGGGCATCGTTGTAGCTGTCGCCGATGAACACGCCATCGGCGACCGCATCATGCTCGACTTTCGTTTCTTCAAGACGCTTCTGAGCCGCGGCTTCAGCGGAGGTCGCGGCGTTCCATTCGTATTGGACCCGGTCGCTATCGGCTCCCGAAATGAAGCCCGTTTGCTGCAAATGGTCGCTGCGTCGCTTGGAGGCCGTCGTTTGAGACGTTTTCGCCCTTGTCGCCTCAAGCTCCGCCGTCTGTCTCGCAAGTCTCGCGTCGATCAACTTGAGACGGCCGGCGCGGTATTTTTCGGCCTGAAGTCTGATCGTGTCGAGCGCGGTTTGCGCCAATTGCGATTGGCGCTCAAGCGTCTCCTGTTGCGCCTCGAGCGTGTTCAGGTCGCGCCGCAGCTCGTCGAGGCGACTTCGATCCGCATAGGGGTTGTTGATGGTGAGCTTGGGGGGTGCGACGGTCGAGCTCCAGTTCGCATTCTTCTCAGCGGACGCCTGCACGATCCCTTCGATGGGCGCACGGACCGTCTCGATTCGCGCATTGACGATGGCCTCAACGCTAGTGGTCGCTAGCATCGCTCGAAGCGGCGCCCAGCCGAACGCGACGACGAGCCCGACCCCGAGAGCTACCTTGGCGAAGCGCCGGGTCGCCACCGCAGAAACGAAGCGCTTCTTCGCCGAAGGCGCCTCAGCAACCGCAACGTCATCGCTTCCAGGCGGAAAGCTGCGCTCCAAGACCATCTGCACAGGTCGCGCGCCGACCGGATGCGGTTTTTCCTTTGCGCGATCAACGCTGGCGTCAAGAGCCTGAGGGCCTTGCCCGCTGAGAATAGGGTTTGACGTTGCAATCGAGGAACCCATCGCGGACCGAGAGCCTTGCGCGCGCCTGGAATTGGAAGACCGCATTTGAGGCGACGCTGGGTTAGGGTTGAGCGTGCGGACGCGACTGGTGCGGTGAAGGCTTCCGAGCCCTCGAAAGGTCCTGAGACCGCTCGAGCCGTTCCGCTATTTGCAGACGATCCTCTAAAGAAACAAATAACAGAATGAAGCGGATAATATCGATTGGCCCGCAGCGAGCACACTGGATTCTGGGCTTTCGGGTTTTGGGCGAGCGCCATCCGGAAATGCAAAGTCACGCTAGGCGGGGAGGCGACCTTCCAACACCGCGCCAAAGGGCCGTCGCCGGCCGGAAATCCGGTCGCGCAATCGCCTCGCAGTCTCACGCCGCGTGGGCGGGGACTCGCTGGCGGCGGCGCATACGCCGGCGCCGCCGTTCGGGCGCCTCGGGGGCCGACTCGGGATCAAGCGCCGCCAGGGTGTCCATCACCCGTTCAGGCGGGAAGATGACGATCACTTCCGTTCCGACGCGCAGAGTGGAGTTGAGACGGAACTCCCCGCCGTGCAACTCGACCAGTCCCTTGACGATCGGCAGCCCGAGGCCCGTCCCTTCCTCCGCATTCTTCTGCGCGAGCGCGCCGCGGCCGAACGACGACAGCACGACGGGATCTCCTCGGGAGGAATGCCGGGGCCAGTGTCGCGAATGGAGAGATATTGGCCCCCACGCCTCGTCCAGCCGACCTTGATGGTGATCGAGCCGCCCTGCGGAGTGAACTTGATGGCGTTGGTGAGCAGGTTCAGCGTGACCTGACGCACGGCGCGCTCGTCCGCCCAAATGCGCGGCAATCCGTCTTCCATCGCTTCGGCGATGACGAGATGGCGCCGCTCGATGCGCAACCATAAAAGACGAAGACATTCCTCGACCACGCCGGTGAGCGAAACCGGCTCCTCCTTCAGTTCGTACCGCCCCGCTTCGACCCGCGAGAGGTCGAGAATTTCGTTGATCAGCATCAGGAGATGCTGGCCGCTGGCGTGGATGTCGCTGGAATATTCCTTGTAGGCCGGCACCGCGTGCGGACCGAACAGTTCGCCTTTCATCACTTCGGAGAACCCGAGGACGGCGTTGAGCGGCGTGCGCAGCTCATGGCTCATCGTCGCCAGAAAGCGCGACTTGGCCAGATTGGCGCTCTCGGCGCGGCGGCGCGCTTCGTCCGAATTGAGTTTGGCCTGCTCGAGCTCGGCGATCAGCGAGTCCTTTTCCGCCTGAAACGACATGTTGTTCGACGGCCGCGGCGTGCAGGCGCCGCGCGACGACCAGGAAATAGCCGATGACGCCGATCGACAAGCGCCGCCGCCGGCAACGCCGCCCCGTGCAGACGGGGGGCGTAGAGAAGCATCACGCCGACGATCATGGGCAGCATGCCGGCGACGAACGCGGCGGGGATGGCCGCCGCCAGAAGCGACATCACGGTCGAGACAAGCAGCATCACGACGATGGCGAAAGCCTGCGCGTTCGGGTCGCTCGATTGGAGCAGCGATGACGATGAGATAGGCCCAGGCCGACCCGCTGAGCGCGGTCGAAAATACGAACTTGCGCCGCCAGACGCCGGCTGTCTTTTCCTTATCGCTGCTGTCGAGAAAGGCGATCGGCAGCGAATAGCCGGTCGCGATCGCGCAGGCGATGAAGGTGATCCAGGTGACCAGCGGGCCGGCGTCGATCCACGCCAGCGCCGTCGCGCAGACGCCAAGCGCGATGATCCCGAGCATCGGCGTGGCGCTGCGGTTGATCTCCGCAAACAGGCGCACCATCGCGCTCGAATGGCTCGGGATCGCGTCGGGCTCGGAGAGCGAACGCCGCGCCTCTCTGAGCTGGATGGTCATCTTGCGTCGGCGCGCCGCGGCTTCGGAGTCGGTCTTGCCGTCCGCTCCCGCTCCCGCCCAGATCCGCCCCGACATCCCGCATAACCGCCCGACACGCACGCTCTTACTCACGTCAATCATGCGGCCGAATTGCTTAACGAGCCGCTGACGCGATGGTTCGGAATTGAGAGAGTTTTGAGGATAATTTGATTAACGTTGTTAAGACCGGCGCTACCCGTCGGCGGCGGATTTGACTCGGGAGCGCCCGAGGCAGCATGAAGCTCTACAATTCCAATCTGGCGCCAAGCCCGCGCCGCGTGCGCATTTTCCTCGCGGAAAAGGGCGTCTCGATCCCCCGCGTCGAGGTCGATCTCGGCAAGCTCGAGCACAAGACGCCGGAATTCTCAGTCCTCAATCCCTTCCAGACCATTCCGATCCTCGAACTCGACGACGGGACGAGGATCGCCGAGACGATCGCGATCTGCCGCTATATCGAGGCGCTGTGGCCGGAGCCGAACCTGTTCGGGATGACGCCGGTCGAACAGGCGACGATCGAGATGTGGCAGCGCCAGCTCGAATGGCGCCTCCTCCTGCCGATCGCGCAGGTGTTGCGTCACAGCCATCCGCATATGGCGGAAATGGAAAACCCGCAGGTTCCCGACTGGGCGGCGGCCAACCGGCCGAGGGCGCTGAAAGCGATGGCGATTGTCGACGAGGCCTTAAGCGACCGGCCGTTCATCGCGGGCGACCGGTTCACCGTCGCCGACATCACGGGCCTCGTGGCGCTCGATTTCGCCAGGTCCGCGCGGATCGCGATCCCGCCCGAGCTTGTGCATCTCAACCGCTGGCGCGAGGCCTTGAAGGCGAGGCCAAGCGCCGGGCCAAGCGCCGCGGCATAGAGAGCGCCGCGGCGTAAGGCGCTGGCCTTGGAAGGCCAGCGCCTCGCGTCTTGTCTTACCTGCTTAGTTGCAGACGCGCACGCCGCCGCGCCACCAGCAGTGGCGACCGTATGGGTGGGCGTAAGGGTGAGCATAAGCCGGTCGGGCGTAGCGACGCCGCCGTTCGGCCGGCAGTCCGCCATACGGTCCCCGATGTAAAGCCAGGGCCGCAGCCGCCAGCAGTGAGCGTGACGCCGGACGGCGCGCTTCGTCAGCTGGCGCGAACGGCATCGCCTGAGACGGCGCCGCGGCCGACAGGCCGACGAGGGCAAAGGCAGACGCAATCAGGATATTTCGCATGAGGTTCGCCTTTCGATTTGCGAGGCGTGGAAGCCCTAACGGACGCATCGTTGAATGCCGGCTGAATGATTTGTGGCTGCGCTCGCCGCATTCGTTAAAGGATCTTGGCGCCATAGCGGCGATCGTGGGGAAAGCGCGGCCAAAGCGCGAACGAAGCCTCTCGACAGGCTCCGGACAAACCTGCGAGTTCGGCGCAATGGCGAAGTTTCGTTCTTCTTATGTCTGCCAGAATTGCGGCGCGATCACCCAGCGCTGGCAAGGCAAGTGCGAGTCGTGCGGCGAGTGGAATACGATCATCGAGGAAGCCGCCGCGCTCGGCGTCGGCGGAGGCGGCGCGGCGGCTCGCCGGGGAGCGGCGGGTCGGCCGTTTCCTCTCGAAGACCTGTCGGGCGCGTCCAAGCCCGAGCCTCGTCTCGTCACCGGCATCGCCGAACTCGACCGGGTCGCCGGCGGCGGGTTCGTGCCCGGTTCAGCCACGCTGATCGGCGGCGAGCCGGGCATCGGCAAGTCGACCCTCCTGATTCAGGCCTGCGCCGCGGTCGCGCGGTCGGGCGGCCGCGTCGTCTATGTCTCGGGCGAGGAATCGACCGCCCAGGTGCGTCTGCGCGCGGCCCGGCTCGGGCTTGCCGACGCGCCCGTGCAGCTCGCGGCGCAGACGTTCGTCGAGGATATCGTGGCGACGCTCGGCTCGGGCGACACGCCGACATTCGTGGTCATCGATTCCATTCAGACCATGTGGAGCGACGCGATCGAATCGGCGCCGGGAACGGTCAGCCAGGTGCGCGGCTCGGCGCAGGCGCTGATCCGCTTCGCCAAGGCGAGCGACGCGGCTTTGCTGCTGGTCGGACACGTGACCAAGGACGGCCAGATCGCCGGCCCGCGCGTGGTCGAGCATATGGTCGACGCGGTCTTCTCCTTCGAGGGCGACGGCGCGCACGCCTTTCGCCTGCTGCGGGCGGCCAAGAACCGGTTCGGCGCGACCGACGAAGTGGGCGTGTTCGAAATGACCGGCGGCGGCCTCGCCGAAGTGCCGAACCCTTCGGCTTTGTTTCTGGCGGAGCGGGACGGGGCGGCCAATCCTGGCGCCGCGGTGTTCGCCGGCGTCGAAGGGGCGCGGCCGCTTCTGGTCGAGATCCAGGCGCTGGTCGCGCCGACGACGTTCGGCACGCCCCGCCGCGCCGTTGTCGGCTGGGAGCCGAGCCGACTGGCCATGGTGCTGGCGGTGCTCGAGGCCCATGGGGGCATGAAGCTCGGCCAATATGACGTCTATCTCAACGTCGCCGGGGGCTTGAGGATCATGGAGCCCGCGGCCGATCTCGCCGCGGCGGCGGCGCTCATTTCCTCGCTCACCGGCGCAAGCTTGCCGCGCGATGCGGTCTATTTCGGCGAAATCGGACTATCGGGCTCGGTGCGCGCGGTCGCGCATGCTGGGCTGAGGCTCAAGGAGGCCGCCAAGCTCGGGTTTGCGCGCGCGTTCGCGCCGCAGTCGCCGCGCGCCAGCGGCGAATCGCGTCGCTATCGCCATGCAGCCGATCGACAATGTGGCCGCGCTGGTCGCGCTGATCGCCGCAAGCGCAGTCGAGACGAAGGCGGGATCGGCGAGGGCGCCGGCCCGCGATGGGGTGACGAACTGAGGCGGCTTGGTTATAAGGCGCTCGCGCCGGCCGCCCGAGGGCGCAATGGACGTTGCACCGTCGCGACGAGGTTCTCTCGCAAATGCCATCTTATCTCGATCTAGCGGTTCTCGGCATCGTTCTTGTATCGGCGCTTTTGTCCATGATGCGGGGTTTCACGCGCGAGGTTCTCGCCATCGCCTCGTGGGCCGCCGCCGCCGCCGCCGCTTATTACTTCTACCCCATTCTCATGCCCTACCTCACTCCCTATATCCATAAGGAGATCATCGCCCAGGCGGCCGCCGCGGCCATTGTGTTCTTCGTCACGTTGATCGTCGTGTCGCTGTTCACGGTCCGACTGTCCGACGCGATCCTCGACAGCAAGATCGGCGCTCTCGACCGGTCGCTGGGCTTCGTGTTCGGGGTTGCGCGGGGGTTTCTCCTGGCCGTCGTCGCCTTCGCGATTTTCAACTGGTTGGTTTCGGAGAAGCAGCAGCCGGAATGGGTCAAGAACGCCAGAACGCGGCCGGTCCTTACCGAGACGGCCGATCGGATCGTCGCCATGCTGCCGACCGACGCGGCGCAGACGTCGACGGCTGGATCAAGTCGCACGCGAGCGCGGCGACGAACGAGTTGCGCGCCGACAGACTCCGCCCGAAGAGCACGGACGATCAGTCGATTGCAATTCCGTCTCCAGCCGCCCCGTCTCCGCCGCAGAAGAAACCCGATTCGACGGCGGGGACGAGCAGCGGCTCCGCAATGCGACAAGCAGAAGCTCGACGCCTTGATCAACAAGAACGCTCCCTTCGCTCCGGCTCCAAGGCAGTGACGCCGACATCGCCGGAATTCGCGTCAAACACGCCGGGCGAGGCCGGCTTCGACCCCGACGGCGACCGGCTGCGCGAAGAATGCGGCGTCTTCGGCATTTTCGATCATCCCGACGCCGCCGCAATTACCGCGCTTGGGCTGCACGCCCTGCAGCATCGCGGCCAGGAAGCCGCCGGCATCGTCGCTTTCGACGGCGTCCGGTTCCACTCGGAGCGCAGGCAGGGGCTGGTCGGCGATCATTTCTCGAGCGCCGCGACCATCGACCGCTTGCCCGGGCGGTCGGCGATCGGCCATGTGCGCTACTCGACGACCGGCGAGACCATATTGCGCAATGTCCAGCCGCTGTTCGCCGAACTCGAGGCGGGCGGCCTCGCGGTCGCCCATAACGGCAATCTGACCAACGGACTGACGCTACGCCGGGAGCTCATTCGCGGCGGCGCGATCTGCCAGTCGACCAGCGACACGGAAGTCGTGCTTCTGCTCGCGGCGCGCTCGCGTCGGCCCAAGATCGTCGACCGTTTCGTCGAGGCGCTGGCTGAGATCGAGGGCGCCTACGCGCTCGTCGCGCTCACCAACAAGAAGCTCATCGGCGCGCGCGATCCGCTCGGCATCCGCCCGCTGGTGCTCGGCGAGTTCGAGGGCAGCCCGATTCTTTGCTCGGAGACCTGCGCGCTCGACATCATCGGGGCGAAATTCGTCCGCGACATCGAGAACGGCGAAGTGGTGGTCATCGACGGCGACGGGGTGAAGAGCTTTTTCCCGTTGCCCAGGCAGCCGGCTCGGCCCTGCATCTTCGAGTACATCTATTTCGCCCGGCCCGACTCGATCGTTCATGGCCGATCGGTCTACGACGCTCGCAAGGCGATGGGCGCGGAGCTCGCGCGCGAGGCGCCGACCGACGCCGACGTGGTCGTGCCCGTCCCCGATTCGGGCGTTCCGGCAGCGATCGGCTATGCGCGCGCCTGCGGTCTGCCGTTCGAACTCGGCATCATCCGCAACCATTATGTCGGGCGCACCTTCATTCAGCCGACCCAGTCGATTCGCGAACTGGGCGTCAGGATGAAGCACAACGCCAATCGCGCCGTCGTCGAGGGCAAGCGCGTCGTGCTGATCGACAATTCGATCGTGCGCGGCACGACCAGCATCAAGATCGTGCAAATGATGCGGGAGGCAGGCGCGCGCGAGGTTCACTTCCGCGTCTCGTCGCCGCCGATCACCCATCCCGATTTCTACGGCATCGACACGCCCGAGCGCGACAAGCTTCTCGCTGCCCGCATGGACCTCGAGGGGATGCGCCAATTTGTCGGCGCCGACAGTCTCGCGTTCCTGTCGGTCGACGGAATCTATCGCGCCATGGGCTATCCCGGCCGCAACCATAGCCAGCCGCAGTTCACCGACCATTGCTTCACCGGCGACTATCCGACCCGGCTCGTCGACCAGTTCGGCGATCCGGCGCGGCAGCAATTGTCGCTTCTTGCGGAGGCAGTCTAATGGCTCATGGCTCTCTTGAAGACCTTGACGCGCGCATCGCGATCGCCCGAGACAATATCCGAGAGCTGACCGAGCAGGCCGCAGCCTATTCTGGCGCCGAGGACGAGACGCGGACGGCCGATCGCATCGCCGAGCAGGAGCGGCAGCTTGCGGATCTGCTCAAGGAACGCGAGTCGTTTATCGACAGTGTACGCCCGTCGCGAAGCTGAGCGCTGATCGCTGGGGTTTTCGTCCGGCAGAGCGACCCTACTGGAAGAGCTTCATCGCGTTGACCAGGGTCCCGTAAATCCCCCACAGCAGCGGGATGCCGACGAAGCCCCAGGCCAGCCACAGTTGGAGGGGGGTGGTGACGCTCCCGACGACGCTTTTGTCAAAGCTCATATCCATTCCCTCACGCCACCCCAACCAGATCGTCGACCGTCTCGAGGTCCATGTGATGGCGGTCGTCGACCGCCTTGATCAGGAAATTGGCGATGAAGCCGACGACCAGAAGCCCGGCCATGATGTACATGGTGACGTTATAGGCCTGCGCTTTCGGCACGCCGCTGTCGATCTGGTATTGCCGGATGTAGTTGACCAGAACCGGACCGAGAACGCCCGCCACCGACCAGGCCGTGATCAAGAGGCCGTGGATCGCGCCGACATAGCGCGTGCCGAACATGTCGCGGAGATAGGCCGGCACGGTGGCGAAGCCGCCGCCGTACATGCTCAGGATGACGCCGAAGCAGAGGACGAACAGCGCCAGATTGCCGGCGGCGCCGAAGTAGGGCACGAGCGCATAGAGCACGAAACCCAAGGCGAAGAAGATGAAATAGGTGTTCTTGCGGCCGATGTGATCGGACATTGAGGCCCAGAAGAAGCGTCCGGCCATGTTGAAGATGCTGAGCAGCCCGACGAAGCCGCCGGCGGCCGCGGCGGTGACGCGGCCCGGAAACATTTCCTGGCTCATCGCCGAAGCTTGGCCCGAGCACGCCGATGCCCGCCGTCACGTTCATGCAGAGCACGATCCAGATCAGCCAGAACTGCGGCGTCTTCAACGCCTGATAGACGTAGACGTCGTTGCTGGTGACGAGCTTCTTGGGCTGGGTCGAGGGCACGAACCCTTCGGGCTTCCATCCCGGCGCCGGCAGCCGAACGATCGCCGCGCCGACCAGCATGAAGCAGGCGTAGACCAACCCCATCACGACAAAAGTCTCGGCGACCCCGACATGCGTCGGCGTCGAGAAGACGCTCATCAGCCAGACCGACAGCGGCGCAGCGATCATGGCCGCGCCGCCGAAGCCCATGATCGCCATGCCGGTCGCCATGCCGGGCCGGTCGGGAAACCATTTGATCAGCGTCGACACGGGCGAAATGTAGCCGAGGCCCAAGCCGATGCCGCCGAGCACGCCATAGCCGAGATAGACGATCCAAAGCTGATGGACCGACACCCCGAAGGCGCTGACGAGAAACCCGCCGCCGAAGCACAAAGCCGCGGCGAACATCGCGCGGCGCGGCCCGCCTTCCTCGACCCAGCGGCCGAGCACCGCCGCCGACGCCCCGAGGAAGAAGATGGCGATCGAGAAGATCCAGCCGAGATCGGTCAGCTTCCAGTCGTCCGGGCGCGGATTTGGTGATGCCGATCAGCTTCGTCATCGGCAGGTTGAAGACGCTGAACGCGTAAGCCTGGCCGATGCAGAGATGGATGCAGAGCGCCGCAGGCGGAACCATCCAGCGGCTGAAGCCGGGTTTGGCGATCGTGTGGCTTCGATCCAGAATCGATGAAAGTCGCCATTTGACGCCCCACCCTCGTTTTTTTAGGGCTGAGAATTGCCTATCCGCGACAGTTTGGCAATGCCTGCCGTCCCGCTTCCATGTAGGTATTTTTCCCTAGTATCCGAGCGGCCCGCAGAGATTTCAGCGAGTGGCCCGACGCCCTGGCGAGCAGCCTTCACATTCCTGTCATGGGCGGTCGCGATAGAAGGGGTTCGCACGCCCAAGGAGCCCCCATGTCCGCCGCATTCGACGCTCGACTCGGCCCGCACGCCGAAGCGCCGGTCAAGCCGCATCTCCACAAGCCGATGGACCCGCGGTTTGCGCTCGGCATCCTCGCGGTCCTCGCGCTTGGCCTGTTCTACATGGCCTATTCGATCCGCTCCGACATTTCGGCGGCCGGCGGCGGACCGACGACGATCCTGCCGTTCATTCTGCTCGGCGTCGCGCTGCTGATCGCGCTCGGCTTCGAATTCGTCAACGGCTTCCACGATACCGCGAACGCGGTCGCGACCGTCATCTACACCCACGCCTTGCCGGCGCAGGTCGCGGTCGTCTGGTCGGGTGCTGGAATCTCCTTGGCGTGCTGGCCTCGACCGGCGCGGTGGCTTTCGGCGTCGTCTCGCTGCTTGCCGGTCGAGCTCATTCTTCAGGTCGGCTCGGCGGCCGGCTACGCCATGGTGTTCGCGCTGCTCATTTCCGCGATCATCTGGAACCTGGGCACCTGGTGGCTCGGCATTCCCGCTTCGAGCTCGCACACCCTGATCGGCTCGATCGTCGGCGTCGGCGTCGCCAACGCGATCATCCGCGGCCAGAACGGCACCGCCGGCGTGGACTGGGACCAGGTCACCAAGGTCGGCGAGGCGCTGCTTGTTCTCGCCGCTGTTCGGCTTTGCCCTCTCGGCGCTGCTGCTGCTGGCGATGAAGGCTGTCATCCGCGTGCCGGAGCTTTACACGGCGCCGACCACCAACAAGCCGCCGTCGATCTGGATCCGCGGCTTGCTGATCCTCACCTGCACGCTGGTGTCGTTCTTCCACGGCTCCAATGACGGGCAGAAGGGCATGGGCCTCATCATGCTGATCCTGATCGGCGTCGCGCCGACCGCCTATGCGCTGAACCGCGCGCCGGGCGAAGGTCACGCCGCGCAGTTCGTCTCCTCGGCGCACGCCGCTTCGAAGATCGTCGAAGCTCATGGCGCCGGATACGCCATCACCGGCGATCCCCGTCCGGCGGTGACGGAATACATCCATGTCGCACACGATCTCCGAGGGAACCTATCCGTCGCTCGCGGTGCTTGACCAAGCAGATCAGCGACTCGGTCGAGCAATACGGCTCCGTCGCCAAGACGCCGCTCGACAAGGTCCAGAACCTTCGCAACGACATGTATCTCGCGTCGGAGGGCTTCCGCGTTCTGGCGAAGGACAAGGAAAGCGAGCTGTCGGCCGAGGACAAAGCGCAGATCGCCGCCTTCAAGAAGGACCTCGACGGCGCGACCAAGTTCATCCCGCTATGGGTCAAGATCTGCGTGGCGATCGCGCTCGGTCTCGGCACGATGGTGGGCTGGAAGCGGATCGTCGTCACGGTCGGCGAAAAGATCGGCAAGACTCACTTGACCTACGGCCAGGGCGCGGCGGCGGAGATCGTCGCCGCGGCGACGATCGGCGCGGCCGACGGCTTCGGCCTGCCGGTGTCGACGACGCACGTTCTGTCCTCCGGCGTCGCCGGGACGATGGTGGCCAACGGCTCGGGCATGCAATGGTCGACCATCCGCAGCATCGCGCTCGCCTGGGTGCTGACCCTGCCGGCGGCGATGATCATGTCCGGCACGCTGTACGTGATCTTCCGCCAGATTTTCTGACGGCTCCCGCGCTCCTACGCTGCTCATCATCTCCGCCATCAATCAAAACGGCGCCAAACGCGACGGATGCTCGGGGAGACGAGCGGGAGAACTCGTCGTCGTGGCCTGGCTTGACCGCAGGACGTGCGAGAGGGTCACCTCGCCGCGAAGTCTATCCTAATTACCAAGCGGGCGATGGAATTACCGGTAACGCTGACTTCAGCGGCGCCCTCCGCTCCATCCGGTCCGACGGCGCTCAACACCCATGCGCCCGGCGGAAGTCCATCCAGGGCGAAGCGCCCGCCGGCGTCCGTTAGAGGAGCGATGTCGGGCGCGCTTCCGGCGCCCCGCACAATGCCAATCGTCGCGCCGTCGACGGGAGCTCCGTCCGCAGCGTACACGACGAGTCTCTTGCACTCCCCCGGTCGGCATCCGCGAAGACGTCGTGATGGTCGAGGATCGACAGACCGAGATCGGCGAGGATGGCGGCGAAACTCAGATCGACCTGTACGCCGGGCGGCGCACCGCCATATTTGCGCTCGTAGTAGAACCCCGAGACCTCGATGCGGCGATTCGGAAGCTCCATTGCGATAGGCCGCCGCGCGTACTTCTCGACCATCGCGAGATCGAATTCTAGGTAGATAGCTGACCAGTGGCGGTTCCTTCCAGCGCCATAGTTGTGAATCCCGACCACATAGCGGACGCCGCTACGCTTGATGTACACGGGGGCGCCGCTCTGGCCGCCGACTGAGTCTATGTCATAGATCAGCGTCTTGGCTGTCACCGCCTTGATGCGCGCCGACATTCCCCAAAGTTCGGCGAACGGCTTGTCGCCTGGATATCCGGCCAGCACGGCGTTCTGGGCCAGCAGGGTCTGAGTGTCGAACGCCGCGGCGCCGAAGCTGCCGAGGCTCGTTCCCCCGAATGACCCGTTCGGCAGGAAGATGCAGCCATAGTCGGATTCCGGCAACCCGTCCTGCACCCAGCCTCTGGTGGAACGGAACTCGGTCGCCATGGCCGAGCCGAAGGGCTTCTGCGAGCCGTTGCACCCCGGAATCACCTCGATCCTCCGGGCCCAGCCGCCCTGATTCCTCATATAGACGCAGTGTCCGGCGGTCGCCAGCGCGCGAGGCCCAATCAGGAACCCAGTGCCGCGATATTGAGCGCCGCTCGGGAAATAGATGCGGAGCGCGCAATATCGGCGCCAAGGCACGCTTGTCGTGTTATTGATCCGGATCCGGTCATCGCTGCCGATAATGACTTCCATGGCCGCGGCGGTCTCGGAGACGAGAGCTTCGTTGACCCCTGCGCTCTCTTCGCCGGTTTCGCCCGCAAAACCCTCGCCTCCCTCCGCTGCTGACTCGAAGAGCCTAGCGATGAGGGGCGCGAGGCCACTAAGGCCGTGCACCTGGCTTAGTTTCGTCGCGCCGACGCCGATTGGACCCGGAGCGCGCTTGGCGATGATGCTGACTGCGCGTCTGGTCTTCGGACTGAGCTTCCTGGAAACCGCCTTCACCAGAGCCGGACCGACACTGGAGATGAGCATTGGCGCCAAAGCCGCGAGGAACCCAAAGAATTCCGCCTGCTGCCCACCCTGAAGGGCCGCCCCGGCTTCGCTGATTTGGCCTTCGGCGGCAGTTTCGAGCCGCCCCTCGTAACCTTCAGCCTTAATTCTACCATAAAAGCTGATAGCTGAGCCGTCGAGCAATACCATCGCGGGCGTTGTTACGACTTTGCAAGCAGAGGCTCCCAAGCTGAGTACGAATAACTTGCCAAGCCATTGACTCTATTCAATCCTGAACTCAGCGGTGGGATGGGTAAGAAAAGTAACAGCAGTTGATGCGACAAGCCCCTTTCTCAATCGTACGAGTTGTCCGTATTCGCTCCGTCCTTGGCGTCGCGCGGACGTGCGACGACGAAATTCGGGCGCTATGCTAGGAGAAGCGATCCGATCACGAGCGGCTGCACGAGGAGAGCGTAGATGGCCACGATTGACGACATTCTTTCCGCCATCGACTCCGGTCAGAAGGCGGCGCTCGATCGGCTGTTCGCCTTTCTGTCGATCCCCTCGATTTCCGCTGTGCCCGCGCATTTCCCTGATTGCGAGCGGGCCGCGGACTGGCTGGTCACTGAGTTAGGCGATCTCGGATTCGAGGCGGCCAAGCGCCCGACCACAGGCCGGCCGATGGTCGTCGGCCACATCAAGGCAGCGCGCCGCGAGGCGCCGCATGTTCTGTTCTACGGCCATTATGACGTCCAGCCGGTCGACCCGCTGAACCTCTGGCGCAATCCGCCGTTCGAGCCGAAACTCGAGGCTGGACCGCAGGGCGAAGAGATCGTCGCCCGCGGCGCCTGCGACGACAAAGGCCAGCTCATGACCTTTCTCGAGGCCTGCCGCGCCTTCAAGCAATTCGGCGGGCCGCCTTGTCATATCACCGTGCTGTTCGAAGGCGAGGAGGAGACGGGATCGCCGTCGCTGCCGGCCTTTCTCGCCGAGAACGCCAAAGAGCTGAAAGCCGATGTCGCGCTCGTTTGCGACACCGGAATGTGGGACCGCTCGACGCCCGCCATCACCATCGCGCTGCGCGGGATCGCCGCCGAAGAGGTCGTGCTGACCGGCGCCAATCGCGATCTGCATTCGGGTCTTTACGGCGGCTTGGCCGTCAACCCGATCCATGTGCTGTCGAAGATCCTCGGCGAATTGCACGACGACACCGGCGCGGTCGCCATCCCCGGCTTCTATGATGGCGTCGAAGAGATTCCGCAGGAGATTCGCGGACCAGTGGCACGAGCTCAATTTCGACGGCGGGGCGTTCCTGCGCGAGGTCGGGCTGACGACGCCGGCGGGCGAGCGCGACCGCTCGCCGCTCGAAATCTTGTGGTCGCGGCCGACCTGCGAAGTGAACGGGATTGTCGGCGGCTACACCGGCGAGGGGACAAAGACCGTGTTGCCCGCCAAGGCCAGCGCCAAGATCACGTTCCGGCTTGTCGGCAAGCAGAACCCCGAGCGGATCCTCGAAGCTTTCCGCGCTTTCGTCACCTCGCGCCTGCCGCCGGACGTGAAGGCGGAATTCCTCGGCCATGGCGGCAGCCCGGCCATCTCGCTGCCGATCAAGAACCAGGTGTTGCGCATCGCCCGCCGCGCGCTCGAAGCCGAATGGGAAAAGCCGGCGGCGCTGGTCGGCAGCGGCGGGTCGATCCCGATCGTCGGTTCGTTCAAGCGCGAACTCAACATGGACAGCCTGCTCGTCGGCTTCGCGCTCGATGACGACCGTGTCCACTCGCCCAACGAGAAATACGATCGGGCGTCGTTCCATAAAGGGCGCGCGCTCCTGGGCGCGCATCCTGGCGGCGCTCGCCGCGTGAGCGAGGGCGGACCGAGGTCTTGCGGTCCCGGCTCAAACTGCGCAGGAAGGCGTTGCGGAAGGCGCGAGGAGGCGATAGCCGACGCTCATGGGCGACCGACCGCCGCTTCATCCATCGCGATGCGTTCCTCAGCGCGCTGAAGACGTCGCCCCAGCTCATGGGCATTCTCAACGTGACGCCGGATTCGTTCTCCGACGGCGGACGCCATTTCGACGCCGCCGCCGCGGTCGCGCGCGCCAAGGCGATGGTCGCCGAGGGCGCGGCGATCGTCGACGTCGGCGGCGAATCGACAAGGCCCGGCCATCGTTCCCGTTTCCGAGGACGAGGAGCTCCGGCGGGTGGTCCCGGTGCTCGAGGCGCTGGCCGCGGACTTCGACGCGCCGATCTCCATCGACACCAGCAAGGCCAAGGTCGCGCGCGAGGCGGCGCGGCTCGGCGCCTGCGTCATCAACGACGTCTGGGGACTGCAGCGCGATCCCGGCATGGCGGACGCTGTCGCGGAGACCGGCTCGGCGGTCGTCATCATGCACAATCGCGAGCACGCGGACCCGACGATCGACATTCTCGATGACGTCGAGCGCTTCTTCGAGCGCTCGCTCAACCTTGCGGCCGGCGCCGGCGTGCCGTTCGGCCGAATTCTGCTCGATCCCGGCGTCGGCTTCGGCAAGACGTCGGCAGCAGAACCATGCCTGCATCTGGAACCTCGACCGCTTCCGGCGACTTGGGCGCGCCGATCCTGGTCGGGCTCTCGCGCAAGTCGTTCATCGGCAGGATCATCGGCGCCGAGGTCGAACGGCGCCTCCCCGGCACGCTCGCCGCCGACACGATCGCGCTCATGCGCGGGGCTTCCGTGTTGCGCGTGCATGACGTCGCCGAAAACCGCGCGGCGCTCGACGTCTTCATGGCGCTCGAGGGCGCCGCCGCGCCTTCAGCCGACGCGGAGCCTAAGGACGACGGCCGGGCGCGCGTCGTCCTCGCGCTCGGCGGCAATGTCGGCGACAAGGTCGGGAGCCTGCGCCGGGCGCTTGCGCGCGATCGCCGGCGAGCCGGGAATCGAGCTGACCGCGGTCTCCCGCTTCTACCGCACCGCCCCCTGGGGCAAGACCGACCAGGACTGGTTCGTCAACGCCTGCGCGCTCGGCCGGACGAGCCTCTCGCCCGAGGCGCTGCTCGAGCGCGTCAAGACGCTCGAGGTCGAGCTCGGCCGCGAGCCTACGGAGCGATGGGGGCCGCGCGTCATCGACATCGACCTCATCGCCTATGACGATGTTTCGCTGAAGACCGAACAGCTGACGCTGCCTCATCCCGAACTGTTCAATCGGGCCTTTGTTCTCGTCCCGCTGGCTGAGATCGCGCCCGATCTCATGATCGCGGGCGTTCGAGTCGGCGACGCAGCCGCGCGGCTCGGGGCTGAAGCTGAGCAGGTTTCACCGCTTGCCTGACCAAGCGCCGGTTCGCAATCTCGTCGATGCTGTCCTCTTCGGCGGCGATCCGAGGATTTCAGCGCCGTGATCTTCAGCATGGCCAAGGTGGACGCTAGGACAACCCGGCTAGCCAAACAGGGGGACGGTACGAGGATCTTTTCGCCTGCCAGATGCGCGCGGGCACGGGAACGTCGTAGTTTACACAGCTATAATATGTGTGTTAGGGTGCCTGATGTTGTTAAAGGACCCATACATGCGCAGAACCTTCATGGTGACGGTGTTCGCAGCGACGATGGCGCTGGCGGGGCCAGCCGGGGCCGTAACCAATTACTTGGCTAACGGCAGCTTCGAGACCGGCGATTTTAGCGGCTGGAACGAGAGCGCCATTAGCGGCTACACCGGCGTATCGGATTATGCGGAAGACGGCTCCTATGGTGCATTTTTCGGCTCGGAGGGCCAGGACAGCGTCATAAGCCAGACGTTCTCGGATGTGGCGGGCGAGACCCTGACGATCCGCGGGTGGATTTCGGCGGATGGCAATGCGCCCAGCGACGTTGGCTTCTATTTCAACGGAACTCCGGTCGTTTACCTCAACCCGGTGACGGCAATGGGCTACACGCAATATTCCGCAACAGTCACCGCGACCGGGATCGACACTTTCGCTGTCGGCGCCCGCAACGATCCCGGCCTAGTTTGGATCGACAACGTCTCCGTCAGTCCGGCGATTTCGGCCGCTTCGAGGGTTGCCGCAGCGGTTCCAGAAGCCTCGACTTGGGCAATGATGCTCGCCGGTTTCGTCGGCCTCGGCTTCGCCGGCTATCGCAAGGCGGCCCGGATGTCTTCAGCCGCCGCCTGACGCTCGTTTCGCTCCGCCTAGCGCGCATTCCGGATTTCGCGCTAGCTCCGGCGTCCCGAACCCAATTAGAGTGGTCCCGGCGGCGCCCCGCTCGTATTGCGCCATCCGATGGATCGAAAAGCGATGGCGGCCTGGTCGCAAACCTTCACTTTTCTCGATGGCGAGTGGCTTGAGGGCAACCATCCGATCGTCGGAGCCCGCACGCACGCCTTCTGGCTAGGCTCGAGCGTGTTCGACGGGGCGCGCGCCTTCGAAGGGGTGACGCCGGATCTCGACAAGCATTGCGCGCGCCTCAATCGCTCGGCCATAGCCATGTGTCTCAAGCCGACGATGAGCGTCGAGGCGATGCTCGAGCTCACGCGCGAGGGGCAGAAGAAGTTCAAGCCGGACGCAGAACTCTATATCCGTCCAATGTACTGGGCCGAGCATGGCTCGCGCTGGTCCGCTGTCCCGCCCGAGCCCGAGATTCGACCCGCTTCTGCCTCTGCCTCTACGAGGCGCCTCTGACGCAGCCGACAGGCGTGTCGATCACCCGTTCGCCTTACGCCAAGCCGCTCGGCGTCACCATTCCGATCGAGGCCAAGGCAGGTTGCCTCTATCCCAACAACGCGCGCGCCCTGTTTGAGGCTCGGGCGCGCGGTTTCGACAATTGTCTCATGTGCGATATGCTGGGCAACGTCGCGGAGCTTGCCACCGCAAACGTGTTCATGGCTAAGGACGGCCAGGTGATGACGCCAATGGCCAATGGCACGTTCCTCAACGGCGTCACCCGGCAGCGGGTGCTGGCTCTTTTGCGGGAAGACGGCGTGGACGCGCGGGAGGCGACCCTTGGCTTTGCGGACTTTCGACGCCGCGGACGAGATTTTCGTCGTGGGCAACTACGGCAAGGTGACGCCGGTCAAGCGCATCGACGGGCGTGATCTGCAGCCGGGCCCATTTTTCCATCGCGCACGCAAACTCTATTGGGAGTTCGCCCACGCGCATTGAGAAGGCGCGGGCGCCGCTGGGAGGGGGAGTGATGGCCACTCGTTTGACGATCCGGCTTGATTTCGAGCTTGGCCGCCGGCTTGGCGCGGGAAAGATCGCGCTTCTGGAAGCGGTCGAAAAGACGGGTTCGATCTCGGCCGCCGGCCGGGCCCACCAGATGTCGTACCGACGCGCCTGGCTGCTGGTCGACGAATTGAACCAGATGTTCGCTGAGCCCGTGGTTTCGGCCCATCACGGCGGCGTAAAAGGCGGCGGCGCCTCGCTCACCGATCAGGGCCGCCGGATCGTCGCACTGTACAGCGATGCGGAAGCGAAGATGCGGGCGGCGGCGCAAAGCGACATCGACGCCATCGAGCGCGATGTCTCCGCCGGTCAAGGCGGAAACAATGAGCCTCTCCGCTGCTGAGCGGCCCCTTCGCTTTCCTTTGACAGCGCGGGCGCTTTGACCGAAAGAAGCGCGCCATGACGCCCACGGTCAAAATCTGCGGCCTTTCCACGGGCCTGACGCTCGACGCCGCGCTCGACGCCGGCGCGGATATGGTCGGGTTCGTGTTCTTTCCCAAGAGCCCGCGCCATATCGACTGGGCGACCGCGCGCGCTCTCGGACGCCAGGTCCAGGGACGGGCGAAGATCGTCGCGCTCAGCGTCGACGCAGACGACGACACGCTGAAGCGCATCATCGACGCCCTGTCGCCCGACCTCCTGCAATTGCACGGGCGCGAGACGCCGGCGCGGGTGAACGAGATCGGCGAGCTTTTCGCCCGTCCGACCATGAAGGCGATCGGAGTCGCGACGCGCGAGGACCTCGCCGCCGCCGAGGCTTACGAGGGCGTCGCCGACTATGCTGCTGATCGACGCCAAGCCGCCGAAAGACGCCGTGCTGCCGGGCGGCAACGGCCGTCCGTTCGACTGGCGCCTCACGCAGGATTTTCATGCTCCTCGTTCCCTGGCTTTTGTCCGGCGGACTCGACCCCGACAGCGTCGCAGCGGCGATCGCACAGAGCGGCGCCCGCGGCGTCGACGTCTCGTCAGGCGTCGAGAGCGCGCCGGGCGTCAAGGATCCAGCCAAGATCAGGGCGTTTGTCGCGGCGGCGCGCCGCGCGTTCGCGCGCGACGCCGTTGGAGTTGAGTGATGAGCAAGCTCGAAAAGCCCAATTCCTACCGCGAAGGCCCGAACGAGCGCGGCCGCTTCGGAATCTATGGCGGACGCTTTGTCCCCGAAACGCTGATGCCGCTCATTCTGTCGCTCGAAAAGGCCTACGAGGAAGCGAAGGCCGATCCTGCTTTCAAGGCCGAACTCAACCACCTGCTCAAGCACTATGTCGGGCGCCCGAGCCCGCTCTATTTCGCCGAGCGGCTGACCGAACACCTCGGCGGCGCGAAGATCTACTTCAAGCGCGAGGAGCTCAACCACACCGGCGCGCACAAGATCAACAACGTGATCGGCCAGATCCTGCTCGCCCGCCGCATGGGCAAAAAGCGCATCATCGCCGAGACCGGCGCAGGCCAGCATGGCGTCGCCACCGCGACCGCCTGCGCGCGCTTCGGCCTCGAATGCATCGTCTTCATGGGCGCGCTCGACGTCGAGCGGCAGAAGCCGAACGTCTTCCGCATGAAGATGCTGGGCGCGGAAGTCAGGGCCGGTCGAGCAGGGCGCGAAGACCCTCAAGGACGCGATGAACGAGGCGTTGCGCGACTGGGTGACCAACGTCCACAACACTTATTATTGCATCGGCACCGTCGCCGGGCCGCATCCCTATCCAGCCATGGTGCGCGACTTCCAGTGCGTGATCGGCGAGGAGACGCGCGCGCAGATGCTGGAGCTCGAAGGCCGCCTGCCGGACAGTCTGGTCGCCTGCATCGGCGGCGGCTCAAACGCGATCGGCCTCTTCCACCCGTTCCTCGACGAGCCGCAGATCGAAATGTTCGGCGTCGAAGCCGCCGGTCATGGGCTCGACGTTCCCGATGGCCACGCGGCCTCGATCAATGGCGGCAAGCCCGGCGTCCTGCACGGCAACCGCACTTATCTTCTGCAAACCGACGACGGCCAGATCCTCGAAGGCCATTCGATCTCCGCCGGTCTCGACTATCCCGGCGTCGGGCCCGAGCATTCCTGGCTCAACGACGTCGGCCGGGTGACCTATCTCGCGGCGACCGACAAGGAAGCGCTGAACGCCTTCCAGCTCTGCTCGAAGCTCGAAGGGATCATCCCGGCGCTCGAGCCGGCGCACGCTTTGGCCAAGATCATCGAGCTCGCGCCCGAACGCCCGAAAGACCATTTGATGGTGCTGAACCTGTCGGGCCGCGGCGACAAGGACATCTATTCCGTCGCCGAGCATCTGGGCGGGATGTGAGGTTCTTCATTGCGGGACGGGCACGAGCCCGTGACGCAGCATGATCTCTTTCATCGTTGCCGGGTCCGGCGCGCCGCCTGACACGAGCGCCGCAATCTCGCGGAAATAGCCGGGTCCGAGCACGCCGGGCGTCAGGATGCACAGGCAGCTCGCCGCCTCTTGGGTATCGTTGCGGAAGGCGTGGACGATCCCCCGCTTGATGAAGACGGACTGACCGGGTTTGAGCGCAATGTCCTGACCGTCGACGCGCCAGGTCGACGCGCCGGTTAGCCCGTAAATGGTTTCGTCCCAGCTCTCGTGATAATGCGCGACAGGCATGCGCGCGTTCGGCTGGACGGTCATTTCGAACGCGTCGAGGCTGCCGGCGGTCTCTTGCTTTGTCTGAAGAAACCTGAGCTCGAGGCCGCCGATGCTGATCGTCTCTGGCGTCATGTGACTCTCCCCACGGCGCTCGGTTCCATCCGAGATCCTAAACCAGACTGCCCGATTCTGGCTCGCTCTCCAGGCGCGCTTTTCTCGAGGGTCCAGGTTAACGCGTAAAGAACGCCCTGGATTGATCATCGCGCTCGCGTTTGAGTGGCGTCTGACGCCTTGGCTGCGCCGCTTGCGCGCTGCTCCGCCTTCACCTGCCGCACCGACGCAAGCTGCCCCTTGAGAATGTCCAGCGCGTCCTGTTCTTCGGGTTTCAGATCCCCGAGCTTCACATGCTTGAGAATGACTTCCAGCGCGTCGCCAATGCGGCCGAGCTGCCGCCCGTAGCTCCCGACCTGAGCGAGAAGCTTCCGCTCGAGGTCGGATTCGCCCGCGGCCCCGAGATCGAGGTTGATGAAGCCGAATTGAGCGCCCTGCTGGTTGAAGGTCATGGGATTGATCGCCTGCCAGAGTTGATCCGGCGCGAGCGAAAAGGGTGTCGACATGCCTGTCTCCTGGTTGATCTGGCGCAAGCAGCGCAAGGCGCGCAGTCTCGCCGCTCGGCCGACATCCGTCCACGAGTCGTTTACGGCGCGCTGATTTCGGCCAGCGCTCGCTGCATCGGCTGTGGGGAGACGACGATGAATCCTCGAAACGGCGCGTCGAGATCGTCGATCAACGCGATCGCGCTGGCGATCGACAGCGCGGTCACGAGCAGGGCGGCGACGGTCACCGCGTTGCGCGGCGCAAACAAGCCGACGCCAACGAAGAGCAGGAACAGCCAGACCATGAGGATCAGCACGAAGGGCGGTCGCGCTCTTCCCCCTCTCCCTTTGGGGAGAGGGTTAGATCTTCCGCCCGATCGCCAAGAACTTCTCGGCCCGCGCGTCGCGCAGTTCGTCCGGGCCCAAATTGTGAAGCGACCTCAGCGCGTCGCTGATCGCCCGGCCGGCCGAGGCGATCGCCGCAGGAGGATCGCGGTGCGCGCCGCCGAGCGGCTCGGGAATGATCCCGTCGATGATGCCGAACTTGATCAGGTCCTGGGCGGTGATCTTCATGCTCGTCGCCGCTTCCTGCGCGCGCGAAGAATCACGCCACAGAATCGACGCGGCCGCTTCGGGCGAGGCGACTGTGTAGATTGCGTGTTCGAGCATCAATACGCTGTTGCAGGCGGCGATCGCGAGCGCGCCGCCCGAGCCGCCCTCGCCGATGACCAAAGCGACATTGGGCACGCCGAGCGAAAGGCAGGTGTCGGTCGAGCGGGCGATGGCCTCGGCCTGGCCGCGCTCCTCGGCTTCGACGCCCGGAAACGCGCCCGCGGTGTCGATGAGGGAGATCACCGGCAGGCCGAAGCGATCGGCGAGCTGCATCAGTCGCGCGGCCTTCCGATAGCCTTCCGGGCGCGCCATGCCGAAATTGTGCCGCACCCGGCTCGCCGTGTCGTCGCCCTTCTCCTGGCCGATGACGCAGACCGACTCGCCCTCGAACCGTCCCAAGCCCCCGACGATCGCTTCGTCCTCGCCGTAGTACCGGTCGCCGGCGAGCGGCGTGAACTCGGCGATCAGCCCCTTGATGTAGTCGCCGAATCGCGGACGCCCTTGTGCGCGCGCGACATGCGTCTTCTGCCACGGCGTCAGGTTGGCGTAGAGATCGGCCAGCGTCTTCTCGGCTCGGGCCTCGAGCTTGCTGATTTCCTCCGCCAGCGCCGGCGAGTCGCCTTTCTCGGCCACGGCGCGCATTTCATCGAGACGGGCCTCGATATCGGCGACCGTTGTTTCAAAGCTGAGATAGGTGCGCATCCGGTCCTTGCGGGGGGAACCGCACGGGGAGGGGGCGCGGCGCCCGGTGAATGGCGACGAGGGGCTGGGAAGTCAAGCTGACCGCGGACCCGCGCCCACTCTTGCGTCCGTGCGCGGGTTGCGGCATGAACGGCGCTACTAGGAGTGTAGCTCAATTGGTAGAGCACCGGTCTCCAAAACCGGGGGTTGGGGGTTCGAGTCCCTCCTCTCCTGCCATCGGCCGCGTTGGCCGCAGGGGAGATCCTACGCGGGCGTAGTTCAATGGTAGAACGGAAGCTTCCCAAGCTTCATACGAGGGTTCGATTCCCTTCGCCCGCTCCAATCTGACATTTGGCGACATTCAGCGGACGGGTTGCGTGCTGTCGTCACGCACTGATTTGCCGCCGACCCCTGCTGACACTCGCGCTTCAGCAATCGAAGCCTCTCATCGGTGGGAGACATGTCAATGACCCTGCGTCATGTGGTTCTTTTCGGATTCGGGAAGGCCCAAAGCCACGCAGCAATCGCGGAGGTTGTTCGCCGGTTCGCGGAACTGAAAACACTCGTCCCGGGGGTCGAAGATTTCGAATGGGGCGAAAACGCAAGCCCGGAAGGCCTTGACGGCGGGCACAGCCACGTTTTTCTGCTCACATTCGCCAATGCTCAGGCGCGCGACGCCTATCTCGTGCACCCCGATCACGCTGCCTTTGCAACCTGGGTCCAGCCATTTGTGTCGAGGGTGACGGTTATGGATTATTGGCGAGCTCCGTGATTTCAGGCGACCTCGGAGGTTCTTCAGTCCCCCAGCCTTTTGGCCTGTCAGCCCCTACGGCCCCGGAATTCCATCATTCTGCCTCCGGCGCCCCATGCGGAGCAACAACCGTCAGTATTCCGGAACGATCCGATCCTCGCAGTTATGCAATCGCGACAATTTCGATCTCGCGGCCATCCATCTCCACGGCCTCGCCGACCCGCTTTCCAATTAGCCGGCGGGCAAGCGGAGACACGTAGGCGATCGATCCGCTGCGGGGATCGGCTTCGTCCTCGCCAACGATCCGGAACGTCTGGCGGCGATCATCGTCGCGCAGGATCGTGACCTTGGAGCCGAACGCAACCACGGCAGCGCCAGCCGGTTCCGGCTGCGCAACCGCGCTTGCGACGCGTTCGGCGAAATACCGCACATCCCGCGCAGCCAATTCCACGGCGCGCCGGCGGTCGCTGGCGTCCGGAATCGCGTGAGCAGCCTTCAGCGCTTGTTGGCTTTCGGCGAGCGCGAGATCGAGCGCACGGAGGCCAGATTTTGTCACAAGGTTGGGATGAGCGGAAATCGGCCGCGGAGGCAGGCTCACTTCCTGCGCAGCCTCGGCGCTTTCTTCCCGGACAAACGCAACGCTCATTATCAGCCCTCAATCGAGATGCGGGATATAGGCGCTCAGGGCGCGATTGCGAGCTCAGACAGCCGCGACGCGTCGCCTGTTCGCCCCGCTATTCCCTGTCGCCCACCTGAACGAGATCAAGCGCGTCGATCGCCGCCATGCGCTCAGCCTCCGCCTGCTTGAGAGCCCGCTCCAATTCCTCGGTGCTGGAGCGGCTCGAGCCCATGAGCACCATGCCGCCGATGGCGAGCGCGAGCGCGGCGATCACCCGCTCCGGCGTATAGTCGATGATGCCAAACACGAGCGCGGCCAGCAGCGCCGGACCGAGCGCAACCGAAGCGCGCCCCGCGAACCGCCACCTGCGGCTGCGCTCGATGGCGTCGCGCAATTCGTCGATCCGACGCTCGAGCCGCTCCATCTCGTCCATCAGCCCGCCGGCTCCATTCTAGCTCGCAGGCGTCTCTTTCTGGTCAGCCTTGGCGAGAACCTCGAGCATGCGGTCGAGACCGGCCGGCGTCAGCCGAATGAAGCCTGTGTAAGGCGAGCTCAATTCGAGGATGAGGAAGATCGCGCTGCCAATCGCGATCGCGCCCGCGAGATGCGCAAGGACCGTGATCGCATTCGGCGCCGCCACGAGGCCGTTGCCGAGAAACAGCGCCGCGGCCCAGCACACCACGACAGCCAGCACATAGGGGGGAAACGGATTCGCGAGCTGGCGGGCCATCAGCATATTCGTTTCCGCGAACTTCTTCGCGAGATCGCGCGCCGAGGTCAGCAATTGACGGTGGCGCTCGCTCGGAGGCTGAAGTTTGTCGAAATAGGTGTTCATCCAGTACATGGTCGCCCGCGTTTCCTCGATCGTATGCGCCTGGGGCCCATGCTTCACGTCGCCGAAGAAGCGCTTGCGCGCCCGTCCGAGCGCCTCCCTTAACCCCGTGCGGGCGCCCGCGACATCGGCGCCGTATTGTTCGAGGATGACGTCGAGCTCGATCACCACCGGGCCCAGCTCCTGCGCTTCGGTCTGCTGCGTCGTGAAGACCGAAAAGGCGGTGAACACGAGGAGACCGAGCACCAGCGCCAAGAGCAATGTGATGAGCCCGACCATCGCGCCAACGGAGCCCTTTGCGGCGCTAATCACATCGGCCGACACGACCCCTTGGAGGAGCATCCCGACGACGCTCGCGCCAAATGTGATCGCCGCGACCGCCATCGCCCGATAAAGAGAATGCATTGGCCCCCGCGCCTCAGACGTTAGGCGCCCTTTACTTCACCGCTTCGAACTGCGCCGGAGCGGGCGCGGGCTGCTTGTGCTCCTCGATGCGCTTCGCCTTCTCGCCGGCCTTCCGGGCCGATTCGGAGAGCTGATACATTTCTTGACGATCGTAATCGTTGAATGTTCTCAGCGCCTCATCGGTGTAATTCTTGGCGTTCGGATCGCGCTGGACGCTTCGAGCGAAGCGCCACAGTTTCAAGAGCTTCCCGGCAGCCCGGCCAAAGATCGAGATCGTCTCCCAGGCGTAACGCGGATAGAAGACCAGCGGATTTTCGATTTCCATCCCCGGCCGCCGGTCGGTCCGAACCTTTCGGCGCACAAGTCCAGCCTCGAGCGGATAGATGTTGTAGAAGTTGGAAGCTCGCCCAGAACCAGGTCACCAGAGGAAGCAGACCGTGTCGACGCGCGGGCCGCCCGCGGCGGCGCGGCGGATCACCGTCTTGATGTGATCGTCGGTGTAATAGGTGCGCCACGCGAGCCGATAGGCCTCCTGCCATTCCTCGCGCGACATGCGCGGATGGTCGGCGACGACATGTTCGAGGTCGAACTTGTTGAGGTCGGGGTCGATGTCGACGCCGGCCTTCGACCGCCTTGGCGTGGTCCTCGCTGCCGGGCAGCGGCGTCAGGCAGGAGAATTCGAGAATGTCGAGCGGCAGTTCGCGCTTGATGATCTCGATGTCGCGGACGATGCGATTCCGGCGTGTCGTTCGGGAAGCCGATGATGTAGCCGCAATAGGTGATGGCGCGCGACTTGCGCCACGCCTGAGCAGCAGCTCGCGATAGTCGGCGATGTGGTTCTGCTTCTTCTTCGCCGCGGCGAGGTTGTCGGGATTGATGTTCTCAAGCCCGATGAACACCCGCTTGACGCCGGCGGCCACCGCCTTCTCGATGAAGCGCGGGATCTTGTGGCAGGCCGTGTCGACCTGGATGACGAAGCGCGAGTTGAGGCCCTCCTGGCGCAGCGCGATCAGCCGGTCGAAGATCGATTCCCAGTTGCGGTTGCGGGCGAGATTGTCGTCGGTGATGAAGAAATAGCGGACGCCGTTGGCGTGATTGACGCGCACCAGCGCCTCGATGTCGTCGGCCGTGCGATAGCGCGACTTGCGGCCCTGCACGTTGATGATGGTGCAGAACGAGCACAGGAACGGACAGCCGCGTCCGGCGTCGAAGCTCGAGATCATGCCGAGCGTGCGGTCCGACGCGCTCGCGCGGCAGCATAGGGCGCCGTCGCGCCTTCGAGCCCCGGCAGATCGTCGAGGTAATTGTAGATCGGCTTCAGCTCGCCGGCGGCGGCGTCGCGCAGCACCTCGTCGAAGCGGCCCTCCGCCTCGCCCGCGAAGAGCGAGATGCCGAGGTCGAGCGCCTCCTTCAGCGAGTCCGGCGTCTCCGGCAGCATCGCGAGGCAGCCGGAGACATGGAAGCCGCCGATGCACACCGGCACGCCCGCTGCCCGCAAGCGGACGCGCGCAGTCCATCACGCGCGGAAACTGGTTCGACTGCACGCCGACGAAGCCGACCATGCCGAAGCCGCCAGTTGTCCTTGATCTGGCGGGCGATGCGGTCGGGCCGGACGCGGGTGTTGGTCTCGTCGACGGGCGAAGATCTCGATGTCGACGTCGTCGCCGAGCGACGCCGGTCTTGCATGGCGTCCTGCGCGATGCCGTACAGGCAGGCGAGCGAATTGGACGGCAGCGCCGACTGCCACCACTGGATGACGTAGCCCTCGTCGTCGTAATGCGACGGCTTGATAAGGAACAGCAGAAATCGTCGGCGTTTGGCGATATCCGGCATTCTGGCTCCCCGCGCGATTACGGCCCGCCCGAATCTGGCCCTGCAATAGCCGCGTTGGCGACGGCGACCGTTACCAGTCCTTGCCCGAATTCGCAATCGTCGACCCTCTGAGGCAACGGTGTCCCCTCAGCGCGCGACGGTCACGCGCAAGTAGGTGGCCGGGATCAACGTCGCGTCCCGCACAGAGCTACTGTTCTGGCTATCGAACAGATCGTCCAGTTCCTTCTTTAATTCCGCGCTGCGGCCGTTCTTCTCCGCAGCGTCGAACGCATTCATCGTCGGCCCATAGTATTTTCTGAAGGCGTCCACCAGCTGCGCGGGCGGCGAGGCGAAGCGGAAGGTGTAGGTGTCTCGGACAAAGGAGATCTTGTCCTCCGGAACACCGGCGGCTCCAAAGCGCTCGATCACATTGCTCTCTATTCCCCAGGTCATGGGGCTCAGGAAACCCTCGGGCGGGGGAGGCGAATAGGCGGAGCTGATCTTCAGGATTTGCGCAACCAACGTCGGATCGTTCGGAATCCAGTTCCCCATGACGATCTGCCCGCCGGGCTTCGTCACGCGCGTCATTTCCTTGGCGACGTCGAAAGGCCTCGGCGCAAACATCGCGCCGAAGATGCTCACGACGAGATCGAAACTGCGTCCTTAAGGTCGCGCAGGTCGCTGGCGTCGCCTTCCTGAAACCTGCAATTCGTCAGCCCTGCCGCCTTTGGCGCGGCGGTTTCCGGCCTCGACAAGGTTCGTCGGCGATATCGACGCCGAGCACGTCCGCGCCAAGCGTCGCTTCCGGCAATGCCGTCGTTCCGTCGCCGCAGCCGAGATCGAGCACCTTCATACCTTGCTTGACGCCGAGCTTCTGAACGAGTTCTTCGCCGCTTTCTCGCATGCTTTCCGCGATGCGGGTAAAGTCGCCCTTTTCCCAAAGCGCCTTGTTCGGATTCATCGGAAAGCCTCCCGTTTCGCCCTCCTGCGGCGCTTAGCTGCGCCTTGGACGTGGACCGCTTATAATCAAGACGTCGAGGCGGCGCTCTAGGTAAAATTACGGAGGTCGGGAGGACGCCCTGCGGCGCCTGCGACGGCGCCGCGCGGCGCCAGGCCTCACGCGTCGATCCGCTTGATGAACCAGTTGAGGATTCGCGTCCAGATCTCGTCCTTGCCGATCAGGTCCTCGACGCCGTGTTCGAGGTTGGGATTGTCGTTGACCTCGATGACGACGATCGCGCCGTCGGTTTCCTTGATGTCGACGCCATAAAGGCCCGGGCCGATCGCGCGCGCCGCCTTGAGCGCCGCGTCGATGACGCGCGGCGGCGCGTCGCAGATGGCGAATCGTCTTCGAGCCGCCTTCCCGCGCGCCGTTCGGCCCGTGCTTGATGATCTGCCAGTGGCCGCGCGCCATCTGGTACTGGCAGACGAACAGCGGCTCGCCGTCGAGCACGCCGACCCGCCAGTCGAACTTGGTCGGCATGAATTTCTGCGCCAGCAGGAGGTCGGTGTCCTCGAACAGTGTCGTCGGACAGCGTCTTCAGCGCCTCGGCGTTCTCGACCTTGTGCACGCCGCGCGAGAACGAGCCGTCGGGAATCTTGACGCACCATCGGCCAGCCAAGCAGCCGTTCGGCCTTGACGAGGTCGTCATCGTCGGCCAGCATCACGGTCGGCGGCACGGGCACGCCATGCGCCTCGAGAAGCTCGTGCAGGTAGACCTTGTTGGTGCAGCGGATCATCGACTGCGGGTCGTCGATGACCGGCATGCCTTCGGTTCGGGCGCGCTGGGCGAAGCGATAGGTGAAATTGTCGATCGAGGTGGTCGCGCGGATGAACAGGCCGTCGAATTCGGCCAGTTCCGCGAGCTGCCTGCGGGTGATCAGTTCGACCTCGACCGACTGCTTTTCGGCGATCCGCTGGAAATGCCGCAGCGTCTCCGGCGAGGACGGCGGCAGCGCGTCCTGCGGATCGTGCAGGACGGCCAGCGAATAGCGGGCGATCGGGCGGCCGCGCGGATTGCGCCAGTCGCGCTGGGTGTGCCGATGCAGGCTCGTGCGGAAGAATTCCGTCTCGTCCGGCCCGAGCTTGGCCGAGCGGGCGGGCGCGCAGCCGATCGATCTTCCACCGCTTGCCGGGCGTGATGGTGACTTCGATCGCCGGGCAGCGGTACCAGTCGAACAGGAGCCGGCCGAAGGCCTCGAAACGCGGATCCTGGGCGAAGCCGAAGCAGAACAGGAGGTCGAAGGTCGTGTCCTCGGTCGCGTGCGCCTTGGTCGCCGCCGCGGTCAGCGCTTCCTGCAATTCCGGCAGCGACTGCTCGTAGAGTTTGAGTTCGCGCAGGTCGAGCATCGTCTCGACAGTCGGGATCACCCGATGGCCGCGCGCTTCGGCAAGTAGAGACGCGTAATAGCCCTTGGACTGGTAGTTGTAGGACCGCGACAGATTGATGATCTTCGCCCGCCCAGCCCGGCGAACAGCTTCGGCCGCGCCAGATAGTCGCCGGTCGTAATGACCTTGTGGGGCGTGTCGGCGTTGGGGAAGTCGCGCGCCTGATCGACCAGGATGACCCAGCCGTTCATGACGCGCGCCATCTGGGCCGTGCGGGCAGTCGCGACAGCGTTTGCATGATGACGGGCGGAAGCGTCCCTGAGGTTTAGCGCGGGGGTTCGTCGATGACTGGCGCGACTCGGTTCCGCGCTTCTTTGCTTCCCCTAGCGCGGGCGCGATGCGCTGCGCAACGGCCAAACCTGCTCAGGCGGGGGATTGTTCCCCTGTTCGGCGTTGCGGGGCGGGGAGCAGGGACTTTTCGTAGCGCAACGCCGTCGCCCCGTCCGCATAGTAATGGGCATGCTCGCCGAACTGGCGAAAGCCCGCAGCTCTCGTAGAGCGCGATCGCCGAGAGCGTTGTCATAGCGCACTTCGAGGGTGAGGGCCGCGCGGCGGTGACGGCGCGCGTAGGCCTCGCAGGCCTGCAGCAACGCCCGGCCGACGCCGCGGCGGGCGAATCGCGCGATCGACCGCGAGCGAATAGATGCGCACAGCCCGCGCGCCCTTTGCGCAGCGAGACCAGCGCGTAGCCCGCCAGCTCGTCGTCGATGGTCGCCGCGATCACCGGCCGATGGGCCGCGCGCAGGAATTCGCGCAACGAACGGCGCGAAACCCGGTCGGTCTCGAAGGATTCGTTCTCGAGCCTCGCGATCGCGTCGAGATCGCGGGGGCGCGCCGCGCGGACGATCATGCCGCTTTGGCGCCAGGCGCTCATGCGAAAACCGACTTCCCTCTAGCGCCGCTCGGCCGACACAAGTCTAGCGCGCGATCGGCTCGGCGAGCACGCCGATTGACGCAAGGTCGCCATGCAGCTTGCGGGCGGGTCGCAAGCGGCGAGGCGCCGTCAACGAGCGATGACAATAAACGGGCCGAGTCGCGCTTGCGGCGCGGCGCAAAGCATTCTTCGCGGAAGACGCGAGAACAACGTCTACTCCCGCCCCGAGCGCCGGATCCACTCCTCTTCGTCGACCGTCTCGACCCCCAATTCCCGCGCCTTGGCGAGCTTCGAGCCGGCGCCGGGTCCGGCGACGACGAGGTTGGTCTTGGCCGAGATCGAGCCCGAGACCTTGGCTCCGAGCCGCTCGGCGACGCCTTGGCTTCGTCGCGGGTCATCTTTTCCAGCGAGCCCGTGAAGACAATCGTCTTGCCGGCGAGCGGGTGGCCGGCGGCGATCGCCTCCATCGGCTCGATCGTCACTTCCTTCACGAGCGCGTCGAGCGCCGCCTCGTTGCGCGGCTCGGCGAAGAAATCCGCGATCGCCTCGGCGACGACGGGCCCGATTCCTCCGACCCCCGACAGTTCCTCGGCGGCGTTTTCGGCCCGCGCCGCCGCGCGCAACGATGTCCCAGTCGCCGAAATGGCGCGCGAGGCGGCGCGCATTGGTCTCGCCGACATGGCGGATTCCGAGCGCAAACAGGAACCGGTTGAGCGGCGATCGTCCGGCGCGCGTCGATGGCGTTGAAGAGGTTGCGCGCCGACGTCTCGCCGAACCCCTCCCATTCGCGCAGCGGCGGTTCGCTTTGCCCGTCGCGCGCCTGAAGCGTGAAAATGTCGGCCGGCGTGCGGATCAGGCCTTCGGTGAAAAAGAGTTCGATCAGTTTTTCGCCAAGTCCCTCGATGTCGAAGGCGTTGCGCGATGCGAAATGCTTGAGGCCCTCGACCGCCTGCGCCGGGCAGATGAGCGTGCCGGTGCAGCGGCGCACGACATCCGCTTCGCCCGTCTTCTCGTCGATCTCGCGCAAAGCCGCCGAGCCGCAGACCGGGCAGATCTTCGGGGAAGACATAGGGCTTCGAATCCGCCGGGCGCTTGTCGAGCACGACCGCGAGGACCTGCGGGATCACGTCGCCGGCGCGCTGCACCATCACCGTGTCGCCGACGCGCACGTCCTTGCGCGCGATCTCGTCCTCGTTGTGCAGGGTCGCGTTGGAGACGACGACGCCGCCGACGGTCACCGGCTTGAGCTTGGCGATCGGGGTCAGCGCGCCGGTGCGGCCGACGTTGATCTCGATCGCCTCGACGATCGTCGTCGCCTGCTCGGCCGGGAACTTGTGCGCGACCGCCCAGCGCGGCGAGCGCGAGACGAAGCCGAGCCGCTGCTGCAGCGTGAGATCGTTGACCTTGTAGACGACGCCGTCGATGTCGTAGCCGAGCGTCGCCCGCTTCGCTTCGATCGCGTGATATTGCGCCAGCATCTCCGTCGCCGAACGGCAAAGCTTCGGTCAGAAGGATTGGTCGGCAGGCCGAAGCGCGTGCATGGCCTCGATCGCGCCGAACTGGGTCGAGGCGAAGGGCTCGCTGACTTCTCCCCAGGCATAGGCGAAGAACTGCGAGCGGCCGCTCGGCGGTCATGCGCGGATCGAGCTGGCGCAGCGAGCCTGCGGCAAAGTTGCGCGGATTGGCGTAGATCGGCTTGCCGGCGGCGGCCTGGCGCGCGTTGAGCGCGGCGAAGTCGGCGTGGCGCATGTAGACTTCGCCGCGCGCCTCGAAGATCTTCGGCGCGCCCTCGAGGCGCTTCGGGATCGCTTCGACGACGCGCACATTCGCGGTCACGTCCTCGCCTTCGTAGCCGTCGCCGCGCGTCGCCGCCTGGACGAGTTCGCCATTCTCGTAGCGCAGGCTGCAGGAGAGCCCGTCGATCTTCGGCTTCCGCAACGACATCGAGCGGCGCGCTCTCGCTCAAGCCCAGAAAGCGGCGCACGCGGGCGCAGAACTCCTCGACTTCCTCGTCGGCGAAGATGTTGCCGAGCGACAGCATCGGCACGCGATGGCGGACTTTGGCGAATTTCTCCGACGGCGCCGCGCCGACCTTGCGATTGGCGGAGTCGCGCGTCGGCAAGTTTGGGGAACTGCTCTTCGAGCGCGGTGTAGCGCCGGCGCAGCGCGTCATAGTCGGCGTCGGAAATGGTCGGCGCGTCTTGCCCATGATAGCGCCGGTCGTGCTCGGCGATCTCGGCCTGAAGCCGCGCGTGCTCTTCCCGCGCCTTGGCGAGGGTGAGCTTTGGCGCTTTCGGCTCTTTCGTCATGGGTCTCAAATTAGCGCAGCGTGGAGGAGGGTGGAAGGCGACGGGCTTAACCGGCGGCTAACCCGTTTGCTCCATTGATTGACGCTGGCGAGACGGCGGTCCGGGGCGACCGTGCGTCATGAGATCTCGATCCGCCTGCCCAAACACCGAGATCTCGATGCGCGCCCTGATCGCCTTGCTTGTTGCCGCCTTGCTCGCCGGATGCTGCGTCGGCGGCTATCCTCCCATGTTCAGCGCCGACCAGCCTCCGTTCAACGCCTTCCAGGCGGGTATGAAGCTCGCGGTCGGCATGCCGACGGACGTCGCCATCCTCATCGTCGGCTCGAGGCCGGTCTCTTCGAAGGCGACGAGCTGCGGCGTGCTCGCAGGAGAAGAGTGGCCATGCGACGTCCTCAAATTCGGCTGCTGCGAGGGCAACCAGCTTGTCGTCTACATTGCGCCGACGCCCGACGGCCGCGGCGCGGTCAACTCCTGGGGGTTGGGCAAGCTGAGCCTGCGCGCCCCTGGCGCTCCTCACCCTTCGCCTCCACCTTCGCGACAAAATCGCCGATGTGCTTGAGGTAAACCGGCACGAGCGCCGGGGGGAAGTCGTGGCCCATGCCGGGAATGATGATCAGTTCGGCGCCGGGGATGCTCTCGGCGGTGTCCTTGGCGGCTGCCGCAGGGATCACCGGATCGTCCGCGCCATGCATCACGAGCGCGGGACAGCGCAGCTGTTTCAAGAGCGCGTTGCGCGGCTGGGCGACGATCAAAGCCGCCGACTGACGCGCGATGCCAGCCAGGTCGAAAGGCGCGTAATCCGTGCGACGCTCGGCCCTCGCGCGCATCTCCGCTTCGCTTGCCGGAAAGCCCGAACCGGCCAGCGCCTTTTGCACGAGAATGCTCGCTTCGATGAGGTCCTCGCGGCTCGCGCTATTCGGTGGGCGGAACAGCACCGACAGCGTCTCCGGGTTCCCCGACGGCAGATCTCGACGTCCCGTGGTGGACATGATCGAGATGAGGCTCTTCGTCCGGTCCGGATGGTTGATCGCGACCAGCTGCGCGATCATGCCGCCCATCGAGGCGCCGACGATATGGGCGCGGCCGACGCCGAGCGCGTCCATGAGCCCGACGACGTCGTTGGCCATGTCATCGAGAGTATAGGGAACCTGCGGGCGTCTGCCCGCCATGACCTCCGCAAAGAGCGCGCGAGGGTCCGGCGCCGGTTTGTCCGGCGAGGTGGGTCGACTTGCCGACGTCGCGGTTGTCGAACCTGACGACCCGAAATCCCTTCGCGGCCAGTCCATGGCAGAGCGCCTCCGGCCAGAAGATGAGCTGGGCGCCGAAGCCCATGATCAGCAGAATGAGCGGATCGCTATCGCGTCCGAAGCTTTCATATTCAATGTCGATTCCATTGGCTCGGATTTGCGGCATGGGTTCTCCAGCGACTGTTTGTTCGTGTCATGCCCGCGAAAGCGGGCGCCCGGCAAGTCTCCGCGGAAACTCTCAGATTCTTGTTTGCGCGGGAATGACGGAAGAGCCCGCCGGCACTTCGCCGCCTTTGCGTGGCGCCAACCCCAGGTTCGGATTGCAAATAAGCGCTGACCCGCCTACGGTTCGTGAATGCGTTTAGCCGATTGGGGAGGCAAGATTGAGGAAGCTTTCGCTTTTGGGCGCCCGACTCTGCGCCGCCGGGGCGCTGGTTCTGGCGCTGACCGCGCCGGGGCAAGCAAAAAGCTGCTCCGAGCGGCTCAAGACGTGCCAGGGCTTTTGCGCCAAAACCGAGAGCGGTTCGCCGAGATGCCTCGCCAAATGCGGCGAGTACCGGCAAGCTTGTCTCGCGAGCGGCTGCTGGGAGAGCAAATACGTGTCGAAGGCGTGCGGCTTCGCTCGGCAGTAGCGCGCTTCACGCGAACGCTCTGAGGCCCGCCTCGACCGCCTCCTCCGGCGCGACCCATTGGAAGCCCGAGAGCTGATGGCGCGCCCAGGTGAACTGCCGCTTGGCGTAGTGGCGGGTGTCGAGCTTCGAGCGCGTCGCGGCCTCGTCCAGCGTGAGTCGGCCTTCGAGATGGGCGATGAGATGCGGAACGCCATGCGCGCGCATGACCGGCAGCGCCGGATCGAGCCGCCGCTGCATGAGCGCTGCGACTTCGTCGAGCGCGCCCTGCGCGAGCATGGCGTCGAACCGCGCGTCGATGCGCCGGCCGAGCTCCGCCCGATCGGGCGCGAGATAGAGGCCCGCCCATTCTCCCGGCGGCAACACCGGCGCCGCTCGGGCGCCGAGGAACGAGACGAGCGGACGTCCAGTCGCCGCCAGCACCTCGAGCGCGCGCAAGATGCGCTGCCGGTCGCTCGGGTTGAGGCGCGCGGCGGTCTCGGGGTCGCGCGCCGCGAGTTCGTCGTGAAGCTCCGGCGTGGCGCGACCCTCGGCCTTGGTTCGGACCTCAGCCCGCACGGCTTCGGGCACCGGCGGTATGTCCGACAGGCCTTCGGTCAGCGCGCGGAAATAAAGCCCCGTGCCGCCGACGAAAATCATCGGCCGCTCGCCGATCTCGGCCAGAACCTCGCGCGCGGCTAGCGCCCATCGTCCGACCGAAAAATTGATCGCGCCGTCGACGGCGCCGAACAGGCGATGCGGCGCGAGCCGCTCTTCGTCCGGCGTCGGCCGGGCGGTCAGGATCCTCAGGTCCTTGTAGACCTGCATCGAATCGGCGTTGACGATCGTCGCGCCGAACGGTTTTCGCGAGCGCGAGCGCCGCCGCCGACTTGCCGCTCGCCGTCGGGCCTGCGATGAGGAGCGCCCGCCTCAAGGGTTGGCCTTCCCGTCTGGAATCGTCATGTCGTCCGTCCTCGTCGCCACGCTCATCGCCGATCCGTCGAAGGCGCCGCTCAGCGAAGCAACACTCGACCGCGCCGCGCAAGCCCTCAACGGAGTCGAGCGCCGGCGCTGGCTCGATGAGGGCGTCGCGGCCGATCTTGTTTTCACCGGCGACTCGAAGGCCAAGCGCGCCGCGCTCGAAAGCGCGCTCGCCGGCGAGCCGATCGACGTCATCGTCCAGCCGCTCGCGCACCGCCGAAAGCGCCTTCTGGTCGCGGACATGGATTCGACGCTGATCGGCCAGGAATGCATCGACGAACTCGCGGATCTTCGCCGGGGTCGGCGACGCGCGTCGCCGCGATCACCGAGCGGGCGATGCGCGGCGAGATCGCGTTCGCGCCGGCTTTGCGCGAGCGCGTGGCGCTGCTCGCCGGCCTGCCCGAGACGGTCATCGACGATGTGCTGAAGGACCGCATCACGCTCACCCCCGGGGCGCGCACGCTCGTTCAGACGATGCGGGCGAAGGGCGCCTATGTCGCCATCGTCTCGGGCGGCTTTCGCCAGTTCACGGGCGCGATTCGCGAGCGGCTCGGCGCCGACGAGGACCGCGCCAATACGCTGATGATCGAAGGCGGCAAGCTGACCGGCAAGGTCATCGAGCCGATCCTCGGCCAGGACGCCAAGCTCAGGGCGCTCAAGGAGATCGCCGCCGCAATGGGGCTCGCGCTTGATGAGACGCTGGCGGTCGGCGACGGCGCCAACGATCTTCCGATGCTGCAAGCCGCCGGCCTCGGCGTCGCCTATCGCGCCAAGCCCAAGGTCGCCGCTGGCAGCGGACGCGCGCATCGAGCACACGGATCTTACCGCGCTGCTCTACGCGCAGGGCTTCGCGCGCAAGGATTTCGTTGAGGGATGAGGCGCGCTTTTGATCGCTTGCCTGTCGAATGCGGCTCTCCTATTGCGCGTTAGTAATATGTATTATTGATTCGAACCACCCCTTTGACGAGTTGCAGAAAAATGAGCTTAAGCCCTTGAAATCACGTCCTCGCGCGCAAAAATGCACACCCTCCGGGGCGCCTGGTGTTGGGCGGCTTGACGGGGTCCAGCCGATGGCGCCTCCTGCCCGACCCTCGCGGCCGGACAGGAGCGCCTTGCGCGATTTCGTTTACCCACGGCTCGCCGCCGCCGCGCTTTTCGGGCTCCTGGCTAGCGCCGCTCCCGCCGAAGCGGACGAGCTCGTGAGCTTCGTGAGCGCCGGTCAGGGCGACGCCATCCAGGGCTATCTGACGCAAGCCGAAGGGAGCGGGCCCTTTTCCGGCCGTCGTTCTCCTGCACACCTGTCTCGGCCTGCCGGCGGAGCGAGCCTCGATCGGCGAGCGGATCGCGGCTTGGGGCTATGTCGCCCTGTTCGTCGACGACTTCGCGACCCGCGGCCTGAAAGAGACCTGCGCCGTCGACTTCAACGCAAGCCCTGGCCGACGCCGGACGGCGCTCTGGCCTATCTGGCCAGCCTTCCCTATGTCGATCGCCGCGCGGATCGCGGCGGTCGGGTTTTCCCAAGGGGGCGACACCGCGCTCAAGATCGCGGCCGGCGGCGCGGCCGGTTTCAAGGCGGCGGCGGCTTTTTACGCGCCATGCGCCAACGTGGCGGGCGCGACGCTCGACATCCCGACGCTCATTCTGGCCGGCGCGAAGGACGAGGTGACTCCCGCTGCGGATTGCGAGCGGCTCGCGAAGCAGCAGGCGCCCGGCATGGTGAAGTTCGTGGTCTATCCTGGCGCGGCCCATGCCTTCGACCTGCCCGAGTTCGGCGGAGGCAGACAGGTCATGGGCATGTCGCTGGCCTATGACCGCGACGCCGCTTCGCGATCCTGGGGGGAGTTGCGCGGTTTTCTCGCGGCGCGGCTTAAGCGCTAGCGGCGCATTGCCGCTTTCCGGCGATCGGCGCGGGCTTGCCTCCATTCCGGACGATTTGTGTTAGACACCGCCCGAATCGTTGAGACGCATCGATTGAGGGAGCCTTGATGCTCAGACGCGAATTTCTGCTTGGCGCGGCCGCCGCCGTCGTCGCCGCCACGCCGGCCGCCGCCCTGGCCGCCGACGGGCCTGCCGCTGTCGAGCAAGGCCGCATTCGTCGCCTGGATGACGGCCAATCGCCCCGCGGAGGACCCGAAATATCTCGAGCGGCGCTGGGACCGCTACCAGGTGCTGCTGCAGCTTCAACGACCTCTGGACGCCAGCCGACAAGCGCGCCTTCTTGATGACGCCGCGCCAGGAGTTCTGCCTGCCCGATGACAAAGAGAACGCCTATGTCGGGCATTATCTCGACATCGGCTTCGGCGTCACCATCACGCCGCCCGGCACGATGGGCCGCATGACCAGCGCGCTCGAGATTCGCCCAAGCGACAAGGTGCTCGAGATCGGCACCGGCTCCGGCTTTCAATCGGCGCTGCTCACCTATCTCACGCCACACGTCCATTCGATCGAGATCATTCCCGAGCTCGCCGCGCGCACGCGCGGGCGTCTACGATCGCTTGATCGACGGCGGGTTACAAGGAATATTCGGCGATCACGACCCAAAACAGCGACGGCTACAACGGCTGGGAGGAGGCGGCGCCGTTCGACAAGATCATCGTCACCTGCGGCATCGACCACATCCCCCCGCCGCTCCTGCAGCAATTGAAGCCGACGGGGATCATGGTCATTCCCGTGGGTCCGCCAGGGGCGCAGCATATCCTGAAGGTGGTCAAGAAGGTCGGCGCCGACGGCGCGCCTTCGGTCGCGCGCTCCGACATTTTCGGCGGCAAGATCATTCCCTTCGTGCCGCTGTCCGGCGGCCACCAGAGCGAGGGATGACCACCCGTCCGTCAAAGCGCGACGCCATCAGGGCGCCATGAACGAATGTTTCAGCGCTCCCTGCGGTCCCCCTCAAGGAAAGATCACCTCATGCGTAAAATGCTCAACCTGTTCGTCGCCGTCGGGATTCTCGAGCGCTTCGACAATCGCGCTTGCCGCGGAAGCGACGACACAAGACGACCGGAAAAATAAAGGCTGTCGACCTGATGCGGCATGTCGTCACATTGGAGGACGGCTCGACTTACAAGATCGCTCGGGGCGTCAACATCAAGCGCTTGAAGCCCGGCGAGAAGATTACGTTGACCACCACCAAATTCGGCGGGACCCTTGAGGCCTCAGCGATCACTTCGTCAGTCGATTGACCGTCGTGGACTTGCAACGGCGCTGAGCGCGGCGGCGCGCCGCGGCTAAGGGGATGATGCCGCATGCGCGAGAAATCGGGGTGGGGACGACGCGCTGCCGGCGCGCTGCTTCGTGTGCTCATTTCTGCGCTTGTCATCGCGCCCATCAGTGCATGGAGCGCGCTTGCTCTATGGTTTCGGCTTCCGGCGCCGGAGGCCTTGAGGGCCGCTGCGGCGATCCTGTTCGCCGTTCTCGGCCTCGCGACGATCGTCGCGCTGTTCATGCGCCGCAGCCGCAGCCTCACCGCGCTCGCCGTCTTCGCCGTCGCTTTCGGCGGCTTGCTCGCCTGGTGGAGCACGATCAAGCCGCCGCTCGACGGCGACTGGGCGCCCGACGTCGCGCGGCAGACGACGGGCTCGATCGAGGGCGATATTCTGACGCTCTCCGACGTTCGCGATTTCGACTGGCGGACCGACGACGACTTCACCGAGAAGTGGAGCAAGCGCTCTTACGACCTGTCGAAGCTGAAGACGCTCGATCTTTTTCTCGCCTATTGGGCCGGGCCGGAGATGGCGCATGTCATCATGAGCTTCGGCTTCGAGAACGGCGAGCATCATCGCGTGGTCGGTCGAGGTGCGGCGCGAGAAGACCGGCGAGTTTTCGCCGGTCGCCGACGCCTTCAAAAATCATACGCTCGTCTATCTCGCCACCACCGAACGCGACACGGTTCGGCTGCGCACGAATGTGCGCGGCGAGGACGTGCGCCTTTATCGCCTCAACACGCCGCCCGACCAGGCTCGCGCGCTGCTTAGGGAATATGTCGTCGAGTTCGACCGAGCTCGCCGCGCAGCCGAAATTCTACAATTCGATCACCGCGAACTGCGCGACCGTCGTCTTCAAGCTGGTGCGAGCGGCTGGGAGCACGCTGCCGTTTGATTGGCGGCTTGTCGTCAACGGCTTTCTGCCGGGCTATCTTTATGACCACAATGCGGTGGTCACGACCATGCCGCTCAGCGAATTAATGGAGCGGGCGCGCATCACGCCCCAGGCAAAAGCCGCGGGCCAGTCGCCCGACTTTTCTCGGCTTATTCGCGTTGGCGTCCCATCTCCACAGCCGAGCTCGGCGGACTGAAGCGTCTAGGAAGGGAAGGCCGCCATGAACGGCCTTCCCTATTGGCTCCGCCTACGCCGCAACCGGCGCCTTCATCTTGCGAGAAGCGAAGAGGCCTAGGCCCGCGAAGCCGAGCGTCATCATCGCCCAGGTCGAGGCCTCCGGTACTGGGCTCATCGTGAACGTGCCAACGCCGAAACCAATGGACGTTTCCTCGCCGTAAGCGTTGCCCGAAGGAACCGATCCCTGACCGAAGAAGCTGAAGATATCCACATCAACGCCCGTGTCGGTTACGAAGGCGAATCCGCCCGTGCTCACTTGGGTCAATCCGGCTGGATAAACGAGGTTGTCGCTGAGGAAGTAGCTGGTCACGCCGGAAATCGTGAGACCGCCCACCTCGCCGGTGACAGCGTCGACCGTCCACGAGCCATCGCCGTTCGAGGTGGCCGTGAGCGTGCCGCCGCCCTGCAGCGGGGCATAGCCGAGGCTTGGCGAAAGCCCGGTCAATGCCCAGTTGAAGGTTTCGACAGCTGCGAAGGCGTTTGTCGCCGTCACGATTGAAAGCGCGCCGCCCATGGTCAGAGCAGCGAGGGTTAAGGATTTCATATTGAGGACCCATTCCCGGGGGCTAGTGACAAGCGCGGTTTCCTGGGAGGACATTGCGCAAAGATCCGGGACGGCAATCGGTTAGAAATGCGACGTGACAGACCAGTGACATTGTGAAGCGGCTGGTCTCGTGACGCCGGGGCGGCAATGAGCGCTCATCAAGCAGCCGCCGGACGCCCAAATAGCGGATCAGGCCTTCTTTTCGCGGGTTAGATGGGCGTCCAAGGCTTCCGGATCCGCCAGCAACTCGGCGGTCTTTCCGACGCCGGGCGATCGCCCCGCCATCGAGCACAATTGCGTGATCGGGAAACGGGAGCCAGGTCGCGCAGCGCGTTCGACCTCGAGGCGGCGGGCCTCGCCACGGCCGTCAGTCGTTAGGGCCCGGTTTCGCTGCTGCACGAACCGAGTGCGGCCAGAATCCGGTCGGCCAAACGCCATAGTCGACGGCTTCCGCCGCATCCGCCCGCAAACCGAGTTCGCCAATCGTCTGCTCCCAGCCGACCGCGGCGCGCGACATCTCGCCGCGCAGGCCCAGCAGATCGACGGTCAGCGCCACTTCGCGCATTTCCGCCGCCCGCCGAACCCCGTGGGTCATCACCCGCTCCAGCATATAGGCCGAGCGCTCTTCCAATCGAAGCCAGGGTAGGTGTCGTCGAGCGAATCGAGCACGGCCTCGATGACGCCTGCTTTTCGCCCCGCCAGCACGCATTCGCAGACCAGCGCCTCGAGCCCCTTCATCATGACCGAGCGGATCATCTTGACTGCCGATGCGGCGCCGACCGGGCCGTCGTGGATGGTCGCCGACATGCCAAGAGACGCGAGAGCCGACGTCGCCGCTTCGACATGGGGGCCGCTGATCAGGAGCGGGGTCCGGTGCAGGCGCGGATGGACCGCCGCCATCACCGCGACGTCGACATAGCGGCCACCCGCGGCCTCGACATCTTGGGCGGTGCGCGCCTTGGTTTGCGGCGCGCAGGAATCGCAGTCGAAAAAGAGCGCGCCTTCGGCGAGACCTGGCAGAGCCGCTATCGCAGCTTCGTGCGCCTGGTCGGCGGTGACGACGGAAAAGACGGCGGCGGCGCCTGTCACCGCCTCGGCCGCGGTCGAAGCGCCCAGCACTTTCGCCGCCATATAGTCAGCGCGCTTCGCTGTCCGTATCTCGGTATCGGGCGCATCGGTCTTGATGTCGTAGGCGCAAATGCGCGCCTTGAAGTCCGCATTGGTGCGCCAGCCATCGAGAAAGGCATGCGCGGCTTCGCCGAAACCCAGAAAAGCGATCGAGCCCGAACTTAGTGATGAATGTGGCATGGGGTCGCTCGGCGCATCAGCGCGCCGAGACAGCGGCGCGCGCTAAATTAGTGAATGATCGGCGCAGGCGCCAGCATGCGAAGGGCAAGCCACCCTTTCGGTCACAGGATGCGTCTTGCTGCGAGGCCGCCCTTCGCTAATATCTGCTCGCTCGCGGAACTTGCCGCGGCGAGCCAGGGAGGAAACGGCTGCAACTCAAACGCGCGTGCCGAACGCCCGTTTTTCCGCTCTGCGTGATGCTTCGGCGAAGCGCATGAGCGACCGGTCGCTCACGGGCCTTTCGTCGATGGCGACCCGGCATATCCTCGCCGATCTCGCGCGCGATTATGAGGCGCGCCACGGGGTGCGAGTCGAAATCCGTTCTATGGGCGGCGTGGAAGCGGCGAAATTGGTGCGGGCCGGCGAGCCCACGGACGTCGTCATCCTGGCCTCCAAGGTCATGACGAGCCTGGAGGCCGAAGGCCATCTCGCAAAGGGCGGCACGAAGGACTTCGCGCGGTCGGAGATCGGCATTGCGGTCCGCGCGGGCTTGGCCCCGCCCATCATCGCCGATGAGCAAGCTGTCAAGCAGGCGATGCTGGATGCGCGAAAGATCTGCTACTCGACCGGCCCGAGCGGCGACCATCTGAAGGCGCTGTGCGAGCAATGGGCCATCCCGCTGGCGCGGACGCTCGTCGCGCCGCCGGGCGTGCCGGTGGCTGACCTTGGTCGCGAAGGGCGAAGCCGATCTTGGCTTTCAGCAGCTCAGCGAGCTGATTGGCCAGCCGGGCATTGAGGTCGTCGGCGCTCTTCCGCCAGAAATTCAGGCGGTGACCGTGTTCTCGGCTGGAATATCGGGGGCGTCGCGAGACCCCGAGGGCGCCCGGGCGCTCATCGCCTATCTGGCGTCCGTCGAAACGGAGAAGGTAAAACGGCAACACGGCATGGAGCAAGCGTGAAAGGCCCCCGCTTGGGCGTTTCGTCGCGCTGGACCGCCTCTTTGTTTTGAGCCTTGGAACAAAATCGCGCCGGGCGCAGACAAGCCAATGGCTTTCAGGCCGATGTCGCCCGAACCACGCCTCAGATCCCGCCTGCGCTTGGCGCCCACCGAGCGCGAGCCAGCGCAAAGGCTCAGCCGCGCCATCCTCGCGCTGTCGCCCCCAAGAGGACCGCCAACCTTCGCGCCGAGGCCAGCCAAAACGCCTCCTCCACACATTTGACTATCGGTAATCGTGCAAAACGACGGCTATCCCGCGCATCGTAGTTCCTTGAGATTATTCGGACACCTGATTTGAGCCGGCTAACCTGGTCGGTCACTTCGCTCAGCCCGACGCAAGAGGGCGAGTTTTTGGCGACACAAAATCCAGACGGCTCCCTAGTCTTATCGGCGGTGCTCAAGGACGAGCAGGGATTACTGTCCTTCCTCCTCGTTCGACCTTCCGCCAAACGAAGTCCACAGCGACAACACCACGCCGCATCGCCCGGCTCCTAGACGGAAGCTAGGCGGCGCGTGTGATCGCCCGCGATTGACGTCGCGGGCCGAACTCCACACCGACCTCGTGCTTCGATGCGTTTGCTTATGCGCGATAGCGAACTGGGTCCGGTTGTCGATCGTCTTTGAGGCTGCGGTCAGGTCGGAGTTTTGGCGCCCGGCGCCGGGGTCATACCAACGGTTATATTGGCTGACCGATGTGTGCCCAGTCGCGCATTCCGATGGAGGTGATTGTTTCGGGGCTGGCGATCAGTTTCCGCCAAGCCTCGCATGCAGCGTCGATGAAAGCGTCGTAGTTTTCGAAGACGGCGTTGGAGAGCCAGTTCTGGCGCAGATACTGCCAGACGTTCTCGACCGGGTTCAGCTCGGGGGCCCGCGAAGGCAGGAAGATCGGGGTGATGTTTTCGGGCACGTCGAGCTTGCCCGTCGTATGCCATCCGGCGCGATCGAGCAGCAGGACGGCCTGGGCGCCGTCGGCGACATTGCGGGAGATTTCGTCGAGGTGAAGCTGCATCATGTCGGTGTCCGCGTAGGGCAACGCCAGGGCCGCTCCGACACCGCGAGCAGGACAGATCGCGCCGAATAGATAGGCGTTGTCATAGCGCTGATCTGCGGGCTGCCGTGGCCGTGTTCCGCGCCTGGCCCACTGACGGACCAGGCCGTTCTTCTGGCCGATCCGGGCTTCGTCCTGGAACCAGATTTCGACCGGCGCGGTCTCGTCGACGCCTTCCAGATGGGCCCTCAGCGGCGCGGGAAGTTTTTTTAAACGCCTCGATGATCCGCTGGTCCTGAGCCGGATGACGCGGCCGGGCGCTGATGTGCGAGAAGCCAAGCTTCTTGAGGAGCTTTCCGACATAGCGCGGATGAAAATCGACCCCGAACCTCTCGGCGATGACAGGCTTGAGATCGATGCGCCGCCACCGGACGACGCCATCTTTCTCACGGTCGGGGTCAGCCTCCCCGATCTTCGCAAACTGAGCCAACGGGTCTTCCGACAGGCGAGGCTTGGGACCTTCCGTCCGGTGGTCGATGAGACCCTCCGGCCCCAAGGCGTTGAAGCGATGGACCCAGTCGCGCAACGTCTGGCGATCCATGCCGCCAACCTTCGCCGCCGAGCCGCGATCCATGCCGTCCCGGACCGCAGCCAGCGACAGAAGCCGTCGGCTCTGGTTGACGTCCTTCGACCCACGGGCGTGCCGCCGAAGCTCCGCGGCCGAATAATCCTCTCGCAAACTCACCCCTGACGGCATGGCGCGAATCCTCCACGCCACTTTGAATCACTCCGCCCCGATTTCGGGAATCCCCCTCTATGAGTCAGCAGGAACGGCCTTTGGTATAAACCATTCCTAATGTTCCGGGCGCGACGAGCGCCTCTCCAACCAGCATCAACGCTTCGGGGTGCGGTCACGGGCAATTGAATCGGGGGGTCCACCGGAGCAATCAAGCCGCTCACGGAAGCGTGAAGACAGTTTTCCGGAACATAGCGGCATACAGCTGCGATAAACTGTAGCGCATCCGAGCGCGGCGGCATTCGCTCCTTGGGCAGTTGTCAACTCAGGGGTTGTGAGGGAACTTGTCGGTGATGTCGGTTGCCCCGGGTACGTGGTTCGTCGCGCTTGCTCGATCTGAAGTTCGTCGAACATAGGTTGATCGTCTACCCGACGGGTTGATCAAGGGCCCGCGGCGAGTTGGGGAGAAACGCGTGAGGCGGACTTCAACGAGGTTCATGACCTTAGGTCGCGCGGGGTTTCGTCAGTGGCCGCCATCAAACGTCAAGATCTCGCCATCGCGATCGACCGTATGTACGAAGCGGCGGCGTATCCGGAGCTATGGCCGGAGGCGCTCCAAAGTTTTGCGAACGCGCTCGGCGGTTTTGGCGGCACCATCGTCGGGTTCAGCGCTGACGAAAAGCTGATCAGCTATGTCAGCCCGGACACCGCCGAGATCGCCGTCGCTTATGCGCGCGGCGGTTGGGCGGACCACAATTTCAGGATTCAGTTGGGCGCGCCGCTCATTCGAGCAGGTCGGGAATTCGTTCACGAGCGAATGCTTCTGGACCGCAGAGGACTCGAGCGGCAGAGAATACAGACCGAATTCCTGAATGCGTTCCGGCTCAGGAGTTTTATCGGCTTTGAATTCGTGCCGGGCGAGATTGGCGGCTGCGTCGAGCGAGGGACGGCTGAGGTTGAAGACTGGGAAATCAGCGAACTTGAGCGGATAAGCCATCACATCAAACGGATAGGCGCGATCGCCTCGGCCCGGGGCGCGATGTTCGCGCAAGGAGTCGAGACCGGCCTCGATCAAATGCGCGCGGGCGCGATCCTGCTCGACCGGCGTGGTCGCATCGTCAGCATGAACGCGTGGGCCGCTTCGAATTCGCGACCGGGTGTTTCACATCCAGTCGGGGCAACTCACGCCGCGCGACACCGAGATGGCGAGCGCCTTCGGACGCATGCTGCAGGGAGTGAGCGCCGCCGGTCACGCCCACGAGATCGGCCCGGACGCGGCGATTCGCCTTCGTTGCTCGGACGGATCTTCGTTCCTTGCCCGCGCCGCCCCGCTCGTCGGGCCGGCGATCGATATCTTCATGCGCGCGCGCATCCTGCTTCTGCTCACTCCGCTTCAGGGAGCAGGATTCGAAAGCGTCGAACGCCTTCGCAATGTGTTTCGGTTGACGCGCGCCGAGGCTCGTCTGGCCGGGTGTCTCGCGGCTGGCGACGACCTTGCTTCAGCATCGGCGCGATTGGGCGTGTCGCAGGGAACGCTACGCGGCGCCCTCAAGTCGATTTTTCGAAAGACCGGTGCGAAACGTCAGGCCGAGCTTGTCGGGCTTTTGACCCGGATCGACCTTTAGCGATCGTGTGACCGCCGCGATGAAGCGTTTTCCTCCCATTTGGGAGGCGCGGCGCGGTTCAGGACGCGCTTAACTCGCGCTGACCTAACGTAACGTTCCGAGACCAGCGCTAGCGTCCGCAGGAACACCCGAAGTGCTATCGGGCGGTCAAATCCAGCCAGGGGAAGTGCAATGAAAACCGGTTTACTCATGATGACGATGGCAGCGGGGGTGCTCGGTCTCTCGGGCGCCGCCTCGGCCGAAATCGTAACGGCGACATTCACGGGATCTGTAACCTCGGTTTTCGATTCGGGTGGCGGACTTCCTCCAGCTTCCGAAGGCGACACGCTCGTCGCCACCTATGTGTTCGATCTTGCAAACGCGGACAACACAACGATCGACCCGATAACCGGTGGGTACACTGCTGGACCGTATGGTTCGTTCGTCACCGCCTCGCTGAGCATTAATGGCGTCGTCTCCAGCCCGGTGCCGGGATTCACTTCTGGCGAGCTCATTGGCGAGACCCAGGTCTTCGAAACCGGGTCCATCGTCGGCGCGTCGCTCTTGGGGACCGGCATGAGTTTTAATAGCACCGTGACGGGCACAGACTTCGCGTGGCCGCTGACTCTGCCGCCGACAGGCTTCTCCTACAATCCGGCTGACTCTGACCAAACTCAGACTTTCATCAGCGACAGCGCCGGCGACATTCTGGAAGCCGACATATCGAATGTAACCATCACGGTGGCGGTTACGCCTCCGCCTGCGGTTCCGGAGCCGTCCACTTGGGCGATGATGCTGATCGGCTTCGCTGGAATGGGCTTCTTCTCCTATCGCAGCAGGCGCGCCGCGTCGCCGGTCGTTTGAGGTCATCCAGCTTTCGGTTCTTTGCGACAGCGCAGCGCGCCCAGATGCGGAAGAGCGGGCCCCACTCCCGTGGGGCTTGCTCTTAAGACCGCGCGGTGGCCGGCGATTGTTTCGCCGGCCACCAACGGGGCGACGATGGCGCCCGCCAACGTCGCATCGGCGATTTTGGCGGTCGCCTTCGCCAGCCTCGGCTTCCTGAGCCGCAGCAAGCCGAAGAGCAACGCCCTTTTGGTCGCCTGATCAGCAGGTCGCGTAACGGCTGAGGCAAGAACGGACGAAAAGCTTCTACTGACGACCGTCGGGCTGGCCTCGGCTTAGGTCCCCCGCAAGGTTGGAGTTGACCCAAAGCCAGAATGCGCACTTCAACGAAGACGCCTGATCTCCTTCACAAAGCTCCCGCGCTCAGGCACCAGCATGCGTCCAAGCGTGATGAACTCGTGTTTCTGGGCATCTCCAAGGCTCGCGTACAACGGCTTGGCCGCCTCGACGATCTTCTCGAGATTTGTCCGGCTCTGCGCGAGCCGGTCCGCCTTCGCGGTCAAGCGGTCCATCGGCGACAAGTTATCGCTCTGCTCCTTTTGCAGGGCGAGAAGGCGCGCGTCTTCCCCGTCCTTGACCGCGGATTCAAACGGCCCCCAAAGCAGTTCCTGGTCGGCGTTCAGCCGAAGACTGGTCTTCATGCCCTTGAGCTGGGCATTGAGGGAAGCCTCCGCCCAGCGCTGCACGAGCTCGGCGTGTGTGGGCTGCTGATCGCTCTGCGCGGCGGCGGTGGCGGCGAAACCGAAAGCGGAGAGAGCGGCTGCGGCCGCCGCGGCGACAAGGGTCCGTAGGAAAGTGCGATTCATGACGACGCCTCGTTAGAAGGGCGTGGCTTCCGAAACTCCCCGGATGTGAGTCTCAGTGAAGCTAAGATTGGCCGCGCCGCCGGCCTTTTGCAATTGCGGAATCATCCCTGCGTGCCCCGCACGCGCCTCGCACAACGTCGGCTCCCGGTCGCGAGCCGAACGACAGTGATTTTCGTGGACCAAGACACAGGGATCTCGCCGCCGTCTGACGTTTTGGCTCTTTAATCGAGGGCGAGGTCGACGGGGACATCAACCTCGCCGATCTTGAACGCTGGCAGATGCGTGTCCATAGCGATCCAGTTCCGTCGCGTTGGGTCGCTTGACAGCAACGATTGCGCACCGGGTCCTCGCGCCAGTCATCACTTTCTTCGACAGCCCCGAAGTCTACGGCCCCCTCACCAATGAGGAACTGGTCGAATTTGGCGGCGACTGCGACATGGTGGCGATCGCTCATCCCCTTCGCTAGATTCTTTCTTCAAAGGGAAGCGTCGTATCGATCGACGGCGACGACGACCGTGTATGCCACCTTCGAGTCCCATGCGCGCATCCCGGCCCGGTGAATTCGGCCAACTCAGTTGGGCGTGACATCGAGAACGGCCAGCTCCAGGTGCGACTGATCCAAATCATGAGGAGAAGTGCATATTATCTCATGGAAATGCACATAATAACGCCCTGAATATTGCGCCGTGAACGTTAGCGATCTCTCTACCCCAGGCAACAGAGTGCTTTCCACTTCGGGACCGTGGACGTAGAACTGGCCGGCGCGGGCAGAGGTGACAACAAAGGTGATACGATCGCCCTGACGTGCTTCGAGGATCCTGACGTCGGCCTTTTCCTTCCCGATATTGAGACGGTAGGATCGATCCTGCGGGCCGACGGCGACGTCCAGCGGCGCAAAGTGAGCGGCCGCAAGATATACTCCACTGAGGAGAAGCGCCGTCAGGGCAACAATAGCTATGGTGCGTAATCGCATGGAGAAAACCATGGTCAAGCTAGAAATGGCAGCCAGCGGCGCATGGCCTGCCAATCTCGGCAAAACTTACTGCGGTCGATCGTCGCTGACAAGTTTTTGGTCACCGGTAGCGCCTTTCGGTCTGACGATAATCCCATGTTTCGAGTTCAAGATTTAGGCCGCGCGAACCGCATCGCCTGCTTAGTGCGAGTTCGTCAAACCGCCGCCTTTGGAAGAGAACACGTTGCTCACCCGTCCGCACACCACTTCGATTCTCGGGAGGCGGCGATTGATTGGGCCGCTACCTATTTTCGACAAGGATGGTGCTGATGGCCGTTGCATCAACATTCATGACCGTTCCTCTCATGCGGGATACACCGCCTCGGCGGTCAGTTGATTCCGCGCGGGATCAAGACTTAGTCGAGGAAATCCGAGTATGGACCAGAGAATCGTGCGAGACGTCGTTATCCTGGGCGGGGGCACCGCGGGCTGGATGACCGCAGCCGCGCTCTCTCGCGCGGTCAACAGCAAAGTCAACATCACTGTCGTGGAGTTCTGATGAAATCCGCACAGTCGGTGTTGGGGAAGCCACAATTCCCGGGATTATACGATTTAACCACTTGTTGGAACTCGACGAGAACGAGTTCATGCGTGAGACGCAGGGAACGATCAAGCTCGGTATTGAGTTCCGCGACTGGACCTTCGTCGGCGACTGCTACATGCATGGCTTTGGCCGCTTCCCCCAGAACATCCAGCTCGCAACCTTCGAGCAGATCTGGCAGCGCATGAACTTAGCCGGCCACGCCGCCGACTTGCCAGCGTATTCGATGACGAAGACCGCAGCCTATGCAGGCAAGTTCATGCGCCCGCGCCTCGACGTACCTGATTCTCCGCTAGCTGATATCGCCTACGCCTTCCACTTCGACGCCAGCCTCTACGCGCGCTACTTGCGACGCTACGCCGAGGCGCGTGGCACGCGCCGCATCGAAGGCAAGGTGACGCACGTGTCGCGCGATGGCGCTACGGGCGACCTCACAGGCCTCACGCTCGCCAGCGGGCAGCACGTGGATGGCGAGTTCTTCGTCGATTGCTCAGGCTTTCGAGGCCGCCTTATCGAGGAGGAGTTCAAGAGCGGCTACGACGATTGGACGCACTGGCTACCCTGTGATCGCGCGGTCACAACCCATTGCGCCTCGCCGCGGCCAATCGTTCCATTCACACGCGCGACCGCGCGCAGCGTAGGCTGGCAATGGCGTATCCCGCTGCAGCACCGCAGCGGGAATGGCTATGTGTTCAGCAGCCGATACATCAGCGAGGACGAGGCTACCTCGACGCTGCTGGCCAACCTCGACGGCGAGGCGCTCGCCGAGCCATGGACCCTGCGCTTCGTGACTGGCGTGCGTCGGAAGGTGTGGCACCGCAACTGCGTCGCAATCGGACTTTCAAGCGGCTTCCTCGAGCCGCTGGAGTCGACTAGCATTCAACTCATCCAGAGCTCGATCTCGCGCTTGCTACATTTCTTTCCCGCCGCTGTGCCGAGCCAGCCCGACATCGACGAATACAACCGGCTGACGCGGCGCGAGTTCGAGCACGTCCGCGACTTCATCATCTTGCATTACCACGCGACGCAGCGCAACGACTCGCCATTTTGGAACTATACCCGCACGATGTCGATCCCGGAGACGCTGCGGCATAAGATGGAGCTGTTCCAGAGTCAGGGCCGGTTACTCAATGAAGCCGAGGGGCTGTTCGCGCAGGGCAGCTGGTTCCAGGTCATGCATGGCCAGGGCCTGCGGCCGCGCGGATACAACCCGATCGTCGATGTGGTCAACATTAAGGACGTGAGCGCCTACATCGAAGGCATGCGACGTGCAATCGGCAACTGCATCGAGGTGATGCCTACTCACGATGAGTTCCTCGAGAAGAATTGCAAGGCAGCGCCTCCGGCGTGAAAGCGGTCGCTGTATGCGTTGCACGATCGTGCTAAAAGACGGGTCCCCGACCTTGGTCGATTTTATGAGGCGGTGACCGTGAAGACTTTTGCATTCAATTTTTAGAGCTCGCGATGCTTGACCGCCTCAAGGTGGGAGCGACTCCCGCTTCCGGGCGGACACGCTGTCTAATGGTCAACGATGGACACGATCGATGTGACCCGCCATTGGCTATCGATATTCTCGGATATGACTGCGACGATGTTGTAGGGCGCGTGGCGAAATTTCGTTACGGCGATCGCCTGCGGATGACCTGCGTTTGGAGAGACCATGCCGACAAAGAACGGCAGCAAAGGCGATACATCATTATCATCGCTAACCGGGAGCAGGGGGTAGTAAGCTAGAGATAGGGGTTCATAACGGACATAGGCGTCGGGTTGCTTTGCAAGCGCGTCAATGGCGGCGCGCTCCTCTGCAGTCAGTGGTTCGCGCTGGAGAGCGAGTTCGGCTACGCGGCCGTGGTCGCGCAGCCGCCAGAGCTTGAGCTGGCTCTCGAGCTGTTCAGGCGCCATGGTCGCGCCGGCTATTCCTCCGCTCGTGTCTGGCGCCTTAAACTCCGCGACCACCGCAGCGAAGTCGTCTCCGGAAAGCCACCGGGAGAAAAAACGGTTATAAAAGTCGAGCAATTGTGCATCGATCGCGTGCTGGCGTGAGTCCTCGGCGCTCAGCGGCGGCAATTTACGGCCGGGCCAATGTTGCAGAAAAGCCTCCGCGCCGTCGGGAAGAGAAATGCCCTCCAAGAACGAGACATCTTCCATTCCGTGCGCCGCAAACCAGCGCGCCTTTTCGGTTTTAGTCGGCGCCTTGATGAAGTCGTCGAGCTCCGGGCGAATCTCGTCCCAATTGCGAACTTTGCGCTGAGCCCCGGATATTGAAGGGTATTGTTTCAGGATGTCGTATGTCGCCTGCGCCATCGCGACCGTGTCCTCTGGCCAGTACATAGTGAGATCGGCCCGGTGTGACTCGGGACCTCCGCGAGCCTCAGGGTGACCCCAGGCCAATTTGCTGTCGCATGTGGAAGGGACGTCGCCGAGCTGCGGAACGCTTGGAACGCCTTGATTCGACCACGAATCCTGAAGCACGTGTAGTCCTTCGCCCAGTTGCGAAAGTCTAAATTGCGCTTGGTCTGCGCCAGCCTCGATCGCCGCCAGCGCTGCCCTTCTTGCGGCGCTGCTATTGGGCGCTACACGCCTCGCTTCCGGCGGCCCCGGAATCTTGCCTGCGGAAGGGTAATGGTGCTCCCCGGCGCGACGGGCGCTGATCTCGTCCCTATGCAGGCAGGCATACATGGCGACGAGGTCGATGTAGGGCATGTCGCCCGAATCGACGCGCTCGTCGCCCGTTGCGATGATCTGCGCCTGGAGCGGCTCGAAGCCCGCCTGCAACGCGAGCCAGTGTGTCAGTCCGTAATGCACATCAGCTTCGAACGCCTTCGCTCGTTCTGGCGCGATAAAGAGGAGGGCCGAGATCAACAGCAAATATACCCGGGGCATGCCGGCGACACGTGAAAATCTCTGTCTTTCCTTGCGCATTGTTTGTCCCCTAACATAGCTGATGAGGCTGCCTTACCTCGCCTGATGAGCGAGGCCGTCCTGAAGCATGCGGAGCCGCGGGACTACGTGGCTGGAAGGCCTGATCCTTTGGTAACCGGCGCCGCGAACGGCCTTAAGACCATGGGCCCCCTTGAACGAGGACTTCGTCATCGCCAGCGCGCGTTTTCACGCAAGAAACAACGACCTCGTGCCTCGTTCCAAAACGGCCGCTCGATAACGTTCGTCGGCCATGGCTTCTCTGAACCTGGAGCAATGAGATCCGCGGCCTACCGCTCCGTCCGCTGCCGCTCTTCGCCGGGACTGTTAAGCCCTTTCGTGAATGGCCGCGATATGTCAGGCGGCGTCGTTAGAAACCAACGACGGCGCCGGGCCCGCTGTTCTGGCCGGGGGCGATGCTGAGCTGGTCGGGTTAGGGTCCAGAACCTGTCCGGCGCCGATAGGCAGCGAGAGGATCCAAAGACCCACGCTCGTCAGCGCGATCATCAGGACGAGCATCGGGAATTGGCTCCAGAGCGCCTTGCGGCCTTCGGGAAAGATCCGTAGCGCTTGTAGGTGCGCAAGGTACACGCTGATGACGTGGCCAAGTAAGATGAGACCCACTTGAATATGCCATACGAAACGCGCTGGCGGCGGATTCATGGGTTGACGGAGGAATTGAGCCGTGCCGAACAAGTCGCCTCCCGCACCAAACGGATCGGAAATGAGCGGCAGGAGCCGTGGCGCATCGGTGAACAGCAACGTAAAATAATGACTGAGATTGTAGACGAAAGCTATCGGGATCAATGAATAACCGAACAAGAGCGCCCGGTCGCGCAACCGCCAGCCACGCCCAGTCATGATCCAAATAAAAAGAATGTAGATTGCGAAGTAAATGAAGGGCGAGAGCCACAGCATGGCCCACTGCCAGTCGTAGTAAAGCCCGACGAAGAAACTATTTGGCTGGTCGATGGCCCAGGTCAAAGGGGGATAGACGTATCTCCAGAACATCTGCACCCACGGCAGCGTTTCGTGCACGCCATCGAAGGCGGTCGACGAAAGCATAAACAACACGAAAAGCAAAATACTCGGATGATCCGCAGGTTCCTCGATCAGCCCAATGAACGGACGGCGCAAGCGCACAGTGATCTTCGAGCCGGGCGCCGCGCTCTGCGCATAGGCGAGTGGCGAGATTTTGCCGAGAAGCCGGAAGAAGACAGCGAAGAACTCGCCATACCGGAACCATGCCTTAGCACCGAATAACGCCGCCGCGGCGAAGTTCAACATCGTGTAGCCGACCAGGGTCAAACCCACGGTTCGGGGCGTGGTATGCCCGAAAAGCTCAAGCCAAATGAAGCCCATGTAGAGTGCGAGAGCGGGGTAGTAGGCGAGCCATGCCGGATACGGGACGCGGCCCTTGAACGCCATGGGGCGCAGCCGCTCGATCATCTCGCAGAGCGCCTGCCAGGGATTGATGAATGCATAAAGATCCCCGACCAATGCAGTAAGGTAGGCGAACCCGAGCACGAAACCGATCCAGAAAAACGTGAGGCTGAAATTCTTGAATGGGTTCTGGACGCCAAACAGCCCAGTCAGCATCGTCAGAACAAGCAGAACAACGCTCAGACCGCGCAAGATCGTCCATACGGCCTGGGGCACAACGCCCTGAATGTCGATGGGCCGCGAAACGCTCTCGGGGCTTTGCCCGGTGGCAAAGACACCAATCATCAAGAACGATAAGGCGAGCGTCGCAGATACCGCGAACGCGTACATCCAAAATGGGATCGGGAGGGTGTACATCACCCCAAATGAGTGCGCTTCCGCGGAGCCGCAGCCGGCGGCGAAAAGGATCAGTAGACTGACAATACGGGTGATCTCGTCCCGCCGCGCGCGGTGCTCGATGCCGTGTCGGCGCATCGGGTTGCGCTTCTTCGTCGCCCGCCGACGGTCTATGGCGCTAGCAACAGCAACGCATACGGCCCCAGATCTCACTCGGGGGCCGCGCGCTATTCGAATCGGCCAAAGGATCAGTTCTGCTTGCCGGGTGGCGTCGAGCTTTCAGGGAACGGCCACACGCCATTCGTGAACTTGAGGCTCAGCAAGCCATTGTCCTGACATGTGGTCCAAATGGTGCCTTTGTCAGCATCCATGTGAAGCTGCGCGGAGCACCAGTCCGGTCCGCCCGCTACCCACTGCGCGAAGGTGACGTGGTTGGATCCTGGACTCGCCGTCGTCTCGCTGGCCGGATTATAGTAGGCGATCTCCTTCGGCCGCGCCGGGTTGCGAATGTCAAAGACGCGAATCCCCGAATTGAACTCATCGCAGGCAAGGGTCGTCGTATTTTCCCGGTTGTCAACGCTGCAATAGTGGGTGCCGTAGGTGAAGATGGCGAGACCCACAATATCCGGAAGCACCTCCTGGCAGTTCGCCGGGTTATTCATTTCAAGTATCAGCTCCGACACCTGCGCCGGCTTCTTCTCGTTGCTGATGTCCACGATTCGCGCCATTGGAAACATAGGCACGCCGGCCGCGCACGCCGACTGCCAACCTGCGTAGGTGATGCCGCCGCTGCCCCCCTCGTCAACCTGGATGATGTATGGCTTGCCCTTGATCTTCACGGGAATCGTGTGCTGCGAGACGCTGCCATCTTTGTACAAGAAGGTGCTTATCAATTTGATTTGCGCGTTGGGTTTACGCTCCTGCACCGCGCTCGTGTCCAGCACCGCGAAGCCATTGCTCGCCGGCGCCGACGGGTCGTATCCCGCGCCGGACAGCCCACCTAGCACAGCAACGTACGCTCGATTGCCGTCGTCGCTCAGCGAAAGCCCATGGCTTTTGACGGTCAATGGCGAAAGCGCTGTCCCAATGTCGAAAGCTGCGATCTCCTTCGGCCTCGTCGGATCGGACGTGTCGATCGCATGATACATGGCGTTTGCGAGGTCGCCTCTATAGTACGTGAGGCCGTCCGGCGCCCACACGCCTTCGTGGCCGTTCGGATATATGGGGGACGGCACGCCGCCGTCGGCGCCGGTGCCCACGGCTACGCTGGCGAGGATCTGCGGGTAGCGGCAATCCACAGAGATGTCGTAGAAGTCGACTTCTGGGCCGCCCTGCCCGCCGCCGCCGTTATGCGCATTGTCCGCGCCCAGAAGCGCGCGGGGCGTGTTGACCTTCAGCGACTCCCAAGGGTCAAGCATTGAGATCGTGGTGAGGTACGCGGTCGGCGCCGGTGCGCTTGGGTTGGTCATGTCGATGACTGGAACGCCGATTTGCGTGCGGCCAGTTGTAGGGCCGGTAGCCGTCGCATAGGCGGTGCCATGGTAGGCGCAAGTGTGATTGACTCGATTTCGTCCAAACGGGAACCCATGGAACTCGTCTCGGTGTTCACGAAATTCGTCCGTTTGCCAGTTCGCCCCGTCTCCGCGCACCTGTCCGACCAGCTCGAGATTGCAGTTGAAGCCTTGGAAGCCGGTCGCGCGCAGCGACGCCGGGACCTGGCCTTGCAGGACCCGCGCGGCCGCCTCGGAGTGATCACGCGGGCCGCACTTCGCCTTTGGAACGGTCAATGACGGTGGGGGCGGCGGGGGTTCACGCCACCAATTTAGCTCGTCGGCAAAGGCCGGCGGCGCCGAGGTCAATCCACCCAGCGCGAATCCGAACGCAAATCCCTTCAGCACCATGCCGCTGCCGGCGGCCATCAATTTTTGCTTCAGCGTGTAGTTGAGACGTCTCTTTTCAGAATCGGCGTACTCTGCACTAAGCCGATGGGGCGCTTTCGGGTCGCAGGAAATTTCAACCATTTAGTCCTCCCCTTGCTACAGCTTAGCGCTGCTTTTTGGCTGCCCATCACACTGGGTGCAGGCCCCTCGTACCATACGGCGTGATTCCCGTAAAGGAAAGCAGCGGGCTCTTCGCGGGCGGAAACCGTTTCAGGACTGATAGCCGAACCCCCGCCGCTACCTCGAGGCCGGCGGCGTTCAGCGCGCGCTGTTGCCGCGCCGGAGTCGGTTGATCGGCGCTGTGACACGAACGGGATTTCCTTAGTGAGATATCCGCGCGACCGTACATAATCCGTCTCAAGCGCGGATAGACCGGCCAGTGGACGAGCGACGAGCGTCGTCGCATCCGCTCACGCTTCCGCGTATCCCATCAAGGGTGCGAGCCGCGCGCTCTCCATGCTGGTCAAATCATTGACTGCGGGCCAATTCAGTGGCCAACCCAGAGCATCTCGCTCGAGGTTTGGAATAAATGGAGGAGCAAAGAACCTTCTGGCGACCTGACCTCTTTGAGGCGGGCGTCACCGAGGTGAACCTCAGCGGGGCGATCTCGACGGAGGAAGCCATATCGAGCCGGCCTGTTCTCATTCTCGCAATTCCGGCGCCAGTGGCGCGTGGTTGAGAAGCGCCACGAGAGCCACGCCGCCGATCGTGTTCCCGAGAATCGTGGGGATAAAGAAACCTGCGAGGTAGTCATAAAATGACGCCTGACCTGCAAAGATTGCGAAGAACGCTTCGACCGACCCGGCGATCACATGGGAGAAGCGCCCGATTGCGACCACGTAGGTCAGGAGCAAGATCACAAAAAGGCGCGCGGACCGGGCGCTTGGCAATAGCCAGATCATGAGGGCGATCAGCCAGCCCGCGAAAATGGCCTTGATCGCGGTCGGCCAGAACGGGCCGCTGACGGCCTCCCGGCTGATCTCCTGCAACGCCGTTCGCACGTCTTCGCTAAAGAGACCGTTGATCGCGAGGAGCCCTGCGAAAATCAAGGTGCCAAGGAGATTGGCGGCGAGAACCACGGCCCAGAACCTAAGCAGAGACTGCCATGTTCTCCAGTCGCGCTTAACAAGCAGAGGGAGCACCGCGGTCAGAGTGCTTTCGGTAAAAAGCTCCTGCCGTCCAAGGACGACGATGACGAAGCCAAGCGAATAGCCAGCGCTTGCGATCAGGTGGCGCGCAGGCCCCTCCGGAAGCTGGCTCTGGATAAGCGCAAGCGCGAGAAACGAAAAGCCCATCGACAAGCCGGCGGCGAGGCCCGAAAAGAAAACAGCGCCCGGTCCTCGGCTGAGTTCCTCTTCGCCCTCCTTGCGGAGGATTTCGTGAATGACGACCGCAGGGGGAGCGGCATGCTGCGCCGCCTGGTCCTTCTCCGATGGGGCAAGGTGATCGGACTCGTCAAACGGGCCTGACGGCGCGCTCTCCTCTCCGTCCGCCATGCCTCACTCGCGCCCTTTCGAGGCGAGTTCGCTGTAAACGAGCTGTCCGAACCGATTGAGCTGCTCACGCCCATGGGGATTCAGGAAATCAGGCGTCCGGGCTTCGATCCGGCAATAGGCGAGCATCAGGCCATTGATGATGTCGGCCTGCGGTTTGTCCGGGGAAATCGCCTTCACGCGCGCGATCAGGGACGGGACTGTCGCCAGCATCGACTCGGGGGTCATCGCGCTGAGCGTTTTGTCGATCTGCTGGTCTTCGATGAACGGAACGGGCGGCGAATCCGGTCCGATCAGGCAAGGGTCGCTGTTCTCCACGCGGGCCCCGGGTCCTGCGAGCCCGCTGACCATTTTCGCGCGAATGTCACCCACGAGGCCGGTCTTCTGGATCACCGGGGCGGCGTTGGACCATGCGTTGCGGACATAGTCGGTGACATCGGCGATCTCCTGGTCCGTCAACCCGGCCCCGACCGCAGGCATCGGGGCGAAGGTTCCAGTCGCCAGGTGGCCGCCAAGGATCACGCGGATGACGTCCTCCGGACCCTTGGCCTTGACTGCGCCATTGCCTGCAAGCGCGGGCACGGCGTCCGGCCTGCCCCGGCCGTCCAACTGATGGCAGAAGCTGCAATGTTGAATATAGATGTTCTCACCCGACGCATGAGGCCCGACTTCGCCGCTGGGCCGGTCGGGCTTGTAGCTGGCGAGGGGCGGAATCGACTTGACGTAAACTGCGATCGCCTGGAGGTCGCTGTCGGTGAGATGAGCCAGACTGTCGTACACCACCTGTGCCATGGGTCCGACCACGACGCCCTTTCCCGGGTCTGCGCCTGTCTTGAAATATTTGACCAGATCGCCTTCAGACCAGCGCCCAATTCCCTCCGCCGGATCGGAGGTTATGTTGGGCGCATACCAGTTGTCGATCGATCCGCCTGAGTAGGCCTTGGAGTTTTGAGGCTCCATCGCAAGCCCCTTGGGGGTGTGGCAATCGGCGCAGTGGCCGAGGCCTTCCACGAGATAGGCTCCGCGGTTCCACTCGTCCGACTTCGCCGGATCCGGCTTGAACTCGCCGGGGTGGAAATAAAGAGCATTCCAGGGTCCGAGGCCCGCCCGGATGTCGAAAGGAAACATCAGCCGATTGGGCTTCGACGGTTCGCTCGAAGGGGGGACTGTCTTCAGGAAGGCCCAGATCGCCAGCACGTCGTCCCGCGTCACCTTCGTGAACCATTGATAGGGGAAGGCGGGATAGAGATATTCGCCGTGGCGCCCGACCCCCTCGTGCATTGCACGATAGAAGTCGTCGTCAGACCAAGCGCCAATGCCGTGAGTTGAGTCCGGCGTGATGTTGGGCGGATAGAGGGGTCCGAAGGGCGAAGTCGAGCGCTACGCCTCCTGCGTAAGGCGAGCCGCCGGGCTTGGTGTGACAGGCTTCACAATCTCCGGCTCGGGCAAGATAAGCGCCTCGTTCCACGAGAGAGGCGTCGGACGGGCCAGGCGTCTCGGCCGCGCGCGAAATCGCGGCCGCCGAGCCTACCATGACCACCGCCGCGATCACGGAAGCACAGGTAATGATCCTCTGCATTGCAGCTCCCGACCGCGCTCGTAAGTGACGACAATGTGGTGAACCGTCAGCGCTGGCATAAACGCGCCTGGACGACATAGGTTCCGATAAAGTGATTGCGGTCGTCAAGCTCTCCCGGTCAAACCCTGCGCTCGGCCCGCCATCGCGCCGGCGTTGTCCCCGACCAGGACTTGAACGCGCGGATGAACGCGCTCGGCTCAGCGAAACCGAGTTCGGCCGCGATCTCGCCGATGCGCCGGTCCTTGAGCAAGAGGTTCTGCGCGGCGTCGAACCGCACTTCGTCGGCGAGGCCCGAGAAAGTGACCCCGAACGCCTCGAGCCGATGGGCGAGCGTGCGGGCGTTGAGACCGAGAGCGCGGCAGACTCTGTCGCGCGTGAGTGACCCGGCGCCGATCCGCGTGCGCAACACCGACTTGACCGCCGAAACGAAGTCGCCTTCCGCATTGGCGACGGCATCCACCAGCAAGGGGGCCAGGATCTTTGCGTAGTCCGGATCTCGGTCGCGCACCGGCCAGTCGAGCGCCGCGGCGTCAAACATCACGCCGGCGGTCAGCGCCCCGAATTCGACTGGAACCCTGTAGAACTCGGCGAACGGCGCCTTATCCCGCGGGGCATCACGGCTCAGGCGCACCCGTTGCGCTCGCCAGGTCGGACCGCACAGCCTACACATCGTGTTGACGATCATTGCGATCGCCGCATCGACGATCTGGTCGGCGGCGCCAATGTTGGGCGCGGTGACGACATACTGGAACGACGCGACTTGGCCCCGAACGTCGAGCGTCACTGCAACACCCGTGTTGCTGGTCTTGAGAGTGGAGGAGAGGACTTCCAGCGCGTCGCGCACCGTCGGCGCGTGCATCGACACGAGGCCAGTGAGCCCGACCGCCGTCGGTTGCATCCGCGCGCCGACGCGGAGCCCGAACAATTCGCAGCCCGTCGCCTTCACGCAGGCCTCCACCAGTCGGTCGAGCGTTGCGAACGGCAGGTCGCTGTCGGGATCGGCAAACATCGCCGGCTCGATTCCGACGCTGCGCAGCACCGCGTTCGGATCGACGCCAAGCTCGACCAGGGTCGGGAGGATCGCCGCCGCATTTCTAACCTTGATCGTGGCGAAGCGCGGCTTTGCTCGAGTAACGCGATCCAAGCCTGCCTCTTCGCGCGGGGCCGATTACGACCGTTCTGTCAGATGCCCCGGAGGGCGAATTCGCGTGCCCCGCCATTTGGCTCAATTTGCCGATTTTTGGGCCGCGAAGTCAATGACCGCTGCTTCGTGGAAGCATAAAAGTCCGCCGCGCGCGGTCGAACGCGGCGAAACGAGGAGCTGGTTCATGTTCGCTCGCCAACTTGTCATCGCCGCGCTGCTTTGGGCGGCCCAGGCCGGCGCCAACCTGCTCACAACAGAGGGCTTAGTCTCCATGAAGGCAATTCTCATCACTTCTCTGGCGGCGCTTCTCTTCGCGGCGATCCCCGTTGAAGCAAACGCCGTCGTCTGCGCCAAAGGCGTTTACAGGGCGGGCTGCGCGGGTTCGCGCGGCGCTGTCGTCACCCATCGGCCAGTCGCCGCGGGATGCTACCTACCGCGCTGGCGTTCGCATCTGCCGGTGACGCCTGCGCCAGCCTGGATTGGGCGCGACGCGGATTGCGCGCTGTCGCGTAATTTTTGAAGGATTGGGAGACACCATGAATAGACTGCTTCTCATCGCGACCGTCACAGCAATCACGACTCTCAGCGCGGCGAAAGCCGATCCCGTGCCGCTCTCGACCTATGCGGACGCGAACGGCTTCATCGATGTCCAGACTTTGACCTGCGGCCAGCTCGCCAACACCTACCAAGAAGACGCCAACGCGCTGACCAGCTGGTACAGCGGCTGGTACAACGGCCTCGCGCACAAGCACTTCGCCGACTTCAAGAAGGGCCGCGAAGTCGAGCACCAGGTGATCGAATATTGCAAGGCGCATCCGGAGGAGAAGATCATTCATGCCGTCGGCAAGATGATCAAGGAGGATCGCGCCGAAGGCATGATGCAAGAGAAGTGAGGGCTCACCCATGCGAAATTTGCTTCTTATCGACAGCGCTTTGCCTTGCAGGGCCGCTTTGCCTCGCCACACCCGCGAGCGCGCAACAAACGGTGACCTTCCTATGCGCAGCTCCCGCAGGACATGTGTGCCAGTTCGCGGTCAAGACCGGCGGCGCCCAAACGACTTTCGCCCTGCCGTCTGGCGAGCGTAAGGAACTCGCCAGCATCACGCCGCATGCTGATAAATACTGCGTCTGCGATCCCGGCCCGGTCACGCCGGACTGCACCGCGCCGCAGCTCGGCCATTGGTGCCTGGGTTCGTGGCTCGACGTCGATCCCGGGCTCAATTCCGAGAACGACCGGGCGAAAAACGCGTTCGCAGGATCGATAAAAGCAGCGGATTGAGATTGCCGCGCTCAAGTTGCCGCCCACAATTGAGAGCTGTTAACACATGCGCGAACAAGGGGGGAACATAAATCGCCAATGGCTTCGTCGCGGGATCGCGCTGACCGCTCTGATGTCATTGTGGGACGCCGCCCCGGTTTCGTCGCAGGAGGTCAACGGCACACTCGGCTCCCCCGAGCGCAACGATGACGATCGACGGCGCGCAGCTTCCGCCTCCGCCCGTGCCGTTTGGCGGCGTGATCAAGGAGACGGCCTCGGGATCGACGCCGTTCTGGCCGCCGCGCGTCGTGCCGCCGAAGGGCGCGCCCAACGTCCTGCTCATCATGACCGACGATCAGGGCTACGGCGTCCCCGGCACGTTCGGGGGCGTGATACCAACGCCGGCGCTCGATCGCGTCGCTGCGGCCGGCTTGCGCTTCACGGAGTTCCACTCGACCGCCCTTTGCTCGCCGACTCGAGCCGCGCTGATCACCGGGCGCAACCATCATGAGGTGGGCTACGGCGTGATCGGCGAATTGTCGACCGGCTACCCAGGTTACGATTCCATCATCGGTCCCGAGAACGCCACCATCGGCCGGATCCTCCGCGACAACGGCTATGCGACCTCGTGGTTCGGCAAGGACCACAACATTCCGACCTATCAATACAGCGCGGCCGGCCCCTTCGAGCAATGGCCGGTCGGACTGGGGTTCGAGTACTTTTACGGTTTCCTCGGCGGGGAGACGGACCAGTGGACGCCCTATCTCTATCGCAACACAAGCCCGGTTGAGCCGTGGGTCGGAAAGCCCGGCTACAACCTCACCACCGATCTCGCGGACGACGCGATCCATCATATGCGGGAGCTCAACGCTTCCGCGCCCGACAAGCCGTTCTTCGTCTATTACGTGCCGGGCGGCAGCCACTCGCCGCACCAGCCGACGCAGGAATGGATCGACAAGTTCCACGGCAAGTTCGACATGGGCTGGGAAAAGCTGCGCGAGCAGATTTTCGCCAACCAGAAGCGGCTTGGCGTCATCCCGCCGGAGACGCAGCTCACCCCATGGCCTGATGGTCAGGACGCTTATGGCGGCGCCAAGCTGCCGCGATGGGATTCGCTCTCGCTGATCCAGAAGACGCTTTATGCCCGCGAGGCCGAAGTGTTCGCCGCCTATACGGCCTACACGGACTATGAAATCGGCCGCGTGATCCAGGAAGTGCAGGACGAGGGCAAGCTCGACAACACGCTGATCATCTACATTGACGGCGACAACGGCACGAGCGCCGAGGGCACGCTCGAAGGCACCTTCAATCAGTTGACCGCCTATAACGGCATCCTGACTCTCCCCGAAGTCGTGCAGATGCTGCATTACGAGGATTGGGGTTCGCACAACACCTATCCGCATATGTCAGTCGCCTGGTCGTGGGCGTTCGATACGCCTTTCAAATGGACCAAGCAGGTCGCGTCGCATTTCGGCGGCACGCGGCAGGGTTTGGCGATTTCCTGGCCCGGTCACATCAATGATGTCGGCGGAATCCGCAGTCAGTTCCACCACATCGTCGATGTCGTTCCGACAATTCTCGAGGCTGCGGGAATCAAGGCGCCGACGACCGTCGACGGCATCGCGCAAAAGCCGATCGAAGGGGTGAGCATGGGCTACACCTTCGACAAGGCGAACGCCGACGCGCCCTCGAAGCGCGACACGCAATATTTCGAGATGGTCGGCAATCGCGCCATCTATCACGATGGCTGGATCGCGGCGACCACGCCGCCCGCCGCGCCCTGGCTGCTCGCCACAGGCAAGCTTCCCGACCTCGAGACGGGCTACAAGTGGGAACTCTACAACATCGCGAAAGACTATTCCGAGTCCGACGATCTCGCGGCGAAAATGCCGGACAAGCTCAAGGAGATGCAGGGGCTGTTCAAAACTGTCGCGTCCGAGAACAATGTCTTCCCGCTCGACAATTCCGGGTTCTCGCGGCTGCTGACGCCGCGTCCGAGCGCAACGGCGGGCAAGACCCAATTCACTTATGTCGGCGAAAACACCGGCATTCCCGTCGGCAACGCGCCGAGCATCCTCGACCGCGATTACACAATCACCGCCGACATCACCGTCCCCGAAGGCGGCGCCGAGGGGATGATCGTCACGCTCGGCGGCCGCTTCGGCGGCTACGGCCTCTATCTCCTCCATGGCAAGCCGGTGTTCGACTACAATTTCCTCGACCTCAAGCAGACGCGATGGGAGGGCGGCGTGACCGGCGAGGACCTGTTCACGCGACCCCTCGCGCCGGGCAAGCACCACATTGTTTTCGATTTCAAATATGACGGCCCGGGACTCGCGAAGGGCGGGACGGGCGTGCTCTCGGTCGACGGCCACGAATTGTCGAAGAAAACCATCGAGCATACAATTCCACTGCTGATGTCGATCGACGAAACGTTCGATGTCGGCGCCGACACACGCACGCCGGTGGACGACAGTTACGACGTGCCGTTCCGCTTCACGGGCGCGATCGATAAGCTGACGTTCGACCTCGGACCTTCGCAGATCAAGGAGGCGGACAAGCCGGCCGTGGATGAGGGCATGAAGAAGACGGACAACTGATTTTCCTGTTCGCCTCAAGCGGGTTGCGCCATGGACCGCTTTCTCGCCGTGACCGCCGCCATTGAAGCGGGCGCGGGGCTCGGCTTGATCGCAGCCCCCGATCTCGTCGTGAGACTGCTGCTTGCATCTGACATCTCCGGGGCCGCCATCCCCCTCGGACGCGTCGCGGGGGTCGCACTGCTCGCCCTTGGCCTCGCCTCCTGGCTGTCGCGCGGGCAGGCGGCGAGCGAGGTGACAAGCGCGATGCTGTTCTACAATTGTGGCGTGGCCGCCGTCCTCGTAATGACCGGCGTCTCGGGCATGATCGGCGTTCTCTTCTGGCCCGCGATTGCGCTGCATGCGGCGATGGCGGTATGGAGTCTCATGATCAGCCGACGATGTCTCAGCTAGCTATCGCATTAATCCGGCCGGCCGATGACGGTCGCCCGCGTCGGCCTAGCAACCTTGCGCCTAAGCCAATCAGCATAAATTTGAACTCAGTGGACGAGATCGTGCGATCCGTGCCGGAGGTCGGCGAGAAGGCGGCGCGCGGTCTTTAGGTCGGCTGTCTCGAACCCCTCGTCAAACCGCTGGTAAACGCCGGCTAGCATCTCCCTGGCGCGATCAGCATGCCCGCGCCGCGCCCATAAGCGCGCGAGGGTAATTGCAGACCGTAGCTCCCATCCCAGTGCGGACTGTTCCCGTGCCCATTCGAGCGAGCGAACCAGCAACTCCTCCGCCGCCGCCTCGTCGGGTTCCGGCCCCGCCAATAAAATCTCGGCGCGGGCGCGCAGCAGGTTTGGCATGTCGAACTTGCCTTCGTCCTTTGCCGCCCACGCCATGGCATCGGCAATCGCCGCTCTCGCATCATCAAACGCCTCGCAGCGCATCAGCCCTTCCGCCAAGGCGCGGCGGAAGCCCCCTGCGAGAATGTACTGTTGCCCTAATTGCAGCGCTGCCAGCGCTTCCCGCAGGAGCTGAACCCCGGCGCGGGGCTCGCGTTGTTCGATGAGGACCTCTCCCTTCAGTGCGAGGCCGAAGACATCGTAGCGGCCGAGAGAGTATTTTGTGGCGCATGCGATCAGGCGTTCGACGCTCTCTTGCGCCTCCGCGACTTCGCCGGCCCACAGGAAGACCGAAACGGTGTAGATGAACGAAAGACACACTGTGACAGGATGGTCGCGCCGTGCGGCCTCGTTGATCGATTGACGGGCGGTTGCGAGCGCGCGTTCAGGCCGACCAAGTAGCCATTGCGCGCGCGACAGCGTAATAAGCGTCCGCACGTGATAGTCGTAACCGAATGCGTCGATATAAACGTCACCAGATGTAGCGGAAAGTTTGAAGCCGGTTTGGCAATGGTGCTGTGCCGCAACTTGGTCGCCGAGAAAATGATGCGTTGCACCGAGCATCCACTCGGACATTATGATCGCGTTGGCGTCGCTTGCCGCTCGGGCAAGTGTGACGCTGCGCTCGGCGATTGCAAGTGCGGCATGATGTTCGCAGACCCGTGTCAAGAATATTTGGAGGTAGCCGAGCAAGCGTAGCTGATGCAGAGGCTCCCCGATGGCTTTGGCAAGCGTGAGCGCCCGCTCGATCGCTATCCTTGCCATCTCATTGCTGTCGTCACGCGTGGACATTGAGGACATGGCGAGCGCCTCCAGCAACGCCAATTCTTGCTGAGTTCCGCGGTCGCTCTCAGGCAGTACGGCGATGGCAAGCTCACACCAGCGCTCACATTCGCGAACAAACGACAGTCCGGCAAACAACGCCGCCGCTCGGGCGGAAAGTTCGACGCCGATGGCAGTATCACCGGTCGCGGAAAAGCACCATTCTAGCGCTGCCCGGATATTTCCCAGATGAGGTCGATAGGGCGAGATGTCTCGGCCAACGAATATGTTCGCTTTGATCGCTTCCGGGGGAAGAAGATCCTTGTAGTACAGCGCGTGTCGCCGTGCAGCTCGTCGTTCTTCTCCGCGTTCGGCGAGCTTGGCCGCAGCATAGATACGGGTCGTATCCGGAAGCCGGTAAGAGGTTGAGCCACCGACATCGGAGTTCCAGACAAGAGACTTATTGACAAGACTCGCGAGCGCCTCGGCAACGAACGCCGCCTCAGCGCCTGTGTCGCCCGCGACCGACAGAGCGCCTTCGAGCGTGAAATGGCTGACAAACGTTCCGAGCTGGCACAGGATCGTCTTCTCGAACTCTGACAGCAGGTTGTAGCTCCAGTCGAGCATTGCCTGCAGTGTCTGATGGCGCTGGGGCGCGCTGCGCCGGCCCGGCCAGAGCAGTTTGAAACGATGGTCAAGCAATTCGGCCGTGCCTCGGACGCCGTAGGCGCCGACCCGGCTGCCCACCAGTTCGATCGCAAGTGCGATCCCGTCGAGGCGACGGCATATTTCTGCGACCGTCGGCGCGTCCGCGTCCGTCAGTTCGGATCGGTAGCCGCTGGCGACCGCACGCTCCATGAATACCTGCACGGCAGGCGAAGCAAGCGCATCGGCCGCGGTCAGCGCCGCCAGGTCGGGGGGAGTATCGAGCGGCATAAGCAGGTGGACATTCTCGCCCTCCACACGCAAAGCCTCACAACTCGTCGCGAGGATGTGAAGCTGCGGCGCCTCCACGAAGAGGAGTCCCGCCAAAGCCGCCGTGGCCTCGATCACGTGCTCGCAGCTATCGAGGATGAGGAGGATCCGTCTTTCGGCGAGAAAGGCGACTAGGCCTCGCATGGGGTCTTGTGCCAGGTCGAGATAATTGAGCGCCGCGCCGACGGCGCTGGCGACGAACCCAGCGTCCGTGAGCGCACCGAGATCGACGAAGTAGACGGCGTCGCCGAAATCTTCCCGCAGCACGTGGGCCGTGGCGATGGCGACTGTCGTCTTGCCGATGCCACCAGTTCCGACAATGCTCACAAAGCGTCGCGACAAGATGAGGGAGGACAGTCCCGAGACTGTCTCATCACGGCCCACAATCCGCGCGAGCCGCGCAGGCAGTTTTGGGAGCGTGGTCGGGGGGCTCGAGACAGCCGGTGGAAGCTCGTGTCCCGCGACGCGGTCCACGGGTGCGACGAAACAATAACCCCGGCCGCGAATGTTGGTTATGTACCGGACGCCATCAGCGCCATCGCCCAGAGCCTTGCGCAGACTTGCGACGTTGACCCGGAGGTTGACCTCCTCCACCGTGACGTCCGGCCAGGCGCGTTGCATCAGGTCCCGGTGGCTGACGACCTCGCCTGGGCGCTCAACGAGAGCGACGAGGATGTCGAATGAGCGAGCCCCCACCGCGACGGGCTCGTCCTGCTTAAGGAGTAGCCTCTCGGCGACAACGACACGGAACGGGCCGAACGATATCGTTTCACGTGCTCGTGATCCGTAACCACAAGCCGCAGCACCGTCCTGTTGCCGACGGCCTGAACTTGCGGGACCCGAGTGCGGCAAGGCGTGTGCCATAAGGCCCGATCCATTGCGCTGGCCGACATTAGGGCGGGGCTTTTGATGCTGCAAGCTCCGCGGCGTTCTCATTGTGCCTCATTTCGTGCCGCCGAGCGCCCAACGAATTTCGCGACGTCAAATTGCGTTCCCAGGAACTGCGACCGGGCGGGCATGAAAAGGTTGCTTGCCTGCGGCTCATGATCGCTCTCGCCGCGACCGCTTCAAGCGATTCCCCGGCTTCACCTCATTTAACCCAGTTTTACGCCGCTTAACTTGGGTCAGAGCGCGACGCGAATATAGTTACCGCAACGCAGAAGCTTGGGACGCAGGCGTTGATTTTCTAAAGCGGCCCGCGACCACCCGGTGACAGGCGCGCCGGACTATCCGGTGACCGCGCGCAACAACAGACGCCCATCGGTCAGGGATCCCTCCCCTTGAAGGAGAGCAACGATGTCTTCCGGTGATGTGAGCGTTGTGGTCGTCCATGGCGCCTGGGCCGACGGATCGAGCTGGTCGAAGATTATCCGACCCGTTGCGGCCGATGGCCTTCACGTGATGGCGGCGCCCCTGCCGTTGACCTCATTCCAGGACGACGTTTCGGCGCTCGACCGCGCGTTGGAGCGGCTGCCTGGCCCGATCGTTCTCGCCGGCCACGCCTACGCCGGCGCGGTGATCGGCGCCACGCGCAGCGACAAGGTTGAGGCGCTCGTCTATGTCGCCGCCCTGGCTCCGGATGAGGGCGAGACCGTCGCGGACGTTTTTAACCGTGGCAAGCCGCATCCATTGGCGCCCAAGCTCGCACCTGACGTTCACGGGCTGATCTACCTGCCCAACACGGCCTTCGGCGCCGCCTTCGCGCAGAATGCCGCCGCCGATGAGCTGGCGGTGCTGGCAGCCGTCCAACGGCCGATCTCGCCTGCCTGCATCACCATCGCCGCGCCGCGCCCGCTGTGGAAGGACCGCTCGACCTGGTTCCTGGTGGCTGAGGAGGACCGCATGATCGTTCAGGACAATCAGCGCTTCATGGCCGAACGGATGCATGCCCGGGTCCGCCAGCATGAAGTCGACCACACGCCAATGGTGACGGCCCCCTCTTCCGTTTTGGATGTCCTCCGCGAGGCGATCGCAGCGGTCCGGGCCGAGCAACCGTCCTAACCTCCGCGTCTGGCCCGGAGCGGCCTGGCGCACTCGTCGCGAGCCAATTGAGAAGCACGTCGCCGTAGATCGACAAAGGAAACACGCCATGACTGTCGTCGCGTATCGCACCGCCGACGTAGCGGGCTTCAAGATTTTCTATCGCGAGGCGGGGAGAGCGGGCACGCCCAAGCTTCTCTTGCTCCACGGCTTCCCGAGCGCGAGCCACATGTTCCGCGACCTGATACCGCTGCTGGCCGATCGCTTCCACATCATCGCTCCCGACCTGCCTGGTTTCGGAAATTCTGACATGCCGGGCCGAGACTATACTTTCGAAAGCATCGCGGACACGATCGACCGCTTTACCGAAACCGTCGGCTTCGAACGCTACGCCATCTACGTGTTTGACTACGGCGCGCCGACCGGCTTCCGGCTGGCCGTCAAGCATCCAGACCGGATCACCGCGATCATCTCCCAAAACGGCAATGCGTATGAGGAGGGGCTGAGCGCCGGCTGGAACCCTATCCGGGCCTATTGGCAGGACGCGTCGCTCGCCAACCGGAAGGCCCTGCGCGCTTTCCTGAAGCCCGAGACGACGGCTTGGCAGTACACCCACGGCGTCCCAGACGTAACGAGGGTCTCCCCGGACGGCTACTCCCTAGATAATTTCTATCTCTCGCGGCCCGGCGCCGACGAGATCCAGCTCGATCTGTTCGGCGACTACAGGAGCAACGTCGAACTCTATCCGACCTTTCAGGCCTATTTCCGAACGCACAAGCCGCCCTTGCTCGCGGTATGGGGCAAGAACGATCCATTCTTCCTGCCTGAGGGCGCTGAGGCCTTCAGGCGCGACATCCCCGACGCGGTCGTGCGCTTCTTCGACGCCGGCCATTTCGCAGTGGAAACCCACGCCACCGAGATCGCAACGGCCATCCGGGACTTTCTTCCCGGCTGACTTCCCCAAGCTCCTATTCCGGGCCGGTTTTCCCGTTAGCGCGTGATGCCCGCGCCTGAAGGCCAAGGAGATCAGCAATGCAAAAATCCGTTTCCGGCGCGGGATCAGATAGCGCTCAATCGCGCTACCGCTCCGAAATTGTAAAGACCAATACGGAGAGCGGCAGTATCATGAGCGCGCTCATTATCAATCTGTCGAGAAGCAACGTGTTTCGCGGCAACCTGGATTGCAGGTTGATCCGCGCAGCGATGATTTTTACTTTCTACATATTCGGCTATCAAAAGTGGTTTGCCTTCGAGGCGCAACAAATCACTCCGTTCATAGCGCACAGCCCGCTGGTGTTCTGGCTGATCCCGGCATTCGGTATTCGCGGCGCAAGCTTCTTCCTCGGTGCGACGGAATGGCTGTTCGGCACCTTGATCTTTCTGGGTTACTGGAGCCCGAAGCTTGGGCGCTCGGAGCGCTTGGTTCGATCGTCACTTTTCTCGGCACCGTCTCCATCATTCCGTTTCTTCCCAATGCGTGGGCATCGGAGGCAGGTGGCTTTCCTGCCATGTATCTTCCCGTCGCGTTTTTATTGAAGGATTTCCTGTTTCTGGCGGCATCCTTCTATCTGCTCAAACAAGACTTCGCTCGCGTGGCGTTGGGGATGGAGCGCAGTGGGTTCGGCGCCCGGGTCTAGTGCGCATGATCGCCAACCTTCACCGGTTACTCCCTGGTCTGAATTGGCTGCGGCCTCTGCAGATTCCTATTCCGATAGGGGATCATAAAATGTCCGAGAGCGTGGCAATCATAACGGGCGCGAGCCAGGGAATGGCAAGGCAACCGCAATCCGCCTCGCACGCGACTTCTCGGCACTGGTCCTCGTCGCCCGGAATCGAACCAATCTGGAGCAGACAGCCGAGTCGGTCAGGGCTGCCGGCGCGGAGGCGCTGGTGATCGATGCGGACTTGGCGCAGCCGGACGCCGCGCGGGCCGTGGTGGAGCAGTGCGTTGCTATGTTCGGCCGGATAGACGCCCTGCTCAACATTGCGGGTGCGGTGCCGCAGATCGACCTGTTCGAGATGACCGATGCACAGTGGGAGGGCGGCTTCGCATTAAAACTGCATGGCGCCCGGCGACTGACCATCGCCGCCTGGCCGGCATTGAAACAGGCCAAAGGCTCGGTCGTGATGATGTCGGGCAACTCGGCCCTGTTTCCCAAATCACCCTACGCCGCCGTCGGCACGATCAACGCGGCGATCGTCGCGCATGGCGAAGGCGTTCTCCGATCGCGGAATCACCGAGGTGTTCAAGTCAACAGTGTGCTGCCCGGCCCGGTGATGACCGGCCGCCGCCGGTCTTATCTCGAGCACTGGGCGCCGCTGCACAACATGACGGTGGAGGAGGCCACCGCCAATTTCCCGAAGGAAGCGGCATCGCGAGGTACGGCGAACCCGGAGAGATCGCCGAATTGATGGCGTTCCTCGTCTCGCCCGGCGCCCGCTGGATGACCGGCTCGACCCTTCGCATGGACGGCGGCGAGGTGAAGTCGATCTGACCAGTCCCGCCACACGAGGCGCGCTACCCGCGCGAAGGTTTTTTGATCAGCAAGCTGGAGAAGCGAACATGACAGGGATGTTTTCCGCAGCGTTTCCTTACCAGAAGCAACGGCGTCAAGTCCTCGGCCGCGAGATGGCGTATGTGGAGGTGGGACAGGGTGACCCTATCGTGCTGTTGCACGGCAATCCAACCTCATCATACCTGTGGCGCAACGTGTTGCCGCACCTGCAGCTACTCGGCCGCTGCATCACCCCAGACCTGATCGGTATGGGCAATTCGGACAAACTGCCTGACAGTGGGCCCGGCTCCTATCGCTTCGTCGAACACCGCCGCTACCTCGATGCTTTGCTGGAAGCTTTGGAGGTGCGTGATCGGGTCACCTTCGTGATCCATGACTGGGGCTCGGCCCTCGGCTTTGACTGGGCCAATCGCAACCGCAAGGCCGTCAAGGGCATCGCGTTTATGGAGGCGATCGTCCGGCCGCCGGGCTGGGACCATTGGGACAAGATCGCATATGCGTCCAGCCTTCCAGGCGCTGCGTTCCAAGGCCGGCGAGGCGATGGTCCTGCCAGACAACTTCTTCATCGAGAAAATCCTGCCTGGCGCCATTCTGCGCACCCTGTCCGCCGAGGAGATCGCGGAGTACCGACGGCCGTTCGCCGAGCCTGGCGAGGGGCGACGACCGATGCTGACGTGGCCCCGGCAGATCCCCATTGGGGGCGAGCCCCCCGATGTGGTCAAGATCGTGGCCGCCTCGGCGGAGTGGCTGTTAGGGAGCCGTGTGCCCAAGCTGTTCTTCAGGGCCGAGCCCGGTGCGATCCTCGCCAACGACGAGGACCTTGCCTTTATCCGCAGGTTGCCAGCGCTGACCGAGGTGACGGTCGCGGGGCGCCATTACGTGCAAGAAATTCGCCAAATGAGATCGGCCGCGCCATCGCCGGTTGGATCAGGGGCGC